>OW818669.1:3445000-4229072 GCA_942493195.1 uncultured Geobacteraceae bacterium | reverse complement strand
CGACAACCGCGGCGACAAGCAGGAAGGCGCTGCCGTAGCACAGAAGCTGATCAGCCGCGACAACGTTGTTGCCATCCTGGGCGACCCCACCACCGGTATCTCCAAGGTTGTTGCCCCCATCGCACAGAAGGCAGGCGTTGTTCTGCTGTCTGCCGGTGCAACCGGACCGGGTCTTGTTGAAATCGGCGATTACATTTTCCGTAACACACTGCTGGACAGCGTAGCAATTCCTGCTTCCATCGACTACTTTGCCAACGAGATGAAATACAAGAAAGTTGCCGTTATCACATCCGATAACAACGACTACTCCGTCGGCCTCTCCCAGACCTTCCGTGACGCCGTAAAAGGCAAGGGCATCGAAATCGTTGCCGACGAGAAGATCAAGGACGGCGACAAGGACTTCAGCGCCCAGGTAACCAACATCAAAGCCAAGAAGCCGGATGTCATCCTCTTCTCCGGTTACTACACCGAGGGCGCCCTGATCATGAAGGAAGCCCGCAAGCAGGGTCTCAAAGCCAACATGTTTGGCGGCGACGGCCTCTTCTCACCTGAGTTCATCAAGCTGGGCGGCGATGCCGTTGAAGGCTCCATGTCCGCTCTCGGTTTCTCCCCTGAGCAGGCAACCCCTGAAACCGCCAAGTTCATCGAAGCCTTCGGCAAGAAGTTCAACGGCGCACAGCCGGGCCTCTTCGACGCACAGGGCTACGACGGCATCCTGATGCTGGCTGACGCCATGAAGCGCGCCAACAGCACCGATCCAAAAGTATTCAAGGACGCTCTGGCAAAAACCAAGGACTTCAAAGGCGTTTCCGGCACAATCACCATCCGCGCCACCCGCGAGCCGATCAAGACTCCTCTGGCACTGCTGGCAGTTAAAGGCGGCAAGTTCGTTCTCAAGGCCAAAGTACCGGTCAAGATGGACTAAGCTGCAGCCCGGCATCTGCTGCTGAAAAGAAACCGCCGTGCATCCTTATTTGGGTGCACGGCGGTTTTATTTATCCCATAAACATCTGTCCAAGAACACAGAGGCACAGAGAACACTGAGAACTAAAGGACTCAAAAGCAAAATCGAGATTCTCCTTTTGGGTGAATCAAAAAACCATCTATTGGTACATAACTCTCAGATTTTACTCCGTGCTCTCTGTGACTCTGTGTTTCAAATGCATTTTCCAGGTTTATATACCCGTTACAAGCAGCTCTCTAAACAGCTTCCAAGCCCCGTTCATTTGTCCGTATTTTGACAATCTCATCCACCGTCGAAACGAATATTTTCCCATCTCCGGTATTACCGGTGTGGGCATGCTTTTGAATGACGTTGACGACCTGATCAACCATGGCGTCTGCTACGACGACTTCCAGCTGAATGCGTGGCATGAACTCCACCATCTCATACACAACTTTGTCACCGGCATGCCTGGCTTTACCTTTGCCAAAGCCCTTGATCTCAAAAATTGTCACGCCGGGCAGCCCCTCGATCTCATGCAGCTCTTCGGTAACTTCAAGTAGTTTTGCCGGGCGAATAATTGCCTTTATTTCTTTCATAGAGCCTCCCTTATATTGAGTGCCGTTGTTTCTACATCTCCGCTTCGGCTTCCCTCTTCTCAAACCACCCGTACACCGAGGGGATAATCAACAGCGTCAGCAGGGTTGACGTAACCAACCCGCCCACAACGACGGTCGCCAGCGGTTTCTGGATTTCAGAACCGGCTCCGCCTGCAATCAGCATCGGGATCAAGCTGAATATCGCGATGGATGCGGTCATCATTACCGGTCGCAAGCGGTCAAGGGTTCCTTTTCTGATCGCCTCCTGAAGTTCAAGCCCTTCATCCCGCAACTGCGAGATACGCGACACCAGAACCAACCCGTTCAGCACTGCAACACCAAACAGGACGACAAACCCCACTGACGCCGGCACAGACAGATACTGCCCGGAGATGAAGAGGGCAAACACACCGCCGATCAGTGCAAACGGCAGGTTCGAGATGACAAGCAGTGCCAGTCGGATCGAGCGGAAGGTTACATACAACAGAAGCAGGATCATACCGATGGCCACCGGTCCGATGATCATCAGTTTTTTCATGGCCCTCTGCTGGTTCTCGAACTGTCCGCCCCAGGTAAGGTAATAGCCCGCCGGCAGTTTGACCTGCTCTTTGATTTTCTGTTTCGCCTCGGCAACAAAGCCACCGATATCCCGGCCGGTGATATTCATCTCGATGCCGATTCTTCTGTTTCCGTCCTGACGGCTGATCTGGGCGGGCCCTTCGATCATCTGTACGTCAGCCAGCTGTTCCATCGGGACGTTGATGCCGGTTTTGGTGGTGACCATCAGGTTCTTGATGGCCTCCAGGGAATTACGATTTTCTTCCGGCAGGCGCACTGTGATGTCGAAACTGCGGTTCTCCTCATAAAACTTGGAGGCCGATTTTCCGGCAACGGCTATTTCTATGACTTTCTGCACATCACTGATATTCAGGCCATAGCGTGCAATTTTCGCCCTGTCGATATTGATGGTCAGGTAGGGCTGCCCCGAAACCTTTTCCGCAGCCAGATCTGTTCCCCCGCGTACCGTCGAGAGGACGCGTGCAATTTCAGCCGATTTTTCCCTGAGCACATCGATATCTTCACCAAACAGCTTGAGAATCAGCTGAGCCCGGGTACCGGCCACCAGTTCATCAATGCGGCATTGGATCGGCTGACTGAAACCGACCTGAATTCCTGCCACCGACTCCATAGCCTTACGCATCTCATTGGTAACTTCTTCCTTGGTTATATCCCGCTTCCATTCGCTCTTGGGCTTGAAGATTCCAACATAGCCGGTTTTATCCGAGCCCCTGGTATCCATGGCGACGCCGGTCTGCCCGGTCCGTCCGACAATAGTATCCAGTTCTTGAAACTGCATCAGCTTTGCCGCAGCCAACTGGTTCACTTCCATTGCCTTGGACAGGGAAACACCGGGGAGAAGGGAAACATCCATATCAAACGAGCCTTCATCCATAACCGGGATAAATTCCGTCCCCAGACGGGTTACCAGGAAGAGCGAAGCGACCAGCAGAACTCCGGCTACACTCAAGACCACGCGCTTCGTGTTCATGGCATAATTGAGCAGAGGCAAATACAGCCTGGTTGCGTGCTTCATGATGAAGCTCTCTTTTTCCGGGTGCGGTTTCAGGAACATGATGCAGAGTACCGGAATGACAAACACCGAGAGAAACAGCGACGAGAGCAGCGCAATGGCAACGGTGATGGCCAGCGGACCGAACATTTTTCCTTCGATCCCTCCCAGGGAGAGGATCGGGATAAAGGTCAGGGCGATGATAAGTTCTCCGAAGATACTCGGTTTTCTGACCTCCATGACCGCTTTTAACACGGTAAATAATTTGGGGTGTTTGCCACCCTCTTCGCTCAAATGCCGTTGAACGTTCTCGACCTGAATGATGGTCGTATCGATGATCATACCGATTGAAATTGCCAGGCCGCCCAGGGACATCAGGTTGGCGGTGATCCCGGCGAGTTTCATCACGATAAAGGTGACCATCAGAGACAGAGGCAGTGCGATCAGGACGACGATACTGCCCCGGATACTGTTGAGCAGCAGGTACAGCACGATCAAAACCAGAATGGATCCTTCTATCAGCGCTTTGTTAACAGTGCTGACACTCGCCTTGACAATGTCGCTGCGGTCGTAATAGGGAACGATCTTGAGACCTTCGGGAAGAACGTTGTTCTCGTTCATCTCCTTGACCTTGGCCGCGACTCTTCGAACAACGTCCCGGCTGTTTTCACCACGCAGCATCATGACGATGCCGCCGACACACTCGTCTTTCCCGTCTTTCATGGCGGCGCCCATGCGAACAGCCTCACCGATCTTGACCTGGGCTACGTCACGTACATAGGTCGGAGTGCCCCCTTGGGATTTCAGGACGATATTTTCAATATCATTGATATTTTTTATGAGACCGACCCCACGGACGATGAATTGATCCGTGCCGCGTTCCAGGAGATTGCCGCCAACATTTTCGTTGTTGCTGCCAATGGCGGTATAGACGTCATCAACCGTTACGGAATATTTCATCAGTTTTTCAGGCGACACAATCACCTGGTACTGTTTGAAATAGCCACCGTAGGAGTTGATCTCGTTTACCCCGGCAACGCTTTTCAGCTGGGGCGTTACGATCCACTCCTGAATGGTTCTCAGGTTGGTCAGCCAGGCAATCTTCTGCTGCGGATCGTCCGGCATTTTTCCTTCAAGGGTGTACTGATAAATTTCTCCCATGGCGGTGCCAAGCGGCCCCATGGCCACCTCTACACCTTTGGGCACCTTGTCCCGTGCCTCCGCCAACCGTTCAAAGACCAGCTGGCGCGCAAAATAGATGTCCACATTATCCTTGAAGACAATGGTGATAATCGAGAGACCGAACTTGGTTACAGAACGCATCTGCTCAATATCGGGCAGGCCGCGCATCGCCATTTCGATCGGATAGGTGACATTCCTCTCAATCTCTATTGCTGACAGTCCATCGGCATGGCTGATCACCTCCACCTGAATATTGGTAACATCGGGAAATGCATCTATCGGCAGTTTGAGATATGAATAGGTGCCAAAGACTAGTATCAGCAGCGCCAGGAATATAACCATCCCTTTCTGCCGCAATGTGTAGGCTATTAGTTTTTCTAACATAATAAATATCTCCGTGTAGGTAGTGCGTTCAGGTTTAGGTCAGTTCTGGTTGCACTGATGGAATCGGGCCGCAGGCGCAGCAGCGCTACGTCGAGGACACGACGACTGAAGTACGGCCGGAAATGGCCTGAAGATGGGCGCAATCATCATTTGCCGTGGCCGTGTTCATCCGTCATCTCACCCTTCTTAACTTCCGATTTGAGAATGAAGGCCCCTTTAATGGCATAATTATCTCCGTCTTTGAGACCGGAGACAATTTCGACCAGACCGTTTGCCGTTCGCCCAATCTGGACTTGACGCGCTGCAAATTCCGTCGCACTTTCAGCAACAAAAACCACTTTTTTCCCGTCAAGATCCTGGATGGAGTCTTCCGGAACCGCAAGTACAGGCGGGGCACCGGAGGCGAGTGCCAGTTCAACGGACGCAAACATTTCAGGTTTTAACTTCCGCCCCGGATTGGCAACTTCAATGCGAGCCTTGACGGTACGGGTGGCCTGATCCACCTGATCGGCGATGTAGGTAATCCGCCCTTTGAGTTTCAGATCAGGAAAAGCGCCAACCGCTACAGCCGCCGATTGTCCTTTCCGGACTTTTGACAGATCTTTTTCATTGATATCAACCTGGACCCAGACCGACGAAAGGTCGGCGATTGTGTAGAGACTCTTGCCGGGATCGGAAAGTTCTCCAACGATGGCGTGCTTTTCCGTTATTATTCCGCCAATGGGGGCACGGACTTGCAGGAGCGGCCTTTTATAGCTATCGCCTTTAAGGTCGTTTGAAGCAACTCCATACATGCTGAGCCGTTCCTCATCCGTGCGCATCTCTGATTGGGCCGTTTTGTAGTCGGTTTCCGCCTGAAGAATGTCTTTTCGTGCGGCGATTTTCTTCTCCACCAGGGTCTTGATGCGGTCCATGTTCGATTGAGCCAGTGACAGTCTGGTTTTCGACTGATGGTAGCGATTCAGGGCTTCTCCCAGTTCAACGCTATCCAGTGTTGCCAGCGATTGTCCCGCTGCCACACCGTCACCGAGTGAGGCTTTGACGCTGACAATTTTACCAGGGATTCTCGGGGAGACATGCGCAATCCGGTCGGCGTTTGCCTCGATTTTTCCCGTGGCACTGATCGTTCCGGCCATGCGCTGCTTTTTGGCGGCAGCCACAACCACACCGTTTTGCTTCTGGATTTCGACTGCCATTTTGACGCTGCCAGCTTCTCCATGTTCATCATGGCCTTCGTGACCTTCAGGGCCTTCCTGTTTTTCCTTATGCTCATCATGTCCACCGGCTTTTTCATCCGCATGGCCGGCTTCCTTGTGTTCGGTACCTTCGGACAGCTTTCCTTCCAACCTGGTCTGCTGATAATAGAATCCACCACCCACTGCTGCAACAACCAGTACCCCTGCAATAATTCCCTTTTTCGTCACTTCACACCTCCGCTAAATTCCATCCCGACCACTGTTTCCAACGTAAGCAGTGCCATACGCCTGCTGTGCTGTGCTGCCAGATAATTGTCATGTACTTCAAAATACTTTTTCTGCTCATCAATAACGGACAGAAGCCCGATTTCACCTATCTGATACGCCTCTCTGCTGAGTTTGAGGTTTTCAGCCAACTGGGGCAGTATGCCCTGCTCGTACATGGCAAGTATTTTTTCTGACGATGTCAGGCGGGACACGGCACCGGCAACTTCGGCAGATATTGTTCGCTGCAGCGCCAGTTTCCGGGAGCTTGAGGCACCCTGACGTGCTACGGCAGCTGCTTTTCCGCCTTGGTTGCGATCAAACAACGGGATTGGCATGGACAGCTTTATTCCCAGTTGAGTGTCGCTATTGACCGACGACATGCCGCCAACCTCGGTAGTGCCGCGCTGCCATTGCGCAAAGACCCCGGCTGTCAGGCTGGGAAGCGCCTCTGCCTCTGCCAGACGGACCTCAGTGTCCGACTTCTCTTGTTCGTGTGACAGCGCACGCATATCGGGGCGCGTTGCAAAGGCCTGTTTCGTCAGTTCGTCAAGCGGTTGGATGGGTTTATGGACCGCAGTATCTGCCAGCACGATGTCGTGTTCTGCCAAACCGGTTAGTGTACTGATCTTGATTCTGAGGGGGGCCAACTCTGATTCTGATTGGAGCAGGCTGGAATCGGCCCGGATGAGTTCGACTTTGGCGAGATTCAGATCCAGCTCAGGAATATCTCCAGCCTTGAAGCGCTCTTCTGCAATAGTCACCAGATCTCGATTGAGCTTCACAAACTCCAGGGCCAGCTCTCTTCGTTTGGTTGCCAGTTGAAAATCCATGGCAAGCGTAATAATTTCCTGGCGCAACAGTCGCGCGGCATCATTACGCTGCTGCCGGGCAGCTTCTGCTTCGTGCTGACCGGCTTCATGCCGCAATCGAAGCGTGCCATTCAGTGGAAATTCCTGGTTTATCCCAATTGCAAAAGAATGCTCTTCGGGACTTCCGGACATGCTCCCGGTTGCTCCCTGCAGTTCCAGGGTAGGGTTACTGATGGTGCCGGCCTGAACGGCCAGAGCCTCTTTAGCGACTTGTTCTTTTTCATATGCGCTCAGTTCGGCACTGTGTTTCATTGCAAGGTCTGAGAGTTCATTGATGCTGCGAGGAACAGGCGCGGCCATTGCCGGTAGACACATGAGTGTCAATACCAGCAAAACGCCGACCGTTTCCCGCACCTGTGCTGATAATGCCACGGTGATTCCTCCGGTAACATGGATTGCTTCAACTGCGCACACGGACAAATGCTCCTGACGCAGGTCGAAGGTATGCTGTTGCAGACAGATTGTTAAACAGAGACTGAGTTAGGCGGACGGTGCTGAATCGGGGGGAACAAAGAGTGAAAGATACACTTCAGGGATGAAGTGAATTGGCTCTGCATGGAAAAGAAAGGTGAAGGTTTGAGTATAGACGTACGTGATGATCGCTGTTTGCAGCGGAGCGCTGCACGGGCAGCTGCAATCACTGACACACAAATGATCATCCGTTGGATGAGAAGATGACTCCGGACACGAACGGTCATCGGTCGGATGCCCATCACCAGAAACGTTGCACGTGTCCACGGTTTCATGCGCACCTGGTAGCTCGGCGGCACACAACACATTCTCGCTGAACGTCATTGTGAGAGAGTTGATTGCCGCGAACAAAAGTACACCTGCGATTATGCGCCTGAATTCAAATTTCATTGCGGTTGATACTAGCAAAGTCATCGTACTATTTACAATACCATTTATTGTAGTGTATCGCAGCGCCTCTTGGGGCAGTTCAAAAGGCGACTGTCACGCTGGCATAGACCGGCAAATTGTGGTATTGAATCCGGAGACTGTGGTATCGTTTATTTCCAAGGAGACCTTATCATCATGATTGCCAAAGCTGTTTCTTTTGTCGCCAAATCAAATACCGGAAAAACCACCCTGCTGGAAAAAGTCATTGCCGTGCTCAAGCAGCGCGGTTACCGCATCGGCGTCATCAAACACGATGCCCACCAGTTCGAGATCGACCACCCCGGCAAGGACAGCCATCGTTTGACCCAGGCCGGCGCCGACACCATGCTGATTTCCTCACCGGAAAAATTGGCCGTAGTCAAGAAGCATCGCGAGTCACCACCTATCGAAGAGCTGATCGCCACCTACTTCAGCGATGTGGATCTGATCCTGACGGAAGGCTTCAAGAAAAGCGGCCTCCCCAAGATCGAGGTACACCGGGCCGAACGCAGCCCGACCCTGCTCTGCCGCGGCGAGCAGCATGACCCAACCCTGATTGCGGTGGCCTCCGATGAACCTTTGGAGCTGGATGTGCCGTTGCTGGATTTGAACAACCCTGCACAAGTGGCGGATTTTGTGGAAAAACGAATAATCCAAGGGCAGACTGAATAAATCAGAGACGATTTCTCACGGAGAGATAGCCAAACCCGTTTATTTGTAAACCTTTGTGAACTCTGTGAGCTTGAGCGAACATAGTGAGCGGGTGAGAGGTGCTTGTTCGATTATGCAACTGACGGACTCCCTGGGGAGAAACATAAACTATCTGCGATTGTCGGTGACTGATCGCTGCAACATGCGCTGCTTCTACTGCATGCCTGCTGAGGGGATTGCCAAGAAGGATCATGGCCTGGTGCTGCGTTATGAGGAATTGCTGCTGATCGCCGAAGCGGCCGTGAAACTGGGGATCGAAAAGATCCGTATCACCGGCGGCGAACCGCTGGTGCGGGTCGGTATCGTGAAATTCATGGAACAGCTGGCGGCCATTCCCGGACTGCGGCACCTGGCTCTGACCACCAACGGGCTGCTGCTGGAAAAACTGGCGGCTGATCTGTACAAGGCCGGGGTGCAGCGCCTGAATGTCAGCCTCGATTCACTCAATCCCCAAACCTTCAGCAGCATCACCCGCGGCGGTGATCTTAAGACGGTGCTGGCCGGGCTTGATGCCGCCGAGAAGGCCGGCTTCCCCCCTCCGAAAATTAATTGCGTCATCATGCGCGGTGTCAACGACAGCGAAATCCTGGATTTTGCCGCCATGACCCTGGCCAAGGGCAATTCGATCCGCTTCATCGAGTATATGCCGGCCGTCAAAGAAGAGGGGTGGCAGAAATACTGCATCTCCGGCAATGAAATCCTGGAGCGTATCGCCGCCCAACACACGCTGGAAACCATCGACAAAGGGCCCTACGCCGGACCGTCACGGGATTTCCGCATCCCCGGCGCCAAGGGGAGCATCGGCATTATTACAGCGGTGTCCGGTCACTTCTGCAGCGAGTGCAACCGCATTCGGGTGACCTCCACCGGCCAGGCCAAGGGGTGCCTGTTCAGCGACGAGCGCACTGATCTGGTCCCCTGGCTGCGGCCGCCCGATCCCGATGGGCTGGCAACGGCACTGAAGGCTATTGTCTCAACCAAACCGGAGCGTCACGGCATTTCGCAGGACGGCTATGAACACAAAAATTTTACCATGTCACAGGTAGGGGGATAAGGGCGATGGCAACAGTTCTGGCGGTCTGTATCAGCGAAAACAAAGGGGAACGCAAGAAACCGGTTGCGTCGGTTGAACTGCGAGAAAACCACGGCATCGTTGGTGACGGCCATGCCGGTGACTGGCATCGCCAGGTCAGTCTGCTGGCACAGGAAAGCATCGACAAGATGCGCGCCATGGGACTGGATGTGAACGCCGGCGATTTTGCCGAAAACATCACCACCAGTGGCATCAACCTGGTCAGCCTGCCGATCGGTGCGCGCCTGCAGATTGGAGACGTTCTGCTGGAAGTCACCCAGATCGGCAAGGAGTGCCACACCCGTTGTGCCATCTATTACCAGGCCGGCGACTGCGTCATGCCCAAGGAAGGCATCTTCGCCAAGGTAGTCAAAGGCGGAGCGATTAAATCGGGGGATGAGATACAATCCCTCTAAGCGTATTCTGTCATATCTCCCTATTTTTCCTTTGCCTCCCCCCTTCGATTACGGGTAATATAGCCACGTTTATCCAGACTTCCAGCCCCTGTACGCTGAATATGCAAGGATTCCCGAAACCATGAGTGCTGACGACGTAAAAAAAGAAAAACTCACCAAGGAGCTGCAAGGCATGGCTCTGGGGACGGTCGGCACCTTTATCCTGCTGGCCTTTCTGACCTATAACACCGCTGATGTCTCCTGGAACAGCTACTCCAACGAGGGGGGGGTCCACAATCTGGGCGGCCGCCTGGGCGCCCAGGTGGCGGACCTGTTCTTCAGCGGTTTCGGTCTGGCTTCCTACCTGATCCCGCTGGCCCTGCTCTACATGGCCTATACCCTGTTCCGCTTCAAGGAAATCCGCCTACGCTCCTACAAACTGCTGGCCTCGTTCGGCCTGATCTTCTCGCTCTCCACGCTGTTTGCATTTTTTCGTGATACCACCACGCTGTTCGGCCAACAGGTGGCCACCGGCGGCGTTGTGGGCAAGCTGACCAGTACCCTGCTGAAAAACACGGTAGGTGCCACCGGCGCCATGCTGCTGCTCCTGCCGCTGCTGGCCGCTTCGATCATGATCCTCTCCAAATTCTCCTTTGTGCTGTTTGCCGGCTGGTGGCTGGAAAACTTCAAACACAAGTGGGCCGCCTGGCAGGAACGCCGCAGCCACTCACAGCAGGAAAAACAACGCGAAAAGGCCAAACAGGAGGGGCTGCCGGTGACCCCGGCCGGACCGGTCATCAAGCCGGCGGCCGCGCCGCCACCTCCGGCCAACGTGTTCAAAAAGGAGAAGGAGAAGAAGAAAGAGGCGGCCAAGACCGCGCCGGTCCAGGAGGCCTTCGAGTTTCTCAAGGCCGATGGCGAGTTCCACACCCCTCCTTTCAATCTGCTGGATCAGCCACCTGCCGACGAGCGTGTACTGGACAAGGACGCCCTGACCATGAACGGCCGGCTGCTGGAAAAGAAACTCAAGGACTACGGCATCGACGGCGAGGTGGTGGAGATCTGCCCCGGACCGGTCATTACCATGTACGAATACTCCCCGGCCCCCGGCATCAAGATCAGCAAGATCGCCGGATTGGCCGATGACCTGACCATGGCGCTGCAGGCTATGTCGATCCGCATCGTGGCCCCGATTCCCGGTAAAGGGGTGGTCGGTATCGAGGTCCCCAATCGCGACCGTGAGATGGTCTTTCTGCGGGAGATCTTCAACTGCGATACCTTCCACCAGAACAAGATGAAACTACCGCTGGCCTTGGGCAAGGACATCGCCGGTCAGCCGGTGATTGCCGACCTGGCCCGCGCACCGCACCTGCTGGTGGCCGGTGCCACCGGTATGGGCAAGTCGGTCTCGATCAACACCATGATCCTTTCGCTGCTCTACACCGCCACACCCAAGGATGTGCGCATGATCATGGTCGACCCCAAGATGCTGGAATTTTCCATGTACGAGGGCATTCCGCACCTGCTGCTGCCGGTGGTGACCGAACCAAAGAAGGCCTCGCTGGCACTGAAATGGGCCGTCAATGAGATGGAACGGCGCTACAAGCTGCTGTCCGACAAGGGGGTCCGCAGCATAGACTCCTATAACAAGAAGATTGCCGGAGAACTGCTGGAGCAGGAAGAACAGGCGGCCAACGAGGCCGAGATTATCGAGGAGCTGGAGGAAATCGTCGAGGATGGTGACGAGGTCATAGCTCCGATCCCCTTTGCGGTGGATGACGAGGAGGAGCTGGAGCACACCCATCTCCCCTACATTGTGGTAATCGTGGACGAGCTGGCCGACCTGATGATGGTGGCCGGACGTGATGTGGAGGAGCATATTGCCCGTCTGGCCCAGAAAGCCCGCGCTTCGGGCATTCACCTGATCCTGGCCACCCAGCGCCCCTCGGTGGATGTCATCACCGGACTGATCAAGGCCAACCTGCCTACCCGCATCGCCTTCAAGGTCTCCTCCAAGGTTGATTCGCGCACCATTCTGGACGGCAACGGCGCCGAGGCGTTGCTGGGCAACGGCGACATGCTCTATATGCCCCCCGGTACCTCCCTGATTCAGCGTCTGCACGGCTCCTTCGTTTCCGACGCCGAGGTCCAGCGCGTGGTGGATTTCCTCAAGAAACAGGGCAAGCCGGTCTATGAAAAATCGATCCTGGAGATGAAGGATTCGGATGAGAAGGGTGGGTTGGGTGATGAAGAAGAGCAGGACGAACGCTGGGAGGATGCCCTGCGGATCGTGGCTGAAACCAAGCAGGCCAGTATTTCCATGGTTCAGCGCCGCCTGCGCATCGGCTACAACCGCGCCGCCCGCATCATCGAGATGATGGAGAGCGAGGGGATGGTAGCCCCCAGCGACGGCACCAGCAAGCCCCGCGAAATCCGCCTGGATATCATCAATGCCTATCTGAATTCGCAGTTGACGAGGTAACACCATGATCATCAATGCCGCTGCCATTCAATTCAACGTCAAACAGGGTGATGTGGATGCCAACCTGGCCTATGTGCGTATAGCACTACAGAAAGCCTCTGAGAGCGGCACCAACCTGGCGGTGCTGCCGGAGATGTGGTCCAGCGGCTTTGCCTACAAAAACCTGAACGAACTGGCCGGACGCACCGCCGGCATCGTTGAGGAACTGCTGGAACTCTCCCGGTCCCTGAAGATGGTGATCGTGGGAAGCATGCCCGAGCCGCATGGCGAGAAGGTTTTCAACACGGTCTACGTGGCTGATAATGGCGCGTTGGCCGGGACCTACCGCAAGCTGCACCTCTTCTCACTGCTGGGCGAAGACAAGGCCTTTGATAGCGGTGACGCCTGGCTGCTGGCCGACACCAGCCTGGGCAAGATCGGCGTGATCATCTGTTACGACCTGCGCTTTCCGGAACTTTCCCGCCGGCTGGCGGTGGAGGGTGCCCAGGCAATCTGCGTACCGGCCCAATGGCCCAAGCCGCGCCAAGAGCATTGGCGCACCCTGCTGCGGGCCCGTGCTATCGAAAACCAGCTCTTTGTGGTCTCCTGCAATACCTGTGGCCTGGTCGGCAAACTGGACTTTTTCGGCATGAGCATGATCATCGATCCCAAGGGCGAGGTATTGGCAGAAGGTGGTGAAACTGAAGGAGCTGTTCAGGCGCCGCTTGACTTGCAGATCATGGTCGACTGGCGTGCCCAGATCCCCTGTTTCAACGACCGACGGCCTGAGTTGTACTGATTTTGACTTGACTTAATATTCTGTAAGGACTAGGTTTTTACTCCGTAAAAATAATTTGGAGGTGCATTACGTGGCCTTGTTTCTTGGTGCCGGCATTGTTGTAAAACTCGTCATGATTCTGCTGTTCAGCTTCTCGGTTGTTTCATGGTCCATTATTCTCTTCAAATTCTTCCAGATCCATCGCGCCAACAGCGAATCGGATCGCTTCATGGATTTTTTCTGGAAGTCCAAACGCTTCGACGCCATTGCCTCCCAGGTTGACCGCTTTGCCAACTCCCCCCTGACCGTGCTGTTCAATGAAGGCTACAGCGAACTGAAAAAGGTCGTGGAGGGAAATAATTCCAGCGACAAAAGCGCCCTGAGCACCGACCTGGGTGGTATCGAAAACGTCTCCCGCGCCCTGCGCCGGGCCACCAACTCCGAAATCACCCGTCTGGAAAAGTACCTGACCTTTCTGGCCACCACCGGTTCGACTTCACCGTTCATCGGTCTGTTTGGAACGGTCTGGGGCATCATGACCGCCTTCGAAGGGATCGGAAAAACCGGCTCGGCCTCTCTGGCCGTGGTTGCCCCCGGTATCGCCGAGGCCCTGATTGCAACAGCCATCGGCCTGGTGGCTGCCATCCCGGCCGTCATGGCCTACAACCACTTCCAGCATAAGATCCGCGTACTGATTAACGAGATGGACAGCTTTTCCACCGAGTTCCTCAACATCGTGCAGCGCAATATTTCGGGTAAATAACCATGGCCATGGGGGGACGTAACGATAACCGAGGCATCATGGCTGAAATCAATGTGACACCGCTGGTGGACGTCATGCTGGTGCTGCTGGTGATCTTCATGGTCACTGCCCCCATGATGCAGCAGGGGGTGCAGGTCAACCTGCCCAAGGCCGATACCAAAGCCATGACACCACAGGATGAAACGGTTGTGGTTTCGGTGGACAAGAGCGGCAAAATTTTCATCAACAAGGATGAAATTCCCCCGGCCGAGTTGCGTAGTCGGCTGAGCAGCATGTTCGCCTCCCGCGAGAAGAAAGAGGTTTTCCTCAAGGCCGACGCCGGAGTTCCCTACGGTGAGGTAGTCCGCGCCATGGCCGACATCAAAGGGGCCGGCATCGAACGACTTGGTATGGTCACGGAGCCGGCAGCAAAATAATGAGCACCCGGCCGATACAACCGGACACCGGTATGGGTGTCAGTTTCATTGCTTCAGCCGTCATTCACCTGACGGTTTTTTTATTGGTGGCCTGGAGTGCCGGCCGCATGACGGCCGTTAAGATCCAGGAGACCTATTACGTGGATGTGGTCAACCTGCCGGTGGCCTCGCCGCAGTCCGGCAGCCCTTCCCGGAATGTCGCTGACACCCCCCTGCCGCCGCCTCCGGCACCACCAACCCAGCCAGCCATGACCGTCCCGCAAACCGGCAAGAACACCGTGAAACCGGCACAGACCAAACCGGGCAAGACCACTGTAGCGACTAAAGATAACACAGCAGAATCATCGGAAGAATTTGACAAACGGATGGCAAAGCTGAAACAGGTCGGTGAGGCCAAGCAGGCGGAAGCCGATCTTGCCCGCCGTTTTGAGAAGCTCAAAAATCAAGGTTCCGGTCGTCCCGGCATGCCGGGTGCGGCTGGCAAAGAGGCCGGCAGTGATTATCTGGCCTACTTGCAGTCCCGCTTGAAAGACGCCTTCCGCGAAACCATCAGCTTTACCAGCAAGAACCCTGAGGTAACGGTCCGCCTGTTCATCGATTCTGACGGCAAACTGTCGCGCAAAAAAACCGAGCGCAGTAGTGGTGACCGTGCTTTCGAGATCTCGGTACTGCGGGCCATCGATACCGCCAGTGAGAAGTTTCCGCCGCCGCCGGGGCGCAAGCTTTTCGAAGGGGTTTTCGTCTTCAAGCGTGAAGGCATTTCCCAGAACAAGCCCTAGCAGAAGCACTGCTGTTTCGTTTCATGAGCATTTAACCGAAAGGTTGCAAAGAGAATTCACCCTATGAAGAAACTACTCGTCACGATCCTTTTTCTCCTGATGTACCCACTCACCCTTGCTGCTCAAAGCAAAGCTCCCGAAGCGGTGGAAGTCACCGCCCCCGGCAACAAACAGCTGAAGCTGGCCATTGAGATCCCACGCTCCGCAGCTTCATCCGGGAATCAACCGGCGGCCTCTGAGCTGGCCGATGTCCTGCTTTTTGACCTGAACATGGCCGGTACTGTGGCGGCCGAGACCCGCCCGTACACGGCCCTGTCCGGCGGCAGTCTGGCAGAAACGGCCTTCCTCCCCTGGACCAGCGCCGGCTTCGACCTGCTGGTACGCGGCGAGTACACCCTGACAGGTGACAATCTGACGGTGGAATTCCGGCTGTTTGACGTGCTCAACCGCACAATGCTGACGGCTAAACGCTACCTGGGCAGCGCCAAAGATCTGCGGCGCCTTGCCCATGCCTTTGCCGATGAGGTCATGCTGGCCGTGACCGGTGAAAAGGGGCCGTTTACTACCCATATCGCCTTCGTGTCCAGCCAGTCCGGCAACAAGGAAATCTTCATTATGGACTGGGACGGGCGTAACCTGGTCCAACTTACCCGTAACGGCTCCATCAACCTCAATCCCGATTTTTCGCCAGATGGCCGTGAAATTCTCTTCAGCTCCTACAAGCGCGGTAATCCCGATCTTTTCAAGCGGGCACTTTCCAATACAGTCGAGGTGCCGATCTCAAACCGCAAGGGACTCAATATCACCGGCACCTGGTCGCCGGACGGTACAAAGATTGCCTTGACGCTCAGCAAGGACGGCAATTCCGAAATCTATACGCTTGCAAAGAATGGCGGCAATCCGGTCCGCTTGACGGTTACCAACGCCATTGAGGTCTCGCCTGTCTGGTCTCCCGATAGCCGCAAGATCGCGTTTGTGTCCGATCGACTGGGCAAGCCGCAGATCTTCGTCATGAATGCCGATGGCAGCAATGTCCACCGCCTGACCACCAGCGGTAGCTACAACGTCAATCCGCGCTGGTCACCCAAAGGGGACAAGATTGCCTACGCCCGCATGCAGGGCGGCGGTTTCCAAATCTTTACCATCAACGCCGATGGCAGCGGCGATACCCAGCTGACGACTTCAGGTTCGAACGAGAATCCGGTCTGGTCACCTGACGGCCGCCTGATCGCGTTCAGCTCGAAACGGGGCGGTGCCACCGCCATCCACGCCATGCGCGCCGATGGTACCGGTCAGACCCGCATCAGCCAGAACAAGGGGGCTGCCACTCAGCCGGCCTGGTCGACCCGCTGAACCAGCCGATGCGGCAACTATGCGAAACTTTTTGAAATAATTCCTGATTAGCAATTGCAAAACCTCAGGCAATATGTATAATTTCAGCATTATTTACGACGACTCAGGCTGTGAGCCGCCTATTTTCTTGTGAGGAGAGAGACATGAAACGCAACATTATGGCACTGTTGGCAGCAGTGAGCATGGCGGCCCTGATTTTTGGCGGCTGTGCCAGTAACGACGTGGTGAAAACAGAGGAGCCGGCTCCGGTTACCGCCAAGGCTTTGGCTGTAAAGAAGGAAGAAGCAGCCAAGCAGGCTGAAGTTGCCAAGGCGATTGAGCAACAGAAGGCTGCAGCAGAGGCAAACAAAATTGAACCGGCCAAGGCAACTGAAGCACCGGTCGCCATCGCCCAGGCTGCGGCCGGCTTTGAAACTGTCTACTTTGATTTCGACAAGTCCGACCTGCGTCAGGATTCCCGTAACGTACTCAGCAAAAACGCCGAGACCATGCTGAAATTTAAAACCGGTGTAAAGATCAAGATCGAAGGACACTGTGACGAGCGCGGTTCAGCCGAGTACAACCTGGCCCTGGGCGAGCGGCGCGCCAAATCGGTCATGCAGTACCTGCTGACCCTGGGAGTTCAGGCCGATCGCCTGTCTGTTGTCAGCTACGGCAAAGAAAAACCGGCCGTTCAGGGTACTGATGAAGAGGCCTGGGCCAAAAACAGAAGGGCTGAATTTGTTATCGACAAGTAACGCGTTTCAAATCTGAAACCGTAAGCCGGAAGATGCCAGACATCTTCCGGCTTTTTTATTTTCACACGCCCCGCCGGTGCAGTTCTGCACAAAAAACTCCCCCACTGTTGTCACGACCCGAAGCCGGTATATAATCTTCAGCAGCTTCTGCTTGACATTTTACAAGACTATATATATTGTTTTTCATATATTGCGATTTAGGGGAGTTGCCGGTGAAACAGAACATTATCCTCACTGCCGTATGGATGCTGCTCATTGTAGCGCCTGAGTCGCTGTTTGCTGCAGAACCGGCACAGCGATGGACATTGAAAGAAGCAGTCAATACGGCCCTGAAGCAGAATAACCTGGTCAGGGCCGCCGGATACGGCGCCGATGCCGCCAGACAGGGAAGCGTCATAGCACGGTCACGCTATTACCCCGGTATTTTTTTCGAAGAGACCTTTGCCGCCTCCAATGCACCCACCCAGACCTTTATGATGAAGCTTGACCAGGCACGCTTCAGCCAGAACGATTTCCAGATCAGCAATCTCAATAACCCTTCATCCCACCACAACTTCAAAACTGCCCTGACGGTTCAGCAGCCGATTTACGATCCAGCCACCTCACCACTGCGAAAACTCGCTCAAATAGACGCCGACAAAGGGCGGCTGGAATCTGACACCGTCAAGCAGGAAATCGCCTTCCAGACCTTCCAACAGTACCTTGATGTTCAAAAAGTGGCGGCTCAACTCACTGCAACGGAACAGACCCTGACTGATGCCCGGGAAAACCTGCGCCTGGCAAACGTGCGCAATGAAGCCGGCCTTGGACTGCGTTCAGACCAGTTGCGAGCGCGCACCCATTTGGCCGGCGTCGAACAACGGTACATCTCGGCCCGCAACGATCTGATACTGGCACAGCTTCAACTTGCCAATACACTTGGCTTGCCCGAAGGTACCCGGGCCGAGGTCTCCGAACCGACCATCACACTGTCCATTGCCCCCTCAGAGCAGGAATTGCCAGCAATTGCCCGGGAAGAACGAATGGACCTGCAGTTGTTACGTACAGAACTGGACAAGGCGGAAATAGCCGGAAAACTGGCCCGTAGCGCCTACCTCCCCTCGCTTTCCGCCTTTGCGTCCTATCAGATGGATGCCAAAAACAGCCCACTTGGAAACGACAACGATGCCTGGATAGCCGGGGCCAGCCTGAAATGGCAGCTGTTTGACGGGTTCAAACGCTACGGTGAACGTAGACAGGCTGAAGCACATCATGCCGCCGCCCGGGAAACGCTGGCTAACCGTACCCGACAGAGTCATTATCAGGTAACCGAAAGTATCCTGCGCCATAAAGAGTCCGGTATGCGTCTGGAGGTCGCCCGACACGCCGTAGCGGATGCCGAAGAAACGGTGCGGCTGCTCTCACGGAGATTCGAAAATTCACTGGCAACAATGGTTGAGCTGTTGGATGCCCAGACGGCACTGTTCCAGGTTCGGGCCAATCTGGTGGAGACTGAGGCCGGATACGCGCTGGCCGCGGGACGTGTGTACCATTCCGCCGGAATATTTTTGAAGGAGATCACCAAATGAAGCCAGCCGCATCCACCCGCCCCCCCGTAAAATCGACGCGGCTCATACAAAGAGCCTGTGTCTATGCCGTATTGGCTGCAGTTCCTGTGTTTCTGGCGGGGTGCGGAGAAAAGAACCATTCCGCACAGACGGGCACAGCCGCTGCGGTGGCTGTCGTGAAAGGCACTACGGCCGAGACCGTCAAATCAGCCATGATCCCCGAAACCATTGAGGTCGTGGGGACGGTCCGGGCCCGCACCAGCGCCGTCGTTTCGACCCGCATCCCCGGCACGATCAACGTGTTGAGGGTTCGAGAGGGAGACCGGGTCAAGAAGGGGCAGGTTCTGCTCCAACTGGATGCCCAGGAAAATCAGGCAAATGCCGCTGTGGCCTATGCCGGCATTGACGAGGCCCAACGCGGCCTGGACGAGATGCTCTCCCGCAAAAAACTGGCCGACACCACCTTCGAGCGCTATCAAAAGCTGTTCAATGAACAGGCCATCTCACGCCATGAATTTGATGTTAAGCAGTCCGAACGTGATCTGGCTCATCAGGGCGTTGCCCGGGCCGAAGCGCGCTTGAGACAGGCTCGGGAAGGATCCCGGGCTGCAACGGCGGTATCTGACTACACCAGGATTGTGGCCCCAATCTCCGGGATCATCACCAGCAGGCAGTCCGATTTAGGGGCTACCGTCTTTCCGGCCCAGCCGCTCATGACGATCGAGGACGAAGGAAGCTATCAGCTGGAGCTGGCCATCCCCGAATCCCTGGCCGCCAAGGTCAAGGCGGGTGCACCGGTCCAGGTTTCTCTGGATTCTGTGGGCAAGCCCTTCACCGCACAAATAGTGGAGCTGGTTCCGGCCGCCGACCCCGGCAGCCGCACCTTCACCGCCAAGATCAATCTCAGCCAGAAGGGTCTTAAATCCGGCCTGTTTGGACGGGGAATGATTTCTCTGGGCAGCAGCGCCAATGCAATGCTTGTTTCCCGGAAAGGGGTCGTTGAACGTGGTGCTCTCACATCGGTCTGGGTGGTTGACAAGGATGCCTTCGCCCGTATGCGCCTGGTGAAGACCGGAAAAACCCGGGGCGATACAATCGAGATTCTATCAGGCCTCAGTGATGGAGAACGGGTGCTTGTGGGTGGAATTGAAAAAATATCCGAAGGGGTCAGGGTGGAATAAATGAAAGTAATAACTTTGATAGCTGCATTGCTGATGTTCAGCGTTACTGCGGGCTATGCCGACAACTTCCGCTGCCCCAACGGCAGCATCGTCTCTTCCGGAGATTCCATTTCCGAAGTGATGGTCAAGTGTGATTCACCCACCAACAAGATCAAACGGACCGACAGTGAGGAAACGTTCAGAGGTCGGGTTCGTTACATTGAGGTGGAAGAATGGACCTATAACGAAGGGCCTAACACACTGGTGCACTATCTTATTTTTAGAAATGGCCTGCTGACTGAGGTTAAAACCGGCACCTTCGGACGCTGAACGGACCCACGCCACTGGAGTTCATACCCATGCACAACCTAGGATTTGCGGGCAAAATTGCCCAGGCATTCATAAATTCCAAACTGACACCGCTGATAGTGGCGGCCTCACTGCTGCTGGGGCTGTTTGCCATCAAAATGACCCCCCGCGAGGAGGAACCGCAGATCGTGGTGCCCATGGTGGACATCTATCTGCCCCTGCCGGGTTCGTCGCCGCAGGAGGTTCAGGAACGCGTTGTCAAGCCGCTCGAAAGTAAACTCTGGGAAATCAGCGGGGTCGAATATCTCTACTCCATGAGCCGCCCCGGCATGGGCATCATCACCGTGCGCTTCCTGGTGGGGCAGCCCATGGAGGAGTCGCTGGTCAAGCTCTACAACAAGGTCATGAGCAATCGGGGAATCCTGCCTTCCGGCGCCGGTGAACCGCTGGTGGTTCCAAAGTCAATCGACGATGTCCCCATACTGGCCCTGACACTCTGGTCAGAGCGTTATGATCACGGCACCCTGCGGACTCTGGCCCGGGAAGTGGCCGACGAACTGAAGAAGAGCGAGAACAGCGCCGAAGTTGAGATAAAAGGAGGCTTTTCCCGTCAGCTGCGTGTGACACTGGATGCTGCTCGCCTGGCCGGCTACGGCCTGTCGCCGCTGCATGTGGCCGGCGCCCTGCAGCAGGGCAACGCCTCGCTGTCTTCCGGAACCTTCTCCGCCACCAATCGTGAAACCATCGTGGAAACGGGTCGCTTCCTTGAGAACGCCGATGCGGTCAAGCGCACCGTGGTGGGAGTCCACAACGGCAAGCCGGTCTACCTGTCGGATGTGGCCCAGGTTCAGGATGGCGTGCAGGAACCGGAGGACTATGTCTTCATGGGGCTGGGACCGGCGGCCCATGCCAAGGGGTTATCCAGCAGCGTTGCCAAGGATTACGCCGCTGTAACGGTTTCGGTGGCCAAGCGCAAGGGTGCCAACGCAACTTGGGTGGCCGAAGATCTCGTCAAAAAAGTCGAGTCCCTCAAGGGCACGCTGATCCCAGCCGACGTACAGGTCACGGTCACCCGCAACTACGGCGAAACCGCCCGGGAAAAGAACAACGAACTGCTCTTCCACATGTTTCTGGCGGCCATCTCCGTTACAATCCTGATTGCGCTCTTCATGGGGTGGCGGGCCGGCGCTGTGGCAGCCATCGCCATACCGGTCACCCTGGCGTTGACCATGCTGATCTTCTACCTGATCGGCTACACCCTCAACCGCATCACCCTGTTTGCCCTGATCTTCTCCATCGGCATCCTGGTGGATGACGCCATTGTGGTAGTGGAAAACATACACCGCTACTTCACCACTACGATCATGAAACCGCTGGAAGCAGCCATCCGGGCGGTGGATGAGATCGGTAATCCCACCGTACTGGCGACCTTCGCCGTAATCGCCTCGATCCTCCCCATGGGCTTTGTGGGCGGTCTGATGGGCCCCTACATGCGGCCGATCCCGGTGGGAGCCAGCATGGCCATGCTCTTTTCCATGCTGATCGCCTTTATCGTCACCCCCTATTTCGCCTTCCGTTTCATGAAGGGTGAGTCGCATCACGATTCGAGCCAGGAACCGGAAGATTCCCGACTGACGGCTTTTTATCGCCGGTGGATGGGACGACTGATCCATGAAAAGCACCTGCGCTATAGCTTTCTGGCAACAGTGGTCGCGCTGCTGCTGGTATCCTGCTCGCTGATCTACTTTAAGGCTGTGACCGTCAAGATGCTCCCCTTTGACAACAAGAACGAGCTGCAGGTGATTATCGATGCCCCGGACGGTACCCCGCTGGAACAGACCGCCCGCATAACCCGCGAGATGGGGGATGCCCTGCGAACCGTACCGGAGGTGACCGATTTCCAGCTGTACGTCGGCACCAGCGCACCCTTTAATTTCAATGGTCTGGTGCGACACTACTACCTGCGCAAAGGGAGCAATCTGGCCGATATTCAGGTCAACCTGCTTCCCAAGGACGAGCGCAAGGATCAATCCCACGCCATCGCCAAACGGATCCGCCCGCTGGTAAAAGACATTGCTGACAAGTACGGGGCAAGGGTCAAGGTGGCGGAAATCCCGCCGGGACCACCGGTTCTGTCCACACTGGTTGCTGAAATCTATGGTCCGGATGATGCCAGCCGGGCCGGAGCAGCCGGTAAGGTTCGCGCGATACTGAGCAAGACCGGCGGCGTTGTGGATGTGGATATGTATCGTGAGGATGACCAGCAGAAGGTCACCTTTACGGTGGATAGCGAAAAAGCCGCACTCTCCGGCATTGCCACGGCAGATGTCGCTCGCACCCTGGCGATCGCTCTGGGCGGCCAGAGCAGTGGCTTGCTTCATATCCCGCAGGCAAAGGAACCGGTCTCCATCAACCTGCGCCTTCCGGCCGGCCAGCGCAGCTCGATCACGGACCTTTCGTCCATCTCGGTGCCGGGACAGAAGGGGAGCGTGCCGCTCTCACAGCTGGTGCGTACGACAACCGGTAACGAGGATAAGACGCTTTACCGCAAAAATCTGAAGAATGTTGTCTATGTCATCGGTGATGTGGCCGGAGAGATCGAAGCGCCGGTCTACGCCATCCTCAAGATGCAGAAGGAGATCGCTGCACTGGCGAACCCGGACGGCTCGAAGATTGAGGTGCTGGCATCACGACAACCCTGGAGTGAAGAGAAGCTGGGCATGAAGTGGGACGGTGAATGGCATATTACCTATGAGGTTTTTCGAGACCTGGGGATTGCCTTTGCCGCCGTGATGGTTCTGATTTATATTCTGGTGGTGGCCTGGTTCAGGGATTTCACCACACCGCTGGTAATCATGGCCCCGATCCCGCTGACCCTGATCGGGATTCTGCCGGGGCACGCCGCCTTCGGGGCCTTCTTCACGGCCACCTCCATGATCGGCTTCATCGCCCTGGCCGGTATCATTGTGCGCAATTCCATCATCCTGATCGATTTTGCCGAGATGAAGCGCCGGGAGGGGATGGCGCTGGACGAAGCCATCATTGAAGCCGGGGCTGTGCGCTTCCGCCCCATGCTATTGACCGGGGCGGCTGTCGTGGTCGGCAGTTTTGTGATCGTCTTCGACCCGATCTTCCAGGGGTTGGCACTGGCCATGATGTTCGGCGAGATCGCTTCGACTACCCTGTCGCGGGTCACAATCCCGATATTGTACTACCTGGTGCAGAGCTGGAAAGAACGGCACCATAAAATCCAAGAAGCGTAATTAACAGGGATGAACAGTGATAGACAGGATTAATAACTGCCATTATCCTGTCCATCCTGTATATCCCTGTAAAAGAGGTCTTCATGTTCTGGTCTAAAAAAGCTAAACCGTCGTTGGAAGGAATGGAGTTGGCCGAGCGCTGTCAACTGGAAGCCGAAGCGCTGTACCGCTCAGGGAAGTATCACTGTGCCGAAGCGGTCATGGAGGCCATTCGCAGGCATTATGCCGCTGAGGTGCCTGAAGCGGTTGTGGGCACGGTCTCCGGATTTGGCGGTGGTTCAGGCGCTGGCTGCATCTGTGGTGCTGTCTCGGGGGGCACCGTTGCCATCGGTCTGGTCCTACAGGATAAAAAGGCCACTACACACTTGACCAAAGAACTGCACATCTGGTTCAAGGAGAAATACGGCGTAACCTGCTGCAAAACCATCCGCCAGACCCACAAGGGGGCCTGCCCCGTACTGACCGGTGAAGTGGCCGGAAAAATTGCCGAAATGCTGGGAAGAAAATAACGAGGAAGAGGGTTAAACCATGAAAGAAGAATTTTACGTTGAGCGTATCGTCAGGATCGTGGCCGGGACATTCATACTGCTGTCGCTGCTGCTGGCCCATTTCCATAGCCAGAACTGGCTCTGGTTCACCGGTTTTGTGGGACTGAACCTGTTCCAGTCCGGCTTCACCCAATTCTGCCCGATGTTCAACATCCTGGCCAAATTGGGTGTACCGCGCTTTCCCGCGAGCGGCTGCTGCAAATGAAGTTCCGGATCACAGTACTATGCGAAAATTCCGTCGGGCCGATTTCCGGGACACTGGGGGAACACGGCTTTGCGGCATTGATCGAACCCGCCGACGGCCAACCGTTTCTGTTTGATACCGGCCAGGGAGCCACGCTTCTGCATAATGCCGGCCGTATGAACAAGAATCTTTCGGGATTGGCAGGTGTTGTTCTCTCCCACGGCCACTACGACCACGCCGGCGGCCTGCTGCCGCTGCTGCAGCAGAGTCCACCCGTGCCGGTTTATGGCCATCCCGGTATATTCAAACCCCGTCACCGCGTCAAGGATACCGGCGAATTCCTGCCCATCGGCATACCGCAGAGTCGAGCGACCCTTGAAGCGGCCGGGGCACAGTTCGACCTGTCAGCT
This sequence comes from uncultured Geobacteraceae bacterium, assembly GCA_942493195.1. Taxonomy (GTDB): domain Bacteria; phylum Desulfobacterota; class Desulfuromonadia; order Geobacterales; family Pseudopelobacteraceae; genus CAIPTY01. The sequence continues at coordinate 4,204,297 of OW818669.1, read as the reverse complement.
GAGTTCCGTGAGATCGCCCCCGGCATGTTCCTGACTGGCGAAGTTCCCCGTGTGACACCCTTTGAGACCGGCGACCAGGGGCTGTTCTGCGACTGTACCGGTCAGGATGTGGATATCACCCCCGATGATCAGTCCCTGATTCTGGATACGGACAAAGGTCTGGTGGTGCTGATGGGGTGCTGTCACGCCGGCTTGGTCAACACCCTGGAGCACGTGGCCTATTCCATGGGCCAGCGGGATGTCTGCGCCGTTATCGGTGGAACACACCTGGGCTTCTGTAGTCAGGAACAGCTTGAAATGACTATCGCCGCCCTGAAAGAGCGCGGGATCCGCAAGGTTGCGGCCAGCCACTGCACCGGCTTTGCCGCAGCTGCCCGGTTGTCACGGGAAATGCCGAAGGAGTTTCAGACCGCCCTGGTGGGCTATTCACTGGAAGTATAAGCATAGCAATTCATTGTCAAAAGGAGATGGTAGTGATGAAGAAGGTTGTCTTAGCAGTTGTTGCAGTATGCATGACCTGGACGCTGGCGTTTGCCGCGGCCCGGGAGATCAGCTCACGGGACGCAAAAGCCATTATGGACAAAAACAAGAATGTCTTTCTGCTGGATGTGCGCACACCTCAGGAGAACAGCCAGGGCAGACTTGCCGGGACGGTACTGATTCCCATCAATGAGTTTGAGCGGCGCATCAATGAAGTGCCTAAAAACAAGACTATCATCGTGTACTGCGCCGTTGGGTCACGCTCCAAGCCGGTGGCTGAATTCCTTTCCCAGCGCGGTTACAAGGATGTCTATAACATGACCGATGGCATTGTCGGCTGGTATCGCAACGGCTTCCCGCTGCAGCGCTGATGCTGTCAAATGAACGGGCTGTCAATGTATAATTGACGGCCCGCTTTTCAATCAAATTTCACGTCCCCTACCACCCTACATCCAGCGACACCCTGAAGAAGGGGACATCGTCAATGCGCATATCGGAACGATTACCGTCATAGAAGACAAAGCGCCGTTCAAAGGCATAGCCGACGGAAGTGGATAGTTTCAGATCCGGAAGCGGCAGATAATTGCAGCCCCCCATGGCCTTGTAGTCACTGTACTTTAAAACCTTGGCCCCCTGGGAACGGTCCTTCAGTTCGTACTCGTCACTGGAAAAATCTCCCGCTACAAAAAATTGCAATTGTTTTGAAGCGAAATACGTAACCGCCGGTCGCGGTGCAATCAGATCAATTTTCCACTCCTGATTTGGCTGATAACTGATTCCCAGCGCCGGAATAAACTGAGCGGCCTGGTAGCCAAATCGATAGAGAAAGCCGCCAATCAGCGATACTCCATTGTCAAAGCTGTAACCTCCCAGGGCGAGAACCGGCATGCGCAGGTCGTCATCACCGATATCCTTGAAATCGCTATAAAAGCCGGGCGACAACCTTACTGTTGCAAAAGAGCGGTCATTGAAGCGGTAGGTTGCCCCGGTTTCCACGTACAGGGCATGCAAGTCCTGCGGCAGGAGCGCCTGGGGATCGGCGCTGATATGCTTGAGACCGTACCCACCACCAAAGGAGAGGGTCAGACGCTCATCAACCCTGATGTTGCGGGCCAGCCTCAGGCGATAATCGGTGCTAGTAACATCGGCAGGGAGATTATCCACTCCGGCTGAGGGCAGATATGCAATCGATGCCTGGGCGGTCCAGTTTTTTGGAGAACTAAAATAGGCTGGAGCAGCCTTTTCCGCACCTTCAGCGGCCAGGCATCCAACGGCGAAAACAGTGACCACACATGCCGCAACGCCCGCTGATAAACAGTATTTCATAACGGTTCCCCTTTACTTTGCCTAAAATTCACTCCGCCATTCTATCAGCGTTAACAGCAGCAGCAAGTTAATTTTTACAGGGCTCGATTCCCGCAAAAATCTCAGATTATTTGCAGTTGCACGATAAAACGCTTTTGCATTTTGGTGTTCAGCGTGTTATTTATTGCCGATAAACATTTGCTCAAATTGATGTAAAGCTTCTGTGTCACTCGGAAGTTCACTATTGCGGGGAGGAAACAGCGTATGAGTTATGAAGTCAAGAACAAGAAACTGGTTTCATGGGTAAACGAGATTGCGGCACTGACTGAGCCGGCTAACATCCACTGGTGTGACGGTTCCCAGGAAGAGTACGATTCTCTCTGTGAACTGATGGTGAAGAGCGGCACCTTTAAAAAACTGAACCCTGAAAAGCGCCCGAACAGTTTTCTGGCCTGGTCAGATCCGATCGACGTCGCCCGTGTTGAAGATCGAACCTACATCTGCAGTCTGTCCAAGGATGATGCCGGCCCAACTAACAACTGGATGCACCCCAAGGAAATGAAAGAGAAGCTGAACGGTCTCTTCAAAGGCTGTATGGCCGGCCGCACCATGTATGTAATCCCCTTCAGCATGGGCCCACTCGGCTCCAACATCGCCAAGATCGGCATCGAAATCTCCGACTCCCCCTACGTTGCGATCAACATGCGCATTATGACCCGCATGGGCAAGCAGGTTCTGGATGTGCTGGGCAATGATGATTTCATCCCCTGTGTCCACACGGTCGGTGCCCCGCTGCAGGCGGGACAGCAGGATGTTCCCTGGCCATGCAACAAGGAGAAATATATCGTCCATTTCCCGGAAGAGTACGCCATCTGGTCATTCGGTTCCGGTTACGGTGGTAACGCACTGCTAGGCAAAAAGTGCTTTGCCCTGCGTATTGCATCAAAGATCGGCAAGGACGAAGGCTGGCTGGCCGAGCACATGCTGATCCTCGGCGTCGAATCCCCTGCCGGCGAAAAGTCCTATGTCGGCGCCGCCTTCCCCAGCGCCTGCGGAAAAACAAACTTTGCCATGTTGATCCCGCCCAAAGCGTTCCAGGATAAAGGCTGGAAAGTTACCACCATTGGTGACGACATTGCCTGGATCAAGCCGGGCGCCGACGGGCAGGTATATGCCATCAATCCGGAATTCGGCTACTTCGGTGTGGCCCCCGGTACCAACTATAAAACGAACCCCAACGCCATGATCTCCTGCGAGAAAAACTCCATCTTCACCAACGTGGCGTTGACCGAAGATGGCGATGTATGGTGGGAAGGCATGGACGGTCAACCACCAGCAAAGTTAACTGACTGGCAGGGTAATGCCTGGACACCTGACTGCGGTCGTCCAGCTGCCCACCCCAACGCCCGCTTCACGGCGCCGGCTTCCCAATGTCCCTGCATCGACCCGGACTGGGAAAATCCCAAAGGGGTACCGATCAGCGCCTTTATCTTCGGCGGCCGTCGCAAGGACACCGTACCGCTGGTATACCAGGCTTTCAACTGGAACTACGGCGTCTATCTTGCCTCCACACTCGGTTCCGAAACAACTGCTGCTGCAGTAGGTGCTACCGGTAATGTCCGTCGCGACCCCTTCGCCATGCTGCCGTTCTGCGGCTACCATATGGCCGACTACTTTGCACACTGGCTGCAGTTTGGCCGTTCGATCCCACGTCCTCCCCGTATTTTCAGCGTTAACTGGTTCCAGAAAGATGCCAACGGCAAATTCGCCTGGCCGGGATACGGCGAAAACATGCGCGTTCTGAAGTGGATCATTGACCGCGTCCAGGGACATGCCGGTGCCGTTGAAAGTCCCCTGGGCTGGATGCCGCGTTACGAGGACATGGAATGGGAAGGCATGGAAATGTCCCGTGAGAAGTTCAACGAGCTTATGTCCGTCGATCGCGAGGTCTGGCAGAGCGAGGTTATTTCCCACGAAGAGCTGTTCGTCAAAATGTATGACCGTCTCCCCAAAGAGTTCCTCCACATCCGCGAACTGATCCTCTCCAGCCTCTGGCGCTCCCCGGAGCATTGGGAGCAGCTCGGCGAGGTTCACCCCGAAGGGTGGAACGAGTAAGCTGAAATAGAAACCAGCGGATAGCAAATCTATCCACCTAGTTGAGACCCTCAAAAAGTCCCCGTCATACACGACGGGGACTTTTTGCATTTCAGAACCCGGGAGTTGTGTGCACGTCGGCAATAAAAAAACCCCACCTGATGGGGCGGGGTTTCGTTGATTCAGATGTGATGAATACTTATTTGTCGGTCAGGATGCGCATCATGCGGCGCAGCGGTTCAGCAGCGCCCCACAGGAGCTGGTCACCACAGGTGAAAGCCTGAAGATAGTTGGGCCCCATTTTCATCTTGCGTACACGGCCAACCGGCACGGTCAGTGTACCGGATACGGCTGCCGGTGTCAGACCGGCCAGAGTCTCGGCCTTGGTGTTGGGGATCAGCTTGACCCACTGATTATCATTCTTGATAAGTTCCTCGATGTCGGCCAGCGGCACATCCTTGTTCAACTTGATGGTCAGGGCCTGACTATGGCAGCGCATGGCCCCGACGCGGACGCAGATGCCGTCCACCGGAATCGGAGAGCTGGTCCCCAGGATCTTGTTGGTCTCGGCGAAACCTTTCCATTCTTCACGGCTCTGGCCGTCCTCAACCTCGCGGTCGATCCAGGGAAGCACATTGCCGGCCAGCGGGAAACCGAATTCCTTGGTCGGCATGGAACCGTCGCGCAGGGCACCGGTAACCTTCTGATCAATCTCCAGAATGGCGGAACCAAGTGTCTTCAACTCCTCTGCCACGGTGCTGTTCAATACACCCATCTGGGACAGCAGTTCGCGCATGTTGGGGGCACCGGCACCGGAGGCGGCCTGATAGGTCATGGATGTCAGCCACTCCACCAGACCGGCACGGAACAAGCCACCCAGGCCCATCAGCATCAAACTGACGGTGCAGTTGCCGCCGATGAAATCCTTCTGGCCATTGGCCAGGGCCTTGTCAATAACGTCCCGGTTAACCGGGTCGAGAATGATAACGGCATTGTTCTCCATGCGCAGTGTGCTGGCGGCATCGATCCAGTAGCCGTTCCAGCCCTGCTTGCGCAGTTCGGGATGAACCGCCTTGGTGTAATCGCCCCCCTGGCAGGTGATGATGATGTCCAGCTTCTTTAGCTCTGCGATATCATCTGCATTTTTGAGTGTCCCCGCATTCATGGGGGCGGCCTGCCCGGCCTGCGAGGTGGAAAAGAACACCGGCTCAATGCCGGCGAAATCGTTCTCCTCCAGCATCCGCTGCATGAGAACCGAGCCAACCATACCGCGCCATCCGACGATTCCAACTTTCATGGTTCCTGTTCCTTTTCTATAGGTAATGTGGTGTTAGAGAGCAGCTATGATCGCGTCGCCCATTTCCTTGGTATTGACCAGTTTCTCTCCCGGTTTGTCCTGGTAGATGTCACGGGTGCGGATACCCTGGTCAAGGACTTTGGCCACTGCGTTGTCAACGGCTTCAGCCGCTTCCAGCATGCCAAAGGAAAATTTGAGCATCATGCCGGCCGACAGAATCTGGGCAATCGGATTGGCGATACCCTGACCGGCAATGTCCGGGGCGGAGCCGCCGGAGGGTTCGTACATTCCAAATGTTCCTTCGGCCAGTGAAGCACTGGGGAGCATACCCAAAGAACCGGTCAGCATGGCGGCCTCATCGGAAAGAATATCGCCGAACATGTTTTCGCAGAGAATCACGTCAAACTGTTTGGGCCACTTGACCAGCTGCATGGCAGCGTTGTCCACGTACATGTGGGACAGTTCAACATCCGGATATTCCTTGGCGATACCGATGACGATTTCGCGCCACAGGACAGAGGTTGAGAGCACATTGGCCTTGTCGATGGAACAGACCTTTTTACCGCGCTTGCGGGCCGCCTGAAAGGCCACATGAGTGATCCTCTCGATTTCCGGTACGCTGTAGCGCATGGTGTCAACGCCGACCCGCTCCCGGCCGACGCCGTCGATCCCTTTTGGTTGGGAAAAATAGATCCCGCCGGTCAGCTCACGGATAACCAGGATGTTGAACCCGCCGGCAATAACCTCTTCCTTGAGTGAGGAGGCCCCGGTCAGGGACGGAAAAATAATGGCCGGCCGAAGGTTGGCATACAGCCCGAAGATCTTGCGCAGAGGCAGCAGTGCACCGCGCTCCGGCTGTTCATCAGGGGGCAGACTTTCCCATTTTGGGCCGCCAACGGAACCGAACAGGATCGCGTCACTGGCCTTGCAGGTGGCCACCGTGGTATCCGGCAGGGCCTTGCCCTCATTATCGATACCGGCACCACCGACGTTGGCGTGGGTACGCTCGAACTTCACCCCGTATTTGGTTTCAACTGCGTCCAGAACACGCAGCGCTTCCGCCATGACTTCCGGCCCGATACCATCACCGGGCAGTACCGCAATTTTGTACGTTTGTGCCATTGTTCCCCCGAAATAAAATCAATGTGTTGAAGCTTTGTATACTAATTTTGCCGGCCAGAGAATGTCAATAAAAAGTACATATAAAAAACAAGCCGGGTCAGCTGTTAACCGCCCCGGCTTGAGTTCATCCTGAAAATCCGGATGGGTGCTTGCGTAAGCGGTGCAGCCCTTAGAGGCCGGCCTTTTCCTTAAGGATGGCGGCCTTGTCCGTTTTCTCCCAGGTGAATTCCGGCAGTTCACGGCCGAAGTGACCATAGGCGGCTGTTTTCTTGTAAATCGGACGCAGCAGATCAAGCTGCTCCGTGATTGCGGCCGGACGCATGTCGAACGTTTCGCGGACCAGCTCGGCCAGGCGCTCTTCACTAACTTTACCGGTACCAAAGCTGTTGACATTAATAGAGACCGGCTGGGCAACGCCGATGGCGTAGGCGACCTGAACTTCGCAACGGTCACACAGCCCTGCAGCCACCAGGTTCTTGGCGACATAACGACCCATGTAGGCCGCCGAGCGATCGACTTTTGAAGGATCCTTGCCGGAGAAGGCGCCGCCGCCGTGACGTCCCATGCCACCATAGGTATCGACGATGATTTTGCGGCCGGTCAGACCGCAGTCGCCCATGGGGCCGCCAACAACAAAGCGTCCGGTGGGGTTGATGTAATAGCGGGTGTTTTCATCAAGTAGACCGGCCGGAATGACCGCCTTGACAACCTTCTCGATGACATGTTTCTCGATTTCAGCGTGCGTAACATCCGGGGTGTGCTGAGTGGAAATTACGACCGTGTCGATGCGCACCGGCTTACCGTCGACATACTCAACGGAAACCTGTGATTTGGAGTCGGGACGCAGAAAGTGCAGTTCACCGGATTTGCGCACTTCGGAAAGTTTAGCCACCAATTGATGGGCCAGCTGGATTGGCATGGGCATCAACTCGGGAGTTTCGTTGCAGGCATAGCCGAACATCAGACCCTGGTCGCCGGCACCTTGCTCCTTGTGCAGCCCCTCGCCTTCCGAAACTCCCTGGGAGATATCGGGAGACTGGCGGTCAATTGAAACAAGAACGGCACAGGTATCAGCGTCGAAACCCATTTCCGAATCGGTATAGCCAATTTCCTTGATGGTCTGGCGGGCGATCTCCGAGTAGTTGATTACGGCATTGGTGGTAATTTCTCCGGCGACCACAACCATACCGGTCGTAACCAGGGTTTCGCAGGCAACACGGGCTTTGGGATCCTGTGTCAGGATGGCATCCAGGATGGCATCGGAAACCTGGTCAGAAACCTTGTCGGGATGACCTTCGGATACGGACTCGGATGTGAATATGAACTTTTCTGCCATGTGTGTACTGCTCCTCTCGTGTATATTGCGATATCAAAATATCTAATGCCGTGTTTGAACGGATAAATTTATAGGTAGGTGACTGAATTGTCAAGTAAAGATAGTGTGATTAAATCATCCGGCACCTCCGGCTGAAAACCGCCCGAACGGGCTGATCAGACGACATGCAGCAAGAAAATAACTATTGAAGTTTACCCTTGAAACCCGTAGAGTTGCCGATATTTTCAGCTTTTCAGATGCCAGAAAATTGCAGGAGGATGTGTATGTCAGAACAAACAGCCATCGGTGTTATCGGTGGAAGCGGACTCTATGATATGGAAGGGCTTGAGGAGGTGCAGCGGGTCAGGCTGACAACCCCTTTTGGTGATCCTTCCGACGAATATGTGACCGGTGTGCTAAACGGCGTCAAAATGGTCTTTCTGCCGCGCCATGGCCGCGGCCACCGTTTCCTCCCTTCGGAAGTCAACTACCGCGCCAACATTTACGGCATGAAAACCCTGGGCGTTGAGCGCATCATCTCCGTATCAGCCGTAGGGAGCCTGAAAGACGCCATCGCACCGGGACACATCGTTATTCCAGATCAATTTTATGATCGCACCAAAGGCATCCGCAAGGATACCTTCTTTGGTGAAGGAGTGGTTGCCCATGCCGGCTTTGCCGATCCGGTCTGCCATCCCCTGTCTGACATTCTCTATTCCGCAGCCCTGAAGTCTGGTGCCACAGTCCATAAGGGTGGCACGTATGTCTGCATGGAGGGACCGGCCTTCTCTACCCGCGCCGAATCGTTCTCTTATCTGGGACTGGGTGCGGCGGTCATCGGCATGACCAACCTGACCGAAGCCAAACTGGCCCGTGAGGCCGAGATCTGTTACGGCATCATTGCCCTCTCGACTGACTACGACTGCTGGCACGAGCACCATGACGATGTTACCGTCGAGGCGATCATCCAGATCATTCATCAGAATGTCGCCATGGCCAAGAACATCATCCGCCAGGCGGTCGCGGATATCGGAGCACGCTCCTGCCCCTGCGGCAGCGCCATGCAGTATGCCATCATTACCGACAAGAGTGTCATCCCGGCTGAGACAAAACAGAAACTGGCGCCAATCGTCGGAAAATATCTCTAAATCCAAACCACAGGAGCACATTTGATATGAGTATCGTCGTAGTCGGAACAGTCGCTTTTGATACCGTTGAGACCCCGTTCGGCAAGGGAGAGAATGTATTGGGCGGTTCAGCCACCTATTTTTCCACCTCGGCCAGCTTCTTCACCGACGTTTCCCTGGTGGCGGTCGTAGGTGAGGATTTCCCCGATGAGCATGTCCAATTTCTCCAGTCCCGCGATATCAATACCGATGGACTGCAGCGCATCCCCGGCAAAACCTTCCACTGGACCGGCAAATACGGCTACGACCTGAACGAGGCCCAGACTCTGGATACCCAGCTCAATGTCCTGATGGATTTCAAGCCGGTCCTGCCCGAAACCTACCGCGATGCCGAATACCTCTTCCTGGCCAATATCGACCCCGACCTCCAGATGGAGGTCCTCAGTCAGGTCCGCAAGCCCCGTCTGGTGGCCTGTGACACCATGAACTTCTGGATAACTTCCAAGCCCGAAGCGCTCCGCAAGGTATTGCAGAATGTTGATATCGTTGTGATCAACGAAGGCGAAGCCCGCCAGTTTACCGGAGAAGCCAATCTGGTCAAGGCCGCCCGGCAGATTATCGCCCTGGGATGCAAGCGTCTGGTCGTCAAACGTGGAGAGTATGGCGTTCTCATGTTCACGGCCGATACCATTTTTGCCGCACCGGCATTCCCGCTGGAGGAGGTATTTGATCCGACCGGTGCTGGAGATACCTTTGCCGGCGGCTTCATGGGCTATCTGGCAAACACGGGCGACTTGTCCGAGGATGGCATCCGCCAGGCACTTGTGTTCGGATCGGTAATGGCTTCCTTCAATGTGGAGGATTTCAGCCTCAACCGTATGAAGCACCTCGATTACAAAGAAATCGAAGCTCGTTACAAGAGCTTCAAATCCCTGACCAGCTTCCGTGACATCATCCAGCCGTAACCCTTCGTTTTATTGACATTGATCCTCGGATTTGCTAGTTCTTGTCCGAGTTGCAGGCTAGATTTCTCCCCGAACGGGGTGATCAGGGAATCCGTATGAAACATTTATTCATCTTCCTGCTGTTACTGGCCATAAGCGGATGTTCCACCGGACGCGATCAGATCGGAAAAAGCAATCCTGGCGCGTATCATTTCCAGATGGGACTCGGCTATCTGGGCGAGAGAAATTTCACAGGGGCACTGTTTGAACTGACCGAGGCTGAAAAGTATGATCCCGATAATCCGGAACTGCTCTACAATCTGGGGCTGGCCTATATCGGAAAGAAACGTCCTGACCTGGCAGAGCAGAGGCTGCAGCGCGCCTTAATCCTCAAACCAAATTACACCGTTGCACGAAATGATCTGGGAGTGGCCTATCTTGAGCTGAAGCGTTGGGAAAGCGCTATCCAGCAGTTCAAGATTGTTAAGGATGACCTCTTTTACGAAAACAACGAAAGTGCGATCATCAATCTCGGTCTGGCCTATCTGGGGAACGGTGAATACACCAAGGCACTTGAGGAATTGCGAACCGTTGCTGCCGGCAACCCGCGTAATCCCGTGATTCGCGTGTCACTTGGCCGGGTCTGGTTCGCCATGGACAAAACTGACCAGGCCATCAGCGAATACAAAAAGGCGTTGGAGCTTTACAGCGATTACGGAGATGCCCACTACTACCTGGGGCTGGCTTATCTCAAACTCAACAATGTGGATGCTGCCCGTGCTTCCTTCCGTCATGCCGTGCGTGTTATCCCTGAAACCGAACGTGGCCGTTCGGCCATGGGATATCTGGATCTTCTCAAATAAACGGAGACAGCTTGTCAGAGATCGGGACACATACGGTTGATCCTTCCGCCACCTCTCCCGGTGCCATACTCAAGCGTTGCCGTGAATACCACGAAATTACGCTGGAGGAGGCCGAAGAGGCCACAAAAATCGGTGCCAATTATCTGCAGGCCCTGGAAGAAGACCAGATTTCCCAATTTGGAAGCATGGCATATCTCAAGGGGTTTCTGCGCATCTATGCAACCTATCTCGGGCTTAACCCCGACGATCTTATCCGCCTTTTTGACAAACTGTACGCCTCCGGTGCCAGACAGACTGACATCAAGAACAATCCGGCCGGAATTGGCGAACCCCCTCTGAAAAAAAAATTCTCGCTCCAAAAACTGATCATGCCGGCAATTATTCTGCTACTGATCCTGCTGACCGCAACCATCATAAACCGTTCTGCAGTCGTCCCTCCCCGTCCGGATCTTGCTCTGCCTGCAGTACAAACTCCGGCAGTGGTGCCGGCAGTCCAGACCGCCCATTCCACAGCCAAGCAGTCACCTCCGATCAACAAAACGGAAGTTGCCCTGCCCGAAACGCCACTGAAAGCTCTACCGCCTCCGACACAGGGAAAAAATCAGCCCCCTGCGATTGAATCTGCAAAAGGTTTTATCGCCCACATGAAAGTAACCCAGGGTGGCACCTTGACAGTCACCATTGATGGTGCCACATCCCAGGAGTATGACCTTGCCGTGGGGGACAATATTGAATGGAAGGCCAACCGCAGCATCACGCTTGAGCTTTCCAATGCAGGCGGTGTTGAAGTGGACCTGAACGGCAAACAACTCAAATCATTCGGCCCAACAGGCAAACCGGTCGTTGTTGTGCTTGATGCAGATGGTGTCAGACAGTAGGCTCACGGCTGATTTTCCCCGACAGCACGCCCCCCCGTATCATCCTGAAGCGGTTAAAATAATCTTTATCCAAACCTTGACACTGCTTTGCTCCATGCTAGACTTGAGGTACAATCAAGTGCAGGGAGTAAAGCGGTGGCAGAAATGATGAAGCGCATATTGGTAGTTGACGATGAGGAAAACGCCCGCATCGCGCTCTCAAAGATATTAAGTCGCGAAGGTTACGATGTCGCGTCGGCCGGTAACGGCTACGAGGCTCTCAACTATCTGCGAAACAGGGATGTTGAACTGATTATTACCGACATCAATATGCCGGAAATGAACGGCATGACGTTTTTGAGGGAGCTGAACCGTAGCCATCCGGCCTGCAATGTCATTATGGTGACCGCCTATGGAGAAGTGGAGTCATACATTGAGGCCATGAATCTGGGGGCCTTTGAATACATCAACAAACCGGTCAAGTTCGACGAGCTCAACAAGATCATCAACAAGATATTCAAGCCCGTCTGAACAGCCCATTGAAGGAGAACCGCTATGAAACCCTTTGACAGAATTCTGACCGCTATCGACTTTTCGGAAAATTCCGATTTTGCTTTTGATTATGCCTTGACGCTGGCACGCCAGTTCAATTCCGAGCTGATCGTCCTGCACGTCATCAACGAGCCCGTGGATTTGCGCGGATTTTACGTTCCTCATATCTCCTTCGAACAGCTAGAAAAAGAGATCGAAGAGGGCGCCATCAGCATGATGGAAAAATTCTGCCAGGCCAGGATGGGAGATTTCAGCAACTATAAAACCACAATTGTGACCGGCATACCCTACGAAGAGATCACCAGAAATGCCGGTGAAGTTTCAGCTTCGCTGATTGTACTGGGCACCCACGGGCGCACGGGACTTGATCATATAATCTTCGGCAGCACGGCAGAGCGGGTTGTTCGAAGTTCTGCCTGTCCCGTTCTCACGATCCGCATGCCCGTGAAGAGCTAGGCCCTGCGCCGCTCAAGTAGCAACTACCAAATGACTGAACCCTCGCCGCAAGACACCAAAGCAACCATCGTCGTTGTTGACGATGATGTCCATATTCTTGAGCTGATAGAGCTGATCCTTGCAAAGCGCGGATATCGGGTTTTTTCTGCGTCCTCAGCCCGTACCGGAATCGAAATTGTTGCAGCCCACCAGCCTGAATTGGTGTTGCTGGACTACATGATGCCGGAAATAGACGGTCTAACGGCTCTCCGGGATATTCGTACCCGATTCCCCAACACCTATGTCGTCATGTTCACCGGCAAGGGCAATGAAGAGATCGCCGTTGAGCTGATGAAAGCCGGGGCCTCCGAGTATATCCTCAAGCCCTTCAACAACCGCGACCTGGTGGAACGCCTCGACAATGTTCTTCGCATTCGGGAAATCGAGCTGCACAATCGGCTGCTCCAGGAAGAACACGTCCGGCTCCTGCGTGAAATCGACAACTGGAACCAGGATCTCCAGAAACGAATCCACGAAAAGACCGACGCACTCCAGAAGGCCCAGTCCGAGATTGCCCAATCCGAAAAACTTGCGGCGCTCGGCTATCTTTCCGCTGGAATGGCCCACGAGATCCGCAACCCGCTCAATTCAATTTCGCTGTTTGTACAACTGATGAAACAAAACACCGATGACCCGGAACAGCTGGACTACCAAAACAAAATTCTGAAGGAAATCGACCGGATCGACGACATCATCCGCAAACTGCTGGATGCCTCCCGGCGCACGCGAACCATAACGAACAATATCTCTATTGACCGGGTTATCGACAATGCACTTGAGGTTTTTTCACCGCAGATTGAAACCGGCAAGATCACTGTCACGCGTTCCTACTGCGACACCCCCCCGCCAATCAAGGCTGACCCAACCGAACTTGAACAGATTTTCACCAATCTGTTTCTCAACGCCCTGGATGAGATGGAGCCGGGCGGCCATCTTCAGGTTCAGGTATGCGTGGAGAACGGACGGGTAGTCGTAAGGGTCTCCGACACGGGTGGCGGTATTCCCGCCGAAACCCTGCCCAATATTTTCGATCCGTTTTTTACTACCAAGGCCAAAGGAACCGGTATGGGGCTGCCGGTTGTTCAACGTATTGCCCGGATCTACGACGGTAATATCTCCGTCGAAAGTACGTCACCCGGGGGAACCGTATTCCGCCTCGACTTTCCGGCATGTTCCTAGCCTTATTCCGCTTCCATTTTGCATGGAAAGTGGTGTAGTATTCTCCCATTCCCATTTGCGAGTTGTCCATGGATTCTCCGCACGCAAAAATCCTGCTTATTGATGACGATCCGTTTTTCCTGAAGGTGTTGGGTGACGCTTTTAAGGAGAACGGATTTGGTGTGCTGACCGCCAACGACGGGATTGAGGGGGTCAAATCATTTCAGGAAAATGCCCCCGACGCAGTTATTTCAGACCTGGTCATGCCACGTATGGGCGGAGTCAGCACATGCATTGAGATCAGCCGGCTTTCCGGTGACAATCCACCCATCATAGCCCTGCTTACCTCCATGTTCCAGGAGACCCCCCACGAGCACGATGCCCCTGAAATGGGCGCAAAAGTCCACATTCCCAAATCCACCAAACCGCTCGATATTGTCATCATCATCGAACAGCTCCTGGAGCGCAAACGATACCAGCAGGGCTGACCTTCAATGCCGTTCATCTATCGCAATCTTACCATTGCCCCCCGGGACGGGGAGGATAGCCTGCCTTCATTGCTGGCGGCTCGCATCGGCGTACCGACTGCAGCCATCAATGATTTCTGCATCATGCGCAAAGGGGTTGACGCCCGTCGTAAACAGAACATCAAGCTGATCTACACTCTCTCCTTCATGGTGGCGGACCGGACAAAACTGCTTGCCCGCCTGAATGCAATCCCCGATCTTGAATGGCGCGACAACCCCCCGGCCACGGTTTTTACACCGCTGCAGTCGGACCGGAACATCATCATCGTCGGCAGCGGTCCGGCCGGTCTTTTTGCTGCCTTACGACTGGCACAGTATGGATTGACGGCCACACTCATCGAACGCGGACAGCCGGTCGAACAGCGCGCCCTGGATGTTCAGCAGTTCTGGCGTTCCGGACAGCTCGACCCGGAAAGCAATGTCCAGTTTGGCGAGGGGGGGGCCGGTACTTTCTCTGATGGCAAATTGACCTGCCGTTCGAAGGACCCCCTGATTCCCTGGGTACTGGAACAGCTGGCTGCCTTCGGTGGACCAGCGGAAATCCGCTACCTGGCCAAGCCGCACATTGGCACCGACCGTCTGCGCCTGGTGGTCAGCGCCATCCGCGAGTACCTTCTGCAGCGCGGATTTACCATCCGTTTCGGCTGCCGTCTGAGCGACTTCACCGTCAAGAATGGTGGCGTTGCAGCCATCACGCTCAACGGGCAGGAAGAACTCCCCTGTGACCGTCTGATCCTGGCCACCGGCCACAGCGCCCGCGACACGTACGAATTGCTTGAGCGCCGCTCCGTACCCATGGAGCGCAAACCCTTTGCCATCGGACTACGGGTGGAGCATCCACAGGATTTGATCGACCGCATCCAGTACGGAGCAGCCCGACACCCCAACCTGCCGGTGGCCGATTACGCTGCCACCTACAACAACACGACCACAGCACGCAGCGCCTACTCCTTCTGCATGTGCCCGGGCGGGATCGTCATTGCCGGTGCATCGGAGGCCGGCGGAGTGGTCACAAACGGCATGAGCGGCCAGAAACGCAATTCACCCTTTGCCAACAGTGCCTTGGTGGTCAACGTCACACCCGACGATTTTGACGGCGGCGACCCGCTGGCCGGCGTCCGCTTCCAGCGCCACTGGGAGCATCAGGCCTTTCTGGCCGGCGGGAGCAGCTACCACGCCCCGGCCCAGAACATGCTGGCGTTTTTGCGCCAGCCCGGCCGACAATCAGCCAACTCCACCTATCGGCCCGGCATTGCGGAAACCGAACTGGATGCCGTTCTGCCACCATATGTGATCACGACCCTGCGGGAAGGAATCAATGACTTCAACCGCAGACTGCGCGGTTTCATCACCGCCGAGGCGACCTTGATCGGCATCGAATCACGGACCTCCGCACCACTCAGGATACTGCGGGATCAGAACTATGAATCCATCGGCCTGAAGGGACTCTACCCCACCGGCGAAGGGGCCGGTTACGCCGGCGGCATCATGAGTTCCGCGGTGGATGGCATCAAGGTCGCCGATACCATCACAGCCAGACTCGGAGCAGAATTGTCAAATTCCTGAAAAGCCTTTACCACGGAGGACCCGGAGGTACACAGAGGAATATCGAGAATGCCCGATCAACAGGGACGAACGTCTGATGGTGTGCTGATTTTGTGGTGTTACGCTGCTTTTGGATTTGATCCGCTTCTTTCATCCCGTTTCGACTTTTCTCTGTGTCCTCTGTGTCCTCTGTGGTGAAAAGCTTTTCTGTCTTACAACGTACATTCCAAAGGAGCACATTGTGGCAAAACAATATGTAGCAGAGATCAAGGATCGCGACAGCGTCAACGGCGTATTTCTGGTCAAGGACAAGATCATGGCCATGGCCAAAAACGGCAAACCCTATATGAATCTGCGGTTCATGGATAAAAGCGGCGAGATCGAAGGCAAGGTTTGGGACAATACGGACGTGCTGGACAAGCAGTTTGACAAGGATGACTTTGTGCTGCTCCGAGGCAAGGCCTCGGTCTACATGAACAAGATGCAGGTCGTAGTGGCCGAAATATCCAAAGTACCCGAAGAGCAGGTCAACCTGGCCGATTTCCTGCCCGAATCCCCCCGCAACAGCCAGGAAATGCGCCAGGAACTGCAGGAAGTGGTGGCAGCTCTGACCAACCCCCACCTGCGTGGGTTGATGGAGGCATTTCTGGCCGACGCACCTTTCATGGACCTGTACTGCATGGCACCGGCCGCCAAGGGCATGCACCACGTCTATCTGGGCGGCCTGCTGGAACATTCGCTGGCATTGGTCAAACTGGTCAAAACAATCGTTCCACTCTACGGCGGCATCAACGAAGACCTGCTGATTGCGGGGGCGCTGCTGCACGATGTGGGCAAGGTCCATGAGATGAGCTATGAGCGGGCCTTCGACTACACCGACATCGGCAAACTGCTGGGGCACATAACCATCGGCGTGGAGCTGGTGGAGGACAAAATCCGCCGGGTGGATGGTTTCCCCCGCGAACTGGGAATCCTGCTCAAGCACATGCTGCTTTCCCATCACGGCCAGTACGAATACGGCTCACCCAAACGCCCCAAGACGATCGAGGCCACCATCCTCAACTATCTGGACGACATGGATTCCAAGATCAACGGCATCCGCGCCCATATTGCCAAGGAGAACTCCAGCACATCGCGCTGGACGGCCTATCACCGGCTGTATGACCGCTATTTTTTCAAGAGTAATGGAATGGAAGAGGAAGTAGAGGTGGAACGGATCTGTGACGAAAGTTGCGAGCCACCACGGGAGGAGCCAGTGATTGCTGCGCCCCCCCGTGTAGAAAAACCGGAAAAACCGACCTTCGGCAATCCGGCTTTCAAGAAGTTGGAAAATCTGGATCTGTTTTAAAGAAAGAATTGAAACACAGAGACACAGAGCACACAGAGAAATCTTTTTTGGGTGAATGCAGAACATTCCAACAGACAGACGTATCTATCGGTTTTTTTAATTTTACCTCTGTGTTCTCTGTGCCTCTGTGTTATTCCGACTTTCGCTTTTCTACCCCCACCAACCCTCGCAGTATCCCCAGATTAACCCCATCCATATCCTCCGCATCCCCCTTGGGGGTTTCCAGAATCTTGGGAATCTTCACAAAACGCGGATCATTGAGGATGAAGCGAAACGGATTCAACCCCAGCGTCCCCTGGCCGATATGTTCGTGGCGGTCCACCCGTGAGCCGAGCCCTTTCTTGGAATCATTGAAATGGAAACACTGCAGTTTATCCAGCCCGATCAGGCGGTCGAACTGCGCCATGGTATCGGCGTAACCCGCTTCCGTGGCAGTATCGTAACCTGCGGCAAAGGTATGGCAGGTGTCGAAACAGACCGCAAATTTGTGCGGGAATTTCGAGCCGGTGATAATTGCCGCCAGTTCCTCGAAGGTTCGTCCCAGATTACTCCCCTGGCCGGCGGTGGTTTCAATCAGCACCTGCCCCTCGAACTGCGGCACCTCGGCAAACAGCTGATCAAAGGCTTCGATCACCCGTCCCAGACCCACCTCCGGTGAATCCGTCAGATGCGAACCGGGGTGCATGACCACCTTTCTGATTCCCAGGCGGGCGCAGGTTTCCAGCTCGTCACGGAAGGCCGCCAGACTCTTGTCGCGCGTCTCACCCGGCGGAGCCGCCAGGTTGATCAGGTAGATGTCGTGGGAAATGATCTCATGCAGCCCGGAGGCCGCAAACTTCTGCTGGAACAAGGTTGCATCGGCTTCGCTGACCGGCTTGCCTT
Source organism: uncultured Geobacteraceae bacterium (assembly GCA_942493195.1). GTDB lineage: Bacteria > Desulfobacterota > Desulfuromonadia > Geobacterales > Pseudopelobacteraceae > CAIPTY01. Next base: position 4,186,386 of record OW818669.1, on the reverse strand, counting down.
TCCACTGGTTGGAATTGCGGGTAAAGATCTGCAGCACGCCGCAGCCGGCAGCGACGGCCCGGTCGATGGCCAGGTGCAGCCCGCCGGAAATGGACATATGGGCGCCAAGGTAATCGTTCATGTTACGTCCTTTCTGAAGAATCGGATAACAGGTCGGCCAGCACGCCGGTAATATCGTTCACGGTGTAAGGTTTAACAGCCACACCGCTAAATCCAAAATCACGGTAATTGGCCACGATCTGATCGTGGGAATACCCGCTGGAAACGATCAGGCAGGCCTTCGGATCAATCTCCAGGATACCCTGGGCAGCTTCTTTGCCGCCCATGCCGCCCGGGATAGTCAAATCCATGATGACCGCCTGAAACGGTACACCGGCCTGGAAGGCCGCCCGGTAAAGGTCAATGGCCTCCTGCCCGTTTGAGCAGGTGGTGACACGGTAACCCAGATCTCCCAGAATTGCCGAGGTCAGTTCACAGATCATCTTTTCGTCATCCATAACCAGAATCGACGCATCCACTTCGTGTGACGGACGTACAGCAGAATCCGGTGCACTGATCTGCACCGGCTGCCCGGCACTGGCCGGCAGCAGAATTTCAAAGGTGGTTCCCCGCCCCTGGGAGGAACGGACACTGATATAACCGCCATGCTTACTGATAATGGAATGGACCGAAGCCAGGCCAAGCCCCGTACCGCCGGACTTGGTCGTGAAATAGGGATCGAAGATATTCTTCAGGTTCTCCTGGGGAATGCCGCAGCCCTGATCGGAAACCTGGAGCCTGACGTAGCTGCCTGGCAACACTGACAGAACATTATTTCCGTCAAGATTCATATTCTCGGCATTGATCGTAATGGTTCCGCCCCCCGGCATGGCCTGAACCGCATTCAGAATCAGATTGTTGACGACCTGGCTGATCTGCCCCTCATCCGCTTCCACCGCCCGCAGGCCATCCTGAATCACTATGGAAGCGGTTACGTTGGAACCCCGCAAAACCAGCGAGACCGACTCTTCCAGAAGATGCCGCAATGAAACCGCTTTGGTAAGAGGCTGCCCCCCACGGGCAAACGTCAGCAGCTGTTGTGCCAGTTCAGCAGCCCTCTTGGAGGCTTTTTCCGCTTCAAAAAGCGGTTTTGCCGATTTGTGGCCGGCATCCACAAACATGCGGGCAAAAGAGATATTGCCGAGAATACCGGTTAATATATTGTTGAAGTCATGGGCAATTCCACCGGCCAGCACACCAATTGACTCCAGTTTCTGATTCTTGATAAGTTCGTTGCGGCGGGCTTCCTGATCGGTTATATCCGTCAGGATTGCCACCAGACGATTCTGGGACATCTGGGTATTGATAATGACATCGCGGATTGAACCATCTTTGCAGGTCAACCTGACGGCGCGCGGGGGGATCTGAATACCGTGATTTCTGGCGTTCTCGAACTGCTCCGCCCAGATTCTCTGCAAGGACTCCCGGTATTCCCGGTCAGGATAGGCCTTTAGAAACCACTCGTCCACCGTGGGAATCTCTTCCAGCGTGTAGCCGAAACTCTCGACAAAATAGGGATTGAGATACTCCATGGCACCGTCAAGGGTTGTGCAGGCCACACCCACCGGCATGAGCGCCAGCAGCGAGCGAAGATTATCCTCGCTTTCCCTGAGTGCCCGCTCCGATTCTTTGCGATCATGAATGCTGCGCACAACGGCACAATTATACTCGGTATCGTTAAACCTGAGGTAATTGGCCGTCACTTCCACATCGACATCGGTTCCATCTTTAGAGCGGTGGGACGTTTCAAATTGCAGCGATCCCTTTTGCTTCAACTCATCCCAATGCGGCTGCCAGGCGTCTGTGGGGAAATTGGGATCCAGGTCTGAAACCCGCATGGTCAGGAGTTCATCACGACTGTAGCCGCGCATGTGGCAGGCGGCATCGTTGACATTAAGAAGCCTGCTGTCGGGAGCTATCCAGTAAACCGCGTCTGAAATGCTGTTGATGGTAAAGCTCGCCATCCTGAACTGTTCTTCCAGCTGTTTGCGCAGTGTGATGTCCCGGGCGAAACTGTACACCCGGCCACCCTGCTCCGGGAGATAGGTCAGGCTGATCTCCACGTCGACCAGAGAGCCATCGCTGGTTTTGTGGCGCGTTTCAAAGCAGTCCGAGCCGCAGGCCACGACCCTGGCCATGTGCTCGGCGACATCGACCGGTTTTTCGAGGGCTTCCAGTTCGGCAATACTCTTGCTCAAAAGTTCTTCACGACTGTTTCCTAGCATGCGGCAGTACGCGGCATTTACCTCGAGAAACCGCCCTGTCGTATCAATCACATAAAATCCATCAGTCGTAGTATCAAGAATTTTGCGAAAACGGGCATCGCTTTCCTGGAGATTCCGGTTGAACTGGGAAATCCGGGAAAGGTAGCGGCCAACGAGGAAGTACAGCAGAGATGCGGTAATAATTATGAAGAACAGCCCCTTATAGGTGGCGACCCGCGTAATGATATCGGGGTCACGCACCAGCCATCCCAGAATTGTATCGGAGAGATAGATCCATAATCCGCCGAACAGCGAATAGATCAGGATAACCTTGAAAACTATTCGCCGGTCGGACGACGTCAGATTGAATGTCATGGAAAATCTCCTGCCGGGGAGTGGTACTAGACGCGTTCTACAAAGTTACCATAAAAATGAACATCTACCAGCTCTCCTGCAACAAATGAGGTGCTGTCGGCGGGAAGAATGGCAATCGCCTGGGCATCCACCATGGTTCTGAGGATGGCGGTCTGCTGGTTGCCCGCCGACGTGCCGTACCATTTTCCATTTTCCCGCTCCAGTCGCAAGCGGATGATCTGGACCTTGCCCGCCTTTTTCTTCACCGCCTCCCGCAGGACCACCTTAAAGAGCGGCCGGAAAACCTGCCGGTGCCCCTGCATGCGCAGCAGGGCCGGACGCACGAACTCCTCGAAGGTAATCATGGTGGAAACCGGATTGCCCGGCAGGGAGAAAACCGGCGTTGAACCGTGCCGCGCAAAGGCGGTCGGGCCGCCCGGCTTGATGCCGATTTTCCAGAACACCTGCCTGGCACCAAGTTCCTCCAGAATATCCCGCACCAGGTCACAATCACCGGCCGAGACACCAGCCGAGGTGATCAGCACATCGGCTTTCAATCCCTCACGCAGCTTTTCCAGGTGACTCTCGCGATTGTCGCGGGCAATGCCGATAATGCGCGGGATGCCGCCACATTCCGTCACCGCCGCAGCCAGGGAAAGGGTATTGCTGTTGATGATCTCACCGGCACCCGGTGTCCGTCCCAGCTCGATCAGCTCGTCGCCGGTGGAAAGGATCGCCACGATCGGCCGACGGTAAACCGGTACCAGCGCCATGCCGAAACCGGCCAGCATATTGACCTCCGGCGGCCGGACAATCGTTCCGACCCGCAGGACCGTCACGCCGGCGGCCACATCCTCACCGCACAGGCGGATATGCTGCCCCGTTTTGACCGGCTCGTTCAGTATCACCTGCTGCTGGCCGTCATCGGTTTCTTCCACCGGCACAACGGCATCGCAGCCGGCCGGAGTCGGGGCACCGGTCATGATCCGCACGGCACAGCCCGGCTCGACGCCGACACCATCGGCCCTGGCCCCGGCCGGCAGAAAACCGGTCACCCGCAGCGTACAGGGAGTTGTGGCGCAATCCGCCGAACGTACGGCATAGCCATCCATGGCCGAATTATCCCACAGCGGCAGATCCCAGGGAGCGGCCACATCCTCGGCCAGCACACGGCCGGTAGCCTCCAGCAGGCTTATCCGTTCCGTGCCAAGCGCTGGTGTATTCTCCAGGATAAGCGTGCGGGCATCGTCAAACGATATCATTTTTCGTCCCTCCAAATATCAGGTTGTAGGCACACCATAGCGGTAACATTCCAAAAAGACAATATCGATTGCCAAGGCCGCGTTGATGGGTATAATGCTGGCACTTCCCAAGGGAGCTTTTCTTTGAATAACCTCACCACTCACAAACATATTCATGTCGCCTGTGCCCTGATCGAACGCGATGGTCTGGTACTGGCGACCCAGCGTAGCGCCGTCATGAGCCTGCCGCTGAAATGGGAGTTTCCCGGCGGCAAGCTGGAGGCCGGCGAATCAGCGGAACAGTGTCTCTGTCGTGAACTGGTGGAGGAATTGGGGATCAGCGTATCCATCCAGCGCCCCCTGCCACAGCTGACCCATCGCTATGACAATTTCACCGTCACCCTCTACCCCTTTGTCTGTGCGCCGGGACCGGAGCAGATCACCCTGCACGAGCACGCCGCCCTGGCCTGGCTCCCACCCGGGGAGTTGCATACCCTGGACTGGCTGGAGGCCGACCGGCCGGTGCTGGAGACATATATGCAACGCCATCCCCCCTCAATCCCCCCTGATAAGGGAGAAACGGGGGTGGCTTGCATTTCCGCCTTTCCACTCTTTGACAGCCACTTCCACATCATCGACCGACGCTTCCCGCTGACCCCCAACCAGGGCTACCTGCCGAAGGATCTGACCTGCGCTGACTACCGCAAAAAAATGGTGAACTACGACCTGTGCGGAGGCGCGGTCGTTTCCGGCTCGTTCCAGGCCTTTGACCAATCCTACCTGCTGGATGCCCTGCTGGCCCTTGGCCCCCGCTTCGTCGGCGTGGCCAACCTGCCGTTCAGCGCCACCGACCAGGAGATCATCGATCTGGACCATGGCGGAGTGCGGGCCGTGCGTTTCAATATCAAACGGGGCGGTTCCGAGGATGTGCGCCACCTGGAGACCATGGCTCGGCGGGTATACGACCTGGTCGGCTGGCATGTGGAGCTGTATGTGGATTCACGGGAACTGGATGGCCTGTACGACACCCTGATCAGCCTGCCATCCTGCAGTATTGATCACCTGGGGTTATCTACAGAAGGTTTTAAAACCCTGTTGAAACTGGCTGAAAAGGGTGTGCGGGTCAAGGCCACCGGTTTCGGCCGGGTCGATTTTGACGTGGCGACCGCACTGAAAGAGCTTTATACAGCCAACCCTCAGGCGTTGATGTTCGGCACCGATCTCCCCTCCACCCGCGCCCCGCGCCCCTATTGCCATGAAGATTTTCTGTTGGTGATCGATACACTGGGAGAGGAAGCGGCCCGGGCGATTTTTTATGGCAATGCGGTGCGGCATTATCGGGTGGGGATATAAGTATTCCATTTGGGTGGATCACCGGTTCACGCGCGCATGCGTGAACCGGTCAATATAGAGTTAGTCGCAAAGGAAAATGGATGGACAACATTTCTGAGCTAATTGGACTCAAGAAGAACGATCCAAAAGTTTCTTCATTCGTGAGATCTCTCGGTGTTTGCACCGACACGGACTCTTTCGGCGGTTTAAGTGTTCTGGACTATCCGGCACAAGGGCTTTCTCTCAACTTCGACGAAGATGACGTTTTGGTGACCGCTTTTCTCTACATGGAAGGTTATGAGGAATATTCACAGTTCAGAGGTGCTATGCCTCATCATTGTTCTTTTTCCGACACACGGGTCATCATTCTAGCTAAATTCGGCACGCCTGAAAAATCAGGCCCAACTTGGGACCGTTTTGCTTTCAGCCGCCACCTTATACATTTCCAGTATTCCTCAGAAGAAACGATTCTCATGATCACTGTAATGGCACCCTCGAGTGATAACATAGATCAAACCAAGAACAATAAAGATGAGAATCTCGTTATCACACCAGTTCCGGCACTTTGTTTACTTTTGCTCAATCTCGAAAAAGAAAAAGGCAGCCCACTGACAGAAGTGGAAGTTATCGAGGCAAGAGACAAAGCTGTTTGTATTGCTTTGCGATTATCCGTAGCCAAGGAAATGGAAGAGAAGCGTGGTTATCGCGACCTGAACCTAGCAGGTCGTTGAATTTTGACCTTATTTGATTCCTGTTCGATCTTCAGATCGTTTTTTCGAGTCTGTTTCGTTGTTCTGGTCGTTGTGATCCTGGTTTTTCTGCTCTTTTGCAACTCTTTTTGTTGATGTTACCAGGCTCCCTGGGGGCAGTTTTCCCTTTCAGGTGACACCAAGGCCCAGGTTTTTCATTCGTACCAGGTTGTAGGCCGCTGCATGAAGGTCAAGTTGCCAGCCGATCTTCTCGATGCCTCGGTACATGGTCTTACGTATTCTGCCGATGGTCTTCATCCAGCCGAAGCCTTCCTCGATCCGTTTTCTGATTCTTTGACTGACGGCATAGTTCGGATGATTGGTTGTTCTGCCGTCAATGGCCGATTTCCGGTTGGTATCGTTCTGGGCCACGTGCGGCGTGATTTTGAGGCTGCGAAGCTCCTTGACGAAGTCTGCGGTGTCGTAGCCTTTGTCGCCGCCCAGGGTAATACGACGAGTAGTGCGGGGCAGCTTCTTTACCATTGACTTCGCTGCTTCACGTTCTCCGGTACCGGATGCCGTGGTAACCGCGGTCTTGACGATCAGCCCACTGCGATTCTCCATCAGGGTATGCCCTTGGTAGCAGAGTTTTGATTCCTTGGTCTTGCCCTTGCGGTAGAGCCGGGCATCAGGATCGGTGACAGATGCATGGGTATCATTCTTGAGCTTCTTACCCTTGAAGTTTACAGTTTCGTTCTTGCCGCCACCTGTTGATGGTGGGCCATCCTTGGGTTTGAAGCTCTTTATGGAGGCCCATGCCTCGATCAAGGTGCCATCAACGGTGAAGTGCTCACGGGACAATAGATGCTTCCGCTCTGCCTGGGCGAGAACACGGGACAGGAACTCAGCGGCGACATCGGAACCGATCAGTCGTTCCTGATTCGTGGAGAAACTGGAATGGTCCCAGACCTTTTCTTCCAGACCCATACCGAGGAACCAGCGATACAGAAAGTTGTAGTGGATCTGCTCCACCAACTGCCGATTGCTGCGGATGGAATACAGGATCATCAGCAATTGAGCTTTCAGAAGCTTCTCCGGCGGAATAGAATATCTTCCGGTAGTGGCGTACATACTATCAAAGAGCTTATCCATACCCTTCAGAGCCTCATCGGCCATGGTTCTTATGGCACGCAAGGGATGGGTCTTGGGAACAAAGGATTCAGGTGTCACATAGGCAAATATCGCTTCTGTTTGACTGTCGTATCCGCGCATAACATTCCTCAATGATTACGGTGAATTATGCACAGAAATGTATCATAAAACAGTAAAAACAGCTAGTTGAATTTCAACAACCTGCTAGAAGACGTCTGGCAAGATTGGATTGGCTTTAAGAAGTGGCTAAGCGAGAGCGAGTCCTAACCAGGCAGTTGGACACCGGTCGGGCGAAATAGCTGCCCGAACGGGTCAACTGCGCGAACCGTTGAACAATAGAGCTATAAAAAAGGAAACACGATGAATAATGTTTATTTTATGTGTTGGAAAGAGAATAGAAGTAAGTCTGCATTCAGCGTCTTTCCCAAAAAAGAGCTAGGATTAGACCATGAAATAATTCCACTCCTAGAAGGAAAGAATATTTTTTTAGCTGATTGCTACTTTAAAAAAATAATCGTTGAAAAAAATGGATTACGTTATGAGGAAGTAAAATCAGAAGATAATGTTTGGCAAGACTATCCACCAAATGCGTTTGCATGGCCAATATTCTCAGAACGTTTTATGAACATAATTGACAACAATATTTCTGGAAATGAATGCATTGACTGGATAAAAGTCAATATTGAACACTTTGACGTTATTAAGCCTTACTACATATTAAGATTCAACAAATTACATGAAGTCTTAGATTTAGAAAAAACTACATATGTAAATGGTACTGATCACATTATTGTACCAACATTTAAATCATCAGCTTTTGAGCAATATCAGGTTGCAGTAAAGCCAAGCCCATATCATTTATGGAAAATAACATCTGGAATCTATGTGTCTGATAAAATGCGGCAAACAATAATAAAAGAGAAAATCAAAGAAGTCGAATTTGAAAAATGCAGAACAAGTGAATAATGATGTCCAACTAGGCTATCCAATCGATAATAGTAAGGGTGGGGATACGAACAAATTCTCGGGTGTTGTTGGTAACCAAAGGAATTCCTAGCGAAACGGCATGAGCAGCGATCAGCATATCCATGGCACCAATTGGTGTGCCGGCCTTTTCAAGATCCGCTCGAATATCACCGTAAATACGAGCTGCCTCTTCATCAAAAGAGACAACTTCTAAAGGCGTAATAAACTCATCAAGGGCTTTGGTGTTTTTATCTTGGTGGGTACTTTTGGCAACTCCATAGCGTAATTCTGAGAGAGTAATGGATGAAATTCCTATGTCGCCAATCTGATACTCAAGAAAACGTTTCAGAACGGCAACAGGTTGTTGCTTGATAATGTAAATACAGATATTAGTGTCGAGCATGAGCTTCATCAGAAAGTCTCCCGCTTGTCCAACTTTGGCTGAACACGTTCAACCATGAAATCACGGGAAAACTTTTTTAGGCTCCCAAACAAGGAATTCCACGAATCGCGGCGAGGAATCAGCTGTACGACATTACCGGTTTTTTTAATGAACACTTCGCTATCGTCAAAACGAAACTCTTTAGGCAGTCTGACTGCCTGGCTTTGCCCATTTTGGAATAATTTTGCAGTTTTCATGGTCTACCTCCAGATAATATATATTTTGAATATATACTTCTGCTCTTATATTTAGCAAGTAATAATTCAGAAAGGGAATTCCAACTATCGGCACGACCGGGTCAAATCAGCCGCCAGGTTGGCCTCAACCCCGTTACCCAAGAGCAAATCAAAAACACATAAAAGGAGACCACACCATGAACCCGAACTGGAAAATCGACACCGTTGCCGTACAGGGGGGCTATGAGCCCCAATCCGGCGAACCGCGCATTCTGCCCATCATCCAGAGCACAACCTTCAAGTACGATAGTGCCGAGCACGTCACCAAACTGTTCGATCTGGAGGCGGCCGGCTTCTTCTACACCCGCCTGGCCAACCCGACCACCGACGGCTTCGAGCGTAAAATCGCCCAGATGGAAGGGGGCGTTGGCGCCATGGCTACGTCGTCCGGACAGGCCGCCACAACCCTGGCGATCCTGAACATCTGCCGATCCGGACAGCATATCGTCACCGCCAGCACCCTCTACGGCGGCACCTACAACCTGTTCGCCGTGACCCTGCCCAAGATGGGCATCGAAGTGACCTTTGTTGATCCCGAGGCTTCGGCTGAAGAAATCAAAAAGGCCTTTAAACCGAACACCCGCTGCCTGTTCGCCGAGACCATCGGCAACCCAGGCCTGAACATCCTGGATTTCACCAAATTTGCCGCCATTGCCAACGAGATGCAGGCCCCGCTGATCATCGACAACACCTTCGGCACCCCCTACCTGTGCCGCCCCTTCGAGCATGGCGCCCACATCGTAATCCACTCGGCCACCAAGTACATCGACGGCCACGCCACCAGTGTGGGTGGCGTAATTGTGGATGGCGGGAAATTTGACTGGAACTGCGGCCGTTTCCCCGAGTTGGTCGAGCCGGATGAGAGCTACCACGGCCTGGAGTATTTCAAGACCTTCGGCCCGCTGGCCTACATCATCAAGGCCCGCGTCCAGTTGATGCGCGACCTGGGCACCACACCCGCTCCACTCAATTCATTCCTCTTCAACCTGGGGCTGGAAACCCTGCATCTGCGCATGCAGCGCCACAGTGATAATGCCCTGGCCGTGGCCAAGTTCCTGGAAAAGCATCCGCTGGTTTCGTGGACCTGCTACCCCGGCCTGGAAAGTCATCCAACCCACGACCGGGCATTGAAGTACCTCCCCAAGGGGTGCAGCGGCGTACTGACCTTTGGCATCAAGGGAGGCGCCGAGGCCGGCCGTAAGTTCATGGAGGCCACCCGTCTGATCGCACTGGTCGTGCATGTCGGCGACGCCCGCAGCTGCGTACTGCACCCTGCCAGCACGACCCATCGCCAGCTGACACCGGAACAGCAGGAATCCAGCGGCGTCAAGCCAGACCTGATCCGTCTCTCCATTGGCATTGAAGATGCCGGCGACATCATTGCCGACATCGACCAGGCGCTGCAGGTAAGTCAAAAGTAATTTCAAACATTACCACGGAGACACGGAGGCACGGAGGACTGCAAAAGGGACAACAAATAATTTCCCGGATATTATCCCGATTATTTGTTTGTTTGATTTTTTGACTTTCTCAGTGTCTCCGTGTCTCTGTGGTGAAGAATAAGGTTTTAACCATGGACATCCTCATCGGCACCTTCAGCATGCGTCCCTACGTGTTCGCCTTCTTTGCGGCCTTTCTTCTGGCCTGCGTTCCCCATGTCGGGTGGCGACGGACTCTGACCTTTACGGGGGTCGGCTATCTGATCGCCTTTGCCTCGGAATGGCTCTCCATCAATACCGGCTTCCCCTACGGTTGGTACTATTACATCGACACTACCAGCAGCCGCGAACTGTGGATTGCGGGGGTACCATTCTTTGATTCTCTCTCCTACGTTTTCCTCTCCTACTGTAGCTACACCACGGCACTCTTTATCCTGTCTCCGCTCAAAACCTGGCGCTGGAATCTGGCCACCCTGGAGACTCGCCGCATCCGCCGCTCGCTCTCAGCCCTGGTGCTGGGGGCCTTTCTGCAGACCTTCCTGGATATCGTCATCGACCCTGTGGCCCTGCAGGGGCGCCGCTGGTTCCTGGGGCAGATCTACGGCTACAAGGAGAACGGTCTGCACTTCGGCGTACCGCTTTCAAATTATTGGGGCTGGCTGATCACCAGCCTGCTTCTGGTGGGGGCTTTCCAGCTGATCGATGCCCGCCGGCAGACCGAGGCCCCAAAAGGGGTCTGCAATCTTCCCTTTCGCTCCTTGCTGGGGCCGGTGCTCTATCTGTGTGTGCTACTCTTCAACTGGGGGGTGACCCTCTGGATCGGGGAGCCGTTTATGGCGCTGGAAGGGATTCTGATGTACACACTGCCGATTCTGCTAACCGTCATACTGGCACTGCGCCGGGTCAATCACTACACCAAGGACGAGTTGGGGGAGCATATCCGCGATTACCCATGGTCACCGGCCGGGAGCAGCCTGCATAACAGCAAGTAAGCGCCCGATTGCACGGGAAAGCGATGCAGCGGCGACCGTGCTGTTGCGGGCCAGACGGATTAGCTGGGGAATGATATATGGCTTACGGGCAATGGTGAACAGCACCCGTGGAATGCGGATGCGCATGCCGTCGTCGCAGAATTCTTCCAGCGAAAATCCCAGCTCTTCATTGTAGGGATCACTGACCGTCCGCAGACCGATGAAAGGAATGCCGTGCGCCGCCGCAACCCGGGCAATGGCCGCACTCTCCATCTCCACCACCGGGCAGGGTACGTCAGCAGGCAGGATGGCTGCAATGCGGCGCTTGGGCATGATGACCGAGGTGCTGACAAACAGCCCTTCAAACAACCGCTGCCCGTCAGCACGCTGACGGGCAACAAAATCGCGGGAAGCTGAGTCAAAATCTGCCGATATGTTTTCCAGGCCGTTTTCAGAAACAATCACCAACCCCGCAGCAACCACCACATCACCGACCCGGAGTTCCTCCGCAATACCGCCGCAAAAACCGGCTGAAACGATCAGATCCGGAGCGTCTTGCCGGACAAGTATTTCAGCCGCTGCGGTTCCATTGCGAAACCCCATGCCGGCCTCGGCCAGAATAATTTCATGCCCGGCACAACAACCTTGCAAGACCTTCAGGCCATTGATGCATTTTTTCTCCACGACGCCCAGCACCCGGACAACTGCCGCAGATTCCTCCGGCATGGCGGTGATGATTCCAATCCTCATGCAATCTCCTTTTCAGCGCGGAACTGTACCATCAAGCGCCCCACTTTTCAAAACATAGTATGAAATGCTGGACAAATGATTCCGCTTGGATTATATATTCCATTCGCTTTTTGCGGAGAGATGTCCGAGCGGTTGAAGGAGCACGCCTGGAAAGCGTGTGTACGTTAATAGCGTACCGAGGGTTCGAATCCCTCTCTCTCCGCCATTTTTTATGGTGTTTCATGTTTCGTCTTTGTTCGTTCTTTTTTATCAGTTTTTTACTTGCAGGCGGAGATGATAGCCGGGCCTCGCGCAACGGCAGGCCGTGAACTCCGCCAGGTCCGGAAGGAAGCAACGGCAGCGGCCCCCGTCGTGTGCCGCGGGTAAACCCGGCTATCATCTGCGCCTGCAAGCATTACACAGACAGGCTCATCACCCCTTTCATCCGTTTATCACGTACTCCTTGTCCACATCCTCCCAAGCGGGGGCACCAGATGACCTGCGAGGTTCAACCCTTTGTCAAATGGCACGTCATATGAAGTCCTGGCCAGAAAATACCGCCCCCAATCCTTTTCGGAACTAACCGGTCAGGAACATGTCAGCCGTACCCTGCAAAATGCCATTGATTCCGGCCGTGTAGCGCACGCCTTCCTGTTTACCGGTGCCCGCGGAGTCGGCAAAACCAGTACGGCCCGCATCTTGGCAAAAACCCTCAATTGCGACCAGGGCGTAACCCACGAGCCCTGCAACGTCTGCCCGCTCTGCATCGAGATCACCAAAGGCACCTCCACCGATGTTTTCGAGATCGACGGCGCCTCCAACAACGGCGTCGAGGATGTGCGCGAACTGCGCGACAGCATCAAGTATCTCCCTTCCCACAGCCGTTACAAGATCATCATCATTGACGAAGTTCACATGCTCTCCACCAACGCCTTCAACGCTCTGCTGAAAACTCTGGAAGAGCCGCCAGAACACGTCAAATTCATCTTTGCAACCACCGAGCCCCATAAACTGCCGATCACGATCCTGTCACGCTGCCAGCGTTTCGACTTCAAACGCGTCCCGGTCGCCAAGATCATCATCCGCCTGCGGGAGATCGCCGACAAAGAAAATGTCATCATCAGCGATTCCGCCCTGGCCCTGATTGCCCGCAAGGGTGACGGCAGTATGCGTGACTCCCTGACGGCCTTTGACCAGGTGCTGGCCTTCTGCGACAGCAGCGTATCCGATGAGGATGTGGTAACGCTGATCGGGGCAGTGGACCCGCGCCTGCTGGCCGATATCTCGGCGGCGGTCTTTGGCTGTGACACTCAGGGTGTACTGGCCGGCATCAAGCGCGTTGACAATGTCGGCTACAATATGCGCCAGTTTTGTCAGGATCTGATCGAGCACTTTCGCAATCTGCTGGTAATCCGCTCGGTTAAGAAACCGGAAGAGATTCTGGACCTGTCCGATGCCGAACTGGATGAGCTGCGCCGACAGGCCGGCAGTTTTACTGCCCAGGATATCCAGCGGCGCCTGACACTGCTGATCAAGGCCGACGGTGAGATGGCCTATGCCTCCTTCCAACGCCTGATTCTGGAAATGGCCCTGCTCAAGGCGACGGTACTGGTACCGATCGTCCCGATCAACGAACTGATCGAAAAGATCAAGGCCCTGGAGACAGGTGCCGTCCACACCCCCTCCCTGCCCTGGAATGCGGCTAAAGCTGCCCCTGCTGAAAGCGCTCCCCAACGCCGGGATCCGGTTCAGGCTTCACCTCAGCAGCCAGCGAGTACTTCGCATGCCGCCCAGACACCACCCCCGAAATCACAGCCGCGCGGCTCCCACTCCGACTGGGAACGATTTGTGGCTTTCGCGGTGGAAAAACGCCCGGCCGTCGGTTCGGTCCTGGAACACGGCAGTCCCCTGAAACTGGAAGCGGGCCTAATGGAAATCGGCTTCCCCACCGGCAGCTATTACCTGACCTCGGTCCAGGATGCCGACTCCATCAAGGAAATTTCGGAGCTGGCCCGGGAATTCAGCGGTGCAGTCACTTCGGTCAAAATAAAGCCGATCATCCCGGAAACCGGAGAGTCGCCACTGTCACTGGCCGAAAAAAAAAAGTGTGATCAAGAGCAGCGCGTAGAGACCCTCAAACAAGAGGTTGCTTCCCACCCCATCATCAATGAGGCCCTGCGCATCTTTGGCGGCACGATCTCCGATATTCGCGAAACATAGTTACACTTGCAGCATATCGCTGGAAATGCGTACGATGGATACTATTCATAGTCTTGGAGGATGAAACGATGTCAAAAGGTTTAGCAAGCATCATGAAACAGGCCCAGATGATTCAGCAGAAAATGGCCAAACTGCAGGAAGAGGCCTCCCTGAAAACCGCAGAAGCGACCTCCGGTGGTGGAGCTGTAACCGTCTCTGTCAACGGTAAAAATGAAATAACTTCACTTTCAATAAAAAAAGAAGCCGTTGACCCCAACGATGTCGAGATGCTGCAGGACCTGATCATTGCTGCCGTTAACGAGGCTCTCAAAAAGGTCCATGCCGAACTCTCCGACGAGATGTCCAAGATCACCGGCGGCATGAGTATTCCGGGCCTTTTCTAGTTTTACCCTTTAATATCGAGCCGTTGCGCCACTTACGGCGTTCATGTATTTTTTAGTTTGACTAAATGTTTTAGTTCGGCTAATAGAGACAATGTATACACTGATAAAAGCCCCTGTCTCATTACAGGTTAGGAAGTCATATTTCGTGCTCCTCCTTGGATTTTGGACCGCGTTCGCGCCGTCCCTGCCGGGGGAGCATCTTTTTTAACCTCGCTATAATACTAAAAAAATGTTTTATTTGCCCCGGAAATTATGCTAACTAAAGCTTCCTCGCTCTCCCGTTTGGTGGGCGAATTAAAGAAACTTCCCGGTGTTGGAGAACGCACCGCCCTGCGGCTTGCGTTTCATTTGCTCAAATCCCCCCAGAATCTTACGGCCCTTTCAGAGGCGTTGATTACGGTGAGGGAAAAGGTCCGAACCTGTTCGACCTGTTTTACCATTACGGAAGACGACCCCTGCTCCATCTGTACCGGGAACCGCGACGCCAGCACGGTCTGCGTAGTGGAAAACTCGCAGGACCTGATGGCCTTGGAGCGAAGCAACGCCTATCAAGGTGTCTACCACGTGCTGGAAGGGGCGATTTCACCGTTGGCAGGCATCGGCCCGGCCGCCCTGCACATTGATGAACTGCTGACGCGGGTGGCACAGGGCGGCATCACCGAGGTTGTAATCGCCACCAACTTCACGGTGGAGGGCGAAGCAACCGCCCTGTACCTGACCAAGGCCCTCAAGCCCACCGGTGTCAAGGTGACACGACTGGCCCACGGCATCCCACTGGGGAGCGATATAGAGTTTGTAGATGCGGCCACGGTTCAATGGGCGCTTCAAGGTAGAAATGAGTTATAAGATCACATCGGCCACCATTCGGACAACGAATTCAGGATAAACCAACACAGGAGGATGTACATGAGCAAAAAGATGGTCACCATCGACGGTAACACCGCTGCCGCCCACGTAGCACACGCCACCAACGAAGTCATCGCTATCTACCCGATTACCCCGTCATCGGTCATGGGTGAAATCTCCGATGTCAAAAGCGCCATGGGAGAGAAAAACATCTGGGGCAATGTCCCCTCCGTAGTCGAGATGCAGTCTGAGGGTGGCGCAGCCGGCGCCGTCCACGGTGCACTTCAGGCTGGCGCATTGACCACCACCTTTACCGCCTCCCAGGGTCTGCTGCTGATGATCCCGAACATGTTCAAAATTGCCGGCGAGTTGACCTCCACCGTCTTCCACGTCTCGGCCCGTGCCATCGCCGCCCAGGCGCTGTCGATTTTCGGTGACCACTCCGACGTCATGTCCTGCCGCTCCACCGGTTGGGCCTTCCTCTGTTCCAACAACGTTCAGGAGGTTATGGACTTCTCGTTGATTTCACAGTCATCGACCCTGCGCAGCCGCATCCCCTTCCTGCACTACTTTGACGGTTTCCGGACCTCCCACGAGGTTCAGAAGGTTACCGAACTCTCTTTCGATGAAATGCGCCACATGATGGACGACAAGTTGATCGCCGAGCACAAGAAACGCGGCCTCTCCCCCGACCATCCCGAGATGCGCGGTACCGCCCAGAACCCGGACGTCTATTTTCAGGGGCGTGAGACCGTCAACCCTTACTACCCGATCTGCGAAAAGATCGTGCAGGAAGAGATGGATAAGTTCGGTAAACTGACCGGCCGCAAGTACAAGCTGGTCGATTACGTCGGTGCCAAGGATGCCGAGCGCATTGTCGTTGTAATGGGTTCCGGTGCCGATGTTGTTCAGGACACCGTTGAGAATCTGGTCAAAAAAGGTGAGAAGGTCGGCGTGGTCAAGATCCGCCTCTATCGCCCCTTCCCGCTGGATGCCTTCCTCAAGGCAATTCCCAAGACCGTCAAGAAGATTGCTGTCCTCGACCGCACCAAGGAGCCGGGCTCCCTGGGCGAGCCGATCTATCTGGATGTCCGCACCGCCATCGGCGAAGGCATGGCCAGCGGCAAGTTCAAGTTCAACGGCTACCCTGTCATCGTCGGCGGTCGTTACGGTCTGGGCTCCAAGGAGTTCAATCCGGCCATGGCTAAAGCTGTCCTCGATAACCTCAAGGCCGCCAAACCAATGAACAAGTTTGTGGTCGGCATCGAAGAAGATGTCACCAACTGCAGCCTGAAAGTGGACTACTCCTACAAGAACCCCATGGATGGCGTCTACGAGGCCATGTTCTTCGGGCTCGGTTCCGACGGTACCGTCGGTGCCAACAAGAACTCCATCAAGATCATCGGCGAAGAGACCAGCAACAACGCCCAGGCTTACTTTGTGTATGACTCCAAGAAGGCTGGTTCCATGACCACCTCGCACCTGCGCTTCGGCAAGAAGTACATCCGTGCGCCCTACCTGGTTCAGGAAGCCGACTTCGTGGCCTGCCACAACTTCTCCTTCCTGGAGAAATATGACATGCTGGCCCGTGCCAAGACCGGCGCAACCTTCCTGCTCAACGCCCCCTTCAGCGCCGCTGAAGTATGGGATACCATGCCGAAAGAGGTCCAGCAGCAGATCATCGCCAAGAAGCTCAAGTTCTACGTGATCGACGGCGTCAAGCTGGGCAACGAGATCGGCCTCGGACCCCGCATCAACGTCATCATGCAAACCGCCTTCTTCAAGATCTCCAACATCATCCCGCTCAAGGATGCCGTGGCCTCCATCAAGGACGCCATCAAGAAGTCCTACGGCAAGGCCGGCGAGGCAGTGCTTGAGATGAACTACAAGGCCGTGGATGCCGGGCTGAACAACTTCTACGAAGTCAAGGTTCCTTCCAAGGCCAGCAGCAAGCTGAAGATGGCAGCCGCCGTTTCCAGCAAGGCCCCCAAGTTTGTCAAGGATGTCACCGGTGTGATCGTAGCCGGCCTGGGCGACAACCTGCCGGTCTCCAAGATGCCGGCCGACGGCACCTTCCCGACCGCCACCAGCCAGTACGAGAAACGCAATATCGCCATCGACATCCCTGTCTGGGACGAGAAGCTCTGCATCCAGTGCGGCATCTGCTCCTTCGTCTGCCCGCACGCATCGGTCCGCAGCAAGGCTTATGACGGCAAGCTGCTCAAGGATGCTCCTAAAACATTCAAATCCGTGGATTGCAAGATTCCCGAAATGGCCGGCAAAAAGTACACCATCCAGATTGCTCCGGAAGACTGCACCGGTTGCGGCGCCTGCGCCCACAACTGCCCGGCCAAGGACAAGACCAACGCCAACCACAAGGCCCTCGACATGCATTTCCAGGCTCCGTTGCGTGCATCAGAAGCCGATAATTTTGACTTCTTCCTGGCCCTGCCGGATGTTGATCCAACCCAGGTCAAACTGGAAAATCTGCGCAGCAACCAGCTGATCCGTCCGCTGTTCGAGTTCTCCGGTGCCTGCGCCGGCTGCGGCGAGACACCCTACCTGAAGCTGTTGACCCAGCTGTTCGGCGACCGCATGATGATCGCCAACGCCACCGGCTGCTCATCAATCTACGGCGGCAACCTCCCCACGACCCCTTACGCCCAGCGTGCTGACGGGCGTGGCCCTTCCTGGTCCAACTCGCTGTTCGAGGACAATGCCGAGTTCGGTTTCGGTATGCGTCTGACGGTGGATCAGTTCTCCAAGGCGGCTCGTGAATATGTCGAAATTCTAGCCGCTGACAAGGCTTTTGCCGCCAGCGCCAAGCTCTTCAAGGAGATCCTGAACGCTGATCAGTCCGCTCAGGCTGGCATCGAAGCTCAGCGTGGCCGTATCGAGAAACTGAAGGCGGCCCTGAAGGGGAGCAAAAACGCTACCGCAAAACTGCTGACTCCGGTTGCTGATTACCTGGTCAAAAAGTCGGTCTGGTGTATCGGTGGAGACGGCTGGGCCTATGATATCGGCTTCGGCGGTCTCGACCACGTCATCGCTTCCGGCAAGAACATCAACCTGCTGGTTCTGGACACCGAGGTATACTCCAACACCGGCGGCCAGGCCTCCAAGTCCACCCCGCTGGGTGCTGTTGCCCAGTTTGCTGCCGGCGGTAAGCCGGTCTCCAAGAAGGATCTGGGTATGATCGCCATGTCCTACGGTTCGGTCTATGTGGCCACCGTGGCACTTTCCAACCCGGCCCAGTGCGTCAAGGCCATGTTGGAGGCCGAGGCTTTTGATGGACCTTCCATCATCCTGGCTTACTCGCACTGCATCGCCCACGGTATCGACATGACCGCCGGTGTGGATGCCCAGAAGCGGGCCGTACAGTCCGGCTACTGGCCACTGTACCGCTACAACCCGGCTCTGGCTGCCGAGAGCAAAAACCCGCTGCAACTGGATAGCAAGGCTGCTACCATCGAGTTCAGTGAGTACACCAATGCCGAGAATCGTTACCGTATGCTCAAGAAGGCCAACCCCAAGCATGCCGACGAACTGATGAAGAAAGCGGCCGCCTGGAGCAAGGCCCACTTTGCCTACTACCAGAAACTGGCTGCACTTAACTTCGAGGATTCCGGCGAGAAGAAGTAGTCTTCATCGTCACTGTAATGCTACACTCAAGCCCCGCGGAATTCCGCGGGGCTTTTTTATGGAGGTTGTCATGCAACAGATCGTCATCGCCGGCTGCGGCTACATCGGAGCGAATGTGGCCCGACTCTGGAAAAAGCGGGACGCCCGGGTCACCTGCCTGGTGCGTACACCTGAAAAGATTCCGGGATTGCTATCGGAGGGTTTTTCAGCCAGCATCTTTTCGCTTGATGACCCCGCCGCGCTTGCACTGCCTGAGACATCCAACTGCATTGTCTACTACCTGGCCCCGCCTCCCGGGGGAGGCATCCATGACAGCCGTGCCCGCTGCTTCATCGCAGCCCTGGCGACCAGCGGTACCCCCGCAAAGATCATCTACATGAGTGCCACCTCGGTCTACAGCGAAACCCACGGGGGAGTGGTGAACGAAGCATCGCCCACCGAACCAGCGGCCGCCACCGGCAAACGCCGCCTGGATGCAGAGCAGGCCTTTCTTGAATACGGCAGGCAGGCCGGCGTCGGCGTAATCATTCTGCGAGTAAGTGGTATCTATGGCCCCGGGCGATTGCCGCTCATGCAGCTGACCCACGGGCACCCCCTGTTGCGCGAGGAGGAATCCGGCCCCAGCAACCGCATCCACGCCGATGACCTGTCTGCCATCTGCCTGGCTGCCGCTGACCGGGGGGAAAGCGGGGATATTTTCAATATCAGCGACGGCCATCCCAGCAGCATGACGACCTATTTCAACGCCTGTGCCGATGCCCTGGGCCTGCCACGACCTCCGCAGATCAGCATGGAAGAGGCCCGCACCGTCATGTCGCCTCTGATGCTTTCCTATGTCAGCGAATCCCGCATTGTGGACAACCGCCGCATGCGCGAACAGCTGGGCGTCACCCTGCAGTACCCGGAACTTGCCGCCGGATTGGCGGCCTCGGTTGTGCAACAATCGCCATGAGAAGCATGGGGAAGAATTTTCAGGATGTTTTCACCCTCATGTTCAACCGCTTTGGCCCGCTCTCCTGGTGGCCGGCCGAGACCCCTTTCGAGGTCTGTGTGGGCGCCATCCTGACCCAGAACACCGCCTGGACCAATGTGGAAAAGGCCATTGCCGCGCTTAAAAGTGCGGGTGTCATCTCCCCGAAAAGCTTCCGTGACATCGACCCGGAAGAGTTGGCTCGCCTGATCCGGCCGGCCGGCTATTTCAACCTGAAGAGCCGCCGCTTGAAGGATTTCATCACCTGGCTCTATCTCAGGTATGACGGTTCTCTGGAGCAGATGTTCAACGGTGGCTGGGAATCATTGCGATCGGACCTGCTCCAGGTGCGGGGCATCGGACCGGAAACTGCCGATTCGATCCTGCTGTATGCCGGCAATAAACCGAGCTTTGTTGTGGATGCCTACACCCGCCGGCTGTTCCATCGCCTGGGATTTCTGCCGGAAGATGCCGGCTACGACGAAACCCGCGACCTGTTCATGGACAGGCTCCCTTCCGACGTCCAGCTCTTCAATGAATATCACGCTCAGATAGTAGAACAGTGCAAACAGTACTGCCGAATAAAGCCGCACTGCAGCGGCTGTCCGCTGTTCGCCATCTGCCGGTTTGCATCTTCCTGAAACCTTCCGGCGATCTCATTCATTAATTTACTTGCAAAAAATGTGACACGGGGCTATAAAAGAGACATGAGAGGTCTTGTTAGGCCTCATTTGCCCTGGCAGCTTCCCTCCTAGCTACCAGGGTGTTTTTTTACATAATGGGCGGTTGACGCAACCATGCCATTATGCTTTAATCCTTCGATGCCTTCGGATGCCTACATTGCACTCGGTTCCAACATGGGTGACCGTGAACTGAACCTGCTGCGCGCCGTAGCAGAGATCGGGAAACTGCCCGGCAGCAAGGTTACGGGGCTGTCGCCATTCTACGAAACTTCGCCCGTTGGCGTTACCGATCAGGATGCTTTCTACAACGCAGTACTGCGGCTCACTACGACACTTCCCCCCCGAGAACTGCTGGAACGACTGCTCTCCATTGAGACCTCTGTTTTCGGCCGCACACGCACGGTCCACTGGGGTCCGCGCCGCATGGATCTGGACCTGCTACTGTACGGCAATAACTGCATCGACGAAGAAGGTCTCACCGTTCCCCACCCGCACATGACGGAACGGCGGTTTGTGCTGCAGCCGCTCAGTGACATTGCACCGGCCCTGCTTCACCCACAGTCGGGCACGGCAATTTCAAAACTTCTCGCGGCCCTGCATTCCGATGAAACCGTAACAAAGATCTGATGGAGAAACCATGATTCGCCTGCTCATGTGGCTTTTGCTCATTTATATCGGCTACCGGATCGTCGTATATCTGGTTGCCGGTAAGAAACAGGAGAACATCCGGGAATCGGATGCAGCCAAAGCCGCCGTTACCCATCAGGATCCGGTCTGCGGAATGTATGTTTCTGAGGATGATGCCATCATCGGCAGGGTTGATGACCAGCGCCACTACTTCTGCTCCATGACCTGTCTGGAGAAATACCGGGAACAGCTTGACCACCCACACAATTCCTGACCCCCCATATCCCCACGACTTCCAATACCAAAACCAAACGGAGGAAACATGAAATTTTTTATCGACACCGCAGATGTAAAAGAAATTCGCGAAGCACACGAACTGGGCCTGGTGGACGGCGTCACGACCAACCCCTCGCTGATCGCCAAATCGGGACGCAAGTTCAAGGACGTCATCAAGGAGATCGTCTCCATCGTTGACGGCCCGATCTCGGCCGAGGTCATTTCCCTGGATGCCCCCGGCATGATCAAGGAAGGCAAGGAACTGGCCAAGATTCACAAGAACATTGTCATCAAGCTCCCCATGACACCGGAAGGTCTCAAAGCCTGCAAGGCCCTGACCGACAAGGGCATCAAGACCAATGTTACCTTGATCTTCACCTCCATGCAGGCGCTGCTGGCAGCCAAAGCCGGCGCTACCTATGTTTCGCCCTTCGTCGGGCGTCTGGATGACATCTCCCAGGACGGTATGGGAATCATCGAAGAGATCCGCACCATCTTCGACAACTACGGCTACATGGCCGAAATCATCGTTGCCAGCATCCGCAACCCGGTTCATATTCTCAACTCGGCCCTTATCGGCGCCGATATCTGTACCATCCCCTACTCGGTCATGATGCAGCTTTCCAAACATCCGCTCACCGACGCCGGCATCAAGAAGTTCCTGGAAGATTGGCAGAACGTACCGAAATAGTCCCGTAACGCGCTCTACTCAGGCCTCTTGCAGTCGTCTCCTCCGGTCGGGGAAGAGGTGACTGTTAGAGGCAGATGTGGATGACATTGATGTCTGGAGTATCCGTGAAATCACCCGCTGAAAGATTGTCCCTGCTGTTCGCCGCCTCCGAGGCGGCCCCCTTTGCCAAAGAGGGGGGCCTGGGTGACGTTGTCGGCGCCCTCCCGAAATATCTGGCCCGCCAGGGACACGATGTGCGGGTAGTGATACCCCGCTATTACAGTGTCAACCGCGAGAAGTATAATCTGCGCCTGCTGCCGGGAACCCTGGTGGTACCCATGGGGATTATCGGGCACATGTACTGCGGCGTCTACGAGGGAAAACTGCCGGGCAGTGATGTGCCGATCTATTTCCTGGAACACGAGGATTACTTCGGGCGGGCCAGCCTGTATCAGCAGGACGGCGAGGGTTATCTTGACAATGATAACCGCTTCACCTTCCTCTCCAAGGCTTCACTGGAACTCTGCAAGATGCTGGACTTCCACCCGGATGTTGTACACGCCCACGACTGGCATACCGGTGTGATCCCCTGCCTGCTGAATACCTCCTATCGCCACGATCGCTATGTGGGTGAATCCGCTTCCCTGCTGACCCTGCACAACATGCAGCACCAAGGGAACTTCTACCCCGGGCTGATGGAAGTTCTGGGCGTGGGCTGGAATCACTTCAACTATCTGGAACTGGAGAAGGACGACCAGGTCAACCTGCTCAAAGGGGGCATCTATCACGCCACCCTGCTCAATACCGTCAGTGAGGAATACGCCCGCGAAATCCAGACATCGGCCTTCGGCTGGGGGTTGGAAGGGGTTGTGCGGGATCGCGCCGCCGACCTGAGCGGTATTCTCAATGGTGTCGATTATGACGAGTGGAGCCCCTCCTGCGATCCCTTCCTGGCTAAGAACTACACCGCCCGCACCGTAAAGTCCGGCAAAGCGGCCTGCAAACTGGATCTGCAAAAGCAATTGGGCCTGCCGCAACGGGCCGATGTACCGCTGTTCGGCGTTGTCTCGCGCATGGTCAAGCAGAAGGGCACCGACCTGATTGCCGAAGCGATCCACCGGATTCTGGCCATGGACGTGCAGTTCGTCATGGTCGGCAACGGTGAGCCCTGGGCACATTTCTACTTTGGCGACATAGCCGCTCAGCATCCGGATAAATTCGCCTGCTACATCGGCTACAACGAACCGCTGGCCCACAAGGTGGAAGCGGGAGCCGACTTCTTTGTCATGCCGTCATCCTTCGAACCGTGCGGCCTGAACCAGATGTACTCCCTGGCCTACGGAACCCCGCCGATCGTCCGGGCCACCGGCGGTCTGGACGACAGCGTCGAAAACTTCGACGAGGTATTCCTGACCGGCGACGGTTTCAAGTTTTATCAGCATTCGGCCCAGGCCCTCTTCGACACCATCGGCTGGGCGGCCTACACCTTCTTCAATAATCCCAAAGGGCTGGCCGCCCTGCGCAAGAACGGCATGGCCAAACGTTTCACCTGGGAGGAAGCGGCCCTGAAATATGAAGCGCTGTACCGCCTGGCGATCCGACGACGCCGGGGTGAAGAATACTTCCGCAACCGCTTCGCCAGCTGAGCGGTGTCATGCCCCCCACAGACCTGCGACGTTTTGTAACACTCCTCGAAGAACACAACGGGCTGACCCGCATCAGCGCGCCTGCCGAGCCGCTCCTGGAGATAGCCGCCATCACCGATCGGGTCTGCAAAAATCCGGGTGGCGGACGGGCCCTGCTTTTCGAACGGCCCATCGGGAGCGCTTTCCATGTTGCCACAAACCTGTTCGGCTCCCTGGAACGAACCTGCCTCGCCCTGGGTATCTCAGAGCTCAATCAGTTGACGACCCGCCTGACGGAACTGCTGCACGGACTACCCGCACTCGATAGTAGCTCCCTGGACCGGCAGATTGCCGCTCTACCGGAATTCACCTGCTGGCTTCCATCGCCAAACCAGGCCCCGGCCTGGAATCTGGGCATGGCCGACCCCGACCTGACGGTCTTCCCTTTTCTGCAGAGTTGGCCGGGAGATGGCTCAGACAGCGGATACCCGCGCTACATTACCCTGCCGCAGGTATTCACAGCCGCTCCGGATGGGGGCAGCCCTAACTGCGGCATGTACCGCTGCCAGATTCGTGGCCCCCGGGAGCTGGCCATCCGCTGGAATCAGGGGAGCGGCGCGGCGCGACATCTGGAACAGTTTCGCGCATTGGGAAAACCGTTGCCGGTCGCCATCGCCCTGGGCGGGCCGCCGGCGGGCCTGTTCAGCGCCATGCTGCCGCTGCCCGGTACCTTGGATGAGATGACCTTTGCCGGATTCCTGCAGAGGGCTCCGATCATTACCGCCGCCTGCCTGACGGTCCCTCTGCAGGTGCCGGCCTCGGCGGAAATCGTCATCGAAGGGTTCGTCGATCCAGGCGAAACCGTCTCAGAGGGGCCCTTCGGCAATCATACCGGCCTTTACTCCCTTGCCGGACCGGCGGCACTGCTGCGGGTGACCGCCATCACGCACCGCCCCGGTGCGATCATACCCGCGACTGTGGTGGGGGTGCCCCCCATGGAGGACTGCTGGATGGCCAAAGCCTGGGAGCGCCTGCTGCTGGCCTTCCTGAAACGGCTCATCCCGGACGTCAGCGACCTCCACTTTCCAATGGAGTGGGTCTTTCACCAGAGCGCCATCATTTCCCTTGAAAAGCCGAACCCGGCCATGGTAAGGGAGACAGCGGACCGGCTCTGGAACACCCCCTGGTTCAGCGCAGCACGCCTGCTGATCTTCACGGAACGTAGCACCAAGTCCGCCGACATTTCGCGGGTGGCCTGGCAGACCATCAACCTGAGCGATTTTGGCCGCGATCTCTTTTCACATCCCGACGGGAAGCGCTGGGCCCTGGATACCACCGGTGGAAATTGTACGCTTCAGCGCATAACTCCCGATCCGGAAACAGTACGAAACATTGACCGGCGCTGGCCGGAGTATGGGATACCTTCACCATGACCTCAACACAACCGGCCAACGCTGGCCTGATCCGAAAAGTCACCGTGTTTCTGGAGATGATCAAATTCTCCCACACGATCTTTGCGCTCCCCTTTGCCCTGACCGGCGCACTGCTGGCGGCCGGCGGCATCCCCACCGGACAGCAGATTCTCTGGATCATCCTGGCCATGGTCGGCGCCCGGACCGCTGCCATGGGGCTCAACCGCCTGATCGACGCCGAGATCGACGCCCAAAACCCCCGCACCGCCAGCAGGGCCATCCCGGCCGGCCTGATCGGTAAGGGGGCCACAGCACTTTTTATCGCCGCGTCTCTGGCGCTGCTGCTGGTGGCAGCCGCCCGCCTCAATCCGCTCTGCCTGAAACTTTCACCCCTGGCGGTCTTCTTTCTGGTGCTGTATTCCTATTGCAAACGTTTCACGGCCCTGGCCCACGTGGTATTGGGCATCTGCCTGGCGGCGGCCCCCATCGGGGCCTGGATAGCGATTCGCGGCGCGGTCGAACTGCCGGCCCTGATGCTGGGTGGAATCGTGCTGTTCTGGGTGGCCGGTTTTGATATTCTCTATGCCCTGCAGGATCTGGAGTTCGATCGCAAAGCCGGCCTGCACTCCATTCCGGTGGCTCTGGGGGTCAGCGGCTCACTCTGGGCGGCGCGCCTGTTCCATCTGATCATGCTGGCGCTGCTGATGGCACTGCCGGTCGTCATGGGGCTGGGAACCTTATTCATCATCGGAATCGCTGTCGTCACTCTCATGCTGGCCTATGAGCATTGGCTGTTGAAGGATGGTGACCTGACGAAACTGGATGCAGCCTTTTTCAACATGAATGGTTACATCAGTATTGCAATTCTGGTTTTTTCGGCACTTGATGTTCTGGTGAGGTGAGTATGGACGGAAAGCGGATTTTTGTGGCCCTGACCGGGGCATCGGGTTCCATGTACGGCCTGCGACTGGTGGAGCAACTCTGCCTGAGCGGTTTTCAGGTTACCTTTACGAGCAGTGCCAGCGGCAGCGAGGTCTGCCGGGTGGAAACCGGGCTGGACCTGTCCGGTGACCTGGCCAAGGCATCTGTGCGGCTGTGCCAGCACCTCGAAATTGATGGCGAAGTCGAGATGGTTCACCCTGACGACCTGTTCTGTCCTGCCGCCAGCGGGTCAGCCGCTCCGGATGCCATGATCGTAGCCCCCTGCAGCATGGGTACCCTGGCTCGCATTGCCGCCGGAACCTCCGGTAACCTGATCGAGCGCTGCGCCGATGTCATGCTGAAAGAACGCCGGCCGCTGCTGCTGGTACCGCGTGAAACGCCCCTGTCCCAGATCCATCTGGAAAATATGCTGCGTCTCTCCCGGGCCGGCGCCCGGATCATACCGGCCATGCCGGCCTTCTACCACAAACCGGAAAGCGTTATCGAACTGGTCGATTTTGTTGTGGGGAAAATTCTTGATCAGCTGGCTGTGGAGCACAACCTGTTTCGCCGCTGGGGTAGCGAATAATTCATACTGTCTCCAAACGTAAACAGCCCGTCAGAAACACTGACGGGCTGTTTTTTTTCGTGAGCGGGGGTGTTAATTCTTGTTCTGAACTTCCGTGGCAACTGTTTGTCCCAGCGCCTCGCACTGGACAAGCACCTCTTCCGTGGGGGAGAAGGTTGTCCGGACCGTATCAGCCACCAGCCTGAAACCCAGGCTCTTCAAGCGTTCTTCCGCCATCTTGCAAGCCTCACCGCTCCAGCCGTAGCTGCCGAATATGGCCGCCATGTTGGTCTTGAGCTTAACGGTACTGAGATAGGCCAAGACTTCCCACATCGGTTTGGCAATATCACGATTAAATGTGGGAATGCCGAAGATCAGGGCGCTGGCCTCTTCCATCAGGTTACGCAGCTCACCGGCATTGAGGCTGTTGATGTGATAGCTGATGACCTCCACACCATCTATGGCGGCGCCGCCGGCAACGGCGTTGGCCATTTTCTCCGTGCTGCCGTGGGGTGACAGGAACAGAATCACGACCTTCTTACTCTGGGAAGGGGGCTTGCTCCAGTTTTCAAACTGCTGGATAACCTTCCAGGGATCCTTGCGAATGATCGGGCCATGGCTGGGACAGATCATGTCAATCACGTCGTGGCGGATCTTTTCCACTGCAACCAGGATCTTGTCTTTAAAAGGGCGGAAGATGCAGTCAAAGTAGAACTGACGGGCCGAGGTGAAGTCTTCGCATTCATCGTTGAAGATGTGTCCTGCGTTCCAGTAGTGGGCTCCAAAGGCATCGCAGGAGAAGAGTATATTCTCCTCTTCCAGGCGGGTGAACATGGTATCGGGCCAGTGCAGGAAAGGAGCGGTGATGAAACGCAAGGTGCGGCCGCCCAGATCCAGGGTGTCACCATCCTTGACCGTCTGGCAGTTGATCGGCTTGTGCAGAATGTTGCCGAGGAAATTTTTTGCGGCTGTCGTGCAGTAGACCACCGCCTGGGGAGCATGTTCCAGAAGATAGAGCAGTGAGCCGGAGTGATCGTGCTCCGTGTGATTGACAATAATGTAGTCGATTGTGGCCGGGTCAACCAGAGACTTGACCTTGTCCATGTACTCATCAACATTCTTGTGCTCCACAGTATCGATCAAGGCAATTTTATCATTACCCTTGAGCAGGTAGGCATTATAGGAGGTGCCGTGCTCCGTGGGAAAGAGATCATCAAAAACCCTCAAATCCGGGTCTTCCGATCCGATCCAGTACAGTCCTGTCTTTATTTCAATTGGTCCCAGCATATTCATGTATCTCCTTTTCACTGCCGCTGCTGCATTGCCCGACGACGGTGTCGCGCGGCAATTCATGACAATATTTGTCCAGTACTATAGCAAAGCACCTGATTGTATTCAAGACTCAAATAAAGATAGTTGTTTGAATTCTCTTAATCTGCTACACATGTACCATCATGAACGTAGCCATCCGACAGAGAATCGATGCATTGATCCCGCTGTTAAAGGATCCGGAGCCGGAGGTGCGCACTGCTGCTGCCCGATCTATCGAGCAGCTTGAAGTTTCCTGCGATATTAAAGACATTCTCCACTCACTCAAAACGGGTGATACAGGCACCCGGATCTCATCCATTTATGCACTGGGAAAAATTGGAGGGGAGAAGGTCATCGCTCCGCTTGTCTATTGCGCCGGGCGCCCGGAGACAGACATTCGTTCGGCAGCTGTGGAAACACTTGGGAAACTGGTTGAACCATCGACGATGCCAACCCTGATCGAACGCCTGGACGATCAGAGCAGTGCGGTTCAAGCCAGAGCAATTACCGCCCTGGGCAATTTCCCGCCGACAAGCACCTTGTGCGAGCGCCTGCGCCCCTTTCTGCAGGCTGATAACGGCGAGTTGGAAGGAGAAGCGGCATTGGCACTGTCAAAGCTGGGAGATTCTGCCTCGACCACAACTATTGTAGCACTACTGACATCACCCCACGCCTCCACCCGCATAGCCGCAGCCACCGCTCTAAGCCAGCTCCCCGTTTAATAGTTTCCGCTTACCAGGAATTTTCCCACATCGATGTTTTTCAACAGGGGATCAACTACCGCCACGATACCGGCATAGCGGATGCCATCCCTTCCAATCAGCGACTGTTCGCGCGGTACAGACAGGCGGGTTCCGTCAGCCTTGATCAGAATCCTGACTATGGGCGCTTCATCATCAAGCGGATTGGGGCGATATACGACTGCAACCTCGTTTGTATCAAGCCGCACCAATGTGCCCACCGGATATTTACCCATCATTTCTATGAATGAATTAACCATAGCCCCGTCCAGATAGGTACCGGCAACCTTCTGCATTTCTGACAGCGCCGCCCGGGGATTGACCGGATGCTGGTAGACCCGTAGCGTGGTTATGGCATCATATGTATCGGCGATGGCAACGATATCGATCAGATGACTGAAAGGAAGTTTCTGGGCCCACTCCGGATATCCGCTGCGATTGAAGTGCAGATGATGTCCAAGCACTACCTGGCCGATGTTAGGATCCAACCCTTCCATATCCTTGATAATTTTGGCACCAAGTTCGGAATGGCGCTTCATTTCATCGAATTCTGTACTTGAAAGCTTTCCCGGCTTGTTGAGTATCATCTTGGGGATCATGGTCTTGCCGATATCATGCAACTGGCCGGCGATCCCCAGTGATTTTACAGACAGTATGTCCAGGCCGAGTGCAGCACCCAGGGCCATGGACAGCACCCCGACATTGACGCAATGGTTAAAGGTATAGTTGTCATAGTCCTTGATCATCGTCAAACCAAGCAGCGCCGAAGGATCCTGCATGGTTATCCCGACCATGCGATCCACGATTCTGATCACCGGGGCACTGTTAGGGATGCGGCCCCGCTCGATATCGCGACAGATCCCGCGGATCGCTGTCAGCGCCTGACCATAGGAAGCGTATATATCCCCCTCATCTTCACTATCCTCGACTTCATCCATCGGAGGGGTAATGAAGACTTCCTCTCCCTGCCGCACCAGCCTGATATGGCTGATTCCGGCTTCTTCCATTCTGCCGGCAAGCTGATCGAAATCGACTCCTTTGACAGCAAACAGACGGACAAACGTTTCCAGCTCTGAAAACTCAAGCCCCTGTGTCATAATAACCCGCCCGACACTCTTTTCCAGCATGCGGTTTGCAAGGTCCGCCAACGCAGTGGACGGGGTTATAAACAGGTGCTCATCAAAAAACATGACGCCGTCGATAATGCCCCATGAAACTTCGGATTCACGCCCCAGCGCAAGGTCGAGAATCTTGCCCAGCTCGATCATGGGTTGGCGGATGGCCGGATGGGAGGCGGGATAAAATGAGATACCTTTGACCGCACCTGAAAAAAGGGTGATCATCTTCATGGCATCCTTATTTTCAAGTGATTCCATGTTGTTCCCCCCCAATACGTTCGATAATTTCAACCGCCTCGGCACAGGCCCTTCCCAACTCTCCCGAACCGGAGGCCTTGCTCTTGAGAACCGGCAGGGCCCGGACATCGCCCAGATGTCCCAGACAGCCCGCAACAGCTACCTTGAATTGCAACCATCGCCCCGGCACCAGCAGATGACGTTTCTCAAGCAGAAGTGCCAGCACAGGAACCATCTGGCGGTCACCAATCATGGCAATGGCATTCAGAGCGTCCATCTTCAGCGACAGGTTTTTCAGCAAAACATCCCTGCTGCAAGCGATTTTCATGAGATCCACCAGCGCCATCCTGCTCTTCATGCCGCCCAGCGAAGCAATTACCTGGGGAAAAAGCGAGTGGTCACTGCTGTGCAGAACCTCAATCAAAGCTGTTTCAACCTCTTTCCCTCCGATTTTGGCCAAACCACGAACCGCTTCCTTACAGACACGGATATCAGGGTGCAGCAGACACTTTGTAAGATCCGGAACCGCATCCTTCGACCCAATTTCACCCAGTATGACGGTAAGATTACGCACAATATACCAGCGCTTGTCGTCCAGCATTTTCAGTATGGCAGGCACGGCCAGACAGCCCAGGCCAATCAGCAGAAGGCTGAGCATCTTGCGTAGCGCCAGATTCTCTGTAGCCCCCATCCTCTCGACGACCATCGTAATCGCCTGCTGCCCGGCCACCTTCACCACAGCCAGCGCTGCCTCGTGGGAAAGACCTTCGGGACGCTCCAGACGGTCCATCAGAAAAGCCAGAAACTCATCGCCCATGACAAGCTGTTCAAGGCCGAAACGTGCACGCTCCCGGAGACTATCATCCCGGCCGGAATCGTAGGCATGCTGTGCCAGCAATTCAACCAGCGGGATCAAATCCAACAGCTCGTGGCGGGCCTTCAACTCATCGGAGCAGGCAATCCCCTGACGAACAAGTGCCAGATAGGCACGCTCATCAACCGTCGTCGCCAACTGTTTGAGCAACAGCCGGAGCTGTTCAGACGGACTGGCGACAACCTCAAAGCTAAATTCCTCTTCCAGCTCTTCATTTACTGACAGTTCAGAATCGTTTTCAACCTCGTCCAGCCCTAAAGGATTCTCTCCGGAAGACTCGACGTAATGGCGCTTGTCATGGATAATTGAAAGATCAAATTCATTGGCCCAGATCGTCCGGATGCCATGGTCAGCCATCAGCTTATCCATCCCACCACTCTTCTGGACAGCATCAGGGGGGATTATCAGCAGCCTGATCAGATCCAACAGATCTTCCTGACGCAGGTCTGCCAGAAACGTCACCTTCTGTACTCGTCGGATAAAAAGTTCGTAGGACAGTCCCGAAGACATGCGCGTACTGTCCTTCAACGACTCACCGTCGGGCAGGCTGAAATCCGTCCGGCCACACATAAGAGAGAGATTGTTGCCGTCAAGCAGTTCGAGCATTGAGGTGTGGGCCTGCCTGATGCATTTTTTCCGGGTGGGATGTCCCTGGGGATAGAATTTCCACGCCCGCAGCGCACGGTTGACGCTGCCAAGGGCATCCAGTGCCCTCTGAAGTGTTGGTGGACGATAGAAATCCATTGTCATTCCTTGCTGATTGAAAGTGTGGGAGTAATAATATACAGTTAATTGGCTTTGTCAAACCATAAGCACAGCCTGCAGTAGCCGGGTGTACCGCCCGTTCGTATCTACCGTAACAGGGAGTTAGCGTGAAACTGAAAACCATCTTCGCCTGCCAGAAATGCGGCAGCCAATCGCCAAAATGGCTGGGAAAATGCCCGGATTGCGGGTCATGGAACAGCATGGCAGAAGAAACTGCGCTCAAAACAGGCCACGCAGCTGGCGCTGTGACACACGCCCGGCCGATTCCGATCTGCGATGTACCGGCCCAGTCCGAAACCAGAGTGGTCAGCGGCATCGGCGAGCTGGACCGGGTACTGGGTGGCGGCATTGTTCCCGGCTCGCTGGTATTGATCGGTGGCGACCCCGGCATCGGCAAATCGACACTGCTGCTGCAGGCCATGCTCAACCTGGCCGGAAGCGTCGGGCCGGTACTGTATGTGTCCGGGGAGGAATCCGCTTCCCAGACCCGACTGCGCGGCGAACGACTGGGGGTTTCTCACAAGGATCTGCTGGTTCTGGCCGAGAACTCGCTGGAAGCGATCCTGAGCCACGCCGCATCACTCAAGCCTCGTGCCATGGTGGTTGACTCAATCCAGACCGTCTGGACCTCAACACTGGAATCGGCCCCCGGCAGCGTCAGCCAGGTCCGGGAATCGGCCGGCAAACTGATGCTGCTGGCCAAAGGGAGCAATGTCCCCATATTCATCGTCGGACACGTCACCAAGGACGGCTCCATTGCCGGCCCGCGGGTACTGGAACACATGGTTGATACCGTGCTGTACTTTGAAGGAGACGGCAGCCACCCCTTCCGCATCCTGAGGGCGGTCAAGAACCGTTTCGGTTCCACCAATGAGATCGGAGTATTCGAGATGAAACAGGAGGGGTTGTGCGGGGTAGCCAACCCGTCTGAGCTGTTTCTGTCCGAACGTCCCCTGGGGGTTTCCGGTTCGGTCGTCACCACCTCACTGGAAGGGAGCCGGCCGCTGCTGGTTGAACTTCAGGCATTGGTGACCTCATCCTCCTATGGCGTACCCCGGCGCACGACCATCGGCGTCGACCATAACCGCCTGGCGCTGCTCGTAGCGGTTCTGGAGAAAAAGGTCGGCCTGCACCTGGCCGGCCAAGATATCTTTCTCAACGCCGCAGGCGGTGTGCGTCTCAACGAACCGGCGGCCGACCTGGCCATGATTATGGCCGTGGCTTCCAGTCATCTGGACAAGGCCATTGACCCGCAGACCGTTATTCTGGGTGAAGTTGGTTTGGCCGGGGAAGTGCGTGCCATCACCCAGCCCGAACTGCGCATTGCCGAAGCGGAAAAACTTGGATTCAGCACGTGCGTCATTCCTGCTGGCAGCCTGAAGCGCCTGAAAAAAAGCGCCATTAAGGTCCGGGGGGTGGCGTCCGTCCAGGAAGCCATGCAACTGATCTTCGACCATTGACAGTCGTAGCCGGATTTTTTTCTGGACTTGCAGCACGTCAACCTTTAAAATCTCAACATTTAAATGACTTCAGGAGTCGGTAATGGAAGCTGATAAACTTGATTTTTTCAGAAATGTCCTAGCGGAAGAAATGAAAACACTGCTCAGCGAAGCAGGAAAAACAGTCACGGAAATGACTTCCGATTCATCCAATTTCCCCGACCCCACCGACCGCGCCACCCAGGAGTCCGATCGAAACTTTGAACTGCGCATTCGTGACCGTGAACGCAAACTGATCAACAAGATCAAGGACGCTCTCGACCGTATCGACAACGGTGAATTTGGCGTCTGCGAAGAGTGCGGTGATGAAATCAGTGAGGCACGCCTCAAGGTCCGTCCGGTCACAACCCTCTGCATCAATTGCAAAATGGAAGAGGAGCAGAAGGAACGCCGTTCCTGAACCATTACGTATGTGACGCCTTCGCGCGGCCGGTGCAGCCCAATGACTGACAAAGCCCCTTCACATAACGAGGCAACCAGCAAACAGCTCTCTGAACTGACGCTCCTGTATCAGTTCAGCAATACCCTCTTATCCACCATCCACATCAACAAGCTGACCCACCTCATTCTGACGGCACTTACCTTCGGACACCCGATACTCTTCGAACGGGCCATGCTCTTCCTGCGCAACGAAAAATCCGGAGTGCTGCAGGGTATGCTCGGCATCCAGCATGAAAATACCGAAAGCCTTTTGATCATTGGCGACGACACACTCAGCAGCCGCTGGGATATCAGTGAAGAGGTCATCACCCGCCAGCGGACTACCGATTTTTGTTCCCGGGTTCGCGCCACTCGCATCGACATTGACAACGAATGTCCGGTGATCAAGAATGTCATTGCCCACCATAAGCTCTGCCACATTGAAGATGCCGGATGTCAGGAATGCAGCACCTGCGGATTTATCAAGCACCTCGGTGCCATATCGTTCGCGGCGGCCCCACTGGTTGCACGGGGGAAATCTCTCGGCATCATCGTCGTCGACAACCCGCACTCGAACAGAGTTATCTCTCAGGATGATCTCCACTTTCTGCAACTCTTTGCCAACCAGGCCGGTATGGCAATGGAAAATTCCATGTTGTACAACCGCATCGAGGATGCCCACTCCAACCTGCGGGATGCCCGTGAACGGCTGGTCCACGGCCAGCGACTGGCTGCGATTGGTGAAATGGCCGCCAACATTGCCCATGAACTGAAAAACCCGCTGGTTACCATTGGCGGATTTGCCGGGCGACTCTTGAAAAACCTGCCCGAAAGCTCCCGCGAACACCACTATGCCGATACAATCGTCAGTGAGGTCAGCCGTCTGGAGAAGATGCTGGCCGATATCCTGGCATTTTCCCGCAAACCGACCATCTGCTACAGTGACTGCGAACTTGGTGAAATTCTGCATGAAAGTCTGGGCAGTTGTTCAACCACGCTGGAAGACCACAAGATCACCCTCACTATCCAAATGTCCCCGGAATCGTGGCCTATGGTGGGAGATGCCCACCAGCTCAAGCAGGTTTTTCTGAACCTGATACTGAATGCCTGTGAAGCCATGCCGAATGGAGGCAGGCTGTCTGTCCAGGCAGAGAAGGTTACGGCGGAAAAAAATACTGCGGTCGTTCGAATTTCAGATACCGGCGGTGGGATCACACCCGAGATGATGCCGCAGATCTTCAATCCGTTCTTTACCACCAAACGTCACGGCACCGGTCTCGGGCTTGCGATCGTCAACCGGATTCTCCTTAATCACAACGGCAGCATTCAAGCATCCAACACCGAAAACGGTGCCCTCTTCACCGTGACCCTCCCGCTGTCCGGGTAACAGTCCCCGCCAGTTTCTTGCCACATGACCATAATTGACCAATTGTCCTGAAAGAGCCGCACGTGGTATTCTTTCCGTAGAAAGGCGGTGATCTGTATGCTTAGGTTATCGGTTTTGTATGCAATGCTTGCCCTGGTTCTGGGCGGTTGTACGGCCTACCGCAACACCAGCCACGAAAGTTTGGCGCTCCTGCCTCAGCAGTATTTACAGTTCGATGCGAAACTGGCCTGGAAAGTGACGACAAACGACAAGGCAACCGTCATCGACGGTGTGGTGAAAAACATCCGCTACTACATGATGGACGAACTTGAAATCTGGGTGTGGGTAGTTGATGCCAATGGCAGGGAAACAGACCGGGCAGCGACGTTCGTACCGGGCTTGAGAGAGAATGAGGCCGCACCGTTTACCATCGAACTTCCCAAGTTGGCCTCGGGCACAAAGCTCCGGTTCATGTATCGCTATATCGGTAATGATGGCGGCGGGGACTCAGGCGGGGATGATTGGTGGCGTCAGACGTTCGATTCTGCGGTACCGTAACGCAGCGGCTCAACAGACTGAATTGTGGACGGTTCGAACAAGATAGTGCTGATGTCCGACGCAACCCGGTTGCGGCCCTCTTTTTTTGCACGATAGAGGGCCATATCGGCGCACTTCATCAGCTCTTCAGCGGAATGTACCCCGGTGAAAACAGTGGCCACTCCGAAGCTGACGGTCACGTGTACAGCAGCGTCGTCCGTCATTGCCAGGGCTGCTGACTGGATCAGAAGTCTCAGTCGTTCGGCAAGTTCAACTGCCGACACTCCCGCCGTATTTGTGGCGATGATGCAAATCTCTTCCCCACCGTAGCGGGCAACAATGTCAGTGTTTCTGACAGTATCCACCAGCAGTTTCCCGAGATTTTTCAGGACCATATCACCGGTTTGGTGCCCGAAACTGTCATTTATGGTTTTAAAGAGATCAATATCAAGCAGCAGAATGGACAGCGGAAGGCCATAGCGGTTCGCCCGCTCGAACTCCTCTTCCACCCGACGGTCCAGATAGCGGCGGTTGTAGATATCAACCAGTGTGTCCGTGATATTCTCGTGCTCCAGCAATGATATCCGACGCACGTCCATGGCCGTCTTGAGCGACAGGACATTCACCAGCCAGACAAAACAGGCTCCGAAGAAAAAAATCAGTGAAACTACCACGTCAGTCAATGACAGGTCGCGACTATGAAGACTGCCGGCATAACTGGCATAACCGGCAATGAAGAACAGGATCAACCCGTTGAGGATGTTCCAGTTTCTCCTCATACTTCCGTGCGGCAGCTGTTTGATCAGTTTCCGTACGGGGAATATCGAGGTGACTAGAATTCCCGCTCCTGACAACACGATGCCGATCAGTATGAAATCCACAGTTTTGTGCATCCTGCCTCCCGTAACCTGTGTAATTCAATTGCATGCAACCAGTTTATTTAAATGTACTTAATAAAACCCTATCCCGACTGTTATGTCAAGCCCGGAGCCGATATACATTCCCACCAATGAAGATCGGGGTGGATTCACAGCGAATCCACCCCGATTGATTGAGCTTAGTAACGGTAGTGCTCGGCCTTGTAGGGCCCTTCCTTCGGCACACCGATATAGGCGGCCTGCTCGGCGGTCAGCTCTGAGAGCTGGGCATTGAGCTTCTTCAACTGCAGACGGGCAACCTTCTCATCCAGGTGCTTGGGCAGCACGTAGACCCCGATTGGGTAATCGGCATTGCGGGTAAACAGCTCGA
Source organism: uncultured Geobacteraceae bacterium (assembly GCA_942493195.1). Classification (GTDB taxonomy): domain Bacteria; phylum Desulfobacterota; class Desulfuromonadia; order Geobacterales; family Pseudopelobacteraceae; genus CAIPTY01. The sequence continues at coordinate 4,149,634 of OW818669.1, read as the reverse complement.
TCTGGGCGATAGTCTGGTTGGCAAAGGAGGAGGACATGACATAGCTGGGGTGGCCGGTGCCGCAGCCCAGATTGACCAGACGCCCTTTGGCCAGCAGGATGATGCGCTTGCCGTCCGGGAAGATGACGTGATCCACCTGGGGCTTGATCTCCTCCCACTGGTATTTTTCCAGGGCGGCGACCTCGATCTCGTTATCGAAGTGGCCGATGTTGCAGACGATAGCCTGGTCCTTCATGGCGACCATGTGGTCGTGGGTAATGACGTGGTAGTTGCCGGTGCAGGTTACGAAGATGTCGGCCTTGTCGGCGGCATACTCCATCGTAACTACGCGGTAGCCTTCCATGGCGGCCTGCAGGGCGCAGATCGGGTCGACCTCGGTTACCCAGACCTGAGCAGAGAGGGCGCGCATGGCCTGGGCCGAGCCCTTGCCGACGTCGCCGTAGCCGCAGATCAGAGCCACCTTGCCGGCGATCATGACGTCGGTGGCGCGCTTGATACCGTCCACCAGCGATTCGCGGCAGCCGTACAGGTTGTCGAATTTGGACTTGGTGACCGAATCGTTAACGTTGATGGCCGGGAATTTCAGGTCGCCCCGCTCGTGCATCTGGTACAGGCGATGAACGCCGGTGGTGGTTTCTTCGGTGACGCCCTTGACCTGTACCAGGCGGGTAGAATACCAGGTCGGATCAACGGCCAGCTTGGCCTTGATGGCGGCGTAGAGAATCGTTTCTTCCTCTGAGCCGGGGTTGTTCAGCACGGACTGGTCCTTTTCGGCCTTGGCACCCAGATGCAGAAGAAGAGTAGCGTCACCACCATCGTCCAGGATCATGTTGGAGAATCCGCCGTCGCTCCATTCGAAGATGCGGTGGGTGTAATCCCAGTACTGCTCCAGGGTCTCACCCTTGACGGCGAAGACCGGCACCCCGCCAGCGGCGATGGCGGCTGCGGCGTGGTCCTGGGTGGAGAAGATGTTGCAGGAAGCCCAGCGCACCTGTGCGCCCAGGGCGGTCAAGGTCTCGATCAGTACAGCGGTCTGGATGGTCATGTGCAGCGAACCGGTAATTCGGGCGCCCTTCAGCGGCTGGCTGGCGGCAAACTCTTCACGAATGGCCATCAGTCCGGGCATCTCGGTTTCGGCAATCTTGATCTCCTTGCGGCCCCAGTCGGCCAGCTTCAGGTCTGCTACGATGTAATCTTGTGACATGTGTTTCTCCTTTGTGTGTGATGCTGCATTTTAGGTATGCAAAGTTATTAACGTCCTTGAACCAGCAGTAATGACTCCTGGCCTGCAGGAGCAGAAATCCGCTCCACCGTAATAGTTCTGAAGCCGGAAGCCTTCAGCCAGGACGCCAGCTCAGCTTCATCAAAGCCCAGCCACTGGTCGGCCAATTGCTCCCGGGCCTCTTCACGCTCATGGCGGGCCAGGTCAGCGACAATCAGCAGGCCGCCCGGAATCAGCACCCGGCGGGTCTCAGCCAGCACAGCTGCCGGGTCGGCGGCATGATGCAGCACCATGTTTGCTATCACACAGCTGACCGAGGCATCAGGAAGCGGCAGATGGGTCATCTCCCCCAAACGCAGTTCAACGCATGTCACACCCTGCTCACCCAAACGACGACGGGCCTCTTCCAGCATGGCCGGTGAATGATCGACACCGATCACCTGTTTCGCCCGGCCAGCCAGTTCTGTCAGCAGTCCGCCCGTGCCGACGCCGATCTCCAGCACGCAGGCATCCTCCGGCACCAGCTCCAGCAGCTGCGGACGATATTCCGGCACCGGCAGAAGTGTGCGGGCCAGTTCATCCCACTGGCGGGCGTGCCGGTCAAAAAACTCCTGGCTGCGCCTGCGACGCTCCTCCAGCACCCCGGCTACAGCTGCCAGATCCCGGCTTCGTTCCGGAAGGAGTTCCATTTCCCGTTCAAATGCCGGCCGCATGGCATTAAAGAAACAGCTGCTGTCACCCACCCGATAATAGTTCCAGGTTCCCTGCCGTTTGACGGACAGGACACCGGCATCGGTCAGGATTTTGAGATGGCGGGAAATCCGCGACTGCCCCATGACCATGATATGGGTCAGTTCCTGCACGGTGAACTCACCATTCAGAAGAATTGCAACCAGACGGAGACGGCAGGGATCGGCCAGGGCCTTGAAAGTTTCGAGCATTATATATCAAATATCCTGATTTCTATAAATCAACTTTTCCTGATATATCAGTCTTGCATTAATAAATCAAGGTACAATTTACACAGAATAGCCTCAAGTTCCGGACTCTGGCTCCGGAGATTGAACCACTTCGGGCACATCTCAGACTAACCAGTCCATGATGTGCCCGAAGAGTGTAAAGAGTATTTCAGGACCTATTGCTGTATCGAAATCCCGTCAGCGCGCAAGGAACCACTCTCAACTGTCAGCAGGCCTTTTACATTTGTATTCTGCAATTGTGTTTCAGAATCCTGAATAACGAGCACACCTTTCAGTGTAGTAATCCCCTCGGCCCGTTCTGCGTGACCGGCTTTCCACCCCCCAGTCAACGTAACCGCCTTGTTCAGGACGAGCGAATTAATATCCATTTCCGTTGCCAACATCCTGATTTCATCTCCGGAATTTGCTGACAATAACAGCGTGTCAAAGGTATCGCCTGAAACGCCACTCGTAATGTTTTTATAGCTGGCACCTCGAGAGAAACTTACAGCTATTGCAGTGTCGGCACGCATTTCAACTTCGCAGGGATCAGATGTGCAACCACCCTCCCACACGGTAAAAAGCGAAATGGGATCCGGCTCAGCTGTAAGTCTGACCGTCTTTCCAAAATCATACTGAGCACTGCAGAAGCTTGTCGGACAGAACAGACTGATTGGTTGTGGATCATCGCTGACGAGGTCTGCACGCACATCCCCCGCACCGGATCCTTCCTTTATGTTTACCGTCAGGCTGAATGACTGGATCGTTGCACTGCATTCGGCAGGATTTGTACCTGACTCTCCCTGGCAACTCCATGACCAGGGACGTCCTGTACCCGAGACATCGGATGGAGCCCCTTCATGGCATAGTGAAGATGGTATGCGGGCCGCAAGCACCCTGCCATGGTCGCCACCACAGACGCCGATCAACGCGTTGCGGGTGATTGTTATTCCGGCGCCGGGAGTTTCCACGATACCTCCGAGGGTTGTTGCCCGACTCACGATCGTGTAGGTTCCGGGTCTGGGAACGTCCAGGGCAAAATTCCATACTGTTGTGCCATGCGCCATCTGCCATGTGGCACCGCCATCCATGGATATCTCAACACGCTCGATAGAATCGCCGCCGATACTGGCCGCTGTCCCCTCAATCGTTACCTGTGATGCGATAGTTTCATATTCGGCAACAGGAGAAGTGATCGTCGAAGCTACCGTTAAGCCGCTACCGGTCAGGGTAATCCCAGTCTGAATCGCCATAACAGCATTTGAGCTGATCTGCAATTTGCAACTTTTGCTGCCGGTGGACGATGGTGCGAAGTTCACCTCAATATCACATTGTCCACCGACAGGAATCGTCGGTTTCAGACTGCCACACGTACCGGGAGCAATCCTGAACTGACCGGCATCGGGACCCACCAGACCGAGACTATTGATGTTAAGAGCAGTGTCACCAATGTTAGCGTCGTTCCAAATTGTAATCTGCCTGGTCTGGGAAGTGCTGCCGGATTTGATGGTACCAAAGGAGAGATCACCGGATGTCGAAAGGTTTGGACCGATCAGATAGGTGAGTGCAAACACGGTATGGTCACTGTTAAATGATGGTGAAACCGCCAGAGAAGCCAGATGATTTGCGACTGCAAAACTGGAATTTGAGGGACTCCAGGAACTTCCGCCGTTGTTGCTCTTGAATACGTTGACACCGTACACACCCGCGAAAAGTGTCTGGTCAGCAGCATACGCGGGAGACAGCGCCAGGGATTTTGCGGAAAAGGTTGCTTCCAGCAGGCTCCAGATGACACCGCCATCCGTGCTCTTATACACTCCGCTACTGGTGTAGGCAAAGATGGTCCGGTCGCTGGCGTACCCGGGAGAGATCCCAAGCTCGCTAATCGAACCGGAAATGCCGCTATCCGACCGGTTCCAGGTCAAACCGCCGTCGACGCTCTTATAAATTTTGTAATACGGGCCACCACTGCCGTAAACGCCGTCGGTCACGGCGGTAAATAACGTTTGATCAGTGCCAAAGGCCGGAGAGATGGCGAGCGACAAGACACTTGAAGTACTTATGCCGGCATTCGACGCGGACCATGTGGCGCCGCCATCGCTGCTTTTGAAGACACCGGTTTTGTAGAGCCCCGCAAATATCGTATGATCACTGGAAAATCCGGGAGAAATTGCGAGTGAAAATACCATCGTTGGCGAAAGCCCGACATTTGAAGCTGTCCAGGTATCGCCACCGTCACTGCTTTTGTAGATACCGCTGAGATATGCGCCGGCAAAGAGAGTATGGTCAGTTGCATATGCGGGGGAAGCGGCAAGGGCCATGACCATATAACCTGAAAGGACCTTTTTCCAACTATCACCACTATCCACACTTTTGTAGATGCCATCCGCACCGAGAAACAGTGTGTGGTCGCTGGAATAGGTCGGAGAAACGAGCAAGGCATCTGCTCCCGAGTTGAAGCCAGTACCGCTCTTACCCGCTGTCCAGGTAACACCTGAATCGGTGCTCCGATAGACTATGCCGCCCGCCTGCTGTGCAGAACAACTGGCCGGTGTACTCCCGATGGAAGCAGCAGAGCAGCTCCAGCTCCATGGTCCGGTCCCCGTAACTACAGATGCGGTTCCAACATTGCAAAGATCTGTCACCGGTATCGACGTAACGTTACTGTTATGAGCGCTTCCACAGGAGCTGATGACTGTAAGAGCCCTGTTCATAATCCCCGAAATATTCCCGGCGGAGTCTCTCAGCTTGGCATATACGCTTGTTTTCAGACCAACCATGGCCAGTGAATACTGCCTGGTTGTGGCTGCCGGTTGCCAGGAGCTCCAGGTAACCCCGTCGTAGCTTAAGCTAATTTCCTGGTAACCGCAGGCAATCGGATAAACCGCTACACAGGTATCGCCCGGCATGTTGGCATTGGTATTGAGCGTAATCGTTAACAAGTTGGCACTGTCCTGTACAGCACTGACGATTGTGCCGGTTGGCGCTACACGGTCGAAGGTTACTGACACACCTGTTGAGGGAGATTCGACTATTCCCGATTCTGTCGTTGCCCGACTCTTAATGGTGAAAATCCCGTCAACCGGTATTGACACGTTAAAGCTCCATGATGTGGTACCAGTAGCCGTCTGCCAGCTTGCACCGCCATTTACTGAAACCTCCACCAGTTTCACCGGGTCGGCAGAAATGCTGACGGCAGATCCTGTTACCGTAAAAACGGGGGCGTTAGTGGTATAAGCCGCCGCAGGTGATGTTATGGCAGAGCTCACGACAAAACCGGGGGGCTTGATTTCCACCTGCTGCGGACTTGATGTTGAACCTGTGAACGTGCTGTCACCGGAATACACGGCGGTGATGGAGTGGATGCCAACAGACAGTGCTGAAGTGCTGAAAGAGGCAACGCCAGCCAAAAGCTGGGACATACCCAACAGCACCGTACCATCCATAAATGAGACCGCTCCGCTTGCCAGTGGCTGTGAGAGCGTTGCCGAAAGTGTCACGAGATCACCGACTACAGTAACCTGTCTATCGGTAATAAGGTTTGTAGTAGTAGTTGCTGTGACGGCATCTTGCAGTGCCATAACAGTCGTTTTACCATTGTTAACGCTGTCCACGTAGGCCACATAGGGACGTCCGCCAGGGGAATACGACAATGATACCGGATGCGCCGAGCCGGATGAGAAGCCTGAACTACCTAAGATGGCCCAACTTGCACCGTTGAACTTCATGACAGTTGCCTTGGCTCCCTTGCTCCCGTCCTGGAGCGCTACCGTAGGTGTTCCGTCAGGTGAGAAAGCCAGTGAGAGTTCATATGCTGCGCCGGCTGAGAACCCTGCACTGCCCACAGGCTCCCAGTTGGACCCGCTGAACCTCATTACCGTAACTTTCCCGCCATACCCTCCGTCTGTAAAAGCAACGAATGGCACATTGTCGGGAGAAAAAACCAGCTTCGCGTATTCTGCTGTACCGGCAGAAAAAGCGGCACTCCCCACACCAACCCAGTTGGTGCCATTGAATTTTTGCACGGTAATTTTATTGCCATTACCGCCATCTCGATAGACCACGAAAGGTGTCCCATCTGCTGCAAAAGCCAGTCCCGTATCACTAACCTGACCGGCCGAAAACCCTGCGCTTCCAACTAGGCTCCACGTGCCACCACTGAACTTCATGACGGTCGCCTTATAGTTGCTGGCGTAATCCATATATGCAAGATAGGGAGTTCCGTCCGGGGCAAAAGCCAGTGAGGTATCAAGGGCATTCCCCGCGGTGAAACCGGCGGTTCCAACCGGTACCCAGGCAGTACCATCGAATTTCATGACGGTTGCCTTCCAGTTATTGTTCGGTCCCAAATCCTGATACGCTACATAGGGCGTTCCATCCGGGGCAAAGGCAAGTGAGGGCGATTGAATCTGAGAGGAAGAGAATCCGGCACTTCCAACCACAGCCCAGTTCCCCGAAAGAAACCTCATCACCGTCGCTTTAGTGCCATTTCCACCAAAAAGTACATACGGTGTGCCATCAGGTGCAAAGTCCAGTGAGACATCGAAAGCTATATTGACTGAAAATCCGGGCACTCCCACCGCACGCCACTCCTTACCTGTCAGGGATATGGCGGCAGGTGTTTCAAGCTCGCTTGTTACCGGAACATCTTGCAGATTCTGGCCCGTTGGGCTGTCGGCAGTGAAGCATGCGGTGTAGGCTGTGTTCTGCATTAAGTTTCTTATTGTATAACGGGCCGGTGTGTTGGCATACAGCAACATCTCTCCCCTGTAACGGGCGAGAATTCCGCTGCTGTTCAGGCCTGCCTTCACCTGTGTGCCGGTGCCACAGGGGGTGCCGCTGCCGGGCAGAAGGGTGAAATAGCCGGTGCCGCCCTCGCTGGATTGCAAAACCAGAGTAGCCATGCCGGCGCTGACATTTTCAGTGGCTGGAGAGGTGAGCGTGGGGGCAGCTAAAGAGGGCAGTGTAAGGAGGAGGGTGCAAAGTACAAACGTGACAAATGAAAGGGCTGTTTTCACGATCAAGATCTCCTGCAGAGAATTTGTCCGCTCAGACATCCATACATCTGACAGGAGAGGTAAAACCCACCCATCAGGGTTATAAACGCCTGAAAAACTGTGCCTTAATATCACAATTTTTCAATTAACAACAGCTAAAATTAGTATCAGCTATAGTTCAGTTGTCAGCCGGCGGCGGATTCCACTTACCCGGCGGTACAACCTTGGCCTCCTCGGGATCACCCAGATAGTGGGGTGACATGATCTGGACGCCGTATTCGTTGAATACATCCTGAATGTTCTCATGCAGGGCGCTCATGACCCCGGCCCGGGGAGCAGGGCTGCTGGGGATAGCCTGGCAGACCAGGCGGTACTGGGGATAAAAATCGGACAGGGCGGTCTGGAAGACCTGGGGCGGAGGGGTGTGCAGGACGCCTGAAGTGCGGCGGGCGGCCTCGGTCAGCATGGCGTGCACCTGACGCCAGGGGGCGTCGTAGCCGATGGTGACGGTTGTGTCGAGAATATACCCGGCTCCCTGCACGGTGCGGGAGTAATTGCGGGTAATATTGCCGATGATCAGTGCGCTGGGAATGCTCAGCTCCTCACCCAGTCCGGTACGGATGCGGGTGGAAAACAGTCCGACCTCCACCACCGTCCCTTGTGATTCCTGGATCTGGACGTACTCGCCCGGTCGCAGGGTACGGGTGTACATCAGAATCAGACCACTGGCGGCCTGCCCCACCACACTGGTGGCACCCAGAGAGACCATCAGACCGATCAGCACCGAAAGCCCCTTGAAAGCCTCGGTGTGGGAACCGGGCAGATAAGGATAGGCCATCACCAGGGCGAACAGCCAGACCGCGGTGGAAACCAGTCGACGGGTCGGACGGACCGTATCCTGATCCAGCCCGGCAATGGAAAGGTTGTTCTGTTCGATACGATCGAAGATACCGTTCAGCAGGCCGGTGAAGAGCCGGGCGCCAAAGAAAATCAGAACTGCGACGATCAGTCCCGGAATAGCGTGCAGAAACGAAACACTCGCTGATTTGACCAGATCCAGCAGATAGGTGGTCAACTGCTCGCCCCAGGGGCGCGTGTAGGGAAAACGAGAAAGGACAAAGCTGAGCCAGTTAAACAGCAGGAACGCGATGACCGTCCAGTGGAAGAGGCTTACCACATGGTTGACAGTCTGAATGACTCGATCCGGATGCAGAAGCGATGTACCGCCCGGTGACAGCTTTGCCGAATAGCCATGGGCTATTTCCGCCAGTCGCCGGCCGATCCAGGAGCGGCAGCGGTGCAGCAGGGCGACCGCCAGATAAAGAATGATCGTAGCAGCAACAGCCAGGCCGCCGGCCCGCAGCAGGGCACCCATGTCGTGCGCCTCTCGGGTTTCAACGGCTATGCGCTCCAGGTTCCTGGCAACGGCCGCAGCAGCCTCCTGCAGGGTTTCCTGACGCAGCGGGTCGGCATCACCCTGTACCAGGGAGAAGACCATGGCGCCGTCGAGCATGACGGTATACCCTTCCGGGAAAGCCTGCAGCGTGACCTTGCCCGCTCCCCCCCTGGAGAGTCTGCGGCTCAGCACATCCTCGGCCCGTTCAGCCCGCTCGGCCGCCGGAACCCCCATGTAGCTGCCCCTGAAAACCGCCACGCTGCGGTTGAACACCCGCACCTCAGCAGCGGGAGATAAGGCAGCGACTGGAGCTGGAGCGGCGACAGTACCATGCAGCAGCCCAAGTGCACGGCTGTCGGAACTTTTCACCGCTTTGGAATCGAGTTGCCCGGCGGATTCGGAACATGAAACCGAAGGGATGGAGAGAACAGCCACTAGCAGTGACATTAGCAACAGAAAAGGGAGTAAACGTTGGGCGCCCTTATACCTGCGGGCAGAGAAATGTCTGGTATGCATGGCCGTTCCTTTACGCGTTACGGATTGGGAGAGGTGCTGCTGTAATTCCATAACCATTCGATAAATCATGCCTAACAAATATACCAGTGGAGTGTCAATCTGTTTGCAAAATTAATCATTTTCATTCAAAGATGTCCGCTAGCATCCAGCCACCCGATTCTGCTGCCCAGTCCCGGAGGAATTCCGCCTGATGAAATCATTGTTGCTGCTCTTGACACTCTTGACCCTGATCACCGCCGGCTGCTTTTCCAAAGCACTGCCGCCGGTGACTGTGAAGATACCGACCCGGACAATTGACTATCAGCGAGAGGTCAAGCCGCTGTTGGATAAACGCTGCACCGTCTGCCACTCCTGCTACAACTCCCCCTGCCAACTGAAGCTCGATTCCTTTGAAGGGGTCGATCGCGGTGCCACCAAGCGGGCGATCTACAACTCTACCCGCCTGAAGACCATGGAACCCACCCGCCTCTTTGTGGATGCGCAATCGACCAAGGAGTGGCGCGACAAGGAATTTTACAGCGTCACCGAAAGCTCCGTCTCCGGCGGCCAGAACAACTCCCTGATGATTCAGCTGCTGGCCCACAAGATCAATAATCCGCTCAATACCGGTGAATACAAGCCCGAGGCGGAGGATCTTACCTGCGCCAAGGACCGCGATGAGCTGGGAGGGTACCTGGAGAAGCATCCCAACAGCGGCATGCCCTTCGGCTTCCCGCCGCTCAAGCAGGATGAATTCGACATCATCGCCGGCTGGCTGGTCCAGGGGGCCAAGGGGCCTGACACTGCCCGGCAGTCACAGTTGGAGGCACCGGCAGCGTCGGATGCCGCCGCGATTCAACAGTGGGAACAATTTTTCAACCGGGATGACGATAAACACGCCGTAACTGCCCGCTACCTGTACGAGCACCTCTTTCTGGCACATCTGAAATTCGGCACAGACACAAACGAATTCTATGAAGTTGTCCGCTCCCGCACCGCCCCGGGAACCGCCATTGACCTGATCCCCTCCGTACGCCCCTACGACGACCCGGGTGTGGATAAGTTCTACTACCGTTTCCGCAAGGTTCATTCCACCATCGTCCACAAGACCCACATGGTTTTCGAACTGAATGACCGTACACTTCGCCGTTTTCAGGAACTGTTCATTGCACCGGAGTGGCTGCAGAAACCGCATCGCATCGGATATGATCCGGTCCTGAGCGCCAATCCCTTTGCGGCCTTTGAACAGATCCCCCCCCGTAGCCGCTACCAGTTCCTGCTGGACAATTCCGAATATATTATCATGACCTTCATCCACGGCCCGGTCTGCAAGGGGCAGATCGCCCTGAACGTAATCCACGACCAGTTCTGGGTCTTCTTCATGGATCCCGGACACGATCTGAGCGTCACCTATCCGGGATTTGTCCGAACACACCTGGACAAACTGGTCATGCCGATCGAAACAGGGAGCGATTTCGGGATTTTTTCGGCCGTCACCGACCGCTACAGCAAAGCGTCCAAGGAGTATTATCTGGCCCGCCAGGCGTTCTATACAGCGGTCAACTACTCCGGTCTCGGGTACGATGCAATCTGGAAAGGGGACACTGCTCAGGATGCCCCGGCCCTGACGATCTACCGCCACTTCGACAACGCCTCTGTGCACCGTGGACTGCTTGGCAATCTGCCACGAACCGTCTGGGTGATCGATTACCCACTTCTGGAGCGGATTTACTATTCACTGGTCGCCGGCTTCGATATTTATGGAACTGCCGGGCACCAACTGGCGCTCAGGCTGTATATGGACAGGCTGAGGATTGAAGGAGAAAATAATTTCCTGGATTTCATGCCTCCGCAGAAACGCGTCGAAATGATGAAATCGTGGTACGGAGGGGTCGACCTGAAGAACATCCATTTCGCCCCGTCATCACTACCGGGTAACATCCCGTACAGCTCACAGGACCCCAAGCGGGAGTTTGTAGAACACGTTGTCGATCGGCACCTGAACCCGCAGAGCGGCATACACTTCGATCCGCTCAATTACCTGCGGAGCGGCGCCAGTTACCCGGAGCTGCCCAAACAATATCAGACCCGGGATGACTACCTGCACGCCCTGCGGGCACTTTCACAGCCGGGCATGCCCTTCATCAAGCTGATCACCGACCATAATGCCAACCAGGCCTTCCTGCGAATCCGTAATACCACCGGCAAAGATACCGTACTGACACTGGTTGTAAATCGCTGGCACAACAATGTTGCCTTCATGTTCGGCGAAGATGAACGCCTGGACCCGGCCCGCGATGACGCCGACTTTATTCCCGGCCTGATTGGTTCCTACCCCAATTACTTTTTTGATATAGAAGCCCGCGATCTTCCCGATTTTGTCGATCTGCTGGCCAACTTCAAATATGACGCAAAGGACATTACCAGACTGGCAAAGTACGGCATCAACCGTTCCGATGAACGATTCTGGCCGACCTATGACTGGTTCCAGAAACGTTTTCTTGAGGATGAGCCGGTACGCGGCGGGCTGTTCGACCTGAACCGCTACTTTCACAAAGGTCGCTGAAAGCGTTGCCAGTCGTGAAACATGGCACAGCGACTGGCAAGGGGAGGAAGTGAGGCTTGAAGATAATTCGGGAATTTTATGAACGGGAATCGTCAACCGGCATACTGCTGATGTTGGTGACGATCGCAGCCCTGGTGCTGAAGAACTCAGCCCTGGCAGGTACCTATAATGCCTTCCTGCATACTCCGGTGGAGATCCGCTTCGGCGCCCTGCAGATCGCCAAGCCGCTGCTGCTCTGGATCAATGATGGATTAATGGCAGTCTTCTTCCTGCTGGTCGGGCTGGAGGTCAAACGGGAACTGCTGCGCGGCAGTCTCTCCTCCTGGTCCCAGGCCGCCCTGCCGATGATTGCTGCGATCGGCGGCATGCTCGTACCGGCCCTGATCTATGTCGGCTTCAACTACAAGGAGCCATCGGGGATGCACGGCTGGGCCATCCCCACCGCCACCGATATCGCCTTTGCGCTCGGAATCCTGTCGCTGTTGGGAAACCGGGTGCCCCCTTCACTTAAAATCTTCCTGCTGGCCTTGGCAATCATGGATGACCTGGGGGCCATCGTTATCATTGCCCTGTTCTATACCTCCAACCTTTCACTTGTTTCTCTGGTGATTGCTGCGATCTCCCTGGCGGCCCTGTTCCTGCTGAACCTGACCGGAGTCGTACGCCGGGCGGCCTATTTTCTGGTGGGTGCCGTTTTGTGGGTCAGTGTTCTCAAGTCCGGAGTTCATGCCACCCTGGCAGGTGTGGCCCTGGCCTTCATGATCCCACTGGATGCCCGGGAGAAGGGAGCCGACCATCCGCTGGCCGAACAGCTGGAACACGACCTGCACCCCTGGGTGTCCTTCATGATCCTGCCGCTGTTCGCCTTCGTCAATGCCGGCATTGATTTGCGGGGTCTGTCACTGGGACAGCTGGCAACCCCGGTCCCCCTTGGAATCATGCTGGGGCTGTTCATCGGCAAGCAGACCGGGGTGTTCCTGTTCAGCTGGGCCGCCATAAAAATGAGGTTGGCAGCCCTTCCGCCCGGCAGCAACTGGGGGCAGCTCTACGGCATCGCCCTCATGACCGGCATCGGATTCACCATGAGCTTTTTCATCGATTCCCTGGCTTTTGTGGATGACAGCATCTATGAATATGCCGACAAACTGGCCATCCTGCTCGGCTCACTGCTTTCAGGCATTGCCGGGTATCTGGTACTGCTGCGCAGCTCACACGGCAAACACTATACAAAACGCCACTCCGAGTAAACTCACCGTCCCGTATTTAAGGACAATCCCATGAACAGATGGCGTCACACCAGGCTATTGGCCTCCGGCCACGGTTCGAAGCGGGATTTTTCGGCGTTGTACTCGCGCACCTCGCCGTTCTCGATATGATAGACCCAGCCATGGACAGTCAGACGCTCTTCCTTCAGAGCCTGTTGAACGGAAGGGTGGGTGTAAAGGTTGTCGATCTGGTTGAGGACATTGAACTCCGTCAGAATCGGGAGCTGCTCCGCTTCCGGCAGGTGCGGATATTCTTCGAACAGCGCACTCCGGGCCGGCAGGCCGAACTCCATCCAGCGGGCGACCGCTGGCAGTTGCGCCACCTTCTCCGGATGGAGAATCCCCTTAACAACGCCGCAGTCCGAATGGCCGCAGATGATGACATGCTCAACCCGCAGGACCGCAACCGCATATTCGATGCTGGCGGAAACCCCCACCGCCTCTTCGCTGTAGACCGGAACAAGATTACCCGGATTGCGCTCCACAAACAGCTCCCCCGGCCCGGTGTGGGTGATCAGGGACGGAACAACCCGCGAGTCGGCACAGGTCAAAAAGAGCGCCTTCGGCTTCTGGGCCTTGGCCAGCTTCTCGAACAACAGCCGGCGTTTGGGAAAAACCTGTCGCTGAAAACGGGTCACGCCTGCCTTCAGAACTTCGGAAAAATCAGGTTCGCACATGCAATTCTCCCCGCAGAGTGGTTATCGTCCAATGGAAAACGAAATCGGCATTTCTTCCTGCTTGGAAGAACCGGCCTGAAGTGCCATCAGTTGGCTCACCAGGCTGAAGGTTGATTTCGCATCCAGATCGCTGTCGGAGATGTAGAACCAGGCATCGCGGTATCGTATGGCGACACTGGCGTTCTCCGGTTCTGAAGCTGATGATGCAACCCTGAACAGCCCCCCCATCACCAGCTGCCAATCAAACGTATCTCCATTTGCCAGCGCTGTCCGTGTGACCCGGCCCAGGTCGATGTCCTTCCGGGGCGGTTCGACCCCTTGTGACAGGTAGTTCAGAATGCCTATCATTGAACGGGGCACCACATTGATCGTTTCAGCACCGCCACGGCCAAGGCCGATAACAACCTTGAAGTTGCTGGTTTCATGTGCCAGTCCCAGGAGACGCTTGAACTCGACCGTATCGGGATCGTCGGCGGCACTGGGGAGAAAGCGCAGCTCCAGAAAAGGTTTGCCGCTTTCATTTATGTGACCGACATCCACCAGTTTACGAACCTGGAGCGATCGCAGACTCTTGACCGCCTGTCGAAAATCCTTGTACACCGGTTCATAGGAGGGGGTCGGCCCGGTTGCGGAGGGGGCATTCTTCAGACCGTTCATTTCCTGGAACATCAGGGTCATCAGCCGTTCCAACGACCAGCCCGAGTTGGCAAGCAGCACCAGTATCTCGGGATGGAGGACTGACATCATCTGCCGCGTAAACCGCTCACCGTCCAGAGGAGAGTAAAAAATGGTCGGTTTTTCCACCAACCCCACCTTGGCCGCTCCGATCGTATAGGAGTTAAAACCCTTTTCGGGAACGGTTGCCGAAGCGCCCATCTCCCGGTTGAACTCCAGGGATGCGGCCACTTTTTCAACATTCAAAAAATAGATCGAATCCCGATATTTGAGGCGGACCAGATTGAGCAGCAGCTCCTGTTCATTGGTCTGCTGGATGGCCATGTTGTAGTCGGCCCTGGTTGTGTGGATCGACCGGGGCCCCATGGACATGCACCCGGTCAGCAGCAGCATGATACATAGCACGAAACCCGTAGTAACCGTTTTCATAGTAACCCCCTGATTGAGTTGCTACCCCTATACCAGACCTGAACACCGTTCCTCTTCACCAGATCTGCACCCGTTTTTCGGGAGCGCGCCACATCGGATCACCGGGACGGATATCGAATGCTTTGTAAAAGGCATCCAGGTGCAGCAGCGGAACGTAGCCACGCAGTGTGCTGTTGGCGTGGTAATCGATGGAGGCCAGCAAACGCAGGCGCTCGGGACGGCCCTTGTAGGCCCACATCTGTGCCCAGGCGACAAAACAGCGCTGGTCGGTACTGAGGCCATCGACTGCCGGCTGTGTCGTGCCGGCCAGTTCCCGCTTCAGTGCGGCATGCGCCAGCGAGATGCCTCCCAGGTCGGCGGTATTTTCGGTGACCGTAAGTGCTCCGTTGTGCTTTACGTCCGGCAGGATGGAGAATCCGCTGTATTGCTCTACCAGCACATCGGTGCGCTTCTTGAATTCGGCGGTCGCCTGCGGTGTCCACCAGTCGCGCAGATTACCTGCCGGGCCGTACTGGCGGCCGAGGCTGTCAAAACCGTGGGTAAGTTCGTGGCCGATGGCCGCGCCGATGGTGCAGTAATTGACCGCGGCATCGGCCCCCGGGACGTAGAAGGGAGGCTGCACAATGGCCGCCGTGATGTCGATGTTATTGGCCTGGGGGTTGTAGGCCGCATTCACCGAAATCGGCGTTGTGTAGGGGGGTGAGGCAAACCGCTCGGACACCACCGGTTTGCCCACCCGGGCCAGTTCGCGGCGCATCAGGAACTCATTGATGCGCCGAACATTGCCGAAATGATCGTCGGAACGAATTGTGATGCCGCTGAAGTCAATCCACTGCCGGGGATAGCCAACCTGGATATCAACCTTGCCGAGCTTATCCAGCGCAGCCGCACGGGTGGGCTCGTCGAGCCAGGGATTGGAGCGCAGTCGCAGTTCAAACTCATCCTTGATGTGACCGACCATCCGGGTGATCTCGCGGCGGGTGGTCTCGGGAAAATAGGCCTCGACATACAGTTTGGACAGGGGGTGAAACAGCTGCATGCTGATGGCATTGGTGATCTCCCGCTCACGCACGGGGGCGATCGGCAGACCTTTGCGCTGGCGGGAGAATTCCTGGTCGAGCCCGCGCCATGGCTGGCCAAGTGCGGAGGCACTTGCAGATATAACATGCCATTGAAGCAGTGTTCGCACCTCTTCGGGTGGCCGACCGGAGAGCACCTTCTGAATCGTCTTGAGCGCGGCAATATCACGCACCTGAACGGTGGCTGGGGGCGTCACCCCGAGTGCCACCAGTTTTGCTCTGAGATCCACAGCGGGAATCAGCGCCTGCGCCTCGGCCAGCGTCATCTTGTTGTAGGTTGACGCTGGGTCGCGCTGCTGGAGCGGTGTCAGTTGGTCGGCGGCAATTTCACGTTCAATTGAGAGCACCGTACGGGCTTTGAGTGCGGCACTCTTCGCCGACTCGCCCCTGCTCTGAAACATCTTGTCGATGTAGTCCAGATAGAGATCCCGCACACGCTTGCCATCTTCCTTGCCGTACTCGTCCTGGGTCAACGCCTGTTGCCCTGCGATGATGATCAGCAGGTAGGTGGTGCTGTCCTTTGCATCCGGCGTGACAAACGCATTGACCAGTGGCGACACACCAAAGCCCAGCTGCAGGCGGGCGGAGAGCTCACCTAGAGCTGCGGGCTTACCAGGCAGCGGGAGTTTCTCAATACTCTCCAGATCACCCCCTAACGGTTTGAGGCCGGCTGCGTCCATGCGCTTCAGATCCATGGCGGCACGCCAGTAATCGCCGATCTGCTGGCGGGGCGTACCGGATGGGGCCTGAACGGATGCGGCATCCTTGATCAG
Organism: uncultured Geobacteraceae bacterium; assembly: GCA_942493195.1. GTDB lineage: Bacteria > Desulfobacterota > Desulfuromonadia > Geobacterales > Pseudopelobacteraceae > CAIPTY01. Next base: position 4,133,101 of record OW818669.1, on the reverse strand, counting down.
CTTGAGCAACTGCTGGTCCAGGTTGACGGCCAACTGGGTAAAGCCCCCTACATCCGCCTCGCTGTCAGGGATCACGGTCTGTTTGAGCCAGCTCCCTAAGGCATACTGGTAAAAATCCCTGCGCGGATCTACGCTCCGGTCCATGTTAGCAACCGAAAAACCGAGTGGTGGCGCAACCGATGCTCCTATGCCAACGGGAGTCGCCGCAAAGGTCGGGGCGGCCGGTGCAATACATGCCAGGGTGGTGACTACCGACAGCATTGCGCCACAGCAAGCCTGTGTGAGTACTGTTCCTGGTGCTGTGCATCGTTTGAAAATGACCTGCCTGATGTTTGTCATATGTCCGCTCCCCGGTGTCTGAATTTCCTTCATGATCTTATCCAGCTCGACATCCTAAAATCGTGTGGTAGTTCTCTCTATCCAGATTCAAATGTTACTCAATCAGAACCGATACCCAACCCCGGCCATGATCACATCAGCGTCACGGTCATAGCCGGTGATCATCCGGTTCCAATGCGCCTTCACAGCAACCGTCGGCACGATCCGGTAGCTGATGGAGAGGGTGTTGAGGGCTGAAGCGACAGCATTGGTCCCCCCCCTGCTGTCACCTTTTCTGTGATCCAGGGCAAAATACGCACCGATGCCGTAGGCCAGGGCAAGGTGCTCGTCAAAAAAGTCCCGGGTCAGCCATACTTCACCGATCAATCCGTTTCTCCTCAGCACATCATTGCGCCCCTCGTTCATGTAGGCTATCGAGCCATCCAGATAGGTCATCAGACCACGACGGTATTCGACGCAGATCGCCGTGGCCTTCTCCGACTTCATACTGTTGACGATGGTTTTACCCATATACGCGGAGATTTCATTTCTGGTAGTTTTGCCCTGCTGTGCCTCTGTCCGGGGTATCGGGCCTGGTCTGTCAGGTGCATCCAGTTGATAACCGACCCCCAGCAAGAAGGAATGGGAGTCAAAATTTTTATGGGCCAAAATCGTATTTGCCCGCAGTTGCAGAAGAAGGCGTGATTCTGTGTACCAGGTGGCCGCCAGTGACGTCATCAGACCCACGTTGTGGTCGTTGTGGTAATCCGCCGTAGTCCGGGCGGAACTGGTATCAAAATAGAAGTAGCTTCCGGCCCCGGCCGAAAGGGAGAGGCGCCGGTCAAGGGTTGGCAGGCGACCCCACAGCATAATGGAGTGCCCGTCACGGTGATGGTCAGGTACATGTCCCTCATTGAGATAGCCGATACTGAAGGCAGCGTGTTCCCCCAACCCCTGGAAATAATCCAGGCCCCAGGCGTATGAGCTGTCGTTCGTCCCGGAATCGGTCATGCCGCCGGCCGAACCGACCAGTTCACTGGCGGACAGGGGGAACGCAGAACACAGAATAAGTATAAATGCTGTCAGTATGTGCATATCGAACTCTCTGGACCATAAACCTAGAAAAAGCATTTGAAACATGGATGCACGGGGAACACAGAGTAAAATCTGACTGATAGAGGCGAAATTACAAGTTTAAAGATTCACCAAAATGTTTTTGTTTTAGCCTTTAACGTTTTGATTTCTCAGTGTTCTCGCTTAGAAGCGCCTACTTTTGGCTGTGGTTCTGTGTTATTGAACTGCCGTTTTTAGGATAAAATGTCGGAGCGAAAAATTCGCTCCGACATGTACTACCACATCCATATGACACATGCCAGACCGGTCCCAGGTGTTATTGCTTCTCCGGCGCAGGGACAATCAGCGGTGCTGCTGTCTCTTCCGGTTTTACAGCCGCATCGGCCGGTGATTCAATTGCCGGCCGTTTTTCCTGCAATGGCAGCGTTTTCACCCCGGATTCAGAAACAGCTTTGGGAAGCGGAGCATCGATCCTGCTGACCGGCTTAAAGGATTCCGGTCTTGCGGGAAGCACAGCGGGAGCGGGTACGATCTGTATTTTTTTCAACTCTCCCTGCAGTTTTTCGAGCTGATCTTTTAAGCGTTTGTTGTCAGCCCTGACAGATTCCAGCTGCGCAATTTCCTGTGCCTGCCTGGCAACCTGATCCTCCAGGGCACTCTTTTCCTTTCTTATCATTTCAAGCTCTTTGTCCCCTTTTGCACTGGCGGTTAGCTCGCCTTTGAGGCGGGCTATCTCGGCCCGGTAGTCGTCGAAAATCTTCACCTTGGCCTGAACCGCATCAATTTTTTTAGCAAGCACGGCAGACTCCGACTCAATCCTAGCCTTTTCCAGCTTTGATGCCGCCACCTTCAGGTTGAGATCCATCAGTACCGTCTGATGACGCACATTTGCTTCAGCCTCGTCTGTTAAACCGCCAAACATTTTTTCGCCGGCCTTCTGGGCTGCCACCGCCTTGTCAAGGTTCTGCTCGGCAGCAGTAACGTCAGCGGCAACAATCTTGTTGTCACCAGCTTTGGACTTGAAATCATTCAGTGCGCTGCGGGCGCCATCAATCTGTCCTTGGGATTTGGCCCGCTCAGCGGCCTGGGTATCCGGGACACCAAACAGCAGGGCAGCTATGGCAATCATCACTATTGTTCTCATGGCTTAGCCTCCCCCTGCAGATTTTTTTCCAGCTGGGCTTCCAGCTTTTTCAGCTCGACACGCTGCACCGCCACTCTTTCCAGTAGTTCACGCTCGGCCGCTTTCGCCTCGCTGACGGTCAGAAGCAGATTTGCTGTCTCGATTCTTTGATGTGACAACTTCTGATTCCCGCCGGCAGCAGCGGCCTGGGCCGCAGTGACAGCCGTAAGGGCTTCTTTTAGCGCATCGGGTGCGTATTCCGAGGTTTTACCGGTTTTTACTTCGGAAGCCCGGCTCTCCAGTTGTTTCAGCGCGTCGTCCGAAGCGACCGCCGCAGTCCCCAACCATGAAACCGTGACTGCCAGTACCGCTGCCAGAAAAGTTGCGCGTAATGTATGGTGCATGTTGTACCTCCTTCTGTGTTGCTCAGATACGTGATGTGTCTGCAGACTTTCCTGAATGTACATAAGTACAAGTTATTCTCACGGTAAAACGAGTATACCGAACCTGCAGAAATGTCCAGATACCGACACACTGAAAATCACATTTTTGTTAAAAAAAGTGTTGCATCTTTAATGGAGCAAACTATACTGGACAAAAAAGGTCTTGTAAAGAGACAATCCTTTTCACTATCAAAGAAAGGGTGAGCTGAATGGGTAAAAAAACGTCTGAATTGGGACAAAATCTTCAAAAAATGATGAAAGAAATCCGCAAGGTTTCCAAGCCAGTAACTGTTTCCACCGATAATGATGCACCCCAGACGGGTTCCTCCCGGTGGCATGTTCAAAAACCTGCAGAACACGAGGTCAGAAAAAGGGGGTTACTATGAGTCGATCAATGGCAGTGTTTGGAACAATGATTTTCGGAAGTGTCGTGCTGATAATGGGGGGCTGCTCAAGCAACTATTTTGCGGTTAAGGATCCGGTCAGCGGAAACGCCTACTACACAGAGGAAATTGATGAAATCAGTGGCGGGGCTATCAAGTTTACCGACCAACGCACCGGAAGCGTTGTCACCATCCAGAATTCTGTCGTTAAAGAAATCAACGAACAGGAGTACAACGCCGGGAAAAATTCTGCAAAATAGACCGCAACCTGCAGATGTCAATCGGAACAGTGCCCGGCGGGGGTCAGCGATAGACAACCCCGCCCAGAACTGCGGCTCCGAAAATGACGAAGACCGGGTTGATCTCTGTCAGTGTCAGAACAGCAAAGGTCACCAGTGCAAACAGAAGTTTATCCCACCCCACTGTCAGCGATCCGGCGAAGCCGTGCTTGTTGACGCCGAAGACCGTGTAGGCCATGTCATAGGCGGTCCAGAGCAATAGTCCCACCACCACGGGACGCACGGCCTTCAGCATGGACTGAACCAGCGTGCTATCCTTGATCTTGAAAAAATAGACAATCATCAACAGCATCAGAATTGTGGTGGGTAAAACTGTCCCGGCCGCGGCAGCAATGGCGCCCGGCAGACCGGCCATCTTGTATCCGACATAGGCTGAAACCTGGGGAGCAATCGGCCCGGGCAGGGCATTGCCCAGTGCAACCGCATCGGAAAACTCCAGTGGCGTTGCCCAGGGGACCGCTTCCGTCGAGCCGGGCGGAACCCACATGGCCGTGGTGGTTTCCCGCTGCATCAGGGCCAGTGAAGCCGGCCCGCCCCCCCATGAGAACAGGGATACCCGGGTGTAAAGAATGAATATTTTCCAGAGCAGCATGGGCCCTCCAACACTACATCCAAAGGCGTTTCACCACAGAGGTCACAGAGAACAACCGAGGAAGACAAAAGCAAAAGTCAGGAAAACTAAAAACGTTACGAGTTAAACCAAAAAAACTTATACGTCTCTGTCTTATCGATAAATTGTACCTTCTCCTGACTTTCCTCCGTGCTCTCGCCTGGAGGCGCCTACTTTTGGCTGTGCCCTCCGTAGTTAATGGTTTTTTTCAGGTATCAGGCGTACTTTTCCCGCAGGGTCACCTTGCTGACCTTACCCACGCTGGTCTTGTCGATGGCATCCACGAAACGCACCTTAATCAGTACCACCTGCTTATTGACCAAACCCTTGTCGGCATACTCTTTGATGTGATGACTGATGTCCTTTTCCGTAACCGTACTGTCCGGGCGCGGGATCACCAGTGCCAGGGGGCGCTCGCCCCACTTCTCATCGAATACTCCGATGACTGCCACCTCAGAAACCGACGGATGGTGGGCAATAATATCTTCCAGCTCCAGCGATGAAACCCACTCGCCGGCGACCTTGATGACATCCTTGCTGCGGTCGGTGATGCGTACATACCCCAGTTCATCCCGCACCGCCACGTCACCGGTATGTAGATAGCCACCCTCCCACAACCGTTCTGAAGCCTTGTGATCCTTGAGATACCCCTGGGTCAGCCAGGGGGCGCGAATAACGATTTCCCCCGGACTGGCGTTGTCGCGAGGCTGCTCCTTCAAAGTAGCATCGACCACCTTGAGCTCGACCAGCGGGACCGAGCGGCCGGTCTTGCAGCGAATGGTGGCCTGTTCCTCGTCGGAAAGTTCCAGCATGTCGGAAGTCAAGTGTGAAATCGTCAGGATCGGACAGGTTTCAGACATGCCATAGCCGGTAAAGACATCAATGCCGCGGGACAATGCCTCAAGGCAGAGCGCCCGGGACATGGCGGCCCCGCCGATGATCAGCTTCCACCCCGACAGGTCGATACGCTGGGCGTGGGGATGTTTGAGCAGCATATGCAGAATGGTCGGAACGCAGTGGGAGAAGGTGACCTTCTCCTTCTCCACCAGTTCCAGCAGTTGATCCGGCACATATCGACCGGGGTAGACCTGCTTGACCCCCAGCATGGTGGCGATGTAGGGAACACCCCAGGCATGCACATGGAACATAGGGGTGATCGGCATATAGACATCCTGACAATGGAAGCGGCCATGTCCCATGGCAGCCCCCAGAACATTCATGACCCCCATGGTGTGCAGCACCAGCTGACGATGGCTGAAATAGACCCCCTTGGGCATGCCGGTCGTTCCGGTGGTGTAGAAGGTTGTGGCGCGTGTGTTTTCGTCGAAATCAGGAAATTCGTATTCGGGGGAAGCGGCCGCCAGCAGGGCTTCGTACTCGCCGGCAAAGGGGATCGTGGTGACGGGAACGGCCGGCTCATCATTCAGCAGGATGAAGCCCTTGACCGTATCCATGCGCCCGCGGATCTGCTCCAGGATCGGCAAAAATTCGCTGTTGACCAGCAGGACATCATCCTCTGCATGGTCGATGGTATAGAGGATCTGCTCCGGAGAAAGACGGACGTTGATGGTGTGCAGTACCGCCCCGATCATGGGAACAGCAAAGAAACACTCCAGATAACGATGGGAATCCCAATCCATGACCGCAACGGTATCGCCCCGCTTAACACCCTGTGCAACCAGCGCGTTGGCCAGGCGTTTGATCCGTTGGTGCAGTTCGCGGTAGGTGTAGCGAAAACTGCCGCGATAGACGATCTCCTGATCCGGGGCGGAGACCACCGGGCAGAACAGCAGGTTTTTGATCAGCAGCTGATAATCATAGGCGGACGGGGTACGTGGAACGGTAAATTCTGGCACGGTGCAGGCCTCCTGGCGGGTGTAATCTCCAGCGAAGCACTGTATGTATCACGATCCTGACTTTGTTCCAACACGTAAAAAGCCGCTTCGGGGTGGCGAGGCGGCACGTATGCTGCGATGATGTGTATTCCTTCTCCCTCTGGGAGAAGGTGGCCGAAGGCCGGATGAGGGGTACGTCCCGCTAGCGCAACGCCGCCATACCGGCCGCAAAGGCCGTGGCACCGCCGTTGGCCGGATGGCGTACGCAAGCCGTGGGCGTGACCCCCATGGTCATCATCAGCTGTTCGGCCTTTTTGCCGACGGCGACAACTTTGGCAGCGGGAAATGCGGCTATCAGCGCATGCAGGGCCGGTGCACCCAGGGCCAGTTCGGCCGGGGTTGGAGTGCGGTTGGACCAGAGCTTGTCGGGGCGATGGGGGTGCAGCTGCAGTGCATTCCAGAGGATTGTGCGTTCGGCAATTCCCAGAGTTTTGAGCGCTTTCCAGACAATCGTTGCCGATGGTTCGGAAAAGGGGAGTCTGCGGGTGGAGAGGCGTAGCGCCAGTGACGGAATGCGCGGAATGGCACCTTCCATCAATAACCGCTCACTGGTAAAGGCGATCCCGCTGTAGCGGCACCCCTGATAGCCCGGTGCCTCACCGACCAGAATGAAGGCGGCATTACAATCCAGATGACGGGCAAGACGCTCCAGCTTGGCTTCCGGACCGTTGTCGAGGCTGTCGTGGGGACAATGGTCGCGCCAGGGATTGAAGAGTCCCGATACGCCGGATGGCAATGATTCTATCAGACGGGCGGCGAGCGGCGCAGAGGAGATGGGCATCACAAGGAATCCGGCAGATCATGCCACAGTTCACTGCCGGTGGAGTACATCTTCAGCCGGCTGACGACACTCTGTACCGGTGCGGCAAAAATGGTTTCATAGATGAACTCATCCGCATCCGGGTCCATGGCAAAGGCCAGTCGCTCTTTCGTGATGCTGAACTGGGCATCGACTCCGCCGCTGTTGCCGCGCGCATCCACACGGACCCAGCGTCCATGAGACGCCAGATAGATTGCGTTCAATCCATGCAGAACCGGGTCATTATCAAGCGGTGGATCCCGGCGCAGCACCTGATAACAGAAACCGGCCGGAATACCAACCGCCCGCAACAGTGCAGCCAGTAGATGGCTTTTGGCAAAACAGATGCCGGTACCTTGTTTGAGAACCTCGCTGGCCGAGCAGGTCACAACCTCGTGGCCGGCATCATGGCTGTGGGGGATGGCATCCCGCACCCATTCATACAGGCAACGGGCCTTGTCGATTTCGTCGTTGATCGACTGCGTCAGCTCCAGGGCCTTCTGGTTGACCTCGGGGCTCTGCCAGTCAACAACGGCGTCGGAGACGAGGTACTCTTCCATATCATCGGATTCTGGATGCATTGGGTTTCCTTTGTGTTCTGCGGGAAAACAAAAATCAAAGGCCCGCGGCGAAAACCGTCGGGCCATTCGGATGTGAAAATTTCCACTGCCCCAAACCAACCCCTCTAAATCCCCCTTATCAGGGGAGACTTAAATGCTTCCCCCCTGATAAGGGGGGACTGAGGGGGGTTGATTCTCTGTAGCTAGGCGGCTTCCTTCAATTCCGCATCTTCCGCAAACAGCTCATCAAAAATGGCCTGAACCGTGGTGATCCGATCCGATTTCCAGGCATTGGTACCGCAGAAAACCAGGCCGGTCTCCACATCGCCGCGCTGGGCGCGGTCCAGTGAGGTTACAATACAGAAACGCTCGCCCGACTCCTTGTAGGAACATTTTTTGAGGCACCCCAAACGACAGGGGGTTGCATTATCCACGTCGTACTGACGGATGCCGTCCTGATTGCTGAGGATGGCGCGCCCTGGCAGTCCGGCCGGGCTCATGATCAGGCCGATATCTTCGGGCTTGCAGTCGATATACATCTGCTTGAAGGAATCCTCGGCGTCACACTCCTCGGTGCAGACAAAACGGGTCGCCATCTGCACGCCGTCGGCGCCTTCCGCCAGGGCATGTTCCAGATCCTCACGCCCCCAGATGCCGCCGGCTGCAATGACCGGCACATGCACACCGTATTCACTGATGAAAAACTCTTTTACCTGGCGGACCGTTGCATACTGGTCGTACTCGCCGGTACCGATGTTTTCCATCTTTTCTCCGAGGTGGCCGCCGGCTGTATCAGGGTCCTCCACCACGACCGCATCCGGCAGGCGGTTGAAGGATTTATGCCATTTCTTGGCGATCAGCTGGGCAGCGCGCAGGGATGACACGATCGGGATCAGCGCCACATCCGGTGCATGGGAGGTCAACTCCGGCAGACTCATGGGGAGACCGGCACCGCAGACAATCACCTTGGCGCCGCCATCGATGGCCGCCTTGACCAGCGATTCAAAATCGGAGAGCGCCACCATGACGTTAACGCCGATGATGCCATCGGGAGCGATTTCGTACGCCTTGCGCAATTCGTCTTTAAAGGCCTCAGCATCGGCCTGGAAATAATTCTTGCCATTATAGAACTGACTGTTCAGGCAGATACCCGGGGCCGCCACCAGCCCGATGCCGCCGCATTTGGCAACATTCCCGGCCAGCCGCCCAGCCGATACACGCACCCCCATACCGCCCTGGATAACCGGATACCGTGCCACGTGTTTGCCAATCTGCAATGAATGTTTCATAGCCGCTTCTCCCATTCCATGGAATTCAACATGGCCATACTATCAGCAGAGTCGGCAAACTATGTGTAATAGTTTTGTAAAAGCGTAGACCGTGAGGCTAAGGAGGGAAATTTATGCAGCTACACTCCATTGAAAGACGTGTACGGCAGGAATTGCCACGCGAGGCTATGGAAGTGCTGCAGATGATGGTTCCGGCAGGTCATCGTGAATTTTTAGACGATAGCCGACTCCCGGCTCGGTGATGATATGGCGGGGCCGGGATGGATCTGCCTCGATCTTGCGGCGAAGATTACTGATATTGACGCGGAGCACGTGGGGTTGCTCCAGGTACGTGAGGCCCCAGACCTGTTTGAGAATCTGGCTGTGGGTGAGAACCTTGCCGGCATTGATGATCAGGAGGCGCAAAATGTCATATTCCGTGGGGGTAAGCGGGGTTTCAATGCCTGCGATGCTGACAAGACGCAGGTTCAGATCAACCTTCAGATCTCCGCTGATAAATACCGGCTCCGGCACCTCCTGGCGCGACCTGCGCAGGCTGGCCCGGATGCGGGCCATGAGTTCGCCCACCCCGAACGGTTTGGTCAGATAATCATCGGCCCCGGCATCCAGGGCCGCAACCTTGTCGCTCTCCCGTTCACGAACCGACAGCACAATGATGGGGGTTTGCGACCACTCCCGGATCCGCTTGATCACCTCGATACCATCCAGGTCCGGCAGGCCAAGATCCAGCAGAATCACATCCGGTCGCGTGGCTGCCGCTGCCGCCAGGGCCTCATGTCCACTTTCCGTCACATGCAGGCTGAATTCGGCTTCAAGGACGGTCTGCAGGAAACGGCGGATAGGAGCCTCATCGTCAACAATCAGGATACGGTTCAGGTGGTCATTGTTCATGGAAAGCCCCCTCCGCACTGGCGTTCTTAGGGATCGGCAGGCGCACCTCTACCACCAGCCCCCCCTCCGGCCTGTTACCGGCAGAAATAATTCCGCCATGGGCAATCACAATCCCCTTGGCAATTGACAGCCCCAAACCGGTTCCACCCGTACGTTCCGGCACGGTCAGACGGTAAAATTTCTCGAAGATCCGTTCCTCTTCCCCGACCGGGACCCCTGGCCCACGGTCCATAACCGAAAACAGAAGCCGGTCATTGTCCAGCGTGACTTCCATGACAATCTCGGCAGCGGGTGGCGAATATTTGATCGCATTGTCCAGCAGATTCACCAGCGCCTGGTTCAGCAGAGCCGGGTCAGCCGATACCAGCGGCAGCCCCTCAGCAAGATGGGTACTCAGCCGGTGGCTACCCAGACGCTGTTCGACAGCGCCGGCTGCGCTTCCAACGATATCCTCCGCATCGCAGGGAACAAGCCGCGGTGACAGCATGCCCGCTTCCAGCCGGGTCATATCCAGCAGGCTTCCGACAAATCGGTTCAGACGACCGGCCTCATCCATGGCAGCAGCAAGCAGCTCTTCCCGTTTAGCGGGATTATTCAGCAGGGCATCGGCCCGCAGCGAGTCAAGAACACCGGAAATGGTTACCAGCGGTGTGCGGAGATCGTGGGAAATTGAATTAAGGAGAGCCTGTTCAAGAAGGTTTTTTTCGCGGAGGATGCGCGCCTCCGCAGCCTGGGAAGAGAGTTCCACCCGTTCTAATGCCATTCCGGCCTGGCCGGCAAAAGCCCCGATCAGCTCCCGGGATTGATCAACAAGCACCTGATCACCGTTCATAACCATAATTGCCGGGATTTCTCCTCCTGATTTGACCGGAAAGAGCGTAAAAGGGAGCTTCGGGAACGCAGCCGTCCCCCGCCCTGCCGACCTTCCGCTCCTGGTTATCCAGTTGAAGACATCGTCATGAATCTCATCAAGCGGTATTCCGTCACTCTGCGATACGCACTCAAACATTCCGTTTTTCACGATCACAACAGCAAGGCTGATATCAAGGCTGCGCCGGATGGCTCGCCTCAGTGCATCAACGATGGATTCGACATCAACGGCAGACGCCAGGTCGCGCGTCAGAAAATACAGGCTGTTGGTCCGTTCCTCGTGTGACTTGACCTGTTCTACCTGATCCTGAATCCGGGCAACCAGTGTACTGATGACAACTCCGACGATGAACAGGGCAAAGAAGGTGATCAGATATTCCGTATCGGAAACCCGCAGGGAGAAATGCGGCGGCACGAACAGCACGTCGAAGGCAACGACCGACAGGAAGGCCGTTGCAATGGCCGGCCGCAAACCCAGGCGAATGGCGGCCAGCACCACCGCCAGCAGGTATACCATGACCATGTTCGTGGGCTCAATATGCCCGAGCACCGCTTCACAGACGATAGATGCCACCGCAACCAGGGCAACAGCCTTGAAATATCCGTATGGAGGACTGGGACGCTTCATGGGGCAATCATAGCGCTGATATGGAACAATGTCAGCACCGTAATCAGGCGCGCACCCGGATCGGCAGAATCACCGTGGTCAGCCCATCCCACTGCAGGCGGCGCTGGATGGCAAAGGCCGTCTCGTTATGCAGCAGCCGGTGATAAAACTTTTCCAGCCGGAAGGTAATCTGTCCGGTGAAAACCGTTGAGCGGGGAAATTCTTCCGAGGTTTGCTTGCAGAGTTCAACAGCCCGTTCAACAACGTCAGTTGCCAGAGCAGTGCGGTACTCTGCCGCAAATCCGAGCTTGTGGGCCATTTCTACGTATTTGGACAAATTGTCTTTCACCGAGAGTTCCAGCGCCTCAATCTCCTGGGCACCTTTGAAGGAGCCTGAATCGATCTGGGCTACCGAAACGAAGATGATATTTCGATAGGTTTTGGGAAAGGTGGTCATGATTGAGTACATGGTATGCACCCCGAATCCGCTGTAACCTGAAACCAGCTGGATAGCAGTCGGCGCGGTGCGGTCGATCGCTGGCGGGTCACCATGGGAGGTAACCGGCACATCCAGCAGGGCGGCATCAAGGTCCTGCATTCCACGGCGGACCCTTAGATAGTGTCCTTTGATCAGGTAACACAGCCCTATCACCACCGATGTTATCACCAGTGTCAGCCAGCCCCCCTCTGCAAATTTTTCAAAGGTGGTTATGACCAGGATGGTCACGCAAAGCAGCAATCCTGCCAGGTGTACGGAAAGATGCCTGAGCCACTTCCGATCCTCCCTGCGGCGGCTGATGAAAAATCGGGACATGCCGAGTTGGGAGAGAGAGAAGGTGATGAATACATTGATAGAGTACATGACGACCAGCGTTGCCACGGCTCCCTTGGTGTAAAACAGCAGTGCAATCGCAGCGATGCCCATCAGGAGGATGCCGTTGCGCATGGTCAGACGAACAGAAAGCGCTGCGAAGCGGTGCGGAAACCAGGAGTCAATGGCCATGTTTGCCATTACCCGCGGACCATCGACGAAACCGGCCTGGGCAGCTACCAGCAGGAGAGCCCCTTCAGAAAAGATCGTGATAAACGAGATGGCATTTCCCATCGGCCAGTCGGCAAACAGGCTGTCGGCAAGAACCGCGTTCAATGTCTTGCCTGCGACCGGTGTCACACCTGCCAGGGAATAGCAAAGAAACAGGGTGCCTGCGGTGAATGCCAGGGATGCCGCCATATACAGCATGGTACGTTTTCCGGTCTGGACATGGGGCTCGCGCATGATCTGCAGTCCATTACTGACAGCCTCTATACCGGTATAAGTCCCGCCGCCCAGAGAGTATGCCCGCACAAAGATCAGCAGGATACCGAACATGCCGATGCTGTTCAGATCGCTGCTGATACTGTCCCCGATATGTGTCGTCAGTGGGACGATGCGGTCGGAATGTGTCATGACCCCATACATCAGCATCACGATGTGGCTCGCAACAAATATCATAAAAATTGGAGCCAGAATTGATATGGACTCCTTGACTCCGCGGATATTGAGAATAATCAGGCAGATTGTAAGAACGGCTGCCACAGCGATCTTGTACTGATGGTATCCCGACGGAATATAGCTGAAAACAGCATCACAGCAGGAGGCGATCGAGATCGTGATGGTCATGACATAGTCAACCAGCAGGGCGCTGCCTGAAACAACCCCGGCCTTTTCTCCCAGCATGTGGGTTGCAACGATGTAGCCGCCCCCGCCATGGGGGAAATGCTCGATGATCCGGGAGTACGAGTAGGAAATGACAAACACCGTCAGGGCGGTTGCCAGGCCGAGGAATACAGCCAGATAGGTATGCTCGCCCAGAGCCTTGAAGGCCTCCTCCGGACCGTAAGCCGATGATGACAGCCCGTCGGCACCAAGCCCGACCCAGGCCAGTACCGGGATTAAGGCCATTTTATGAAACAGGTGCGGGTCTTTCAGGTAGCGGGGAGCACCGAAAACAGCTCGCAGAAATCTGCTGAAAAGCGATGGATGCTCCGGTTGATCACTCATGACGTTCCCCCGCCGATTTAAGATCGGCCAGCGGCACCAGCTGCCATTGCCTGGAGGTCCTGTCGAATACAGGAACACATCCTGATGGCCGGTCCGGCGGTGGGAGCATCGTAATACCATCATTCTCCCTGATCTCATGGGGAGCGACAAAATCCTCGCCGCTGTAAATACCGTTTTCACTGTTGAACAGATAGGCTTTCATGACACACCTCCTGATTCATACCTTAGCGCAGTATGCCTCAAGAGGGTGTCAAGATGGGCTTGAAGGGTATCAAGAAGATATCAAGATGGTGAGAATTTCATGCAGAGAGTATAAGGATTCCTGAGTAGAACCAATTTCCCGCTAAACCCCACTCATCCTTCGACAAGCTCAGGACGATCGGGTTTTAGCTACATCGATGCTTGATTTTCCGTTCGTGGTGAGCCTGTCGAACCATGAGCGGGAGATCAGTGCTACTCAGGTAAGGATTTCAGGGCACAGTCTCGGGATTCACCCCAGGAGGATTTTCTGTCTGATAATTATTTTCTCAAAAGCCAGCGACATTTTACGTACCACGTTTCCCAGTTCCTTCAAGCGCCAGCGCAGCGCCTCGCGGTCAACAGACACCATAACAATCGAGACAACGTCATGACTCATGACAACCGGCATCGCCAGAATCTCTTGCAAGGGCTGCAGCTTCAGGAGGGAGCGCAGCTTTTTGTTGTCCGGGTTATCGGAAAGAGTGCCATGGATATAGTTCATCAGGTGTACAACCTCCTGCAAAACCGACGGCCGGTCGAGTGAGCCACTCCATTTCTCACAGCTCCGCAGGCGAACACCCAGGTACATGCTGCGCCACCCTTTGACGGTTTTATCCTGCACTGAAAAAATGGCACAGTTGCTATACTCCTGCCCCAGATATCTCATAACTTCATCGGCCACGTCTTCACGGTTTGCCGCCCTGGTTAAATCAATTGAAAGCTGGTCCATGGAATAACGTTCCGAAGACGCTTTCTCACCTTGCATCTCAGCAGTGTCATCTTCCGCTGCCTCCTCAGAATATTCCGGGAGGGTGGCAAAACCTTCAAAGTCTGCCGGAACGGTCACGTCAACAACCTCGCCCGTGTCGGAGGGAATCGGAAACGTTACCGTTGCAGCCTTCTGAGCAACCCCTTCCTGATTGTCCCGCCGCGTCACCAGTTGGTAGCTGAACCTGGAACTGCTGATTTGATAGAACTCCGAGAGGGCCCTTGAGATCAAGGCATCCGGCGCAATATAAGGCACCACAATACAGCCGGTTATGAAACCGAGCTCTTCAATCCCTTTGTAATTGGAAGGATCACTCATCGCAACGCTCAACCGGTTGCGATCAAGTCGGAACGGGATTGCCCGATACCTGGCGGCAAATTCCCCCGTCAGTTTTGCAAGCGCAGCCTCGTCTGCTCCAAGCACGTCGTTATGTCCAACCTGCGGCACACCCAGCTTGTCGCTCAGGAGTTGAGACAGGCGCTCTTCGTCCAGATATCCCATGACCATCAAGCTGCTGCCCAACTTGATGCCATACATGGCGTGCTGCTTCAGCGCTTCATCAAGCTGATCCTGGGTAACAAGTTTTTTTCTGATTAACAGTTCACCTAATTTGGGCATCATACCTACACCTTCTTCTGCCATCTGACGCTGCAACTGTCAGACCTGCCAGCTGTTGCGGTATTAAATCGCTTTTATTTCCAAGATACCGTGTTTAAAGAGTATTCCAAATTAAAGGACAAAACAAGTCTCATTAGAGTTATTGTTTTTTAATAGGAAGCGGTTATGTTGGTGAGATGGGGGAGTTGATGTGCGGTATGTCACACACTGGTAACGTGAATGGCTCCATCCAGGCAGAATTCGGCGCACAAACCGCAGCCGGTACAGGGCAGAGAGTCAAAGGCTGGAGGGGAATCGGCATCCCCAGTGGCAAGGGCACCGCAGGGACAGATGGCGACACAGCCCTGACAGGCGCTGCAGTTCCCGTCGATCGTTATACACCTATCAAAGCGTTTTTGGATTTTGGCACACAGATCCTGAGAAGCGCGCTCCCTGATTCCGTTCAGCAACAGCCGCCGAACCGGAATGCGCTTCCCGGCATATTCGCTGCGGCGGTCAGTCATTTCGGTCTGAGGCGAAAGGATGACGGCAGCGCTTGAAAACAGCGAGGATCGCAGCGACGTAAAGAAGCCCCGACGGTCAAGCGTTTCATCACGGTAACGTACATCGGCCGACGACTCCGCGATGAGGATGCCGGCAGCGCTGCTGATCAAACCTGCTCCTGACAGGGCGGCCAGCCGCAATTTCAGGGTAACGGTCATGGGGGAGTTGGGACAGTCGCAACAGTGTGACAGATTCAGGATTACGCTGCCCGTCACGGTGTGGGAGAGTGTCAGCAGATGCTCTTCGGAAAGTCCCCCCAGACAGGGCAGGACCGCATTGGAACACTCCGCCGTGCGTACGCAGCCCAGTATCGGCTCGGGAACTTTTGAAAGTTTCGCCAGACAGGCCGGGAAATCCAGCGCCTGTTCCAGGGCACCGGCCGGGCAGACCGACGTACAGAGCAGGCAGCCCCGGCACAATTCCGGATTGACGTCCAGTCCACCGTCAAGCGTGACGGCTCCGTGCGGACAGGCATCAACACAACGACGACAGGCGCTGTCACAGAAGCGCATCCGCAGACAGCGGGAAATATCGAGCGCCAGATCATCCCGGCCGCCTGTCAGCGTTCTACTATCAGCCATGGTTTCGGGTGCTCAGGGCAGTATAATCTGACGTGATAAAAGCGGCGGTACACCGCGCAACAGCCTGGTAGAAGGGGGCCTCGCCATCAACAATAACAGCCGAGGTAAACGGCTCCAGCCATGGCATCAAAAACCTGCCAAGAAACTCCTGCTGTAGCGACAGAATCCGGGAAACTTCGTTCGTATCGCCGGCGACCTGCGCCTCCCGCTGCCTGAATGCCAGGAAGGAGATGAACTCCAGCTCAACCGCGAAATGATCCGGCAGTTCGTGAAAATCCTCAGCCAGCGTCAACCCGCAGGTGTGATAAAAGGCGGCTACTTTGGCGGTGGAAGCCCCCATGACGGTCTGGGCGTCGTCGAGGTAGACCGAACCATAGGGTGGTGCCACCAGTTGAAAGGGACCGATGAACAGACGGGCGTGTTCGACGGCCAGGGCATCAAGGGAACTGTTGCCGGCTGCCAGGACGGCTTCAGAGGCATAGCGAGCGGCCTCCGGAGCGACAGGCGCCAGAAGAGCTGCAAGGTTTTCGCAACATTCCTCCTCGAACAGTTCTTGTGATGGCGGATAGAAACAGGACGCCAGCAGACGGTATATATCTTCACGGGTGGTGCAGCTCTGATTTTCAGACATGAAAGTCATCCTTAAAAACGCAGGGGCGACCCGCTGGGTCGCCCGCTTTCAATGCGATTCACTATTCAGCGTTGGTGCGTAGTGCAGCGGGGCGAGCCAGCGGCATCGCCCCTACACAACCTCATCAAACCTTGATCCCACCCTTGAAGGCACGGATATAGGCCACATTCGGCCTGGTCTTTTTCTCTTCCTTCAGGCGCATCGGCTTATACTTTTTGAGCAGTTTGGACGGTTCGCTGGCAGAGTCGTTCAGGTCACCGAAGATGCGGGCCTTGGCCGGACAGGCCACGACACAGTTGGGCTGCTCGCCCTTGGCAACACGGTGGGCGCAGAAGATGCACTTCTCAACCACGCCCTGCTTACGGATGCTTTCGTAATCGGGGTGGCTGTACGTGTGCTGATTGGGGATGATCCCGCCGGCCGCTTGGGCGGTCTCAGCGCCGGAAGCGGTGCAGCCGGCAATCATGACTTTGGCATCGCGGGAAGCCGCGTGGGGTGGCTCTTTGGCGTCGTTGGCACTGATGACGGAGTAGGCGGCCTTCTCTTTGGCCACGTCGCTGGCACTATAAGGACAGGCTTTCTGGCAGCGGCGGCAGCCGATGCAGCGCTCATCATTGTGCATGGTGATGCCTTCGGCGGTTTTGAACATGGCCTTGGGCTGCACCGGACAGGATTTGACGCAGGGTGCATCCGTGCAATGATTGCAGAGCACCGGGATGGCAGTAAAGCTCGGGTTCGGGAATGTTCCCCCTTCCCGGTAGATAAAATCGGCCCAGTTGTAGGTCTGGCCGTTGGCACGGGCCTGGGTATTGTTTTCGGTTTTACAGGCCAGGGCACAGGCACCGCAGCCGACACATTTCTGAAGGTCGATGACCATTCCGTATTGTTTAGACATAGTATAATTTCCCCCCTTTCCTAGGCTTTCTCGATTTTAACGCCGGTGAAACCACCGTTACGTGCCGTGGCACCGCTTAGACGGTCAAAGTCGGACGGCATCAGTTCATTGTTGTTACCACCGCGTGGTGTCTTGCCGTATTCCTTGGCAGCAACGCGGCCGTACGCCCAGTGTCCCTGGCCGTAGCACTTGGCAACGGTGCCGGGACGGACACCCTCCCACAACTTTGCTGTGGTCACAATTGAGCCGGTGGTCGAGGTCAAACGAACTCTGTCACCGCTCTTGATTCCAAGTTTCTTGCCGTCGAGGGGATTGATTTTAACGACGTCATCCCAGCTTTCGTCACCGACGTCCACTTTTTTAAACTCCTGATACCAGACCGTATTGGCACTACGACCTTCGCGGTTGAGGCGTGACTTATGGTCGATAAATGTGAACGGATATTCCTTGTCGCTGCCGTGACGCTTGGGTGATTCATAATGCGGAACAAAGACCAGTTCACCCTGGGCCTCATAACCGCTGCTTTTGAGAACGTCATCAATCGTAGTCTTATTCTTTTCAGCGAACAAGGTCAGGGTTTTCTTCAAGGTTTCACTATAGAATTCAAATTTTTTGGTCGCGGTCTTGAAATGGCCTTCAAACTTTTTCGTGTCCGGGTTTACCTTACCCCAGTTTTTTTTGTACTTGTAGGTTTCGGTATTGTAGATGCCCTTTTTCTTGAATTCCGCCCATCCGGCGATTTTATCACCCTTCATTGTTTCCTTGCCATCCCAGACCTTGGAGCTGGATATCTTGGCAGCAATTTCACAGAACTCGGCAGCGTTCGTCGGCTTCTTTTTGGTCTCCGGATCTTCGAAGGACGCATAATAATCATACAGGTTGGCAAAGCCCTTGGCCTTCAGCTTCTCTGCCAACAGCCACATCACCTCAGTCTCTTCTGATTTCACATTCCAAAGCGCCTTTGTCACCGGCTGCTGAATGGAAACATGGCCGTGCAGGTTGGCCATATTGGTGATGATGGACAGTTTTTCTGTCGGTGCAAAGGTGGCCGGCAGGACGATGTCTGCAAACTGGGTCATCTCCGAGGCATTGGTGACCATGTGGACAAAGAACGGCACCGTGGCCATGGCCTTGTCCCAGCGCTGTGCTCCAGTGCAGGAGAAGTTGAAGTTACTCCAGGTGCTGATGAAGATCTGACAGGCGGATGGGTCTTTCAGAATACCGTCGGCAACCGCGTTGGTAACAACGTTAGCCTTGGCGCTGGCGGCTTTTGTGACCTTACCTTCCTTATCCTTTACCTCAGAGTCATAGCCCCCCATGATGGCCGGCATATCCTTGGCGCCACGGCCGTCAAGCTTCTTGCCCTTGCTCCCCTTCTTAGCGATCTCATCAACAAAGACATCCTTGATTTCCGGGAATTTATTGGTTGGCGAACTGGAGGACTGAAATACACCCCCTTCGGTTTCAATCGAACCGAGGATGCCGTTCAGGGCATACACAGCCATGGAAGCGTAGGTGCCACGGGGAGTCATGGCCACGCCCGGCCCCATCCAGACGGCACAGGCGGAACCGGCTTTGCCCATGGCACGTGCCACACGAATGATCTGCTCGGCCGGGATCAGGGTCTTTTTTGCGGCCCAGGCCGGGGTCTTGTCTTTCAGCTCAAGGTTCCAGTATTTGACGATGCCGTGAGTTTGTTTCTCCACAAAGGCAGCTTCGTCAACCGTGGCACCGGTTTTGAAGAGATTGTTGCCATCCTTGAAATCGCCGACGAATTCCTTGCTCCAGAACCCCTCGGTCAACAGCACATGGCCTAAAGCCGCGGCCAGAGCACCGTCCTCACCCGGCTTAATCGGCAGCCACTCGTTGGCTTTGGCAACGGAAGCACTCATGCGGGGGTCAACAGCTATGATCGTACCGCGATCAAGGATATCGCTGAATTTAGCGATGGCGTTGGGAACCTGGCGATTGGAAGAGAGCGGGTCACACCCCCAGACAACCAGGCACTTGGTCTTGGCCAGATCATAATCGCGATAACCGAAGAAGCCCTGGGTGTAGCCCGGCCCCATTTTCTCGGCTTCGGCACAGATGGCGCTGTGGGAGAAGTAGTTTCCGGTTCCGTAAATTTTGGGGAGCGTACCGTAGAGCAGGTCGGTAGCGGTTGAGGAGTAGCGGCCACGCATGTAGGTCAGTTTTTCAGGATGACCGGTTTTGCGCAGTTCGATCATCTTGTCAGCAACCGTATCCAGAGCTTCGTCCCAGGAAATCGGTACGAATTTGGGATCAATGCCGCGCCCTTTCTGGGGGTTGGTGCGTTTCATCGGCACCTTGATGCGATCGGGATCGTAGGTCTGCTGGATCATCAGGTGACCGCGGGGGCAGCAGTACCCACCGTTCGCCTTGGAAAGCTGGTTGCCGCGCACCTTGACGATGCGCCCTTCCTGGACGTGAAACTCGACCGGACACCAGGCGGTGCACCCCTGGCAGGTGGATGGTATCCACTCACCCTTGGCTGTCGCACCCGCCTTGGGCATATGATGGTCTGCAAAGGCGTTCAGTTTCGGCAGTCCAACCGATGCGACGGCAGTTGCAGCGGCGGTAATCTTGAGAAAATCTCTACGTTTGATTTCCATTCCGTTCCTCCTATTTTTTATGGCATTTGGCGCAATCGCCTTTTACCGAAAATGCTTTCTTGCCGTTGTGGCATGTGCCGCATGATTTACCCTTTTGCATCTGCTTCATGGTAACGGACTTGTGCTGCCCCGTGCTCAGGTAGAGCTTGTCGTGGCACTCGGTACAGGCCAGTTTCATGCCGTCAACATGGTTCTCGTGACTGAAAACTACGTTGCCACCCTTGCTCTTCAGGGTGATATCACCCCCGCCGACCATGGCAAAAACGGGGCTTGAAACCATCAGTAGCGTGGAAATCAACAGAATTTTCATCAGTACCTCCTTCAATGGAAAAATTTTACAAAAAAGTATATCCGCTTTTGCGGATAAATAAAGTGATAAATTCACAGCCAAACACATTCATTTTTCTGCATCCATTGACTATTCCGTAATCTGTGGCATGTAAAGTACATACAACCCTCAGGAGGAACTGTATGAACCGTTTCGGCAGATTCTTACTTATACTGGCGACACTCTCTGTTATTACCTCCGCCTGCAAACCGTCAGAGCCGGTTAAATCCATTGATCCGAACAAAACTGATCCCAAAACAAGCGGAAGTGCCGGCACACCGTCTGGAGGACTGCGCATCGCCGTCGGAGGGATGATCACACCCAAGGAGGGTTTTGCCTACTACCGCGAATTTCTGGACTATATCGCGCGCAAAGCGGGCACTCCTGTTCACTATGTGGATGCAGAAAATTACAACGACCTGAATCACAAATTGAAACGCGGCGAGCTGGATGCCGGTTTTGTCTGCAGCGGGCCTTATGTGGATGGCAAGCAGGAATTCGGCCTTGAGCTGCTGGCCGCTCCGCGGGCCTACGGGAAAACGGTCTACTACGCCTACATCATCGTGCCGGCCGCCAGCCCGGCCAAAACTCTTGATGATCTCAAGGGGAAAAACTTTGCCTTCACGGATCCGCTTTCCAATACCGGCAAGCTTGTACCCGAGTATATCCTCAGCCGAAAAGGAACGACATCGGATGTGTATTTCGGGAAAATACTGTTTTCCGGCTCCCATGACAAATCCATAACTGCGGTGGCCGATGGGCTGGTTGATGGAGCCTCGGTTGACAGTCTGATCTGGGATTACACCGCCAAGACCAAGCCGCAGCTAACCGCAAAGACCCGCATCATCATGAAGTCGGAACCCTATGCTATCCCACCCTTCGTGGTGCGCCCAGGCCTGGAACCGTCTCAGAAGGAAAAACTGAAACTGATTCTGCTGAATGCCCACAGCGACACGGAGGGCAGAGTCATACTGGAAAAGATGATGATCGAACGTTTCGAGTCAATTAATGACAAGGCCTATGATTCCATTCGGGAGATGAAGCGCCAGACCGGGAAAAAATGATGAAATTCAGCCTGCGATTGAAAATACTCATTGGTCTGGCCCTGATCAGCTTCTGCGCCATGTCAATTCTGATCATGATCCTGCGAACGTATCTGGCCACGACCCTTGAAACCCAGCTGGTAAAACGGGGCGAATTTATTGCCCAATCCCTGGCGGAACACTGCGTCAATCCGATCCTGTCACGCCAAAACCTCTCACTGGATCTGATGCTACACGAAAACAGAAAAAATGATGCCGAACTGGCCTATATCTTTGTCGTTGATCCGGCACGGAATCCACTCTCCCATACGTTTCCCGGCGGATTTCCGACAGGTCTCAAGGAGCTGAACGGCTACTCTGACAAATCCTGTCTGGTAACCAGAATACGTCTTGGCGATCAGGAAATTGTGGATATCTCGGCACCGATCCTGGAAGGCCAGTTGGGGCGCCTGCATGTGGGGATGGCCCAGGCAGAAATCCGCAGCGAAATAGATTCGATCCTGTTCCACGTCTCCGGCGTAATTACCCTGCTGTTTTCGGTAGCGGCCATTTCCATGTGGTTGTATCTGAATCGGGTGATTATCAGGCCGATCCGGGAAATGGATGAGCAGATCCACCGGTTGGGACAGGGGCATTTCGATGCCCATACGAAGGTATATACACGGGACGAGCTGGGCTCTCTCGGCAACGCCTTCAACGACATGGGGCAGCAGTTGAACAAACTGTATTCCGAGGTGTCCGAGCGTAATCAGGAGCTTTCAGCATTGAATGTCAAACTGGAGGAGCTGGCCATCACCGACGGCCTGACCGGTCTCTATAACCATAGGCACTTTTATGAGCGCCTCACGGAGGAGGTAAAACGTTCCAAACGCTACCACCACCCCTTGTCGCTGATCATGGGGGATATAGATCACTTCAAGTGCTATAACGACACCTGCGGCCACGTAGCCGGTGACAAGGTGCTTCAGATTATTGCCGCACTGATTGCGGAGAATGCCCGGGAAAATGACCTGGTGGCCCGCTACGGCGGCGAGGAATTCGCTATCATCCTGCCGGAGACCCCCCTTGAAACAGCCTGTCTGGTGGCGGATAGAATGCGTTCCATCATCGAAAGCTCCCAGGAGTTGGTTAACGTTAGAATCAAGCAGGAAGAATCAATCACCGTAAGTTTTGGTGTGGCGATTCTCGATGATGCCACTGACAGTGCCAAAGGATTTGTTCGCCTGGCGGACGCCAGGCTCTACCAGGCCAAGCAGTCCGGCCGAAACCGGGTGATCAGCTGATCTGTCGAATCTTGACGCCTACGCACTCTTCATGTATGTACATTGGCATGAAACATCTCGCCCAAACCCTGAAAGCCCTTTCCGATCCGATCCGCCTGCGCATCATCCTGCTGTTGCAGGCCGAAGGAGAACTGTGTGTCTGCGACCTGATGGCCGTTCTCAATCTGCCCCAATCTACTGTTTCACGCCATTTGGCTTATCTCAAGCGCAGTTGCTGGGTAGATATCCGTCGCGAGGGGGTCTGGATGCACTACAAACTCAGCCTGAAAAGCTGTGACATCTGCCAGGGGATGCTGCAGCTCCTCAAGCAGCACGCCAGCATGTTGCCTGAGGCAAAATCCGACCGGAGTACGCTGACGGCCTTCCAGAAAGCCAAACCTGCAACCTGTGCCTGAGACAATAAAAAAGGCCGGTCATCCGCTGACCGGCCCTGCTCACTTTCTCTGTTACCATCCCGTTTCGGGACTCCCTGCCGCACCATCACGACATCAGCGATTATCCAGCATCCAGACCTTTTTATAAGCCCCTTTGACACTTCCCGACAGCTTCTTGGCCGTGGCCGCATCGCCCTGTTTCAAGGCATCAAGATAGGCCATAATCGTTTTTCTGCCTTCTTCAAACGCCGGATCAAAGGCCTTCTTGACCGATGCCGTGTCCGGCGCATTTACCATGTCATTCCACTTGATCAGGAACCAGGCGCCGTAACGCTCGTACACCCGCTGGGCATCTTCCGGCTCTTTCGCTGCTGCAGCACTGCTGAGAACCACCTCCATCGCTTCATGGAAATCATTGGCCTTGTCCGACAGCGAAACGATTCCGGATGCTACCCGCATCTCCCACATCAGATACCGGACCTCTTCCAAAACGGTGTGGGCCCGGCCAATGTTGCCGCCCTTCAGGTATTCTGCGGCCTGCCGGCCGACCGCCACCGGTCGTTTGATTTTGCCGGAAAAATCACGTATCCCCGTAAACGGCTTCGGGACATCAGCCGCATAGGTGTTCGCAAATGGTTCCCACGTCTCTATGAACGAGGCGATTGCGGCCTTGGCCTTTTCAGCGTCCTCTTTTTTGCTGGTGAGTGACAACGACTTTTTGTAGAAATCGTAGGGCTGTACCAGATCCCGGGTGAACGCGGCATACTCCGAGGCTTGAGCCGCCCCGGCAAACAAAACTCCTGCTACAAATAACACGATGACCTTCTTCATGTAATTTCCCTTTCAAAATTGTAGTGACCGGATAATTTCCGGCAAACTATCAGAGCGCACACTAACATGCAAGTATTCATATGTAGCGCTTGTGTAATTTTGCCCCTTGATATATCCGCAAATGCGGATACAATAGTCGCACGTTCATTGTGTGAGGTGCAGCATGTCCGAACATTTATCCCGCAAACTCTCTTTCCTCGACCGCTTCCTGACGCTCTGGATCTTCGGCGCTATGGCGCTGGGAGTTGGACTGGGCTATTTCGTGCCCGGCTCGGAAACCTTCATCAACTCCTTCCAGGTCGGCACCACCAATCTCCCTATCGCCATTGGCCTGATTGTGATGATGTACCCCCCCTTTGCCAAGGTGAAGTATGAGGATATGCCGGAGGTTTTTCAGAACAAAAAGATCCTCGGCATCTCACTGGTCCAGAACTGGCTGATCGGTCCGGTGCTGATGTTCGTGCTGGCGGCCCTGCTGCTGCCGGACAAGCCGGAGTACATGGTCGGACTGATCATGATCGGCCTGGCCCGCTGCATCGCCATGGTGATCGTCTGGAACGAGCTGGCCAAGGGCAATACCGAGTACGCCGCCGGCCTGGTGGCCTTCAACAGCATTTTTCAGGTCCTGTTTTACAGTATCTATGCCTGGTTCTTCATCACGATCCTGCCGCCGCTGGTGGGGCTCACGGGTGTGGTGGTGGACGTCAGCATCCGCCAGATCGCCGAGAGCGTTTTCATCTACCTGGGGATCCCCTGTATCGCCGGTGCCCTGACCCGTCTGATCGGGCTCAAGGTCATGGGCAGGGAACGCTATCATCGCGAGTTCGTGCCGAAAATAAGCCCCTTGACCCTGATTGCCTTGCTGTTCACGATCGTCGTCATGTTCAGTCTCAAGGGCGGTCTGATCGTGCAGCTGCCCATGGATGTGGTGCGTATCGCCATCCCGCTGGGGGTCTATTTCATCCTCATGTTTCTGGTTTCATTCTGGATGGGCAAAAAGCTGGGAGCCGACTACAGCAAAACTACCACCCTGGCCTTTACCGCTGCCAGCAACAACTTTGAACTGGCCATTGCCGTGGCGATTGCGGTCTTCGGTCTCAATTCCGGGGCGGCCTTTGCCGCCGTTATCGGGCCGCTGGTGGAGGTGCCGGTCATGATCGGCCTGGTGAATGTTGCCTTCTGGTTTCAGCGGCGCTGGTTTACCGGCGAGTTGAAGTCCTGAAGAACCGTTACACATTTTGGACTACTAACAACGAAAGCAGGTACGAGAGCATGGATGAACGCGCACAGGAACTTATAGCCATCGGGGCATCGATCGGGGCCCATTGTCAACCCTGCCTGACATACCATGTCGAAAAGGCCCGGGAGTTGGGGATCAGTGACGATGATATCCGCGCGGCCATTGACGTGGGACATATGGTTGAAAAAGGGGCCATGAGCGCCATGCGGAAGTTTTCAGCAAACATTATTCCTCCTGTAACCGGCTGCGGCTGCACGGCGGAGATCGAACCGCCCAAGGCCTGTTCGGGATAATCCACAGGTTACTCGTACGAGAAGAGCAATCGAAACCCCTTCAGGAGCATGCCCCATGAAAACCCTGACCGTTGAATGGCGTCACTACGATAAATCTGGCCAGACCTGCGACCGCTGCGCTGCCACCGGCAGATCGGTCAAGGAAGTACTCTCGGAAATGACCCACGAAATGGCTGAAAACGGAATCACCGTAACCTTCACCGAAACGCTTCTCCCAGAAGAACGCATGGCCGAATCGAATCTACTGCTCATCGACGGGATCCCGCTGGAAAAGCTGCTGGACGACGCCGCCGCAGAAGAAAATCACTGTCCATCGTGCTCATGCCTGACCGGATCAGAAACCAGCTGCCGGACCGTCGCATACGAGGGTAAGACCTATGAGGAGATCCCTGCAGCGCTCATCAAGCAGGCGCTCTACAAGGCGGCTGATCGAATTCGCGGGTAATTTAGGTCTGATTAGACGGGTGTTCAATCAAGCACCCATGGAGCATCCATGCTGAAAAGTTTTGCCGACTACATTGTCTTCACCCTTATCGGCCTGGCCCCCGGTTCCCGTTCGGGCGAGGCGCTGAACTTCTTTATCTATGACACCCTCAAGATCTTCCTGCTGCTGACGATCATCATCTATGTCGTGGCGGTCATCCGCACCTCCTTTCCACCGGAAAAAACCAAACGCATGCTCTCCCACAAGCGGGAGTATGTCGGCAACGTCCTGGCGGCCCTGCTGGGCATTGTGACCCCCTTCTGCTCCTGTTCGGCCGTACCGCTCTTCATCGGCTTTGTGGAATCGGGTGTGCCGCTGGGGGTAACCTTCTCCTTTCTGATCTCGTCCCCCATGGTCAACGAGGTGGCACTGATCATGCTGTGGGGGCTGTTCGGCTGGAAGATCGCCCTGATCTATATCGGCAGCGGCCTGTTGGTGGCGATTGTGGCCGGCATCATTATCGGCAAGCTGAAGATGGAGAAGTACGTTCAGGATTATGTCTGGGAGATGCAGGTCGGCAATGCGGAAATAGTGGAGCAGACCTTCCGGGAGAAACTGGATTACGCCCGTGAGTACACCCTGGAGCTGCTTAAGAAAATCTGGCCCTATGTGGTGGTCGGCGTCGGCCTGGGAGCCTTCATCCACGGCTACGTACCGGCTGATTTCCTGGCACGCTGGGCCGGGAGGGATAACCCCTTTGCCGTGCCGGTGGCGGTGGCGCTGGGGGTACCGCTCTACAGCAACGCTGCCGGGGTGATTCCGATTGTGCATGCCCTGATGGAAAAAGGTATGGCAATCGGCACCGTGCTGGCCTTCATGATGGCGGTCACAGCCCTGTCGTTACCGGAAGCAATCATCCTGAAAAACGTGCTGAAAAACCGTCTGCTGGTGGTATTCTTTGGAACTGTTGCACTCGCAATTGTCTGTGTCGGCTATCTGTTTAATATGATCCTGTAACCACAAGGAGAACTCACCATGAAAATCGAAGTATTGGGAACCGGTTGTGCAAAATGCAAAACCCTCTATGAGAATGTGAAGAAAGCGCTGGAAGAAGGCGGCAAAAGTGCCGAAATAGTCAAAGTTGAAGACATCCCTTCAATCATGAAGCACGGTGTTATGAGTACACCGGCACTTGTGATCGACGGCCAGGTCAAATTTTCCGGCAAGGTGGCGTCTGTCACCGAGATCATGGGGATGCTATGAAAAAAATCCTGTCTCTGATGGCGGTATTTTGCCTGTTGCCTCTTTCAGCAATTGCAGCTGAGCTTCCATCTTCAAACCAGACAACTATCCGCGCAGCCCTCTCGTCCGGCAAACCGACGGTTGCTGACTTTGGCGCCCGCACCTGCATCCCCTGTAAAAAGATGGCACCGATCCTGGAGGAGCTGAGTCGCGAGCTGAAAGGCAAGGCTAATGTAACGTTTACCGACGTATGGGCAACACCTGAGCTTGCCAAAGAATACCGCGTCCAGATGATTCCAACCCAGATTTTCTTTGATGCCAAGGGGCGTGAAATCAAACGCCACATGGGTTTCATTGATAAAGCAGACATACTGAAAGAGCTAAAAGCGGCCGGGCTGAAATGAGCTTTCTGGATAACATTGAACAGATCATCACGCTCTATCCGCTGGTTGCCTTCGGAGCTGTCTTTCTGGCCGGTGTTCTCTCGTCAGCCTCCCCCTGCGTTCTGGCTACCATTCCACTGGTGGTCGGATTTGTGGGCGGCTACAGTGATGGCGACAAAGGCAAGGCCTTCCGCTATTCCCTGGTCTTTGTCCTTGGGCTGTCATTGACCTTCACCGCCTTCGGTGCGGCCGCCGGGCTGCTCGGCACCATGTTTGGAACGCTGGGGGGGCCCTGGTACCTGATCGCCGGAGCCATCGCACTGATCATGGGTGGACAATTGATGGGGCTGTACGAAATCCGGCTACCGATCAAACGGGACTTCAAGCCTAAACAGGGCGGAATTGTAGGGGCCTTTCTGCTGGGCCTGTTTTTCGGAGTCGTGTCATCGCCCTGTGCCACACCGGTACTGGTGGTTTTGTTGACCCTGGTGGCTGGTAAGGGACAGGTCCTATACGGTATTGCACTGCTGTTTTGTTACGCCATAGGTCATTGCCTGTTGATGCTCTTTGCGGGGACATTCACCGGCTTTGTGGAAGGCTTTGTCAAGGCGCGGGGAGTCGTCAACTTCTCCCTGTGGGCTAAACGCGTCAGCGGTGGGATTGTAGCACTGGTGGGTGGATGGTTTGTCTGGCAGGGTTTCTAATGTTCAAATATATGTGGCTTAAAGGGGCGTAAAGAATGAAACGATTTATTTTTATCTGTGCATTAATCCTGCTGAATTCAGCTTCAATCTCTTTTGCTCAGGATTCGGCCTTTGATACGTTTCTTACAAAATTTGACTATGAAACCCGTGCCGATATGAAGATCGACAGCAAGAAATTGATAACGCTGCTGGCAGAAAAAAAGGCGGTTCTGGTGGATATTCGCTTTCCTGAAGAGACAAGGGCGTGGAAAATGGGCTTCGGACTTCAGATCCCCCTGAATGAACTCCCCAAACGCCTTGCAGAACTGCCCAAGGACAAGATCATCGTGACCGCTTGTCCGCACAAAGATCGCTCTTCAATTGCCATGACGTACCTGCGCACCAAAGGATATAAGGCTAAATACCTTACGGACGGTTTGATCGGTTTGGCTGAAAATTTACGGGGAGATAACGCCAAGGAGTTTATGGAGGACATTGATCTGGTTAAAAAGTGATGTACAAAGAATAAGCCGTCCAGCCCTTAGAAAAAGTCTGCATTTTATCCTTTCAATTTCTCCCAATGGGCCAAGAGGTCTGTCACCACCCCTTATCCCAGCGTCTTACTGAACCTGCCGACGGCAACCGACAGCACTACCACTCCAATAACCGCCATGGCTGCCATCTGCTCCCAGAGGGCCGCCATTCCGACACCCTTCATGAAGATCCCCCGGATGATGACCATATAGTAGCGCAAGGGGTTCAGCATGGTCAGCCACTGGGCCGGCTCGGGCATGTTCTCGATGGGAAAGGCAAAACCGGACAGCAGCATGGCCGGAAAGATGATGAAAAAGGCCGACATCATGGCCTGCTGCTGGGTCTGGCTGACGGTGGAGATCAGCAGCCCGATCCCCAGTGAGCTCATCAGAAACAGGGTCGTGGCCAGAAACAGCAGCCAGAGACTGCCGCGCACCGGCACATCAAAGACCAGCGTCCCCACGATGCTGATCAGGGCCACATCGATATAGCCGATCAGTACAAAAGGGAGCGTCTTCCCCAGGATGAACTCGTGCTTGCGGATCGGCGAGACGATCACCTGCTCGATGGTGCCCAGCTCCTTTTCCCGCACGATGGCCAGGGCCGAGAGCAGCATGGTGATGACGAACAGGATGTTGGTGATGACAGCCGGAACGTAGAAGGGGGGGCTTTCCAGATTGTCGTTGAACCAGGCCCGGCTAACCAGCTGAACCTGACCGACGCGGGGGGGCGCACCGAAGTGGCGCGTGACGTAGGTTTTCTGCAGCTCGGTATTGTAGGCCGTCGCCAGGCGGGCCAGATAGCCCATGATGATGCCGGCCGTATTGGAGTCGCTGCCGTCCAGCAGAACCTGCAGCTGAGCGGTATCGCCCCTCCGCAGCCGTTCGCCGAAGCCGTGCTCCATATTCAGCACCACCCGCACCGTCCCCCGATCCAGCAGTCGCTGGGAGTCCCGATCCTCACTGATGCGTTCCGTCATGCGGAAATAACCGGAGGAGGACATGATGGCCACCAGATCGCGGCTTTCGGCGCTGTTATCCCGGTCGAGAATTGCCGTGGGGATGTTCTTGACATCCATGTTGACGGCATAGCTGAAGATCACGGTCTGGATGATCGGAATAACAAACAGCACGATACGCATGCGCGGGTCGCGGAAGACCTGGATGAACTCCTTGATCAGCATGGCTTTCAGACGATCAAACATGTTTAAAAACCTCAAGAGCAACCCCAACCCCTTTAAGCCTCCCCTTGTCAGGGGAGGCTTAAAGGCTTCCCCCCTGACAAGGGGGGATTGAGGGGGGTTGGGGTTGAAATGCTAAAGAATCTTTTTCCGAAATTTCCGCACCGCCACTGTCATGACCACAACCGAGAACAGCACCAGGAACAGCGCCTGGGGCCAGAGCACCGCCAGTCCCACATCCTTGAGATAGATGCCCCGCAGGATAGTGACAAAATAGCGGGCCGTGATGATGCGCGTCACGGTCTGGATCGGCAGCGGCATGTTCTCTATCGGAAAGATGAAACCGGACAACAGGAAAGCCGGCAATACTGTCGTGACAATGGCCAGCTGGCTGGCCAGGAGTTGGCTCTTGGTGATGATGCTCAGCAGCAGGCCAAAGGAGAGGGCGCTGAAGAGGAAGATCAGCGCCAGCGGCGCCAGCAGCCAGAGACTGCCCCGCAGCGGCACGTCGAAAACGAATTCCCCCACGCCGATGCAGAGTACGAGATCCAGTACCCCGATGACAAAATAGGGGGCCAGCTTGCCCAGGATCAGCTCGCCGGCCGTCAGTGGCGTGGCCACCAGCTGCTCCATGGTGCCGGTCTCCCACTCGCGGGCCATGGAGAGCGAGGTCAGGATGGCGGCCATGATCATCATCACCACCGCGATCAACCCTGGAAAGATGAAATTGCGCGAAACCATGTCGGTGTTGAACCAGACCCGCGGCTTTAGCTCCAGCGTCGGCACGCGCGGCAGCGGCCCTTTGCGGAGCTGCTGCGCCATGGCCACCTGGCGGGAATAGCTCTGGGCCGTGGCTTCGGCATACCCCAGGGCAATCGTGGCGGTGTTGGGATCGCTGCCGTCCAGAATCGTCTGGACCGGTGCCGGCTCACCCTGGGAGAGCCGGCGGCTGAAATCGGGCGGGATCACCAGGGCGATCAAGGCCTCGCGGCGATCAATGGCCGTTTCGATCCCCCGGTAACTGTCGGTGCGTACCCGCAGATCGAAGTAACGCGAACCGGAGAAGCGGCTGATGAACTCGCGGCTTTCGTGCGTCCCGGCCTGATCCCAGACCACCAGCGGCACCCGGTCCACATCCATGGTCAGAGCATAGCCGAACAGGAACAGCAGCATCATCGGCATGCCGATCCCCATCATCAGGCTGCGGGGATCGCGCAGGACGTGCAGGAATTCCTTTTTGGCAACGGCTTTCAGTCGACGGATATTCATAATCTACTTTTCTACCACAGAGGGCACAGAGGACACGGAGATATCCACTTCAATCGCATGGAATTAGATGATAGGTATAATATCAAGTACCAGTAGAACTGATAGAAAACGAGACAAGACAAACTTCAATGATCCCTCTGTGTCCTCTGTGGTTAAGCACTTTTTTAGTCCCGCTCCTCAATCAGCCCGATAAACACATCCTCCAGGCTCGGCAAAACCCCTTCAATCGCCCGCTCCTGCTTCAACTCCAGCGGCGTGCCGACCGCCACCAGCTCACCACGGTAGATCATGGCTAGGCGGTCACAGTATTCGGCCTCATCCATATAATGGGTTGTGACGAATACAGTCACACCACCGGCCGCCAAACTGCGGATCAGCCCCCAGAAGGTGCGGCGTGAGAGCGGATCAACCCCGGAGGTCGGCTCATCCAGAAAAACGATGGCCGGTTCGTGCAGGATAGCGCACCCCAGGGCCAGGCGCTGGCGCCAGCCGCCGGAAAGCTCGCTGGCCGGGGAGCGCCGCCGCTCCGTCAGGCCGGCCATGGCGATGACCCACTCGGTACGTTCCTTCAGACGCTGCGGGGGGATGCGGTAGACCCCGCCGTAGAAGGCGATGTTCTCCTCCACAGTCAGGTCTTCGTACAGCGAAAAGCGCTGGCTCATATAGCCGATATTTTCCTTGATCAGTTCCGGCTGGGTGGCGATATCGCAGCCGGCCACGCGGCCGCCGCCCGAGCTGGGGGCCAGGATGCCGCACAGCATGCGGATGGTGGTGGATTTACCGGCCCCGTTAGGGCCCAGAAAGCCGAAGATCTGGCCCCTTGGAACGGCCAGGGAGATGTCATTGACGGCGATGAAATCGCCGAAGCGTTTGGTGAGGTTGGTGAGAACCACGGCGGGGTAATCCCCCTCCTTTGACGGGAGGGGGCTGGGGGGTGGGTGAAGTCGCAACATGCTATCTTGCTGGCTGCTTCCCCCCCACCCTGACCCTCTCCCGCCAAGGGGGAGGGAACTATCAGAATCAGCTCCACCAATCCTGCCGATCACCAGCTCCTCCAGCGATACGGCACCATTGTCGGTCAGAACCGCCGGAGTATCACAGGCGATCAAATGGCCATCGTGGATCAATCCGACCCGATCGCAGCGCCCGGCCTCATCCAGATAGGCGGTCGCCACAACGATGGTAACCCCTTCGCCGTGCAGCTCCCGCAGGATGCGCCAGAAATCGCGGCGGGAAACCGGGTCGACACCGTTGGTCGGTTCGTCCAGAAGCAGCAGCTGCGGTTTATGGATCAGGGCGCAGCACAGCCCCAGTTTCTGCTTCATGCCACCGGAAAGCCGCCCGGCCTGACGCCGGGAAAAGGGCGCCAGACCGCTGAACTGCAGCAATCGCTCGCTCCGCTCCCGCAGCTCCTGTCCAACCACACCGAAGATATCGGCATAAAAGGAGATATTCTCGGCCACCGTCAAATCCGGATACAACCCGAAGCGCTGGCTCATATAGCCGATCTCCCCCTTGACCCTTTCGGCATCCTGCGGAAACCGGTGACCAAGCACCTCCAGCTCACCTGCGTCAGGATCCAGGATGCCGGCCAGCATGCGCAGGGTAGTGGTCTTACCGGCACCATCCGAGCCGATCAGGCCGAACAGTTCACCTTGCGGGATGGCGAGGTTCAGTCCGTTCACCGCAGTCAGGCTACCAAAGTGGCGGGTAAGGTTACGGGTGGAGATCATGGCGGACATGCTTAGACCCTCTCCCCTTCAAGGGGAAGGGACGAATGACGCTGTTTCCGCAGCATCTACTTCTTTACCCCTTGACCCTTGCCGCTTGCCCCTGCTTCAAGCACCGCATCGGCCGGCATGCCTGGCTTCAGCACCAATCCCGGATTGGGAACGGTAATTTTGATCCGGTAGACCAGACGGACCCGTTCCTTTTCGGTCTGCACATTTTTGGGGGTGAATTCAGCCTCCTGGGCGATGAAATCCAGACGCCCTTCGAATACCGTGCCCTTCAGTCCGTCCACGGTCACCCGGGCCTTCTGACCCAGTTTGATGCGCGGCAGATCACCCTCCGGCACATAGCCGCGAATCCAGACCTCCTCCAGTCGGGCAACCGTCACCACCGGCGTTCCGGCCGCCGCCTGCTCGCCCGGCTCTATGTTTTTCGACAGCACTATACCGGCACTGGGAGCCAGCAGGGTTGTGTCAACTAGGCGGGTTTTGGCCAGGTTCACAGCCGCCTCGGCCCCCATCATCCTGGCTTTGGCCTGCTGGCGTGTCTCGATACGGGCACCGGCCCGGACTTGGCGCAAACGTTCGCTGGCCTCCCTCAATCCGGCAGCTGCGGCATCCCGTGCAGCCACCGCCTGGTCCAGATCCCGCCGCGCCAGCACCTGTTGTTTATACAGTAGCTCTGAACGGGCAAACTCATCATCCGACCGACGGGCTTCGGCCTTGAAGCGCGCCGCGGCCGCCTCGGCCTGGGCAATCTCCTCCACGCGGGAGCCTGCCTGCAGTTCAGCCAATCCGGCCCGGGCGGCGGCCAGATCTGCCTCCCGGCCGGCCAGTTCCTGGCGGATTTCACGGTCGTCCAGACGGGCCACCACCTGTCCGGCGGCCACTTTGTGCCCTTCATCCACCAGACGCTCAAGCACGCGCCCCGGCACTTTAAAGGAGAGCGCCGTCGAGGTTGTCTCAATTGTACCGGAAACCTTGATATCGCCGGATTCCTTCGGCGCACGGCGCACAACGACAAACGCGGCCAGGGCTGCCACAATCAGCACCGCGACAATTATCATTATTTTACGCATCGTACTTCCTCCACACTGTCTCCTGCAGGATCATATTTCTCCGCTGTTTCTCGACTCTACCATACGCTTTGCAGATGCCGTCGGGCGTTTCCCGATTCAAAGAGATTAATATACCTCGCTATATACCCGATGGAAGCGTATAGTCAACAAACTGACCAACGACCGAAATTCTTTCCACCGTCAGTCCGCCCTGCTTCCCTTTCGGTCGCCTCCATCCACTTCCCGGCATTACCTTCTTAAACCGGAAACCGTTATCGACCGTCAGGTCAGACAAGGAGAGCAGATGAATATCAAACGGGGAATAGCAGTAAACCATTCAGGAGCACTCGAATGGGGCGTTGGCAAGGTGCTTGAGGTATCGGAGTTCAAGGCGACTATTCAGTTCAGTGACGGCATTACCAGAAAGATCGCCTCATCCCATTACACAATCCTTCAGCCGGCCGATGTGGCACTGTTTATATCGACCGAGGGGTGCGAACCGACAGCCAAAGTTCGTGCGCCGGCAAAAAGAACAAAAAAAGTAAAAGTTGCAGCAGTTGCGGAAGCTACTCTGTAAAAAACCGCTCCCGCATCTCTTCAAGTCCCAGAGTCTGCAGCACTTCATTCAGTCGATCTGCCGGCCGTTTACGCGGCAGATCCCTGAATTTCGCAATGATCAGCTCATTCTTCATGGAATGTTCCCACCCCACCAATTCGGTAACACTTACCTGATAGCCGTGTGCCTCCAACTGCAGGCAGCGCAGAACGTTTGTTACCATACTGCCGAATTCACGAGTGTGCAACGGATGGCGCCAGATCTCCGTCAGGCTGTTCTGCCCCAAAGCATTCCCCTTGTTTTTAGTGAGCACTGAGGCGACTTCCGCCTGGCAGCAGGGTACCAGCACGATAAAACGGGCCTGTTTTTTCAGCGCAAAACGGATGGCATCATCGCTGGCCGTGTTACAGGCATGCAGGGCCGTCACGATGTCGATCTTCTCCGGCAGTGCCTCTGTCCCGATCGACTCCGCCACCGTAAGATTGAGAAAGCGCATCCCCCGGAAACCAAGCCGGTCGGCCAGTGTGCGGGACTTCATCACCAGTTCATCTCTGGTCTCAATGCCGAAAATCCGACCGGCCGGGGCCTGATCTTTAAAGAACAGGTCGTACAGGATGAAACCCAGATAGGATTTGCCGGCGCCGTGATCCACCAGGGTTATTTCAGGATGATCCCTCTGGATCTCCTTCAACAGCGGCTCAATGAACTGGAAGAGATGGTTGACCTGCTTGAGCTTGCGGCGGCTGTCCTGGTTCATCTTGCCGTCGCGGGTCAGGATGTGCAGCTCTTTCAGTAACTCGATCGATTGCCCCGGCTGTACCTCGTGCATGCTTTCCCCTCGATTTCTGCAGATAGATCCTGTGATTCAGCCCGGAAACCATAGCACAAAGCCCCGGCCGAATCAGCAGGTATCTCTCGTTCTCACATGAAGTGGATAGACTGGGAGGCGGTAATGACAGGCTGGACGTGTACAGGGACACTTCAATAGGTGCGAAATCAGGTGACAACCAAATATTCAAATACGCAGAAACACTTCCAACAACTGTTCAAGCACCCTTGCAACTATACCTTCAAATCAAGAAACTCTTTCCCCTTCAAACTGAGCCGTATAATGCTTACGGTTTTTCGGACAGGTAGTTAAGTTTGGTTTGCCCATAATCGCGGAGGCAATTATGATGGCAAGCATGAGAACGAAACGTACGTCCGAATTCAAAGCAAAGGTTGCTTTGGCTGCAATCCGGGGAGATCAGACCATCACCGAACTGGCTTCCCTCTACAAGGTGCATCCGAACCAGATCACCACCTGGAAGCGTCAAGCACAGGATCAACTGGTGGCAGCCTTTGATTGCAAGAAAGCCAGGTCGATAAAAGCCGACGAGAAGCTCAAAGAGGAACTGTACCGCCAGATAGGCCAACTCAAAGTTGAACTTGACTGGCTCAAAAAAAAATCTGGTCTGTAGAACCGCTCAAAAGCGTCTGCTGATAGATACGAAGCATCCCGAGATCAGCGTTGTCAGACAGTGCCGTCTGTTGGGTTTGAGTCACTCCAGTCTGTATTATCGGCCTGCTCCGGTGTCGGCTGAGAACCTGACCTTGATGCGGTTGCTGGACGAGGAGTACACCCGGCATCCCTTTCTGGGCGTTATCAAGCTGACGGACTGGCTCAAGAAGCAGGGCTATCCGCGTGTAGGAACACGGCGCACCAGACATCTGCTACGTTTGATGGGGCTGATGGCGATTTACCCCGGCCCCAACTTAAGCCGCCGTGCACCGGGTCACAAAATATACCCGTACCTATTGCGCAACGTACCGATCGTACGAGTCAACCAGGTCTGGAGCGTAGATATAACGTACATCCGGCTCAAGGATGGCTTTATTTATCTGGTGGCGATCATTGACTGGTTCAGCCGCTATGTCCTTGATTACGGATTCAGTATCACCCTGGAGGCTGACTTCTGTATCGATACACTGGAGCGGGCACTGGTCAGAGGAAAGCCTGAAATATTCAACAGCGACCAGGGTTCACAATTCACGAGCCCCCGGCACACAAAGATTCTGAATGATGCCGACGTTCTGATCAGCATGGACGGCAAAGGCCGCGCAATTGACAACATCTTTGTCGAACGGCTCTGGAGGTCACTGAAGTACGAGGAAGTCTACCTCAAAGATTATGAAACGGTCCAAGAAGCAAAAGACGGCATCAAGATCTATTTCAATTACTACAACAATGAACGGCCGCATCACTCGCTGGACATGAAAACCCCGGCAGAGGTATACTTCAGCGAACTACTTGAACAGGCTGATCTTTCAAAGAACAGGGACAGTTAAACTGGGCTGAACCAAACTTAAATTCTTCATTTTTCTGTCTAGACAACCGTCAGTACCTTACCGTGGGGAGCCTTTATCGATTACCACCAACTCCAGTTTCACCATCGCCCTGACAATATCCGCAGCAGAGCCCTTGGCCAATGCACAGATGCGCGCCATTACACCGGATGTATCCCGGGCCGCTAAACCCTGCAACAGCGCAACCGAAATAGTCAGCTCAGATTCCTGCAGGCCGCGCCAAAGCCAGCGGCTGCCAAAAATAGACCCGTAGGAATCCAGTATCAGGTGCGAAAATGCCACGGCAAAACCAAGACCGATATGAGCCCGGTCAATATCATCCTGAAAGGTAAAGGGATCGTCCATCAACAGCGGCCCGTATGTCCATCCCAGGTAATAGTCATCCTTGGGCTCGTAGGCGTGACCGATACACCCCAGCATGGCCAGGGCCAGCAGCAGATAAAGCGGCCAGAACCAGCCCGGATGGGTTTGGACAAGCGCGGTTGCATAACACAGTGCCAGCAGGACACAGAACATGCCGGCGGCGATTAACAACCAGGTGGTGTCGTTGTCCTGTCGCAGGTACTGTTCCTTGGGCCGCAGGAGATATGAGGCGGCCATAAATGCCAGGCAGAGATTGACGCCAGTTACAAACGACAGCCGGTAGCCCAGGTGATCGATCACCGGCAAATCCACCAGCGCAAGTGAAAACAGCAGCATGATAATCGCCAGACCCACGGCCAAAGGTGTTAGCAGCACCGTCAGGACGGCAAACAAGATGGCATCTTGCCGCTTTGCGATGCACAGCTCCCTCAATTTGGTCCGCAAGACTCGGGTGGTTTGATGTTGTTCCATCAATTCCGCCATGTTCTGGAAATTTCCTTGAGTTTAAAATCTTAAATACATTCGGTCACGCTGCGCCGTTGCGTGAGAGACGATTCTGGCATTGTTATTTCCTTCACGTGCATGCCCACCATCCCTACAATGCATCAAAATTAAAATCAACATACAAACAACCTGTTATGACCGAAAATTGTATGATCACATTCGGCGGACATAAAAAAAGCTCCCCTGCCGCGGTTGCCAAACGGGGGAGCACTTTAAAACACTATAAAAGAGAAATCAGTCCCGCGGCACCGCCAGCATGCGGTCCAGAGCGGCCTTGGCCTTGATACGGATATCCTCCGGCACCGTGACAACCGGGGAGAGGGTCTGCAACGAGTAGAGCACATCCTCCAGAGAGGTCAGCTTCATGTTGGGGCAGAACAGGGCCGGCGAGGCCAGGATGAACTCCTTGTCCGGATTCTCCAGGCGCAACTTGTAGAGGATGCCGGCCTCGGTGCCGATGATGAACTTTTTAGCGTTGCTGGTATGGCAGTAGTCGTACATACCGCTGGTGGAACAGGCGTAATCGGCCAGGGCCGTTACCTGCGGGGCACTTTCGGGGTGGCAGATGAAAAGGGCATCGGGGTGTTCTACCTTTTTCTGCATGACCGCTTCCACCGTCATGCGCTCGTGGGTCGGACAGAACCCTTCCCAGAAGATGAACTCCTTCTCCGGAACGAACTTCGCTACCCAGCGTCCCAGATTCCGGTCCGGAACGAAGATCAGCTTATCCTCTTTCAGCGACTGCACCACCTTGATGGCATTGGCCGATGTACAGCAGATATCGGACTCGGCCTTGACATCTGCCGTCGAATTGACATAGGTCACGACCGGTACACCGGGATGCTGCGCCTTGAGGGCACGCAGCCCCTCCGATGTGACCATGTCGGCCATGGGGCAACCGGCGTCCGGTCGCGGGAGCAGCACCTGCTTGTCCGGCGAGAGGATGGCGGCCGATTCGGCCATGAAGTGCACACCGCAGAAGACGATCACTGAGGCCGAAGTTTTGGCGGCCTCCATGGAGAGTCCCAGTGAGTCACCGGTAATATCGGCAATCTCCTGGACCTCGTCACGCATATAGTTGTGGGCCAGC
Source organism: uncultured Geobacteraceae bacterium (assembly GCA_942493195.1). Classification (GTDB taxonomy): domain Bacteria; phylum Desulfobacterota; class Desulfuromonadia; order Geobacterales; family Pseudopelobacteraceae; genus CAIPTY01. Next base: position 4,094,235 of record OW818669.1, on the reverse strand, counting down.
AGCACGGCGTTGTGCTGCTTCAGCAGGTCCCGGATCTGTTGTTTAATAGCATCACTCATTCTGGCATTCCTCCTGCCGTTTCTTCCATGTCATATCCGGCTCTATCCTGAGGCCGAAGCATACGCGAAAGCCCCTGAAAAAACAAGACCAGCATCAGGTTTCGTACCTTCCCGGTTGTTCCCACGCACCTGTTTCCCAACGTTCCACTGCCACGCTGGCACGGAATCCAAGCAAACCGGCCTCTAAGGCCAGACGACGCAGGGTCGCCAGGCATTTTTCAGGATTGAATTCCATGGAATATACCGCCGCCATACCCGCCACCACCGGCCTATCGCATTCCACCAGATCCAGCAGCGCAGTGATGCCGGCCGCCCCTTCAGACCTGATGGATTCATACAGCCGGGCAATCACCATGGCATGGGTGTTGGCGCGCTCTTCATCCATGGCCTCCAGGGCCTCATGATGTGCCATGGCGGCTACGCCGAAGCGCCTCAACAATAGTTCAAGCCTGCTGTCAGACATGTGCGTGTTCTCCGCTTTCAGAATTACTTCCCTTCAACGGCGTTATAGCATGAAAAATATGCTGTTGAAAATAACGCGTGTTATACCTATTATTTACCTGCCTTGTAGCCAGACACAGACTTTTCAGGAGAATGACATGCGAAGAATTTCCATAGCACTTTCGGCTTCGGTTCTATCCATCCTTTTTCACATCCCGAATCATTCTGCCGCTGCCGAAACCCGCACGCCTACGCCGGAGGAATTCAAGGAGTTGGTGCGCAAGTACAATGAATCAGGCGGGGTGCCCGCCCTGCAGCGCCAGCCCCGGATACCCAACGGAGCTGAACAGTTCAATCGCGCCGTGGCCCTCCATACCAAAAAAAATCCGTCCGCCAAGGAGTTGAAAGAGGCGGCCGGGCTCTATCAGACTGCAGCGGATGCAGGAATTCCACAGGCGAGTACCAATCTGGCCCTGCTGTATCTGGAGGGCAAAGGGGTAAAAAAAGATGTGAAAAAAGCCCTGACCCTTTTGAATGCCGCCTCAGCCAAAAATGAAACGCAGGCCGATCTGGCACTGGCCAGGCTCTATCTGAACGGCGCAGATGTCAAACGGGATGAAAAGAAGGGGGAAGCCTTCCTGAATAAGGCTGCAAAAACCGGTAATCCCAATGCCCTTAAAATGCAGGCAGAATACAAGGAGTGGAAAAAGAAGAACGAGCAGGCCATGAAAGAGTATCAGGAACTGATGAAAAAGGTTCAGCTGACCCAGGTCAAACCTGGTGGTACATCGCTGCAGCCGCTCCAGTTCATGCCGCAAACGTTCACCGCTCCCGCAGCAATTCCGTTCCCGGTCATCCCCGGCTATGGCTATGTTTCCGACCGAAGGCCGTCCATACCCAACTTTCTGTCTGCTGCACCGCCGAAACCACCCCAACCTTTAAATATACTTCCGGCGGGAAATCCTTCACTGCAACCGCTCAAAGTTGAACCCGAACGGTCTCCGCTGACTCCGCCGCTTGCACCTGACAAACACGCTAAGTAACCGGAAAATGTATACATAAAAAACCGACCACTCCCGGAGGTCGGTTTTTTATTTTTCACTGACCATTATGAGCGAGAGAGAGCGTCTCAGCAGACTCTCATTAGGCGGTAATGTCTAATGGGATTATTTCTCGACAAGACCTTTTTGCATGGTATAACTTCTTCAACTTCAAGCACTTCCCCACCCTGTATCAGGAGTCAACCATCCATGAAACATCTGCTCTGGCTTGCCGCCCTCTGCCACATCGCCCTATTAGCTTTGCCCTACAGGACTGCAGCTCAAGAACTGAAAAATCTGGCCGACCTGCCGCCTGCCGCTCAGGCTGCTGTTTCGGCCGCCTTCGGTCGAGACGATGCCGGCTATCATGTCAGCAGGGTCGGCGGCGGATACCGGGCGGAGAACAGCGGACACCGCCTTTCGGCACACTTCTCTTCAACCGGAGCCACGGTTTCGAACGGACCGGACAGCTGGACGCTTGATCTTGCCGGTTTCGGCCGTGAAGGCGATCTTAAAGCGGTTTCTCCGGCTGTCGTGAGGTCAGAGGCTAATCGAATCGAATACCAGCGCGGAACCATAACCGAATGGTACATCAATGGACCGCTTGGCCTGGAGCAGGGATTCACGATCACATCCCGACCGGAAGGCGCTGGAGACAAGCGGCTGGTCATAGCCCTGAAAGGGACAGGACTGAAACCGTCACCCTCCGGCGAGACATCGCTCTCGCTCACGCGGCCCGACGGCAGCGAGGCATTCAGGTACGGCGGTCTGGCCGCTTGGGATGCAGACGCCAAGTCCCTGCCTGTCCGGATGGCCCTGGCCGATGGCCGGGTCGTATTAACGGTCGATGACCGTAATGCACGCTACCCCGTAATTGTTGATCCGACCTTCCAGACAGCACGCCTTACGCTTTTTGACGACGGGGAGGAAAACGACTATTTCGGCAAGTCTGTGGCGATCTCGTCAGACGGAAACACCGCCCTGATCAGTGCCTACAATAAAACCGTTGGGGCGAACGTATCTCAAGGCGCAGCCTATGTTCTGGTGCGAACCGGCTCATCCTGGGCATACCAGACCCGCCTGGCTGCCTCAGACGGAGCTGAGTATGATAACTTCGGCCGCTCCGTGGCGATTTCGGCGGATGGAAACACCGCCCTGGTCGGTGCATCTAACAAAACCATCGGCGGGAAACCCTCCCAGGGAGCCGCCTACGTCTTTGTCCGCAGCGGTTCCGACTGGAGTCAGCAGGCCATTCTTATCCAGAGTGACGGTTTGGAGAATGACAATTTCGGCCGCTCCTTAGCAATTTCAGGCGATGGGAATACGGCCTTGATCGGCGCCAATAACAAAACCATCGGCGGGAATCCGTCGCAGGGCGCAACCTATATTTTCGTCCGTTCAGGCTCCCTTTGGGACGAGCGGACCATCCTGACCGCGAGTGACGGCGCGGAGAATGACAATTTCGGCAGGCCTGTAACAATCTCGACTGATGGCACCACGGCCTTGATCGGTGCCAATAATAAAACTGTTGGAGGAAATCTGTCACAGGGCGTGGCTTATGTTTTCGTTCGGGTTGCATCGGTCTGGAGTCAGCAAGCAATTCTGGCTGCAGGTGACGGTGCCGAAGGGGATTACTTCGGTTCTTCATTGGCGGTTTCGGCAGATGGTTCCACTGCGCTGATTGGTGACATTAACAAGACTCTCGCCGGAACCCCGTCTTCCCGGGGTGCGGCCTATGTTTTCGGCCGCACCGGCCAGGATTGGAGCCAGAATGCGGTTCTGACCGCAGAGGACGGTGCAGAGGGAGATTATTTTGGCTCCTCGGTAGCACTCTCGGCGGCCGGAGGTACGGCCCTGATCGGAGCGTACAATAAAACGGTCCAGGAAAATCCGGCCCAGGGCAGTGCGTACGTCTTTACGGGTTCTGGCTCGAACTGGAGCCAGCAGGCTGTCCTGAACGGCAATGACAGTTCCGGGGGTGATTCCTTCGGTTTTTCGGTATCGCTTTCGTCAGACGGCTCAACCGCATTGATCGGCGCCTACAACAAAACCATCGGTGGAACAGCATCCCAAGGGGTTGCCTATGTGTTCAGCCGTGCGGATATCAGCTGGAATCAACAGGCCCGCCTGAACGCATCGGCCGGCACGGAAAATGATTACTTCGGTTTCTCCGGATCACTTTCCGCTGACGGTAATACAGCCCTGATCGGCGCCTACAACAAAACCATCGAGGGCAAAGTATCACAAGGGGCCGCCTACGTCTTTACCCGTTCAGGCTCCGATTGGAGCCAGGAGGCCCGGCTGACCGCCTCGGATGGCACCGAGGGCGATAATTTCGGATATTCCCTGGCTCTTTCTGCAGACGGAAACACGGCGCTGATTGGTTCATATAACAAATCTGTCGAGGGAAAAGCATCCCAGGGAGCAGCCTACGTCTTCACCCGTTCAGGTACGGTATGGACCCAGCAGGAGATTCTTGCCGCCAGCGACGGGTCCGAAAGCGATTACTTCGGCAGATCCGTGGCAATCTCATCCGACGGCTCGACCGCCCTGATCGGTGCCTACAACAAAGCCATCGGGGGAAACCCGTCTCAAGGAGCAGCATATGCCTTCGTCCGGATCGCCACGCTCTGGAGTCAGCAGGCCATTCTTTTCCAAAGCAACGGTCTGGAGAATGATAATTTCGGTCGTTCCCTGGCGATTTCCGCTGACGGCAACACCGCCTTGATTGGTGCGCACAAGAAAACCATCGAACCAAACCCTTCTCAGGGAGCTGCCTACATCTTCACCCGCAGCGGATCCACCTGGGATCAGCAAGCGGTCCTGACAGCGGCTGATGGAGCCGAGAACGATAATTTCGGCAGACCCGTAACACTCTCGGCAGATGGCGGTACCGCCCTGATCGGGGCCAATAACAAAACCATCGGAGGAAACCTATCCCAAGGGGCGGCTTACGTCTTCACCGGCTCCGGTCCCGTCTGGGCCCAACAGAGCCGTCTGACCGCTTCGGGCGGCGCAGAGAGCGATTATTTCGGTTCTGCCATGGCGATTTCGGCAGACGGCTACACCGCCTTGATTGGCTCCTACAACAGAACCGTCGGGGCCAATTCGACCCAGGGTACGGTCTACCCCTTCACCCGCTCCGGTTTGCTCTGGAGTCAGCGCGCTGCACTAACCGCCAGTGACGGTGCCGGAGGTGACAGTTTCGGTTACCAGGTCGCAATCTCATCAAACGGAGAGAGCGCACTGATCGGCGCCTATAACAAAACCATCGGGGGAAACCCCTCTCAGGGAGCTGCTTACTCGTTCAATCTCGGCTTTACCTCCGGATTCACTCTCAGTATCAGCATCCCGGCAGGTCCAGGCAGCGGGACCGTTACCAGCGATATCGGCGGAATCAACTGTACCGGCAACAGCCAGGGAGCCTGTTTGGTAGACCTGCCGGCTGATACCACGCTCACGCTGGCCGCCTCCACATCCAGCAACTCAACCTTCGCCGGGTGGTCTCAGGATTGTAGTGGCTTCTCCCCCTGCATCCTTGCCATGACTGCTGACAGGAGCGTCACCGCAGTCTTCGGCCTTGGCCCGAACGATAACGGTCCCATGGCAAAAATAGCCTCGACCGGCTACGAATCTATCGGCAACGCCTACAGTGCCGCCGGGGCAGGGGAAACCATCCTTGCCGTAACCGGTCTCCATCCTGACAGCACCATGACGCTGGACCTGGGCAAGAATGTTATCCTCAAAGGGGGCTTTGACGCGCTATTCGAAACCACCAGCCAGTCCTCGATCCTTCAGGGTGTCTTCAAGATACGTAGCGGCAGCCTGCGAGTGGAAAACATCCGTGTAACACCGTAAACGGGGCCACCGAAGTCTGCAGAAAAGACCGGTCGCCTCACTGGACCGGTCTTTTTTTATGAACTGCGCTCGGATGATTACCAGATTGTTCAGAGAAGGCAGGCGGAAATGAAATCTTCACATCTGGACAGAAATAAACAGGTCCGCAAGATTTACCATGGGAGATAGTGTCGCCCGGATCCAAAAACCGTCCGCCGCCGTTGCAATTGCTCTAAAGTGTGATACGTGTACTTGCATGAAAGTAGCACCCTAAGCCACTTTATAAACGGCGGTACCATGAAAAAACTCTTTTCGCTCCCCATTCGGCTGCAACTTCTTCTGATCGCCATAATAATTGCCCTGCCAGCGGTTGCAATCATCGTATTTACCGGCCTGCAGCAGCGCAAGCGGGATGTTGACGAAGCCTACTCGCTGACCCGCCAGGTGGCCGCCAGGGTAGCTTCCGACCAGAACGATACCGCTTCAGACATCGAGCAACTCCTGGTAACCCTCGCCCAGCTACCGGACGTCAGACAACAAAACACCTCCAACACTCAATCACTGCTCCTGAAAATCCAGAAACTTAACCCGGAATATATCAATCTTCTGGTGACCGACCTGAGCGGCAAGGTGCTGGCAGCCGTAAACATGCCGCCGCCCCCTTCGATGGTAAATGACCGGCGTTATTTCAAAAATGCCATTGCAACCGGCCGGATCTCATCCGGTGAATATGTTGTCAGTAAAAGTATGGCGAAACCGGTGTTCCATTTTGCCTACCCCTATCGGGATGATGCGGGTGCAATCACAGGTGTCATCATCGTGGCACTCAGTCTGGAAAAATATCTGGATTTCCTGAAAAAAGCCCCGCTTCCGAAAGAGAGCAACATCCTGCTGCTTGATCACAACGGAGTAATCTTGAGCCGGGCCCTGGAACCGGAGAAGGCCATCGGTAAAAAGTATCCCGAAAAAGCACTGCAGGAGATGTTTGCCGGGCCGGAGGAATATTCGTACCGGGGAACCGGATCACTGAAGGATGAACGTTTCATCAGCTATCGGAAAATACGGCTGGAAGGAGAATCATCACCATATATGTATGTCCGGGTGGGGATTCCCGTTAAATCTGCACTGGCACATGCCAACCGGCTCATGGCCAGAAACCTGGGGCTGTTTTCGGCATTCCTGCTCAGCTCGCTGATCCTGGCCTACCTGATTGGAAAGCGCTCGATTGCAGACCGGATTTGTCAGCTGCAGCAGGCCTCGAACCGCCTTGCCGATGGTGACCTGCGAATCAGGGTCTCAGATGGGATTGCCGGTGGCGAATTGGGGGCGCTTGCCAAAAGCTTCGACGCCATGACCGGCCGGCTCGCTGAACGGGAAAATGCCATCCGGGAGAGTGAAGAGCGCTTCAAGGCCCTCAGCCAGGCGACGTTTGGCGGCATCATCATTCATGACCAGGGTCTTATTCTGGAATGCAACGACGGTCTGTCCGAGATAACCGGATACAGCTATGAGGAGCTGGTCGGCATGAACGGCTTTGAGCTGATTGCGCCGGAATCTCTCGATACCGTGCTCGAGCATATCAGGAACGGCTATGAGAAGAGTTTTGAGGTGGAGGGAGTCCGCAAGAACGGTTCCCCCTATCCACTGGCCATCAAAGGCAAGAACATCACCTACAAAGGACATAATGCCCAGGTTATCGAACTGCGCGACATTTCGGATCGCGTACGGGCCGAGGAAGAACGCAACCAGCTGGAACGCCAGCTGCTGCAGGCACAGAAGATGGAAAGCCTGGGAGTTCTTGCGGGAGGGATCGCCCATGACTTCAATAACCTGCTGATGGTCATGATCGGCAACCTGGATCTGGCGCAGATCCGCATCCAGAAGGAATCCCCCGCCATACCCCATATTCGGGATGCCGAAGCGGCCGCCGTCAGGGCCGCCGATCTCACCAAGCAGATGCTGGCCTACTCCGGCAAAGGCAAATTCATCATCGAAGAGATCGACCTCAACCACCTGCTGAAAGAGATGCTCCATCTGCTGAACGTCTCAATTTCCAAAAAAGCGGTCCTGCGCTTCAACCCTTCCGACAGCCTCCCTGCCGTAGAAGCCGATGCAACTCAGTTGCGCCAGATCATCATGAACATGGTCATCAATGCCTCGGAAGCCATCGGCGACAGAAGTGGTGTCATCGCCATCACTACCGGTTGCATGGACTGCGACCAGAGTTACCTGAAAAACGTCTGGTTGGAAGAAAATCTGACCGACGGCCTGTACGTCTATCTGGAGATTGCCGATACCGGTTGCGGTATCGAGCCGGAAATCCTCTCCCGGATCTTCGATCCGTTCTTCAGCACCAAGTTTACCGGCCGCGGTCTGGGTATGGCGGCGGTGCTCGGAATCATCCGTGGGCATAAAGGTGCCATCCGGGTTTACAGCGAGGCGGGCAAGGGAACGACCTTCAAAGTCCTGCTGCCGGCCTCCGGCAGGCCTGCTGAAATTTTTAACGGAAGCAGCGAACAGGTGGATTGGAGGGGGAGCGGCACCGTCCTCCTGGTTGATGACGAAGAAACCGTCCGGGGGATCGGGGTGCAGATGCTCAAGGAACTCGGATTTACCCCACTGACCGCCAACGACGGCTGTGAGGCGGTTGAAATCTATCGCAACGTCCCGGATATCGCATTTGTGATACTGGACCTGACCATGCCGCACATGGACGGCGAGCAATGCTTCCGCGAACTGCGCCAGCTCAGACCGGACGTCAAAGTAATCATGTCCAGCGGCTATAACGAGCAGGAGGTTACCCAGAAATTTGTGGGCAAGGGGCTGGCCGGATTTATTCAGAAACCCTACAGGATGTCGGTCCTGCGCGATGCAATCATGAAAATATCCCGTTAGAAAGAACAGGTTCTACGACTACGATACGAGGCAGACATGGCAAAGGGTCGCCAGGCAAACAAGGAGCGTCAGAACGAAATAACACTTCTGGGTAAATCCATCGGCAAACGGGCCGGATTCAAATGCGAGTGGTGTGAAAGCAAGGATGACCTGCGCGTCTGGGATCACAAGCCGGAGGCGGAACCCGATCTGAGCACGCTGGCACTGCTGTGTCAGCAGTGTCGGGGATGGGCCGACGGACGCAAAGCGACTTCCGATGAATTACGGTCCCTGCGAAATGCTCTCTGGAGCGACGTACCTGCCGTAGCTGAAGGTGCCGCAACGGTCCTGGTACAATGCAAAGAATCCTGGGTGCGGGAGGCGATCGAGGAGAGTTTGATTGATGAGACGGTTAAGGTTAAGCTCTTGAAACAGAATTGAATAAGAATTTGAAACACGTGCAACGGAGTCATCGGGCAGCTCTTTACGTCAGCCCAGTAAGGGCGAACGGTGATAGCCAGGAGATGCGTTATGTCAACAGCAGCCACATCCGCCGAAGAATTGCGAAAAGAGCTGAGAGCAGCTATGGGGGACCGGAGCAGGTTGACCCAGCTGCATTCCGTTGTCACTGAAAGTATCAACCGCTCCTACGGTGAAGAAAAGAAGTGGCTTCTCACATTCAGGCAGGAGATAAAAGACGCCCTGGAGTGTCGGGTACTAAATCAATGGTGATCGGTCACTGCGGAGATTCACTGAAATGGTTTTCTTCGCAGGCCATATATGTGGAAATATGCGGTGGAGATCACAACCGGCGGGCTGGTAATCGGAAACGCCGAGTCAGGCAGACTTCAGCTAATATTAAGATATGGTCAATGTTCCCCTCAAATATATCCTGCAGCAGATCATGCATTAATGCTCTTGATGTCGGTTTTCGTAGTAGCCCGCTGACCAGTCCCTGAATGTCATCAATCCGGCCCCTTCCCACCCGCCTTTACAGCCTTTCCCCTTGACAAAACGCCTCGAAAGCGCTAGAAAAAACACTCTTCGGGATGTAGCGCAGCCTGGTAGCGCACCTGCTTCGGGAGCAAATTTGAACGCACAATTTAGGGCCCAATGATCTTTGTGATTGTTGGGCTTTTCTCTTTCTAGATGCTGATTTGAAGCTGACTCCGATCAAATTCCGGTACCCAAAAATTCGCTATGACATAGATCTGATTTACCCGATTGAATAGCTTGAATCAGCAGTTCACCATGTGGCCTCCTAAAGTCTCCGGTCTTGCCGGTATTCCTCTGGTAATTTCCGTTCTTCCCGCTTCCATACTTTCATGAATATGCCCCACCACAAGACTCTGTAGCAGGGCATTTCGTCATGCCGCAATCTGATCTACAGCTGATGCGAATTTTTCCGATGCTGCGATCATGTCATTTGCACTAACGTGACTGTATCTCAAGGTCATGTTGATGTCACTGTGACCAAGCATCTTCTGCAAGGTGTAATTTTTCACGACCATTCCCCCACTTTTTGACCTGATTTTTCAAAAGCATTCCCCCACCTCTTTTTCAAGAGCATTCCACCACCCCGGCAACAATATCCGCACGGCGCTCACAACAACCTGTAGCATCGTTCCTTCATAAATTTCCTGGAGGAAGCGATGGCACACAAGGAGTATGGCGTGACGGACATAACCGATATTTTACGCAGGGCACGTGCAGGTGACAGTATTCGGCGGAGTTCCAAAGCCACCGGCCTGGATCGCAAGACCATCAGCAACTATCTGCGGCTTGCCGCCGGACATGGTTTTTCTGTTGATACTGCTGATGATCAGCTGGATGGCATCGCGTTGGCGGTATTCCGAACCGTGCATGGTATCGAGAACAAGATGCCACCCCCGGTGGTGCCTCCGCACCGCTCATCCCTCACCGCGATTCGATCAGTGACTGGTTGGAGAAGGACGGTCTGACCCTGACCAAGGCGCACATAAAACTGGGGCGGATGGGAGTTACGGTTTCCTACAGCGCCCTGTACCGCTATGCCCGCGAAGAACTCGGTTTCGGCGGCCCCAAGGTAACCGTCCGGATGGCGGAATCGTTACCCGGCGAAGTGGCCCAAGTGGATTTCGGCCAGATGGGGTTGGTCTATGATCCCGAAACCGGACGGCGACGCAAGCTGCACGCCCTGGTGGTGACACTGGTGTACAGCCGCCATCAGTATGTCTACCTCACCCACCGCCAGGACCTGGATGCCTTGGTTTGTGGCATCGAGGAAGCCTGGGAGTTCTTCGGCGGTGTTGCCAGGCGTCTGGTTCTGGACAACATGAAGGTGGCTGTGGTGAAGGCGGATCGTTATGAACCGGTGTTCAACAAAACCTTTCAGGAATACTCCCAACACCGGGGTTTCATTATCGACCCGGCACCGGTACGACACCCGGAGGCCAAGGGGTGTGTTGAGAACCAGATCAAGTACGTCCGCGGCAACTTCTTTGCCGGCGAGGAATTCACCGACCGGGAGCATACCCAACGGTCAGCAATTACCTGGTGCCGCACCACTGCGGGTCTGCGGTTGCACGGCACCACCCGCAAACGCCCCCTGGTGGTCTTTGAGCAGGAAGAGCTGAAGTCACTCCTGCCGCTGTCCCCTGAACGGTTCGACGTACCGGTCTTTGCCGACTGCATAGTCCACCGGGATCACCACATCCAGTTCAAGCGGGCTATCTACTCCCTGCCGACTCAATACATAGGCAAGGAGGTCTTCGTACGTGGTGACAAGGCTCTGGTTCGCATCTATTACCAGCAGCAACTGATCAGAACCCATCCAAGAAAAAAGGCGGGCGAGCGTTCAACCATCTACGAGGACTATCCGCAGGAGAAGAGCGCCTACGCCATGCGTGACGTGAACTACTACATTCGCACAGCAAAGGAGAAGGGCGAACAGCAAGGCGTCTTCATGGCCGAGCTGCTTTCCGGTGATGTCCCTTGGGCGTTTCTGCGTCAGGCGCAGAATCTGCTCAGACTGAACGATAAATACGGCAGCGCCCGGGTGGAGAGTGCCTGTGCCCGGGCGGTGAACTTTGGTCTGATGAACGTCAAGCGGGTCGAAGGAATCATCAGGCAGGCGATGGAACGGGAATCAACTCCGGCAGCACACATAACATCAACAGTCACGCATCTGTCACCGGCACGGTTTCAGCGTCAGGCTGACTACTTCACTCATCACACCACCAAGGAGAATGACCATGGAATCAACCATTGAACTGAGGCAGTACCTAAAAAAACTGCGACTGTCACCAATCATGGACACCCTGCCGGAGCGGGTGGCCTATGCCGCAGGTAACAAACTCTCGCATCTGGAGTTTCTCGAGATGCTGCTCTCCGATGAGGTAGAGCGCCGCAATCACGGCGCACTCGCACGGAGACTCCAGCAGGCAAAGGTCAATCTCGACCAGGTGCTGGAGCGCTTTGACTGGGACGCAAAAATCACCCTCGACCGGGACCGGGTGAAAGCGCTCATCGGTCTCGACTGGATCGACCGGAAAGAGAATGTGATCCTCACTGGTCCGGTTGGTGTCGGCAAGACATACATTGCCAATGCCCTGGCCCATGTCGCCTGTCGTCGCAACAAAAGCGTACTCGTCGTAAAGGCGGTTCAGATGTTCAAGAACCTTTACGCCGCCAGGGCGGACAGCTCACTGGAGAAGGAGTTGATCAGGTTGATTGCACCAAGCCTGCTGGTTATTGATGACTTCGGCTTGGGGAAACTCACCCCGGAACAGGCCCATGACTTCTATGAGATTGTCAGCGAGCGGTACGAGCGGGCATCAACTATCATAACCAGTAACCGGGACATCGCCGAATGGGTCAATCTCTTTGACGACGCAATCCTGGCGAATTCGGCACTCGACCGACTGGCTCACAATGCTCATCAGATGGTCATCGAAGGAGAGAGCTACCGGAAAAAGAAGGGAACATTGAAGACGATTATGTGATATAGGGGAACAATAACTCAGAGCGCCGTGCCTGGTGGAATGGTCTTGAAAATAGGGTGGCGGAATGCTCGTGAAAAATCACAAAGGTGACAATATTGACTCCGCTGGCCAGAACCCAAGTCGCGTGGGTATGCCTTAAATCATGGCAACGGAATCCTTCAATACCTGCAAGTTTGCATACCCTTTGCAGTGTTTTGCGGAGGTCGAAGATGTATTCCCTTCGTTTAGTACCTTCTCTGCTTGGAAACACATACTCGCTTTTTCTGGTACGTTCAGAATCATCTCTTCTTGCCGCCAAATTCTGCAGACCGAAATCACTAAGTTTGCAATGGTTCAGTTTCTGGGGGGAAGGTCACCCCTCTCCCGTCCCTCCTATCTGGTCCCCCATCCCACCCGCATCTGCCGCCTTTCCCCTTTGTTGAGATACTTCTTCGATGTGGATCACATGGTGTCACCTCCGTTCATGATTGATTTACGGCAAAAGAAAACCCCTCTGACCGGGGTGGCCAAAGGGGCTTGGGATCTAACCACATACTTTGTTAGCGTATGATTCAGCTTTGTAAACGTAAAGGCTCACACTCAGCAAGTTGCCTATTTTTCTTTTGAAATATAGACTACGTCCTGGCCACCAATAAGCCAGCCACTGCCGGTAGTCAGTGTCAAGGACTTCCCAGCACTGTCAATTCCAAGATAGATTCTATCTACATTTGGAATGGTAGTCGCTGTACTCCAGGAAAGACCACCATCCGTGCTGCGATAAATCCGTCCTTCTCTTTTTGGTGTTGTACCTGTTATTTCAAAGGCGCTTCCAACTGTAAGCACTTTGCTCGGATTAGCCACAATGTGGGTAAACCCTGCGCTACTCACGGTTGACGTCTTTGTAAAAATGACTCTTTGGTTCCATTTAGTTCCACCTGTTGCTGTCGTAAATGTCATGAGTCCACCGTTCATTTTGGTAGAGATGTAGACATTATTTGCGTCATTAGCGGCGATGCTGGTGTGATTGGATTCACCAGCAACAGGTGCAAGTACGCTAATCGGGGTTGACCAATTCGTGGCACCGGCATTTAACCTTGTGTACTTAATCCCTGTTTTTGTGCGCGTATCATCACTCCAGTACGGGTATACGTGATGCAGATTGCCACTCGCGTCATATGACATTTCCGAATCGCCGGCAACGGCAAGAGTTGACACCGGCAGCAGAGTTGGGGCACTGAAACCACTTTCACGATCCGTTGCAGTTACGAAATATAATCTTGCCTCTCTAATTTCAGTCGTAAGATCATCGTTTTCTGCCCTGATCATTATTTTCCCTGTCTTGCTGACAACAATATTGGGATCACGGAAACTCATGTCAGTAACAGCAAAAAGCTGGACAGGAGCGCTCCACTGGCCATCAAGGGTCGCAGCATCTGCCCATGAATATGAAATAGAACCATCCCCATTTTCCCATACTACATGAACAATTCTTTTATTCGGATCAACTGCATCGCCACTGACTGCGACACCAACCATGTCACTGGTAATAGCGCCATTGAATACCGTATAAACACCTCCCCAGGTCACTGCGTTGTCAAGGCTTCGCACAACTTTGATAGAACCTGCGTCATTAAATGCAGTGTATATTTTACTGCCATCAACTGCGATTAAGTCACTTCCATCCGCGCAGGCGCCACCATCTGCAACTTTTGCATTTACCGTTGAAAGTATCGGGGCAGCAGCGGCAGCCATACTCTCTGCTGTGCCGACAGTCATGACTGCTGCCAATGCAATTCCTGTAACCAATGTACTGCTTACAATTCGCTTCATTTGTGTCTTTCTCCTTTTTTTGTGGTGTATGCGTAGTGCCGCATTTCTTAAAATTTATTGTGTTTTAAGGGTGTTGACCGATATAGCATCAACCTGTAGGACAATTATTCGGTTATCTTCTTCTATGATCTCGTACGTGTACTGACCATTTCCAGCATGTGCAACGTGTTCTTCTGCGGCAGTCTCTTCTTCATACCTCGTCGATTCCGCAACGACATCAGCGATCTGTTCCTGCTGCAGTTCTTCTGCAGCAATGTCACTTTGCTCTTTATTCTTTTCTTCTTCTGTTTGAGATGTTTCATCATCTTGGAAAGACAAGGTCTGCATCTGTTCAAACTGATACTCAGTCGGTGAATCCGCTCGTAACTTGAACCGATCGAAGCTTACAGTGTGGACTTTCAGCAGCTCATTATTATCTGATGGTTCAGCCTGGGTTGGTGCGCTCACTCGCCTTCGTTGTTCTTGACGGTCCCTTGGGACGGCAGGAACCTGAATAAGCTGCGGCTGAACTATTTGCTGCGTTGCAGGTTTTTGTGATCGGCGGTCTCGATCTCGATCATCAGCATTTACAGTTGTCACTCCAGAAAACAACAACAGAACAAGGAGCGCTAAAATCCTGCGCATAGATAAATATCCTTTTACATTCGGTTGACTATCGATTGATTTAATGGAGGCAAGAGAATGATTTACTTGATTTAAGTGCGCAAAAAACAACAATTATTAATGTGCCTTGTACAATAAGATGCAGCCAATGTCAACAATATAGACGGCCGTTACCAAATATAGCTATGCAGAAGACATTTATTGTTTGACTACCTGCAATACCATTGGGAAGGTTTTTCGATTTTTGAAGATTCTTGGATTGGTGCTCAGCTAATATTCAGATAGGGTTAATGTTCCCCTCAAATATATCCTGCAGCAGATCATGCATTAATGCTCTTGATGTCGGTTTTCGTAGTAGCCCGCTGACCAGTCCCTGAATGTCATCAATCCGGCCCCTTCCCACCCGCCTTTACAGCCTTTCCCCTTGACAAAACGCCTCGAAAGCGCTAGAAAAAGCACTCTTCGGGATGTAGCGCAGCCTGGTAGCGCACCTGCTTCGGGAGCAGGGGGTCGCTAGTTCGAATCTAGTCATCCCGACCAGCAATTACAGCCACTTACAAGGATTCTTGTGGGTGGCTTTTTTGTTGATTTATGAAAAGTGACTTTAAAAGTGACTTCTTGCCAGTGCTATAAAACCGATATAAAGATGCAACATCCTATTTCTATGGAATCTATCGTGGCGGGTACCCGTTGCATTTTTGATGGATCGACCGTTGAGGTAAACCGAGGGGGGAGTGCAGAAGGTTTTAATAGCAGTATTTCAGCGTTTCATAGGTACTGGTAAAGCGTCTCCCTGCTGATTCCCATGTCCCGAGCTATTTGAGCTTTCTTATCCCCACCTTCAACACGTTTTCTAATCTCAGTAATTTTGTCATCGGTCATTGAACGCTTCCGCCCCTTGAAAGCACCTTTGGCTTTAGCAATAGCAATTCCTTCCATCTGTCGTTCTCGGAGGAGGGCTCTTTCAAATTCGCTGAAAGCACCCATGACCGACAGCAAGAGATTAGACATTGGCGAATCTTCTCCAGTAAAAGTTAGACTCTCTTTAATAAACTGTACCTTGGCTCCTTTATTGGTTAGTTCCTTAACAATCTTGCGTAAATCGTCAAGATTTCTGGCGAGTCGGTCCATGCTGTGGACTAACAAAGTATCTCCCTCCCGTACATACTGCATCATCTCAATTAGCTGTGGTCTGTTCGTGTCCTTTGCTGAAACCTTCTCTGTAAAGCATCTGTGCATTTTGAACCCTAAAAGCTGATTCTCCTGCCGTTCTGTGTTTTGGTCTACGCTTGAGACTCTGATGTAACCAACAAATTGCCCACTCATGATGGAACCCCCTTCATTAAGATAACTGTCAATGTAGACTCTAAGTCCTTTGACTAAATGTGTCAAGTAATGGATATTATGGGGTTATTATGACGTAGGTGGTCTGTTTTTGAAGTGTAATGGAAGGGTATACCCTAGTTGACGCATAATCCGTGTGGAGGCGAGTATGGAAATCGAACAGATGATACAAGCCTTTTCGGAAGACAAAAATAATCGAGGATTCGATTTTGCCCTGGAAAGGTTACGTCAGAAGCATTCGTTTTTAAATTGGGATAAAAGCCAGATTCTTAATGAGCTAAATATTTGGGAAAAAACAACAAGATCTAACGCTAGGAGAGAACAAACAGGGTATGGGGTGGTTCTAGGAATCGCATTTCTTGCCATAGCAGTCAATCTAGCCGTTGTTTTTAGCTCTCATTTTGATGACAGCACACGGAGGATTTACTGCTTTGTCGCCGCAGCAGGTGTGGCATTGTTTGCTCGTTTCACAATCTACCTTAGATCTGTTGCCACCCGTATTAGAGATGAGGCTACTGCAGCTGCTATTTTGCGAAGAGAAATTTCAGAGATAAAACAGTAACATATTAAAAGATTACAAGCAGCCACTTTAAGATGTTCTCATGCTGACTACATCTGCTTGACGCACATTAAAAACTTGTCCATATGCCTTGCATTTTGGTGTGCCTCATCGAGAGTCAAGATGGGGGGACCAAGTTACCTCCAAATTCCTTCATCAGAATTTGTCGGATATTTTCTTTATTACTAATAGCCGTTCCAGCCACAATTCCATGACGAGTCAAGTTTATGCTCTGAGGCATTCCAATACCTTCGGTTCTTACGATGACATAATGGTGGTTGCGAATTAAATTAACTTTTGCTTGATTTAGAATAAATGTCTCTAATCGCTTAATGATTGAATTGATTCCTTGAACATTCAACTCGCTGCTAAGCCCTTCGATATCACAAATATTATATAACTTAGAACATACATCGCTAATTGAATAATCTAACTTTAACATTTCCTGATTCAGGTATTTATTTATATTTATAAATATTTCTAAGGGATCAAACTGACCACTTTTTAGTATAAATTTTCTGTGGTCTTTAAAGTTCGATAGCAAGCGGTAAATTATGGAATTTATTATCTTTGGTTCAAGAGAATCAACCAATTTAGCGATTGATTTTCTTGCTGGAAGAGGGTATTTCTTCACAGGATCATCAGAATTAATAATGATAACCCTTTTTGGATCTATTTCGATTCGGTAAATCATCAATAAGTCGGGGTTATAATTGTGTCTATTGTGAAGTCGGCTATTACGAAGTCTATCCAAGTGTTCAACTGCTTTATACCAGTCCTCAGTCAATGTTATACCCCAGCCTAAGGTAGTCGCTTCGCCCGTGCCTGCCTCTCTAATATCAAACTGATCAAAATTTCTATCGCTACCATGCCACAAAATCATAAATCCCCTCACAATTTGAATTTCAACAAAATATGTGCAGTTCACATCAGAAAGTATCGATAACAATTCTATACTGTAAGTTTGCACATCTACATATCAACACTGCTGTTCGACCTAGTGGGTTAGGGTATTCATAAGTATTCCAATCTCAACTTTTATAATGCCTCATTCCAACCGCCATTCTCGTCGATGTTCGACAAGGAACTGTTGGGCCGGCCAGAGATCACGGTCGGATGGGGGAATGATGCTACGGCCACTTAGAGTAAGCAAAAAGCCCGGCACGTTGGGATCAGCGCCGATCTGGCGGGAGGTGATGACGGCGTAGCTGTCGGATACTCCCATCATCCCCTCGTCAAAGGCCCAATGGCAGAGCTTGCAGAGCGCCATACCGTTGCGAATGTCGTCGTTTTGGCTTCTGCACCATGGAACGATATGGGCGGCATCGACCACGGTATGCTGCTCCGGCGTGATGATCCGAACTCCGCAGAGGGCGCAACGATGGTCATATGCCTTCACCACGATACGGCGAAAGCCTTGGTCGCGGGCCGCCGGTCGATAGTTGTCCGCCTCAACGATCTCCTGCACCAGCGGCAGGTGGGCTTTCTCTTCTAGCATCTGACTGTAGTAGAACGCCTCGCGGTTGATGATCGACTGTTCCCTGAGCTGCACAGCGGCATCCGCCGAAAAGCAGGATTGTAACAGCGCTTCCCGCAGCGACTCCCGCACCTCTGAACTCTGCATGGACAGGAACAGCTCGTCGTCCAACTTGGCACCCAGGGCGTACTTGCGCAGGTAGGTGACGGAGGCGGTGTTGTTAATGATTGCCGGGGTGATGGTTGTGCCCGGTTGCGGCACCAGTTCCCAGAACGGTTCCCGGTCGAGACGGGAGAAGGGGAAGGCGATGCTGCTGGTTTGGCCGATGGGGATGATCCGCCGCCAGTAGAGGTTGAACAGTTCGTTCAGTTCCACCAGGTCGCCGGTAACGGCGATGAACGGCGAAGTGATGACACCGCGATGCACCAGGTCCAGCACTGCCAGCAGCAGGAGCGGCTTGTGCGGGGCCTTGCGCTTGGTGGCGTCGGTCCAGGTCGCGCCGGGGGCGCGGTTGAGGGAGGCGAAGAGTTTTATGGAGGTGGTGAGGTCATTCATAAAATCATTAGGGTATCTACGCACTAATCTCTATATCGAAAAATAGTTTACCGCGATAATCAAGAGTAGTTTTCAGTTCACACCGATTCCTCAGCTTTTGATTCGTTGGGTCGTGGGGAATACCATTATAGGTATTTTCCCAAACACAGATGCTTGCACGACGAGTTGACGTCTGCTGTGAATCTGGACTGAGGAAAGCGTCAAAGATGGCGCCGTCAGGCGTTCCGTTGTGGCTTCCATGATGAGCGACTTTCAAGTAGTCAACAGGTTTCAGAAGACCATTCTGATACATCTTGTTCCAGCTTGCCAGCTCTGCATCCCCCGAAAATAGCAGTCTTTTGTTCCTCCACTCCAACGAAAATACGACGCTAGAATTATTGGCGGCCTTGTCTATGGCTAATATGTTTTCAGTAAAACCATTACGCCGAAACTCAAGAAGATCGAAAAATGCTCCGGCATCGACACCCGAAGGAGGCGGATTTGAATCTCTTCCTCCAGCGATAGTGGAGGAACCAGCACCGTCCCCCGCAACTGGCAGTAGAGCTCGGTAGTACACGCTTGTATCCTCTTCTGGTGCCAGGATTTCGAATTTTGCTTCCCGGAATGGATGCTTCCCAGCGACCTTAGATCCCCGGCTTACATAAGCAGTTCGATCCGGCGGGGCCAGATTTCGGAGGAAGTCGATGCACTCTCCAGTTGATCGAGGATCGTTGATCTCTAGAATCGACTTCAGCGGTTTTGACACCTCAGCGGACATCGCCGACAATTGGACCGCCATTCTCTCGTAGCATTCAAGATAGAGGTTCTTTTTCCGCTGCGCTTCAGGATGCTTTTCATAGTACTCAGGATGCGAAGAAGCAGTCAGCCAAGCGTAGTCCACTTTGAACTTCTCCGTGAACTCACCCGGCGGATATTCCTTTGTAGCGACATAATAGAGCCCCTGCACATGATCGAGGTGTTCATGCGTCATCACATACAGGTCAAGAGGCCGATCTTGCAGCTCGTTTATGACGTCATCGACGACTGCCTTGAAGACGCTGTCGTCTCCACCCTCCTTGTTTAGAGTGTTGCCGACATCGATCAATATGTGGCGCTTTGTAGTTATGCCTGTCTGTGGATCCCTATCTGGTACCGTCACGAGGATCGCATCACCGAATCGCACATTGTAGGAACGAATACGTATCTTGTCGCTCATATCATCTCACCTCGCATATATGAAGAGTACGAGCAGTCGATTGCAGAAACAGCGCATCCTGCACGACAAGTCCGTTCACCCCGTTCCGTAGATACCTACCGTTAGGGCTGTGACTCGAACTGACATGGATAAGATCGAGATCAAGGAGACGCGTAACGAATGCATCGCGAGAATGACGAAATGTGACGCTCTTTTCTCCTGTTACCACTGCACGGACAAGTTTCTTCTCCCAGTCAATGGCAAGTGTAGTCCCCCTGACTATTCGTCGTTTCTGAGGTAAGCCCCCACCTACAAGATTGCGTTCATCCTCAACCCAACAGACTTTCAAAAGGCACTCCCACTCTTCCCTCACTTCGCTGTCGCGGTGATAGTACTTCTTTTTCACCTTCAAGCGAGGGCGGACCTCGAACGGGACACTTCTTGGTATGTTGAGGAGCGAGCGGTTTTTGTTAGCAAACTGATATGCAAGCCAGTCGCTTTGCATCAGTTCATCAAGGTCAAGAGCGGTAACGGCCGGATGTTCAAAATTCGTTTTCATGTCAAGCTCATCAACGTTTTGGATTATCCCGCGCTTAACAAACTCCTCCTTCAGCCAATCACGCTGCTCCAAGCTGTCGGGGTGTGATGCCTGATCTGAAGCTATTATTGCGCGACCGTAATCAGCGAAGGACACCTCGCCCGGAGGTAGGTAGTCGAGTGCTCGCAATACTGTCCGTTTGAACCGCTCACTAGCAATGAAAAGCGCTCGCCCGGCAGATGTCCCATGTCGGTGTCCCTCTTTGAAGCTTATTGCCGATGGATCACCAGAAGCTGCCCATGTCAAGAATTCCCCCCTCAATCCGACCGATGATTTAGGAATTTCCTCTTCTTCATTGTCATGCATGAGATCGTTATATATACGCAACATTAGTGAGTAGAGAGCACCGGAGAGAACCTCACTCAGAGCATGTGGCTCGCTCCGATTTGACCCGAGGCTCTGCATGGTTTTTTCATTTCTGAGATCACGTAACACCCCCCTATTAGCTTTAATTGCACTACCAAACTGTTCCGCAATTTCAGTAAAGACATTGGGGTGTTCCAGAGAGCCGTTCGTCTGCTTAAGTATCTTGGCCGCAAGCTCACGACTACGAAAGGACATCATTAGAGTTGAAATATCAGCAATCGCCTCGTGAATTGCTAAACCTTCAGGCGAGGCGGCGTGATAGAGGTCAGGAACAACGCCATCAATTATTGCGTGAGCGGTTTCATGCGAAACAATATCTTGTGAGTGACATGTATAGACGCGAGAACTAGACTGTAATTGCGAAAAATAAAAAAGTTGGATGCTTCGTGAGTCACGTTCGTAAAAAGCATTCGGCCATTCTCCTGCGCGCGGCACAACAAGAAGTTGTGGTCCAGGAAATGCCCATTGGACACGTCGGCCCAAAGTATCATCTTCTTCGAACATCGAGATTGTCTTGTAGACGCCTCCGAACGTGGTTACCTGCATGAAGGCAGGGTCCGTGATCTTTTCTTTTCGCGGAATTTTATACCTGCCATATTTGTTGCGCTTGTCCGGCGGAAGAAACTGCGCACCTTGGGTGACGGAACCAGTCGCAGGGTCAAAATCAACCACCGCAACGCGTCTACTGATCGGGCCATCAAGGAAAAAATCCTCACTCTCGATCATAACGGTTTGAGTCAGCTTAACAACTTTATACCTAGCAACGTCAGGGTCTTTGACTAATGATTGAAGTTTGACTTTCATAACTTTATTACCCACCTCCCGCAGCCAATTGGAATTATGTATTGTTACACAAGAGTCATTTAGCTTTGAAAACTACGCAAGAATTCTATACTTGATCTAGCAAGGCTTACTCCGGTAGCCGATGCAGCGATTTCAAGTATAGAAGCAGCCTTTGAGTAGCCGCTCAACTTATTGTAATTACAACGATCTAATAAAATGGGCGCGTAAAGACTTGGAGAGATTAGGGCAAATTTCTGCGTTTGTGCAACATGCTGCCAGTGTCGAGATAGTCGGTCAGCAAAAATGTCCCCAGAATATTGGCCCCATTCTTGGTTTGCGAGAAAATTTAACATCCTGAAATGGGCAACAAATAAGTCTTTAGGTGAGAGATCATCATATTGAAGTCGGTATAACCAACCAGCAACAACTTGTAATAATTCATCGTTCTTTGGAGTTGATTTACCAGAAAGGATATCAATAATCATATTAATCTCTTGGCCCTTTATTTGGTGGGTATCCAAGTCTCGCAGCCAATCATCTATGGGCAAAGGAGATGACATATCGATACATGTACTCGTAATAGCGACAGAAAGAAGTCTATTAAGAAGATTTTCATTCCTGTCCTTAGACTCCCAATAATCAGCTGGAAGGTGTTGAATTTCACCTGGCGCCCAACCATCCAATTGATCTGCTTCCATCGGCGCATGACATTGAAGAGATTCATACATTTCAACAAAAATCCGAACAGCGGATGATACTTCCAAATTTTTATACAATGCTTCGTGCCGTGATATCCTTTGCATTATGTCCATTAATAGAGGTAATTTCCCATGGCATCTCTCTTTTGCTATTTTAGCAAGCTCAAGTCCAGTCCCATACTTTGTATCTATACTTGCAAGCATACCCCAGCTTGCTGACATGTCTTTGATATCAAGATCCTTAAACCCCTCATGTGGTTCTTGGTTGCTACACACGCCAGGCATAGGTTCAACGATATTATTCTGTTTCGCCGTTTCTCCCGAATTGATCCACAAAAGCGAATGTTTTATAACCGCATGCAAGTGACGATTCTTAAGGTTGTCATCAATTGGTATTGATTCCATCTTTATCAACACATCTGAATAAAGCTTTAGCGAATCGACAGTTCGCCCCTGCTTCCAGCGGGCAAATGCAGCATCTGCAAGCAAACCTGTTACCATTCTCGCCATATCTTCAGTCAGAGCGGGTATTTTCAATCCACCAAGAAAAAACCGTTCAGCTGAATCCCAGTCTCCGACACGAGCTGCTGCTATCCCTCCATTCCGTGAAGCGAACATCTGCTCTGTATTTGGCAAGCCTCCATCAACAAGTGCTTGGTCGAATAATTTCAGAGCTTCATCATTTTTGTTTTGACGTAACAACACCTTAGCACGTTGATTTAGTATGCGTGCATCGTTGCTGCCAATCCATTCTTCCGCCTGATCAAGTATTGATAATGCATTTTCAGAAGAATCCCCATACTCATCGTAAATAACCGACATCGCCACATATGCTGCACGGAGAAGTTTATTTGCTCCCCATTTTTTTGCTAGTTCAACAGCATAAAGTAATATCAAATATGCTTCTTCTACATTAAGTCGATCTTGAGAAGCATCCTTCCACCAAGCAGTACCAACAAGCAGCTCTGCATCAGTCACTTCCCCTGTTTCAAATACTTCAAGTAAAAAGTCTCGTTTCCCTTTTTCAAGTTCATTTAACGCTTCAAGAAGCTCTTTAAGATCTGCCAAGCCTGATATTCTTGCTGCCTCAAAACTGAATAATGATTGTGCTGGGGTCAAGCCTGCCATACATAAATCACTGTTATCTTTCAATAATAAATTGCTAAAGATGTCACCAAAATCACGTTCATCCTTACTTATATCTATCAACCGAGAAATCATATCGACCGATCGTCTTGGAGGTATCGGAATTTCAATTGATGTAAGAAATACAAGATATGCCATGGCAGCATTCGGTACAGAAACTTGTTTATCTTGCTTTGCTAAGACTTCAAATGCTCTATCCATAATAGCAAGGGATTTGTCAGCTTGTTTACTAGTGGCAGCGATCCTGAATTGAGAAAGTCTCAGCATAAAATCGATAAACAAGTTTTCTTGAAAAATGTGCTGGCCAGGCTCAAGTGCCATCGATGGGAACCAAAACACCGCATCACCCAATGCTTCCCAAATCTCTCTGTCTGCCGTCATTATGCCTTTAGTCAAAAATACAAGTGCTTTTTCAGACCTTGATATTAGTGCGTGAGTCAATATGGTGCCTACGTCAGAAGGCGCAAGAATCTTCCTGCTTAGCAGTTCTAATGCAATTGCTTCATGGACGGTATTAGCTTCAGCAACGGCAAGCACATCTTTTCCTTGGTCGGCAAGTATTGGAGATACACGATAGGTATCCTGTCCAATATTCTCTATCCAAGGGCCTACTAGCAAATCAAAGTTTTCACCAGGAAGAGTGATGGGCGGTGGAAGTTCGGCTAATTTAAGAGCGGTTGTTCGAGTGAATTTTTCCGATATCAGGCTAAGCCTATAAGCGAGCAACCGCGCCCCGTCGGACGGTATTTCATCGGAAAGCCTCCGACGTGTAGCTTCCCGTTCCGGCAGAAGGTCTGACTTGTCATACAGCCAAGTCATTTCCTCAATGGGAGGCCAACCCTTGCTCTCAAGATTTTTTATACGAGCATGGACAAGTTGCGGATGCCCTTGTGTCGTCATCTGAATCGCACGACTCCATTGATGCAGTTTATGCCTGTCTGCAAGGCCGTGAAAACATGCAATCCCTGCGATTTCCTTCTCATCTAGATAGGGTACAACTTGGTCGCACTCAGTCGGAAGCCAAAGCTTATTGAGAAAATCAGGAGGACACATGGATGGCCCCGTCAAAATGACATGCCCTCCGGCATTCAGAACTGTAAAAGCAAGTGCAAGTAACTCTTTCTCAAACTTTGCAAGTCCGCCAAAATCGAGATCGTCTAGGACAACCTGAGGAGTTATCCCAAGATTCCTAATTTCAACAGCAGCACGTTTAAAAAGGTCAGCAATATGTATCGGTGACCGACCGCGAAAACCAGCCCAAGCCCATTCGCCACAGATTCGATCAGTTACTAATCGTGCTAGTGACGTTTTACCTAGACCTGTACTGCCACGCAGGATAATTGCACCATGATTCCGTAGGATTGACTCGTAATTGGTAACAACATCATCTCGCGACGTTGCCCCTCTAACCAATGGAAGAGGTCCTTCTAAAACTTGAAGAGTTTGATTTGTTGAAGCAACACTGGAAGCTTTGGCTAATGGGTTTAATTGGTTCAACATGCTTCTGAGTATGAGTGCCTCACCCTTCGGCATCACCTCCATCGTTGCTTCATCAAAAGCCTGACAGAAATCTGAATAGTTCAGACGCCTATCACCAGCGGTGGCTAGCAAATCAGTAACTTTTTGCAGAAGATACCCGAGAGCTTTTTTCGAGTTAAAGGAGTCTACCCCTTTTTTATCACCGTGAGAAATAAGCCGTTCTTCTATACTGACTACAAGCCCATCTATTAGATTCCTGCCGGTATCCCACTGAATTTTCGATAATATTTGACTACGAATTGCAGTATCATCAGAATCTTTCAAGAACTCTTTCAATGTTTCATCCAAGGAAAGAGTTAACAAAAAATCTTTCAGTGGTTTAACTTCATAATGTTCGTTTCTTGAGGCTAATTTCCAGTATTCAATCCCCTTCCCGACATCACCGAACTTTATCCCTTTCTCTTGCCCAGGTTCTGAAGTCGACAGAAATCTGAATAATATTAGTCTTTCTGGATTACTGTTCTTATGTCGCCAGTAATTGTTGATGGCCTCAATTACGTCCTCACTACGAAGAGTTATTGACCCACTTCCTGATGTGTCCTTAACTTGAGTTACCGTAACAAATTCTGGTTCGTGAACGTCGAAATCTTCCGCTGCTTCCAAAAACAACAACTCATCTTCCTTAAGCCGCATCCACGCAAAAATGCTCTGGTATGCTTGATACACATATCCACGTATAGACGAAGTCGCTTCACGAGTTTTGTCATGGTCTAATGGCTGAAAAACTTTTTCCATTTGGTATCCCAATTTGTTGATAATTTACCCACCCCGCCGATTATCCTCAAACATCTCCACCGGCATCGGATGCCTGAGCCGCCACACCATCTTGATCGGCCGGTCA
The DNA here is from genome assembly GCA_942493195.1 of uncultured Geobacteraceae bacterium. Taxonomy (GTDB): domain Bacteria; phylum Desulfobacterota; class Desulfuromonadia; order Geobacterales; family Pseudopelobacteraceae; genus CAIPTY01. The sequence continues at coordinate 4,068,509 of OW818669.1, read as the reverse complement.
CTCTCGTAACTGACCATATCTACCGGCCCCAGATAGGTAAACGGCACCGTGACGTTGTTCCGCTTTTTCTGGTCACGAGCAAAGGCCAGGATCGTGTAACCCCGCTCCTGATGGTGAATCAGGTTCTGCCCATCAGTGTGATGCTGCGCGGTATTTGCCTGTGACTCCCAGTGCATGAGATCCCTGCTGATGGGGTAATCGGCATACATGGTGCTCGGTGAGAACTCCTTTTCGGTCTTCTGAAAGGTGACCAGCAGCACATAGGTCTTTACATCCGCGAAATGAAACGAGCCCACGCCTCTCATCCCGGCTGTCTCCAGATTTGCCCGGCCAAAGACCGCCTGAATCTCCTTGCCGCCATAATGGGCATGAAGTTCCAGCGGGCAGGCAAAGGGGAGCAGCGGAACTAGGCCGCTGACCTCAGTGGTATCCTGCGACCAGGCCAGGATTTCGTCCAGATCAGCCAAGATCGACGGATTGCGTGCTAGGCGAAGGAAGGCATCGTCCAGAGAGGTAATACCGAGATTGCTCCCTTTATCGCCCCAGAGTCGGTAGTAGACCGACATGACGGCATCCGCTGCCAGCGTTAGCGCCTCGTCAACGTTACCCTGGGCAACCTTGGCAAGAACCTGCCGCAACAGGGCAACTTCCTGCGGACCGTTGATAAATGTGGCGCGCAGCAAGATCTTCTTGAGCCGCACCAGATCCGGGTCCATGGGAATTGGTCCCAACAGTGCCTTGGCTTTCCACTCTGACCAAGACTCCTTGGCCAGCAACACCTCCGGCTCGTAATCGTGGTAGCGGATGAAATTGCCGAAGTTCAGCTCCAGGCCGCTTTCGCTGGTGAAAGTCTGCAACCTGTCGGGCACCTGCACGGCCAGGCGGCCCAGGTTCTCCCTGATGTTCTCCAACACGTACTGCCGGGAGAGGCGGTCGAGCTGAATGGAGCAACCGGCCGGAAGGTGGGGGAAATCCTGCTCCACTTCCTTGTCGATGGAAAAGCGGTGTCGGGGGAGAAGTGCTTTCAGCTTGGTGTCCACCCGGTAACGGCGGTGGGTCTGGCCGACGAAGTCGAGCACAGTGAGGCAATCCTTGTCCGGTGCATGGCGCAGGCCGCGCCCGAGCTGCTGGAGGAAGACGGTCAGGCTCTCGGTGGGGCGGAGGAACAGCACCGTGTTGATCTCCGGGACGTCCACCCCTTCACTCAGTTTGTCCACGGTAAAGAGGAAGGTGAGCCGGCCGTTTTTCAGGTCAGCCAGTAGCTCGCTGCAACGATCACCGTCTATCCCGGAAACAAAGGCAGCGGCAGGGATTCCCAGAGTGGCGAAGGTATCTGCCATGAATTCGGCATGCTTGATGGAAACACAGAAACCGATCCCCTTGATGGCGGTAAGATCGGGCTCGTAACGGTGGAGAGCCGCAACAATGGCATCGATGCGCTGCTTGGCGCGGACGTTATCCAGCACATAGACGTTCTCCAGGGCTGAGGCATCGTACTTGCCGTTCCGCCAGAACTGCTCCCCGTTGATGGCGATCGGGTCGGCAACCCCGAAATAGTGAAAGGGGCAGAGGAGCTTTTCCTCCAGTGCTTCCGGGAGTCGAATCTCGGCGGCAAAGCGGTTGCCAAAGTCGGCAGCCACGTTGTCACCATCCATCCGCTCCGGGGTGGCTGTCAGTCCGAGGAGAATCTGCGGCGTAAAGTGGTCGAAGAGCGGCCGATAGCTGGAAGCGGTACCGTGGTGGGCCTCGTCAACCACAATGTAATCATAGAACCCGCTCCCCACCTGCTCCCAGAGTCGGCGGCTGGTCAGCATGCCGACGGAGCAGAAGAGGTGTTCCATGCGGTTGGCCTGAAACTGGCCGACCAGCAGTTCACCGAAGTTCTGGTCACGGAGGACATTGGCAAAGGTGGTTTGGGCTTGCTGGAGAATCTCCTGTCGATGGGCCACGAAGAGAAGCTTAGCCTGCTTGTGCTTTTGTTCGAAGAAGCGTTTGAAGTCGAATGCAGCGACCACCGTTTTGCCGGTACCGGTAGCGGCAATCACCAGGTTGCGCCAGCGATCATGGGTAGTGCGCTCCCGATCAAGTGCCTCAAGGATACGCTCTTGAAACGGGTGCGGTCGCAGATCGAAGAAGACTGCCGGGCCGTTTGACCTGGGATTGCGGGCACGATCAATGGCAGTACGGAACAGGGTTGGATTCTCGGCATCAAATGGGATGAATTCGCGGCTGTTCCAGTAGGTCTCGAATTCGACAGAGAACTTTTCGAGGATGTGCCCCATATCCTGGGAAGTAACCTTGAGGTTCCATTCCAGGCCACTGGTGATGGCGGCATGGGACATATTTGCCGAGCCGATGTAAGCCGTAGAAAATCCACTGTTGCGCTTGAAGTGATACGCCTTGGCATGGAGCCTGGTTCTCTCGGTGTCGTAGGAGACGCGCACCTGGACATTGGGCAGTTTCGCCAGCCACTCCACCGCCGGTGCATCAGAGGCCCCCATGTAGGAGGTGGTAATCAGCCGCACCGGCATATCCCGGTCACGCAGGTCCTCAAAGGCCGGCATCAGCAGGCGCAGACCAGACCATTTGATAAAGGAAACGAGTATGTCCACTCCATCGGCGGAGCGCATCTCTTCCAGCAATTCATGACCTAGCTGTGGTTCCTGGGGAGAACCGGTGAAGAGACTGCTTTCTGACAGTGACGTGTGCGGTCGAGAAATACCTGACCGACCATAATGCGGCGGCGTGATTTCAAGGAGGATCGGCTTTTGATCATGGATCAGGCGATGCTTGTCAAAGTGAGCTCGACCTGGTTCGTTGGCAACGTGCCCGAGAATATGATTGCAGAGGGCAAGGCGTTTCTCCGGGTCAGATTCTTCACGGAGGGCTTGCTCCAACACCTTGGCCACAAAGGAAGCATACTTTGCTGGCTGTTCCTCCGGATCGATTTTGCCAAAAACGGTCCGTAACTCCGGTCGCAGTGCCAGAGCATCGCGGAGGTATTCATCGATGAGTGCTTCGTATATGCCGGGTGGAATCAGGTTGATCAAGTCATTGCCTCTTGTACCGTGAAATTCAATCTCACTGGATCAAACCAGCCACACCCTCAACAAATTAGCAACAATTTCGGTACCAGCTTACGGACCCTTTATGGATTGCATCTGTTCTTCCGTATTAACCCAGGCATCTCCTGGCATTAATGGAGCCAGTGAATTGAAAACATATTGTGCCGCTGCCTTGCAGTCCCAAGACGCTCCTGTTGTTAGCAGTGGGGCCATGTCATCAAGAAAACGCCGGTCATTGAGTTTTTCAAACAGGTTCATCTCAAACTCGGCACGTGATACAGAATGTCCTTCATGTTCCAGGTACCGTAGAAAACAAGAGACGATCGTCTCCGGGCTGACATCAACGGATGCTGCTGCATGCCACAAGTCAAAAAGATCCCGCCCTTTTTTCCGCTGGTAGAGTGCCCGCAGCTTGGTGCCAAGAAGTTCCTCAATCCCATAGGTTGATATGGATGCTGATCCGGTATGCCATCGGGATTCCATCGTGAAGTGGAACTTTTTGTACCCGAGCACTGTGAAGTGCTCTCTGGAATTGATCTCAACCTTGAGTCGCAGCGGTAAGCCTTCTTCCGATTCTACTCTCCAGATAAGCGTCACACGCCCCTCTGACTGCTTCCGTTTCGGGATGCCGAGCCAAGGGTTGATCTTTTCCTGTGCCGCATCCATGACCGGACCGATTGGTCCGGATTTCATTTGTACGAGGTCAATATCTTCTGAATAGCGTGCGGGCGAAAGATGTAGTTTGAACAATGCCGTTCCGCCGCGAAAAGCCAGATTTTCAGCCAGGAGTGGATGGCTATAGAGATCCACCAAGGCACGGCAGATAATCAGGTCCTGTTCAACCTGGGACAACTGTGGCCAAGGGGCATGGGTTCGCCAGGCGGTTATGTAGTCAAGAGGGATCATACTTCCGGTTCTACCTTTTCATTTGGTATCAGCCGCCAGCGTGCATTCTGGCGAACCCCTTTGTGATGTTGTGACGGAGAAAGCGGTACTGTGACCGGATTCCTGGTGTCAATAAATTCTGCCAAACCTTCGGCCATCACGGCTTCGCCGATCAATTCCAACAGATAGCCAAGACGCTGGGACCACGCTACGGGTGACAGTTCTGCAATGCTGACCAGCTTGACAGCGTCAAGGGTTTCAGCCAGTTCGGCTAAAACCGTAGCCGTGTTGTCCAGCCCCCCGGCATGATGTGGATAGCCTGCCAGATCGAAGGCGGTGACTTCAGGTGTTGAGACCTTCAAATAGCCGCGAGGGGTCTTGAAGTCCTGGGTAGGCATTACAGCAACATTTTTCCGTGCGATAAAATCAATCCTCACTCCGCCGCAGGTAATGCCTGGTCGAGAACGTTGCAACACAACTTGAAAAGCCTGAGGGCGATGATGTGCTGCGCCGTGGTGTTCGGCTGCGGTAAGGAGTCCGGCGTAATAGGGCTCCTCAAGGTGGGCCATCAGTGCTGGAATGAATTGATTGGCTGGAAGGCATCCCAGTTTCCGGTGTTCAGGGGTAACGATCACATAAAATCCCCGGAACGGCATGGCGATCTCCCCTTTATGCCGTAGACGACGCAAGGCAGCCCGGGTCGCGATTACACCTGAACCAAGCGCCTCGGCAGCCTCAACACCGCTGAAACAGTAGGTTCCTTGTGCAAGCAAGCCATCAATGTAGTGGGAAATGAGCATGAATCATTAAATACATCAATTGAACATTAAAAGCAACGTGAACTGTTGTTATTTCAGATTGATTTATAGTAAAAGGGATTTCGAATTAAACCACATTTTGGAGAGGTGGAGATAGTATCATGGAAGATAAGCGTGGAGATCAATAAGCTGCCGTCTTGGAACGCTTGGAGATGACCCGTAAGATAGTTGACAGCACAGATGCTTTAAAATGCTTGTGCCATGGAAGCCGCAAAAAGAGAGATGCCGCTAAGATTTTTTACAACTAGCCGTGCAACTTACTGGAATTTAACACCAACTATTTTTTTGGGTATGCATTGGGTGCCTTTCCTGGGTGCTTCAATATCAGGGAGTTCCCTTTCTGGGTGCGGATATAGACGGATTCGGCGCCGAAGTTAATGCGTGAGCGATCCAGGGTTTTCAGTACCGGCAGGTTAAGCTCCTGTGCCAAGGCAAAGAACAGCCGCTTTACCTTGATGCGGGTGCATGCCTCCAGAAGCGCCTGCAGTACATTAGCGCGAAGGGTGAAAAGCGGCTCCATAAGCTTCATGGCTTCATTGCGGCTCTGCTTGTGGGGGACGTCATCAAGCATTTCGAGCAGCGCCCGTTCCGGGCCCGAGACGCTGGGAGAATACTGGTCGTTTGTATCCCGCCGCTGTACATGCAGCCTGCCTGACATCCCGTTATCTTCCCCGAACAGGCGGTTTATCCGGAATTCACAGGGGAACTGAGTCGTAAACCAGGCCGGCAGTTTCCTGCGCTTGGTGCTGTACAGAAACAGTTTCTGGGTGCCTAACGACAGGTAATGGGTGACTCCCTGCTCTGACAAGGCAGATTTACCACCGATATGGACATCTATTCCCTGCGCGGTAAGGGCTGCCAGAGCACCGTCCCGGGTTATCTCATCGCCAGGCCGACGGTAATAGCCGCTGCCGAGCGGCTCCAGCCAGCCGCTTTGCACATACCGGTGCACCAGCTGCCGTGATATGCCCCAGCCCTCCATCTGACCGGTCGTTACCGGTATTCCTTTGGGGAGCGAGAACAGGGCTGCTTTTAGATTTTGTCCTAGATGTAAACTCTCAGTTGACATTTCTTCACTATTTTATAGCTGGCGTTGTTGCGGCCTGTCGATAATTATATAAGATATGCGTCAAATGTAAATCATAGGTTTACTTTTAGCTCATTTTTTATAATTGAACTTTCCTGCGCTCGAACTCCTCCCAGACGACAGCATAGTCATCTTCACGGTTGCAGCGGTGATCGAAGGGGCCGGTGTCGCGGATGATCTTGTCACTGCGGCCGCCGGGGAAGGTGCCATCCATGAAGTTACTCTCGGTAACGCACCAGTTCATAAACGCCGATACACTCGATCTGCCATCCACCAACTTTGGACGGGATTACGGTGCGGACTATCCATTCTTTGCCATGAATAAGAACCCGTGAATCTGGGGCAATAGATTTACGGAGGTTTCGACTCATGGAGGTAGAATATGGCCCCAGTTATTGATGTTTTACACTGAAAACAGATATTCTACATACATCATCAGAACATTAATAACAACATAAGCTAGAGTTATTCATCCTCACTGTTTTCAACCGTTGACGGTGCATTTACGAGATTCCCGAGATACTCCGCCCACGTGGCAAGCCACTTCTGTTTTTCCTTGTCATATTTGTTGCGGTTGTATATGCCTATGACACCTTTCTTGGCGTGATTCAGTATGGCATCAATGACCTCATCGGGACATCCAAGTTCAGATAATTTGGTGGCTGCCGTCCTACGCAGATCATGCGGAGTCCAGCGGGGCAACCCGAAATATTCGGCCATAGCTTCTGTCTTTTTGCCATCACCTGCTGGCCGCCCGCCCGCTCGCTCGTCACAGACCATGTGAGACAATGCTTTTCTCTGCAGCGCAGGAAAAACCGCCTTTTGATCCACAGGGTCGATGATGGCAGGCCCAGGAAAAACATACTCACTGTAGCCGGGGTTTTTACCAACAACAGTCAAAGCAAGTGGTGCGAGAAATACCCGGTGACTCTCCTGACGTTGATTGCGGGTTTTAATGCGTTCTGACGGTATCGTCCACCACTTCTTGTCGATCTCACTCCAGGCCATCCCTGCTACCTCGCCTGGGCGTTGCGCTGTAATCAGTATGAGAAGCAGTGCCTTGCGGGTTTCAGCCGAACCCGGTGGGGTTGCCGAATGAATAGTATTCCAGACGGTTTTTATTTCGTCGTCTGACAACGTTCTTGATGTACTTGTCGGTTTTATGGAAGGGACGGCGGCAGGCAGACGTGTGAAGGGGTTGATTTCCACCAGTTCACGATCCATGGCATAGTTGAACATGGCACGGGCAATTTTCATAACGCCGCGGGCTTGGCCGGGAGCGGTGGCTGCAATCGGATCAATCAGGCTTATGGCGTCTTTGCGCCGTATATCCTGTGCATTTCGATCTTTCCAGGAAGGAATGATATATTTATCAAGTGTGCGAACAGTTTCACGGGCTGTTGATTTTGCCATGTGTTGTTCCACGAACTCTTTGTAAGCATCTACCAGTTTCTGGATGGTCAAAGCAGTTTCAGGTTCTATTGCAACAGACTGCTCAAGCGGGCTTAAACCTTTGCCGGCCAGGATGGCTGCCGCGCGGAACTTCTCCCGGGCGTCCGCAAGCGTTACTGCAGGATATTGTCCGAGGTTCATGCGGTGGCGCTTGCCGTTCAGTGTATAAATGTACTGGAATGTTTTGACACCAGATGGGAGGACACGTAACGTGAACCCGTGTCCCTCGCGGATGCAGTACTCTTTTTCAGGCGGCTTGATTGATTGGAGAAAACGGTCGGTAAATTTCATGGAACCCCTGTGGAACCTCTAGTATGTTCGAAACAGGATTTATGTTGCTTAATAGCTCTGAATATTATTTAAGACAAATTGGTTGTGCAGTCAAGTAAATAAGGGCTTTGTGCTAATCAATCCGATCATGATTAAATATCACTAAATACTATATTACCTGCTTCGGGAGCAGGGGTTCGATAGTTCGAATCTAGTCATCCCGACCAGCAAATACAGGGAGTTGCGACGACAGTCGTAGCTCCCTTTTGTTTACCGCATCCTCTACCGCATCCTTTGTGGTATTCACTAGGATCGTGTTGGTCATCAATTTTGGACCAATCTCGACAGGCCTCCCCACCCTGATAAACCGTATCTTATTTACCTCTTGGTGGCCTCGGAACGTTAAGGCTCGTGCAGATGCGGGCCAGGAAGCTCGATGAGACCTTGTATTTCTGTGCAACCGTAGTCATTGGATCCGCCCAGACCTCTTCATATAGTTGCTCCCGGCTGACTCTGGTATCCTTGTTGATGGTAGCTGTATTTCCTCCCATTGAAGTGTCTCTCCAATTTGATATTGTGCATCATCAGGTGTTCCGGACAGAAGTAATATTGCAATGACGTAAATAGCATGTCAATCAGGCAGCTTACAGCGCATTGCCAATGCTCAGGAAGTTCAAGAAAAGCGGATTGAGGGATTGATTTACGAGTCTTCACAGGTGCCGCATTTATAGCATTTGGCGTGCCTTTTTATGTGAATATGAACTATTTTAAATATGGCTTGTCTGTTCCAAATACATGGTATATATTTATAAAACCCGACACTTTGGAACGAAAAGCGGTTGCCATGAATCTCACAGCACAACAAAGACTTCTTGATCTATTCGGCAGGCAAAGCGTGGTACGCTCTCTGGATCTTGAACAGTATGAAATCCCCCGGGTTGAGATCAGCCGCCTTTGCAGGAGGGGTGTGGTCGAACGTGTAGGTCGCGGTATCTATCGACTTACTGATGCACAGGTAACAGAGCATCAGACTCTGGCCGAGGTTGGCAAAGCAATCCCTAACGGAGTGGTCTGCCTCCTTTCCGCACTTCGTTTTCACGATCTGACAACACAAGCGCCATTCGAGGTCTGGATGGCTATCGACGTCAAAGCTCATCTCCCCAAAACCAGCCTGCCAATAAAATTCGTCAGATTCTCGGGACCTGCGCTCAGTGATGGTGTAGAAACCCACCGGATGGATGGCGTGGACATAAAAGTTTACTGCCTTGCCAAGACCGTAGCCGACTGTTTCAAATACCGTCACAAAATCGGGCTGGACGTTGCCCTGGAAGCACTTCGTGAAAGTCGGAAAAGTGGTCGGTGCACGATCGATGATCTCTGGCGTTACGCCAAGGTCTGTCGGGTGAGCAATGTCATGATGCCGTATATGGAGGCGATGGCCATATGACACAAATTCGTGGTGCAAATATCGCTGCTTCGGTTCGTCAGCGATTGCTTGACCAGACAAGGTCAAAGCGGGTCGATTTCAATCTGCTGCTCACTCGTTACGGACAGGAAAGGTTTCTCTATCGCTTGGGGCGGTCAGAATATCGGGAACGCTTTGTTCTGAAAGGCGCAATGTTTTTTCCATTGTGGGGGGTTGTCAGTTACCGTTCGACACGGGACGTTGATCTGCTTGGTTATGGAGAAAGCGAGATTGAGGCACTGATAACGGTTTTTCGTACAATCTGCCAAACAGAAGTGTCGGATGACGGGATCACGTTTGATCCGGCCAGTGTCCAGGCTGAAGACATCAGGGACCAGATGGAATATGGTGGTACGAGGCTCAAACTCAATGCCGATCTTGCCGGTGCCCGGATTCATCTGCAAGTGGATATCGGTTTTGGCGACGTAATTACACCCTCAGCAGATTCTGCCGAGTACCCGGTGTTGCTCGATCACCCCGCTCCGCATCTAAGGGTATATCCTCGTGAAACGGTAATTGCTGAAAAATTCCAGGCAATGGTTCACCTGGGCATAGCCAACAGCCGCATGAAGGATTTCCATGATCTGTGGGTTCTCGGCACTCAGTTCGATTTCGACGGCATGACACTGGCAACAGCACTTGCGCGAACCTTTGAGCGGAGAAATACGCCGTTGCCGGCAGAACTGCCACTGGCATTGACTCCGGAGTTCTTTGCAGACGCTCAGAAAACCAGGCAGTGGCGGGCATTCCTCAATCGGGCAGGTCTGACTGTAGAAGTGGAACTGGCAGAGGTTGCGACCTTTATTGCCGGTTTTGTTATGCCTCCAATAGAAAAGACCGGAGTTGGGAGAGCTTTTACCGGGCGTTGGCAGGCAGGCGGCCCTTGGCAGGAAGCCATAAAATAACGAACATCCCTTAATTGCCTTCAACCATAAACTCGACGGGATGAACGAAAACAAGCTCGTTATTGAACCAGTAAATAATATCCTGATTAGAACTAATCTTCCGCAAGATCCTCAATATTCCCCCTCCCCTTGAAGGGGAAGGGATTAAAAACATCAAGCTGAAGATCAAGTGCTAATCAGGTTTGCAGTTATTATCCCGGCGCTCATCCGGAGGGGATGATCATTTTGACTTTGCCCATCTGCTGCGGATCGCGATCAATCTGATCCACAACAAGAACTGCTATCTCCGGAGAGTATCCTCCCCGTTCTTTCAGACTCGACCTCAGATGATCTGTCACCTTCCGCACAACGTCCGGGCCGGCATTATCTGCCAGGACCAGTTTAATATGGAGAGCACCGGCTTTCTGTATGACCTGATACTGCTTGACCTCTTTGACCAGTCCCATCGCTGTGTCGAAGTGAATCGGATGAATCGGCACAGTCTGCCCATCCCCGACCTCAAGGAAAAGAATATCATCGCTGCGGCCGTCAATACTGGAAATCAGCCTGAAGGGCGACCCGCACGGGCATTTCTCTGTTGAAACAGTCAGAATGTCTGAAACCTCATAGCGAATCAGCGGCTGGGTGAAATTGAAAAGGTTCGTCAGCAGAATCTTTGCCCCCGGGGTACCGTCCGGGACAGGCCTGTTTTGATCATCCACCACTTCCACAATGAACAGGTCTTCAAAAAGGTGTACTCCCCGGTTGCAGGAACAGCTGCAGCCCAGCGAAGTCCCGGACTCAGTCAGGCCATATATGTTGAATGGCTGTATCCCCCAGGTGCCCTTGATGTTCCGGTTCATCTCCTTCGTGCAAACCTCTCCGAATGTCCAGACCATCTCCGGATTGATCTTGAGCCGGCCGGCCTGCTGTTCACACGCCAGGAGCGACAGGAGCGACGGATAGCTCGACAGGAACTCAGGCCTGAATTTGTTCAAAGCCGCCACCAGCCGGTCAATACCAAGGGTGGCATCAAGCCTCTGTGTGTTCATGATTCCGACGTCACTGCTGATCGACATGCGGTATGTGACGTGAATCGGGTTGTCGGCCGCGATGGTTGTAACCCTGCGTCTGTCCGGCAGCCGGGGTTTTATTCCAATGTAGCTGCCGCAACGCAGGAACACGGCCATGGCAGTACTCCACTCGGCCCTGTTGGAAACGAACACCCCTTTGAATCCGGAACTCCCGCTGGTCGAGGTTACCCTGAATTCACCTTTGAAATATTCGTCGCTGACGAGCTGATCGATGTGGGCCTGGAGGTTATCCAGTTTCAAACGCGGATCGGTAACAAACCGGTCGAAGTTCGACATCATGTCCTGCTTGGAAATAACCGGGAGGGCGCTCAACGCAATCGTTCCGTGCTCAATACCGGCATACAACTCACGATAAAACGGGGAGTTGTCCCTGGCGTATGACACCAACACGGAAAGCCGCTGCAGCTGATAGGCACGCACCTGTTCCGGTGTCTGCAGATTCAACCTTCGTAGCCATCCCTGGATGAAAAATGCTTTAACGAAATCGTTCAGTCGTTTGATTGAATTTCCAATATCCACTGTACTGTCCTTAATCAGTTGCCGGATTATAACTGTTCATGGCTCGAGACGCTCCGGCACGAACGAAAGATCGCCGTATTACAAAAGAGAGCCTTGCACCCCGCCGCGTACCCTGCACAGAAACATGACACTTGTTCTCTTTGCGTCGCAACGATTGCTGTATATACCTTTTTATTTTATACTGCGCACTTTCAAAATCACATGTATCCACGGCAGCCCCCCATTGCCTGCCATAGCCATAAAGGAGAAACAACGTGAAGGTTACCGAAAAATCATTGAAGGCCAGATGCACCGAACTGAACCTGGGGCCGCTGAAGGATACCACCTTCGGCATCCGTGCCACCCGCACCAGCAAGGGCTATACGGTGGAACTCCTGTATCGCGATGCCACGCCACCTCAGGTGCTGATCAGCGACGCATCGGCCTCGGAAGCAGCGGCAACCGTCGAAGGAGCAGCCTTCGGAGCCGCAGCGGTCAAGGTGGCCGGTGCCTCCAAACCTGAATACATCACCCGTGAAACCTTCATTCGCCAATCCGGCGAGCGCTGCCCCAAGTGCCAGACCAAGGACGTCGTGAACGGCCATCTTGCAGCGGTTAAAGGCACCATGACCCAGCTTCATTCCTGCCAGCGCTGCAGTCTCTCCTGGACCAGCATCTATCGGCTGGATGATTATGAGGCCGCCGTGCCGCTCAAGGATGAGTAACACCAGGAACGTGTAAAAAAGTACACTCCCATGCACAGGAGGCACAATGGCACTCTGCTCCAACTGTTCAGCCCCCCTTCCGGCCAACTCGATCATCTGCGAATACTGCAAATCACGGAATGATACGGATCTGAAGGGGCTGCACCACTACACGACCCACGCCATCGATTCGGGCCGGACATGTCCGCGCTGCAATATCCTCCTGAAAACCATCGACCTCAAGGTCAATGGCACCTTCCTGATCGAACGCTGCGACCAATGCCTGGGGCTGTTCTTCGATCCGCAGGAGCTGGAGGCGCTGCTGGAAGCAACCGTCTCCAACGTCTTCGATATCAACCGCAGCAAGCTGGATGACATTAAAAACCGAATGCGACCGACCGACGCACCCATCACGTACATCAAATGCCCGGTCTGTGCCAACCACATGCACCGCGTCAACTTCGGCACGAAAAGCGGGGTCATCGTGGATCGCTGCCGGGATCACGGCGTCTGGCTGGATGGCGGTGAGCTGCGCCACCTGTTCGAGTGGATGAAGGCCGGCGGCAAGCTCCTGGCCCAGGAACGCGAGCAGCAACTGCAACGGGAAAAAGAGCGAGAAATAGAGCGGGAAAAACGAAAAGCACAAATTCCAAACGGATGCGCACCCTCCGACTACTCCGGCTTCGAAGAATACGGTGGCCCGCTGCGCCATGCCGACCCGGACCTTTTTGAGATCGTATTCCGAGCCGCCCGCTGGTTTACCCGGCATATTTGATTCACAAGGAGCATCTCGTTATGAACGTTCTGGTCGATCTCTGTATTGTTCCCATCGGGGTAGGCGTATCACTCTCCACATACATTGCAGCCTGTGAAAAGGTCCTGACCGAGGCGGGGCTGAAAACCTCCCTGCACTCCTACGGCACCAACATTGAAGGCGAGTGGGAGGCGGTCTTTGCGGCCATCAAGCGTTGCCACGAGACCGTCCACGGCATGGGGGCCCCGCGCATCACCACAACCATCAAGATGGGTACCCGCACCGACCGCAATCAGACCATGGAAGAGAAGGTTGCCAGCGTGCAAAAAAAGCTGGCGGGGGAATTGTGAGCAGCATGGAATGTGATTTCTACTGCGGCAAGATTCTGAGCGGTGTGCTTGATGTCAACGTCTGTTTCGAAAACCAGCAGGTGCTGGCCTTCCACCACTCCAACCCGATCTGGGAACAGCATGTGGTGCTGCTTCCCAAACGGCATGTGGAGTCCCTGATCTCGCTGGGGGAGGATGACAATGAACTTCTGCTGGAACTGATGCGGGCCGCCAGGCGGATCGCCACCGATTTCATGGCAAGCCACGGTGCCTGCCGGGTTTACACCAATCTGGGTGAGTATCAATCCTCCAAACACCTGCACTGGCACATCGGCTGCGGCGAGCAGCTGCGGCCGTACTGATTCAAACTGATTGAGGAAAATCGATATTCCGTGCTATGGGCTGTGGAAGTATTATTCCATTGGACTTTTAGAATTCAAGGAACTTTCAATATCCAGCGCATTTACAGTAAGACTCGCCATTGACGGCAGTACCCGTAATCCACCGGTCACACTGTTTTCGATGATGGACCTGGCACCGCCTTTCATTTCCTTCATAACCTCGGTTGTTTTTCCTATTGTAAGATGAACATTGTCGTAGATTGTCCTTTTGATGCTGATCATACCGTTTATTCCATCCTGTCTTTCTCCCGGATTGCACTCAAGTGCGGAAATGCTCGCCTCAAGTTCAACAATTCGTGCCCGTGATTCAGCAATTGCAGTTTCAGACTTCAGCGTTGATTCCCGATACAGCTCCAGGTCCCTCTCAGCCTCCAGCCGCTCTATCTCATCGATCTTACGGTAGTCACCACCTGCATGCACGAATGTTTGAAGATATGAGGATGACCCGAGGATATTTGCCTCTACGCCGCCGCGCGCAATGCATGTACCACCGGAAATTGCTCCCTTATCGACAGTAATTTTGCCGAGCGCCCTTACGGTACAGTTATGAATTTCAACGCCGACAATTATGTCGCCACTACATTCTACGGTTGCGTTATGGAGAAAATTTGCACGTAACGTTCCGCCGCAGTAGATGGTACCCCTGCCACCGCCGTCAACACCACAGACGACTATATCTCCTTCGCAGCGGATAGTGCAGGCGCCGATATTACCGGCAACAGTCAAGCCTTTACTTGCCGTAATCTTGAAATTATCGGTAACATCTCCTGATACATCAACGACACCGTTGAAGTTGATTGATCCTACCCTGAAGTCAACATTTCCCCTGACACTGAATTTGTCTTCAACGGATATCTCAGCCACACTCCTGCATACCCGGCCGTCAGCTGAAGCAATCAGGAGGTTGTCCTCGGATGTTCTCCTGATGTTTTTACCAATTTTTGTTGATATGGGCTTGCCGGGCTGGGGAGGAACAGGGAGCCCCAGAATGTTAACCCCCGGAATACCGGCGGTTGCTGGAACAATTCGCGCGATAGTATCTTCTGCAGCAACATTGATGAATGTCTGGACGAGGTACATGTCGACGCTCGAGTGTACGTCAGGATCCGGTTTTTGCGGCGGCGTAACCAACAATTCGAGGTGCTCATCCTCACCATTGACCGGTTTATCACCGGTCGCCAGAAGCATATTTTTCGGTGCTTCACCGGTCGCCGTTTGTTCCACAAAGGCTTCAAGCGCTTCATGATTGATTCCGTATGAGATATTGTATTGCTTCAGGGCTGATACAAGTTCTTCAAGAGTTATCAATGCCCCCTGGATATTCGGAATATAACTGGCACGACACTCCAATCGGTCGTCTGGCAGGTGCAGGTATATACAATAGGAATGTGTTCGGATCTCATTTTCGCCTGAATGCTGTTCAGTAGTACCAGTCATCTCGATTCTCCCGGCTTACCGCTAATTTTGGGCAGGCATTGATCTGCCAGTTTTCTACAGCAGCATGGTGGCACAGCTCAAATCTTCACCGTCTTATAGAGGAAATTCTTGAACTTGAACAGCCTGCGCTGCTCCTCGTCCTGCTCCAGCCCCTCACCCAGCGCCTTCAGATACCGCGCCACCGCCGGCATGGTCTTGCCGGCCAGCCCACGGGTTTTATCAATCACCAGCCGCACCGTTTCCCGCGAGATGTCGTTGTGGGAAAACGGCTCATAGACCTCGCTCCAGAAATCCCCCTCGCCCTGAATCCGCTCCAGAATATCCGCCGCCAGGCGTTCGTCCAGGTTGCGGGCCGTCGGCAGCTGCAGGGCCGGTTCGGCCCCCCCCGTACCGGCGATGGCCTGGCGGATCGAATCGGCATTGATGACGTTTCTGCTGCGGAAGAACAGCGCCCGCAGCAGGATACTGCGCAGCTCGCGGATGTTGCCCTTGTAGTTGTGGCGCATGAGAACATCCTTGGCCTCGGAGGTCAGTGCAGGCGGCTTTTCGGGATGTTCGTCCTCGCCCCGGTAGGTGCGGTAGAGTTTCCCCAGAAAGTGAACCGACAGGTCGGGGATATCCTCGCGGCGCTCGTTGAGCGACGGCAGGCGGATGGAGAGCTCCGACAGGCGGTGGTAGAGGTCTTCACGGAAACGCCCCGATGCGATCTCCTCCTGCAGGTTCTTGTTGGTGGCCGCCACCAGCAGCACCCGACTGTAGCGCTCCGTGTTATCCCCCAGCCGCATGAAGCCGCCGTTGTCCAGGAAGCGCAGCAGCTGCACCTGGGTTTTAGGGTCGGCATCGCCGATCTCATCCAGGAAGACGATGCCCCCCTTGGTCTCCTCCAGAATCCCGCGCCGGTCGCTGTAGGCCCCGGTGAAGGCCCCTTTCTTGTGGCCGAACAACTCCGAGTAGGTCAGGTCTCCGGCGTAGGCGGCGATGTTGCTCTTCTTGACCGGCAGCTCGCCGCCGGGATTGATATCGCGGCGGTACAGCTCATTGAGTTTGTTATACAGGTTGTTGAAAAAGAATTCCTTGCCTGAGCCGGTCTGACCGGTGACCAGGATCGAAGGGAGACCGATGGTCGCCTCCTGCAGGACACTGCGACTCCAGTAGACGATGCGGTTGAAAAGCGGTGGCGAAACCGTATTGATAAATTCCACCACCTCCTGGGATTTCTTGCTGTTGCCGATGATGTTGCCCAGGCGATAGGAGGAAACGTGGGGATCCTTGTAGGCAACATCCGTGGTCAGCCGGTTGACCTCGCCCTGCAGGCTTTCGATACGCTGCAGGTCCGAGATGTGGCGGGCTGTCAGGGAGCCGATGATCTGCAGGATACGGCGATGCTCCTCGCTGAAGTAGTCATGGCGCAGGGAGTTCAGACAGATCACGGCGATCACGTCTTCATCACAGACGACCGGCACGGCAATCTCGCTCTTCAGCAGGTCACTCATGGAGCGATGGAAGCCGCCTCCCCGCTGTTCATCCTCCACCCGGGCAATGATCTTGGGCTGCTTGGTGGCTGCTACAAAACCGGTCAGGCTGCGCTCCTCCGGTGTCAGCTCCTCACCCCCCACCGGGAAGGGCGGGATGTATTTCTTCAGCCACTCCTTGTTCTTGGCACCGATGATCGTGCCCTGTTCATCCTCTACCACCAGCCATTTAAGGCCGTCTCGCTCAGTAACCATGGCGATGCTGCCGGTATCGGCCCCGATCAGCTCGGTAGCCTTGGAAAGCACCTTGGTCAGAAACGGCTGCAGGCTTTCGGTGCTTTCGTTGAGCAGCTCGGTAATCTCCGAAAGCACCCTGATTTCAAGGTGTTCCCCCGCTACCTCGCTGATAACCCGTTCCACCATCTCGGCATGGGTCTGCAGCAGACCCATTTCAAAATCGGAAAAGCGGTACTGCTCGCGGCAGTAGTACGTCACCAGGCAGATCACCCGGCGCGTAACCGGGTTATAGCGCGGCACCACATACAGTGAACGCAGGGCCATGGTATCGGTCAGGGCGCGCTTTTGAAGGTTGTGCTGAGTCAGGTCGGAAATGAAGAGCGGCTTGAGCATGCGCTCGTCGGAAATGATGGCATGGTCGCTGATGTAGTTGGAGATCAGTGAGGTCCCCTTCTTCAGGTCGATGGCCCCTTGCTGGTCATACTGCGTCTTGAGATCCTCATCCTCCGCATAACTGGACAGAATCTCCAGTACATCACCGTCATTACGGTTCTGAACCGGCACCAGCACCGAGGCCAGTGAAAGCTTCTCGATCAGGCGCACCGCAGACGCCACCATCATGGCGGCCGCCTCACGGGCCTTGAGCTCCTCCAGACGGCGCGCCAGTTGAACCTGTTGGTGGTAGATGCGGGCCTGGTCCAGACGGTCGGCCACTTCAGCGGAAAGCTCCACCAGCAGAGCCTTGATCTTTGAACCGAGCCCTTTGGCGTCGTGGCTGTTGTCGATGCAAAGTACACCAATGGATTTTCCCAGGCTGACCACCGGCATGATGTAGCTGTCGCGCACCCCGATCTGCCGGGCAAATTCACTGTCTGCGGAACCCTGCTGAACGCTGGCGTATCGAAAATCAACCGGATACTGGCTGGCAAAGACCCGGGAGACGATGGTTTCGATGGAGATGATCGGGAAGCTGTGTTCACTGACATCCTCCGTCATTTCTCCGGCAACATGCACGCAGGAGAGCACTCCCCGGGTAAGATCCTCCAAATAGATCCGCACACGCCGGCAGCCTGAAAGCATCCGGGCACCTTCCCCCAGAGCGTACAGCAGCTCTCCCTGATTTTCTTTACCATAGGTGGTGATCTTGCTGCGCAGGACCGCCAGGCGCGGATCGGTGGGCATAAAAAGCTCCTGAGTAAAATTAGTACACAGGAGTGTAGATTGCGGCCAGGCGGTTGTCAATGTTGTCTGCAGTAATGTCTCAATACATTGCAATACAGATCATGCACATGAATGCCTGCCCGACAGCAATTGTGGCCGGTTTTTCTGTAATTATTATTGCTTTTATTGTTAGTTATCTATAGGTTTGCATTCCATCTGTCACCGTATACAGGCACCACTTAGTATTGAAAGTGATGCAATGAAAACAGCCACGTTCATCGCCAAAATTACCCGTCCAAAACTATCGGGCGTTGCCCCGCGGGAGCGCCTGTTTGCCCTTCTGGACCAGTTCAAATCCTACCCGATGCTCTGGATCACCGCCCCCGGCGGTTCAGGAAAAACCACCTTGGCAGCAAGCTACCTGGATGCCCGCGAACTATCCTCGCTCTGGTACCAGTTGGACCAGGGTGATGGCGATTTGGCCGGATTCTTCCACTACCTGGGGATTGCGGCAAAAAAGATCGCGCCGCGTTACAAGAAACCGCTGCCACATCTGACGCCTGAATATCTGCTTGGTGTCCCGGTCTTTGCCCGCCGCTATTTTGAAACCCTCTTCCAACGTCTGTCCGATAATACCGTGATGGTTTTTGACAACTACCAGGACGTGCCGGATAGTGCCGGGTTCCCGGAAATGCTGTCGCATGCCCTTGAGGCTGTTCCCGACGGCATCCGGATATTGATCCTGAGCCGGACCGGACCGCCACCGGCACTAGCTCGCCTACGGGCCAACCGCTACCTGAAGGAACTGGGCTGGGACGATATTCGCTTTACCCCTGAAGAATCCGTCGAGCTACTGACGCAGCATGGACACTCCCTTCCTGACGATTCAATCATGAGCAAGTTGCATCAACGCACCTCGGGTTGGGCCGCCGGCTTGGTGCTGCTGACGGCTCAATACAATCTGACGGACACTATTCCGGAAACTCTCAACAACCGCGAGGTGTTCGCCTACTTTGCCAGTGAAATATTCGACCGTAGTAGTGATGAAATCAGGGATCTTCTGCTTCGAACCACTTTTTTGGACATGATCACTCCAGCCATAGCCGAGCAGTTGACCGGGAATAGTACCGCCGGTGCTATTCTGGAAAAACTGCACCGCAACCACCTCTTTACCCAGCGCTATGAGCGGGGTTACCGGTATCACCCGCTATTCAGGGAGTTCCTGCGTGATCGTGCCGGACAGCAGTTTTCGCCAGAGCAATTATCCGGCATGCAGCGGCAGGCAGCAGCCTTATTTGAAGAGTCCGGCGCATACGTGACCGCCGCTGAGCTGTACCTCCAGGCCGGGGACTGGGAGAATCTGGGCAGAGTGGCAGTCACGCACGCCCCGACCCTGGCTGGCCATGGGCGATGGCAGACACTTACCAGTTGGCTGTCAAGCATACCGGCAGAGATCAAGGAGTCTGCCCCCTGGCTCAATTACTGGCTCGGAGTCTCCCAGCTTACCTACAGTCCGGCAACCGCACGAACCTTGATGGAAAAGGCCTATCTGGGGTTCCAAACAGATAGAGACATGGTCGGAATGCTGATCTCCTGTTCCAGCGCCATCGACAGCATCGCCCACAACTGGGATGACTACCGCCCGATGGATACCTGGATTACCCGCCTTGAAGAGACGCTCCCCCATGCAGGGGAGGCTCTGCCGCCGGATATGGCTGCCAGGGTAGCCCTGAGCCTGGCCACCGCCCTGGCAATCCGCCAACCCTACCGCGATGATGTCGCAACCGGCATGGCGCGTTCTCTCGAACTAACGCGGGCAAGCAGCGACCTCAACCTTCAGTTTCAGGGACTCCTCCTCGCCCAGAACTACTACGGCTGGATGGGAGATCTTTCCAGGAGTTGCAGCCTGGCACATGAGGCCTCGCACCTCGCACATCTGCCGGCCGTTTCCCCGCTCTTCCGGCTTACCTCACTGTGGGTCGATACGGCTGTGATCCTTACAGCGGACGCCGGCTTCGACAAAGCGCTGCAAACCTTGGAAGCCGGGCTGGCCATGGCACGGGATAACGGCATCCATGTCCTGGATCATCTGTTCTCCGCCATAATGGCGAACGTATTCCTGTACAAGGGAGACCTGGAACAGGCGCGCGGCTGCATCGAAAAATTCCAGGCCGTGCTCGATCCATCGCGGCCCCACTCCTATTCCCTCTACCACTATGAGATGACCTGGTACAGTCTTCTGCTGGGGGAGATGGACCAGGCGATCAGCCATGCCGCCTCGGCGGTGCGCATCGCCACGGAAGCCGGCTACCTGTTTACCGAAATATCATCCCGCATAATCGGGGCCCACGCCCTGCTCGCCAATGGTGATATCCAAGAATCGCAGGCCGCCCTGGACTACGCCGAAAAACTCATCGCCCCCACCGGAAGCATCGCCATGCGCTTCCATTGGCTCCTGATCGCCGCCCTCCACGCCTATGAACAAGGCGCTGCCAAAAAAGGACTCGATTTTCTGGGAGAGGCCATGACAACCGGCCGCAAGGCCGGCTTCCGCACTGTCAACATGTGGTGGCATCCCGGCGCTATGAGCTCGCTCTGTGCCCATGCACTGGCAGCAGGCATCGAAGTCGAGTATACCCGCGAGATGATCAGGAATCATCGCCTGACACCTCCCGACTCCTTTACGTCGCTCGATGCCTGGCCCTGGCCCCTGCAACTGAA
Source organism: uncultured Geobacteraceae bacterium (assembly GCA_942493195.1). Taxonomy (GTDB): domain Bacteria; phylum Desulfobacterota; class Desulfuromonadia; order Geobacterales; family Pseudopelobacteraceae; genus CAIPTY01. Next base: position 4,047,775 of record OW818669.1, on the reverse strand, counting down.
CAGCATGGGGTGCTTTGAACTGCTGCTGGATGGAAAACCGGTCGATTTCTCCGGCAAGCGCAAACTTCTGGAAATGCTTAAGGCGCTTGTCGCCCTGGGTGGCACCGCGATCCGGCAGGTACAGGTGACCAACCTGCTCTGGCCCGATGCCGATGGCGATGACGCCCACAATTCTTTCAAAATGACTCTCTCCCGCTTACGGAAGCTCCTGCCTGACGAGGCGATCCAGCTCCAGGATGGAACCCTGACCCTCAACCGGCGGTTGTTATGGGTGGATGTGTGGGACTTCGAGCGGCTGTGCGACAGCGCCTCCGAAATATGGCGCAACAATCGCGACGCGGGTAACAGCGGCAAGGAGGCCAGACGGGCCATTGAGCTGACCAACAAGGCGCTGGGACTCTACGCCGGGCCATTCCTGCCCGGAGACATTGACCAGCCTTGGACGGTTTCGCAGCGGGAGCGGCTCAGGACCAAGCTTCTCCGGCTTACGATAATCGCCGGGAAACACCATGAGGAAAAAGGAAAATGGAACTCGGCCGTTGCTTTATACCGGCAAGGGCTTGACGTAGACCCTCTGCAGGAAGAGTTCTACCAGCGGCTCATGGTCTGTCACAGCCAATTGGGACAGCGCACCGAGGCGCTGGCACTCTACGATCGCTGCCAAGCCGAGCTTTCCGTTCATCTCAAGATCAAGCCCTCCCCGAGAACAGAAGAGCTGTACGCCGAACTGCGAAGATAATTGCAAATTATATTACCCTCCCCACAGCCCCTGATACCCATATCTAACTTACTGTAATTTTACGTATTACCTCAATCTCATCCCACTGATATTTATTCTCTTTGTTACCGGTTTGTTACCTTCCCTGTTGTAATATCCTAATCCAGATACACCGTCCATCAGAACGCATGAACTATTCCGAATGCGATCCGGGTTCAGCGGAGAAAGGCAACTGCCATGTACAATTGCAGTGACAGCTATGTAGTAAGGGTGTACCGCAGGGAAGAGACCGACACGCGCCAAATGGTAGGATTGGTGGAGACGGTGGGGAACGAGGAACATAGACCGTTTTCAACCCTCGAAGATCTCTGGAACATCCTGAACACTGTAAACAAACCCGCGAAGACCCGTAAAACAGCCAAAAAACGTCCCCACAAAGCCTGACACTGTTAAAGGAAGAATCATTATGAAATTATCGTATGCTAAATTTCTCTCTGTGTTCCTCGTTTTCTATGCCGTGGCTATTGTGACAATGGTTGCTGAAGCAACTGCCGGGCAGCAGCTATCGGTGAAAATCAGTCACACAGTGCTTCTTGACAGTGATGGTACGGTCTGGACCTGGGGAAATAACGAATACGGCCAGTTAGGAGACGGCGGTACAAGTCATCGCAATTTTCCGGTGCAGGTATTAGGTAGCGGTGGTGTCGGACATCTACAGGGGGTGATGTCTGTTGCCGCAGGGGATTTATTCTCTGTGGCCCTGAAGAACGATGGTACGGTCTGGGCTTGGGGGGACAATAAATACGGTGAGCTGGGAAATGAGAATAGCCCTAACAACAGCCCCACACCGGTTCAAGTTAGGGACAGTAGTGGAACCGGATACATGGAGGATGTCGTGGCCATAGCGGGTGGCGGAATGTACACCTTGGCGTTAAAAAGCGATGGTACGGTCTGGGGTTGGGGAGAAAATGGCTACGGTGTACTTGGGACTGATTTCTCTCAAACACCCTTTAGCACCCATCCAATCCAGGTTACCGGCCTTACGGACATAACAGCAATCGCAACCGGCTATCAACATTCAATGGCGTTGAAGAGTGACGGTACTGTCTGGGCCTGGGGATTTAATTTACACGGTCAACTGGGAGACAATACATTCGGTGACTTAAGCGGCCGTTACACTCCGGCACTGGTAAAAGGGATTGACGGAAACGGTTTGCTCACAGGTGCAATCAAGATTTCTGCTGGTAAGTTCCATTCCCTGGCGTTGTTATCTGACGGTACCGTTAAATCTTGGGGTTATAACGCCTCGGGCCAGTTGGGAGACGGCAGCAGGATTGATCGCCCGGCTCCTGTATCGGTATCAGGTCTTGAGTTTGTGAATGCCATTGCCGCAGGGGATTCGCACTCATTTGCCATTTTCGGAGGCACCCCATTTGGATGGGGAGCCAACAATCGTGGCCAGCTGGGGGATGGTTCTACTACTGAGCGCCTCACCCCAGTGCCACTATCCAGTCCTGACAAGAGCATAGAGATTGCATGCGGTTCTCTGTATACCGCTGCCATAACAGCTGACAGCAAGGTTTATTCATGGGGGTACAACAACATCGGTCAACTGGGAGACGGCACTGTTATTGAACGCCATACCCCGGCAATAATTACCGGCCGCACCTTCGGCAAGATCACCGCCATTGCCGCCGGAGCATCTCACTCGACGGCTGTGGAAAGTGATGGGACCGTCTGGACCTGGGGCGACAACCTGTACGGCCAGCTCGGTAATGACAGCTATTTAGACAACTCCTTCCCGGACAGAACCGCTGCTGGAACCGGGCTTGCCGGAATTACCTCTCCAACAGCAGGGCTCTGGAACACGCTGGCCCTTTCCAGTAAAGGCACGATATACAGCTGGGGTGACAATACAAAAGGCCAGTTGGGGACCGGAGACTACACCAGTCGAAACACACCCGGATACGTCTGGCTGGGGATATTACCCTTTTTCGGGGTCAAGTCTGTAGCCGCCACCGGTGAGTTTTCGTTGGCTCTCAAGAGAGAGGGCACAGTATGGGGGTGGGGAGATAATTTTCGCGGCCAGCTGGGGGATGGAACCACCACAGGCAGCACTTCGCCAGTGCAATCCTGGAACGGACAGCTCGAAGGCGTCTCCGCGCTTGACGCCGGTGGAAATCATGCTGTGGCACTACTGAGTGACGGCACAGTCAGAACCTGGGGGGACAATCAGTATGGTCAACTGGGAGACGGCACGGTCACCAACTCCACTACTGCGCCCAAACAACTGAAGTATACAGGTAATCTCTCAATGCTTGTTCCTCAACGGCAGGTGGTCGCAGTTGCCGCAGGTTACAACCATTCACTGGCCCTTTTGAGTGATGGTTCGGTCCGGGCCTGGGGCAACAACTCGAGTGGCCAGCTTGGAGATAATACACTCACCAACCGGAGCAGCGCAATTCAGGTGGAGACTGGGCGGGGATACCTTTCCGGGGTGCGAGCCATTGCAGCCGGTTCAAACCATTCGCTGGCGCTGTTAAACGACGGCACGGTATGGGCTTGGGGATACAATATCAGCGGCCAGCTAGGGGACGGATCAACAACTTCCAGATTCCTGCCGGTGCAGGTCAAGTACGCTGGCGCTCTTGGCACCCCTCTGACCGGCGTAGTTGCCATTGCCGCCAGTGTCAATAACAGCATGGCTCTTTTAAGCGACGGCACTGTCCGAACCTGGGGACAAAACAATGACGGTCAGCTGGGGGACAATACATACATCGACAAAAGTAACCCCACGGAGACACAGCCAATTCACACCTACACACTTCCGTCAGTCTTTTTTACCTCCACCCCCGCTCTAATTTCAACATCCAGCACAGGCGCATTTACTTTCGTGTCCGATCAGCTGAATTCAACCTTTAGCTGCGAAATTGACGGGGTAGGATTTACCTCATGCTCGAGCCCGTTCAATTACAGTACCTTTGACGGCAGTCACACCCTAAGAGTCAAGGCTTTCGACAGTAAGACCCTGACCTTCGGCGCTCCAGCCAGCTTTTCATGGACCGTAGACTTGTGCGGCTTCATGGTTGGCGGCACCTGTTACGCGACCATTGATGACGCGTATGCTGCTGTGCAGAACAACGGCATGATCAGGGTCAGGTCTACCGCCATTACCAGTCTTGCAAACTTCAACCGGGCCGACAACGTCGCCTTCACTCTTCAGGGTGGTTACGAGAACAGTTTTGCGAATCCCACGAGCACCCCTTCGGTCTTTCCCGGCCTTACCATCAGCAGGGGGCGAGTGAACGCAAGATATCTTGTTATCCGGTAAACAGATGAGGTTCCGTAGAAGTTTTGGAGAACTATAAGGGGACAGGCTGATTATTGATGTCCCGCAGCGTCTTCCGATAACCGGACTGCATTAAAAAGTGTTAAATAATTCAACAAGTTAATAAAAATGGGGAAACGTATGAAATGCGGAAAAATGGTAACAACCATATTGCTGGCAATGGTTGCATGACGGTTGCAGTTCCAAACCTGAAGGCTACCGCCGGACCGGTCACGGCCAAGGCCAGAGAGGCGGGGGATCGTCTGAGCGCCGTCGGCTGTTCGCTTCTCTATCACGGCCTGCTGGCCACAGGAGACATCGAAAAGGCCAGCCGGCTCACCAGCGATCCGGCCAAAACCAAAGAGATGTGGACCAGCTACCAGGAGCGCCTCGGTGATGCGGATTTCCGGAAGACCATGGAGGAGTATTTCACCACCAAAACCGTTATCCAGTCGGAGATCATCCACGGCTCCATGCGCATGCTGCTGGTGCAGCCGAAGGGCGAACCGGCCGGCGCGCAGATGTACCGGAAAGCGAATGAGGGTTTCGTGCGGATGGAAGGAATGGATTCGGACGAGGCAAAGGTGCTGGGGAAGGTTTTCGGCATGATCCGCAGCGGAGCAGTGAAACTGCCGTAACAATTTGAAGTTTCCAGGGAGGAAAACCATGCGACCAGACAATTCGGCCAGCATCAGGATGCTGATACTGGCATTTGTGCTCTGTAGCGCGCTCATCTGTAGTGCGTCTGCCCATGCTGCCCAGTGGGTCAGCACCTACGGCGGAGTCGGCAGTGATTACGCCACCGAGGTTCTGCCAACACAGGACGGCGGGTTCATCGTGGCGGGATACACCAACTCCTATGGCCAGGGCGGGTTCGACGCCTGGGTAATGAAACTGGATGCAGACGGCGCGGTCAGCTGGCAAATAACCTACGGCGGAACGGATAACGACTATGCCAACTCGATCGGCGTGGCCACCGGCGGTTATTTCGTTGCCGGCCATACCCATTCGATTCAGAACAACACGGATACAGCCTGGGTCATGAAGCTGGATACCAGCGGTGCGGTCGTCTGGTCGAAAGCCTTTGGCGGCGAAACGTTGCATACGAACGCTGCAACCGTCCGTGCAACACTCGACAGGGGCAATGGCGGCGGCTGCATCGTTGCCGGCAAAGCCGTCACCTCACCAGCGACCACCAGCGATGCCTGGGTGATGAAGCTGGACGGCAATGGCGCGGTCACCTGGCAAAAAACCTACGGCGGAACCGGCAGCGACAGCACCGCCTCAATCACGCAAACCTCCGATGGAGACTACATTGTAGCGGGGCAGACCGATTCCTCCGGCCAGGGCGGGAGCGATGCCTGGCTCCTGAAACTCGATGCCAATGGTGGCGTGACCTGGCAGAAAACCTATGGCGGTGGCCAGGCCGACGTTTTCAATTCGGTACTTGAAGTCACTGGCGGGTACCTTGCAGCCGGCATGACCCAATCCTTCGGCAGCGGCGGTTCCGATGCCTGGCTGGTAAAAATGGATACCGGCGGTACCGTCGTATGGCAAAAGACCTATGGTGAAGGGGATCAGGACAGCGCCAGCGCCATCAGGCGGACCCCGGATAACGGCTACGTCATGGTGGGAAGCACCTTTGACTATGGTGATGGCTCCGAGGATGTCTGGCTGTTGAAGCTCGACGTCACCGGCACCATTCAATGGCAGAGGGTGTATTGGAGCGACTATACGGACAGCGACAAGGGGCTTTCGATTCAGCCGACTTTCGATGGCGGCTACGTCGTGGCCGGCTCGACGCATTCGTTTTACGGCTCAACCATGCTCGACGCCCTGGTGATAAAGATCGATGCCAATGGCAACGTCACCGGCTGCCCGAATATCGCCAGCGGTTTTCCGCCCAATGCCACCGTTGACGCCAGCACAGCAATCGGAACGGTATCCACCGCCACCGCCGCTTCTCCGCCTGTAACGGCGCAGGCCTGGTCCCCGCAGGCACAGATTTCCGGTACTGTTCCGCAGACATCCTGTCATTTTTCCGGACAGTGGTTCAAAAGCTACGGCGGTTCGGGCAATGACCGCGCCAATGCGGTTCAGCCAACCTTTGACGGCGGCTATGTCATTGCCGGCGAGACAACCTCATACGGTTCGGGCGGAACCGACGCCTGGGTGGTGAAGCTTGACCAGCACGGCGGCATCCTGTGGCAGAAGGCCTTCGGCGGATCCTATGAAGACCGGGCTACCTCGGTGCACGCCGACAGCACGGCGATCTGGGTCGGCGGAAAGACTGCCCTGATGGATGCTGTGGCCAGCGAGGCCTGGATCGCCAAGCTGGACCATGCCGGCGGCGTCACCTGGCATAAAACCTTGGCCGGAGGCGACAGCAGCGTCATCAACTCGATCCAGCAGACCAGCGATGGCGGCTGCATTGCCGCGGGGACATACGGTTCCGACGTGACCGATGCCTGGCTGCTCAAACTGGACAGCCTCGGCAACATTGTCTGGCAGAACCGCTACGGCGGCGCCGGCAGTGATAGCGCCGCCTCGGTGCAGCAGACAGTAGACGGCGGATACATCATGGCTGGAAAAACCCAGTTCTTCGGCAACGGTTCCATAGACCTCTGGGTAGTGAAACTGGACTCCAACGGTGCCGTCACCTGGCAGAGGGCCTTCGGTCCGGGCGAACATGGCGCATCCTCCGTCATGCAGACCAGCGATGGCGGCTACATCGTCGCCGGCTACCAATTCAACGCCCTGGGATTCACCGATGCGTGGGTACTAAGACTGACCGCAGCCGGGGACACGGTCTGGCAGAAATCGTTCGGCTCAACCACCGATTCTGCGGCCAATGCCGTCAGGCAGTCCAGTGACGGCGGTTTTATTGTCGCCGGGCAGACCGGCGGGTTCATCGAGGTCAGAGGAATCGACGCCTGGCTGCTGAGGCTCGATGGAGATGGCGAGATTCAATGGCAGAAGACCTACGGCAGCTTGAATGATGAAATGGCCAACGCTGTCCAGCAGACCGTCGATGGCGGCTACATTGTTGCAGGTTCAACCACGACGACCGCTTCCGGCGACAGCGATGCCTGGGTACTGAAACTCGACAGCAGCGGTAATCTTACCGGATGCCTGATCGGAAAACCGTCCACGGCAGCCGGCGTCGACACTATGGCGACTGACGCCGCAACTGCAACGGCCCCGGTTGCGGTCAACCCGGTTCCCGGCTTTCTTGCGCCATACCAGACAACCTCGACCGCCGTTCCGCACACATATTGCGACTACTCCGGCCAATGGGCAAAAGCCTACAATGGATCGGAGGAAGACGGTCTCTATTCAACACAGCAGACCATGGACGGCGGCTACATTGTAGCCGGAACGACCAAGGCCGGCTCCTCAAGCAGGCATGCCTGGGTGATGAAACTCGACCCGGGCGGCATCATACAATGGAACAGAACCTATGCATTCGGGTCTTTCGATGCAGCCAGCAGCATCCGGCAGACCATGGATGGCGGCTACATCGTAACCGGCGGAACTACGCTCGCAGGCCAGACAAACAGCACCGCCTGGGTGATGAAGCTGGACCAGATAGGTAACATTACCTGGCAGAAGACCTATGGCGGGGCTGCCGAGGCATCGGCCTATGCCATTCAGCAGACGGGCGATGGCGGTTACATCGTGGCAGGGAACATCTCATCCAATGACACGGTGGGCTATGACACCTGGATCCTGAAACTGGACGCCACCGGCGTGGTCTCCTGGCAGAACATTATCGGCGGCGCCGGCTACGACATGGCTCGTTCCGTTTACCAGACCGCGGATAACGGGTACATCGTGGCAGGGGTCTATGATTTGCAGCACACGGGCGGCGGCAAGGCCTGGGTACTGAAGCTCTCATCCAACGGACACCTGGTCTGGCAGAGAACCTACGGCGGGACAGGCACCGACATGGCCACCTCGGTCCAGCAGACCAGCGATAACAGCTTTATCGTGGCAGGGGTGACAGATTCCTTCGGCAATGGCGGGAATGATGTCTGGGTATTCAAGCTTGACACGATCGGTGACATCCAATGGCAAAAGACGGTTGGCGGCGCCGGTGAAGATGTCGCCTTTTCGGTCCAGCAGACCAATGACGGAGGCTATATCGTTGGTGGGACAACGACATCATACGGCAACGGCGAGTTGGATCTCTGGATACTGAAGATCAGCCAGAACGGCACCTCTCAATGGCAAAGAACATTTGGAGGTCCCGGGAGCGAGAATTACGGCTTTGTGCGGCAAACCACCGACAACGGCTATATTGTCGCCGGCATGGCCTCCCCACCGAATATGCTCATCAAGGATGGCATGATGCTGAAGCTGGACTCAAGCGGCGACCTTACCGGGTGTTCACAACTGGGTGCGTCCAATGCCTCGGTGCTTGCCTCGGGCGCCACCATTGCAATACCGACAGTCACTGAAAAGCTGGGAACGCTGACCAACGCCGATGCCAGCACCGTGGTTGCAGCTCCTGCAATTATAGCAAGCGTCGAATCGGCCTGTTCTTATCTTGCATGCACATTCCATGTAGCGCCGCAAAGCGTCCTGTTCGCCCCGGCAGGCGGTTCAGGCAGCGTTATGGTGTCCGGCAGCCGCACCTGCAACTGGATCGCCACCAGCGATGTACCATGGATCACAATCAATTCGGGCAGCGGCAAAGGCAATGATCTGATGACCTATTCGGTCGCCGCCAATACCGACCTGGCACGAACCGGCACCATCACTGTGGGAGACCAGATTTTTTCCGTTACCGGAAATTCGCTGCTACGCGCCCTGACCATTAGCCCTTTCGGTGGCAGCGGCAGCGGTTCCGTGCACAGCACCCCCGGCGGGATCGCCTGTATCAAGGGGATCGCCGCCGGCTGCAAGGCAGGTTTTCCCGCCGACAGCACCGTGAATCTGTCAGCCACCCCGGACTGGAACTCTCTGAGCAGCGAGTGGAAAGGTGACTGCTCCGGCACAGTAAATCCGTGCAGCATCACCATGAACAGAGACCGATACGTCTCGCTTACCCTGGATCCCAACTACCAGGCGATCCTGGCCGGGGCACCGGGAACCGGCTACGCCATGCTGCAGGACGCCTATGGCGCAACCGGTAACGGTTCCACCATCCTGGCCCATGTGCACACATTCCACGAGAACCTGCTGTTCACCACCAAGACCGGCACAGTGACCCTGGACGGCGGCAAAGACCCGAATGACGGTTCCTACCAGGCAACCACAGGCTACACCACGGTGCAGGGTTCACTGCACATCAGTGACGGCAGGCTGAATGTCAGGAATATCAGGGTCAGATAGATGATTATCCATGAATATTGATTTAATTAAGGAGACCACCATGAAATCCGACCAGCCCAGACCATACGCCATTCTGCTCGTTGCACTGTTGCTTGCACTGGGTCTGTTCTCTCCGGCCGATTATGCCGCCGCCAATACGCTGACCATCGACAAGGTGGGCGACGGCAGCGGCACGGTCCGCAGCCAGGCTGCCGGTATCGACTGCGGCGCCGCGTGCAGCAATGTGTACCTGGAGGTGGTAAGTGTGACCCTGAGCGCCATCCCCGACAGCGGTTCCTATTTCACCGGCTGGAGCGGCGGCTGCGTCAGCCAGGCCTTGTCCTGCACCGTTCCGATGATCACAGACATAACCGTGACGGCCACATTCAGCACTACTCCACCGACGGTGACGAACTGGGTCAATAGCTTCAGCATGAACCAGGATGCCGGCAACGCCGTTTTGCAGACCAGGGACGGCGGCTATATCGTGGCCGGCCAGATGAATGGCGAGTTTTCCTCTCCCGGGCTGTTCAGCGTCATCAAGCTGAACACCGCCGGCGAAATAGTCTGGAAAAAGCACTATGAAGGGTCGGCCTCGTCAGCGGCCACCACCATCCGGGAGGACGATAACGGCAATTACATTGTCGGGGGAAGATACCTTGGCTACAGCAGCTCGTATAACCCGATGATCATCAGGATCGACGGCGACGGCAATCTGCTGAGCGCCAAGGCGCTGAATACGAGCAACCTTTCCGACGCGTATAACGGGGTGATCAATGGACTGGATCTTGACCGGACCGGTGTGATCCTGGCGGGGTCTGTGCAGTACCCGGAATCGGGAAACAACAATATGCATCTCTGGATCGGGGAGATGACCTTCGTAGTCGACCCCGTACTCCCTCAGGATAGTCCGCGCTGGCAGATTGCCATGGGAGGTGACGGCAGCGATGCCGCCAACTCGGTCCGCATGACCAGCGACGGCGGCTCTATTGTAGCCGGCGAGACCACCTCCTTCGGCGCCGGAGGGAGTGATGCCTGGTTGATCAAGCTGCAGATCGGCGGCATCATCGAGTGGCAGAAAACCTATGGCGGCAGCGGTTACGATTCTGCCAAGGATATCGTGCAGATCACTGACGGCGGCTTCGTGGTCGCCGGCACCACGGGGTCGCCGTCAGCCGGGGCGTGGGTGGCCAGGCTGGACAGTACCGGCGACATCCTCTGGCAGAATGTTTACGGCGCAGGTGAGGCCCGATCAATCCAGCAAACCATTGATGGCGGCTATATCGTGGCAGGTTCCGCCCTGTCCGCATCTACCGGCAACGATGCCTGGCTGATGAAGCTGAACGCCGACGGCTCCTTCGTCTGGCGCAGGTCCTACGGGAGTGCCACTGACGACGACATCCGCTCGGTGCTGCAGGCAGCTGATGGCGGCTACATCCTGACCGGGAGGTACGCCTCGGGCGATATGCTGGTGCTGAAAACCGATGAGAACGGCGCTGTCTACGGTTGCGGTCTTGATTTCTCCACTTCAAGGCCGGTCACACCGGTCGCGGCAACCGCGGTGGCGACTACCCTTGACAAAAATAACGTTACCATCAACAAGCAGCCCGGTTTTAATGGCACCTACGCCTATACCTTCGGCGACATGGCCCAGGTCACGGAAGACATCACCCTGACCGGTAGCGGCTCACTCTGCAGTGGCGCCGGCCCGACCCTGTCGGTTACTCCGTGGGCATCAACGGTGCCCTCACAGTGGTACAACATCGGCGGCACCAAGATATACACCCAGATCACCCAGATTGTGACCATTGCCAACAATGGCAACCTGCCCCTCAACATCTCATCATTTGCCGGTATCACCACCAATTCCTATTTAACCATCAGCCCGACCGGAGGCTCCAGGCCGTGCAGCAGTTTCCAGAAATCAATTGCTGCCGGGGACTTCTGTACGGCCACCATTACCTACACCCCCTTTAATATCGGTAGTCATTACGGCGATTTCAGACTGATTTCCAATGATCCTAACACACCGACTATAACCATGCGCTATACCGCCACCTGCGCCCTGCCGGTCCTCGAGGCAACAAGCATGGTCTCATTCGGCCTTTACAAGGTCCAGCAACCCTCCACCCCGCAGTTCTTGACCCTGAAAAACAGCAACGCCACCACTGGCGATCTCCAGATCGGTGCGGTGACGATTAGCGGTACCAATGCAGATGAGTTCTCCCTGACGGCCAACAACTGCCCGGCGACGCTGGCGCCCCAGGCCACCTGTACCCTGGAGGTCACATTCACTCCCAATGCTGCCGGCTCCCGCAGTGCTACTCTCAACATTGTATCCAGCGATCCGATCTCGCCGACCAGGGTTACCCTGACCGGTAGCGGCGGTTATCTCCTTACCGTGTTTAACCTGAATCCCTCGGGTGGTACGGTTATTAACGCCGTGGGTGAAGGCGACCCTGACATCAACTGCGGCTTCACCTGCACCTATCTGGTCAATGGCATTCAGACCATTAAACTGAACGCCACATCCGAACTCGGTTATCTGTTCAGCGGCTGGTCCGGCGAGGGGTGCAGCGGCACCGGCACATGTTCGGTAACCATGAGCCTGGACCGCACCGTAACGGCAGGATTCGACCTTGATGCTTCCTATATGGTTTACAATCAGGACATTGACCAGTACTTCGGTTCGTTCCAGTCCGCCTATGACGATGCACAGGACACCAACATCCTGCTGGCCTGGGGAATTACCAGCTCGGAAGACCTGACCTGCAGCTTACCGAAAACCGTGTTTATCATGGGTGGCTACGACACCAACTATTCGTCCAACAACGGCATGAGCATTCTGAATGGCAAGCTGGTGATTTCCGCAGGCAGGGTGACCGTGGAGAACATCTCCGTCAAGTAACATGTTAGGCTCCTGAATCATGCACACAGGGCTGAACTGACTTTTGACTTCACCACAAACAACGGGAGGATAGAACAGATAAGGATCAGGTGAAGTCAACCCCACAGTGTATCCCAGGAACAACAAAACCCCATCGGGCATCCCGGTGGGGTTTTGTATCAATCAACGTATTTGACGAGGAAAAGAGTTAACTCAATCCCTTCCTGATCTGATACAGCCCCTCCAGATCCAGTTCGTTCTTCTCGAAGTACTCTCTCTCCAGCTCCTCCACATAGAAGCGGTCCAGCCCGGAGTTCTCCAGGAAATCCTCCCGCAGTGCCACATCGCGCTCGGCAATGATCGAGGGGAGCAGCGAGTGCAGATACATGGCCTCGGTCTTGATCGTGAAGATGGCCTCGTCAAACAGGTGGGGGGGAATGTCAGCTTTGATGCGCTTCTTGGTCTTGAGTTCCTCCACCACCTCGCGGCGCAGTGCCTCCTGGTCGGCCTTGGTCGTGATCTTGGAGTAGAAATTGCGGATGCGGTCGCGCACATGCTCCAGCAGCACATTGAAGACCCGCTCCTCCTGATCGATTTCCACCAGCCGGAAGGTCAGCTCCTCAATCGTATCGGTATTCTTTTCAATGGCCATCAGGCCATCCAGCAGGGTTTTCACCTTGCGACGGCCGAAGCGCCCCAGGTAGGCATTCTCGAACAGTTCCCGGATGAACAGCTCTTCAAAGCAACCCGGCTTGAGATTGTTAAAGGCCGCCCGGTGCTCCAGCAGGCCGCGCAGCATCTCCTCCGAAACCCGCACGTTCTCCATGAACGCCAGCTGGCTGATCAGATTGGAAACACTGTCAAAGCGGTCCAGATAGGTGATCACATAGGAGAAGCCGTCCAGCAGCGACGGATCGGCACCGTCCCGGATCTTTTCATCGCAGATCTTGCTGGCATCCAGCAGCAGCTGATCAAAGGAGTGATCACGGCTCTCCATGGCCTTCTTCTTGGATTTGATCAGCGAGAGCATGTCATCACGGTCAATCAGGCTCTCGATGTCTTTCTCACGCAGGAAAATCCCTTCCAGAACCTCACGGGTGGCGGCGATGTAATCCTGCTCCACCTGGCTGACCAGATTGCGCCCCTTCTTGAGCATTTCATCCAGGGTATAAAACAGCGCGCCGGGAATCTTGTTGCGCACCGAAAGGGTTTTCAGGCGCGTCAGGCGGGCATTGTCCAGGTGGCTGATCTCGTTCTTGGCGTTGCAGGCCAGCAGAATGTTGCGGTACTCGTCCACGATGCGCTTGTTGGCCGGATGGCGGTACATGACATCGATGCGCATACGTTCCTGCTGATAGCGGTCGATCTGGTGCCTGGTTGCCAGATTGGTAAGGACGGTAAAATCCTCATCAGAAATCTTTTTGTTGCGGAAGTACAACTGGCGGAAGTGGTCGCGATATTCGCGGTGGTAGCGGTTGATCAGCTTGATGAAGAAGAACTGGGCCGATTCATCCTTGAGCAGCGGGAAGAGTTCGGCAATCAGGGCGTCATCCCGCTCTTCACCGACGGTTTCCGAGCGCTTGATGACCTTGCCGAGCCGTTTGACCAGCTCTTCCTGCTGATTTTTTAGTTTGCGGGAGAGCAGGTTGGAATGCACAAAAAAGAAGTAATTGCAGACCGCATTCCCCTCGAAGAAGATGTTGACGTAGCTCTCGGTGCCGGCGGTACGATCGCTGAAACGCACCGCTCCGCTCTCTTCGTCGGCCCGGGCGCCGTACATCACAAGGCGGTTGATAATATCCGGCTTGACCAGATCCGATGATGGCTGGTCGACACCGAACATGTACTCACAGAAATAGCCGCCGTTGCCTTGGTACGAGATCCCGTCCGGACCGATGATAAAATCGTTGCCGGGGGAGAAGATCCGCAGCTGATCCTCATCCTGAACGATATTGAAAAAATAGCGCTGATAGGCCTCGGTGCCAGCCACCATGGCGAAATATTCGATCTGGCCGCCGGTCTGTCCATGGAGCCTGATATCCTTATGCATTGCATCCCTCCACAGGCGCGATTGTATCATCAATATCCAGCGTCAGGCCATCCCAGGCGAATTCATAACCGGGCGGCAGCCGGTCACGGTCGCTGAAAAGTACGTCGTGCGTCAGATGGGTCAGCACGGTGCGAAGCGGTTTCAACGGAAGCGTCGCGCCAATAACCGTTTCAATATTGAAATGGAACGGGTGCGGATTCCAGCGCAGGCCATCGATCACCAGAACATCCAGTCCGGCCAGCAACTCCAGCGACGTTTCCGGGATGGCGCTGCAGTCCGTAAGATAGGCAAAATTTCCGATGCGGAACCCCAGGGCGGTCGTACGGCCATGCTCCAGCGGGATCGGAATGACCTGCAAACCGAACAGCTCGAAGGGGCCGGTCACCTCGCGCGGATGGAGCAGCGGGGTATAACCGGAACCTTCATGCTCGTGAAAGATGTAGCTGAATCCGGTCAGCAGTGTATCGAGTGTCGTGCGCGAGCCAAAACAGGGGACAATTTCCTTATGCAGAAAATGGAAGCCGCGCAGGTCGTCAATACCGTTGACATGGTCAGCATGGGAATGGGTGAAGAGAACGGCATCGATACGTTCGACACCTTCGCGCAGGGCCTGGAAACGCAGGTCGGTGGAGGCATCAATCAGAATGGTGAAGTCCCCGTGGCGGATCAGAAGAGACGCCCGGGTACGCTTGTCCCGAGGGTCATCCGAAGAGCACCCGCGACAGCTGCAGCCCACCATCGGAACACCGGTCGATGTCCCGCTCCCCAGAATGGTAACCTTCATGCCCCGCCTTTCCTGATACCCGCACAGTAATAGCAGAATTGCAGGGGGCAGGCAAGGCGGTTTTCCTTTAATACAAGAGGCCGGCCCGGAGAAATATTTTCTTCCGGGCCGTCAAGTTCCGAAATTCCGAGTCACGTTACGGTTTGATCTTCAATCGCTCCGCGACCAGCTTCCCGGCCCGGATCTTCAGCCAACCGCTGATGATGCTGTAGCCGGTCTGGTTGATGTCGGTAAAAAGTGTATCGGTGAAACCTCCCCTCAGCAATATCTCCACCGGGTTAGTCATGGTGATGGTTTCGACAAAATCCGGAGCAGCCTGCACGCGAATGGTCGCCTGGGCCTGAGGAGCAGCAATCGCGGTTGAGATGTCATAGTACGGTGTCTGGTCGCCGTCAATGCTGACCGACGGCAGCAATTCGAAGTTAGCGGTACATGCTTTGGCGGCGTCAAACGTCACCAGACAATCTGGAGTGGTACCGCAGACAGAACAATCACCGCTCCAGTTGCTGAAGCGTGAATCAATGCCTGGAACAGCGTTAAGCGTCAGCGTTGATCCAAACGGTTTCGTCGAGGAACAGGTCGGGGTACAGGCAATTTCGTTGGGGGTACTGTTGACCGCGCCGCTGCCGTTGCCGGCCAGCGCCACAGTAAGGGTTGTATCCCCGGCTGCCACCTGGCCGCTCATGGTAAAACCGAATGCCAGCGAACCGGCCGAGATATTACGAACCATCAGGTAATAAGAATTCCCCGGCAACCATGGATAGCCGGTAAGATCCCGCGTCAAGGTACTGTTCAACGCACAGCGCGTATAGTCCGCAGTGGACAGCGCCGGGACGCTGCCCTTTTGCAGGTAGAAGCAGATGTTGGGGTTATTGGACCCGGTGTGCTGCCAGACCGTGGCATTGGCAGGCACATCGATACGGTAGATGATCTGCCCCCCCGCCGCCAGGGTGTCCGATGCTACCCCGTTGGTAAATGGGATCACACCCGAAAGAGCCAGACGCTCCTGGCCGATTGAAGAAGAGATGTCGAACTGGGAATCGGAGCGGGCATAGACCCCAAGGTAATAGACCTTTCCCGGTTCAACCGGCGGCAGATTGTAGGTAGTTGTGGTGCTGCCTGCACCGGTGCCGGGGGCATCAATGATCGTGTAGAGTGAGCTGGAGCTTCGAGGATTGTTGTCGTCATACCAGTCCTGGAAATAGGTACTTCGCAAGCCTGAATTGGCCGCTGTGGTACCCGAGTTACCGTTGTTCCCCTGGCCTGGCGGAAGGGTGTCGCGGATGAAGACCACCGCATCGCCAATGGTCTGGTTCAAGGTGATGCTCCAGGCCAGTGGAGTGCTGCCGGCAGAGACCGTTGATGACTGGGGGATGGCCACTCGGTAATAACGCATGTCTTCAGCGATCAGACTCTGGTCGGTAAGACTGCCGCCATCCTGGGCCAGATCCTGGACATAGCCGACCGTGTCCAGTCGCTGGCCGCTGCCGTCAAGTACATCGCCGGTCGAAACCTTCAGACGGTAGCGGCTGTTGAAATGGATACTGCGGATGCCGATCCACCAGGTGCCTGGTGTCAGCTGGGTTTCCGTGCGGCTGTCCAGCGGCACCCAATTGTTGTATCGGTTTCCGAGCTGGATGGACGGGGTCTGGGAGCGATCATAGGCGTTGGCCTGTCCCTGGGCCGGTGCCACATTTGGGTCGGCCGGGTTGGCATAGTGGTCGATACCGGGCAGGGCGCCGGCCCGAAGATAGATCTGGGGAACCCCGCTGATGGAGAGAAGTTCCGTGCGCAGTAAGCCGCTGTTGCTGTCCGGCACGGTGATGCGGTAGTAGTGCCAGCCGTCGGTTTCCAGATCGATACCCTGGTCGCTTGGCAACGGGGCTCCGCTGTCATCAACACCCGAATCGCCGAAGAAGGGTGCTGCTACTCCCGGCTGGGTAAAGCTGCCGATCCTGGCCGGCATGGTCCAGGCGCGACTGTATCTGGCTGGTGAGTCGGTGACCAGGCTGCTCGACAGGGTGTAGGCGGTGATACCGGTCCCCTTTACCTCCACATACCATGTGCCCGGCGTCAGCACCGGAGGCACTACCGCCACCGTCCCGTTTGCACTGACCACCGAACCGGTATTAACATCCCCCGGCACTTGCCCCTGGCGGACCCTGAGAGTGACCACACCGCTGGTAGTCGTGGTCTTGAGCAGCCATCCCAGTGGCGACAGACCATCGAGGGCAGCCGGGATCTCAACCTGGTAATACGCCACCTGGCCGGCGTCGAGGGATCCGCTGGCAGCGACTCCCCCGTCCGCTGCCAGCGGGGTCGGCGTCAGCGCCCGTACCTCCAGGTCGAAGCCGGCGGTATTCATCAGCGTTGTTGAGGCGTTGATATATTCAGAATCGGCGGCCACCAGCACGGTGTAATCGCCGGCGACGGGAGACGGGATGGTAACGAAACTTCCACCCAGTGTGATGACATTGTCCGCCCTGCTGCTCCAGCTGCGGGTATCACCACCCTCATGAATCTTGATCTTGGTCCAGACATCAGGAATTCGCCCGCCACCCTCCACATCCCTGCGGATGGCCATAACCGGGTTGCCTGACTTGTTGTTGAGTTTGAGTTCAACAGCGGTCAGGCCGGCAGGAACCCTGAAGCGGTAGGCTGTGTGGTAACCCAGCGGCACCGACTGGGTTGTCCAGCTGACCGGCGAAACGGTCCCCAACGGGTTTACGGTAGCATCCGCTACCGGCAGCAAGCCGCCGCTAGTGAGAGTATAGTCGACCGCTCCGACCCCGATGGTGGAGTTGTTGAACGGGCTCTGCCCCTCGCTGATCACGGCGATGTAATACTCCCCGGTCGTAGGTGTCGCCTGTCCGGCAGGGGCATATTTATAAAGCGCCTCTCGACCCGGCAACTGGCGGATTGTACCCCGAAAATCGGAAAGGTGATCGGATGTCATGTTATTGATACTGGTGGCACTATCGGCATCGATATTCGGCAGCCGCCCCTGTCGAACTGCCAGCATGGCCTCTCCCAGAGTCGGCTCCAGGTTCAGCGCCCAGCTGGCGGCGTCGGTTGGTACGGTCACCCGGTACCACCCCACCTCACGGGGAGCCAGGCCGGTGGCATTTGCGCTTCCTCCGCTGAAGTTCAGGTCGGTGATCTGGATCGGATAGCTACTGCCTGCCAGACCGATACCGCGGCTCTCCAGGGTATATCCCAGAGTGGCGGTATCGCTGCTGCCGGTAGCCCGGGTGACACCGATGTAATAGGTGCCCGGCTCCAGCGGACTCCCCATGCCGGTGATCAGATAGCCGTTCTTATCCAGTTCCGAGGCGTACGTTATGTACATGCGGCCGGTCCAGTCTTCGCGGGGAGGAGCTGTCCATTGGGAACCGCTGGTCCAGGCACCGGCCTTGGTGAGGTTGGGAGTGGTTATCAGGGCCGCCGGCAGCTGATCGCGGCGGATCACCATCTGGGGCGAGCCGGAGGTCACTTTCAGCCGCAGGTCCCACCCTTTGAGAGCGTTATCATTCGGCACCGTCACAATGAAGTAGCGCCAGGTTGAATAGGCCTGACCGGCAACACTCTGCGTTCCGTTGGCAAAGGAGAGGATCGCGGCGCCGCTGCCGGCCACCTCCAGGTCGTAGGTCGCATCCGAATTGGTGGTGTTCAGGTAGTCGGCCTTGACGGTAATGGTGTAGTCCCCCTCGGTTGCCGGGGCGATTGTGACGGTATTGATTGCCGGAGAGGTGACATTGTTGCGCCATGAGTAGGCATCTCCCCCTTCGTGGGGACCGGGATAATTGGTCAGGCTGGTGACGTTGGGAATCTTGCCGCTGCCGGCAGCGTCGCGACGGACGCTGAAGACCGGGTTGCCGCTCTTGTTGAGCAGCCGGATCTCGGCGCTGTCGATGCCGGCCGGTACGCGGAAGCGGTAGATCTTTTCGCTGCCGTACAACACTGTCTGGCCACCCCAGCTGAGCGGGGTGGAGGAATTGAGCGGCGTGGCGGTTTGGTCCGATATCGGCATTTCACCGATGCTGCTCAGGGTGTAGTTGATGCTGCCGCTGCCTATGGTGGTGCCATTGGGGGGGCTCAGCCCCTCGCTGATTACGGCGATGTAATACTCGCCGGCGGTTATGGTTGCCTGACCGGCAGGGGCGAATTTGTATAAATACTCACTGCCGACCTTCTGCCGGGTAATACCGGCAAAGGTTGTAGCGTTGTCCGAGGTGGTAGTTGTACTGGCGTTGATGTTCGGCAGGCGGCCGTGGCGCACCGCCAGCATGGCCTCTCCAGCTCCTTCCGGCGCCAGGTTGAGCGACCAGCTGGTCGCACCAGCCGGCACGTTCACCCGGTACCACCCCACTTCACGGGCAGGCAGGCCGGTGCCATTTACGCTACCGCCACTGAAGTTCAAATCTGCCACCTGGATCGGGTAGCTGGCACCGATACCGATGGCACGGCTCTCCAGCGTGTAGGACATGGCACTATTTCCGCTGCTGCTTGTGACACCAATATAGTAGATGCCCGGTACTAGAGGGCTCCCCATCCCCATGATCAGGTAACGGTTCGAATCGGGAGTGACCGGGTTATTGGAAATGTTGTAGCGGCTGGTCCAGTCGATACCGGTGGAGGTTCCTGCCATCCACTGATAACCGGACGCCCAGGTGGCAAGACCAGGCAGGGCCAATGTCGTCACCAGGGTGGTCGGGATACTGTCGCGCCGCACCACCATCAGGGGGCTGCCGGCGGTTGTTTTGAGGCGCAGGTCCCATCCCTTCAGGTTGGGATCGTCCGGGATCACCACCCGGAAGTAACGCCAGCTTTGGTAGTCCTGATTGGTAACATTCATGCTGCCGGTGCTGTCAACCCCCGGCGGAAGATCGACCGGCTCCACGGCAGCTACTTCCAGGTCAAAGCTCGCATCGGGGAAGGTGCTGTTGAGGGCATCGGCAAAGATCAGGATCGTGTAATCACCAGCCACCGGTGCCGGGATCGTGACGATGCTGCCGTAGGGATTCGAGGCTGTATTGCGCCAGCTGTCGATATAGCCCCCCTCAACATCGGGGTACCAGCCGGAGGTCGTTGTGCAGAAGGGGAGCCTGCCGCTGTCGGCGGCATCCTGACGAACTGCCAGGACCGGATTGCCGCCCCGGTTGTTGAGCCTGACCTCGACAGCGGTCACGCCGGCCGGAATCCGCAGGCGATAAGCCTTTTGCGAAGCGTAGGGTACCGACTGCGCACTCCAGGAGACCGGCTCCATAGCTGTGAGAGTTGTCGGGGGGGTAGCGGCCGCCACCGGCATGGTGCCGACACTGCTCAATGTGTAGCTGACCGTACCGCTGCCGATGGTGCTGGCATTGGGCGGATTCTGCCCTTCGCTGACCACGGCGACGTAATACTCGCCGGCGTTGATGGCTGTCTGACCGGTGGTGGCATACTTGTAGAAATATTCAGCGCCGCTCTTGTTGCGTAACGCCCCGGCGCTGCCGGTCGGGTTGCCGGAGACCTTGTTGCTACTGGCCCCGATATTGGGGAGCGCACCATGGCGCACGGCCATTAGCGCCTCGCCGGCAGTCGGCACCATCTGCAGCACCCAGCTATCAGCGCCGGCCGGCACGATCACCCGGTAATAGGCCGCCTCACGGGGGGCTAGGCCGCTGCCGGCCACGCTCCCGCCGTTGAAAGCAAGGTCGGTTATCTGAATCGGATAGCTGCTGCCGGGCAGACCAATACCGCGGCTCTCCAGGGTGTAGCTCATAGGGGTGGCATCGCTGCTGCCGCTCTGGCGGGTAACCCCCACATAGTAGGTGCCCGGCTCCAGCGGGCTCCCCATACCGAAGACCAGATAACGACTCGGATCGGCGGTGACCGGTGCCGCGGAAATATTGTAACGCATGGTCCAGTCCAGCTGGACGGAGGTGCCGCCGGCCCACTGCTGATCCCCGATTATCTGGTCGGTATACCAGTCATCCCTGTCCTGCAGATTGGAGCGGTTGTCGCCCAGCGTGCTTGGCAGTGTGTTGCGTCGTACCACCATCTGGGGGTTGCCGGTGGTAGTCTTAAGGCGCAGATCCCACCCTTTCAGGTTCGGGTCAGCCGGAATCGTGAAGGTGAACCAGCGTATTTCGCTGATGTCCTGCCCGGTGACGGGCGTGATGCTCTGGGCCGGGTCGGTTGCCGGCGCCGAGATGGCCCGGGTGGTCAGCTGGAAGGGACCCAGGGCCAGGGTCGGCTGATAGATGCCGATATACCAGATATCAGCCTGCAGATAGGGTTTCTGCATGATGCCGGTCAGGCTGCTGTAGTGCGATGTCATCCATTCGGTGGCGGTAGCGGAATCGTTGGTGCGGGAGGACCAGCGCGACGGCAGGATGTTGTTGCGCAGAGCGATCTCGTAGCCGGAACGGTGAGCCTGGTCGAGCAGGATCTCCCACCCCAGGGTTCCCAGCTGGGAGTTGATGTCGTCCACCCGGTAATAGCGCCAGCCGTTGCGGTTGGGATCATCGTTGATGATGGCCGGTGTCAGGTAGGCGATGTCGGTGACGACCGACTCGCGAGCGCTCACGTCATAGCTGAAGGCGCCGGTGCCGGCGACTGTTATGTACCAGATGCCGCTAGGGTCGGTAATGGTGGAGGGGGCGATGCTGATGGAGTCGTCGATCCCGGCCGCCGTCTCGGAAAAGGCGGTGTTGTTACGGGTATTGGGGATGGTGCCGTTGCTGATGTACAGCTGCGGGTTTCCGATGACGGAGGTGCGCCTGGCATCGATCTGCAGCCCCAGTACGGTCGGCGGGACCGTAACCCGATAGGTGGTGTAGCCGTAGCCGGTTATATTTTGGGGTACCGTCGTGGAAAAGGGGAGATCGACCACCGGCTGGTTCTGGGAGGTCAGGGTGAAGGTCGTCCCCGGTGCACCGCTGATCCCGACGAAGTAGGCGGTGCCGGAGGTCAGGTACGGCGGCACCAGTAGCATCTGGCCGGTCTCGCTCTGTTGGTAGGTAGTGGCCACGCCGGATACCGGGGCTGTGTTTGTTGACACCAGCATCGGCAGGCCGGCCCCGTTCTGCCACAGCTTCCAGGCCGGGGTGGCGGCGTCGGCAACGGTCCTGAAGTAATAGGTCCCCTCCGGTCCCATCGTCACAGCAGGACTGCTGCTGGAAAGATCGGCGGCAATGGTTCCCAGGTCGTGAACAAAGACGTCGCCGCTGTACAGGTTCCAGGTGGCGCCTGGCTGTGCGTTGACCCGTAAATACCAGGTCTGGCTGCCGGTAAACTGGTAGGCTTGGTTACCGGCGGAGAGCACCATGCCGTCGGAACCAACCTGGTCGGAATACAACCGCGCATCGGTCGACCGGGGGGTTGTGTGTAGCGGAGGCGTGGCCGGGGCCTTGAACAGTTCCAGTGAGGCCTCTCCACCCGTCACATTGAGTGCCGACCGCCAGGCCCCGTAGGCCGATGAAACCGGTGTAGTCAGCTTGTAGACGTAATAGCCGCCGGCCGTATCAGGCTGGCTGACAACGTTGCTGCCCCCGGACGCCATACCCGGATCCCAGGTCAGGTCACGGGAATAGGTCGGGTCGAAGGTGAAGGTGTAGCTGATCGGATAGGTAACACCTGCAGGACCCGTAACACGGACATGATAACTGTTGCCAGCAACCATATTGGCGTTGGTTGACAGCACTTGGATAGCATGTAAAGCTTTGGCCGGGGTACTGCTTGCAATTTGGCCAGCTGTCCCGGTTGTCCCGGTATGAAAGGAAAAATTTGTGTTGGATGAGCTGGAAAGCACCAGCCTCGCCCCGGTCTGCGGGGTTGGCAGAGTAATGATGTGTTCGTTAGTCTGGCCAGCTACATCCAGAGTCCCTGTCACAATGGCGGCGATCCCTGACGAAGCCGCAGTGAGCAGAAATAGAACAGATAGCAGCATTAATCGAACAGCCAAAATGTGTGATTTCATGGTAGCCTCCACCACGCGCATTCCTAGTTTTCGTTGACTAATTAAAAAATGGCTTCATTCTTTACAAAAAGCGTTTTATTTGCAAGCTGAATTTTGTTACAGTGCTGCTACTTTTATGCCGACCCTGGCCTTAGACCGCAGACCGTTGTACCAGGCCGACCTGCCATATTAGCCATCAATCGCACGTGGTTCGCTACCGGGAGGAATCAAAATGCCCGTATTCAGATTATTTGTCTTTCTCTGCTTCGTGTGTGCCGGATCGTCGGCATTCGGCGCGTTTTCCGGAGACTGTGACTTCGATGGCAAAGTTACCATTGCCGAAGTGCAGAACGCCGTCAACATGAACCTGGATCCCGGGCTCGCAGATATCTGCGTCGATCTGGATGAGGATGGGGAGGTCACGCAGAGCGAAGTCCAGCTGGTGGTGGATGCTTTCCTGGGTCCGGTCAGCCTGCCGGTCGGGATTGTTGCCAGCGGCGCTTATGTTGTCGAAGAAAATTCTCCTCTAAAGGACGTTGCAGTTCGGGTCCGCCTGACAAAATCCTATGACGCACCGGTCTCGGTCGATTGGGCGACGACTGATGGGACGGCGCTTGCGGGAAGCGATTATGTGAGTAAAACAGGCACAGTGACCTTTGCTGCCGGAGAGAGGGAAAAAACTATTGCCCTGCAGATAATTGGCGACCCAACGGTTGAGAACACTCCCCGCGAGATCTTCAAGGTACTGTTCAGCAATCCGTTCGGCGCTCCCCTGGCAACGACATCCGCTTTTGTCACCATCGAAGACGATGACCGTACGACGGTCGGGGCGGCCGGGGGAATCGCCCGTATCGCTGGCGGTGCCGTCAGCATCCATGCACTGGCCGGGGCCCTGACAACTGACACCACCTTCTTAGCCACCTCGGCGGCCGATGCCAATCCGCTGATTGTTGGTAATGCCTACACTATTCTGCCTGCGGCCATCAGCTTTACCGCCCGCACAACGCTGGCAATAGCCTACGCCAACCTTTCCCCGTCCCTGCCGGCATCCGAACTGGTACTCGCCCGCTGGGACGGCGCCGCTTGGCTGCCTATTCCCGGCAGTCATGTCGATACGACCGCCCAAACCGTTTCGGCCGGTATCAATATCACCGGCATCTATGCCGTCATGGACGGCCGCAACAAGAGTCTGAATATCGCCTATGTCGTGGAAACACCGGCGGCCGTCAACGAGTTTACAACCGTTGCCGCCGCTACGGCATATGTCTGTACGCAGCCGGGCAGGGGACGGGTGATCATCCGGCGCCCATCTGTCACACTTGGAAGTTTCTCGCCGACCTGTGCTGTCGGCCTGGAGCGGGAAGATGCAACACCGGTTACATTCGATGGCGCGACCAGTGTTGCGTCTGCCAGCCCGATCTCGTTCAGCGGATTCACCTTTGGCGGGGCAGCAACCTTTACGGCCGGAAGTGATCTGACCCTGCGCAGCAACCAGTTTGCCGGCACGGTCGACATCTTCCTTGATCCGTCACCGCCGGCAGCTGCCGCAGCCGGAAGTACTCTTTTCAACGCGGCCGCCGCACCGGCGGCTGGATGTTCGCACGAAGGTAACGTGGATTATCGAGGCAACACCTCTTCAGGTCCGCTGAGGCTGGCGGTAGTTGGGACAGCGGGTTATTGTGGAAAAGCCACAATCAGCGATTCCATTTTGCCGTCTGTTTCCGCCTCAGCAACCGGCAACGCAAAATTGACTGGTGAAGCCCGGTTGGATGTGGAGCGTCTCAGCATTGACGAGGTTGTGGTCACCGCCACAGCTGAAGGAAATGCACGGGTTTTTATGGGTGAGTTGAATTCAAGGCGGATGGTGGAAAACCTGTCTATTCCGGCCGGAATCAGCGGACCGCGCCTTGATACGCTTGACCTGAATGTGACAGCAACGGCCGAAGTCAGTCTGGAGGGGGGTGGCACCCTAAAGTTCAGTGATAAAGGTTTGCAGGTGAGCGATAAATACAAATTTTCTCTGCTTGACAACGCCTTTCAGGGTGAGGTGCACGGCGAGATCGGTGCCTCCGAATTTGGCCAGTTCAGCGCTGATATCGGCGGGAGTGCGACTCTTAACATTGCCGATGGAGTTTCCGTACATGGAAGTGCCAGCTATCGCTTGAATGCCGGCCTGAGAGATGGAATTGTTGCCAGCAGTAACACCTCCTATAGTGCCGGTGTTTCGGTGGATGCTTCCCAGTTACCTCTCAATCTTCCCATTAACCTCAGTGTTACCGGTGGGAGTAATACGGATGTGCAGGGTACTATGGGGATCTTTGGTGTTGGGATTGGAATCCCACTCGGCGCACCGGCTGAATTTGCCCCGGCTGCAGCACCGGCAGCCCCATCCGGCCTGACAGTTGATGGATTCAAGATCATTTCCGGTTCTGCCGGTTTGGAGGCACTGAAAAACGGTATACACATTGATCTGGAAAACCGGACCGATCCCATTGAAATCAAAAACACCACCTATAGCGTGGGGCAGGCCAGTGCCATTGTGGTTCAGAACGCCAAGGGTACTGTGCTGATTCAGGGGAACACCATCAACGAAGCCAATGTGGGGGTCATGCTGGAGAACATTCAGGGGCAGGTCACCATCGACAACAACGTCATTACTTCAGACATTGGTATCTATCCCGGCAACAACGTCCAATTGACCACGATAACCAACAACACAATTAACTCAGGTACTCTCGGGATCAACCTGTACGGCACATCGCTGGGCGGTTCCCGGCGCACGACGGCCACCGGCAACACCATCTCCGTTCCCGGCGGTATGGCTCTGTCTCTCATGAGTCAAACCATACTGGATTTCCGAGGCAACTCGGTCGTAGGTGACATCAATGCCACGGCTTGGGGATACACCGCTGCTGCCACTATTACTGGTAATAGCATACACGGTGCGTTGGCTGACAATCCCATGATTCCAGTTCTCACCTCCGACCCTGGCGGGCAGGGGATGGATCCCGAAAACGATATATTTACCAATGTTGACTGGACCGGCAACGATTGTGCCGATTACCCTCCCAGCCTTGATGAGAAAAATGAAGACGATATCTGTATCGGCGAAGTCGGCCTGTCACCGGCTGTTGCACCGTTATAGACTTCCGTGTAAAAGGCGAAATTATGAATCGTATAACTTTAAACAACTATTGTGGATTACTGACCTGCGGAGCGGCTGTCTTGCTGATTTTAGTGACCGATGTCCTTGCGTCATCCACCCTTGATCTGGGGAGCACCAACGGCAAGCCTGGCGCAACCGTTATGATTGCGGTTACCTTGACCAATGCTCCCGGTGTGCCTCTCTCTGCCGCAGCACTGGATGTGGCTTATGACGCGACCATACTGGAGAGCCCCACTGCCGCAATTGAAACTGCACCCGGCAAGGTCCTGGTTTCAAATTCTCCCGCTGCCGGTATCTTCAGGATCGGGGTCTACGGATCAAATACTACGACCATCGGCAATGGCACCGTCATAACGATGGGCTTCACCATAAAGAACAATGCACCGGGCG
Source organism: uncultured Geobacteraceae bacterium (assembly GCA_942493195.1). Classification (GTDB taxonomy): domain Bacteria; phylum Desulfobacterota; class Desulfuromonadia; order Geobacterales; family Pseudopelobacteraceae; genus CAIPTY01. Next base: position 4,021,194 of record OW818669.1, on the reverse strand, counting down.
GGGATGTCCTGCTGGGCAATACACCAACTGGCTCGGATCCCGACGGGAATCCGGTGCCCATGACCGGTACGGGCGGAAAAATAACCGTCACGCTGCCGACAATCAGCGTAACGCTGGCCGGCAGCGGTACGGTGAACAGTTCTCCCGCCGGTATTGCCTGTTCTAGTGGTACCTGCAGCGGCAGCTTCCTGAAAAACACTCCGGTAACCCTCATACCAACACCCGGTACCGGCTCTGCTTTCGGCGGATGGGGTGGAGCCTGCATAAACGAATCTGGGAATTGTTACGTAGTAGTTGATTCGGATCGGAGCGTTACTGCAACGTTTGCCAGCGCAGCTGTAGAGAATGTCCGGATCGGACTGACCGGCTATCCCACACTAAATGCAGCCTATAGCGCAGCAGCGGCTACAGGTCTCACAACGATTCAGATGCTGGAAGGTGTTCTGCCTGAAAGCCTGATCAGTGCCAAGGAAATCGCCCTGAAAGGTGGCTACAATCCGACGTATTCCGGCATAACCGGCAGATCTGTCGTGAATGGTGCCCTGTTCATCAGGGGTGGCAAAATGAGTGTGGACGGGGTAGCGGTTCGATAAGCAAAAAGATTGCAGGAATTGTTTCTTACCTTTGTAGACTTCGTCGCTATCTGACGGTTAGCGAATATTCGGTTGAAATGTTCGCTAACCGTTTTTACATTCAATACTATTTCTGATCAGTCCAGCCCCAGACCTGTCGTGACGTTAATCGGCACACTCATCTTTACCGGTGCGCCATACTGAATACTGAAAGCCTTGATCTTTGGCAGCAGAGCGCTCCCAATCACCAGATTATCATTCGGGTTTGGCGCCTGCATAACCAGTAATTCCCGGTTTTTTTCATCCAGTAATGCCAGACGATGGATTACTGCATCACTGGCATAGTTGGCATAGGTGTACAGGACACCGTCGGCCTCGCCGTTACCGTACGGGGTGATGGCAAGCGAGAAATCCCCAAGCTGCAGCGGTTTTGAAAAGAGGTCTCTGCAGGGAACAATTCCGGACTCACGCCTCGCAGCACCTTCTGCCGGATAGGCAAACAAGCCGATGATTCCCTTGACAGTGACGGCAGTTGCTCCGGGTGAAGGTGGTGCAGTCACGGCCACAGGTATGGTCAGGGTGCCTCCCTCAATGCTGCTGGCCTGCGTATCGAACCTGTTCTCGGCCCGGGATGTGAAGTAGTTCTGCTGCTCGCGCCACTTCACCCCGGCGGCCAGCAGGTCAGCGCCCTTGTTGTCTGTAAAGGAGACCAGTTTCGTCGCCTCCGGGTCGATTTTCATGACAGCACCAAGATCGGAAAGAGACAGTTTGATCTGGGTGCCGACAGGATCGAGGCTGTTTTTGAGCGGTTTGGCAACGGTAATTGAGAGCACTTCCACCTTTGGCGGTGCGGCAACAACCGGTGTAGTTATCAACACAGCCAGAATACCGGCTGTCACCATACCCATCAGTTTTATTCCGGAACGTGCCATAACTCCCTCCCCCGTTCAATCTGCTGTCTATTGCAGCACCATCTCCACCCTGCGGTTCTTGGCGCGACCGGCATCAGTGCCATTGGATGCCACCGGCGCCAGCGGCCCGACACCTTCAGGGACCAGTCGCTTGGAATCAATGCCGTATTTTCCGGTTAATTCTTCCACAACTGCGGTACCTCTGGCCCTTGAAAGAGTGATGTTATGCTCCTTGCTCCCCTGCATATCGGTGTGCCCTACGATGTAAACTTTTTTGGCGCTGTTTTTCTTCAGCCAAGCCGCCATTTCAGCCAGCGTCGGCGACGATTCCTGCTTCAGGGTCGCCTTGTCGGTATCGAAATAGATACCGTAAAAGACCACCTTGCCGGTGTCAGCCATTGCGGATGCAATCTGCTCGGCCGTGACGACAACCGTTTGTTCTACCGCTGCGACCTTCACGATCTTGTGTAGAATAGAATTACAAACGGTGCTGGTACCGCCGCCGCAACCGGACTGGCCGTAGAAATCACCATCATCACGGGGGATGCGGTAGGTCACATGGCCTCCCCCCTCGTTAATGCTCAAAATAGTGCCGCCCGCCTGACGAACCGCATTCTCGTAATTACGCTGCACCTCCAGTTTGCCCGCCGGCTTCCCGGCTACGCTCTTGTCGATACCGCCATGGAAGTACCAGTATGTACCCTCCACCTTGAACGGCTCTGTCCCTTTTTTCGGGTTGTCGGGTACTTTGTAGCGCCACAAGCCAAGCTGGGCAAAGGGTGTATACTCGCAGCCGTCGATGTATTCACCGGTAAACTTCGAGAACAGCGGATTCTTCTCACAGCCCGGTTTGTCACTTTTTTCAGCCATGGCAGGCACGGCAAGCAACAGATTCATCAGCAGGAACAGACATGTTTTTTTTAGCATAAACAATCCTTTCAGTTAAATTTACAGAGGAAGACTCGCCTCTAAGCCGCACTGATGGCTGTTGGTGAACAAAAATGATTCACCAAATTCCACATCCCTGGCGCGGACGGTGGTATCCCGTGCCGGGCTGTCCGGAGCCGTGCCGAGAGATTACCCATAAAACCTCAAATGTAGTGCCGCATCATCTCTGATAGTGCCAGTGGATTCTACCCAACTTACGGTAAAAATCCATCCGATTTTTCACTAACCGGATGAATTTAGCCGCGCACCACATCCACCAACAGGGCAATATTGAGACCGATGACAACCAGCCCGACGATCCAGAGCACGGTTGCTCCGTAAGGCTTGTTGGCATAGCTTCCCATGACTTTTTTCGAAGATGTCAGGAGGATCAGCGGGATGATGGTGAAGGGGAGTTGCAGGGAGAGGGCGATCTGGCTCCAGAGGATGCCCTGGAAAGGGTTGGAGAGCAGCATGATGACAGCCAGGGCACCGATCAGGGTGATCAGCAGGCCGGTACGGGAATGGGGGTCATTGATGTCGAACGGTTCGATAAAGATGCCGGCAAAGACGCTGCCGCCGGCCATGGCTGCGGTGATGGAGGAGGAGAGACCGGCAAACAACAACCCCAGGGCGAAAACCGCCGCCGAGAGCTTGCCGAAGAGCGGCTCCAGGGTTACGGAGACCTGGGGTAGTTCGGTGATGGTGATCCCCTTGGCGTGAAAGACAGCGGCGGCCATGATGATCATGGCGCTGTTGATGGCCCAGCCGGCCCCCATGCCGGTCAGGGTATCAAAAAACTCATACTTGAGCTGTTTTTCGATGACTTCCGGCCCTTGCTGGTTCCACTGGCGGCTCTGGATCACCTCGGAGTGCAGGAAGATGTTGTGCGGCATGACGACCGCCCCCAATACACCCATGATGACCGCCATGGCCCCCAGCGGAAAAGAGGGGGTCACCCAGCCGGCAAAGGTTTGGGTCCAGGAAACATCGGCGATCCAGATCTCGAAGACAAAGGCTAGTCCGATCAGGGAGACGAACCCCATGATCCACTTTTCCAGGCGCTGGTAGTTCTTGGAAAAGAGCATCCAGATCGAGAAAACAGCCGCCATCACGGCACCAGGGACAAGCGGGAGCCCGGTCAGCATGTTGATGCCGATGGCCGCCCCCAGCAGTTCGGCCAAGGCAGTGGAGACACAGGCCAGCATGGCGCTCCCCAGCATCAGGATCCGCAGCCAGGGTTTGAAGAATTTCGAGGCGGCTTCGGAAAGACACAGACCGGTGACGATCCCCAGGTGGGCGGCGTTGTGCTGAACGATGATCAGGATGATCGTGGAGAGAGTCACGACCCAGAGGAGTTTGTAGCCGAACTGGGATCCGGCCGCCACGTTGGTGACCCAGTTGCCCGGGTCGATAAAGCCGACCGTGACAAAGAAGCCGGGACCGATGTAGCGGAACAGTTCCAGCGAAGCCAGGCGCGAGGCCTGTTTGCCGATGTGGGAGAGCCAGTTCATGAACAAACCTCACCGTTCTTAGAAAAACGAGTGGCTCCCCACCCGGGAAGAGGTGAGTCGCAGAGTCGGAAGAGGTATTGTGCCCGGTTCACTTATCCTCAATATACTGCCGCGAGTATTTCACGTAATTGCCGGCCGACTTCTGCAGCCAGGCAATCTCGTCGGGGGTCAGGTCACGCTTGTACTTGGCCGGGGCGCCGACCCACAAGGTGTGGGGCGGGATGATCGTCCCCTCTGTCACCAGGGCACGGGCCCCTACCAGAGCACCGGTACCCACCACGGCCTTATCCATGACCATGGCCTGCATGCCGATGAAGCAGCCGTTTTCCAGGGTGCAGCCATGCAGGGTCACGCTGTGACCGATGGTGACGTCATCACCGATAATCAGCGGCGCACCGGGGTCATCGACATGTTTTTTGTGGGTAACATGCAGCATGGAAAGATCCTGCACATTGCTGCGGGCACCGATGCGAATGGAATTGACATCGCCGCGCACGACACAGTTGTACCAGACGCTGGATTCAGGGCCCATCTCCACATCGCCGATGATCACGGCGGTTTCGGCCACAAAGGCACTTTCATCAATTTTCGGCTGGATCCCCTGAAAAGACCTGATCATTGCATTTCTCCTTGCGGTACTGCTCTCTGAAAGTGCTGCAGCATCGAAGTACATCCCTCAATGCCGCCGGCCCAATGCCGGCTGAAGCGGACCCAACGTTATCATACTGCGGTGACAAATACCATATGCCATAGTCAATCCGGACGTGTTCCTGAAGCCGTTTTTATCCCTGACAGTTGAAATCCGGCACAGGCATGGTACCATGTTTGTGACTCTTGGCGTATCGGCAGGGAGACGCGCCTGAAACCATTTCGCAGACAGAAAGCACATTACCTATGACCACAGACCAGGCCCCACCGGGCGGTGTGAATTCCGAAAAACCTCTCCGGATATTGATTGCCGAAGACAATGAAGCCAACACCTTTTTTCTGATGAAGACCCTGGCGAGACAGGGGCATGAGGTAGTGTGTGCAGGCAACGGGGAAGCCGCGCTGGATTCATGGCGTGCCCAGCCGTTTGATTGCATTCTTATGGATATTCAGATGCCGAAAATGAGCGGAGAGGAAGCGGTCAGGATTATCAGAAAAGAAGAGAAAAATAACGGGTCTCATGTACAGATTATTGCGTTGACAGCCCACGCCCTGGATGGAGACAAGGAACATTTTCTTGAAACGGGTTTTGACGGATATCTATCAAAACCGTTCCGGATCGAGGATTTGCTGGAATACCTCCAGCCAATATAAGTCACCAGCGACTAAGACTCGGCCTTGAGTCCGCGCGCCATCAGCTCCGTTACGGCCTCCCGGGCCGGTTTGTCCTCATGGAGAATCTGATAGGTCTTTTCCACGATCGGCATCTCCACCCCCAGCTTGCGGGACAGGTTGTACACCGATTCGGCACTTTTAACCCCCTCAGCCACCATCCGCATCTCCGCCAGGATATCAGCCAGGCGCATCCCCTGACCCAGTTTGAAGCCAACCGTGCGATTGCGGGAAAGATCGCCGGTGCAGGTCAACACCAGATCACCCATGCCGGCCAGGCCGGCAAAAGTGGCGGCATCGGCCCCCATGGCCTGCCCCAGGCGGTTCATCTCGGCCAGACCTCGGGTAATCAGGGCCGCCCGGGCGTTGTGCCCGAAACCGAGGCCGTCGCAGATACCGGCGGCGATGGCGATAACATTCTTGACCGCCCCCCCCAGTTCGACGCCGATGACATCGTTATTGGTATAAACCCGCAGGCAGGGGCAGCTGAACGCTGCCTGCACGCGCCGGGCGGCGGCTTCATCGCGTGATGCTGCCACAATCAGGGACGGCAGCCCCTGGGCGACCTCCTTGGCAAAGGTCGGTCCCGAAAGGGCGACATAGCGGGCGGTAACTTCCGCCGGAAGCAGTTCGGAACAGATCTGGGAAACGGTCTTGAGGCTGTCCAGCTCGATCCCCTTGGAGGCGTTGGCCACCACCGTATTGGCCGTGATGTGCGGCGCCAGCCGGCTGAGCACGCCACGCATGACCTGCACCGGCGTTACCAGCAGCACGATCCCGCAGCCGCCGGTCGCCTGCAGCAGATCGTTGGAGCAGCGCAGATTGGGGTGCAGCTCAAATCCCGGCAGAAACAGGGAATTGCTGTGACGGGTATTAATCTCTTCCACCAGTTCCGTCTCGTAGGCCCACAGACAGACCTGGTGGCCGTTGCAGGCCAAACGGTTGGCCAGGGCCGTACCCCAGCTACCGGCACCGATGACAGCTATCTGTTCACTGTTATGCATCGTAGTCATCACTGTTTCCTTCATCCAGTCGCAGGTCATATCCTTCTGAGAGCGCCTGGCGGGCGGCATCCACACTGTCCAGCACCAGCCGGCGGACAAAAGGGTGCCGGCATTCCGGCAGAAAGCCCCCCACCAGACTCAAAGCGGTCGCCAGGGTCTTCTGTACGATCTGTTCGTCATAGTTGAGCTGATGCATAAAATCGGCTGTCAGCAGCAGCCGCTTGATGATCTCGGCCCGCCGCGGGACAATCAACTCGTCACAGAACGCCACAATCTCCTTCTCCAGCACATCCTCATCGGCCGTTCCGGCATCCTGTTTCTCTTCCAGGCCGGCAAAGCGCTCGGCGGCATCGTAGACCGCCGCTTCCGACAACAGCCACCCCTCCAGACAGGGTTCATCCAGCAGTTCGTTGCTGCCGGTCACATAGCCGGGAATCTTCTCGACGATACCATCCAGGTGGGAAATGCTGAAACGGGGAACATAGGCTTCGGGCTTGAGGGCGTCGGCCCGGAACAGGCGCATATCCACGTAGAAGTCGGGGGGCAGGTAGAAGCCCTGTTCGCGGCTGTGGTGCAGCGCATCGCGCAAAATTGCCATGGCATAGCTCGGATCGGTCGGCTGCAGCAGCTCGCCGGCCGCCACATCCTTGAGGACATGACCGTATTCCTTCTGGTCGCGCATGCGGTAGCTGATGGCATTGATCAGTCCGTCCGACTCTCCCGTCAACACCAGCATGCCGGCAAAGGCCGTATCATCCAGCTTCCAGGAAAACCACAGCGAGCGAGCGCCGTAGAAGTCAAGCGGACCGACATACACATCATGGAAAGGCAGCGGCATGGTGAAGGACTGCGGCAGCTCCTGCGGTTCCGTGATCCCCATGAAAGAGAGGCGCCGGATACTGCGACGAATCAGGCTGGCGCTGTCGCCATCATGACGTGACACCGCCCGCTCCAGAACATCCAGGGCACAGCCGTTCTTGATCCGCCCCAGGGCCAGAATGGCCTCTTTGACAACCTCGGCTTTTTCGAATGAAATCAGGATTTCCAGCAGTGCCACGGCATAGGGGGTGCCGACCTCGGACAGCCGGCGAATCATGCGCTCACGATACTCGTCGGCCACATCCAGGAAACTATCGATGAAGCGCACCAGTCCCCGCTCGCCATCCTGCAGACATTCGTCGATGAAGCCTTCCAGAGAGGTGGAACCATAGCCGGTCATGCCGGCAAAGGGCGGGGCTGTAACATCGATTCCGCAATCATGCAGCAGGTCCAGCAGGGCCAGCTTGCCGTCCTCTTCCAGGTCCTTGCGCTGCAGGGTGATCTTTACCAGTTGATCAAGCCAGCCGGCATCGTCGAAAAAATCCAGCATGCAGGTATAACGATAAATGGCCGTGCCGTTCTGTTCGCACCACAGCTTGCGCACCAGCGGACGCAGGGCGCGTTTGCCCGATTTCTGCAGACGCTTGCCGATGCGTTCCATCTGCTCGCCGGTCAGGTCATCCCGCTTGAGGAAGTCCAGCAGGCGGATGATGCGGCGCCGTTCCCGCAGGGATTTATCGATCTTCAACGGTTTCATTCTGTTTCGCGTGCCTTGATCTGCCTATAGTAATGAGTTGGGCGCAACAGCTTCTGCCGGCCTTACGGACAGGAGCTGCCGGGCGGTGTGCGCCGGAAAAGATGTCAGTTCGTAGCGGGGATTGTCTTGAGATAGATGCCGATTTTTTTGTCCAGCCCCATAACATGTGATTGAAACCAGTTGATCAGAAACTGGGTCAACTCGATCAGATTACCGGTGGGGATCAGATTGATGGCCGAGACATCCGGCACCAGTTCGTCAATTTTTTTGATAAAATCCGTATGCTCCTGCCGCTGCTCAGCCAGGCCGGGATAGCCATTCTTTTCCATCAACTGTTCCTCGGCCTGAAAGTGATATTTCACGTAGTCAACAAGCTCGGTGAAAATCTCCTTGATCTCGGAATCCGGCTTGGTCAGCAGGCAGGCGGTATAGGCCCTGTTCATGGTCTCCAGCAGCTTTTTATGGTGGCCGTCAATCTCTTCAACCCCAACCAGCATCGTATCGGTCCATTCAAGATATTCCATTATGCCACCTCCATACAGATCGTCTCCGACCCTGTCCAGTTTACGGTTTACTCCTCAGGCTCGCCCTCTTCAAGCACGTCCTCATCCTCTTCCTTCTCGGCCAGTTTGGCCACCGCCACAACCTTCTCCTTCTCTTCGGTGGTGATCAGCTTGACACCCTGGGTGTTACGGCCAATGACCGAGAAACCGGAAACCGGTACCCGCAGGATCTTGCCGTTGTCGGTGATGACCATCAGGTCATTATCATCGGATACCTGCATGACGTTGACCACGCTGCCGTTACGATCGGTGGTCTTGATGGTGATGATGCCCTTGCCGCCCCGGCTCTGGTCACGGTACTCGTCCAGATCGGTGCGCTTGCCGTAGCCGTTTTCGCAGACGGTGAAGATGGTCGAGCCGACCGCCTCGTTGTCCACGATCTCCATCCCGATCACGTGGTCATCTTCGTTCAGGTTCATACCGCGCACACCGCGGGTGACGCGTCCCATGGAGCGGGCATCCTCCTCGTTGAAGCGGATCGCTTTGCCGTTGCGGGAGGCCAGGAAGACATCCTTCTTACCATCGGTCAGAGCCACGGAAATCAGCTTGTCGCCATCATCCAGCTTGACGGCAATGATACCGCCGGAGCGGACATTGGAGTATTCCACCAGCGGCGTCTTCTTGACAACACCATTCCTGGTGGCCATGAACAGGAAGGTGTCCTCGCTGAACTCCTTGACCGGCAGGATGGTGGTAATCTTCTCGTCCATAGCAACGTTGACCAGGTTGACCACCGCCTTGCCCTTGGTGGTACGACTTCCTTCCGGAATCTCGTAGACCTTGATCCAGTACATACGCCCGGCATCGGTAAAGCAGAGTAGGTAGTCCTTGGTAGAGGCGATAAAGAGCTGTTCGACGAAATCCTCGTCCTTGGTCTTCATACCGGTTTTGCCCTTGCCGCCGCGACGCTGCGAGCGATAGAGGTCCACGGCGCTGCGCTTGATGTAGCCGGTGTGGGAGATGGTCACGACCATCTCTTCATCCTCGATGGTGTCCTCCAGGGAGATGTCGGCGGTCTTGTCGGCGATTTCCGAACGGCGCTTGTCGCCGAACTTGTCGCGGATTTCGGTCAGCTCGGCCACGATGATCTTGAGGATTTCCGCATCCGAAGCCAGAATGGCACGCAGACGGGCGATGAAGTTGAGGATCTCTTCGTACTCGGCGATGATTTTGTCACGCTCTAGTCCGGTCAGGCGTTGCAGGCGCATTTCCAGAATGGCCTGGGCCTGGATTTCAGAAAGTTGAACTTCGTTTTCGTAGCCGGCCGGGCGGGGAAGGTTCAATAATTTCAGGTGTTCTGGATCGGCAAATTTGCCTTCCATCAGCCCCTGCTTGGCCTCGGGTGGTGTCTTGGAACTTCGGATTAGTTCAATGACCGCATCCAGCCAGTCCAGAGCGATCTTGAGACCTTCCAGGATGTGAGCCCGGGCCAAAGCCTTTTTCAGTTCGAAGTTGGTGCGGCGGGTAACCACCTCGCAGCGGTGCTCCACAAAGCAGTCCATCATCTCGCGCAATGAAAGGACCCGCGGGCGGTTATGGACAATTGCCAGCATGATGATGCCAAAGGAGTTCTGCAGCTGGGTCTGCTTGTAAAGCTGATTCAGTAACACCTCGGCGTTCTCGTCGCGCTTGACCTCGATCACCACCCGCATGCCCTGACGGTCGGACTCATCGCGGATCTCGGTGATCCCTTCGATCTTCTTCTCCTTGACCAGTTCGGCAATCTTCTCGATCAGACGGGCCTTGTTGACCTGGTAGGGCAGCTCGGTAATGACAATCGACTGACGTTCCGACCTTTTGGAGGCCTCCACATGAGCCTTGGCACGGATCTGGATGATGCCCCGGCCGGTGGCATAGGCATCGCGGATCCCCTGACGGCCATAGATGGTGGCACCGGTCGGAAAATCCGGGCCTGGCACCATTTCAAGCAGCTCTTCGAAGGTAATCTCCGGGTTATGGATCGTGGCAATGATGCCGTTAATGATTTCGCTCAAATTGTGGGGGGGGATATTGGTGGCCATACCAACAGCAATACCGGTGGAACCGTTCACCAGCAGGTTGGGAAACTTGGCCGGCATAACCGTCGGCTCCAGCATCTCATCATTGTAGTTGGGGGCCATGTTGACGGTTTCTTTTTCCAGATCGTCCAACAGCTCGTGGGAAAGCTGACGCAGGCGGATCTCGGTGTATCGCATGGCGGCCGGTGAATCGCCGTCCACGGAACCGAAGTTACCCTGACCGTCCACCAGCATGTAGCGCAGGGAGAAATCCTGGGCCATACGGACGATGGTGTCGTAAGCTGCGGTATCGCCGTGGGGATGGTACTTGCCGATAACATCACCGACAACACGGGCCGATTTCTTGTAAGGCTTGTTGTAGTCGTTGCCCATGTCGTACATGGCATACAGACAGCGGCGGTGGACCGGCTTGAGGCCGTCGCGCACGTCCGGCAGGGCCCGGCCGATAATGACCGACATGGCGTAGTCCATGTAGGAACGTTTCATCTCGTCTTCGATATTGACGGAAACCTTGGCGTTGGGAAGGTTGGGAGTTTCGGTGGTCATCGGTACCTCTTTTTATGGTCTGTGAGTTCTCGGAAATAGATTTTTTACAGCATGTTACCGGTGTTTAGAGCACCCGGCCGCCCGAATGTATCGATCGACGATATTTTTGGCGAGGAGTCTGCTCAAGCGGTCGGTGACTTTACCACAAAAATGCGGTCAAGAGAATCATTTTGATTGCGATTCCGGTTTCATTGGGCAAGCCCGTCCCGAACTGCCGTATTTAAGGGGATATCGCGCCGCTACATAAAATTTCACTTGAATTCACTGGACGATCGGTCTAGTAACGCAACATTACCTGACGAAAGCGAGAGCATTGAATTCGATCAAAAGGGGGATGTCATGGAAACAAACCGATTCAAGGCACTGGTCGTTGAAAAGACTGATGACAAGCGTTTCCTGCGCAGCATTGCGGAGCGTTCTGTGGATGAACTTCCTGAGGGGGACCTGCTGATACGGGTGCGCTACTCCTCCCTCAACTACAAGGATGCTCTGTCGGCCACCGGGCATCCCGGCGTGACCCGCCAGTTTCCGCACACCCCCGGCATCGACGCCGCCGGTGAGGTGGTTTCCTGCGAGAGTGGCTCCTTTGCAACGGGTGATCAGGTGATCGTGACCGGCTACGATCTGGGAATGGAAACCGACGGCGGCTGGGGGGAGTACATCCGCATCCCGTCGGAGTGGGCGGTACCGCTCCCGGCCGGTCTGACACCTCAGGAGGCCATGACGGTCGGCACGGCCGGCTTCACGGCCGCCCTCTCGGTGCTGAAGCTGGAGCGTTCCGGGGTCAGGCCGGGTGATGGCGAGATCCTGGTGACCGGCGCCACCGGCGGGGTCGGCAGCATTGCCGTCTCCATCCTGGCCCGGGCCGGCTACCGGGTGGTGGCCGCCACCGGCAAGAGTGCCGACGAAGCCCTGCTGCGCTCGCTGGGCGCCAGTGAGGTACTGACGCGCCAGCAGATCATCGAAGGGTCGGACCGCCCCATGCTGAAGGAGCGTTGGGCCGGAGTTGTCGATGTGGTGGGGGGCGAGACCCTGGTGGCGGCCATTAAAGCGACCCGCTACGGCGGAACCGTCACCTGCTGCGGCCTGGTCGGCTCAGTCGAACTGCCATTGAACGTCTACCCCTTCATCCTGCGCGGGGTCAGCCTGCTGGGGATTGATTCGGTCAACTGCCCCAAAGAAACGCGCCTGCAGGTCTGGGAGCGACTGGCAGGGGCCTGGAAGCCGCAGCATTTGAATGAGGTACGTACCGAGGTGCCTCTGGAGGGGCTGGAAGACAAGATCCAGGCCATCCTGCAAGCGGGCGTCACCGGGCGGGTCGTGGTCAAACTGCCGTAAAAAACCGCATGCACAAGGATGAATCTTCCGCCTATTCCTTCTCCCTGAGGGAGAAGGTGGCCGCAGGCCGGATGAGGGGGCAACGGTGCCACTGTATCAAGCATATCCCCCTCTCCCTGGCCCTTTCCCTCAGGGAGAGGGAACGATTTATATGCGTAGCGGGAGATTGACGCAACTCAGTAAACTCAAGACGTGTTCACACATAACAGGAGGAAGCCATGCCACGGGAGTATCTGCTGTTGGAAGTCTGTGAAGGGATCGCCACCGTAACCATCAACCGGCCGGGCGCCATGAACGCCATGACCAGAGAGATTCTGGAGGAACTGGGGAGTGTTGTGGAAGAGATCGCCGCCACTGCTGAGATTCGGGCCGCCATCATCACCGGGGCCGGCACCAAGGCCTTTATGGCCGGGGCCGACATCGCCGCCATGAAGGATATGAGCGCGCCTCAGGGGCGGGAACTGGCCCTGCTGGCCCACGACATCTATGCCGCCATCGAGCGTTCTCCCAAACCCTACATCGCGGCGGTCAACGGCTATGCCCTGGGTGGCGGCTGCGAACTCTCCCTGGCCTGCGATATCCGCATCGCCTCGGAAAACGCCCGTTTCGGTCAGCCGGAAATCAACATAGGGGTACTGCCCGGCTTCGGCGGCAGCCAACGCCTGCCGCGCCTGATCGGCAAGGGGCGCGCCCTGGAAATGATCCTGACCGGTGACATGATCGATGCCGCCGAGGCCTACCGCATCGGCCTGGCCAACAAGGTTGTGCCTCAGGAAGAGCTACTGGCGGAAGCCCGCAAACTGGCCACCAGGATCGCCTCCAAAAGTGCTCTGGCCATCGCTCTCTGCAAACAGGCCGTAGTCAACGGCCTGGAAATGGATCTTGCCCGGGCCTGCGCCTACGAGGCGGAACTGTTCGGCTACAGCTTTGCCACCGCCGACCAGAAGGAAGGCATGGCGGCCTTCCTGGAAAAACGGCCGGCGGCTTTCAAAGACTGCTGACCAGGAAGTATGCCAGGGGATATCTGAAAATACAGGCAGGTGTCTGCAAGGAAAAAACGATCGGAGATGTGACGCTACTTCAGTACATGGGCTGCCAGAACCTTCTGCAGTTCGTAGACGTTTACATCCTTGTTGAATTTTTTCTCCAGGGGGATGGTGTCGCTGCCGATCCAGAGCTTCAGTTCCGCGTCCAGCTCAAAGCTCCCGCCGGTCTGGACACTGAACTTCGTGATCCGGCTGTAGGGTACGGAAAGATATTCGATCTGCCGCCCGGAGATCCCCTGGATATCCACCAGGATCAGGCGCTTGTTGGTAAACAGGAATGTGTCGCGAAACACGCTGAATCCAATTTCTATGATTTCACCATCCACCAACAGCCGGCCAAACTCCGTGAAGAGTTTTTTTGTCTCCGCCGAAGCCGGCTGCTTGGTTTCACCCGAAAAAAGTCCCATGCCCCACCCCTTTGAAACCAGATTGAGTACTGCCTACGACCGGCCCGAATCTCCATCGGGCAAATAGTCAAAATACTCCCGGTCCGCCCCGAACATGTGGACCATGACCACGTCGTAGGCCAAAAACTGAAAGACATCGCCGACGGAAAGATTGCCGGCACTGAAATGCTCCGCCAACTCGCCCCCGCGATTCAAGAGCTTGTTGTGTTCTTCCACATGCTGGATGATCCCGGGAAAACCGATCGACTCCAGCACCAGCTGTTCGTCCTGAAAATGCTGCGCCACGTCGTCAAAAAGCTGCTTGATCAGCGCCGCAACCTCTTCGGCCGGTTTTCTCGCCAGGGTTGCCTTCAGCAGTGCATTGGAATCGCGAAACAGGGCCTGGTGCTGGGAGTCGATCAGCTCGTTGCCGCAGCAGAAGGATTCTTTCCAGGCCAGCTGAACGAAACCGCCCTGGCTTTCTCCGGCAAAGGCCGCCTTGATCGCTTCGCCGGATATGAACTCCACCCGGTTGCGGCCATTGGACTTTGCCAGATACAGCATCTCATCGGAGCGGGTGATAAGTTCCTCAACAGCCTGATCGGCACTGCAGATCACCGTAGCGAGACCGAGGCTGGCAGTTACGCACTCCGCCACTGCGGACCCCCTGTGCGGGATGGCCAGGGCCTGAATACCACGCCGAATCTGCTCGGCAATCACCACCGCACCGGCACGATCCGTCTCCGGAAGGATGCAGGCAAACTCTTCACCACCGTAGCGGGCGGCCAGGTCGGCAGCCCGTGAGGCCCCCTCTGCAATGGCCCGCCCGATCTGCCGCAGACACTCGTCCCCGCTGACATGCCCGTAACAGTCATTGAAGGCCTTGAAGTGGTCGATGTCGAGCATGATCAGCGACAGCTCGGCACCGGTACGAATGTGACGGGCATACTCTTTGGCCAGCACTTCGTCGAAATGGCGGCGATTGGCAAGCCCGGTCAGACCATCGGTTATACTCAGGGCTTCCAGCTTGCGATTGGATTCCTCCAGCTGTTCTTTGGCCTGTTTATTGGCGGAAATATCCCTGGTTACACTGATAATATGGGGAATGCCCTGCAAATTAACTATTTTGGCGGAAAGGCTTCCGAAGATCTGCCCCCCGTTTTTATGCCGGAAGGCCGATTCCAGGTTTTCACAAAAACCGTCGGCTGAAACTGCGTTAAAAACCTTGAGCCGGTCAGAAGGATTGCACCACAGGTCGAGCTCGGTGGACGTTTTTCCCAGCACTTCATTCCGGACATATCCCGTCAGGGCGGTAAAACCCTCGTTTATGTCAACAAAACAGCCATCGGACAGGCGCGTGATCAGAACCGCGTCAGGGCTGGTGGTAAAGATCGATTCAAAACGGTCCCGGGCCTCGCGACCCTCGGCATTCAGCCCCTGGTTGACCAGAATGATCAACCCGAAGGTCCAGAGCGTGCTGAAAACCAGCGTCACCAGATAGGTAGCGGATTGGGTCGCGGAGGAGGCAAATGCTTCCGGCAGATGATTGTCCACCACCACTGAAAATGCCCGCAGCAGGAAAAAGGCTCCGTAGGCCAGAAACACTATCGCCAGGAATCGGGACGATTCGACAACCGAAGGGGTTTTGTGCACCAGCAGGGCCCGGGCGATCAGAAAGGAAAACAGCGCCACCGTCAGGGAGATCACCATGCGACGTGTGTCCAGATCGTTGTTGATGTAGGTGAATTGAACGATCAGGAGGGTGAAAAACAGCCCGAAAAGGAGCAGACGACTGCGCCGTTCCCGCTTGCCGAAAAAACGCATGACACCCACATACAGCAGGGCCAGTCCGGCAAAGAACATCAGATTGTTGCCCACGATTGCAGAGTGCTCAATGGCGGGAACCTGTCGCAGGGCGTGCATCACAAATCCCAGGGTTATTGATATGCTCCCCAGCACCCACCATCCCGGACCGCTGGCTATTCTGCCCACGCGGTACAGACCAAAGAGCGCGCTGGCCTGGAGTGCGTTGGCAAGAATAACTACAATGATGAGTGTTTGAAGATCCATGGGCGTGATCCTTTTGAATGGCGCCTAACGTAGCAAAAAAACATTAAAAAGTCGAGCGTCGCAGGGAAGAGGCAGGCGTGGAGGATGACAATAGTGACTTTTCGTTTTTTCGATGGTGTAGTATATAGCTACAGTAGCCGGTGCATACTATCGTGCAGCGCATTCTACTGCGGATCGCGAGCCCAGAGAAGGAACCAATGAAACATTTACAGACCAGTGATGAGTTCTATCGCCTGATTGTTGAAACATCCCAGGAAGGGATCTGGTTGTTGGATAGTCAGGGCAACACCTCTTTCGTCAACGAGAAGATGGCGCAAATGCTGGGGTACACCCCACAGGAGATGCTGGGTAAGCACCTGTTCGATTTTATGGATGACCCCGGTCGTCAGGAAGCCGGCATTAAACTCGAGCGCCGCAAACATGGTATCTCCGAACACCACGACTTCCGCTTTTGCCGCAAGGACGGCAGTGACTTCTGGGGCATTATTTCAACCAATCCTTTTTTCAACGAGGGTAATGAATACCAGGGTACTCTGGGTATGGTTACGGATATCACCAAACGCAAGAAAGCGGAGCAGCAGCTTATATCCCTGCGCGACTCCCTGCAGGCACAGGTTGACCTGCGCACCAGCGCCCTGTCCGAGACCAACGATCGCCTGCTGCAGGAGATCGAGGAGCGCACTCGGGTAGAAGCGTCGCTCCAGCAGAGCCATACGCTGTTAAGTGCCCTCTCAAAACAGGTTCCGGGGGCACTGTTCAAATCGATCATAGCGCCGGACGGCCATGCCAGTACACCCTACTCCAGCGAAAAGCTGCTGGATATTTACGAGGTTGCTCCCGAAGAAATTCAGGAAAACATCGATGCCATTGCCGAGCGCTTTCACCCCGAGGACCGCCAGAGGATCTTTGACAGCATCAGCGAGGCCGCCCGGGAGCTGAAACAGTGGGAGTGCGAATACCGCGTCATCCTGCCGCGCCAAGGGCTGAAGTGGCTGTACGGAGCAGCTCTGCCGCAACGCCTGGAAGATGGTGCGGTCGTCTTCTACGGCATCATCATGGAAATCACCGAGCGCAAGCTGATGGAGGAATCGCTCAAAAACAGCGAAGAGCAGTTCATCGAGGCCTTCAACAAATGTCCCCTGCTGATGGCTATCAGCACTGTTGAGGAAGGGCGCTATATCGAGGTCAATTCCCTGTTTCTGGAAACCCTGGGGCTGCGCCGCGAGCAGGTCATCGGCGTCACCTCCCGCGAACTGAAGCTGTTTGCCGATCCTGATCAACGCGCCGAAATCCTGAAGCTGGTCGAAAAGCAGGGTTACGCCACCAACTGTGATGCACGTGTCAGAAAACCTGACGGAACAATTATGCATGGTCTTTTTTCAGCGCAGATTATCACCCTCCAGCAGCAGCAGTGCCTGTTGACAACCTTCATTGATTTTACGGACCGGCATGAGTCTGAAAAGGCGCTTAAGGATAGTGAAGAGCGCTATCGACGCCTGTTCGAGGTGGAATCAGACAGTGTGGTCCTGCTGGATAAGGAATCCGGTTTGTTTTTGGACGTGAACAGTGCCGCCGTCTGCATGTACGGCTACACCAAAGAGGAATTTATGGGGCTTCATCACACCGCCATTTCGGCGGACCCCGAGGCGTCACGACAGGCGCTGGTCGGGTATCAGACATCCATTCCCTTGCGCTGGCACAAAAAGAAAGACGGTACAACCTTCCCCGTTGAAATCTCCGGCAGCTATTTCTGGTACAAGGGACGTGAAGTCAGCGTGGCCGCTATTCGGGACATAACCACCCATGTTCAGGGTGAAGAACGGTTGGTTGAGCTGAACCGCAAGCTGCAGGCGCTCAACGAGCATGCCCAGAAGGTTCAGGAGCAGGAGCGTTTCGCCATCGCCCGCGATATTCATGACGAGATCGGCCAGAATCTGACCGTCCTGAAACTTGATCTGGAGTGGATCGCCAGCAAGTTGCCGGGCAACTCCCCTGACATTGTCGACCGGATTACCGAGATGGGAGTCAGCATCGAACAGCTTACATCCAAGGTGCAGCAGATTGCCGCCAACCTCCGCCCACCGCTGCTCGACCAGGTCGGGCTGGTGGCGGCCATCGAATGCCACGTGCAGGAGATAAAAAAGCGGAGCAACCTGGAGTTCTTTCTGATGCTGAACGAGGATGTTGATCCCATCGACAAGGATATCGCCACGACTGTCATGCGCATCGTCCAGGAGGGGCTTACCAATATCATCCGCCATGCCCGGGCAGACGAGGTCAGCATATCCCTCTGCAAAAGCGGCCGGAACCTGATCCTTGAGATCTCTGACAACGGCTGCGGAATCACCCCCGAACAGATGGCGTCCCAGGGTTCATACGGTCTGATGGGTATGCGCGAGCGGGCCAGGATCTGCCACGGTGAACTCATGATCACCAGTAGCCCGGGAAACGGCGCAACCCTGTACATCACCATCCCGCTTGAAAACGGAGGCTGCACCCCATGAAAAAAATTCTGATCGTCGACGACCACATCATTGTCAGGCAGGGGGTAATCAGAATCCTGCAGGAGCTGCTGGTACAGGCCATTACATTCCATGAGGCATCCAGCGGCCAGGAAGCGCTCACCATGGCACGGTCACTCAGGTATGATCTGATTGTGCTCGATCTCTCACTGCCGGATCAAAACGGCCTGGGAATTCTCAAGGAGCTGCACACGACCCAACCACAACTGCCGGTGATCGTGCTGAGCACCTATCCCGAAGAAAACTACGCCGTGCGGGCCTTGCGGGCCGGCGCGTTCGCCTATGTCAACAAAGGCAGCGCATCGGTCGTACTGCAAGACGCCATTGAAAGCGCCCTGACCGGCAGGAAGTTCGTCACCCCGCAGCAGGCCGATCTGCTGATCGAAGCCATCAGTGACAGCAACAGCAACCAGCCCCTCCACACCATACTATCGGACCGTGAATACGAATTCGTATCCATGATGTCGTCCGGCAAAACCCTGACCGAAATAGCGCGGGAGCTGGGGATCAGCGTTAAGACCGTCAGCACCTACCGTTCTCGCGTCCTGGATAAATTGCACCTGAAAACAAATGCCGAGCTGATCCAGTACTGCATCCAGAACAAACTTTCTGCGTAGGAATTTTCCTACATAACATCTGCCGCAATTTCCTACACTTCACACGCCCTCTTCCGATTCACTTCCCGAGACACATCGTATCTAATGAATCCAAACGATCTTCCTCTCCCGTGAATATGAGTAAAAGGAATCTGCACCACCATGAAAGATATCGCTTCGCAAGAATGCACTGCCGTAGAACACGCCAAGATCATGCGCCACATCGGCATTGACCTCCCGCTGACTGAACGCTCTCCCGAACACATCCTGCTGCAGGAACTGTTGCTGGCCCGCCAGAAACGGGGTATGACCCAGGCCAGTGTCGCCGAAAAAATGGGGACAAAAGCCTCAGCCGTGGCGCGCATGGAACTGGCGCTTTCCGGAAATAAGAAATATGCCACGCCAACCATTGCAACACTGAAACGCTACGCCCAGGCTGTTGGTTGTACCCTCGAAATACACCTCGTGGCCGGTAAACGGTCCTGACCGGCTGATCCTTAATAATCCACCTTCAAGGAACACAACCCATGATCAATACCCTGGCTTTAGAGATTGCAGCAGGCCTGGGAATTACGAAGCCGGAAATTGCAACCGTGGAAGGTCATCAGATCGGCTGTCTGGATGCCGATCTGATGTATCTGACCGTCAACGGCACGAAAATGGTGGTACTGGTTTTTCACCACGAACGGGAGCAGGTTCGTCTCGGCATCCAGTGCCTGCCACTGGAAACAAGAATTCACTCCGTCCTCTCCAGCCACCGGTCTAATTGATATCCAGCAGACCATCATCCCCGCCGATCAACGAATACTCCTCATAAATTCATCAATAACAGCAAAGACCGACTCAGACCCCTCGCCCGACAGAATGCCGTGTCGGGAAAGTTCAAACAGCCGGAACGTCTTGTGCGGTGACCCCAGTCGTTCGAAGAGCACCCGGGCACCTTCCGGATCGACAACCGCATCCCCCCGGGACTGTACCACCAATGCTGGGGTGGTGATCGTGGGCAGCTCCCGTTCCAGATCCTCCATGAACGCCTCCAGAGTTGCCAGGGCAGAAACCGGAATGCGGTGATAATTGATTTCGGGGTGCTCAGGGACGGTTTCGGCGAACTCCCGTTTCCCCTTTTCATAGTGCACGGCAGACATCAGACGGTTCCAGACGGCAAGGGATGGGGCAAAGCGGGCATAAAAATCCCGCAGCCAGAGCGGCGGACAGACCGCAACGACGGCAGCGACCTGCGGGTTGCGGAGTGCACAATCCAGTGCCAGCCCCCCTCCGAATGAAAAGCCGATCACCACAACTCGTTTACAGACCAGCTGTAACAGGGCAAAGCCGCTGTCAAGGGATTCGCGCCAGTTATCGGCGCTGCGCAATGCCAGATCCTCCGGCGATGTTCCATGCCCCTTGAGTCTGACAACCCGGACCCAGTGCCCCTGCTCAGCAAGATGGCGGGCAAGTGCTGACAACTCCTGCGGTGCAGCCAGGAAACCGTGAACAAGTACGACTCCGACTTCATTGGACGTCCCTTTGAGCAAAAACGGTCGACCGATTTCGCGCCCCTTGCTTTCGCCGGTCTGGAAAAAGGTGCGGTAATCAGCCTCGTATTCCTCGTCGGCCCGCCGCAGGAGCCGCTTGTAGACCAGCCGATTAACCAGCAGCGCCGGCAGCCAGGCACTCACAACGGCTTCCCGCTGCAGAAGCTTCAACGGCAGCACCTCGTTGGCAATTACGCCGATCGGGTTATCGACCCGGGCCCGGTCGAGGGAGAGGGGGGAAGAGAATTTTGCCGACTCCCTGATGAAGGTGTCCCCCTGGCGCCTGACAACTCCGGTCTCCACGGCCAGCTCTATAAATTCCCTGATTTTATGATGCCGGTCATCCGTCAGCAGCGAGACCTGACCGCTCTCCAGGCTCTGATGGCGGAACAGGTTTGAAGATGCCAGGTTGTCAGCCAGGAGATAGGCCCGGCGGCGGAATCCTTCCTCCGTAAATGTATTGAAGGGGAGGTTTCTCAGCAGTGAGGCGAAGAGGTGGTCATGGTTGATGGTGGTATGCCCGTATATTGCGGTCATGTAGCTCTGCATGAGCCGGTGTGCCTCCTGGCGCATGGCCTGACGTGACGGCAGCCGGTCGTCAAAGGAGATTCTTTTATCCGAGACAATATCAGTTTCTATCGGCCCGCAGCTCAGGCACGGGCCCGGTTCAATCGGGGGGGCAAAGCGGATGTCGATATCGACCCCTTCCAGCACCATGGCTCCCTCGATCAGCAGCTCCTCGTAGTAGCGATCCGCCAGACCGGACAGGAAGATATCGGCCAAACGGCTGAGGGCGTTTTCCCGGGCCCGCAGCGGGTAGAAGGTAATATTGACCGGAACGATGGAGGTTTTGCCGCCCAGGACCGGCGTCAGATCCTCGATATCAAACATCCGGCGCAGATGTTCTGCCTCGTCGGGCTGCTCAACCACCAGACGGCGCAGGCGGTGACGGTAGAATTCGGTCCTGAGCGCCAGAGTGGCGGCTCCCGAGTGGGGCGCCCGGCGACCACCGGCACACGAAACCATATAGCGGGCACGTTCCACAATCTGCTTGTCCTTGACCATGCACCCTTCCGGATAAATGATCCAGTCGGCCTCACCGGTCAGCAGATTCTTGACAATCACCCGGTCCCGGTGCGGTGCGTTGATCGATACGGCACCGATCGCTTCCAGCAGCTGGTCGAAGCCGGCGTTAAACATTTTGGGGTTGGCCAGCGACCAGACCGGCCGGTGTGTCAGTTGATAGATCTGGTAGGGGAGCAGGAAGGTTTCAATGCGGGTAAAGTGATTGACCACAAAGATCAGCGAACCGTCAGGGATGTTCTCCCGCCCATGGATGGTAACGCGTACGTTCGAGAGGGCCTGCATCAGGGCGATGACATGCCCGCTGGCAAGATAGGCATAGCGGTTCATGATGCTCTCCTTTGCACAACAAGTGGCGCGTCACTCTTTATCCAGTCTGCTTCTGAGCCAGCCGGGACGGTTGGTCATGATCGAATTTGCTCCCAGTCGGCAGTACCTTCGGGCCGCCCGGACAGAATCCACGGTCCAGACATGCAGTTCCAGCCCCCGCCGCTGCAGTTCACCCACAAAGGCCTCATCCAGCAGCGGGTGATCCCGGCAGGAAAGGCCGTCGGCACCGCTCTGCTCGAGCACCTTCAGGATTCCGTCCCAGGTCCGTTTCACATCCATGCGGGCCAGACTCCAACGGAAATCCATATTCAGGCAGACCGGAATATCCGGCAGCTGCTGTTTCAGCAGGGGAGCCAGCTGCCGGTCGAAGGCCAGCAGCCGTAACCGGTCGGGGGGCAGTCCAGACACCGCTAGAATACGTCGCAATGGCTCCACAATCTCCGCCCCGCTCTTCAGCTCAATGAAACAGCACTTCCCCTCCGGCACACGTTCCAACACCTCCTCCAGCGTCGGGATGCGCTCTCCGGCCCAGCGTTCCCCCAGCCAGCGCCCCACGTCCAGCTGTTTCAATTCATGGAGGGAGACGGCACTCACCGCCAGATCCACCCCGGCTGTGCGGCCGCTGCCGGCATCATGCAGACAGACCACTCGGCCATCACCGGTCAGCCGAAAATCCGCTTCAATGCCGTCGGCCCCCTGCTGCCAGGCCAAGTAGAAAGCCGCCAGGGTGTTCTCCGGGGCATCCCGCGAAGCGCCCCGGTGGGCTATCAGCAATGGTACCGTGTGGGTGGCCATGACGGTTGCTCTCCTCCCTTAATGACCGGCGTAGAGTCGGGCGATTTCGGATTCATAGCGGTCAGCTATCTGAGTTCGGCGCAGCTTGAGCGTGGGCGTCAGCAGCCCCTGCTCCACGCTCCAGGGCTGGCGGACCGCATGGACGCGGTGGATGCGGGCATGGCCGGGAAAATGTGACATGCACCGGGCGATCCGCGCCAGCAGTTCCTGCTCCACCAGACTGCCGGTCAGGGCTGCATCCGAGTCCGGATCAACAGCCAGCGTGCCAGCCAATTCGCCCCATTCGACCGCATTCAGCACTACCAGCGCACTCAGGTACGGCCGCCCCTCCCCCACAACCATGCTCTGTTCAAAAAGCCGGTCGGCATTAATGGCCAGCTCGATCCCGGTCGGCGCGACCTTCTCGCCCGTGGCCAGAACGATAATATCCTTAAGACGCCCGGTAATGGTGATGCGGCCGCTGTCGTCGATACGGGCCTGGTCGCCGGTATGCAGCCACCCCTGCCGGTCGATGATCGCAGCCGTGGCCTCCGGATTGCCCCAGTAGCCGCTCATGAGATTGGCTCCCCGCACCAGCAGTTCACTATCATCACCGATGGCAACTTCGACCCCCGGCAGCGGCCGGCCGACGGTATCCGGGTAATTGTCGGCGGCGCTGTTGACCGACACGACCGGACTGGTCTCCGTCAGGCCGTACCCCTGGAGCAGATTGATACCCAGGGCGATGAAGAATCGGGCGATTTCGGGACTGAGCGGGGCTCCGCCGCTGATGGTCAGGCGCAGCCTCCCCCCCAGGGCCGCCCGGACCCGCCGGGCCACAAGCCGGTCCAGCAGCGGCCAGAGCAGAAACAGCGGCGACCAGCCACCCCGCCCCTGGCTCCGCAGAAAGCGCCCCCAGCCGACCCGGATCGTCAGCTCGAACAGTCGCCGTTTCCAACCCGGGGCCACAGCCAGTCCGGCGGCAATTTTTCTGTGCACCCGCTCGAAGACCCGCGGCACCGAGATGATGATGGTCGGCCGGATGGCGGCCAGATCGTCCGGCAGCTGTTCCAGCGATCGGACATGGGCCACACTGGCTCCGGCCATGATCGGCACATAGTAGCCGGCCGTGCGCTCCAAGGTGTGGGACAGGGGCAGGAAGGAGAGAAACAGGTCGTCGGGGTGTACCGGCACCCGGCTGATGCCGGCATAGGCATTGCTCAGAATGTTGGCGTGGGAAAGCATGACCCCCTTGGGGTTGCCGGTGGTGCCGGAGGTGTACACGATCGAAGCCAGCCCGTCGGAGGGCCAGTGGCCGGCGTCGTACTCCCCGGCTTCAGCCGGCAGCCATTCGTCCAGCAGCGCCAGGCGGAGATCGCACTCCCTGGTGCAGGCCCGGGTCAGGGATACGATTCGGATCAGGCTGTCCAGATTCTCCTGCACCTCCCGGATGCGTTCCCACTGTTCGACCCCTTCGATCAGCAGCAGCCGGGCATCCGTCTCGTGGATGATCAGGGCAAAGTTTTCCGGCCGGTCGTTGACAAACAGCGGCACCGTCACCAGCCCCAGCCCCAAGGCGGCCAGATCAAACAGGACCCACTCCAGGCTGTTTTTGAGCATGACCGCCACCCGCTCGCCCGGCTGCAGCCCTTCCCGGCGCAGGGCCGCCTGCCAACGGGCCGCCAGGCGGGCAGTTTCCTCCCAGCTGCTGCAGTGGCAGCAGTGCCCCTGATCGTCAAAGCGGCGGTAGGCGCAATCGTCCGGGGTACGGCGGACACGCTCCCTGAAAAGCCCCGGAAGCGATCCGGCTTCGGCCGGTGTGATGATGTCGAGTGGGCGGTTCATGGTCTGTCACCTCTGGTTGGCCATTCAAAGCTACACACTACAGTTCCCCCCAGCCCGGATCGGGGGTGAAGCGGCTGCCGTAGCGCTGTTCGAGTGCCAGCAGCCTGGTGTGGATGGTCCGGGGGCCACTCTCCCTGATGTACTGCAGCGGGCCGCCCCGGAAGGGGGCGAAGCCACTGCCGAAGATCACCCCGCCATCCAGCAGGTCGCCATCGGCTACCACCCCTTCGCGCCAGCAGGCCACAGCCTCGTTCAGCAGCCGCAGCATGATCCGGCTGCCAACCTCGGGCAGCGGAGGGATGCGGCCGGATGATTTGTTGTCACTGCCATGCCCCCCATAACGGTAAAAGCCCCGACCGCTCTTGCGACCCAGATGGCCGGCTGCTACCAGCTGCTGCAGCCGCTCCGGTATTTCGGTGCCGAAATGCCGGGCAAAAACCCGGGCCACGGAGAGGCAGACGTCCAGTCCGACTGCATCGGCCAGGCGCACCGGCCCCATGGGCATGCCGAAATCCGTGGCAGCCCGGTCGATATGGGCCGGCTCCAGCCCCTCCTCCACCAGGGTGACCGCCTCCAGCAGGTAGGGCATCAAAATCCGGTTGACCAGAAAGCCGGGGGAGCTGCGCACCGGCAACGGCAGGCGCCGGATGCCCTGAACCAGGGCCGCTGCCCGGGCCAGCGCCGTGGCGGATGAGGTCGCCGAGGCCACCACCTCCACCAGCTGCATCTTCTCCACAGGATTGAAAAAGTGCAGCCCCACCAGCCGTTCAGGATGTGTCAGGCTTCCGGCCAGCTCCTCCAGAGGGATGCTGGAGGTATTGCTGGCCAGGACGGCATCGGGATGCATGGCCGCCTCCAGCTGGCGGTAAAGCGCCCGTTTGGCGTCGGCATCCTCGAAAATTGCCTCGATAACCACGTCCGCCCGGCCAAGCCCGGCCCCGTGCGGATCCGGCAACAGCCGATCCAGGGCCGCTTCCACGGCACGGCGCTCCTTCAGTACGCTGCTGAACAGCCGCTGGCCGCGCTTGACCACCTGACCCAGGCGCTGCAGATCCAGATCCTGGATGGAGACCTGGATTCCCTGCAGGGCGCACCAGATCGCGATATCGCCACCCATGACCCCGCCGCCGACCACATGGACCCGGCCGGGTGTTTCAACCCCTTCAACCTTGCCGAGAGCCTTGAGCCGTTCCTGGAGCTGGAAGACCCGCACCAGGTTGCGGGAACTGCCGCCGGTGATCAGGCGGGCCACCGACTGGACCTCGGCCGCATAGTTGGCCGCCTCTTTGCTGCCAAAGCCACGCCAGAGATCGATCAGGGCATAGGGGGCCGGATAGTGGCGCGGGTCCGCTTTTTTGGCAACGCTCCTCCGCAGGAGTCGCGCCACCAGGGGGCGCGCCAGCGGCATGGCCGCCAGGCGCTCCCGCAGCGGCAGGCGGCGGGGAGTCGGCGGATGGCTCAGCAGGCTCTGCAGGGCGTTCTCCAGCTGCCGTTCCGGCACGGCCAGATCTATCAGGCCGATGCGGGCCGCCTGGTGGGCCGACAATGAGCGGCCACTCAGCATCAGCTCCAGGGCGCCCAAGGGACCGGCCTGGCGAATGGAGCGCAGGGTGCCGCCAAAACCGGGATGAATCCCCAGCAGCACCTCCGGAAAACCGAGCCGGGTGGCGGGGTCGTCACTGGCAATGCGGTGGCGGCAGGCCAGGGCCAGCTCCAGGCCGCCCCCCAGACAGAAGCCATGGATCAGGGCCACCGTCGGCAGCGGCAGCGCCTCAAGGCGTACCAGAATACCCTGGCCCCGGCGGATCAGGCCCAGGGCCTCCCCCGGGGTGGCGATAGCGGTGAATTCGTTGACGTCGGCGCCGGCGATGAAACCGCCCCGTTTTCCGGAACAGATCACCAGTGCCCGTGGTTTGAGGGACTCCAGTACGGCCAGCAGGCGGTCCAGCTCCTCCAGCACCTCCCGCGAGAGGCTGTTGGTGCTGCTGTCGGCCCGGTCGAGGGTCAGGCGGGCGAGCCCGTCGCGCTCCTGTTCAAATCGCCAGTGGCGATAGCTGTTCGTATCAGCGTTCATGGTGCCCCTCCCGACTGCCTTCCAGCAGCATGGCGCCCCCCTGGCCGCCGCCGATACAGAGCGCCGCCACGCCGCGCCGGGCCCCGCTGCGTTTCAGGACCTGCAGCAGATGCAGAACAATCCGGGCTCCGCTGGTGCCCACCGGGTGGCCGAGCGCCACGGCGCCGCCATCCACATTCAGGCGACCGGGATCGATGGCACCCAAGGGCCGCTCCAGCCCCAGTTCTGTGCGGGCATAGTCGTCGCTGCCCCAGGCTGCCAGACAGGCCAGCACCTGGGCGGCAAAGGCCTCGTTGATCTCCCAGTAATCAATCTCTGCACTGGTCAAGCCCTGGCGCAGCAGCAGCGGGGCCATGGCGTGCACGGGACCGAGCCCCATCTGTTCCGGCGCCACCCCGGCCCAGGCGCAATCCACGATCCGCCCCAGCACCGGCAGGTCGTAGCGTTGCACCGCCTCCCCGCTGGCCAGAATCAGCAGGGCCGCCCCGTCACTGATCTGGGCGCTGTTGCCGGCCGTCACCAGACCGACCGGGCGGTCGAAGGCCGCTTTGAGCCTGCCCAGCTGCTCCAGGCTGCTGTCGCGGCGCAGGCCGTCATCATGGTCATAGACCGTGCCGTCCGGGGCAAACAGCGGGTCGATCTCCGTCAGCCAACCCTGGTCTGCGGCCCGGGCCAGACGCTGGTGGCTCTCCACGGCAAAGCGGTCCATCGCTTCCCGGCTGATGCCGAAACGGCCGGCCAGAATCTCGGCGGTCTGTCCCATGGAGAGGTTGACGAAGGGATCGGTCAGTCCTCGCAGCAGGCCGAACACGGGGCGGAAATGGGCCGGCCGCAGAGATACCAGCAGCCGCAATCGCTCGCCGATACTGCGGGCCCGTTGCCAGGCACCCAGTAATTCCACCGTCTCAGGAGGCAGCAGCACCGGGGCATGACTCATGGCCTCGCTGCCGCCAGCCAATACTAGATCAGCCCGGCCAAAGGCGATCTCGGTGGCGGCCGAATCGATTGCCTGCAGGCCGGAGCCACAGTTGCGCTGCACCGTCCAGGCCGGCACACTCCGCCCGCACCCCAGCCGCAGCGCTACCAGCCGGGCGATATTGACCTCGTCCGGTCCGGGGGTGATGCACCCCAGAATGACCTGGTCCAGCTCCGGGGGGGTAAAGGGCTGCCGCGCCAGGAGCGTCTTGCCGGCTGCCACCGCCAGGTCCGAGGCCCGGAAGGGTCCCGGCCGCCCCTGTGCCTTGAGGAACGGGGTGCGGTTACCGTCGATGACGTAGACCGGCCGGCCGCCGGAGTATGATGGATGAGCGTTATTCATGGTTCCCTCCCCGCTGCCAGTAATCGGCCGGGAAATCATCGACCTGGATGACATCCCGCCTGGCGGCCAGACTGGCCACCAGTATTTCAGCGTCTGCAGCGCTGATGATGCCGTTCTGGCGGGCGTCCAGCAGGATCTGTTCGTCGCTGCCGCCCCTGATTTTCTCGGCTTTGAGCGCCTCACGCAGCCGCTGTTCGATCGCTTCGGCGGCGATGACCTTGGCCAGGGCATCGTCCAGGCGCCCCAGCGGTTCACCGGTATCGCTCGGGGTGTAAATGCCGGCCGTCAGCCGGTCGCGCAGCGCCGAGGGGGCCAGCAGGGTCGTCGCCACCCGGTGGCCGAGATCATCGCCGGGGGCCCAGGACGGCAGCCCCAGGGGGAAGCAGACCATTCGCAGCAGCAGGGCCGCCGGACGGTTGGGGAAATTGGCGATCAGCCCCTCGAAGGCCCGCGCGATCTCGCGGAAGCTGTCGAGACAGGACCATTCCAGCAGGGGTAGCTCGTCGGCCGGACGTCCACGCTCCTCAAACTGTTTGAGCACCGCCGAGATCAGATAGAGCTGCGACAGGATGTCGGCCAGTCGACCGGATAATTTTTCACGACGCTTGAGAGCACTGCCGATGATGATCATGGCCAGATCCGCCGCCAGCACAAAGGCACAGCTCAGTCGTGTGGTGATCTGCAGCAGTCGTCGCGATGGCCCCTCCGGGACCGTCAGCAGCCGGCCGCCGGTCAGCCCCAGCCAGAGCGCCCGGGCGGCGCTGCTGATCGTAAAGCCGACATGACCGAAAAAGGCCCGGTCGAACTCCACCAGACCGGCAACCCGGTCCGGATCCGCCACCGCCCGGATTTCCCGCAGGACGTAGGGGTGGCAACGCACCGCACCCTGGCCGAAGATAATCATGGAGCGGGTCAGGATGTTGGCCCCTTCCACGGTGATGCCGATCGGGACCGACTGGTAGACCCGCCCCAGCAGATTGCGGGGCCCCAGGCTGATGGCGCTGCCCCCCTGCACATCCATGGCATCGTTCACGACCCGCCGCATCCCCTCCGTCAGGCTGTATTTGACGATGGCCGACAGGACCGCCGGGCGCTCGCTCCGGTCCACGGCGGCGCAGGTCAGAACCCGGGCCGCATCCATGCGGTAGGTCAGCCCGGCCATGCGGGCCAGCGGTTCTTCGATCCCTTCCAGCCAGCCGATGGGGAGTTTGAACTGGCGACGGATGCGGGCGTAGGCCCCGGTGGCCCGGCAGGCCAGTTTGCCGGCACCGGTACTGAGGGCCGGCAGGGAGATGGAGCGGCCGATCCCCAGGCATTCCATCAGCATGCGCCACCCCTGGCCGGCCCGTTCCGCCCCGCCGATGATCCATTCCAGGGGGATAAACACATCCCGCCCCCAGTTGGGGCCGTTCTGGAAGGGGATATCCAGCGGCATGTGGCGAGTGCCGATGCTGATACCGGGTGTCGTGGACGGAATCAGCGCCAGGGTGATGCCCACTTCCGTCCGATCCCCCAGCAGGTGATCCGGGTCGGAGAGTTTAAAGGCCAGCCCCAGCAGGGTGGCCACCGGTCCAAGGGTGGTGTAGCGCTTTTCCCAGTTGAGACGGATGCCGACGATTTCGCGCCCTTCAAAAATGCCCCGGCAGACCACCCCCCGGTCCGGGATCGAGGCGGCATCACTGCCCGCCTCCGGGCCGGTCAGGGCAAAGCAGGGGATCTCCTGACCCGTGGCCAGGCGCGGCAGGTAATGGTCCTTCTGGGCCGGGGTGCCGTAGTGCAGCAGCAGTTCTGCCGGACCCAGGGAATTGGGGACCATGGCCGTCACGGCGGCGGTGACACTGCGGCTGGCGATCTTCATGATGATCTGGGAATGGGCCAGGACCGAAAAGCCCAGGCCGCCGTACGCGGGCGGGATGATGATGCCGAAAAAGCGCTGCTGTTTGAGGAATTGCCAGACGTGCGGGGGGAGGTCCTTGTCGCGGTCGGTGATGCGCCAGTCATCCAGCATCCGGCACAGTTCCTCCACCGGACCATCCAGGAAGGCCTGTTCAGCGGCCGTCAAACGTGGCGCCGGATAGGATAAAAGCTGCTTCCAGTCGGGATCACCGCTGAACAGTTGGCCGTCCCAGCCGATGGTGCCGGCCTCCAGGGCCTCCCGTTCCGTTTCCGATAGGGGGGGCAGCATGCGTTTGAACAGCGTGAGGAGTGGGCGGGACAGGACAAAGCGCCGCAGGGCAGGCAGGTTAACAATCAAGGCCAGCAGGGCGGCCGGTATCCACACCAGCAGGCTGCCAAACATTCCGCCCGTCGCGGTATTGGCTGCCAGCAACCCGAAGGCGGCAACCGTCCAGAGCCACACACCGGCACGGAAATACGCCAGAAACCAGCAGATTATCACTGCACACAGTAGCGTCATGGCACCCTCCCGCGTCATTTTACCGGTCGGATTCGGGCCTTCGCTCGTTGGCGGCCATTCAGGACCGCAAAAGTCCTTTACTTCACTCTAGCATATTCGAGCACTATGGGTGTGGCATTTCAGGGGGCTGGTTGAAAAAAAACAGGTCCGTTAACGGGGGAAATGGGAGGGGATATGCATTTGAAACACAGAGCAACAGAGCAACCGAGTCAGCGTTGTCCAGTTAGCTCTTTGCATCAGCCCTGTAGGGGCGTTCGATGGTAGCCGTGGAATTTATTCCACGGGTGAAAATAACAATTATTCATTCGTCACGTACGTGACAAGGAGAAATGTGCCCTCGTTTCCGGGGAATGAATTCCCCGTTTACCATCAATCTGTCGCTATGCGACGTATGCAAAAAGTCAGCAGGGCACTGCTGATAAAACCTACTGGTTTCTCAGTTGCTCCGTTGCTCTGTGGTATTCGAACTGACATTTATATAATCATACATTTTGCTAATTAGCGCTAATCGTCCGCTGAAATATGTGCTCCCTCCCCTTCAAGGGGAGGGCTGGGGTGGGGATGGGTTCCATCCAGGCATAGAGCTAACCCATCCCCCTCCTAACCTCCTGCTTGAAGGGGGAGGAATGTATACAGCGAAAGAATGACGCTAATCAGGTACCTTTCTCAGCGCAGGCACTGGAACACGCCGGTACACCACAGGCAGGCGCCGCAGGGGACATCACTGATGTGGCAGTCCTGTTCGAAATTGTCGGTCTGGACGTAGTCGCAGGGCGCCAGACTGCAGTTTGAGCAGCCGGGGTAATCGTAGGCGGTGACCTGGCGGCGGAACGAGCTGTAGGAAGCGCTGCGCCAGAGCTGGAGCAGACCCTGTTCCCGCACATTTCCGAAGATCTTCGGGGCCACCGGCTGGGACCAGCCGCTGGCATAACAGCTGTAACGGTGCCACAGGAAATAG
Source organism: uncultured Geobacteraceae bacterium (assembly GCA_942493195.1). Classification (GTDB taxonomy): domain Bacteria; phylum Desulfobacterota; class Desulfuromonadia; order Geobacterales; family Pseudopelobacteraceae; genus CAIPTY01. Next base: position 3,989,952 of record OW818669.1, on the reverse strand, counting down.
CAGGGGGACACATTACCCTCCACCGAGATGAAGGTGCCCCCCTCTTCCACAAAGCCGCAGTGGCGCTTTTCCAGCAGCGTAATTTCCGGCAGGCGCAGCTCCAGGCCGCATTCGGCAGCCACCGCCCGGGCCTCGGCAAACACGCCGGCGACCTCGTCCACCTGGCGTATATCCAGCAGCAGCAGTTTCTTCATATCCACAAACAGCTCGCGGCGCTCTGCCTCCCCCTTCAGTTCGTGGACCAGGTCCACCAGCCGCTGCTCATCGGCGGAGCGGGTATACTTCCAGCGCGCAGAAAAGTACTCCGAGATAGCGAGGCCCTGCTGTGCCGCCCGGTCGGAATACTGCCTGAACAGCTCGACCGCCTCGCGGGTACAGGGGTTGTAGGCCGCTTCGTCGGCATGCTGTTCCTCATAAGGGAGCATGTGGGTCACAATCGCAAAGGCAGCTCCATGGGCGGCGGCCCAGCGGAGTGCCGCCGGCAGTTCGGTCAGATTACGGCGCATGACCACGTATTCGACCCCCACCGCCACGTCCGGGCGGTGGCAGAGGCGCTTGGCGCTATCCAGAGCCGCCAGGGCCCGTTCAATGTCCGACAGATAGCCCCCCTCGCGCAGTGACTGAAACAGCTCGGGCGAAGCGGCATCGATGGAGAGGCAGATGCGATCCAGACCGGCATCCACCAGGGCCACGGCCCGCAGGTTGGTCAGCAGCAGGCCGTTGGACTGGAAACCGACCCAACTGCCCGGGGGCATCGACGTTTTAGCCGTGCGGATGAACGCTTCGAGATGGGGATTGAGCAGCGGTTCACCGACACCATTGAGAATCAACCCCTGCAGGTGGGGCAGAGCGGACTCCAGGGCCGCAAAGGTTTCGGGAGTCATGTCGCCCTCGTGAATCTGGCAGCCGCCGGTCTGCTTGACGCACATCCGGCAGCCCAGATTGCAGCGGGTGGTTGTTTCCACAAACAGTTTGGAGGGGTGCTCCAACCCCGACGGTGATGGTGTGATGCCGTCAGTGATAGAGCACGGATGCGCCGGTTTCGTCATGTCTGGGTACCTGGACCATCTGAATCGCCATGCGCAGGACATCCGAATAGCGTTTGATATGATTGAGCCGCATGATCTCGTCAATGCGCTCTTTTTCTTCGTCGGAAATGCGGACGGAAACAACGGTCAGAACCGTCGGCACCCTGAGTTTGGTTTTACGCTTCACTGTCCGCTTTTTGGATTTTTTTGCAACTTTTAGCGAAGTGGCCATGGGCATAACTCCATCATCAGTGTGATGTCTGGCGGAAATTTCATCAACCCATTTTTCCGGGCTGCTGCCAGAGTACAGAATCTGGATTCATCTCAGCAAAAGCCGCACCATAAATGCAACACGCTGAACTTGTTTAATTTCATCGGATAATACGGTAAGAAGCGCTACACATTTGAGGAGAATAGCTACGCAGGGGATCTGGCCTGGGGAGAATCTGGACAGTCACACAACCGTGAATAAAAAGCCGGGTCTTCAGAGTGAACTCGCCTCTGAAGACCCGGCCGGATGGGCACGGGCCTGAGGGGTTATAAATTACAGTCCGGTTTTCTCAAGGCCTCCGCCGTGATCTCGGCAATATCCTTGACCCGCACCACGTCGGCCACTCCCAGATCCTTTAAACCGTCTTCCATCATGGTCATACAGTAGGGGCAGCTTACACAGAGCGTATCCGGCAGTTCCGGCTGCGCCATGGCCTCTTTGACCCGCTCAAGGTTGATCCTGCGGCCGCTCTGCTCCTCCATCCACATCCGCCCGCCGCCGGCACCGCAGCAGAAGCCGCTTTCACGCCGCCGGTCAAACTCGCCCGGCACCGCGCCGGTAGCAGCCTTCAGGACCGCCCGGGGGGCATCGTAGGTGTCGTTGTGGCGTCCAAGGTAGCAGGAGTCGTGGAACAGCAGCTTTCCCTGAGCGGCCTTGCTGTTGAGTTTAAGTCTGCCACTCTCCTGCAGCTCCCGGATCAGTTGGGAATGGTGCAGAACCTCAATATCCAGACCGTACTGGCGATAATCGTTTTTCAGGGTGCTGAAACAGTGCGGGCATTGGGTAACGATTTTGGTGACCTGACGCTCCTTGAACAGTGCCACGTTTTCCCGGGCCATTGTGTCAAAGACAAATTCATTCCCCAACCGTCGGACGCTGTCTCCGCAGCACTGTTCATCCCTGCCCAGCAATCCCCAGGAAACGCCGGCAGCATCCATGATGGTCGCCAGGGCAACGGTCACATGTTTATTGCGGCTGTCGAAGGCCCCGGCACAGCCGACAAAAAACAGGTATTCACTCTCACCCGGCTTGAAGGAGCGGTCACCCAGCAGCGTAGACCATTTGGTGCGTTCCGACGGGGCAATACCCCAAGGATTGCCGCGCTGTTCCATGTTCTCGAACAGGTTGAGCAGCTCTTCGGGAAAGCGTGACTGTTCCTGAACCAGATGGCGGCGCAGCTTGATTATTTTAGGCATCTGCTCGATCAGCACCGGGCAGACAGAGGTGCAGGCACCGCAGGTGGTGCAGGACCAGATGGCATCTTCAGCGATGGTGCCCTCCGATGCGCTGCCGATCAGCGGGAGGATGCTCTTGACTCCAGATTTGAGTCCCGGACCGTTTTTGAGGAGATTAATCTTGATGTCATGCACGATCCTCCGCGGATTGAGAGGTTTGTCGGTATTGTGAGCCGGACAGAGATCCTGGCAGCGGCCGCACTCCGTACAGGTCAGTGAGTCGAAGAGGTCCTTCCAGCTGTACTGTTCGACACTGCTGACACCATAGCGCTGCCCCTTTTCAAAGGTTTCCAGCGGTTGCGTGTTCGGCTGTGCCGCGCTTTTGAAATAGCAGTTGGGAATAGCGGTCAGGATATGCATGTGCTTGCTGCGCGGCAGATAATCCATGAACAGCAGCAGCACCAGGGCGTGCAGCCACCAGGAAAATCCGGCCAGTCCCTGGAGTGCTGCGGGTACAAGCGGCTGCAGCAACTGGGCCAGGGCCGCTGAAACCGGCTGCCAGCCACCCGGTTGTCCCAGGGCAATTCGCGAGGCATTCAACAGGAAGAATGCGCACATCAGTGTGGCGATCAGGGCCAGAATAACCAGGGCCTCGCCGCTGGCGGGCCGAACGTATTCGGTCCCCAGATATTCCGGCGCAAAAAACAGCCGGCGGGCCAGGGCCACCAGGACGGATACCAGCGCCAGCAGGGAGACCAGGTCAAACAGCAGTTGCAGGATGTGATGAAGCGACGTCGGCAGGAGCGAAAAGTTCACTCCCGGCATCAGGCCGTCTGCAATGAACTCGGCATTGGCCAGCAGGAGCAGCATAAAGGCCCAGAACAGCATCAGATGATTAAAACCGTAGGCCCGCTTCAGAACCCTTTTCTGGGCAAAGGCATACTGCAGCATTCCGAATAGGCGCCCGGCCGGATTGTCGAAGCGATTTTCCGGAGCGCCGATGGCCACCAGTTCCAGGCGTTTGTAGCAGCTGAACAGGAAAGAAAGGACCGAGGCCGAAAAAATGGCTATAAAAACAGATTGCTGAAGAGTCATATAATAAGTCCCTCGTAACAGGTGTTTTGCTGAAAAGGCATTGATTTGTGTACATGGGTGCCCAATGTCAGGCGGCTGCCCTGACTGTTTCGTGACGGCCGCTGCCGGCCTTGAGTGCTCGTAGTGTGCCGATCAAGGCCGGAATCACCTGAAACAGGTCACCCACAATCCCGTAGGTGGCAATCTGAAAGATGGGGGCTTCCGGATCGCGATTGATGGCAATGATTGTGTCCGAATCCTGCATGCCAACCATGTGCTGGATCGCGCCGGAGATACCGCAGGCAATGTACATCTTGGGACGAACGGTTTTGCCGGTCTGCCCGACCTGTCGACTGTGGGAGATCCAGCCGGCATCGACGGCACTGCGTGATGCTCCCACCACTCCGCCCAGCTCGTCAGCCAGCTCCTGCAGCAGTGCAAAGTTGTCCTTGCTCATCAGCCCGCGACCACCGGAAACGATAATTTCTGCTCCAGCCACATCCACCTGATCTTTCCCGTCACGATCATTGATCACCTCCAGCACCTTGACCAGCACATCCTTTTCCAGAGGGGCAAAGCCATCCCGGATGATTTCACCCTTCCGGCCGGGCTGCAGTTCGGGCATCTGCATGACATGGGGACGGACGGTGGCCATCTGCGGGCGGTATTTATCGCACATGATGGTGGCCATGATATTGCCGCCAAAGGCCGGCCGGGTCTGCATCAGATTGCGCTTGTCATCAATATCCAGACCGGTGCAGTCAGCCGTCAGACCGGTTTTGACCACAGTGGCCACTGCTCCGGCCAGGTCGCGCCCCTGGGCGGTGGCACCCATCAGGATCACCTCCGGCCGGTATTTTTCGATCAGATGGCAGATGGCATCATTATAGGGCTGGGTCCGGTAGTGGCTATAGACCTGGTTATCCAGAAGGATCGCCCGGTCGGCACCATGCTCGAACGACTCGCTGCAGAGATGGGCCACATTGTGGCCGATGATGACCGCGCTGAGTTGGACCCCCAGGGTTTTGGCCAGGCCGGCCCCGGTCCCCAAAAGCTCCCAGGAGACCTTGGCCGTGATACCGTCATACTGCTCAATAACGACCCAGACACCGCGATAACCGGCCAGCATGGTCTGAAGCTGGCGCCCTTCTTCGTCCAGTTCATCCTCGGCAGCCGCGCTTGAAGACGCCGCAAGAATCGCCAGAATCTTCTGCTCTTCCGGGGTAAAATACATCTCCAGGGCTGCCGCCGGGCAGATCTTGACGCATTTCAGGCAGCCGATGCATTTGGACGTTTCAACAACCGGCTCACCGGCATCGTTCATCTCGATGCAATTAACCGGGCAGGAGCTTTGGCAGCGTGCGCCGCAGGCCACACATTTACCAGCTATCAGGCTGGCCACACCGCGGGGTTTTTTAGGTTTTGAATTTGATTCGCTCATGGGAAAACACCTTTAATTTATTGAAGGATCTTTAACTCTCACAGAGCTCTCAGAGACACAGAGAAAAGCTACGGAACGACTGTAACAATGAAAACCAGATGGTTGAAACAATCTGGTTATTTTTCTTTTCTCCGTGTCTCTGTGCCTCTGTGAGACAAGCTTTTTAAACTGTCAGCAGGTCCTTGCTGAGCAGCTTTTCGATCAAGAGCGAGGCGGTACCGACCGGATCACTGATGCCGTTGCCGATGATTTCTCCCTGGTCGCGCTGCGGCGAAAAGATCTTGCTGACCCAGGTCGGTGAACCTTTCAGCCCGACCGATTGCACATCCAGCTTGAGTACCGAATTATCCCAGACCTTGATCTCCTGCTCCCGTGATTCCAGGCGCATGGGGACGCTCGGGTAGCGCGGCCGGTTGAGTTCTCTGACAACCGTGATCATGACCGGCAGCGGCGCTTCGACGATTTCATGGCGCCCCTCCAGCTTACGGCGCACCTTGATGGTTTTACGCATGAAGTCGATGGATTCGATCCGGTCCACCAGGGTCAGCTGGCTGAAACCAAGCCGCGATGCGATGCCGGGCCCCACCTGGGCCGTATCCCCGTCTATGGTCTGCTTGCCGCAGAAGACAATCCCGACCTGTTCCTGTGAATCCAGGCGCTCAATAGCCGCAGAGAGCACCTTGCTGGTGGCCAGGGTATCGGCCCCGCCAAAGCAGCGGTCCGACAGCAGAATTGCTTCATCAACCCCCAGTGCGCAGGCCTTGCGCAGGGTGGCTTCTGTATTGGGAGGCCCCATGGACAGTGCTACCGTGCGAAGGTTGTAACGATCCTTAAGTCTCAGGCTCTCTTCCAGGGCATGGGCATCGTATGGATTGATGATAAAAGGGATTCCGTCACGGATCAGGGTGTTGGTCGCCGGATCTATTTTTACCTGTGTTGTGTCAGGCACCTGTTTAATGCACGAAATAACAAGCATGATTTCCTCATTACTATCCACGTAGGATGATTACAAAGCCGGGGGATTTCTCCCCCGACTGCGAAAGGAGCACACATGGCAGTATGTGCTCGTCCAACATCATTTAATCAACGGGGCAGTGCAGAATATCCACAGTCCGGAAGGTCGTATAGAAAAAGACGGCCTCGCGCATCAGATCAGAGATCCTGGTGTGGTCTCGCCTAGTGATTTCTTCGAGCATGGCCTTCTCCTCGTCGGAAACCCTGATCGACACTACGTGGTACTTCGGATTGGCCTTATATTTCCCCATGGTACTGTCTCCGTTGATTTGAATAGAGTTACGGCTTGTAGATCTTCAGCAGTGCCTGAGCCATCTCGGCCGGCGTCGCGGCCACACTGATGCCGCACTCTTCCAGGACACGGACCTTCTCGGCGGCGGTACCCTTACCGCCGGAGATGATGGCACCGGCGTGCCCCATGCGTTTACCGGGGGGGGCGGTGACGCCGGCGATGTAGGCTGCTACCGGTTTGGTCATATGCTCCTTGACGAAGTAGGCCCCCTCTTCTTCGGAAGTGCCGCCGATCTCGCCGATCATGATGACCGCTTCGGTGTCCGGGTCGGCTTCGAACAGACGCAAAACATCCAGATGGTTGGTGCCGTTGACCGGGTCACCGCCGATGCCGACGCAGGTGGATTGACCCAGACCCAGGGAGGTCAGCTGCCAGACCGCTTCGTAGGTCAGGGTGCCGGAGCGGGAGACGACGCCGATTTTGCCCGGTTTGTGGATGTAGCCGGGCATGATGCCGATCTTGCATTCACCGGGGGTGATGACGCCGGGGCAGTTGGGGCCGACCAGTCTGGTTTTCTTCCCCTTCATGTACTGTTTGACTTTGACCATGTCCAGGACCGGTATGCCTTCGGTGATGCAGCAGACCAGTTCAATGCCGGCGTCGACGGCTTCCATGATGGAGTCGGCGGCAAAGGGGGGTGGTACGTAGATGACGGATGCTGTGGCACCGGTCTGCTGTACGGCGTCTTCGACGGTATCAAAGACCGGGAATCCGTCGATGGTTGAACCTCCTTTGCCGGGGGTAACGCCGCCCACCATCCGGGTGCCGTAGTCGCGGGCGCCCTGGGCGTGGAACAGTCCGGTGGCGCCGGTGATCCCCTGGGTGATGACTGTGGTGTTTTTGTTGATCAGGATACTCATTGGGCGGCTCCTTTCACGGCCTGGACTATTTTCTGGGCCGCGTCGGCCATACCGTCTGCTGCTACGATGTTCAGTCCACTATCGGCCAGCATCTGCTTGCCCAGGTCGACGTTGGTTCCTTCCAGACGAACTACCAGTGGAACCTGCAGTGAGACCTGCTTGGCGGCTGCGATGACGCCGGTGGCGATGACGTCGCACTTCATGATGCCGCCGAAGATGTTGACCAGGATGCCCTGGACGTTCTTGTCGGAAAGGATCAGTTTGAAGGCTTCGGTGACCCGCTCGGCGGTGGCTCCGCCCCCGACGTCGAGGAAGTTGGCCGGGTCGCCGCCGTAATGCTTGACGATGTCCATGGTGGCCATGGCCAGGCCGGCGCCGTTGACGAGGCAGCCGATGTTGCCGGAGAGCGATATGTAGGAGAGGTCGTGCTGGGAGGCTTCAACCTCGTTGGGGTCTTCTTCGTCATAGTCACGCATGTCGCTCAGTTTGGGGTGGCGGAAGACGGCGTTGTCGTCGAAGCCGAATTTGGCGTCCAGGCAGAGCAGATTCTCTTCAGCGGTGACGACCAGCGGGTTGATCTCCAGCATGGAGCAGTCACAGGCGATGAAGGTTTTATAGAGCCCCTGGAAGACGCTGACGGCTTTGTTCAGCAGTTTGCCACCCAGGCCGAGGCTGAAGGCGATCTTGCGGCACTGGAAGGGGGTCAGGCCGACCAGTGGGTCGATGGTCTCGGTGAAGATCTTTTCGGGGGTCTTGGCGGCGACTTCTTCGATGTCCATGCCCCCTTCGGTGGAAGCCATCACGGCGACTTTGGAGGAGGCGCGGTCGACGACCAGGCTGACGTACAGTTCGCGGGCGATGCTGCAGCCGTTTTCGATCAGGACGCGGGTGACCAGTTTGCCGTCCGGTCCGGTCTGGTGGGTGCGCAGGGTCATGCCGAGCATCTCGCGGGAGAGGCTGCGGACTTCGTCGGGACTCTTGGCCAGTTTGACTCCGCCCCCCTTGCCGCGGCCTCCGGCATGGATCTGGGCTTTTACGACCCAGGGGCCTTCACCGAGACGCTTGGCCCATTCACGGGCGCTGGCGCTGTTGTAGCAGACGTGACCGGAGGGAACCGGTACGCCGAATTCTCGTAATATCGCTTTTGCCTGGTACTCGTGGATGTTCATCATGGCTCCTTCAAGCTGGTCCTGATTTGTATTCAATCCTTGCTACGGTTTTGACGCAGGTAGAGTGTTCTCCTCTTGGAGGATCCTCCCATTCCTCCCCCTGGAATATCCAGGGGGAGGGTGAGACCGGTTCTGCTTACAACTGATTCAATGGATTGGTGAAATTTTAATTGACCGGCTGGTTTCTACGGGCGAGACGCTTGATGTTAAGCAGATTCTTGTAGCCGACGTTCTCGGTGGTGATATTGCCGCCCATGGCACCACAACCCAGAGTCAGTGATGGGACCAGTGAGTTGTACAGGGCACCAATGGTGCCGTGGACAGACGGTTGGTTCCAGACTACTCGGTTGGCGTGCACCTTGAGCGCGAACTCATGGGCCACAGCCTCGTCCTCGGTGAAGATAACGGCCGAGTGACCGGCACCGCCGAATTCAAGCTGTTCTGCCGCTGCGTCGATGGCCTCTTCTTTGCTGTTGACGACAAACCAGCCCAGTACCGGTGAAAGTTTCTCGCGGCTCATCCAATCGTCGCCGTGTGTGGTGGTCAGCGGCACCATCAGCAATTTCCGGTCAGCAGGGATTTTAAAGCCGGCCAGTTCGGCGATGACCTGTGGGCTTTTGCCGACGATAGCCATATCCGGTACTCCGCGCTCCTTGTCAAACATGACCGATTCCAGTTTGTTGCGTTCTGCTTCCGTGCAGAGGTAGGCTCCGCTTCTTTCGAAGAGGATCAGGGCCTTTTCTGCAATATTGCGGTCGTCAAAGATAACCGACTGGTCCGACGAACAGATGGTGCCGTTGTCAAAGGTCTTGGAAGCGATAACATCATCGACCGCCATGCGCAGGTTGGCCGTCTTCTCGATAAAAACCGGCACGCCGCCCGGCCCGACTCCCAGTGCCGGATGTCCGGAGCTGTAGGCAGCCTTAACCATGGCACCACCACCGGTGGCAACAACAATGGCGACATCGGGATGCTTCATCAGTGCGTCGGTGGCCTCGATGGAGGGCTGCGTAACCCACTGGATGCAATTCTTAGGAGCACCGGCTGCGACGGCCGCATCCAGCATAATCTGGGCTGCAGCAGCACTACATTTTTGGGCGCGGGGATGGAAGGCCAGTATGATGACGTTACGCCCCTTGAGTGCGATCAGTGATTTGAACATGGTGGTAGAGGTCGGATTGGTGGTCGGTGTGACAGCTGCAACAATTCCAAAAGGCTCGGCGATGGAAATGATGCCGTCAGTTTCATCAATAACACCCACGGATTTTCCGTTCTTCATGTAGTCATAAACCACCTGGGTGCCGAAATGATTCTTGATGACTTTGTCTTCCACGTTGCCGATGCCGGTCTCCTCGACCGCAAATTCGGCCAGGTAGCGTTCGTTGAGAACGCCGGCCACGGTCATGGCCTCGGTGATTTTGTCAACCTGCTCCTGGGAGAAATTCTTGAATTCCTCCAGTGCCGTAAATGCTTTTGCTGCCATCTGATCGATTGCTTGTGCCGCTGTTGTCATGTCTCTGCTCCTTTGTGTGTGATGGGGTAATCTGTACCCTCGGGGAAACGTTACGTTCTCGAATACCCTTCACAAGAGCAGTGCCTGTGCCAAATAGTAAAACTACTTTATAAAAATATGAAAACAAAGGTGTGCATCATAAATTTTTCGATTGTGTTTCGACTATTTGGCTTGTAATGAAGCCGGCCAAATGTTTTTGTAAATCACGCTATTTGTCTGTAAAAAGTCAGTAGATAGTGCTTTTAGCTGTTCCGTCATGGCGCAGGTGCCCGGGGCACTGTTCCGGAATGGAACATGAGAACACTGTTTTGTGGCACAGAAGTAGCATGTATACGTTTTGTCTGCGTGCTGCAGACCAACGAGTGAAGAGACGCGTGGAGGGTGGAATGGGAAGTCTGATGGTTGAAACCATGAATAATGTGAGAAAGGCCCGCGAGGATTATCTCTCCACCGGGATTGTTCCGGTGGGACTGGTCAATGAAACCATCCTGCGCTCCTGGCAACGCTCAGCCGAGCGGGGCATCGGCATGGAGCGGGGCGAAACCCGCTGTACACCGCGCTACGACCTGATGCGCCGCCGCGAGATGAACAACTCGTTGCTGCTGCGTTCACAGCCGATCATGGAAAACCTTTACCACGAGATCTGCGGCACCTCCAGTATGGTGCTGCTGGCTGACAGCGAAGGGGTGGTACTGCATTCCATCGGCGACCCCGATTTTGTGGATCAGGCCCAGAAGGTCTATCTCAAGCCGGGTGGCATCTGGTCGGAGGGGATTAACGGCACCAACGCCATTGGCACAGCCCTGGAAGAAAAAACCGCCGTGCATGTCCACAGCAGTGAACATTTCATCGACAAGAACCGCTTCCTGAGCTGCTCCGCCACCCCGATTTTCGATCCCTGGGGTGCGGTGCTGGGGGCCCTGGATGTTTCCGGCGACTACCGTGTCCACCAAAAACACACCATGGCACTGGTGCGTTTTTCCGCACAGATCATCGAAAACCAGATGTTTGTCCCGGAATTCCCCAATGACATTGTGATCTGCTTCCATCTCAAACCGGAATTCATCGGCACCTTATATGAAGGCATCGCCGTATTTTCACCCCAGGGTGATTTTATTGCCGCCAACCGCAGTGCCCTGCTGCAGTTTGGCCTGGACCGTTTCCGAATGGCCGGCCAGAGTTTTGCCTCACTGTTCAGAATGTCCCTTCCCAAGTTACTGGAACAGTGCCACGGGCACCTCCACCCGGTCCTGAAAATGCAGCTGCAATCCGGCGTTGAGATCTACGGCCGGGTCTGGCCCGGTTCGAGCATTTCTCCGGTCACATTCCTGCCCCTGGCACCAGCGCTCACCGCCGCTGCAAAGACAGCAGCTCCCGCAGGGCCGGTCCCGGAACTGCTGGGCGGATTACAGCTGGGGGACCGCAGGATGCAGGGATTGATCGACAAGGCCCTCAAGGTGGTCGGGCATGATATTCCGATCATGATCGAGGGGGAATCCGGCACCGGCAAGGAGCTGATGGCCCGCGCCCTCCATCAGGCCGGGCCGCGCAGTAACGGGCCGTTCATCCCGGTCAACTGTGCCTCCATACCGGAAGGACTGATCGAATCGGAGCTGTTCGGCTATCAGGAAGGGGCCTTTACCGGGGCCAAACGCAAAGGGCATATCGGCAAGATCCGCGAAGCGGACAAAGGGACCCTGTTCCTTGATGAAATCGGGGAGATGCCGCTGCAGCTCCAGGCTCGTCTCCTGCGGGTTCTGCAGGACCATACCGTATCGCCGCTGGGGGGCACCGGCAGTTTTCGGGTAGAACTGTCGGTAATTTGTGCCACCAACCGGCGCGTCCGTGATGCCGTCGCGGCCGGAACCTTCCGCGAAGACCTCTATTACCGCCTGAACGGAATGCTGCTGACACTACCGAGTCTTAAAGAACGGGAGGACCGCCTGGCTCTGGCCAGAAAGATACTCGACGGGTTGTCCGGCCCCGGACGCCATATCAGCATCTCACCCCCGGTGCTGCTGCTCTTCGAAAAGCACCCCTGGCCCGGCAATCTGCGCCAGATGCATAACGTCCTCAGAACCGCAGTAGCCCTGCTGGGCACTGGCTATGAAATCACTGTGGAAGAACTCTCGGAGGATTTTATCGAACAGGCCGGCAGCAATGCTGAAGCGACAGAAAACGTCGGAGGAATCTTGACGATGTCAACTGCCGGGGAGGGATTGCTTTCGGATGTGGAAGCCAGTTACATATCGGCGACGCTGGACAAAACCGGCGGAAACATTGCTGCCGCCGCACGCATAATGGGAATCGGGCGTAACACGCTCTACAGGAAATTGCGCAGCAAGGGGGCTGAGTTGTGAGCAGGGTGGGGCTTCTGCAAAAATCCCCTCCCGACAGGGAGGGGGAATCAGATTTTTATGACTTTTACAAGAGGCTCCTGTTTACTGGGGCAGTTGCAGCGACTTCAATTCCAGAAACTCCAGCAGTCCATGTTCGCCCAATTCCCGCCCATAACCGGACTGTTTGCAGCCGCCAAAGGGTGCCAGCGGATTGAATGCCCCGCCGTTGATGTCCACCTGGCCGGATCTGATGCACCGCGCCACCCGGACTGCCCGGTCCGGATCACCAGACCAGACCGCGGCCGCCAGGCCGTAGGGGGTATTGTTGGCAATTCGGATAGCCTCTTCTTCGTCACCATAGGTCATGATCGACAGCACCGGCCCAAAAATCTCTTCCGTGGCAATCGTCATCTCCGGCGTTACCCGACCGAACACCGTGGGGCGTACGTAGTACCCGCAGGCCAGCCCCTCGGGGGGAGCGGACCCGCCGGTCAGCAGCTCGGCACCTTCATCTATTCCGCACTGAATATACTCTCGAACCCTGTCGCGCTGCCCTGACGAGACCAGCGGTCCCAGGCGGGTCTGCTCGTTGAGTGGATCGCCCGGGGCATATCCGGAGACGGTGGTCAGGACCAGCTCGACGGTTTCTGCATAGCGTTCCTCCGGCACCAGCAGGCGCGTATGGGCGGTGCAGGTCTGGCCGGAGTTGAGAAAACAGGCGCCGACGGTGGTTTTGATTGCAGCAGCAAAATCGGCATCATCCAGCAACACAGCCGCAGATTTACCCCCCAGTTCCAGGGTTACCCGCTTTACCGTGGCGGACGCCAGTTCCGCCACCCGCCGGCCTCCCCGCAGGGAACCGGTAAAGGAGACCAGATCCACCTCGGGGTGCCGCACCAGCTGTTCCCCCAGTTCGGCACCGCTGCCGGTCACCAGGTTGAACACCCCGGCCGGCAGCCCGACCCCATGAATGACATCCGCCAGAATAAAGGCCGACAATGGAGCAACTTCACTCGGCTTCAGCACCACGGTACAACCAGCCGCCAGTGCCGCCGCCAACTTGGCCACCACTTGATGCAGGGGATAGTTCCAGGGTGTAATGCAGACCGCTACCCCGGCCGCCTCCCTGACCACCAGAGAATTTCCGATCTGCTCTTCAAACCGGAAGGTATCCAGCAGCGCTACATAGCTCTCCAGCACCACCAGCGGCAGACCGGCCTGAATGCGGCGGGAGAGTTTGATCGGCATGCCGACTTCGGAGCTGATCGTCCCGGCAATTTCCTCCTGGCGCTGCTTCAGGCCATCACGGATTCGCAACAGGTAATCCCTGCGTTCCGCAGCCGTCGTAGATCGCCACGTTTCCCGGGCCGCGACGGCCGCCGCAACCGCCCGGTCACCGTCTGAGGCCGATGCCTTGGGAACCCGCCCCAGCATGACCTCTGTTGCCGGATTGATAATTTCGAAATAGTCCGATGTGCCCGGCGCACTCCACGCGCCGTTGATATACAGTTCTGTGCGATTAATCATGGAGCCTCCCTGACACGTTTTATTCCGCGATTATATATTACAGGGAGTTCAAAATTTCCAGTCGTTTACTGCGAAACTCCTCTTCGCTGATCAATCCACTCTCTTTCAAATCCTTGAGAACACTCAAGCGTTCGGCCGGGGTACGGCTGTCTCCCTTGGCCACCTTTGGCGGCTGAAGCGGAGTACCGGCCACTGCCGGTCTGATTGTTTCCGGAGCTGGCGCCTGCCAGTTGCCGCCGAATGCCACCCAATCCTTGCGCAGCATGCCGGTGCCCGGCTGATTGGCGACCTTGACCGTCCACTCTCCAGCAGCAATCTCGGCTCTGCTCCCCGGTGTAAACGGGTACAGACGCCGGTCGTCACGGTCCCGCACCTCCTGCTGGAGCAGACCGAAGATAATGTTCACTGATCCGGATCGGACAAATACCCGGCCGGTGGTTACCCGGGGGGTTTTGGCAAAACCGTGCAGGGAACTGTAAAGGCCGATCATGGCGAAGGTGACATCCTCACCCGGCTGCGCCTGTTGCAGGGCCTCCTGCAGCAGCGGGGCCAGCGCCTGAAGAGATTGATCAGTCAGGAGCTGCTCCGCTTTTTGTGATCCGGCACTGCGATAGGTTATGGACGCCAGCATACCGGAAAGCCTCTCCGCTGACAGTTTGACCGGATGCTCATTGGGCGGGACCGGTTTTGACGGGTCGGCCGCCAAAGGCTCCAACGCCACGAACTGTTCGCGGCTCTGCCAGAGATAGTTTCTGTCCGCAGCCAGGGCAGCGGTGGAAAGGAGCAGAAGGGTGCACAGAGTCTGTACGACCACACCGGTTAACCAGCTGCTTTTGAATTGAATTTTCATTGTAGCTCCTCCTTTGGAATATGCTTCTCAGGTGAGTCTCTTGCAACTATCTTTAAAACATACTCCCCCTCCCTTGACGGGAGGGGGCTGGGGGGTGGGTGAAGTAGCAACGTGCTGATTTCATGTCAGCCTCCCCCCCACCCTAACCCTCCCCCGCCAAGGGGGAGGGAACTTTCTGGACTTTATCAGGATTCTTTGTTGAGTAACTATACGCAATACGTGCGCCAATCAGGCCGCTTGATTCGACGAAAACATACAAAATAAAAAAGCGGGGGCACATCGTTGTACCCCCGCTTCAGTCTCGGATCGTTCTTTTATGGAGCTTACCGCTACGGTTGCCATGCCTCGATGGGCGTCTGGTCTTTATCTCAAAAAGTGACGCGTGCGAGCCTGATTCGCCACTGCTAGAACGGCAGCTTGCCGTATCCCATCAATCCAAAGGCCGGCGCCAGCAGACAGGTGAATGTCAGGACGATAAACATGGAAGCGGCCACCTTGGGGTTGATCTTGCCGTAGGTCACACCGGTTACGGTGAAGCAAATCACGACAAAGGTCAGGTTCATGAAGGCCAGATAGGGTACAACACCGATGATGGTTTTGCCGTCCGGCTTGAGTCCGCCGCCGGTGGCGTACAGAAAGGCGTACACGGCGCAGACGATGCCCACCAGCAAGGCGCCGTTACCCACAGTGCGCAGATCCTCCACTCCGGTCAAAAGGGCATGGCCGGTCTGGAGATACAGCACCCCGAAAACAAACAGCAGTCCGGCGGTGAAGGGATCGGTAAAAACCGCCGCCTGCAGCGTGGCACCGATCACCACCAGAATACCGACCACGGCACTGACGAAGCCGGTGCTTTTAGCCTCGCCGTACCCCAGGAAAAACATGCCAACCGGAATCCACATTATGCTGATTAATACAAGAAGTGCTAACGTCATTGTCATCCTCCAAAATTAAATTACAGTCCCGTAACTGGGAGCAATAGAATACTTATTCGGCTGTGGTCGGATCAATTATCGTTGTTATTTCGGCAACACTGTTGGCCGGGAATCCGCCCTGCCTGGCATGTTCCAGTACCATCTCCCGGTTGGGAGCAATGTAGATGCAGTAGATCTTGTCGCCGGTCACATAGCTGTGCACCCACTGGATCTGCGGACCAAGCCCGGAAAGGACGCTGCAGGACTTCTGCGAGATGGCCTGCAGCTCGCCCGGCGGAATTGCACCGGCTCCCGGAATTTCTCTCTCAATGACATACTTAGGCATGACGGACTCCTTTCATCCGGAATACAGAATGATTACCAGTAGAACATGGTCCCCAGGGCAATCTGGTTGGAGTGCTGCTTGGCGCCGTCCATCCAGGTGTTCTGGGCCCAAATGTACTCGGCCACAAACTGGGTAAAGCTGTTCAGGTTGTAGGCCACCATCACCACGGCCGACTCCTGGTTTTTCATGATCGGGGCACCGGCCGGTTCGGTATCGTTTTTCTCCTGGCGGGTTGTACCGTAGTTGGCACCCAGTTTGACGGAAGGTGTCAGCTGATAGGTGGCCTGCACCAGGTAGCCATAGGCCAGACGCTCCTTGCCGTTGGCATCGACGGCCGAACTGTTGGCGCCCAGTACATCGCCATCCTGTACACTCAGCATTCCCAGACCACGTCCGACATATCCGGAACCCATCAGGTTGAGACCACTGAAACCGACCGTTGCGCCGTAAGCGGCCCCGATCGACTGATTATCCTTGCCGGGACGGCTGGCGGCTGAATCGCTGCGGGGAGCGGCCTGATAAAGACCGGAGAGCCAGGCCTGGGTCGTTGCGCCACCGATTTTGCCGGCGTAGGAGACCTCGGCTTCGATGCGCGGTGAGTTGGTCTTGCCGGTATCGCTGCTGATCTTGTAGGGCTCGGCAATTTCAAGGGCGACTTTTACGCCGGCCAGGTCGGGAGTGGTGTAGCGGATCTGCGGTCCAAAGTTGGTGTAGAGATAACCATAGCCGATATGACCCAGGGTTGTGCCGCCCCGGAAGGCGCTGCCCGGAATGGTGCCGGAGGTCAACAGGGTCATATCGTTCAGGATGTTCTTGCCCTGGTACAGATTCAGGGCACGACCGGCCAGCAGTTCGCCATAGGCGCCCTTGGCGGTGTAGAAGAATTCACGGAAATCGATGTTTGGTGATGTATCGAATCGGGTACCGCTTTTGTTCTGAATGTTCGGGTAGATGCCGACGCGTACGGTTGAGTCAATGCCGTTGGTGGTGGGCGCCTTGACATTGAAGGCCACTACCGAAGGCAGCAGGCCGACGCCGACACCAAAACGCTGATCATAACTGCCGGTTGTGCCCCCCAGCAGGCTGACCGCGCGAGGTCCGCTCGGCAGCGGCGTGGTGGAGTTGTAGGTGGCAAAGACATCCACAATTCCATCCGTGCTGAGTTGCCAGCCGTTCTCTCCTCCGATGACAAATGCAGCCTGTGCCGGAGTGCTCACCATCGATGCTGCCACAATTAGTCCTGCTGCCAGTGCAATACGTTTTTTCATACGTTACTCCCTTCTTTCGATTTCATTGAATGTGCAATTTCAATTCGTGTTTCCCGTCAGTGCCCCTTGCAACACATCAGGCACTCTGCTCTGTTCCTGCCGAACCTCTCCTTTCGTGATTTTGTATGTGACATCGACCTGCCGATCGAAACGGATTCTGCATTCCCAGACCGCCTGGATACCCCGGGCCCCTTCCCGGTTCTTCCGACAGCATTTCCTGCACTGTAGTTGGATGTCCCTTGTGCAACCGTGGTGCCAAAAATAAAACAGTATTTTTATCGTTATTTATCTAACACTTACAAAGGACCTATCCCGTTTAAGCACGACACGTGGTTGTGTAGACAAACCGGGCACTTTTTCTAACATCCTGATTTCGTTATGTGATATTATAGTGAGGCAGAGTTCTACACCGTGGAGAATAGTCCCAGAACAGCGATCGGATTCCGGTTGCGGGGATGTGCGGCGCGGGAGAATCGTAATTTTTCAGCTCTGCAGGCAAAATCAGGTAAAAAATTAAAACCTGGTTTTGTATTGGGCACGGGCATTGCTAGTAAATGTATACAGTCGACCGTTGCTGCCCCTTCATCAACGGAAAGACTGAGCAGGTGGTCTGCCAGAAAGGGATGTAATGGAAAAGCCCTCGGGAAATGCACTGCATAATTACAAATTCGAAGTCCCTGAGATTATTTTCGGGCGCGGCATGCTCAGTCAGGTCGGAGCGTGTGCCCGCCGCCTGGGGGGCAGAAAAATCTTCCTGGTGAGCGACAAGGGGCTCTTCCGGGCCGGATGGGTTGATACGGCCATGCGCAGCCTGCTGGATGCCGGACTGGAGTTCATCTATTTCGACGGGATTACCTCCAATCCCAAGGATCACGAGGTTGAGGACGGCGTGCGGGAATATCTTCGCCATGGCGCCGATGTGATTGTGGGGCTGGGAGGCGGCAGCTCCATGGATGCGGCCAAAGCCATCGCCATCCTGGTCTCCAATGGCGGCAAAATCAGCGACTTCGAGGGACCGGATCGCATCATCCGCCCGCTTCCGCCGCTGGTGCTCTGCCCCACGACCTGCGGAACCGGTTCGGACGTTTCCCAGTTCGCCATTATCAGCGACACGGAGCATATGCGGAAGATCTGCATCATGAGCCGCTGCGTAGCGCCGGATATCAGTCTGACCGACCCCAATACCCTGGGAACCCTGCCGGACGAGTTCGTCGGCACCACCGCCACGGACGCCCTCAGCCATGCCATGGAGGCCTTCTTCTCCATCGCCTCCACCACCCTTACCGATGTCCACGCCGTCAAGGCCTTGCGGCTTCTGTCCGCCAGCCTGGCGGATGCCGTCCATGAGCGCCGACCGGAGGATCTGGAAAATCTGGCACGGGCCAGCCTGCATGCCGGCATGGCCTTCTCCAATTCCATGCTGGGGATTGTGCACGCCCTGGCTCATCCCATCGGCGGCCTCTACGATGCCAATCACGGCAGCATCAACGCCATTCTGCTGCCGGAGGTCATCCGCTATGACATTCCGGTTGTGACGGAAAAGCTGCAGGAGCTGGCCTGGGGCTTGGGGCATCAAGTCAACGGAGATCTGAACACCGCCAGCGAAATGGTCCAGGAGTCCCTGAATACACTCCTGGATGCCAGCGGCGCACCGCGCAGCCTGCGCAGCATCGGCGTCAAGCACGAGGACCTGCCCGAACTGGCCCGCCAGGCCCTGAAAGACGTCTGCATCGTGACATCTCCGCGGGAAGCGGATGAAGAGGATCTGCTGCGCATCCTGGAGAGGGCTTACTGATGAACAAGATTGCCGTTCGCACAAAGATGGATGAATCATCCATTGAGCGACTGCTCGGACTGGACAGCTCCAAGATCGGATTTTATGCCGAGGTCAAACAGAAGATCCATGAGCTGGAGACCGCCAACATGGATCTGCGCAGCAAGAGCAGCGAGTTGCTGGCCATGTTCGATTCCATCAGCGACGGTGTCATTGTCTATGACAGCAACGGCATTGTTCAGCATCGCAACCATGTCTGTCCCCGGTATTTTCCCCATCAAACCCTGCCGGGCTGCTCCTGCGGCGACCTGTTTCATCCCGAAGACGAGACGTCACCCAATGACTGTCCGGTGGAGCGGGCACTGGCCGGCGAGAAGGTCGAAGTTTCCATCAGTTCACAGTCTTCCGACGGATCCACCCGCTATTTTGACATCACGGCAACGCCGATTGAGGAGAGCAACACGGACCGCAACCGGGCCCTGGTTTTTCTGCGGGATGTCACCGAAAAGCGCCTGCAGGAACTGCAGCTCATGCAGGCCGAAAAATTATCCAGTATCGGCATCCTGGCGGCCGGCGTGGCCCACGAGATCAACAACCCGCTCTCCTCGGTGGCCGGATACGCCGAGGCCCTGCTCAGGCGTTTCAACGACGAACATGAACTGGCCAGCGACCCTCGCCTGGTGGCCTTTCCAAAGTACCTGCAGGTGATCGTGCGGGAGTCGTATCGCTGCAAGGGAATCATCGATTGCCTGCTCTCCTTCAGCCGCAAATCGGACGGCTCGGTCTGCAATGTCAATATCAACGAAATACTGGAAGAGGTGCTGGAGTTGGTGCGCTTCAAATCCCAATACGACCGGATCGATATCCGCATGGATCTGCAGGGCGATCTGCCCGAAGTCATCGGAGACCCGACCGGCCTGCGCCAGGTCTGCATGAACCTGCTGATCAACGCCCACCAGTCCATCAACGGGGCCGGCATGGTAGAGATCTCCACCAGTATGGCAGACCAATCCACCGTCATGTTTCAGATCAGCGATTCCGGCTGCGGGATTCCCAGGGAAGCCATCGAACAGATCTGGGATCCGTTTTTCACCACCAAGAATGTGGGCAAGGGGACCGGGCTCGGCCTGGCCGTTTCCTACAACATTATCAAGCGGCTCGGCGGCGATATCGGCGTTGAAAGCCAGGTCGGAGCCGGATCTAAATTTACCGTAAGGATGCCTGCATGTCAGAGATAGTCCGAAATGATACGAAGGTTTTGGTAGTGGAGGACGATAAGTCCCTGCGCGAACTGCTACAGATGGAGCTGACCCGCTCCGGCTACAAGGTCACCGCCACCGCCAATGGCGAGGATGGCGTGGCCGTCTACCGGGAAGAGATTTTCAACGTGGTGCTGCTGGATGTGCGCATGCCCGGCATGGATGGGGTCGAGACCCTCAAACTGATGCGCTCCGAATCCACCATCCCGGAAATCATCATGTTCACCGGACATGGCACCATCGAAACCGCGGTGGAGTGCATCAAGCACGGTGCCTACGACTACCTGACCAAGCCGATCAAGCTGGATGAGCTGGAGATGCTGATCGACAAGGCCTGCGACAAGAACCGCCTGCGCCTGGAAAACATCAACCTCAAGCTGGAGATCAACCGCTTCGGCAATCACCAGATCATCGGTCGCAGCCAGCCGATTATGAAGGTGCTGGAAACGGTGCAGCGCTGGGGCGCCACGGACGAGCATGTCCTGATCACCGGCGAGAGCGGAACCGGCAAGGAACTGATCGCCCGGGCCGTGCACGACGCCAGCCGCCGCAGCTCCAAACCGTTTGTGACCGTCAACTGCGGCCGCTTCGATGCCAATACGGCCGAGAGCGAACTGTTCGGCCATATGCAGGGGGCCTTTACCAGCGCCAACAAAAGCCGTGCCGGGCTGTTCGAGCTGGCCGACACCGGCACGCTGTTCATGGATGAAATCTCCGAGATGCCGCTGGATGTACAGGTCAAGCTGCTGCGCATCCTGGAAACCAGCACCTTTAAACGTATGGGGGGCAACCACGATATTCGCGTCAACGTGCGCTTCGTCTTTGCCTCCAACAAAATCCTGGCTGACTGCGTCAGCCGCGGTGAGTTCCGCGAAGACCTGTATCACCGCATCAACCTGCTGCCCATACCGGTGCCGCCCCTGCGCCTGCGAACTGACGACATTGTGCCCCTGGCCTGGTATTTCGTTCAGCAGTGCAATGAAAATGATGCCCAGGGCTGGGAAATCACCTCCGAAGCGATGGCTTCGCTGTGTGCCTACCCGTGGCCCGGCAATGTCCGCGAGCTGCGCAACACCATCCGCCGGGCCTGCATCCTGGCCAACGAACCGGTCATCACTCCCGACCTGTTTCCGTTTGCCCCGCAAAAACCGGTCTACACGCCGACGGCGGCCATTGCGCGCTCAGAACATGCCGACTTTACAGCATCTCCACTATGGGCCGTGGAGCGCGATCACATCCAGAAGGTGCTTGAGATGGTCGAACAGAACAAGAGTCAGGCCGCCAAGCTGCTGGAGATCGATCGTAAAACCCTCTACAGCAAACTGGAACGCTATGGGCTGGAAAGCTGAACCGCACCAGCCGTGACCGCGACCCGACCGGGGGTGACGACACCCCTCGCACCCGGTTGGGTAGTTTTTCCCCATACGATACCTCAGCATTCACCATCCGGTGCAGCCACATCCCGGGCTAAACGCGAAACCATCTGATTTTTAAGGAAGTAATCCCACTCTGGTCCTCAGTCCGCAACCGCCCAATAACGCTACACTGTAGAGATATTCCACATGAATTTCAGAGTGTCCGGTCAGTTTGCTGCTTACGTCGCATTGCGACAGCTAGAAGGTAGACGGGGAATTAATTCCCCGGAAACGAGCGACACACTTCACCTCGTCACGTACGTGACGAATGAATAATTGATGTTTTCACACGTGGAATAAATTCCACGGCTACCATCAAGCGCCCCTACAGGGCTGATGCAAAAACCTGCCTCCCGCCCCCGCAGTTCAGCACCGCTGTCCTTTCGTCCAATAAAACCCCCACCCTGCCGCCCCTGCACACGGCTTTGTGTAAAAAATCCCCACTGTGGACAAAATCCCTACCCAAAAAAACACATATTGTGGACAAAATTATAGAAAAGCGTTTCATAATCCCCCGCCACACCTCCTTCGCCCTTCCTCGAAACGCTCAACAAGCCGCCAAGATATTGATTTAATTGCGCAAAAATAGTTGGCATTCTCCTTGCTAAAGCCATAATCAAACCGATCAAAGTGCACCGAACAGGAGCAAGAGACTGGTCGATGGCAGTAGATAGCATGGATCGTAAAACCTAGTTATGGGGAGGTGGTAGAACAACAGGAGGGGGAAAGTACATCGTACTCTGTATTTCAATGCAATCAACGCAGCTCACACAAACAACACACCACACAAGGAGGTAGTACCCATGTCACACAACAAAGACGTCAAGCGCACCCTGAAAAATGAAAGACTGGAATACCCGATCAAAATGATGCACGCCTATCCTTCCGTCAATGTCGGCTGGGGCGCACATACCATGGTTGGCAATGATGCCAGGTCGTTGGGAATGACCAATGCGTTGATTGTAACCACCGGCCTGCGCGGTACCGGTATTGTTGAAACGATCCAGGGCGTTCTGAAGGCCGCTGGTGTTGCTTCCGAGGTATTTGATAAAGTAACGCCCAACCCGAAGGATCACGAAGTCATGGCTGGCGCCAAGGTTCTGGCCGCCGGTAAATTCGACGGCATCATCAGCCTCGGCGGCGGCAGCTCCCACGACGCCTGCAAGGCCATCAAGCTTGTTCACAGCCACGACGGCCAGGACGTCCGCACCTTCGAAGGCGCCTTCAAGGCCACCAAGGCCAACACGATTCCCCAGCTGGCCATCAACACCACCTCGGGAACCGGTTCGGAGATCTCCTGCTTCTCGATCATCAACCATACCGACAAGAAGTACAAAATGGCTCTCTTCGATCCCAACTGTACTCCCAGCAAATCCGTCAATGACCCCTTGATTCATCAGTGCATGCCGGGCGACCTGGCCGGTTACACCGGTATGGACGCCCTGGCCCACGGCGTAGAAGCGATCACCTCCCGTCTGGGTGTTCTTTCCGCCTACGGCCCCGGCCTGAACGCAATCTCCCTGATTTTCGGCAACCTGCGTCAGTCGGCAATGAACAGAAACAACGACAAAGCCGTCGAGGCCATGGTCTGGGCCGAAATGGCAGCTGCCTACAGCTTCAACAGCGCCGGTCTCGGCCTGATCCACAGTATGGCCCACGCCCTGGGCGGGATGTACGATGCACCCCACGGCCTCTGCAACGCCATCGGCCTCGGTCCGGTCATGTCGTTCAACCTGCCGGCCTGTCCGGATCGCTTCAAGCAAATGGCAATTGCTGCCGGTATTGATGTCAGCGGCATGTCCGACATGAAGGCTGGCCGTGCATTTATTGATGCCTGTCTGGAACTGAAAGCCGACCTGGGCATCACCAAGACCTTCCGCGACCTTGGTCTGCTGGAAAAAGACATCGAAGGGCTGTCACGCTTCTCCGTCAACGATATCTGCACCGAAGGCAACCCGACCGATACCGGTCTGCAGGACATGATCGGCATCTTCAAACAGTGCATGTAATCGTTTTCTGATTCATTGTGTGCCGATGCAATGGAGTGCCGCTGGCCCCCGAAGGGAAGATACCCTCACCGGGTGCCAGCGGTTTTTTTATCGGCGCCGAAATAGCAGACTGAATGGGTCTGCTCGGGCGTAAAGATTGCAGAGTTAAACGGAGTTAGAAGTGGTTTTTAGCCTCCCCTCCCTTGACGGGAGGGGATTGAGGGGTGGGTGAGGCTGGATATTAGGTTGAATTAGCAAGCACCCCCACCCCCTAGCCCCCTCCCGCAAGGGGAGGGGGAATGGAAAACCAAACTGAGAAAAAATACATAACCACGAACGAGGCCATCATGATTACCGAACAAGGCGTAAAGGATTTTCTGCAGACGGGTGGTTACATTGCCGATGATGCCATTGCCACCGCGGTTTTTCTGGCGTTGCGAATGGAAAAGCCGATCCTGATCGAGGGGCCTCCCGGCGTGGGAAAGACCGGTCTGGCCAAGGCGCTTTCCGCGGCCCTGGATTTCCCGTTGGTGCGTTTGCAGTGCTACGAAGGGATCGACGAGGGCAAGGCGCTCTACGACTGGGAGTATGGCAAGCAGCTACTCTATACCCAGCTGCTGCGTACCCAGCTGGATAATTACCTCTCCGTCTCGGCCGACCTGCGGGAAGCGGTCGAGCGCCTGTCGGCCGAAGAGAGCCTGTTTTTCTCCAAAAATTTCCTGGTTCAGCGCCCGATCCTGCGCAGCTTCCTCTCGGAAAAACGCTCGCTGCTGCTGATCGATGAGATCGACCGTTCCGACGATGAGTTTGAGGCACTGCTGCTGGAGTGCCTGAGTGACTTTCAGGTTTCCATACCGGAACTGGGTGTGATCGAAGCCAAGCGCAAGCCGCTGACGATTCTGACCAGCAACGGTACCCGCATGATCTCCGACGCCCTGCGGCGCCGCTGTCTGTACCTGTACATCGGCTATCCCGAACTGGAGCGGGAAGTTGCCATCGTGCGCGTCAAATTCCCCGAACTGTGCGAGACATTGGCCAACCAGATGGTGACCTTCCTGCGCAAGGCCCGTGAACTCAACCTGCGTAAGCCCCCCAGTGTTTCCGAGACCCTGGATTGGGCCCAGGTGCTTTCAATCCTGAAGGCCAGCCAGCTGACGCCGGAGGTGGTGGCAAATACGGTAGGCGTAATTGCAAAACATCAATCAGACCTGCAGAAGGTGACGGAACTGGCAGCACAGGAACTGGGATAGCCATGGAACGGATCATCGCCAGATTTGTAGCGGCCCTGCGCGACAACGGCATCCGCGTCTCGCCAGGAGAAAGCCTGGATGCGGTACAGGCCCTGGGACTGTGCGGCCTGGAGGGGCGGCGCTCGTCACGGCAGCTCCTGCGTCTGACCCTGGTGAAAAACGTCAATGACATCCCGACCTTCAATGAGGTCTTTAATCGTTTTTTCAGCCGTTATACCTTTGCCGATCAGGAGCTGAACATCCCGGAACTGATGGATGCCGCCATCACCGAGATGGATGGAGAGTTTACCTATCTGAACCAGCAGCAGGGGGACGATCACGACGAACCGGGCCACCTGATCAAGCTGGACAGCGATATCAATCCGGAGGATCTGCAGGAGCTGAAAAGCCTGACGGAGATTGATCCGGATGATTCCGACGGCAACGAAATCGTCGTGCAGATGAAGGGCTACCGCGGCAAGGCCAAGGCCCCCCGACCGACGCGGCGCTATACCCAGAACCCGTTGACGATCGAATTGAACAAGGGCGCCGGCAGCCAGAGCGGCATCACCTTTACACCGGAAGAACAGGCCGCCATGCAGGATGTGGTCTCTCGCATGATGCTGCGCCTGCGCAAAGATATGAAGCGCATGAAGAACAATCAAAACCGCGGCAAACTGCACGTTATCAAGACCATCCAGAAAAATTACCGCCACGACATGATCCCGTTTCAGGTGGCACTGCGCCGCAAGCGCCGGGAAAAACCGCGTCTGGTGGTGCTCTGTGATGTCAGTTTTTCCGTCAGCCACGCCTCACGTTTCATGCTGCTGCTGCTGCACACCCTGCACAATCAGATGCTGGATGTGCGCAGTTTCATCTTCAACCGTGAGATTGCCGAGATCACGGAGATGCTGGCCAACATGCCGGTCAATGATCTGATGGAGGTCATCGACAAGGGCGACATCATTGACCTGGATGAAAACAGCAGCTTTGGCCAGGTTTTTCTGACCTTCAAGAAGAAGTACCTGGAAAACCTGCGGGGACGCCCGGCTTTTATCTTTCTGGGGGATGCCCGCAACAATTACGGCGACGCCAACGACTGGGTGCTGGATGAAATCCGCGAGAAGGCCCGCTACATGCTCTGGCTGACACCGGAAGAGCGCGACACCTGGAGTCGCGGCGACTGTCTGATGAACATCTATGGCGCTTACTGCGACAAGGTTGAGGTAGTGAAGACAGTGGACGAGTTGAGTCTGGTGGTTGAAGACCTGCTGCGCGATATTTATGCGGATCACGCCCAGCCGATTGATAAAAAACGTATTGAAGAGGCCAAAGCGGCCGAAGAGTACGATTCCAAGGATTATTACACCCGTGGAGCAGTCGCTGTCAGCGAGCCGGATTTCGACCCGGGCGGGCGCGGCCACTGGTGAAATCATACGGCATTACGGCACTTGAAACACAAAGTCACAGAGAACACAGAGAATTCACCAAATAATAACAATTGCACGTTTTGCCCGTGATTGAATTCAGTACCTGTCATTATCCGGTTTTGTGCAGATGGTCTTTTTTTATTTCCTCTGTGCCCTCTGTGTCTCTGTGTTGAAAAGCAGTATGTAGGTATTTACAAAAAAGGAGATTGTATGAGTTGTGACGAGAAAAATCATCTGATGCATATGTGCGCCCTCAAGCGAAACGGGCTGGATGACTGCATCAAAAGCCTGTCCGACAATCCGACCGTAGAATGCAGAAATTGCGGTGCCAAGGCCAACAGTTCCAAAAATCTCTGCGCAGCCCATCTCTGTGATCAGGCCCCCAATGTTGAGGGGGGCCACGGGACCGTCGGTATTGATGAAATCGGCAAGCCGCACGAGGGGAGCTCCATTGAGAACAAGGAAGAACCGAAGATTGAAATAAAACAGGTGCCGATGGACGGCGTCTGTGGCGGATACTGAGAGGAAACAAGGGGCTGTCATGAGTAGAATGCTGCTTGCACCGGGACGATATATTCAGGGGGCCGGAGCCATCACAGAGATCGGCCGGCATGCCGGCCGCATCGGCACCAGCGTGCTGGTCATCGGCGGCAAAACCGCCCTGTCACTTTGCGGTCAGGAGATTCGGGAGAGTTGCGAAACCCACGGACTTCCGTGTTATCTGGAATGCTTCCAGGGTGTTTCATCGGCCAGGGAAATCAGTCGACTGGCCGGGCTGGCCGAGTCCAACCGGGTCGATATCATCGTCGCACTGGGGGGCGGTGCGGCAATTGATGCCGGCAAAGCGGTCTCCCATGAAACCGGTCTGCCGGTGATTGTCGTACCGACGGTTGTTTCCACGGACGCCCCCTGTTCGGCACTGGCGGTGATCTACCGTGACGACGGGGTCTTCGAGCGCTATCTGCATCTGCGAAAGAACCCGGACTGCATCCTGGTGGATACGAATCTGGTGGCCGCATCCCCGGTCAGATTTCTGGTGGCCGGTATGGGCGATGCCCTGGCTACCTACTGGGAATCGGACACCTGCTACCGGAGCGGAAAAGCTAATCCGCTGACCGATGGAGGAATGCCGACCCTGGCAACCAGAGCCCTGGCAAAGCTCTGTTATGACACCCTGCTGGAGTGCGGTTTACAGGCGCGCCTGGCCGTGGAAAGGGGAGTCGTTACCCCGGCAGTAGAAGCAATTGTTGAAGCAAACACCCTCTTGAGCGGGCTGAGCTCTGAAAACGGGGGGCATGCCGCCGCCCATTCGATTCATAATGGCCTGACCGTTTTAAATGCAACATCAAAAAAACTGCACGGCGAGAAAGTTGCCTTTGGTGTCATCTGCCAACTGGTATTGGAAGGGCGGTCATCTGCAGAGGTTCGCGAAGTCCAGGATTTCTGCCGCAGCGTCGGCCTGCCGCTCTGCCTGGCCGATCTCGACCTGCATGATCCGAGCCGTGAAGAGATCCGCCGGGTGGCCACATTCGCACTGAGTGAGGGGGAGACAATCCATTCCGGCTGGTTTCCGGTCACCGTGGAGATGGTTGAAGCAGCGATCTGGACCGCCGACGCTCTGGGTCTGCACTTTACACAGGTCAACGACTGATGGAACTACCGGCTGACAAGCTGATGATCCAACATGCCCAGCGACGGCAGCACGAGCTGGAACGGCAGATCGAGGATCTGCGCAGCGCCAATAAGGCGCTGAAGGCTTCACGGGACAAATATGCCCTGCTGTACGACTGCGCCCCGGTCGGCTATTTCACCTTTGACCGGAGCGGAGAAATCCGCACCGTCAATCTGACCGGTGCCATCATGCTGGGGAGCAACCCGGTCACCCTCTCCACTCTACATTTCATGCAGTTTGTCGCCGAAGAAGACCGTTTTGTTTTCTCTGATTTCCTCAAGATGGTCTTTCTTGGTCGCGACAAGATGACCTGCCGCGTCAAACTTTCCACCAAAGAGAACACACCACTGTTCGTGCGCATTGAAGCACTGGCTGCCGGCACCGGCGACGAGTGCCACGCCGCACTGGTGGATATCACCGAACGCAAGCGGGCCGAGGAATACCTGCGGGAAAGCGAATACAACCTCTCCAAGGCCCAGTCCATGTCCCACGTCGGTTCCTGGCGCTCCGATCCGCTGACCGGTGACCTGCGGGTATCCGACGAACTGCTGCGTATCATGCAGCTGACCCGCGAAGAGGCCACCCCGGAAACCCTGGCTAGCCTGATCCACCCCGATGACCGCGATGCCGTTCTGGCCCTTCTGCAGCATGGCGCCGAGCAGGGCACCAGCTATGAGATCGAACACCGGCTGCAGTTGCGAAATGGTACTTCAAAATGGGTCTACACCATCGTTGAGCCGTCGGTCAACATCGCCCGACAGGTCATCAAACTGTACGGCACCACCCAGGACATCACCGAGCGCAAGCATGATGAGGTCCGGCTGCGCAACAAAAAGAACGAGCTCCAGGCTATCTTCGATGCGGTCAACGACGGAGTGATGGTCTTTGACCACACCGGTGCCATTCAGCACCTCAACCATATCTGCCCGCAGTTTTTCCCCGATGACGTCCTTTCCGGCGGCAACTGCCACGATATTTTCCATCCCGATGCCCTGTTATCACCCCTGACCTGCCCGGTGGAGCTGGCCTTGCATGGCGAGCGGGTCGAAACATCCATGGTGCTGGAGCGGGATGGCCATAACACCCGTTATGTTGATGTAACCGTAAATCCCATCAAGGATGAATTGGGGGAAAAAACCCGCGCACTTGTGTTTCTGCGGGATGTAACTCTGAAACGTCTGCACGAGATGCAACTGATCCAGACAGAAAAAATGTCCAGTATCGGCGTGCTGGCCACCGGCATTGCCCACGAAATCAACAACCCGCTTACCTCCGTGGCAGGATATGCAGAAGCCCTGTTGCGGCGCTTTCGCGATGAGCCTTCCTTGGGGAGTGACAGTCGGCTGGATGTCTTTCAGAAATATCTGGAGGTCATCGTTCGTGAATCGTACCACTGCAAGGGAATCATCGGCAGCCTGCTGAACTTCGGTCGTAAATCGGACGGCCTGCTGGCCACGGTCCATCTGAATGAGTTGCTGTTGGAGATCCTGGAACTGCTGCGTCACCAGCCCAACTATGGCGACATGGAGGTCATCTCCAGACTGGGTGAAGGGCTGCCCGATATCCTGGGTGATCCTTCCGGTCTGCGCCAGGTCTTTATGAACCTGCTGATCAACGCCTGCCACGCCATCAAGGATGGCGGTCGGGTGGAGGTCTCGTCGTCATTTTCTGAAAAGGATCAGGTGCTGGTTGTTAAGATCAGCGACACCGGCTGCGGCATTGCCCACGAGGTCATCGACCGAATCTGGGATCCGTTTTTTACGACCAAAGAGGTTGGCAAAGGTGTCGGGCTGGGGCTGGCGCTCTCCTACAACATCATCAAGCGCCACGGCGGTGAGATCAAGGTCAAGAGCACTCTCGGCAAGGGGTCGAATTTTACGGTTCGGCTGCCGGTGAGGGGAGTGTGAGACGATCCGGGATAGAGTTATAAACGGGAGATAAGACAATTCGTTTCTGGAAATATGGGGCAGGTCTTGATGTATCAGATTTTATTTCAAGACCCGCCCCTTTGCATTACCTAATCTAATTTGTTGCGATGATGACTGCGTTTATGTTTTTCGAGTTCATCCTTTAATTGCTTGATGATGGCATCTTTTGTGGCAAGCAGGGCATCTTTAGACACAACGTCCGCTTGTAGTTTTGAAATTGATGCTTCGAGAGAAACTATTTTCTGTTTTTGTTCTCCGATAATAATATTTTTTGAAGCATCGGCTTGAGAAACTGCAGTGGCAACGGACTGATCCAGTTCGGCTTGCGAGTACATACCCTCGCATGCGTACTGGCCGGTTGCGCTAATTGCAAAATCATCGGCAGCTTTGGCACCCGACACTTCGAAAGCAAAACCCGCAAAAACCTCTGTATCAGTCGTCAGACCAAAGGAATCTGTAGTCGTCTCCGTTGTGTGAACAACGTTTTGAATAAAGTTGAGACCGGCAGCATCATATTCGTTAATTAAGGTCTCATAGCGGATCATTCCGCCACCAAGGTTTGTAAATGTAACCTTCAACTCATACCAGAATCCAGATTTAAACGTTCCAGAAGCATACTCATGACCGAATCCAGGGAATGCTCCTCCAGGGGCTGCGAGTGAACCTCCAAAAATGTTATCAACCTGTCCACCCGTTGACGAGGAATTACTATTGAAACTCACAAACGCTTTGTTAATGTTACCCTCAAGTTCAGACGTAGAGGGAACAAGGTAAACCTCCCCATAGGTACGACTTGTTTGAGGTGCGAGGGGCTGATCAGCTAATACATTAAAGAAAGTTGAAACCGTTATCGATGTGTTAATTTTTGTGAAATTGAACGATTTGGCTTTGAAATTCTGCCTAGTGTACCAGTTTGTTGACATTGATCCCGAGTCACCTCTGCCACCAAACTGGTTTATGAAGTAAAAACCTTGGTTGAACCCCTCAAATCCGGCTTTCGCAACTGCTGCATCTTTAAAATCAACAAGGATATCTTCAGCATATGCGTAACTTGCTATAAGCTGTAGTGACAGTAAGACCATAAACATAGTAAGTAACTTTTTCATCTTCTTCTCCTTTGGCTGTTAAATGTGGTCTGCAAGTTTTATTGATCAACCTCAATTAGCGTGTGCTTAAAAAGCCTTATACCACACAGTTTGTTGGCGCAAAACTAATTTAATAAAAATAGAAGAGTAATAGGTGTTCAGGCACGTATTATTCACTATCAAACGTGCCATACGAAATTTTCGTACCCATCGACAATGTTTCTGCGTTGTGAACATTTGCAAACCGGTGATATTCAATATGGTGTTTAGTGGCAGACAGCCAACGTGTTCTCACTTCTGGTCCGCCACCCCGACCTGCTGGAGCCTTGCCCTTATTTGTAGTCGCTACGAATATACTGGTTCCTACTTTTTCAATCGAACTTCCAAAAGGAATTATAGCGACGTGTGTAGAGAAGTCAGTAGTTGCACCACAATCGCGCTGGAATGTTATAGCCTTCATTTTTTGATTTGGAGAGGTGACTTCTGATATCACTTCATTGCTGCACGGGTCAGGCAGGTTACCCACGAACAGCACTACTCCGATAGCAAATAAAATCACAAGTACCGCAATTACGGCACTGACTTTTTTTCAATATTGCCATGTATTTGTCCTTGATTCCTCAGGAAATATTCAGAAGGACCCTATTGAGCCAAATCAAGCCGGAGCCAGTAAATCATGATCTCTTTACCGTCTCCCGGTTCGTAAATCAGGTGAATGTATCCATTTGCCAACTTCCATGTTCCCGTCTTTTTTGCTTCACCCGCTTTGTTTAAATTGTCCAGAATTCTGGGGCCAGATTTATCCAGTTGTTGAATAACGGCCGAGTACTGATCCGGGGAAAATCTGATGATAATTGATGTCAGATTTCGGTTGGCCTCAAAAAACAGCTCCGCAACGCTGGCTGGTATCCCCCACGCCTCTCGTAGGAGTACCAAACAAAATGAGGTGTCAGTGGGAGCAACCCCTGGTTGCTCTTTGCACTCATAGGTGTAGCCATCCTGGGTAAGCATTTTTTCGAGATCATTTCTGGTCTGACCTTTGCGAAAGTTGAGGAAGTCGTATTTCCACGAATACCTTTCTATCTTCCACCCTTCCGGTGCCAGATCACCTCTGACCCAGTAAACCATGAAGCCCTTTGTACCCGGTCTGTTTGAAGTTATGATATCTCCCGTATTTGTCTTCCATCGCTCACGGATTTCCCCATCATTGTCCTTCGTGTCGTAGGGCGTTTTAATAGCCATCTCGGCCAGTTTTTTATTAACAATATCCTGCTTGTCTTCGGCAAACAGCATGTTCACAGATGTCAGGACATTATTTGAATCGAAAAACAGGTTTGTTCCAACAACCGGAATCCCCCATGCCTTTTCAACATTAATCTTGCATAGCGTCTTGTCATCTGCCTGTATTCCGTGACTTGGACGACAGCTGAATTGCACATGATCCTTCTTGAGCATATTTTCAATCTC
Source organism: uncultured Geobacteraceae bacterium (assembly GCA_942493195.1). GTDB lineage: Bacteria > Desulfobacterota > Desulfuromonadia > Geobacterales > Pseudopelobacteraceae > CAIPTY01. The sequence goes on along the minus strand of OW818669.1, from coordinate 3,957,624 downwards.
TTCGCGGGTCTGCCCATTTTTGAAGATCCGCAAGTCGTAGTGCCATGAAGTTTTTATGAACATTTTTGCTATGACATTATTTTTATCGGAGAAGAATGCAGAATACAGTATGGCGGCAGTCAGGAGTGCAATGAGCAACAGAATGATCTTAAATGATCTGGGTTTCGGACTGTCGTGTAAAACGTTCGTATGCTGGATTTGTTCTTTATTGGGGTGAATTTGAGACTGGATATCTACTGCTGAAACATATTTGGAAAATACCAAACTACAGCGAATACAAGCGCTAGCCTGTTCTTGTGCTGTCCCACACTTCGGACAAGAAAAATCAGCTTGAACCGGCAGTGGCTCCTTGCTGAAGCTGAAATGACCTTTGCAGCGAGGGCAGGTAACGGTGATTGTACGATTCGGAATTTTTGATGAATCCGTCGATGAGGAATGGCTGCAGTGGGGGCATGTAATCGTCAAGAATGTATTTTCCATCCATGTTCCTGTTCTTTCAGTAGGTGGCTATCTAAGGGTCTGGCCTTGAAATGTCAATTTCTGAATTTTAAGGCCAGACGAATTAGTGTTCTTGTGCCTACTGAATCATATTTTAAGAAGTGGGTGACCCTAGACAAGATAATGGGAGGCTGCTTAAGTCCCATTTTCAATCATCACTATCGATTTTCCATGTCGGTGTTACGTGGATGTTGTCAAACATGTGTGGGGGATTATTAATGCAGTCTCCCTGTGTCCACATCACACTTTGCAAGTTTTTAAACCCTCGAGGCAGGTGGTACTTCTTCCACACATTTTTTCCAACAAGCTGGAACGTCTCTTGAACAGTGCTTCCATCGGCTTTTATTCCAATAAAGTCTACGGCAACATTTTTATCCCCGTTAACTGCTGCAAGGTCGATGGATTTGAGCGTCATCGGATTATTGTCGTTAGAGGTCAGGGTTGTAGTGGCGTTGCAGTTGTTGGCCTCGAATGCCGCCGAACGGCCATTAAATTTCCAACTTGGCCCAACAGTAGTAAATCCAACGGGGTAAGACTCATCTGCAGCGGGGCCGTAGGTAAGCGTAAATCCTTTGGATGAGTAGATTGTTCCTGCTCCAGTTAATTCATCGGAATGCGGAAGATCCTCAAAATCGATAATCACTGCTAGAGCGGGTTGACAGGTAAACGCGATAAGTGCGGCGCAAAATATTGCAATCTGCTTGGTACTTTTTTTCATTTTAACTCCTTTTTGATAAGAATTGTGATCACAGCATTGTAAGGCTGTTTCGCCTGCCAAAACCATCCGAGCAAACGGTCTAGCAACAACAAAACTCTACAGCTGTATTTGAAAATTCTTATAGCACGTAGCCTATCAGCCCAAAACCATTTTAATAAAAATGTGTTACTTTACGAGCCATGTAGCTGAATTCTTGAGGTATTAAATGAGTGGGGGAAAGGTGAGAATAGAAATCTGAGGTATTTCGAGGGGTGCGTATCAACCGACCAACGTGTGGAATGAGCAAGCTGGAGTGAATCGTTTAACGAGCAGCGCCCGACGAACACTGCTCATCGGGCGCTGCTCTACATATTTCCAGTTACTTCTTAAAACTGTTCAGCCAGTTCCAGCCGTTACTCAGTTCCGGAAATGCAGCGCCCTGATGGATCGTCTTGCTTGGATCGCTCAGGTTGATGCTCACGGTTTCCCGAACCAGCTCCACACCACCACCCGTCCCGCCGTGTCGTTTGCCACCTGCGGTACTGAATGAGTCAAAAGCGACCTGGGAGTTACCGAAAGGCACCAAATCATCACTGGCGTGGTGATACATTCTGATCGGTACCGTTGGTCGCCAGGTGGCTCCACCGTTCGATGGATCGCGGAACGAATCGTTCTGCCGCAGAAATGAGAAGGCCGACCCGGCTAAGGTGTCGTTGGCGAGTTGGGATGTGAAGCTTGTGGTTAGAACGCTCTTGGGGACAATCAGGCTGACTGGACTGAACGACATCCCCATGGCCTCACTGATTTGGTCCGACGGCGTTGTGCCGTCAAACAGTAGCGGCAGTGTGCTATTGAAAGGAGAGCTCAAGGCTGACTGGGGGGTGAAGATGCTGCTCTGCGAACTGTAAGAATAGTTATACCCGCTCAGCAGAAACGGCAGGAAGTAGGGGGCCTTGGAGGTGTTGTTGGAAAGCATCTCGGTTCGCATGGTCCCGGATAGGTCGTGTGGCCCTGAAAGCGGCGCCGCTGCAGTGACGGTAAACTCTGCTGCGTGGCGAAGTTGCAGTTCGCGAGTCGTCGTCAAAGTGACATAGCCACCTTCAGAATATCCCATCAGGAACAGCTGGTTATTCCATGTGCAGGGTGATGACGCCGTGGCGATTCGGTCGCGACTGGCCCGCAGCATATCGATAACCTGGCGGGCCAGAACCGCTCCGTTCACGTAGGGTTGTGTTCCGATACTGTCGCCCAATCCTTCGTAATCGGTCATGGCCACGGCATAGCCGCCGGCAGTGATGGCTACGGCAACCATTACCTCCGGGAAATCGGCCGGGCGATCCTGGTGCAGCAGGTACTGTGACGGTGAAAATGGCCGATACGGTTCGGTGCCGTGCTGGTACATCAGAATCGGCACCGACGGACGTGCTCCGAATACCGCCCTCGGCAGAATCAGTAGTCCGCTCATGGTGTGGGTCAATCCATCGGCCCCAATGGACTGGTAGGTAATCTTCTGCATATCAAGTGTGTAGGTAACGCTACTGAGCAGAGAGCCGAAATTGGAGCTGAAACGAACCCAATCCCATCCTCCCAGTGATCTGGCAATATTTGCCGGATTACTGACGGCAGATGTGACAGAAGCCAGTAGGGATGCCGGTGCGACACTGACAGCGCCGGCGGGCGGGTTTGTCGTGCTGCCACCCCCGCATCCGGCCATCAGAAGCGTCATTGCCAGAGACGCGCCCCAAACAGTTCTTTTCAGCTCCTTCTGTATATCTTTCATGTGATAATCTCCTGTCTTGGGTGCAGAAATGGGTGGCGCTCTTTGTTTCTATTTTAAGGAGGCGGACTGTTGCCTGTTGAAGATTCTACATGATCGGGTTTGGTCGCGTCCATAAAATCGGCAGGAACTCCGATCGCTCCGGTCAGATCGGTATCCGTCAGGTCTGTATCTGTTAGATTTGCACCCGTTATATCCGTATCCGTCAGATTAGCGCTGGTAAGATCTGCATCTGTCAGGTCTGCATTGACCAGAGTCGCCTTGGAGAGATTGGCTGATTTCAGAATTGTTTTGGTGAAGGTGGCATTTTTCAGATTATGGGCTCTCAGGTCAAATTTGCTGAGGTCCAGGCCGGAAAGATTGACACCCTGGAGAGTTGAAACCATGCGCAGTTGATTGCTTTTCAAATTGGTTACTCCGGTCAGCACGGCTCCGTCGAAATTGGCTTTGGCCAGGTTAGCGCCGGCCAGATTGGCATTGGTCAGGTCCGCTCCGGAGAGGTTGGTATTGAATAGGCTGGTTTTTTCAAAAATTGCATCGGTCAGGTCCAATGAATGCAGATCAAAGTTGCTCAGGTTGAGTCCGGAAAAAATTGCCTGTTTTAAGATGGCAGCGCTGCGAAGCTGGTGCTCTGAAATATTAGTTTTCGTCAGAGTGGCGGCGGTCAGATTGGCGTAGGACAGGTTGGCGTACGTCAGATTCGCGCCGGTCAGGTTTACTCCGGTCAGATTGGTCGAGAAGCCCAGATCGGCTGATTCCAGGTTTGCTTTAGACAGGTCGGCACCGGTCAGGTCGCGGGAACTGAAATCAAACCTGCTCAGGTTCAGACCTGAAAGATCCACACCGATCAGAGTGTCGGCACTGCGCAATTGGGCGCTTGCCAGGTTCTTTGCGCCTGTCAGGACGGCCTTGTTCAGTCGGGCCCCTTGCAGTTTGGTTTCGTTCAGATTGGCACCGTTCAGGTTGGCGTCTGTCAGGTTGGCATTGCTCAGATTGGTATTGGTGAGATTGGTATTGGTAAGGTTAGCTTTGGACAGATTGACGGAGCTCAAGTCAAATCCGCTGAGATCGGAATTTGACAGATTAACCCCCTGTAAAGTGGAAGCCTGGCGCAGTTGAGCGTCGGTCAGGCCGATCGTCCCGGTGAGTGTCGCATTGGTCAAGTTGGTGCCCCTGAAATCGGCGCCTTCCAGAACTGCCCTTGACAGGTTGGCACCGGACAGATTGGCATGACTCAGATTGGCCACTTCCAGATTGGTACTGTAAAAACCGACATTGGACAGATCCGCATAACTCAGGTTGGCCATCATAAGATTGATAGCGGAGAGATTGGCTGAGCGCTTATCGCAATGGCTCCAGTCAACATCCGCTAAGGGCGGGTTACTGCACGATGCACGTACCGTGGAACTATTTGAAAGCAGAATCATCAAGACAGCAGAAACGGCCAGCAGGTGGCCGGAGAAGGTGGATTGAGCAGAATTAGAAATACTTTTTTTTACCATCATTTTCAAGGGCGACCTAAGGAGACCGGTTGGCTTTGTTAAAAAGTAGCCTGTCCCGTTTTTGTGATTTCATAAATTCTTCAGCGTAGATATGAGCTTAAGATTGGTACCAATCATGATTTTTACAATCACATACCCTACCAAAGGCATAAGGACAGCACCAAGTGCCAAAAACACAATCTGCAAGATGAGCTTGAGGTTCATCTGCTTTACAATAACCAGGTATGGAATTTGTGGAAGTTCTCCATAGCCAAGAAATTCGTACAACATCTTCAAAAACACCATTAGAACACCAAGGCACAACGTAATTCCTGTGGGAACTATGAAAAAATTGAATATGAAAACTTTATTATCATTTAAACCATTATTGTATTCCCATGCCGTTAGAGCAGCCGCAAAAAGCATTCCTGCATACAACATATATTTGTATATCCAGTGTATTTTGTATCCATAAAACACGGCTACTTTTTTAGTCATCTTAAGTTCCTTGTTCTTTTTAACATAATTCAAGCTGATTACCTGATATATCCCGGCCCAAATTATTTTCCGTACTGATAATCAACATGCCAGGACACGCAAAAATGCAAATTTTATAACATGACGTTAGATAACAAAAAACTATTTTAATAAAATAGAATTTATTTGAGCCACGGGATATCAGCGCGGCAGATTCCTGAAAAAGAGGAACACAAGCGGAGGGAGAACAACCATGAAGGCGTAGAGCAGATACTGAAAGGCTTGGTGCACACCATACTGGTCAGCCAGCATACCGATCAGCGGACCGGTGCAGACGAACAGCAGGCGAAAACAGAGTGCTTGTAGCGATAGAATACCGGCCCGGTTGGCCGAGGGGCATTCCTTTTGGGTGATGTTTAGCATCATCGGGCCACGCAAACCGCGCATGGTTGTCAGCAGGTAGTAGAACAGAAATCCCCACAACCCGCCCGCAATTCCCAATCCACAATACCCCGCTCCAACCAGTACCAGGAAGAGCAATACCATGAAACGCTCACCCAGGTAGGCGGTCAGGCGGTGGCTGGCCAGCGCGAAAACCGCCACCGTCAGGTTGGCGCCGCTCCAGACCGGGCCGAACCAGGTCAGAGGCACATGTGCCTGCTGCATATAGGGCTGGATCAGCCAGACCGGATAAAAGGAGGCGATCCCCAGTGCCGAGTTGAGCAGAATTGTGTAACGCAATCCCTTGTTTTCAACAAAGGCGTAGCGGGTCGTCCGCAACGCCTCTTTCAGGTGGCCGGCATGGGGAGCGATCTCCCGCTGGGGTTCGACCATGGAGCGGGTCAGCAGCAGCGCCAACAGCCAGACGCCGATCTGCAGGAAAAAGGGGAGCAGGGGAGCAGCAGCATACATGGCGCCGGCAAAGAGCGCTCCCACTGCTTCGCCACCCTGGGCATAGCCGCTCATGCGCCCTTGGTGACGCGAGTAATCTGCTTCGGAGCTGTTCTGTTTGAGGGTTTCATACAGCAAGGCACTGTCGGAACCGCTGACGAAGGCCAGTGAGGTGCCCAGGATAATTTCAGCCGCCATGACATGAATAAATGATGACGAGACGGTGTACAATCCCCAGCCGATGATGCCTAGCAGTGAGGCCAGATTGAGTGCGGCACGGTAGCCGATACGGTCGCTGATATATCCACTGGGGTACTCCATCAGCACCATCGAGACCGATAAAATCCCCTGCAGCAGCAGGATCTGGGTCAGCGACAGGCCGATGTGGTCCTTCCAGAACAGGGTGATGATCGCCATGGGAAACAGGGTCATCTGCAGGAAGGAAAAGGCGTAGAGCTTTCGTATGTTGGAAAGGGTGTTTTTCATAGTGAAGAGAACTTCAGGTGACAAATCATCTCACGCAACGACGCGACGCCACAACGTTAACACATAGAATATTTTTCAAGTTTTTTCGTTGCGTCGCAGCGTCGTCGCGTGAGGCCAAATTTAATTGATTCAAGCTTCACCGATTTCTAAAAAATATCTCCGTACCAAAATTGTATGCAGCGGGAAACCCAACTCCACCGCTTCTTCGACCAGTGTGACTTCCTGGGTTTCCTCCGAAGAGAACGGCTTCAGACAGTACTCCGGCTGCGGCTGTGCCAGCCCAGTGATGACCAGGGTATCATCCAGGCCGTTGGCCACATCGTACAGACTGATCCCCTCGACGTCTACCGCTATGCCGGTCTCCTCCAGAAATTCCCTCCGGGCTCCTTCCTGCCAGGTCTCACCCAGATCAAGATAGCCCCCCGGCAGAACCAATGTCCCCTTGCGTGGTTCGATATTGCGCCGGGCTACCACCAACCCCTTTCCAACTGGTACCAGCAGCACCACTACCGGAACGGGATTCAGATAATTGCTATTGCCGCACCCCCGGCAGACCCGGGGCCAGGGCGCAGACTCCGGATAACGGGCGCCGCAATGAGTGCAGCAGGAATTTTTTTCGTACATGACTGGTGTGCCTTTCGTGTCCGTTATGAGAATCTAACCCCCCTCAATCCCCCCTTGACAGGGGGGAAGCCTTTAAGTCTCCCCTGATAAGGGGAGGTTTGGAGGGGTTGGTGTGAGAGTGTTTAGAAATTACAATTCCCCTGCAGACTTCATTCCCATCATCACACGTCAACGAAATATCAAAACATGAGTTTAAAGTACTGTAGATAAAATCTACACTGATGATTTTTGCTACACATTTCAGAGGAATCTATTTTTTTTGAAAACGCGCAAATGTCCTATTTCTCCACACTTCATCGGACACAGCGACGGCAATACAACTCAAAGCATCCGTAACCATTGACTAAATCGCTGTTTTATTTATTGGCACTGCCGTTGCAATACAGGAGTCATACAACGGCGCATCACGAAGGTGTGGCCCATATTGAAAGGAGAATACCATGGAAGCAGAAAATCAGGCAGCAACATGCAGCGAAGAACCACGCGTACTTGACGAGATCCAGGTTGAGGAACTCGCCATCGACGGCATCTGCGGGGTTTACTAGGATGGCTGCGGCAGGCATCAAGCTGCATCCGTCCTGCCGCGCGCGGCAAGAGGGGTTCGGTCTCCTGTTTTATGACTGCAGGGGACCGCGCCTGCTCTTCGCTGCCTCAGGCAGACTCCTGCCCGCCGACTATTTCGGAACAACCCGCGCCAGGGATGAATTCCCGGCCGGCACATCCGATTCCGAAAAGAAGGCCTTACAGAAATTAGTCTCGCAACTCCTGGAAAAAGGATTTCTCCATGAGCAATAAATACGTCGAAATGGGGATGCGTTCCCCCGTAAACCTGACCTGGGAAGTCACCCTGGCCTGCAATCTGCGTTGCACCCACTGTCTGTCGGCTTCGGGTGAGAAGGCCTGCAACGAACTCTCGACCGCCGAGGCCCTTGATCTGGTTGAGCAGCTGCACACTGCCGGTGTGTTCCAGATCAATTTCGGTGGCGGCGAGCCCTTTATCCGCCCCGACTTCGAAGAAATACTGGATGCCTGCCACGCCCGCGGCATCATGACCTGCATCTCCACCAACGGAACCCTGATCACCCCGGCAAGGGTCAAGCGTCTGTCCGCCACCCGACTGGTTGCCATTCAGGTCAGCCTGGACGGTGCCAAGCGCGAAACCTGCGATGCCGTACGTGGTGATGGTGTCTTTGATACGGCCATTGAAGCGGTCAAACTGCTGGCTGCCACCCGCATCCCCACCAGTATCAATACCGTACTGACAACTCAGAATGCCGATGAGATTCCAGCCATGTACGACCTGGCAAAGTCGCTGGGTGTATCACTGAGGGTCAGCCGTTTCCGCCCCTCGGGCCGCGGTGCCGACAACTGGGAAAGCCTGCGCCCGACACCGACACAGCTGCTGGGCTTCTCCGACTGGCTGGCCAGCAGTGGTGATGTGCGTACCGGCGACAGTTTCTTTTCACTGACCTCCCAAGAGCGCCAGGGCTTGGGGCTCAACCTGTGCGGTGCAGCCAAGCTGACCTGCTGCGTCAGCCCAACCGGCCACATGTACCCCTGCGCATTCCTGCAGAGCGATCACTTTGAAGCCGGGGACCTGCGCAAAAACAGCTTCCAGGAGATCTGGGACAGCTCGGAAATCTATGAATCGTTCCGCAACCTGCGGATCCATTCCTGCGAGGAGTGCACACGCTTCGACCAATGTCACGGCGGCTGCCCGGCCGTGGCCTATCATCTGAAAAACGATATCAACGGCGGTGACCCGGAGTGCCTGGAGCGCTGCGTGACCTCAATCGCCGACAACCGCCTGCCGGCGGCAGCGTAAAAACAACAAATTATCTAAACACAGAGTCACAGAGGTCACTGAGGAAAACAAAAAGAAACTTTACGCTGAAAAATCAATAAACAAAATAATCTCCGTTTTGATGCTGGACTCTATTGAACGTTAATAAAGTTTTCTCTGTGTACTCTGTGCCTCTGTGTTTCAAATAGTTTTCCTGAAAATAGTGATCTACAAGGAGTGACCCATGATGTTTCCGAATCTTTTCTCGCCGCTCAAATTAGGAACGGTAGAGGTTAAAAACCGCATCTCTTTTCAGCCCCACCTGACGAATCTGGCCGTCGGCAACCTGCCGAGCGAGCGCCAGATGTACTACTGGGGCGAGCGCGCCAAGGGGGGAGCCGGACTGATCATCACCGAAGAGCTGACCGTCCATCCGACCGACATGGCCTATGACAAGCTGATTGACGTCTTCCACGCCGAGGTGATTCCGGGGTTCAAGAAGATCACCGACTACGTGCATCAGTATGACGCCAAGATCTTCGCCCAGCTCAACCACAACGGTCAGCAGGGTGACGGTTCCAACTCCCGTCTGCCGGTCTGGGCCCCCTCTCCGGTACCCGATGTTCTGTTCCGCGAGGTTCCCAAGGAGATGGAGCCGGAAGATATCGAAGAGGTCGCCCACTATTTTGCCAAAAGTGCCATCCATGTCCGCGAGAGCGGCTTTGACGGCATCGAGCTGCAGTTCGGCCACTCCAGCCTGGCCCGCCAGTTCCTCTCTCCGCTGACCAACTACCGCAGCGATGAATTCGGCGGCTCGCTGGAAAACCGCATGCGGGCACCACTCAAATTCATCTCGGCCGTTCGCAAGGCGGTCGGTAATGACTTCCCTCTCGGTATCCGCATGTGCGCCGACGAGATGATCCCGGGCGGCCTGGATCTGGGACAGGTGCAGGAAATCTGCGGACTGTTCGAGGCATCCGGTCTGATCGACTTCATGGATCTCTCCATTGCCACCTTCTACAACCTGTATCTGGTGGAAGGATCCATGCACACCCCGCTGGGCTACACCATTCCGCTGGCCGCCGGTATACGTGAAAAGATCAAACTGCCGGTCTTCTGCACCGGCCGCATCAACGATCCGGTCATGGCCGAGAAGGTCCTGGCCAGCGGCCAGGCCGATATGATCGGCATGTGCCGGGCCCTGATCTGTGACCCTTACCTCCCCAAAAAAGCCCAGGAAGGGCGCATGGATGACATCCGCTACTGCATCGCCTGTAACCAGGGCTGTATCGGCCGAATCGGCATGAGCAAATCCCTGGGGTGCGTCCAGAATCCGGCCGTCGGCCGCGAGAAGGAGTGGGGCGAAGGTACCCTGGAAAAGGCCGGAACCAAAAAGCGTGTCACGATCGTCGGCGCTGGACCGGCCGGAATGTGGGCCGCCAAGATGGCCGGTCGTCGCGGCCACAAGGTGACCCTGATGGACCGCAGCGATGTGCTGGGCGGACAGGTGGTGACCGCCATGAAGGGTACCGGTCGCGATGAGTTCGGTGTCATCATCCGAAATGAAAAGAGCCAGGTCGAAAAGGCCGGCGTAGAGATAAAGCTGGGGGCCGAGGCCACCCTTGACCAGCTGCTGACGGACAAGCCGGATGTGGTCATCGTGGCCACCGGCAGCCGCCCCAAGACCCACCCCGTGGGTGGTGCCGATGGACCGGCCATCTACAACGTTGTGCAGGTTCTGAACGGCGAGGCCGAACTGGGTGAGAAGGTCTGCCTGATCGATTATGACGGTCACCAGCGCGCCACCGCCACGGCTGAATTCCTGGCCAACCAGGGCAAGCAGGTCGACATGATCACCTCCAGCCTGTTCATCTGCGCCGAGCTGGGACCGACCCAGGACCTCTACACATCCCGCCAGCGCCTGCTGCAGAAAGGTGTCACCTTCACCCCCGATATCGCCGTCATGGAAGTCGGTGGGGAGCGCGGCGCCAAAACCGTCAAGGGCTTCAATGTCTACTCCAATGTCTGGAATGAATGGGGACCCTATGACTCCCTCGTACTGGCCATGGGGCAGCAGGTGGATGACAGCCTCTACATGAGCCTGAAGGGCAAGGTGCCGGAGTTGTACCGCATCGGCGATTGCGTCGCCCCCCGCAAGGTGGATATGGCCATCTGGGAAGGGCATAAGCTCGGGAGGGAAATCTGATGGGGATCAACGGCAAAATACTGGTTTTTGTCGATCTTCCGGGGGGGGAGCTGGATGAAACCGGTCGTGGTCTGCTAACCTACGCATCGCGCCTGGCCACCTTCCTGGCCGCTCCCTGGGGAGTGGCGCTGGCAGCCAAGCCGGATAGCCAGCAGGTGGAGGCATTCGCCTCCTACGGAACACCGACGATCAGTTACATCGCAGACGGCGAAGGGCTGCTGGACAGCCCGGCCCTGCTTGGGCAGAATCTTGCCCAGCTTTCCCGGGACGAACTGGCGGCAATGATTCTCTTTCCCCATAACGACCTGGGGGCGGCCCTGTCTCCGCTGGTGGCCCACCACATGGGAGCCGCCATCATGACCGAGCTGGCCAGCGTCCGCAGCAAAAATGACGGCGTCCACCTCACCCGCCGGGCCCTGGGTCTGCGAGTGGCGGAGACCAGACTATGGGATGCCAAACAGCCGCTGGTTGCCACAATCCCCCTCCGTTTTCTCAGCCAGGTACTGCTGGCTACGGTTCGACCAACCTCGCCATCGGTGGCCGTCTGGCGACCCGCTGCTCCGTTTTCCGGCAGCGGCATGACCGTGACAGGTCGTATCCCCCCCGATCCCCAGACCGTTGACCTGACCGAGGCCGAGGTTATTTTCAGCGCAGGCAAAGGGTGCGATCCCGCAACCTTCGATCAGCTCAAGGAACTCTGCCGGCTGCTGAACGTCTCCTTCGGCGTCACCCGTCCGGTCTATGACCTGGGATGGACCGGTTTTGAACGCATGGTCGGCCAGACCGGGCGCACTGTTACTCCCCGCCTGTACGTGGCCCTGGGGATTTCTGGTTCCATGCACCACGTCGGCGGCATCAAGGATTCCCGCCGCATCGTTTCCATCAACACAGATTCCAAGGCCCCCATATTCCCCAACTCTGACGAAGGATATGTGGCCGATCTCAAAGAGCTGCTCCCCTGTCTGTTGACCAAGATCAAGGCCCGCATCGGAGGTGCAGCATGAGTAAACAGTATCAGGCAATCGTCGTCGGGGCCGGTCCGGCCGGTTCATCGGCAGCTTTGACCATGGCCAGGGCCGGTCTGGATGTTGCTCTGGTTGAGCGTGGGGCATTTCCGGGTGAGAAGAATATGTTCGGTGGCGTGCTGCACCGCCTGCCGGCCCTGGAAGAGATCTTTCCGGATTTCTGGGATCGGGCCCCCCTGGAGCGGCACATCGTCAAGAAGGGTGTCACCTTCATGACCGGCGATTCCAGTTTCAATACCACCATTGAGGCCGGCGGTTTCGACCGGACCCCCTACAACGGCTACACGATCTTCCGTCCCCGCTTTGACCGCTGGCTGGCAGATGAAGCCGTGGCAGCCGGTGCCACCCTGATTACCCGCGCCACCGTGGATGAGGTCATCTTCAAGGACGGCTGTGTGTCTGGGGTCTCCATCGTTGGGCGTAGCGGCCAGATTTCAGCACCGGTGGTAGTAGCCGCCGACGGTGTGCTCTCCTTTACCGCCCAAAAAGCCGGTCTGAGACGCCCAACCTTTGATCCGGCCCAGATGGCGGTCGGAGTAAAGGCGCTCCTGGATATGCCCCGCGAAATGATCGATGACCGTTTCGGTCTGGTGCGCGACCAGGGTTTTGCCAATGAATTTGTCGGCTGTACCGGTGGCGTACGCGGCGGAGGCTTTCTCTACACCAATTATGATTCGCTGTCGGTCGGACTGGTTTTTCATCTTGCCAGTCTGCGCACTAGTGGCAAAACACCTTATGACCTGCTGAATGCCTTTCTGGAACAACCCCAGATGGCCAAAATGGTCTCCGGTGGCCGACTTCAGGAGTACTCGGCCCACCTGATTCCGGAAGGTGGTTACGATATGATTCCCGAGCTGGTGGGAGACGGCATCATCGTGGCGGGTGACGCAGCTGCCTTCTGCAATGCCACCGGCCTCAATCTGGAGGGGATCAATCTGGCATCCCAATCGGGTGTGATTGCGGGTCAGGCGGTACTGGCCGCCCATCAGGCCGGCGATTTCAGCCGAAAAGGTCTGGCACATTACAAAAAGCTGCTGGAGGAGAGCTATGTCATCAAGGATCTCAAGCTCTACCGCAAAGCGCCGCACATGCTCCACAACAATCGCATTTATCAGGAATACCCGGAATTGGTGTGCAGCGTTATGGAGGATATCTACCGCATTGACGGGGCTCCCAAAGCAAACCTGACCAAACTCTTTCTGAAATCGGCCAAGGAAAAAGTCGGCCTTGGAAACCTTCTGGCAGACGGATTCAGTGCCTGGAGATCGCTATGAATATTGATGAAATTTTTGACAACACCAGTTTCACCATCGACCGGGAAGCCCACATCGTGCTCAAGCCGGAGGTCTGCAGCGGCTGTGACAATCGGGGCTGTGTCAACTCCTGTCCGGCCCGCTGCTACACCTGGTCGGAAGAGGAACAGAAGATGACCTTCGTCCACGACGGCTGTCTGGAGTGCGGCACCTGTTATGTGGTCTGTCACCGCAACGCCTTCAGCCGTTGGCGCTACCCCCGGGGAGGATTCGGGGTGGCGTACCGGATGACGTAACAAAACTTGTTTATGCTTCCCCTCCCTTGACGGGAGGGGGAATAATGGCAGAAGAACTGGATGATTCTATCCGAAAAATTTTTGGAGACTTCCATGCACAACAATAAACTCGACATCCTCGTTCTGCTTCGGGAAACCAGTGACCCCCGCCCGCCGGCCCGTGTTACCGCCCGGGGCGACGGCATCAGTGACCGCGGCCTGCGCAGGATTCCCAATCCGGCCGACCTGGCAGCTCTGGAAGAGGCGCTGCACCTGAAAGACACGCTGGCTGCCCGGATTACAGTTCTTTCCATCGGACCGGCGCGCCTGGATGATACGCTGCGTCTGGCGCTCTCAATGGGGGCCGATCGGGGCATCCGTTTCTGGGACCACGGCGTAGAGGGTGGCGATGCCGTTACCGATGCCAGGATACTGGCCCGGATCGTTTCGATTCTCCTGCCGGACCTGTTCTTCACCGGCAGCAGCACGACCGATCGCGGTGATGATCCTGTCCCGGCACTGACCGCGGCCGCAAGCGGCCTGGCCTGCATCCCGGCAGCCGTTTCATTCACACCCAAAACCGGTTGGGTGGAGGCCGAGCGCAAGTCCGACAAGGGGGCCCGCCAGACCGTCACGGCACCGTTTCCCTGTCTGGTACTGTTCGAGGAGACCCGTACCCCACGCTATCCGACCGTTGATGCCGTGGTGGATTCGATTGCGGCGCCGCTGGAGCAGTGGAAACTGACCAACCTGGGACTCCCCTTCTGGAGTGTGGGGGTCAGCGGCGCACTGCTGGCTCCGGTTGAGTTCGGCGCACCACGTCCCGACCCGGTCCGCGTGGTGACACCTGACCCCAGCCTGCCAGCCTTCGAACGGATCCTTTCACTGCTGTCGGGCGGTATCAAGGCCCGCGCAGGGAAATTACACACTCTTTCCATTGATGACACAGCCTCGTCGCTCCTGACGGTTTTCAGCGATGAAGGGCTGCTGCCGGCGGAGACGCCATGAACTACCGCTTGAGGGACAACGTGGAGCTGGTGAAACGGGACAACGGGATTTTCCTGATGTCCAAATCGCCCCTGTGCGTTGTGCGCCTCAATCAGGCCCTGGCCGATCTGCTGGCACTGGGTTGCAACGGTGCCGCCATAACGGTAACCGAATCGGTCCGCCCGGTCATGGAACATCTGGCGAGCAAGGGTTTTGTGGAGCTGCTGCGTTCGGCACCGCTCCACGGTGAAACCCTGCCGGAGATCAGCATTGTCATTCCGGTCAAGGATCGCGCCGACGAACTGCAGCGCTGTCTGACCTCCATCTCAAATCTGAACTACCCCCAGAAAAAACTGCAGATCATCGTGGTGGATGACGGCAGCAGTGACGATTCCGCCGAGGTTGCACGAAATCATGGAGCGCGAGTCGTTCCGTCCGGCGGCTGCGGACGCGGTCCGGCGGCGGCCCGCAATGTTGGCGCGGCCCTGGCCAGCGGTGAACTGCTGGCGTTTATCGACTCCGACTGCAGCGCATCCACAGCGTGGTTGAACGAGCTGGTTCCGGCCTTCAGCAATCCCCGCATGGCGGCTGTCGGCGGTCGGGTGGATGGGATGTGCAACCAGTCGAACGTCGATCGCTACGAATCGACCATGTCCAGCCTCTCACTGGGAGCACGGGAACGGACCGGCAGCAGCGGCACCGACACCTTCTACCTCCCCAGCTGCAATCTGCTGGTCCGGCGCAGCGCCTTTCGCTCTGCCGGCGGTTTTAAGGATGAAATGCATGTGGGGGAGGATGTGGATCTGACCTGGCGCCTGCGCGACAGCGGCTGGACCATTGCCTATATCCCGGCCGGCAACGTTCTGCATGAGCACCGCAGCACGCTGCGCTCCTTCATGTCCCGCCGTTTCGATTACGGCACCTCGGAGGGGATGCTGCAGATCCTGCATCCAACCCGCCGCAAGCGCATGGTGATTCCACCGCTGCTGGCCGCACTGCTGTCGCTCTGCCTGGCGGCACCACTCGTCTCTGCCTGGCTGTTCCCTCTGGCACTCTGCCTCCTGGCGCTGGACGTTCTGCATGTACGGCATAAAGTGCGCCGCCAGGCGTTGCCGATCGGAACCTTTGATATTGCCGCCGGCAGGGTGCGGGCGCTGGGCAGTCTGGTGTACTACCTGAGCTATCACCTGGTGCGCTATTACTCCCTGCCGCTTATCGCAGGGGCACTGCTGGCACCCGTGTGTGCTGTAATCTACCTTTTTGTGCTGCTTTGCTCAGCCGGGGTCGATCATGCCGTCAAGAAACCACAGCTGTCCTTTGCAGCCTTTACTCTGGTCTACCTGCTTGAGCAGGTTGCCTATGGTGCCGGTGTGTTCTTGGGTTGTTTCACCCGCCGCTGCTTTGCCTCCTACCGGGTGAACATCCTCACCCAGGCCGAAGCAGCAGCGTAAATAGAACTAATCAAAATAATCCCCTCCCCCCCCGGCGGGGGAGGGTTAGGGTGGGGGGGAAGTTGCCATGGAATCCGCATACTGCAGCTTCACCCACCCCCCAACCCCCTCCCGTCGAAGGGAGGGGGGGCTTATTTAAAACTTCAGCTTGAGTTTTGTAGAGAAGCAGAAAAGCAAATTTTACTCCGAGCCTGACCGCCTACCGGACCCCATCCCACGGCGACAGGCCATTGGGTTGCGCGGGAAACGGCTCAGCCTTCCTTTGAAAAGGAGAATTTCAACTGTGCCAGACACAGTACAAAGGGAAGGAGACATGTATGGACAAAATTGCAAGGATTGACATGGGGGCCCCGGGCGGGCCGAAGGTAACCGTTGGTGATCTGGGTGAATACGCCGGTCTGGGCGGACGTGCGATGACCTCTCTGGTTGTTGCCGCGGAGGTACACCCGCTGGCCCATCCGCTGGGAGCTGAGAACAAACTGGTGATATCCCCCGGCATGCTCAGCGGCACCACCGGCTCCATGAGCGGACGCCTCTCGGTCGGCTGCAAAAGCCCGCTGACCGGCACCATCAAGGAGTCCAACGCTGGCGGCCAGGCGGCCCAGGTGCTGGCCCGTCTCGGATATGCCGCCGTGATTCTGGAAGGGAAACCGGTCGGTGATGATCTCTACAAGATTGTCATCAACAAGGACGGCATTCAGGTCATCGTCGATAATAGCCTCAAGCTGATGGACAACTATCCGCTGATTGCGAAGCTGCGGGGTGAGTACGGCGACAAGGTGGCCTACATGTCGATCGGATCAGCCGGTGAGCGCAAGCTGCTCGCAGCTTCCATCGCCTGCACCGACCCCGAGCTACGCCCGACCCGTCACTGCGGCCGTGGCGGCGTTGGTGCCGTCATGGGCGCCAAACGCATCAAGGCCATCATCATCGATGACGCCGGCATGAAGATGCGCCCACCCAGGGAGCCGGAAAAGTTCCGCGACGCCAACCGCAAGTTCGTGGAAGGTTTGCGCAAGCACCCGGTCACCGGCGAAGGCCTGCCGGCCTACGGCACCAACGTACTGACCAATGTCCTCAACGAGGCCGGTGGCTACCCGACCAACAACTTCAAAACCGGGCAGTTTGAAGGTTCGGCCAACCTGAGCGGCGAGACCCAGGCCGCCCTGGAGATCCAGCGCGGCGGTTCGGCCACCCACGGCTGCCACCGCGGATGCGTCATACAGTGTTCCGGTATCTATAACGACAAGGACGGCAACTACGTCACCAAGCAGCCCGAGTACGAAACCGTCTGGTCCCACGGCGGCCACTGCGGCATCTCCAATCTGGATACGGTTGCCAAACTGGACTACATGGACGACAACATCGGCGTCGATACGATTGAAATGGGGGTCACCATCGGCGTGGCCATGGATGCCGGGCTGGCGGAATTCGGTGATGATGCCGCTGCCATCCGCCTGATGGAAGAGGTGGAAAAAGGGACTCCGCTGGGGCGTGTCCTCGGCAGCGGCGCCGCCATCACCGGCAAGGTCTTCGGTGTCGAGCGCGTGCCGGTTGTCAAGGATCAGGCCCTGCCGGCCTACGATCCCCGCGCCGTTCAGGGGATCGGCGTGACCTACGCCACCACCACCCAGGGGGCCGACCACACCGCCGGCTACGCCATTGCCACCAATATCCTCAAGGTCGGTGGTGATGTTGATCCGCTCAAGACCGAAGGACAGATCGAACTGTCCCGTAACCTGCAGATCGCCACGGCAGCCATTGACTCCACCGGTATGTGTCTGTTCATCGCCTTCGCGATCATGGACCAGCCCGAGACCTTCCAGGCCCTGCTGGACATGCTGGGATCGTTCCACGGTATCACCATGACCGGTGACGACGTGGTGGCACTGGGCAAGAAGGTGCTGTCGGCCGAGCGCGATTTTAACACCCGTGCCGGTTTCACCAAGCACCATGACCGTCTGCCGCGCTTCTTCTACAACGAGCCGATCGCACCGCATAATCAGACGTTTATGATGAAGGATGAGGAGCTGGACGACGTATTCAATTGGTAATACTTTTGCCCCCCTCCCGCAAGGGGAGGGGGATTTGGAGACGAACATGACACACACACTGCCTGACACGTCACCAACCGTCTCCGAAATGGAAAAGGTCACCCTCCAGCTGGCTGCCGGCCAGCTGGGGGCTTTTTTCCCGCTGCTGCAGCAAGGGGTTTCGCTGCCGGTCACCGTAGGCTGTACACTGCGCAGCATGCTGACTGATCAGCTTGGCATTCCGGCTGAATATGTCACCGGGCGTATCACCACCCTGTTTATCGACAACAGCCCAGTGGATGACCTGGACCGGACGATTGTTCACGACGGCTCCAGGGTGACCCTGTCGGCCGCCATGCCAGGACTTGTTGGAGCTACCATGCGGCGCGGCGGATTTTATGCGGCACTGCGGCGCGGTATCAGCCATGTGGCAGAAGAGGATGTTCAGGCAAATTCCGGTGGGACCGTCCGACTAAAACTGTTCAACCTGCTCCTTGGTGAACTTGGACCATTGATTCTGGCACGGGGAATTATCCTTGATCGGTCAGCACTGGCCGATCTGTTGCAGCAGCTGCCCGCCCAACCCTGTCAACCGTCATCGACAGCCGACAGGGTCGTTGTAAGCGCACAATTTCGAGAGTGAAACCATGAACGTAACCGTGAAACTGTTTGCATCATTCCGCACCGGCCGCTTTGAGATCGAGACCGGCGATTATCCCGACGGCACCACCGTGGGGGATGTTGCCGATCTCCTCAATCTCCCCCGGGCCGAGCTGGGAATCATGATGATCAACAGCCGCCATGTCAAACTTGACCGGATACTGGCAGAGGGTGACACCCTGGCCCTCTTTCCCCTGCTGGGTGGAGGATGAGCATGGGCACGCTCCCCATATTTGTACGGGATCATTCCAGCGATCGGTTGCTGAGCTGGCACGACCAGCTGGAGGCGGCCCGCCGCTTCGGCGTGTCACCGGCCCAGGTGGAGGAGGTCGCCCTGGAACGCGGGATTACACCGGCCCGCTACCAACGCAACCGCAAAACCCTGTCTGCCGCCGATCAGCTGGCGCTGTTTCGCAGCCGGGTGGCGGTCATCGGCTGCGGCGGATTGGGTGGCTACGTGGTGGAGGAGTTAGCACGCATCGGCGTCGGCACGATCATCGCCGTTGATCCGGATGTATTTGAAGAGCATAACCTGAATCGCCAGCTGTACAGCACCCCGGCCAATCTGGGCAGCTCCAAGGTACAGGCCGCAGTTGCACGCGTCGCAGACGTAAATCCGGCCGTCGCCCTGATCCCGCGCCAGGTCCCGTTTTCACCGGAGAACGGCGCCGAATTGCTGGATGGGTGTCAGGTTGCCGTTGACGCCCTGGACTCGATCAGCACACGCTTTAAACTGGCCGATATCTGTTCGTACCTCAATATTCCTCTGGTGCACGGTGCCATAGCGGGATGGTATGGTCACATCACCACCCAGCTTCCCGGTGACACCTCCCTGGAGACAATCTACCCAGCCCACTCGAGGGGCAAGGGTGTCGAGCAGACGCTTGGCAACCCCTCCTTTACCCCGGCAGTCGTTGCCAGTCTGCAGGTGGCTGAGGTCTGTAAACTGTTGCTGGGTCAGGGTACATCCCTGCGCGGTCGCCAGTTGCAGATTGACCTGCTGGCCATGGAGATGAATCTGATTACGCTGGACGGGACCTCTGGAGGAGTTGCATGAAAGCAGCCCCAGAACCGTACATCATCCAGACCGTTTCACGGGCGCTGGATCTGCTTGAACAATTTCAGGAGGGGGATGCCGAACTGGGAATCACCGATCTGAGCACCCGCCTGAATCTCCAGAAGAATAACGTCTTCAGGCTGGTGGCTACGCTCAAAGCACGCCAGTATATTGAGATCAACGACATGACCGGCAAATACCGCCTGGGGATCAAGACCCGTTCACTGGGACAGGTTGCTGCACATCTTGGGAATGTATCCAGCCAAACCCGGCCGTACCTGCTTGAGATCAAGCACACATGCGGCGAGGCGGCCTATTTCTCCGTCATCAAGAATGGTTCCAGCTGTTATCTGGACGGAGTTGAATCCGATCTGCCGGTACGGGTTACGCAGCGTGTCGGTGGCTGCCGGCCATTACATTGCACAGCGGCCGGGAAGATTCAGGTGGCCTACATGGAGTCGGACAGAATTGCGGATTACGTGGCGGGACTTGATCTGAAACGGTACACCGAAACAACCATCTCTGATCCGGTCACGTTTCAGGCGGCCCTTGAGGTGATCCGCCTGAACGGGTATGCGACATCCGACCAGGAACATGATGCCGGCGTCAAAGAGGTAGCGGCACCGGTATTTGATTCGCACGGGGCCTTCATAGGGGCTATCAGCATCATCGGGCCGGAAATGCGGCTCCGTGAGCAGCGTCTGGAGAGCGAACTGATCCCACTGGTCTGCCAGACTTCACGACATATGTCACGCGCACTGGGATACTTCGATGCAGAAGATGTACTGGCTCAACAGGCTTCCCGCAGGCAGCGCAGCCACTCCTCCGCAAAACAGCACTGATCGGTGCATTCAGAGCCCCGACAACCCTTCATCAGCAGATTCCCGCAGCACCCGAATCCTCCTCCAGGCCCCCGACCGGAAGCGCAGCAGCCAGATCAGCGCGGTAGTAAAGACAAACAGGGTCGCCAGGACCCACTCGGCGATCAGGCTGGGATACAGCAGGCTGAGCAACCAGAGCAGCGCCACAAAGAACCCCGAAGAAATCACAAATGTCCGTGCCAGCCAGCGGGTATCGCCGGTCGAGGCCAGTACGCAGCCGATCATGACATTGGCCGCGTCGAACATGCAGTAAAAGGCCACGAATTTCATCAGCAGCGAGCCGGTCTCCACAATCCGGGCACTCTCGGGGCCACTCCCGGCAAATACGGCCATGAGAGGCGCCGAGGCGGTTGCAAACAGGGTCGCCATCAGCAGCATCCAGACCTCACAGACCGCCAGCGACTGCCAGGCAATCCCCGGAATCTCATGATCCTTTCCGGCACCACGGGCGTGTCCCACCAGTATGCCGGCGGCCTGGCCCAGTCCCAAAGCCGGGAAAAAGGCCAGACCGTTGATGCGGAAGGCGATGCTCGATGCCGCCAGTTCCACCGTACCCAGACGGCCTACCACCACCAAAAACAGCGTCCAGGCCGCCAGTTCGCCGCTGATGCGCAGCCCCATGGGCATGGCCAGCGAAAGAAAGCGGCGGAATTCCGGCCAGTCGAAACGCCGCGCCACGGCATCGGCAAAACCGCCGGCCCGGGCAAACAGCAGCGCGTAAAGCAGCGCCGCCACGGCCTGGGCGGCCACCGTCGCCTGCGCCGCCCCGGCGATCCCCATGCGCGGCAGCCCCCACTCACCCAGCACCAATCCCCAGGCCAGCAGGGCATTCACTACGAATGAAACAAAGGTTACCCCGGTGGAAATTACAGGGCGCCCAATCCCCGAGAGCCAGCCCGACCAGGCCGCACCCAGCACCGGAAAGAGCGATCCGGCCATGCAGATCCAGAAATAGGTGCGCTCATCCCGCGCCACCAGCGGCTCGTGGCCGGCCAGCTGGAACAGCCCGGCAATCGGCCAGGCCACGGCCAGCGCCGCAACTCCGGAGAACAAGGCGGCGTAGATACCCAGCCAGGCCGCCGAACGGACACCCTGGGCATCGCCGCGCCCATGGTTGTGCGCCACAAAGGTGCCGGCATAGCCGGCCGTGCCGAACAGAAGCCCCTGGAACAGGATCACTGCCATACCGGACGGACCGATGGCGGCCACCGCTGTGCTGGAGTATCGTGACAGCACGATTGCATCGATTATCTGCATGAATGTTATGGCAGACGTCGATAGTATCATCGGGCCGGCCAGTTTCAGCAGGCGTGGGACGTGTTTGAACAAGGAAAAACCTCGAATGCGTTTAGAGAAGAGTGGGCAGATTATAACAAAATCTGAGTAGAAGCAATTTCCCGCCAAAATCCGCCACCCTTCGACAGGCTCAGGGCTAACGGGTTTTGGCTACATATGATCTTCCGTTAGTGGTGAGCCTGTCGAACCATGAGCGGGAGATCAGTACTATTCAGCTAAAAAAATATAGTGGAATGTCATTCGGAGAACAAGGCTGGAGATGCTTCAGGGTGATTCAGAGTACGGCAGCCAGCTCGCCGGCACGTTTCCAGCGGCGATGCACCCAGTACCACTGGGCCGGGTGGGCCACCACGAAGTTTTCCACATAGCGCGACAGATCCTGGGTATCCTGACGGATGCCCTCCTCGCTCATATCGCCGCTGAAGACATGCTCCGGATAGAAGGTGATGACCTGCCGCTCCCCTTCGCGATGGATAAAGACCGGGATCACCGGGGCGGCACTCTTCTGGGCGATGATCACCGGGGCCTTGGAGGCCCAGGCCTTGCGCCCCATAACGTCTATCAGCAGGCCCTCCTCCGGCAGCACCGCCTGATCGGCCAGCATGCCGACCATTTTCCCCTTTTTCAACGCGGTCAGCACACCTTTGAGAGCGCCCTGTTTATAGATGATGCGGCTGTTGTAGCGCATGCGCATACGCTCCACCATGCTGTTGAGAAAGGGATTGTTCTGGCGCCGGGCAATGCCCGAGATCTCCTCACCCAAGCGGTTGCCCAGTGCCAGCGCCAGCAGCTCCCAGTTGCCGCAATGCCCGGTCAGAAAGATCAGTCCGTTCCCCTTGGCCCGGGCCTTTTCAAAATGCTCCAGACCGCGCAGTTCGATGTTGGCGATGACCTCCTCGCCGCGGCCGTGGTACAGCCGGCAGACCTCCATCAGGGATCGTCCAAGATTCTTGAAGGTTTCCCGGGCAATCTCCGAGCTGGTGTTGAACGACGGCAGCCAGAGCGCATGGGAGCGCATGAAGGGGAGCGCCCGTTCGATGTTGTCCGCCACGACGCCGCGACGTTTGGGTACAATATAGGGAATCAGCAGACCGGCCAGAGAACTGAGGCGGTAGGTCAAGGCAGCCGGCAGGAGCGCCGCCAGCAGCGAGAGGCTATAGATGACCGCTATCTGAAGGGACCAGAAGATGCGCTTCAAGGCGCATCGGCGTCATTCGGCGCATCCTGAGAGGTGTCTGGAGATGTGTAGGGCGTAGGTATCATTAGCTCTCTCCGGATAGTTGCTTTACATTTTATCGAACAGTTCTTACAGCTGTAGCAGGTATACCACGGGCAGCCGGCAATTGCATGCTGTTATCGCAGTTCTGGATTCCGTATATTTTTCATCGAAAATGGTGGTGGTTCGTGCTACATCCATGCGGACCATGAATTGACAGGCACTGCTGTCTGGTGGGACGAACGTGAAGAAACCGCAGCAGATCAAATCAGGGTGACAGTGCGCCCGATCGGAAGAGAACTATGATGCTCCTCGGCCTTGTATGGGTGTTTACGGCACCGCTTTCACTACTGCTTGCCGGCGCTGCCCTGTTTTACATTTTGGGATTCAGCGGACTGTCACGCACGATCCGGATTGCATTTGCCGCCGTGATCACCGTTGTTCCGGTGGCCTCTGTCTGGTGGCTGGACTACAGGGAATTTGTCCGGACCTGCGAACAAACCGGCAAACCACGGATATTCCAGCGTGCCACGGCAGACGGCATTTACCTGGACTCTCAGACAGCCAACAGCTTCGGTATGAACTACCTGCACCAGCAAGGTTTTAGCTGGATGGAAATGCGCAGTATCTACGATCGCACAAAATTTGAACGGGTAACCCGCGATGCGAACGGACAGATCCGGACGGCGCCGATTGATACAATCACTGCCCGCTACGAGGTGCGCGAAACCTTTGAACAGCCCCACCCTCACACCGGATTGAGCATGAAATACGTGTATGACCGTCAGACCGGGGTGCTGATGGCACAGGCCGGAAGCGCCCACTTCAGCGGAGGGAGAATGAAATGGGTGTTGGGGATGTACGGTTCACGCAGCTACCCAAGTGCAATGACGAACGGTGATGATTTCAAGGGCTTTTATTATCTCGCCCAATACACCTTGAGACCTCAGGCCAATCAATGAAACGTTTCCTGCCGGTACTTCTGATCACACTGTGTCACGCATCCGTGACATTCCTGCTGTTTCTGCAAGCCTTCGGCATGGGGATGGCACGCTTCGACACGGGAGCCCCTTCAACGCTGTTGGAGCGCGTCATCAGTGCTGCCGCAACAGTGCTGATGTACCCGCTGATTACCCCTATCCTGCAGTGGCGCCTGGGATGGTTGAATTCACTGTTCCCAGGGCTTTTCGGGTACATTCCATTCGTGCTCAACAGCCTGATATGGGCCCTGGTGCTCACGTACCTGTTGAGGAGAATCAAGGGTCGCAATTCAGGATGAACGGGAGTTATACAGTCCGTGGCATCAACGCTCTACTTGCTGAGACATTGTACGGACGGCACGGTAATCGTCAGGCGTATCCATGTCGATCAGGATACCGGCGTCCTCAAGGGCAACGTCGCAGATTCGTGCAGCATCTTTGTTCAGCACATCCCGCAGCGTTTTTCCTTCAGTAAGCTCTTCCAGAATTTCACGAGGTAGGAGCAGGGGGTGTCCACGACGTCCCTGACAGGTGGGTGTGATAATACATTCAGGATGTTTTGCGTGCTGGTCAATCAGGGCTTGTACCGTGCCTGGCACAACCAGCGGGTAATCGCAGAGGGCGACGATGATTCCGCTGGTTTCCGGTGATACGGTGTCCCGGCCAATCCGAATGGAGGAGGCCATATCTCCCAACTCGTCAGGATTTACAGCGATCAGCACCGGATGTTCACGGGCCGCACGTGCAACTTCCTCACCATGGATCGACACGACAACGACAATCTCGTTGACTCCGCCACGCTGAAGTGTGTCCAGGCAGCGCTGTATGACGATCCCGTCTCCGAGAGGCAACAGTGGTTTGCAACGTCCCATACGGCTTGATTTGCCGGCTGCCAGCAGGACTGCGGCCACGGCTGTTTTCATGCTTTTTTCTTCAAACGGATCAACTGGGCAACAATGCTGACAGCAATCTCTTCCGGTGTCTGGGCACCGATGTCAAGCCCTACCGGTGTAACGATCCGGCTGCGCTGCTCAGAGTTGAAGCCCTCCTGAGCAAGGGTCAGCATCAGGGTCTCGCGCTTTCTGCGACTTCCCAACAGCCCGATGAATCCGGCATCCGTTGCCAGGCATCCCCGCACGGCATCGAAATCGCTGAGATGACCTGGTGTTGCGATAATTACGGAGGTTGCCCGATCAATTTTCACCTGCTCAAAAGCTGCCGAGACAGCGCAACAGAGTATTTTGTCCGCTCCGGGGAGCAGATCCTGAACAGTACAGTCCGGGCGATCATCCACCACAATTACCCTGAAACCACATCCACTGGCGAGAGCGGTAATTGCACGGCCGACATGACCGGCACCAAACAGAATCAGCAGAGGCCGCAGTCCGCACGGCTCCACAAAAACGGTCATACTGCCGCCGCAGGCGAAACCATGCTCCTCAGTCAGGATGAATTCCAGTAAGCGTGGTTCGCCAGTGGACAGAGCCTGAAGCGCCGCATCGACAGTCTCCTTCTCGACCCGTCCGCCCCCTACCGAACCGCATGAGGCACCGTCCTTGCGTATCAGCATCTTGGCCCCCGATTTGCGGGGGGATGAGCCGCCATTGGCAACCACGGTGGCCAGCGCATAGGCTTCTCCACAGCGGGTCAGTCGTACAACCTCTTCATACAGTTCCAGATCAGTCATGGCAATCCTTATGATGTGACTGTTGAACCCATTTTCAGGGCAGTTCGGACTCTTTCAGGTGTCATCGGCAGTGTCCGCACGCGAGCGCCGCTCAGTGCAAACAGGGCATTGGCAACCGCCGGGGCGATGGGGGGCACCCCCGGTTCGCCGACTCCGCCCGGCTCTTCGTTGCTGGCTATAATATGAACCTCGATTTTGGGTGCAGCGCTCATGCGCACCAGTGGATAGCTGTCAAAATTGCCCTGTTCGACCCGGCCGTTTTTGAAGGTAATCGCACCATACAGGGCCGCAGACAGGCCAAAAATGATGCCCGATTCCATCTGGGCCTTGATGGTGTCCGGATTGACAATCCGGCCACAGTCGATCGCACATACGACCCTGTGGACCTTGATGGTGCCGCTCTTATCCAGCGAAACCTCTGCCACCTGGGCAATATAGCTGCCAAAGGACTCGTGTACCGCGATGCCACGAGCCCGCCCCTTCGGCAGCGGTTTTCCCCAGCCGGCTTTTTCGGCGGCGGTCTGCAGCACCTTCAGGTTGCGGGGATGCTTGGCCAGCAGGGTGCGCCGGTAGCGGTAAGGGTCAAGACCGGCCTTGTGGGCCAGTTCATCCATAAAGCTTTCCATAACAAACGCAGTATGGGAATGACCGACCGAACGCCACCAGAGCACTGGGACGCCATTGCTGGTGCTGTGGAGCTCCACCTGCAGGTTGGGTATGGAGTATGGTGTATCCGAAGCACCTTCTACGGACGTATGGTCGATGCCATCCTTGACCATGACCGGTTCAAAGGGGGTGCCGGCGATAATCGACTGCCCGACGATACGGTGTCGCCAGGCCAGTGGGAAGCCTTTCTTGTCCAGCGCTGCCTCAACCCGGTTGTACCACATGGGGCGATAGTAACCCGACCGCATGTCATCTTCACGCGTATATATAAGCTTCACCGGTTTGCCGAGTGCCTTGGCCGCCTGTACCGCCTCGACAACAAAATCCGAGGCAGGATTGGCTCTACGCCCGAAACCGCCGCCCAGTAAAGTGGTTTCAAAAGCGATCTGCTCAGGCTTCAACCCGGCCACACGGGCTGCAGCGGCACGGTCTCCCGTCTGGAACTGGCTGCCTGTGCGGATCAGGCAGCTATCCTTTTTCAAATCCACAAAGCAGTTCAAGGGCTCCATGGCGGCGTGGGCCAGATAGGGCATTTCAAATACCGCCTCGATCTTTTCAGGATTGTTGTCCAGAAACGCCGCCACATCACCATCCTTGCGGGCCACCAGACCGGGAGTCTCTGCCAGGCGTGCGTACTGCTCACGCATTGCCGGGGTTGATAAGGAACTCCATCTGCCGTCATCCCAGGTTATGGCCAGTTGTTCCCGCCCCTTTTGAGCCTGCCAAAAATCGTCAGCGGCAACGAGGACACCTGCTTCAATGGCGACGACACTGTGGACACCCGGTATTGCCTTGGCTTTGGCGGCATCAAAACTGACAAGTTTTCCGCCGAATACCGGCGGACGGGCAATCACCGCCGTCAGCATGCCCGGTGCCTCTACATCGATACCGAATATGGCAGTGCCATTGATTTTAGCCGGGCTGTCCAACCGTTTTGCCGGTGTTCCCAGCAGGTTTTTCTTTCCGGTTTTCAGCTTCGGCTCTTTTGGTACCGGAAGCGTTGCCGCTTTCTCCACCAGCTTGCCGAAGGACAGTTTCTGTCCCGAGGGACTGATGACAAAGCCGTTTTCTGCCGTGCAGGAGGCCGGGGCAACCTTCCAGATCTGAGCCGCCGCCGATATCAACATTTCACGGGCAGCTGCCCCTGCCAGTGAGAGCCGTGACCATTCTGACCGGACACTACTGCTCCCCCCGGTCACCATTATCGGGCCGAATTGAGCGTGATTATATTCCGGTGCAACCGGCGACGGGAGGAAGCGCACATTTTTCCAGTCGCAGCATAATTCCTCTGCCACCAGCATGGGGAGCGAGGTATAGACCCCCTGCCCCATTTCGGACTTGTTGACGATTATGGTGATGCTTTCATCCTGGCTGATTCGAAGGAAGGCATTAGGTGCAAATTCACCCTGCTGGCCCGCCAGGGCGTTTTTTCGTCCAAGGGGGAGATGGCAGGCCAGAACCAGCCCGCCACCCAGCAATGCACCGGTCTTGATAAATTGACGCCGCGACATGGAGGATTTGCTCATGGTTTTTTACCTCCCCGTGTTGTTTTTCTGCCGCTGGCAGTGTGGATAGCCGTGCGGATGCGGCCGTAGGTACCGCAACGGCACAGGTTGCCGCTCATGGCGCGGTCAATGTCCGCATCGCTCGGCTTCTTGGTCGTATTCAGCAGGGCAACTGCTGCCATGATTTGCCCCGGCTGACAGTAGCCACACTGGGAGACCTCCTGGGCAAGCCAGGCCTGCTTGACCGGGTGCTGTTCCGGAATCCCTTCGATGGTAGTTATGGATTTCCCCTTAACATCTCCCAGCGGGGTAATGCAGGAGCGTTCCGGCTTGCCGTCAATCAGTACGGTGCAGGCACCGCACAACCCTTCCCCGCAACTGTATTTTGTGCCGGTCATTTTCAGATGATCTCTGAGCACCCAGAGCAGCGGGGTATCCGCACTGGCCCCGGTTTGCAGACTTTTTCCATTTACCTTGAGTTCAATCATCGGCTTCCTCCCTGTGAATGGGGTGTGATGTAATAACGGTAAATATCAATACGTTTAAACAATTTGAAGCAAGGTTGGATTCTACCAAGATTTTTGGCGTTTGCCATTCGAAAACATCTACTCATTACCCAGTCATCATATAGCAAGACAAATGCTGTGATTATTTTACCTGAGCACCTCTTACAAAAAAATGGGCTAACCAAAGGTTGCCCATTTTTTTATACACATATCAATTCGAATTCTTGTAGGACAAAATCACCTTATGAATAATCCACTTCGTGAACTCTGATACACCTCATCCACGACTCACCGGTGGCATCATGCAGATGTCCCCATGTGCCAGCCTGACAGCTCAAAGCTGATTATTTCTTTTTTGACCTGGCTGATACAGTGCCACCTGCCGGTTGGAAACGATGCCACGACACGTCATCAAGCATGTTCTGCTCCACGTCCTGCCAGGCAGGATGGCTCCCGCGAGCATCCTTGATGTTATTCAGGTTGTCCTTGAGAAATTTCCGGACCTGCAGGAGTTGCTGCGCCCTCTGGCCGGTGAAGTCCCAGACAAGGAGATCGTTACGCACCGCAATCGCATTAACACCGACGACGCCGAGTTTCCTGTAGGTGAGTTTGCCGGAATAATAGGGGCTTTTCAGTCGTTCAAAATCCCCCTGTTCAACATTGCCCAGCGTTACGGTATTACCGTCCACCTCTTTATCAACCCAGGGGATTGGTTTTCCGCCCATGGCAAAGAAAGCTGCCACCTCGCCTTTATTGAGCATGGCCAGGCCAGCCTCTTTGGAATTGACTTCAACGAGCCTGATATTCAGACCGAGCCGTTCGTTGATGATCCTTCCGGTAATATTGGCACTGCCGAACGCCGCCACCTTGCGGCCGTTCAGATCGCGTAAATTCCTGATTACCGCATGTTTCTTGAACTTGAATGTGCCGCGGTCCTCTTTGTAGCCGTTTTTCAGCACAAAGAAATGGAGGTAATTGGAGTGGAGGGCGACCAGGGATCTGACCTTCGTCGCAATCATCGGCTCGGTATGTGTCATAAAGGTAAGCACATCAGCCTGAACGATGCCGGCGTCGATCTTGCGTTCGATAAGCGCCTGGATATTATCGGTGCCCCCGGTTGATCCTCGATACTCGCAGATGAGATCCGGGACCATACTCAAGGGAACCTGCATCATCTGGGAATAGGGTGCTGTGGGCAGCCCGGTGCCGATGATCACCTGATTGCCCGTGCACCCCTGGAAATCCTTGTCTTCTGCTGCACGTACGTTAGCGGAAAAGGCACAAAGAAGAGCCAGCACTATCAAGATAATTCTTTTCATGTTCGTTTCTCCTTTAGTTTGTGTAGTATTTTGTACCGCCGGTTTCCTGGTTCGCGGCGGGTAGAGTTGATGCAGAATCGCAGTAGAAGTAGACTGCGACAGACACTGCGAGTATTACTACCGTTCCTATAATCCTGAACCATTTCCAGAAGTTCATAGTTTACCCCCTCCTCAAGGTGTTGTATTTCGCAGCGATCGGCTCATCGATGACCGTCGCATCATCCATATCAATAATATGCGGGTTGCGCATTTTCAGCTGGGATGCCTGCGACAACATAGCCTCCACATCCATTTCCCCGAAAACAATGTCGAATTTTTCTTCGATGGCCTGGATCGCTTCAGCCGTCAGCAACTCGCCCATCGTGTCTGCACCATCCATGTTCTTGATGCTGTCGATGGCTATTTTCCCCTGCTGGGCAAAGCGATGCTCAAACTTCCAGCGTTTAACCGCCTTCTCGAACTCGGCGAGATTTACAGTGGCCACCTTCATCTTTTCCACCCGGGAATCAACGAACGCCTTCATGGAATCAAGCGTCTTGTAGAGGTGGGAGATATCGTGGTCAGGATCATCCTTTTCCTCTTTGGCGATCATGCGGGCCAGACCGCGCACATACCCGACGATGACACTCAATGCTTCCTGGGCCTTGCGCAATTGTTCTTTCTTGTAGATCACACGACGGTCCAGCTCCTCCTCCGGGTTCTGCCGTGCCTCGGCTTTGCGCAGCTGCAGGAGTTTGTTTTCCCACTTCTGCCCAAGCAGCGGCAGGGCCTGGACAACCCCGATGCCGACAATGGCAAATGCCCCCAGAACCATCAGCCCGGCACCACCAACAACGGCACTGGCGATAAGCGGCATTGCCAGGCCGATGGCAGCAACCGCGGCAACGGCCACACCGACCCTTACCAGTACAGCTTTTTTGGGCAACGGAATCATTGCCTGTTTCGAATCACCTTTCTCTTGAATGTCAGTCATACATTCCCTCCCATTGCATTGGTACTTGCTTTATAGAATCTAATAGAGCAACCCCTGTGCCGGTTTGTAAATAAAATTAAATGGTAGGTAAACATTTGATATGTATAGTTTATTTGTCTTTGTGTGACAGTTGAAATGAGAGTTTTTGTGCGGATGTTCAGAAATTAGAGGGGATTGTGTGCGGGCATCCGCACAGGTAAAGCAGAAAAGGTGGGGCGGCTGCAGGTAACGATGTGAAGTTTAGTTCAAGCCGGGGGTGTGATTGTAAGGGTGGTCATCCAATTACAGGGTGTTAAGAAATGTAGTAGAGTTCTCCGAAAACTGGTCAAAACATCCGGGCTATTTGCAAGACCTGTCTAGCAAATTTACTAGACAGGTCTTGTGAAATGAAAATATTGATTGATTCGTTAACCTTTCCCTCCATAGATTTCTGCCCATGATTTGGTTTTACCTTGATCTGGAGGCCGTTTGTAGGTCGCGTTAGTTTTATCAAGCGACATTATTTATATGGCCAATATTCTCATGTTGCGTTTTATCGATAGACCCCGTTCAACAAAACCTACCAGCTGTAGACGCGCCCCCTAAGCCTATCTTCAAACACCTGATACTAAAGCTATTTTTTCTGTTGATTTTGATCACCCGCCACAATCGTCACAAAATTTGTATCAGCCGCCACAGCCACCTCCACATCCCGCCCCTCTTTGACTCCCGTCATTCCAGCCGCCGGGGGGTGGGTTGCCGCTGAACGTTTTGAACGCCTCGGGAAAGAGGTTTGAAACGTAAGGGAAAAGGTCTGAAGGAAGAGCGGCCATTCCGAAAACAGCATCAAGGAAGACAGCATCGTTCGTCATACCTCCAGGTCGGAGGTTCGCAGCATGATTATCTTTCAGGTGCTTGAATTTGATGCGTGCTCTCGGTAGTACTTCCTTACCGGCTCTGGTCATGCCGGTCAAAGATTTACTCCAGATGTAAATCGGCCACATGGTAAAAATAATGCTCAAAACAATCAGGTATTCGATATGTTGTCGACCCTGCGAAAATTCAATGGCAATCCCGGCCACTGAGATTCCGATCAACACATACAGCGCGGCAAACGGTGCGTCTGATCTGAAACGGTCTATATAAATGTCTTCTTTGTTTAATGCATCTGAATAGACATAACACGCCATGATTACATCATCGCGGTCAAATATTTCCCGTACCTTCCGCGGTTTGGTAAAAAAATCAACAACAGTCAACTCAATCGTCTCACTCACCATTTCTCGGGCATTTGGTGCCGCAACCACCGTCTCGCGAGGGCCCGCGTGGAGCAGGCCCCGGTCAATCAATGAAAATATAACAACCCGCAGAGTTTCGCTGGTGCCGGCCCGGAGATAGGCAAGTTTGTAAGGGTCGTCAATGGTAAGTTGTTTATCGGGGCCGTCTTTCTCTTTCTGCCAGAGCAGGCTGTACAGATACAGATTCACACCTGTACCCAGAATGATGAAAAGGACGAGGAACACCAGTTCCTGCATGTCGAGTGGGTTATTCATGATTTCCTCGTTTTGCAGTGTAATGTACGCTGAAAGTCAGTATATCCATAAATATTGAAGGACAATATTTTATCACCCGCAGCCGCCACAACCTCCACCGCAGCCGCCATTAGTACCCTCTTTGATCCCCTTACGAAAGATATTTCTAATGTATTGGAAGTTATCTGATGGAAGGGCGCCAAGTCCGAAAATCGCTGCCAGAATCGTGGCATCGTTTGTCACTCCACCAGGACGTACCCTTTTGGCATTCTGCTTGAGGTGGTTAAACCTGAGACGCACTCGCTGAAAAACTTTTTCTCCTGCGCCAGTCCGCGTTTTACACATGGGGATTATGATCCAATAGAAAAAGATAACGCACATTATGCCAAGCCACCCCTCATGAATTTTCTGTATCACAGCAATATCAATAATAGCGGTAACCAACATCAAGAGGGCTAGGGCAGTAATGTCAGGGAGTAGTCTCCTGTTGGCCATCAGTCCTTCATCTGCCAATTTCTGGCAAAGCTTCTTCCCCGCATCCATAGTGTCAGTGTCGGAGAAGAATTCCTCCACTGTTCGAGGTGCCAGAAAAAATGAGATGACCGCCCGCTCGACCGACTGACTCACCATCTCCGTTGCCCGTGGGTCAGCTAACATCATGGTGAAGGATGTTTTGAATGGGCCCCAGCTGCTCGTGGTATCGGATGCTTTGAGCAGCCCCCGATCTATCAGCGAAAAGAGGACGATCCTCATCGTTTCGTTGGCTTCTCCCCTGAGAGCGGCAATTTCATAAGGATCTGTGCAGTCCTGACGTGCTGCCGGGATGCAGGACTCATCCTTCAAGTGCAGATACTTCAGAAACAGATTCCCCACTATCCCCAGAACGCAGTAAAAGACGAGAAAGGCGAGTTCCTCTATGCCGAACTCCTGTATGCTGAAAAGTTTAGTCATGACGATATCCTCTTATGGTGTGTGGCTGACCCTGTTTCAGCCCGGTTGGCAAGCCAGCAGCCCGGATCAGCGTGAAAGGGATCGCCATGGACAGCACAGGCGATGCAGCGGGAACCTCCACCGCAGGTTCGGGCGTAAAAGCATTTTTCGCACCCTTTGCTCACCCTCTCCCGGTCACGCAGGTTGCTGAATATTTCACTGTTCTGGTAAAGATCCTCAAGAGAATGCTGCTGCATATTGCCGACAACAATCGGCATTCGTCGGCATGGGCAGACGTCACCATTGGCAAGGACAGTGACGAGGGTGTCGCCTGCACTACAGCGGTAGGGTGCTGCACCGGTGGCCGTGAACTGCAGTGAACGGTGGAGCTTCACCCGCGAGCGCCGGAACCAACCGCTCCTGCTTTCACTGTCCATGATGCCTATGAATTCGCGGGTCTCATCGGGTGTCAGCACGTTTTTAGCCAATGTGCTGCCGCTCCCGCACGGCACCATACGATCGGCCCATACCCGGGTCACGCCGAGCATATTGCCGAGGCGTGCTACGGCGGGAAAGTCCCGATAATTATCTTGATGAGCCGTGAACGAGAGGTAGGAAGGAATGCCCGCACTTACCAGGTCCTTTAGGCCGACTACAGCTTTTTCATAGTTCCCGGCGCCTCTGATCCGGTCATGGGTATCCTGTGTGCCATCTATACTCACCTGCACAAAGCCGGGCTTCAGTTTTTTCAGCGAAGTGATTACAGCAGGTGTAAGGAGCGTCCCGTTGGTCAGGATCGCGAATGAAAATAGATCACGATGGTCGGACAGTTTTTCCAGCAGCGGCATAAAG
Organism: uncultured Geobacteraceae bacterium; assembly: GCA_942493195.1. Taxonomy (GTDB): domain Bacteria; phylum Desulfobacterota; class Desulfuromonadia; order Geobacterales; family Pseudopelobacteraceae; genus CAIPTY01. The sequence goes on along the minus strand of OW818669.1, from coordinate 3,923,641 downwards.
TCGTCCTGCACAAACGGCTCGCCGCCGGTGACGGTGACATGCGCGCGGAAAGCGCGTCCGGCGCTACGTTCACGACAGCTGCGGATAAACGAACTGAATTGTTCCAGTATGGAAAGGTGTTCGTTATGAGTAAGATCCTGAGATGTCTGGCTTTCCTGGTAGCAGTGGGTGCAGCTCAGATTGCAGCGCTCGGTCAGATGCCACTGGAAAAGCATGCTTTTCGGGATATAACCTAATCCATTGATGTTGTTATCTGTTTCCATTGCAATCTCCATTCTGTCTGCTCTTACAACAGAGTAGAGCAAGCCGTGTGCCGGTTTGCTGGGAATGGTTCTAAAACAATAAATGTCTTATTTTAAAGGCTGTTACAAAATGTTGCGCCAAGGGAAATGAGGCGATTTGTGCGGATGTTCGGAAAGTAGGGTGGATTGCGTGCGGACTTCCACACAATCAAAGCAGAGCAGGGTAGCGATACAAAAAACAGCCGGTCACGATGAATATGAAAATGACTTTTCGTTATTCTGAAGTTCAGTATTTATCAACGGGGTTTGGGGGCACCAGTGCCGCATCTTTTGCGGAAACCGAGTAAATCCGATGGTTAGCTGCTTTTTGGTATTTCAGTTCTCTTGACTTCGCAAAATATTAGATTGTAACAAAAAAAATAATAGTCCCTGTAAGTAAGCTTACCTGTTCCAATTGGAATTGCATTTCTTTTTACAACATACGTTTTGGCAAACTTATCGCGAAGAGATTGACGATTTTCATCCCCTGAAAGCCATATCAAATCAAAAAGAATATTAAGTGGTCCAAGGATAGCAAACATCAGACGAAAGGTTAGTGCCTGGAAACTTGGACGTTCACCATATAAATTAACTACACGAACTTTACAAATTTTATAACCAAGAGTCCCGAAACTGGTTCGTTTTATCAAAACGAAGTAGGCAAACCATAGACCTGTCCACAATAGGAAAATAAAATTTATTAGCTGGTTAGAAACCGAAAAGTATTCTGTTATCAAAATAGTAGATGCTATTGAAATTGTCATAATCACCGATATGTCAATAATCTCCACTAACAGGTTGTTGAAATTCAACTAGCTGTTTTTACTGTTTTATGATACATTTCTGTGCATAATTCACCGTAATCATTGAGGAATGTTATGCGCGGATACGACAGTCAAACAGAAGCGATATTTGCCTATGTGACACCTGAATCCTTTGTTCCCAAGACCCATCCCTTGCGTGCCATAAGAACCATGGCCGATGAGGCTCTGAAGGGTATGGATAAGCTCTTTGATAGTATGTACGCCACTACCGGAAGATATTCTATTCCGCCGGAGAAGCTTCTGAAAGCTCAATTGCTGATGATCCTGTATTCCATCCGCAGCAATCGGCAGTTGGTGGAGCAGATCCACTACAACTTTCTGTATCGCTGGTTCCTCGGTATGGGTCTGGAAGAAAAGGTCTGGGACCATTCCAGTTTCTCCACGAATCAGGAACGACTGATCGGTTCCGATGTCGCCGCTGAGTTCCTGTCCCGTGTTCTCGCCCAGGCAGAGCGGAAGCATCTATTGTCCCGTGAGCACTTCACCGTTGATGGCACCTTGATCGAGGCATGGGCCTCCATAAAGAGCTTCAAACCCAAGGATGGCCCACCATCAACAGGTGGCGGCAAGAACGAAACTGTAAACTTCAAGGGTAAGAAGCTCAAGAATGATACCCATGCATCTGTCACCGATCCTGATGCCCGGCTCTACCGCAAGGGCAAGACCAAGGAATCAAAACTCTGCTACCAAGGGCATACCCTGATGGAGAATCGCAGTGGGCTGATCGTCAAGACCGCGGTTACCACGGCATCCGGTACCGGAGAACGTGAAGCAGCGAAGTCAATGGTAAAGAAGCTGCCCCGCACTACTCGTCGTATTACCCTGGGCGGCGACAAAGGCTACGACACCGCAGACTTCGTCAAGGAGCTTCGCAGCCTCAAAATCACGCCGCACGTGGCCCAGAACGATACCAACCGGAAATCGGCCATTGACGGCAGAACAACCAATCATCCGAACTATGCCGTCAGTCAAAGAATCAGAAAACGGATCGAGGAAGGCTTCGGCTGGATGAAGACCATCGGCAGAATACGTAAGACCATGTACCGAGGCATCGAGAAGATCGGCTGGCAACTTGACCTTCATGCAGCGGCCTACAACCTGGTACGAATGAAAAACCTGGGCCTTGGTGTCACCTGAAAGGGAAAACTGCCCCCAGGGAGCCTGGTAACATCAACAAAAAGAGTTGCAAAAGAGCAGAAAAACCAGGATCACAACGACCAGAACAACGAAACAGACTCGAAAAAACGATCTGAAGATCGAACAGGAATCAAATAAGGTCAAAATTCAACGACCTGCTAAAAGTCGCAGCCAAAAGCCTGCGTATTCTTCTCGATTGTGATTTTTCACGAGCATTCCGCCACCCTATTTTCAAGACCATTCCACCAGGCACGGCGCTCTGAGTTATTGTTCCCCTATATCACATAATCGTCTTCAATGTTCCCTTCTTTTTCCGGTAGCTCTCTCCTTCGATGACCATCTGATGAGCATTGTGAGCCAGTCGGTCGAGTGCCGAATTCGCCAGGATTGCGTCGTCAAAGAGATTGACCCATTCGGCGATGTCCCGGTTACTGGTTATGATAGTTGATGCCCGCTCGTACCGCTCGCTGACAATCTCATAGAAGTCATGGGCCTGTTCCGGGGTGAGTTTCCCCAAGCCGAAGTCATCAATAACCAGCAGGCTTGGTGCAATCAACCTGATCAACTCCTTCTCCAGTGAGCTGTCCGCCCTGGCGGCGTAAAGGTTCTTGAACATCTGAACCGCCTTTACGACGAGTACGCTTTTGTTGCGACGACAGGCGACATGGGCCAGGGCATTGGCAATGTATGTCTTGCCGACACCAACCGGACCAGTGAGGATCACATTCTCTTTCCGGTCGATCCAGTCGAGACCGATGAGCGCTTTCACCCGGTCCCGGTCGAGGGTGATTTTTGCGTCCCAGTCAAAGCGCTCCAGCACCTGGTCGAGATTGACCTTTGCCTGCTGGAGTCTCCGTGCGAGTGCGCCGTGATTGCGGCGCTCTACCTCATCGGAGAGCAGCATCTCGAGAAACTCCAGATGCGAGAGTTTGTTACCTGCGGCATAGGCCACCCGCTCCGGCAGGGTGTCCATGATTGGTGACAGTCGCAGTTTTTTTAGGTACTGCCTCAGTTCAATGGTTGATTCCATGGTCATTCTCCTTGGTGGTGTGATGAGTGAAGTAGTCAGCCTGACGCTGAAACCGTGCCGGTGACAGATGCGTGACTGTTGATGTTATGTGTGCTGCCGGAGTTGATTCCCGTTCCATCGCCTGCCTGATGATTCCTTCGACCCGCTTGACGTTCATCAGACCAAAGTTCACCGCCCGGGCACAGGCACTCTCCACCCGGGCGCTGCCGTATTTATCGTTCAGTCTGAGCAGATTCTGCGCCTGACGCAGAAACGCCCAAGGGACATCACCGGAAAGCAGCTCGGCCATGAAGACGCCTTGCTGTTCGCCCTTCTCCTTTGCTGTGCGAATGTAGTAGTTCACGTCACGCATGGCGTAGGCGCTCTTCTCCTGCGGATAGTCCTCGTAGATGGTTGAACGCTCGCCCGCCTTTTTTCTTGGATGGGTTCTGATCAGTTGCTGCTGGTAATAGATGCGAACCAGAGCCTTGTCACCACGTACGAAGACCTCCTTGCCTATGTATTGAGTCGGCAGGGAGTAGATAGCCCGCTTGAACTGGATGTGGTGATCCCGGTGGACTATGCAGTCGGCAAAGACCGGTACGTCGAACCGTTCAGGGGACAGCGGCAGGAGTGACTTCAGCTCTTCCTGCTCAAAGACCACCAGGGGGCGTTTGCGGGTGGTGCCGTGCAACCGCAGACCCGCAGTGGTGCGGCACCAGGTAATTGCTGACCGTTGGGTATGCTCCCGGTCGGTGAATTCCTCGCCGGCAAAGAAGTTGCCGCGGACGTACTTGATCTGGTTCTCAACACACCCCTTGGCCTCCGGGTGTCGTACCGGTGCCGGGTCGATAATGAAACCCCGGTGTTGGGAGTATTCCTGAAAGGTTTTGTTGAACACCGGTTCATAACGATCCGCCTTCACCACAGCCACCTTCATGTTGTCCAGAACCAGACGCCTGGCAACACCGCCGAAGAACTCCCAGGCTTCCTCGATGCCACAAACCAAGGCATCCAGGTCCTGGCGGTGGGTGAGGTAGACATACTGATGGCGGCTGTACACCAGTGTCACCACCAGGGCGTGCAGCTTGCGTCGCCGTCCGGTTTCGGGATCATAGACCAACCCCATCTGGCCGAAATCCACTTGGGCCACTTCGCCGGGTAACGATTCCGCCATCCGGACGGTTACCTTGGGGCCGCCGAAACCGAGTTCTTCGCGGGCATAGCGGTACAGGGCGCTGTAGGAAACCGTAACTCCCATCCGCCCCAGTTTTATGTGCGCCTTGGTCAGGGTCAGACCGTCCTTCTCCAACCAGTCACTGATCGAATCGCGGTGAGGGATGAGCGGTGCGGAGGCACCACCGGGGGGTGGCATCTTGTTCTCGATACCATGCACGGTTCGGAATACCGCCAACGCGATGCCATCCAGCTGATCATCAGCAGTATCAACAGAAAAACCATGTCCGGCGGCAAGCCGCAGATAGTTGCTGATGGTCTTGCGATCCAGGCCGGTGGCTTTGGAACTCCGCCGAATACTGTCACCTGCACGTGCCCTGCGTAAAATATCGGTTATGTCCGTCACGCCATACTCCTTGTGTGCCATCGCTTCCTCCAGGAAATTTATGAAGGAACGATGCTACAGGTTGTTGTGAGCGCCGTGCGGATATTGTTGCCGGGGTGGTGGAATGCTCTTGAAAAAGAGGTGGGGGAATGCTTTTGAAAAATCAGGTCAAAAAGTGGGGGAATGGTCGTGAAAAATTACACGATTGAAGTAGACACCTTCTGTAATTATTGATTTTGAGGTGTTCATTTTTTATTCCTTCTCAATTGGCATGAAGTGTGAAGTCGCTATTCAAGAAACATATCAACGGTCTTGGACGCTTCACCAATATCTTTATAAAACAGTTTACGATCTTTTGAATCCCATGACATCGGCTTACCGGTGAATGGGTCCGACAACTCCGGACCGGCTTTTGCTAAGGATGCGGGAATGTCGCTGTCGCTGATTTTTTGCCTGGAAATCAACAACTTCAATAACGCCAATCTGCGGCTGCCCTCAAGGTTGTGTGGTAAGGCTGTATATTTCAAAGATTCTGACAAAGAAAGATTTGCTAAAATCTGACCAACCGGGTTTACCCAGTTTAGCTGAGAAATATCAAACTTTTTTTCAGAGTTCAGTTGCTCAATTTTTCTGAATTCTTTTCTGTATTGTTGCGTAAATTCTGATAGCGGCAGCTCGGACAGCTTTATGTAGGAGGTAAATCTATCGTAGATGGTGTTAAGTGTCATCCTCTGCTTGACAAATAAAACTGGCCAATTCTTAACAGGTGACGCCTCTGCTCCACCTACCCCACCCATGTTAAGTCCTTTGGATAATATGCTATGAAAATATATAATCTCAGCAACAATTGCTGAGGCAAGGCTCAATTCCGTGTTTGGAATAGGCATCAGCAGTTCTTCAGTCACAATCCTGAACTTCGCTTCGTAAAGCGGCATTGCCGCGGCATATTCGGATATGAAGTAATAATTGCGAGATATGCCTTTATACGCAATCACTTTACCAATCAGTGTCTTGTTATGCGTGGCATAGTTGCGCCAGAAAGCTAAATCCTCCCGAACAAAATTCAAAACCTCGGCGGGATTTGAATTCCGCATGAGGCGAAGTTGTTCAAGTCGTTGCGCTTCGAAGATCAGCTTATAACTTGGAAGCGGCATGTCCACGCCAAGGAAAACGGGTTCGTCATTATTTCTATAATTACGTAGAGATCTGTATCGCTCCATAATTTCGTGATTGCTCGCCAGAAGTGCGTCAACTTCGGCCGGTTGTTTTGCCAGGAACCGCCGCATACTGTTTCCGGGTTTATCATTCAAATCCGGCAGCTTGCCATTTAAAACCAAATCAGCATTTGTGTTTTTTACCGTAGTATCTGCTGCCTTACCGGAATTTTTCTGAGAACTGATATGATCCAGCTTTTTTAAGCCGACGGCATGAATATCCTCTCCCAGTGGTGCAGCGAATCCAAGCATCGCGAGGTAAATGTTACTGGACTGTTCGACTTGCCTGGGAACTGTTTCTTGGATGATTTTCTTAACTTCCGGTTTAAGCGGTGAATCATAGAGCACAAAGCCGGCAGCCAGGATTGCTAAAAATATGGCAAGTTTTATTTTGCTGATCCTTTTACAATTCTGGCCGGACAAATCAGTATTTAACTTCATTTTTTTAAACCAGTTAGAAGATGATTTCTGAAAAAGCAAGGCCAGCGCAACAAGCTGAGTGACAAAGAGTATAATGGCTAACAATCCAGCATATGGATGTGCTCCTATGTTCTTCAACGGTGTCTGAATTCCAACCGGCAGGATCATGACGCTCCAAACCAAGATAGAAATGCGCGCCCAATTACGGCCCATGCCAATCTTGTATATAAACAGCCCCATAAGACCATGAACAAAGCCCGAAAAAATCACAGCCACAAATGATCCCTTTTGTAGAAGCATTAGTGCTTGAATAATGACTCCCAATGACCTTCAATTCCCACGATTGCATAGAGGAGCCTGACTGCGGTTGTGACTTTTTTCGGGCGGCTGCCCTGATTTATGATTTGTTCCATCTACTTCTCCTTAATTCTGCCAAACGGGGGGAGGATATATCCGACTTCTGCTAAAGTGCTGACAGGAACTTACGTCCACCCTTCCAGTTTTCCAATTATTCTGCATCTTGGAGTGCTTTGATACCGAGGAGATAATCCTTGGATTCTTGTGGCCACTCATCGAAACAAACGAGGATATCATTGCCGTTCTCATCAGTAATTTTGACGTCCCAAGTACTGCAGTTGCTGCAGTCTATCGCTCGACCGGATTTTTCAACAAGCCATTTTATGACGTCAAGATGACCCTTTTGAGCTGCTCCCCTAACTGACCAATTATCATCAACAGTAACATCAACCAACTGCCCAGACTCCTCGACGAGCCACTTGACTACATCGAGGTGACCATTTCCGGCAGCGCATTGGACTGCATTGTTATCACCCGCCGTAACATCTACTGACTGAATCGAATCCTTTACTAACCACTTGACTACATCGAGATGACCGTTACCAGCCGCCTCAGAGAGCGCACAGTTGTCATTGGCAGTTAGATTAACCGACTGCCCAGATTCTTCGACGAGCCATTTGACTACATCAAGGTGACCGTTCCAAGCAGCCAGAAAGACTGCTGAATTATCAGCCGCTGTAGCATCAACCGATTGCCCGGATTCTTCGACGAGCCACTTGACTACATCAAGGTGACCGTTCCAAGCAGCCCATCGGACTGCCAAGTTATCACCTGATGTTACATCAACAACCTGGCCAGATTCCTTTACCAACCACTTGACGACGTTGAGGTGACCATTATATGTGGCATTGCAGACTGCAGCGTTGTCATTCGCAGTAACATCAACCGTCTGCCCGGACTCTAAGACCAACCACTTAACGACATTAAGATGGCCGTTCATGGCAGCAATAGCGAGCGCGCCGTTGTCATTGGCAGTCACATCAACCGACTGCCCAGATTCTTCGACAAGCCACTTGATAACATCAAGATGTCCATTTTCTGCTGCTGCCTGAACTGCGCTTATATCATTCGCAGTCATATCTACAGGCTGCCCAAAATTCTTAACGAGCATTTTTATTATATCAAGGCGGCCGTAAAAAGCCGCAGAGACGAGTTCTACAGATCTTTCGTCACTACTCATTCCGTCAAGCCGCATACCATATTTAAACCCTTCCACATTTCGGGTCACAAAATCGGGAACCAATGGCGCCAGCAATTTGTTCAATTTTGAGCTGGATTTCGGCCGTTCTCCTTCACGCTCCCGCACCGCTTTGTATTCGGAATAGAGATATGCATAAAATGCTACGATAAGGGGCGATAGAAATAATACGAAGACTTGCACGGCAACAATGTATGCTGTTCTGGACAAACCGCTGCCAGGAAGCAGGCGTCCCAATACAGTAGGCCACCACAAAATACTCAGCGGCAGCAGATTGGCGAACGCCACCCGCCAGAAACGCCCCTTGACCAAATCATAGCTGCGAACAAGAGAATCCTTGAAACCCAGCCCATCACCGACCGCGGCATACGGCATAAATGTTGTTACAACCGCTACATACAGCACTGGAATGGCCAGACGAGAGAATAAGAACTCGTCGAGCTTCATGCGATACAACACATACCAGATAAAGAGCGGGTACCAACGTGTACCGATACTGACCATTGCTGCCTTAAGAGTTGTCTCAACACCGCTAACGCGCTGCATGACGACATAGATCAGGCAGAGGCAAAAGTAGTAATACGAGAAGGTACCAACGATGTTCCATGCGATTCCGGGCATTGACTTAAAATCTTTGACTGCAATCCCAATGATCACATAACCGATGAGCAGGAGCACCTGAAGCATGGGAAAGGAGATAAACAGCAGGAAATTCTCGGCATAAAGTGACAACGCTGAGGAGGCGTGAGTTGTCAAAGGAACTTTTGACTTCAATGGAATCTCAATTGTCTCTGTATCCATCATTAGCAATACCCCCTTTATACTCAGCGACTCGGATACCGCCGCTTTTTACGGCAACCTAATTCATTGCAATCGCATAGCAATGTTTCAATCACTCGTAGCAAAAGTAATCTCCGCGTTCTCATAGCGCAGCTGCTCCTCCATGACCATCTGGGTCAGCTCCTTCTGGAGCTCGATGAAACGGGGTGAGTTCATGTCGCGGGGGTGCGGAATGTCCACGGTAACAATCTTTTTCACTGTGCCGGGACGGTAGGTCATAACGACCACCCGGTCGGCCAGATAGATGGACTCCTGGATACTGTGTGTGACGAAGACGATGGTTTTCTTGAACTCCATCCAGATACGCAGCAGTTCATCCTGCAGGCTGCGACGGGTCAGGGCATCCAGTGCTCCGAAGGGCTCGTCCATGAGCATGATGGGTGAGTCCAACGCCAGCACCCTGGCTATGGCAACCCTCTGTCGCATGCCGCCGGAGAGATCTTTCGGGAAACGGTCCCGGAAATCCGTCAGGTGCAGCTTTTCCAACAGAAGATCAACCTTCTCCGCGATCTGCGACTGGGGCATGTTTTTGATTTCCAATCCGTAGGCAATGTTCTGGGCCACGGTCATCCAGGGGAACAGGGCGTATTCCTGGAAAACCATGGCCCGCTCCGGACCGGGGGCGGTGACTGCCATACCATTAGCAACCAGTGTTCCCGTGGTCGGCAGGGCAAAGCCGGCAATGGCGTTAAGCAGGGTCGACTTGCCACACCCCGATGGCCCCAGCATGCAGATGAATTCTCCGGGGTGTATCTCCAGATTAATATCTTTGAGAGCTACAACCTCGCTTGTATCGGTTTTGAATACCTTGTGCACTCCGCTGATCTGAATCTGTGCCGGCTCTGTGTAACTGTCTGTCATGATGTTCATATCGTTCTCCTCCCGAAGCTCGTGTGTTATGCCGATTCAAGATCAAGGATGATATCAAGGCGGCGAGGATTGAGGCTGCGAGGCGTACATACTGTACGTTGAACAGCCGAAGACAAGCCAACGAAGATAGGGCCTTGATATTGAATCGGTCTCTACCTGCTCTCGATGCCGCGATGCCAGCGCAGCAGATGATTGTTGAGCCGGTCCATGGCTGTATCGATGGCTAATCCGAGTAGCCCTATGGTCAGCATGCCGGCAATGATCTTGTCGGACCAGAAGAACTCACGGGCCTCAAGTATCCTAAAACCCAGGCCGTTGTTGACCGCGATCATTTCCGCTACGATCACGCAGATGAAGCCGACCCCGACGCCGACCCGCAACCCGGTCAGGATATGGGGAGTCGCCGCCGGCAGGATTACGCGGAGAAACATGCTCAATCCACTGGCACCGAGATTCCGGGCGGCGCGAATATAGATCGAATCCACATGCCGCACCCCGGAGATGGTATTCATCAGCACGGGGAAAAAGACGCCGAGGCTGATCAGGAAGAACGACGGTGGGTTGCCCAGACCAAACCAGAGAATCGCCAGCGGAATGTAGGCAATCGGCGGAATCGGACGCAGGATCTGGATCAGCGGATTGAAGAGCTTGTACACACCATCGACGGTACCCATGAACAGACCGAGCGGCAGTGCCAGGCCGGCCCCGATGCAAAAACCAACCACAACCCGGTACAGCGTTGCAAAGGCGTCATGGGGGAGTTCGCCGGAAAACATCCAGGCAACATACCCCAGGTTCGCCTCCTGATAGGTGAGCGTCGGTTTGACATAGGCGACCCAGCGCAGGAATATCTGTGAAGGGGCCGGCAGTACCTGTGGATTGATAATGCCGCTCCGTGTCAGCAGTTCCCAGATCAGCAGCAATCCGACCGGCAGGATGCTGGAGTGGAGCAGGTGCTTCGCCAACTTGATTTTGCTGTTCATATGTACCCCTCCGTAAAATTCATTCTATTTGGCATTCAGAGACTTTTTGGCCTTTTCCAGCAGATCGAGTTTCACATACTCCTTTGCCACCGGCGGCTTGGCCATGCGGCCGATACCGTATTTGGTCATCATGTCCGTAGTGGTCTGGATGTGCTGTACCGTTACGTTGTAGGTGAACGGAGAGTTCTCGATGGCATCCCTGTAATCCACGCTGGTCAACTGCCCCTTGAAGAGCTTCTCCCGTACGTATTTTTCCGCATCGGCCGGATGCTCGATGAAATGTTTTGTCGCTTCGACAAAGCACTTCATAAATCGCTCGGCGATATCTTTCTTTGCATACATTGCCTCTGTCATGACCAAGGTCCGCACCGGTTCACCCAGAGGAGTGTCATACGGTTTGATGATCTCGATACCGAACCCCTTGCTGATGGCCTGCGATGACTGCGGTTCAGACTGGCAAATGGCATCGATGTTCTTAGCCATCAGGGCCTGGTTGAGGTCGGCATAGGCCATGTAGACCAGTTGGACATCCTTGCCGGGCTTATCCGAGCTGGTCAGTTTGTGTTTGTCCAACTCGGCCAGCAGAACCAACTCCTGTGCGCCGCCACGGGCTACACCGACCTTCTTTCCCTTGAGGTCCGCCACCGATTTCCACTTCATATCCGATCTCCCGACGATACGGGCGCCACCCTTGGCAAATCCTGCCATGACATATACCGGTACGCCGGTTGCCCGTGCTGCCACGGCGCCGTCAGCGGCACTTGCTGCCACATCGATCTCACCGGCGATGATAGCCGGTACAATGTCGATCCCCTTGGGAAACATGCGCTCTTCGATCTTCAAGTTGTACTTGGGGGCGATCTCTTTCATGTACGATACGGCTCCATAGTGGGCAAACTTCAGATTACCCACCCGGACAAGATCTGCCGCATAGGATACGGAACTGCACAGTACGGCGGTCAGGGCCATCAGACTGATGATACGTTTTTTCATGGTGCTCTCCTTGTATGGCTTGTTTTGGTCATCGCTGACTACGATGCCTTGTTGTTGCTGCATGCCTGCTATAGAGCAACCGCCATGCCGGATGTTTCTGTAAAAATAGAAATTTGTAACATACCGATTTAAATGAATTTATCGATAGTAGCAGATGGTGAAAACGGGGCGTTTTGTGCGGACATTCGGAATAGGGGGGAAAGGGTGTGCGGGCATCCGCACAGGGAAACTGTTTCAGGCAACAGCGCGGTTGAAGGTCGCGAGGAGGATTACAGAGCGGAATTATCTTACGGTTTCGATGGTATGAGGACTTTGATTTCCAGTGTCCCGGCAAGATCGGCCAGACGCCTGTCCATGGTCAGGATGGTTGCATTGGTTCTGCGGGCAAGGATGAGATAGAGGGCATCGTACACAGGGTGCAGATGGCGGCAGGCCAGAGCAAACGCTTCGTGGCAGAGTGCCGCGCTCGATTCGATCCGGTCCGGCAGGCTTAGTGCCTGTTCAAGCAGCAGATCGCACTGTTCCATGGAGAGCAGATCTGCTTTGCGATATTTCCAGAGTGCGTTACCAACCTCAGCGAGATACAGGTCCGGCGCTGTGACGAGTGTCGCTTCTTCCAGCAATGGTACAAAGGTTTCCGTGCCGGGCACAGCAAGCACCAACCCGACGGCAGCACTGGCATCGATGACGATGTTCATCGTTCGCGATCCTCGCGGATCATCAGTGCAGGGTCAGGAAAGCCGACTGTCACACGGTGCGCAGCCCCCTCACGGATTGCCGATAAAAGCGCCTTGCGTCTCATCTGCGGAGCGAGGTCAAGGTTCAATCCTTGTGCCAGGATAGCCACCGCCTGCTGGGCAATGGAACGGTGAGACGCCTCGGCCTCGTGGCAAAGGCTTTGATAGATATGTTCCGGTAATTCCCGAACCTGCAATGACGGCATGGCAACACCTCCTGAGAACAAATTACTGCACTTTTCATACAAATGCAAGCGTGGGCATTTTGAACGAATATAATCTGAACTCGAATTACCTCAACGAAAGTGGTCCGGGTTAAGTCCGTGGCGGGTAATTTTGTCATACAAGGTTTTTTTAGGTACATGCAACAGATCGGCCGCTTCGGCCACATTGCCTTTTGCCGCTCGTAAGGTGTCGCGGATCAATCCACGCTCGAAGATCTCCATTCTGACCGCCAGGGAGGCGGTGGTCGATTGGGCCGGATCCAGGCCGTCGCAAACACCCAGGCAGAAGCGCTCGGCCACCGCCTTGAGTTCGCGTACATTCCCCGGCCAATTGTACTGATGCCAGCGCACCAGATCGCTTTCGTCCCACTCGGGGGCCGGCCGTTTGAACCGTTCGCTCGCCTGCGCAAGGAAAAAGGCCATCAACGGCGCAATGTCTCCCGGCCGTTCTCTGAGGGGCGGCAGCTCTATGGAGACAACATTCAGCCGGTAGTAGAGGTCGGCCCGGAAACCGCCCTGCTCGGAAAGCTTCTTAAGATCCACCTTGGTGGCCGCGATTATCCGGCAATCCACCGGCAACAGGGTGTTGCTGCCGAGCCGTTCGAGGCAACGCTCCTGCACCACCCTCAGGAGCTTTACCTGGAGCGCCAGCGGCATGGTTTCGATTTCATCAAGAAACAGCGTGCCACCGTTGGCATGCTCGATCTTGCCGATGCGCCGCCGATCGGCACCGGTGAACGATCCCTGCTCATGGCCGAATATCTCGCTCTCGAATACGGTCTCCGGCAGGGCACCGCAATTCAGGGCAACGAATGGCCCTTTGCGACCGCTCTGGGCGTGGAGCGCCCGCGCCACGACTTCCTTGCCGGTACCGGTTTCACCAAGGATGAGCACATCCACATCGGTGGGCGCCAGGGCGGAAATGGCGCGCCGCACCTTCATCATCTCCTCCGATTGCCCGACGATGGATATGGACTCCTGTGCACCCAGCTGTTCGTGCAGCATGCGGATTTCATGGACGAGAACACGCTTTTCGAGTGCCCGGCGGACCACATCGATCAGCCGTTGCGAATGAAACGGTTTTTCAATGAAGTCATAGGCATTGGCCCTCATCGCCTGGACCGCCATGATGATGTCACCGTGGCCGGTAATCAGGATTACCGGGAGGTCTCTGTCCCGCTTTTTCAGTTCTTCCAGCAGTTGTTGTCCTGACATGTTTGGTAATCGCACATCGCTGACCACCACCGCCGGAGGGTCCTCCTCCAGAGAGGCAAGGGCGCTCTCGGCATTCTTGAAGGTCCGTACCGACAGGTCAGCCAACTGGAGCGCCTGCTCGCAGCCAAGCCGCACCGCATCATCGTCATCTATCAGATATATCAGGTTATTTTCCGGAATTATGATCTGGCCGTCTGTGGTCATGCCGCCTCCATGGTAACAGTGAATTCAGCCCCGCCGCTCTCATGATTCCCGGCATTGAGACTTCCACCCAATTCGGTGATGATAACGCGGGAAATGGGCAGGCCCAACCCGAGCCCCTGCCCTGGCGGCTTTGTCGTGAAAAATGGTTCAAACAACCTCGATAACGCTTCGGGGGCTATGCCCGGTCCGCTGTCCCGAATAGCCACAGCGACCTCTGTTTCATTTCGTTCAATGGTCACGGTGATATGCCGCTCAGGGAGACCGGCCACGGCATCCAGGGCATTACGGAGCAGATTCACCAGCACCTGCCCCAGGCGAATCGGGCCGGACAGAATCATCAGATCCTCCGGGAATGGCTGAATTTCTATGGTTGCGTCGATGCGCCGCCGCTCGGTCTCTACCAGTATGAGTGCCTGATTAAGTACGTCGACAAGACATACTTTTCTGCGCTCGCCGGGCGTTTTGCGACTGAAATTTTTGATTTCATTGACTATGTGTCCCATTCGGTCGGCCATCTGCCTGATCATCCCAAGGTTTTCGCGAACGTTTTCCATGCGACCCCGTTCCAGGAAATTGACGGCATTATCGGCAAAGGTGCTTAAAGCCGTAAGCGGCTGGTTGATTTCATGGCTGATGCCGGCCGACATCTGGCCAAGCACGGCGAGCTTTCCGGCCTGCACCGCATTGTCGCTGGTTTCACGAAGAATATCCTCCGCAGTTTTCAGCTCATTGACTTTTTTTTCCAGCGACTGTTTGGTGGCGATAAGGTCGCACGTCCGTTCAGTGATCCGCTGTTCGAGTTCCTGATGAGCCTGCCGCAGTGCAACCTTGGCCTGTCGGCGTTCCTCGTAGCGTTCCGCATTCAGTTTGAAATAGGTGAAAATCAATATGATGAATCCAGTGGCAACTCCGGTGGCGATTCCACCTGTTAAGGCGCTTTTCCGCTCCTGCCTGGTTTCGGAAAGAAGATACACCTTCCACCCAAGGTGATTCATGGTCTGTGTTACTACGAGAAAAGGCTGTGGTTTCCGGCCTGGCAGGGTAACCTCGGCAAGGGATGCATCATTTTCCCTTTTGAGATTATCCTTGAGAGAAAGCAGGGTTTGGTCACCGTACTGTCGGGAGGCGCGCAATTGACGCAAGGTTTCCTGTTTGAGCTCGGAAATGGTGCGGTACTTCCATTGGTCTATTGTAGAAAGAAATATGACACCCCATGAATCTGCCAGTAGTACAATGTCACCGCTTTTCTGAAGTGCAGCTTCCTGGGGGGCGAGGCTAATCTTGACGGTAACAGCTCCGATATTCCCACGGTCCGACTTGATTGGTGCTGCCAGGAAGTAACCCGGTTCGCCGGTGGTAGATCCAATGCCGTAGTACCTCCCGAGCTGTCCCAGTATCGCTTCCTTGAAATAGGGCCGGAATGAATAGTTGTTGCCCACGAATGAACCCGGCTGCCCCGCGTTGCTGGAGGCGACGGTGAGGCCGGTTGCATCCATAAGGTACGTAGCCGCAATATCGGCCCGTTCCTTCACCTTTTTCAGGAAGTCGTTGGCCACCTGACGCTCCCCGGTTCCCGGACGCTCTAACAGTGTGCGGAGCCTTCCATCTAGAGAGATCAGGAACGGCAGCGATTCATTGCGGTCAATCGTTGACTCAAGGCTTAAACGGTAATAATCCAGCCGTTGCTTCGTTTTTTCACGCAGTTCCTTATGATTCCGCTCAAGCAGTATTGAGTAAACGCCCCACCCGGCCAGGAGGCAGATCAGCAGGCTGAATGTAAAACGCAACGCCGCTAGTTTGAACGACTTTTTAACCATGGCCCGTATCGAATCAACAGTATTTTTCAAGCGTAACCTTCTTTCGCGGGTATTCTGTTGACCACTAATGCTATAGCTACCGTATTAGAGCAAGCCGTGTGCCGATTTAACAATATCACACCATATTAAACTGTTTATTTATTAGCTGGTTACGCTTTAGTATATTTACAAAAACAGGGGGAATGTGCGGATATCCGGAAATCCGGGTAAATTGCGTGCGAACTTCCGCACATCCATCACTACACAGGGAATCTGCGTACGTTGCTGAGTTTGAATTCCTGTTGGTACCAATGGCACGAGTGCCGTTTGCAAAACAAAAAAACGAGGGTCTAACCAAACTGGCTAGACCCTCGTGCTTTTTCTTCATTTGTTCAAATTTATATAGGACAGATGCACTTTATGGGGTCACCTATCCTTTAAATATCAAGATTTACAACATTCAAAGCATTCGTCTCAATAAATTCGCGCCTTGGCTCGACTTGATCTCCCATCAGGATGGTGAAGATTTCGTCCGATTCCACCACGTCCTCGATCTTGACCTGTAGCAACACGCGGTTTTCCGGGTTCATGGTGGTTTCCCAGAGCTGTTCAGGGTTCATCTCACCCAGACCTTTGTAGCGCTGGATACCGAGTCCCTTTTTGGCGTTTTCCAGGAAGAAGGCCAGAAGCTCCTCGTGGTTGGTGGTTTCAAACATCTGCTTGCCACCCTCCTGCTCCACAAAGGCCCGGCCGTCGGCCATGGTTTCCACCACGCGGCGATGGTTTTCCACCAGCAGTTCGTACTCGTGGGTTGAAAGTACCGAGAGCGCCTGCTGGTCGATGATGGCACGGATGTTACCGATACGGAACGTTATACGGTCTTCGTCCACCTGGTAGTCGGAACCGGGGGAAAGTGCCTTCATGTTTTCCAGATAGGGAGTCAGGCCTGCCAGTTCTTCGATGCCGGCCGGTACATTAGCCCGGATGACGATCGACAGCAGGTCGTTGGCGATACCTTTTTTGACAACCTTTTCGAAGATGGCGCGGTTCTCAATGAACTGCTTGATGACCGGGATAATCTGCTTGCCAATGTAGACTCGGTCGCCCTTTTCCAGTTTGAGGATCAGGTCTTCGGCACCTTCCTCCAGCAGGAAGGTCTGCATGGCGTGCTCGTTACGCAGGTACTGCTCCCGCTTGCCACGCTTGACCTTGTAGAGCGGCGGCTGGGCGATGTAGAGGTGCCCGCGCTCGATCAGCTCACGCATGTTGCGGTAGAAGAAGGTCAGCAGAAGCGTCAGGATGTGGGAGCCGTCCACGTCGGCGTCGGTCATGACGATGATGCGGTGATAACGCAGCTTGGCGATGTCAAAGTCGTCCTTGCCAATGCCGGTGCCCAGTGCGGTGATCAGGGTGCGGATCTCCTGGGAGGCAATCATCTTGTCAAAACGGGCCTTCTCAACGTTGAGGATCTTGCCCTTGAGCGGCAGGATGGCCTGGTTCTTACGGTCACGTCCCTGTTTGGCCGAACCACCGGCCGAGTCACCCTCGACCAGGTACAGTTCGCACAGGCTGGGGTCCTTCTCCTGGCAGTCGGCCAGTTTACCCGGCAGGCCTCCCAGATCAAGGGCACCCTTGCGGCGTACGGTTTCACGGGCTTTACGGGCGGCTTCACGGGCCCGGGCGGCGTCGATGGATTTTTCCAGAATGCGCTTGGCAACCTGGGGGTTTTCCTCCAGGAACTGGGCCAGGCGCTCGTTCATCAAGGATTCCACGTATCCTTTGACTTCGGAGTTACCCAACTTGGTTTTGGTCTGCCCTTCGAACTGCGGCTGGGGGATCTTGACCGAAATGACGGTGGTCATACCCTCGCGCAGGTCATCGCCGGAGATGGCAACCTTCTCCTTCTTGAGCATCTCGTTGGCGGCCACGTAGCTGTTCATGGTACGTGTCAGTGCCGCCTTGAAGCCCGCCAGATGGGTACCACCCTCGTGGGTGTTGATGTTGTTGGCGAAGCTGAAGATTTTCTCGTCATAGGAGTCGTTGTACTGCATGGAGACTTCCATCTCCACGCCACCCTTTTCCCCTTTGAAGTAGATCGGTTTGGGGTGTAGGGCTGTTTTGTTGCGGTTGAGGTATTCGACGAAGGAGTTAATGCCCCCTTCGTAGTGGAATTCGTGGAACTTGCCCTCGACGCGCTCGTCGGTGATCTTGATGCGGACACCGGCGTTGAGGAATGACAACTCTCTCAGACGCTGGGAAAGGATATCAAAGGAGTATTCGGTGGTCTCGAAGATCTCTTCGTCCGGCATGAAGGTGACCTTGGTTCCACGCTTCTTGGTTTCGCCGGTGACTGCCAACGGAGCAACCGGGTCGCCGCGGCGATAGGATTGGCGAAACACTTTGCCATCACGTCTGATCTCCAACTCCAACCACTTAGAAAGGGCGTTGACAACCGAAACACCAACGCCGTGCAGACCTCCGGAGACCTTGTAGGAATCGTTATTAAACTTACCGCCGGCATGCAGTACCGTCAGAACAACTTCAGCAGCAGAACGCCCTTCTGTGGGGTGCATATCGGTCGGGATACCTCGACCGTTGTCAACTACCGTTATCGAACCATCCGTATTGATGGTGACGGTGACATCATCGCAATGTCCGGCCAGGGCCTCATCGATGGCATTATCGACGATCTCGTACACCAGGTGGTGCAGACCGGCACTGGAAGTGGAGCCGATGTACATGGCAGGCCTTTTGCGAACGGCTGCCAATCCCTCAAGGACCTGAATATTACCCGCTCCGTATTCATCGGAGGCGGCCTGTGCTGCGTTTTCCTGTTCTGTCATGTTGTTTCGTTTCCTTCGAACGTCAGATTGCCGTTTTCCACACGGAATACGGAACAGTGTGTTGCCGAACCCAATACGGCGGAAGGTTCGGTTGTTGTAATGAACACCTGGATATCCCGGGAGGTGAGATATTCCATGAGATTGCTGTTTCGGTGTGCGTCCAGTTCCGAACTCATATCGTCCAGAAGCAGGAGCGGCGGCTCGCCGAAGATGGCCTGCAGGTTCTCCATCTCGGCCATTTTTAAGGCCAGTACAAAGCTTTTCTGCTGCCCCTGGGAGCCGAACGATTTAAGATTCCGCTCGTTCAGGGTGAAACTCAGATCATCGCGGTGCGGCCCGGCCGTGGTGGTTCCGTAGCGTTCATCACTCCTGCTGTGGCGTGCAAAGAGCTGCAGCAGGCTTTCGCAGATGGCGCTCCGTTCCGTTTCCCGCACCCCTTCAGGCTGATAACCGATTCCGGCAGTTTCACTGCCGCCGGCGATGGTGGCGTAATTTTTCTGCAGTTGCACATCCAGCAGGGCTACATACTGCTGGCGCCGTTCAATAACTTCAGCCCCGGCTACCGCCAGTTTTTCGGTCCAGACATCCAGACCGTTTCGATCCTGGCTTTTCAGCAGGTGGTTGCGCTGCTTGAGAATCCGGTGGTAATCGTGCCAACAGTGCAGATAACCAATATCTCCGGTGTAAACCGCCCGATCCAGATATCTGCGGCGGGCTTCCGGCCCGGATTTGACCATGCCGGTGTCATCGGGCGAAAAAACCACTGAATTCAAACGACCATGCAAGTCCGAGGCACGTTTAATAGCTTTACTGTCAATTTCGACCCGCCGACCGGCTGTTTCAAGCGTCAACCGGATTCGACTGACGACTCCTCCCGATTCCACGTCCCCTGTCACCATCCCCTGATGCTGCCCATGCCTGATAAACTCCGGCAGGCGTGAATTCCTGAAAGAGCGGGGATTACCAAGCAGATAGATTGCTTCAAGCAGATTGGTTTTGCCATGGCCGTTGCAGCCGTACAGCAGATTGAAACGTGCACCCGGCTCGAGCCGGATCATCTCCATGTTTCGGAAATTGAATACCTGCAGATGTTTCAGACGCATCTGGTGGTATTACAGCCTCATCGGCATGATCACTGCCAGGAAGCTGTCCGATTTATTCGGCACAATGATGGAGGGCGATAGTTCATCCCTGAATTTCATATCAACCAGCTCAGTTTCAGCCACTGCAAGCACATCCAGCAGGTAGCGGGCGTTAAAGCGCACCGATATGGGATCACCGCCGTAGGTTACATCAATGTCTTCACGGGCATCGCCCAGTTCCGGATTGCTTGAGGAAATTTTGATGCTGGAGGCGGATATCTCCAACATGATTCCCTTGAATTTTTCACTGGAAAGAATTGCCATACGGCGCACGGAGTGAGTGAATTCTTCCTTGTTGACGGTGATAGTCCGGTCATTGGAGGTCGGAATAACCCGGTTGTAGTCAGGGAAATCACCATCCACAAGACGCATGACCATGTAGGAATCACCGCGCTTGATGACGGCACTGTTGTCCATGAAACCAAACATGAGGTTGCCGCCCTCTTCTTCGGTGATTTTTTTCATCTCGAAGATACCCTTTTTCGGCAGGATGACACCTTTTAAGAGTTCCGGACCGGCGTTACCCTTAAAGACACCATTTGAGATGGAAAGGCGATGACCATCGGTTGCCACCATCTTGAGAATCTGGTCACCATTTGGTGTGACCTCGACCTTCGTAAAAAGGCCGTTAAGGTTATATTTCGTTTCATCATTACAAATTGCATAAAAGGTTTTTTCGATCATCGCTCTAAGCTGCTGGCTTTCTATCTCAAAGAGGCTGTCTTCCTTGACCGCCGGGAAATAGGGGAATTCCTCCGGTGAAAGACCGACGATGTTGAATTGAACTTTGCCACAACGAATTTCGACCCAGTCGTTGTCTTTGGTTGAAAAGGTTATCTTCTGGTTTGGCAGTTCTTTGACGATCTCATAGAGTTTCTTTGCCCCGACCGTTATTTTGCCTATTGAGATTACTTCGGCCGGGTAGCTGCTCTTCATCCCGACTTCAAGGTCGGTGGCTGTGATGTGGATGGATGATTCGGTTGCTTCTATCAAGACGTTTGAAAGGATAGGCATGGAGGTTCGCTTTTCCACGATCCCCTGGATTTTCTGTAGCGATTTCAGAAATAATTCCTTATCGATTATGAATTCCATCTGTCACTCCTTACGTAATAGAATATAGTTTATAAATTATTTAAAAGACTGTTGTTATTATAGGTCGCTGTAAACCGGTGATAACTGTCTAACTGGCTTATGTATAAAACATATTCCGTTGCTGGCCCTGTTGAAGAACGCGTGATGTAAAAGCCAGTTTTCAACAGGTAATAAGTTATGAGTGCTTATCCACAGCTGTTCCCACAGGTTATCCCTACTTCAGAAGGACATTCTTAATATCATCAATCATTCTGGATAGTTTGATATCATCCTTCATGGCATTATCTATTTTTTTGGCGGCATAAATGACGGTTGAATGATCCTTTCCGCCAAATTTCATGCCGATGTCCGGGTAGGAAGATTTGGTCATATCCCGACATATCCAGATAGCTATCTGACGAGCCTGAACCAGATTTTTCAGACGTTTATCCGATTTAAGATCAGCAACTTTCAATCCAAAATAATCGGCAGCAGCCTTCTGAATCAGTTCTACAGTTATATCCTTACGGCGGTCACCCAAAATGTCTTTGAGGCTTTCACGAGCCATTTCTATTGTAATAGGAACATTCTGCAGACTGCTGTAGGCGCCAAGTCTGATCAACATTCCTTCGAGCTCACGAATATTTTTTGTATCACTGGAGGCAAGAAAATAGGTTACGTCATCAGGCAGTCTGATCTTGGTTATTTCTGACTTCTTTTTGAGTATTGCTATTTTCGTTTCAACATCCGGCGGCTGGATATCCGCAATCAATCCCCATTCGAATCGTGAACGCAGACGCTCTTCCAGGTCGGATATTTCCCGGGGAAACTTGTCGGAGGTTATCACGATCTGCTTATGCATGTCGTACAGGGCATTAAAGGTGTGAAAAAATTCTTCCTGAGTTCCTACCTTGCCGGATATAAACTGGATATCATCCACCAGCAGTACGTCAATGGTCCTGAAGCGGGCCCGGAAATGCTCCATTTTTTTCTGCCGGAGTGCATTGACCATTTCGTACATGAACTTTTCTGCCGAACAGTAACAGACATTGAGTTCGGGAGAATTTGCGCGGATGTTGTGGCCGATGGCATTGAGAAGATGGCTTTTTCCCAGGCCGACCCCACCGTATATAAAGAGGGGATTATAAGTATCGGCCGGGTTGTTTGCAACAGCCATGGCAGCTGCATGGGCAAACTGGTTGCCGGTGCCGCTTACGAACAGATCGAAGGTGTATTTGTTATTGAGTGGAGTAAAGGAAATTTCGTTGACGCTGTTTTTAGTTTCAATGACCTCAGGGATACCTTTGCTGATAACCTCTTCCGGTAGGAGCGTGTTGTCGCTGTTTTCGCTTTCGTTGACAATGAACTCAATCGATACATTTTTCCCGGCTGCGACAGACAGTGCGCTGGAAAGCACGGCATGATAATGGTCCTCCAGCCATTCCTTGAAAAAGGAGGTGGGAACAGACAGAAAAACCGTATCATTTTCGAAGTGATTGAAGTTTACCGGTTGAATCCAGGTGGAAAAATCTCGTTCGGAAAGGACCCTGCCCAGATTTTCAGTTGTTTTATTCCAGATAGCGTGCATTGGGATCACATTGTTTTAATGATAAGATGCTTTATCAACATACGGGGATGTACTGAAAAAATCCAATTGATTCAACTATGTTCGAAGCAATCAGCAGGGAAAATCAACAGGAGTTATCAACACTCTTTTCAACAGCTGTTGATAACTTTTAGTCTTGCGAATACAATAGGTTATATCTAAATATGTGATAATAAACAGTATATTACAGGCGCTGAAGGTTATCAGACGTGGCACTATTTTTCAAGGCAAATCATTCCTAAATACGTGTTGCTTCATAATAAATATCTTGACAAAGGGCGGTCAATATGATTAAAAACCCAATTCTTGAAATAAAAAATTAGAGGTACGAGTCATGAAAAGAACATATCAGCCAAGCAAAATTTCACGCAAAAGAACTCACGGTTTTCTGGTACGTATGGCCACGAAAAACGGGCGTCTTGTTATCAAGCGCAGAAGAGCAAAAGGTAGAAAAAACCTGTCCGTTCGTATTGCGGTCAAGTAATTTGACTGGTGAGATGGGGATAGTATCCGCTACATACCCATCTTCTGTCAGGCTGCGAAAACGTTCTGAATTTCTCAGACTGAGGGATTCGGCCCAAAAGTTTTCCACGAAGAGAATTCTTGTTGTGTGGAATGATAACGCACTTGAGCACGCTCGTCTTGGAATCACCGTCAGCAAAAAGGTTGGTAATGCCGTAATCCGCAACAGGATCAAGCGATTTGTGAGAGAAATCTTCAGAGCAAATCGCCTGGTCATGCCGGCTGTTGATCTGAATGTGATTGCCCGGAGCGAATCAGCCACCATAACGTTTGCGCTCATGCAGCTGGAACTTCAAAAAGCCTTCACGTACATCGGCGTATCTCAATGCTCAAGAGCATCGCACTCCTAATTATCAGGCTTTATCAGAAGATGCTGTCGCCTCTTCTGCCACAAGCCTGTCGTTTTTATCCCTCCTGTTCCGAGTATTCATATCTATCAATTACCAGATACGGGTTTGTCAGAGGTATGTGGCTGACCCTGGTACGACTGGGCAAGTGCCATCCGTTTCATCCGGGTGGGTTTGATCCTGTGCCTTAATTGAACATACAACTGGAGCCATAATGGAAAAGCGTGCAATCCTTGCAGTAGTTCTCTCAATAGTCGTTTTCTATATTTTTTCGATGGTGATGGGCCCGGATTCAAAACCGAAACCGGTTCAAGATGCCCAACAGCAGGCTGTGGCACAAGCTCCTGCAACTGCTCCCGTTGCCGACTCGGCACCATTAGCAGCTATTTCACCTGTATCACCGGCTCCGCAAACCGCCGGTCTTCAAAAAGACGTCACTGTGGATACGGCTCTCTATACTGCAGTTTTTTCTGCGCGGGGAGCTGCTCTCAAAAGCATGACACTCAAAAAGTATCGGGAGCAGAATAAGCCAGATGCCAGCCTCGTTGTTATTGGCAATAATGTTGATCCCGCCCTGCTTACGTTTTCAACAAGGGCCAGCGGATTTAACCTTTCCGAAAATGCACCTTTTACAACCGATAGCGAAATTCTGACCGTCGCTGGTGGCGAAAAAAAGCAACTGGTTTTTAATTTTATTTCCGGTCAGGGTTTCACTATTCGTAAAGTCTATACATTTGCAGCAGATTCCTACAGCATCAATCTGGATACTCAGGTTTTCAACAATAGTGCGGCGCCGATGGTTGGAGCAATTCAGCACGTCATGTCGTATCCTGCCGAGCCAAAGGTTAAGGATAATCGCTTTGAGACGGCTGGTTCATTCCTGTTTGCCGACAATGCTCTACATGCAGACAAATACAAGGATATATCGGGCGCTACAAAACGGTATGACAAAGGTGTAATCTGGAGCGGTTTTGCCGACAAGTATTTCCTGAGCGCCATTCTCACAGAGAAAAATAGTATCGCTAGCGTTGAACTGAAAAAGAGTACTGCCGGTTTTATGGAGGCAATTGTTACGGCACCGCAGCTGACAGTTAACCCAGGTCAGTCGGTTACTGTGGCTCACAAGTTGTTTGTCGGGCCCAAAGATATTGATATTCTCAAGGCTCAGGGCAATTCACTGGAACAATCTCTGGATCTGGGATGGTTTACGGTATTAGCCAAACCATTGCTGTATACCCTCAAATTTTTCTATGGTTATGTTGGTAATTACGGACTTGCCATTATCATTGTTACAATCATACTTAAGGTACTCTTCTTCCCGCTGACGCATAAAAGCTATAAGTCGATGAAGGACATGCAGAAGATTCAGCCAAAGATGGTTGCTCTTAAGGAGAAGTTCAAGGATGACCGCGATGCCATGAACAAGGCGGTCATGGAACTGTATCGTGACCATAAGGTCAATCCGCTCGGTGGCTGTCTGCCGATGGTAGTTCAGATCCCGGTTTTCTTTGCTCTGTACAAGGCTTTGATGTTTTCTATCGAATTACGTCATGCACCATTTTTCCTCTGGGTCACAGACCTGGCCGACAAGGATCCCTATTATGTAACTCCCGTTATCATGGGGGTTACCATGTTTATTCAGCAGAAAATGACACCGACACAGATGGATCCAATTCAGCAGAAAATGATGCTGGCACTGCCGGTGGTATTTACCTTCATGTTTCTTGGCTTCCCTTCCGGTCTGGTTCTCTACTGGCTTGTTAATAACGTTCTGACTATCGGTCAGCAGATGTACATCAACAAACTGGTGAAGGATTAGAGCATGTATGTCGAGGATACCATAGCCGCTATTGCTACTCCGGTCGGCTCTGGTGGCATCGGAATCATCCGAATAAGCGGTTCGGGGGCCATCAGTATTGCGGAACAGGTATTTGTAAAACAGGGAAACGGTGGCTTTGAGAGCCACCGTTTTTATTATGGGCGGATTGTGGACTCGACAAACGGCACCCTGATTGATGAGGGAATGGCGGTTCTGATGCGGGCACCTCGATCCTATACGCGGGAAGATGTGCTTGAACTGCACTGCCATGGTGGTTATCTGGTTGTACAACGTGTTCTGGAAGCCTGCATACGGGCAGGGGCACGATTGTCAGATGCTGGAGAGTTTACTCGCCGGGCTTTTCTGAATGGCCGCATAGATCTTTGCCAGGCTGAATCTATTATTGATCTGATCAACAGTCGCACGGAGATGTCTTTGGCATTTGCCCAGAGTCAGCGCGAGGGTGCTTTGTCGGCCCGGCTCCGCGATATATGTTCCTTTCTGCGTAACGCCCTTGCTCTGATAGAAGCCTTCATTGATTTTCCGGAAGATGACCTTGATGAAACGTCGCAGCAGCTGATAGAGGATTTCGTTTCCAAAGCCCGTGAAGAGCTTGTCGCACTCATCTCCACCTTCGAGCACGGTAAAGCCCTCCGCGACGGTGTTTCAGTTCTCTTGGCCGGAAAACCGAATGTTGGCAAATCCAGTCTGTTGAATGCTCTGACTCAGGACCAACGCGCGATTGTTTCCCATCTTCCCGGAACTACCCGGGATATTATCGAAGAGGTTGTCAGTATCGAGGGACTTCCGGTCCGGATTATTGACTCGGCCGGCATTCGTCATTCACATGATGAAATTGAACAGGAAGGTATTCGACGCACTCTTGAAAAACTGGCTCTGGCGGATCTGGTTTTGTTTCTGGTGGACGGTTCCCGTCCCTTTGACGATCAGGATCGTTATCTGGCGTCGGCGATTGGCACTAAGCGGCTCATAACAGTGCTGAACAAATCGGATCTGCCATGCGTTTTAGACGAGCAATGCCTTCCTGCCGGACCAACGGTTGTCCGAATCTCTACCAAGGATGGCAATGGGCTGCAGGCGCTACGTGATGCCATTTTTGCCTGTTTTGTTGGCGAGCAACTGTCTTCATGTGAGCATGTTGCGTTAACTACAGTCAGACATCGGGACATTGTTTCCCGAGCCCTGGCAGCCCTGGATATCTTTTCGTCTCAATTATCCAGCGGTGCTTCCGGTGAGTTACTGTCAATTGATCTAAGGGAAAGTCTTGCCGCTATTGGAGAGATTACCGGCGAGACAACTCCCGATGCAATTCTTGACATAATTTTTTCTTCGTTTTGCATTGGAAAATAGCCCGCTGTTTCACGTGAAACATAGGTACTTACATGCATAGTTATGAACTCATTTTTGATGTGATTGTTGTCGGAGCAGGTCATGCCGGATGTGAGGCCGCACTTGCTGCTGCGCGTATGGGCTGCCGCACATTGCTGCTGACCATTAATCTTGATGCCATCGCACTTATGTCCTGTAATCCTGCTATCGGTGGCCTTGCTAAGGGGCATTTGGTCAAGGAGATTGATGCACTTGGCGGCGAGATGGCGCGGAATATCGATGCGACCGGAATACAGTTCCGCGTGCTCAACACCCGCAAAGGTCCGGCTGTTCGTGCATCCAGGGCACAGGCTGATAAGCAGCTGTATCGTTTACGCATGAAGCGTGTCATGGAGCAGCAGGACAACCTGTTTCTCAAGCAGGGAGAAGTAACAGCCCTTTATCTCGAAAGCGGCGTACTGAAGGGCGTTGATACCAGGTCAGGAATCCGCTTTCTCGGGAAAACTGTTGTCGTTACTACCGGCACGTTCATGCGAGGCCTGATCCATATCGGTCTGACAAACTACCCCGGTGGTCGCGCCGGAGATCCTCCGTCCATGGGCCTGTCCGATCAACTCCGTGATGTTGGGTTCGATGTCGGCCGTCTCAAAACCGGTACGCCTGCCCGTCTCGATGCTCGTACGATTGATTTTTCAAAACTGGAAGCACAGCATGGTGATAACCCCCCGGTCCCGTTTTCATTTTCAACGGACCGTATCTGCATGCCGCAGGTACCGTGCCATATTGCCTACACCAACAGTCGTTCGCACGATATTATACGCTCAGGACTCGACAGATCTCCGCTGTACTCAGGTATTATTGAGGGCATCGGGCCCCGCTATTGCCCATCAATAGAGGATAAGGTTGTGCGCTTTCCTGATAAGGACCGACACCAGACGTTCATTGAGCCGGAAGGGCTCGAGACTGTTGAGGTGTACCCCAGCGGTATGTCCACGTCGTTGCCAATTGATATACAAATACCCTTCTACCGATCCATGTTTGGTCTGGAACGCGTTGAAATTATGCGTCCGGCCTATGCAATAGAATATGACTACGTCAACCCCATTCAGTTGCATGCGTCTCTGGAGACCAAGTTGGTATCCAATTTGTACCACGCCGGCCAGATCAACGGAACTTCAGGTTACGAAGAAGCGGCCGGACAGGGGTTGATGGCCGGGATAAATGCTGCGTTACGAGTCTTTGATCGGGAACCGCTGGTTCTTCAAAGAAGCGAAGCCTATATCGGGGTTATGATCGATGATCTTGTTACGCTTGGCACCAAGGAACCGTACCGGATGTTCACTTCCCGTGCCGAATATCGATTGTTGTTACGTGAGGACAATGCTGATTTGAGACTGCGCGAGAAGGGGCACGCCATCGGTCTCGTGCCGGATGATTGCTACAAGGCGTTTCTTGAAAAGAGGGAGATGATAACTCACGAGCTTGAGCGAATATCTTCCCGCAGACTAATTATGGATGACCGTGAAACTGAATTTTTGAACGCGCAAAATTTGACTGAAATTCAAAAAGGTACTTCTTTTGAACAGCTCTTAAAGCGTCCTGACATAACGTACAACGAACTATCAAAGATAGACGATGTTTCACGTGAAACACGACACGATGTTCGCGAGCAGGTCGAGATTCAAATCAAATATCGCGGCTATATTGATCGTCAGCTAGAACAGATCGAACGTGCACGTAATCTGGAAGATACCCGTATTCCTGATGATATGGACTATGCTGGTGTCAATGGTCTGACGACCGAGGTACGGGAGAAGCTCATGCTGTCTCGTCCTGATACTCTTGGCCAGGCTTCGCGTATCCCCGGGGTTACACCTGCTGCGATCTCGGTGGTTTCAATAGCTTTGAAATCGCGATGCCGCAAGGGTGCTGAGGAAATTGGAGAACTGCAGTGATCAGGAGCGAGCTTGAAAAGGCGTTACTGGAAACAGGACTGATAGTGCCCGAGCAGACGATTCAGTCATTTGAAACCTATGCAGCAGAGTTGCAAAAATGGAATCGCAAATTCAATTTGACCGCCATCTGTAGAGACAGGGACATTGCTATTAAGCATTTGATTGACGCACTCTTTTTCATCAACGGAGTTTCACTTGGTGGCTGTATTATGGATATTGGTTCCGGTGCCGGTATCCCCGCTATTCCCCTTAAGATTGTCAGGCCTGACATCCGTGTCATTTCAGTGGATGCGGTAGGAAAGAAAATCATGTTTCAGAAGCATGTCTCCCGTTTATTGGGCCTAGATGGTTTTGAAGCACTGCATACCAGAGTTGAAAATCTCCATGATAGTCACGCAGGATTGTGTGATGTGATAACGTCACGAGCGTTTTCGCGTTTGGATTTGTTTGCAGCATTGGCAGCACCATTACTTAAATGCAATGGCAAGCTGGTTGCGATGAAGGGGCCAGATATTCACGGCGAAATTGAAGCTGTTAAGGATTCGGTTCGTCAAGCAGGCTTTCTGATTGGTCCGGTTAGCGAATATTTGTTGCCTATGGAGATGGGTAGACGTACTTTGGTGACATTGGTGCCCGTAAACACTCATAAATAGGGTGTCTGCGAGGTGTTGCTTCAAATAATCGATTTAAGGCAATTATTCGGGTGCACCAAGGGCGTAGACTGGGTTTTGTGCCTTTTTTGTTTTAAAGGACTTTTGGTGCGTTTTACGTTCGAATCTCGTTTCGATGAGGATTTAGGTATAGAATGAAGTTGCAGGTCAGTAGATTCTGAACTAAAGTGATGACAATCTTACACGGACGGCACGAGAGGAGAGAAACAATGAAAAAATATATCTGTTTTTTGATGATTATTGCCCATCTTGCAGGTTGTGCAACCTATGAAAGTCGATCAGTATCTTTCAGGCCTCCTCAGGATTATATGAATTACCAGAACACATCCGGCCTTGAGGTCGGGGCAGAATCCTTTGCCGATGCTAAACTCGCCGAAGAGGCTTTCGGTTTCAACATTCGAGCGGCTGGATTGCTGCCGGTCCAGGTCGTGTTGGACAACAGAAGTGGCCAGGCTGTTGAAGTAGTTTCCGGACAGACTTTTTTAATTGATGACACAAGTAGGTATTGGAAAATTCTTACGAATCGTGAGGCGACCGATAGAGTCCAGAAAGCGACGGAGAGTGGGGCAATTGCTGGTGGGGCAGGAAAGGGTGCGGCCTATGGAGCTGCCGCTGGAGCACTCTTGGGGCTTGCAGTCGGAATTGTATCTGGACGTGATGTCGGCTCATCCGTTGTCAAGGGTGGGGTGATCGGCGGTGCGGGGGGGGCAGTCATTGGCGGTGCCAACAAAGCCGGAGATGATCGCCAACGCGAAGCAAAAATTGCCGACGATATCCGTGAAAAGGGTGTTGAGGGGAAAATCATGTCGGCCGATGCTCTGGCAAGCGGTTTTATATTCTTTCCGGGGGAGATAAATTCAGCCAGGGAATTACGTCTGCAGATCAAGTTTAGAGGCGATGGCCGGGTTCAGACCCTCAATCTTAAATTGAGATAACATGGAACTGCGTGTGTACTATGAGGACACCGACGCTGCCGGGGTCGTGTATCATGCCAACTATCTCAAATTTTTCGAACGTGCGCGCACGGAGTATTTTCGAAGGCATGGTTTTATGGTCGCGGAACTGGCAGCGGCCGGGTACGTGTTTCCGGTTGTTCGCATGGAAATTGATTTTACCTCTCCAGCCCGACACGATGATCTTTTGGTGGTTACTACCATGCCGAAGCGCGTGGGTGGCTCATCCCTGTGCATGCATCAGCGGATTGTACGCAAACATGATGGCAAAGAACTGGTGAACGCTGATGTAACACTGGCCTGTATTGGACCTCAGTTGAAGGCCAGGCGTATACCGGTTGATATTCGACAGGTTCTTGCCGCGGAAATTGCTCCCGAGGCGGCATGATTCCGGGCTTGATAGTTACTGCAGTCACCTCGCTGGTGGCCGGTTTGGTGGCCGGATTTGTCATGCATCGTTCTGATTTTTGCATGGCGGGCATGTTTCGCGATCTGTATCTGTTTCGCAATACGTTCATGCTGCGCATTCTGGCACTCCTGATTGTGACGAGCATGGCATTTTTTGAAGTGGTGCGCCTCATGGGGGGCATCGTCTTGTTTCCGTTTCCCGGTTTTGGCGCGCCAGCGTTGACAACAATTGCGGGAGGGGTGTTATTTGGAATCGGGATGGTACTTGCCGGTGGCTGTGTAGCAGGGACGCTGTATAAAATGGGGACCGGAAATCTTGTCAGTGTGGCCGCATTTGCCGGTCTGCTTGTCGGGAGCGCCCTGTATGCTGAGATGCATCCTTACTGGGCACCTCTGGCAGCAAAAACCAGATTGCGGCCTGGTTTTGAAACAGTGGCAGGTATGCTGCATCTTTCCCAAGGAGTACTCATCTCCGCTGGACTGCTGCTGATGGTCTTCCCGTTACTACGATGGTGGCGCGCTGGTCAGTTGACCCGAATATCATATTCCAGCGGATATTTGCAGCCGTGGTGCACGGCACTGCTGCTGGCTGTGGCGGGCACCGTTTCAGTAGCGGTTATTGGCGTGCCGTTGGGGATTACTACGAGTTACGCCAAAATTGGTGCCTGGGTGCAGCAGTGGTTTATGCCCGAACATGTTCAGAGTCTTGAATTTTTTAAGACTACGCCATTCAGGTATGACAATGCGCTACTCAAAATTTCCTACAGCGGAGGACCCGGACCGATGACGGACTCCATAAGTCTGGTTCAGTTTCCGCTGCTTGCCGGTCTGGTTGTTGGTGGTTTGCTTTCATCCCTTTTGGTCAAAGAGTTTCGGATGTATTGGCAGGTCCCGTTTCGCCAGATTCTGTCCGGTCTGGTAGGAGGAATTTTAATGGGGCTGGCGGCGCGCATGGCACCGGGTTGCAATCTGTGGCATCTGTTGGGTGGGTTGCCGATTCTTGCCACTCAGAGCCTGCTGTTTGTGTTTGGGCTCCTGCCTGGTGCCATGATCGGATGTCGCATGCTTACAGGACTTGTCCTGAAAGAAGCACACTGAAAGGAATTCAGGTACAGTCAATGCGTTGTGCCTACATGCTCACATGGAAAACATGAAACTTGATCTGCGTGGCCAGTTGTGCCCTTCTTCACTTCTGACAGCTCTGCGAGAAATTAACGTACACAAAGCCGATCTTAAAGCGGGATCCCTTTCGCTGACATTGCTGACGAATAATCGGGATTCCACCATTACCATTCCGGAAGCTGTTGCAAGAATGGGGTACGAAGCTTACGTGACAAAAGAAGATGGGCATTACCGCATCGATATTCGCGGCGCAAATGTCTGAAATGCAAGACGTAAGAATTCATAGGAAGCCATGAAATCATTGTTGGGAAAAATGCTGGGCGGATCGGATTCTGACCAGATTTTCAGGGAGAATACGCTTCTCCGGGAACGGCAATTCAAGCAGATAGAGTACATACGTTCCAAGACCAATCAGATGCTGATGTTGATGGGAACGCTGCCGCTTCGTCCGGAAGAGCTCGATGATGATGCGCTGCTGGAAATTGACCCGATCGGGACCATGGCCGAGGCCTTTGTTCAGATACTTGAACACGAAAAGGAACTGGGGGAGCGGATACGCCTGGCCCATGACGAAATCCAGGCGATCATGTCTTCGGTTGGCGTGGGGATTTTGGTTCTCGACAGCGGAATGCGCATCCAGATGTACAATCAGAAGGTTCTGGAAATGTTTTCTCTGCATGGCGAGCAACTCATGGGGGTGACTTGCAACAAAGCCATTTGCGGCATAGACACACCTCCGGAAAATTGCACCTGTGATCGAGTCATGGAATCCCGCCGTCCGGTTCATCAGGTGGATTGGACCAACCGGGAAAGGCATTTCGACGTTTTCGGGACACCGGTGAAGAATCGTTTGGGCGATATCACCCACGTAGTGCTGGCGTACACTGACATCACCAGCCGGATCATGACGGAACGCCGGTTGCGTGATAATGAGCAGATGCATCTTGAGGTCTTTGAGAACGTACATGATATGGTGCAATGCGTGCTGGCAGACGGATCGTTTATGTTTGTAAATCGCTCGTGGCGGGAAACTCTCGGGTATTCTGCCGATGAAACCTCAGGTTTGAAGATCTGGAATATCATAGCTCCTGAACATCGTAAAGAGTGCATGGATCAATTTAACATGCTATTCAAGGGGCAGGATCCGGGGCAGGTCCGGACCACATTATTCAGCAAAAGCGGACGGGAAATTCCCGTGACCGGAACGGTAAGCGCCAGCATCATTAACGGAAAGCCGATAGCATCGTTCGGGCTTTTCAGAGTCATTAACAGCGAGTTGTCACCTCAATGAGCAGAGCTGTGATGGGACATATTCACACGAACGGCCGGATCGAGCGCAGCGATGCGCTGAGGCTGCTAACCGAAGGGAACCTGTTGGAATTAGGGAAACGGGCTGATACACTGCGTCGTGCGCGCCACCCTGAAAACAGGGTGAGCTTCGTTGTTGACCGCAATGTGAACTACACCAATATCTGTGAAACCAAGTGCTCCTTCTGCGCCTTTTATCGGGATAAATCGTCTGATGACGCTTATGTCCTTTCGCACGATGTGATCTTTGCAAAAATTTCAGAACTGGTAGAGCTGGGGGGAACACAACTGCTCATGCAGGGAGGGCTCAACCCTGAACTTACCATCGAATTTTTCGAGGATCTTTTCCGTATGATCAAGGCCCGTTTCCCTGCGGTGCAGAATCACTCGCTGTCGCCAGCAGAAGTCGTCTGTATTGCCTCGAACTCGGGACTGACAGTCCATGAGACAGTTGTGCGGCTCAAGGCCTCCGGACTTGATTCCATCCCTGGCGGTGGCGCAGAAATTCTGGTTGATGAGGTGCGGGGAAGTATTTCTCCCAAGAAAATCGGCTGGCGACAGTGGGCTGATGTCATGCTGACTGCAGCCGGGCTCGGTATGCCTACAACCGCCACCATGATGTTCGGCAGCTGCGAGAAACCGGAGGATATTGTCGAGCACCTGTTCCGGATCCGTGAACTGCAGGATTCCGGGGGCTCGTTCACGGCCTTCATTCCATGGACCTACCAGCCTGGAAACACCGAGTTAGGAGGTACAACCGCCAGCGGCGTGGAGTATCTCAAGGTTCTGGCTCTTTCACGGATTGTGCTGGACAATGTGCCCAATATCCAGGCCAGCTGGGTTACTCAGGGGGCAAAAATGGCCCAGGTAGCACTCTTTTTCGGAGCAAATGATCTGGGGGGCACAATGTTGGAAGAAAATGTGGTATCTGCTGCAGGATGCAGTTTCCGCATGTCTTCGGAAGAGATGATTTCACTTATTGCAGCAGCCGGCTTTACACCGGCTCAGCGCAATACGACCTATTCCATTATCAGGGAGTTTACCGTTTGACGCCGTTTACGCAGAGCGATTGCGAAATAGTTACCACTGCAGCACGATTGTCTGAAGTCGCGGCAATACTCTGCCAGCAGTCCGAATTGGCCGTTGATCTGGAGATGGATTCGCTGCACCACTACCAGGAGAAGGTTTGCCTGATTCAGGTCTCTACCAGAACGGAAAGCTGGCTGATCGATCCGCTGGCATTGAAGGATCTCTCTCCGCTGGCGGGCCCCCTGGGGGACCCTGAAATTCTGATTGTCATGCATGGCTCCGATTATGACATCCGCTCCATGCACCGTGATTTCGGAATAGAGGTTCAGAATCTGTTTGATACCATGCTGGCATCTCGGTTTCTCGGTATTCAGGAGTTTGGTCTGGCCGCGCTGCTGAAGGCCCGATTTGGCATTGAGCTGAACAAGAAATATCAGAAAGCGGATTGGAGCAAACGCCCCCTCAGCCCGGAAATGCGGTCATATGCTGCTGCAGATACGGCCGACCTGTTGCCGCTCTATGATCAGCTTCGCGCGGAGCTGATCGAAAAGGGTCGTTTGGAGTGGCTGAAGGAAGAGTGCCGGATTGTGTGTCAGGCTCGGGTCACGGAGAAGGGTGGCCCGTTGTTCATCTCGTGCAAAGGAGCCGGCAAGCTGAAAGGGCGTGCCCTGGCTATACTCGAAGAGCTTTTGCAATTGCGTGACAGTCAGGCCCGGGAACTGGATCGTCCGCCCTTCAAGGTTATTTCGGCCGAAACACTCCTGGAGATCGCTGATAAACGACCCCGTTCCCCGGGAGAATTGGCCGGTATCGTGGGAATGACTCCGGGGCAGGTACAGCGATTTGGCGACCGGATACTTGCAGCTGTTGCAACAGCACTGGCTTTGCCGGAAGGCAGTCTGCCGCATTTCCCGCGCCAGCGCAGGGATGAGCCGGCCGAAGGGGCCAAAGAGCGCCTCAAGCGCCTTAAGTTGTGGCGTGAACAGCGCAGCAGCGAACAGGCTCTCGAACCGGGTGTGCTGGCCCCTAACTGGCTGCTGGAGGCGGTGGCGGACCAACGACCCTCAGCCCTGCCCGAACTTGATGGAGTCGCCGGGATGCGTGAGTGGCAGAAGAATCTCTATGGCCAGGAACTTCTCAACGAGCTGGCGGCAGGATAATAACAGGAGCAGAGCATGGAACACCCTTACCTGAGTATTGTCGTACCGGTCTACAATGAGGAATCGAATCTCGCTCCGTTGATTGAACGTCTGTACCCGGCGGCCGAGGCCACCGGCCGGACATTCGAGATTCTCTTCACCAACGACGGCTCCCGTGACCGTTCATTGGAGATTCTGCGGCGTATGGTCGAGCGTTATCCCGGAGTCCGGGTTATTGAGTTCAACGGCAATTTTGGCCAGCATATGGCAATTTTGGCGGCCTTTGAGATGTCGCGCGGAGAGATTGTCATAACGCTGGACGCAGATCTGCAGAATCCGCCGGAGGAGATTTCCCGGTTAGTGGCCGAGATCGAGAAGGGGTATGATGTCGTCGGCACCATCCGCCAGAAGCGACAGGACAGCCTGTTCCGCAAGTTGGCCTCACGGGTCGTCAATATTACAACCAACAAGATGACCGGCATGAAGATGAATGACTATGGCTGCATGCTGCGGGCCTATCATCGCAACATCATCGAGAACATCAATCGTTGTGGCGAGTCGACCACCTTTATACCGGCCCTGGCCCAGACCTTTGCATCCAATCCGACCGAGATCGAGGTTGCCCATGCCGAACGGGCTGCCGGAGAAAGCAAATATTCGCTCTACAAACTGATCAGACTCAATTTCGATCTGATGACCGGTTTTTCCGTGGTGCCCCTGCAGTTGTTTGCTTTGTTTGGTATTCTGACATCAATTCTTTCATTGGCCTTCGGTCTGTTTTTGATGATTCGTCGCTTTATAGTCGGTGCAGAAGTGGAGGGGGTCTTCACCCTTTTTGCAATCCTGTTCTTCTTCATCGGAATAATTATCATGGGAATCGGTATTGTCGGAGAGTACGTGGGCAGGATATACCAGGAAGTCAGAAAACGACCGCGTTTCGTGGTCAGAAAGACGTACGGTTTTGAAGAATAATCGACTGATTGTCTGTGCCTATCATAATGTCGGTTATCGTTGCCTCCAGGAACTGCTGCGTCAGGGGGCTGATATTGCGCTGGTTTTCACCCATGAGGATTCACCTTCCGAGGAGATCTGGTTCGAGTCGGTTCGGGATTTAGCCGCTCAGCATGGCATCCCCTTCATTACATCAGATATCAACGATTCCGAGAATATTGAACGGGTGCGGCAGCTTGCCCCGGACTTTATATTCTCCTTTTATTACCGGAACATGATCAAGCCGGAAGTCCTGGCAATTCCGCAGCTGGGGGCACTCAATCTGCACGGATCCTATCTGCCGCGTTATCGTGGCCGGGTACCGGTCAATTGGGCGGTCATAAATGGCGAACGCGAAACCGGTGCAACCCTGCATTACATGGTGGAAAAGCCGGATGCCGGCGATATCGTCGATCAGGAAAAGGTACCGATTGCCTTCACCGATACCGCCCACGATGTGTTCGCAAAGGTGACCGATGCCGCCGAGCGGGTGATTGAACGGGCCTGGCCCCTGCTTCGTGCCAGCTCAGCCGGGCGTTTCCCGATGAATCTGGCTGAGGGCAATTACTGCCGAGGGCGCAAGCCGGCCGACGGCTGCATTGATTGGAGCCGTAGCGCTGTTGAGATCTATAATCTGGTGCGTGGTGTGACGCATCCGTATCCGGGGGCTTTTTCGTTTCTGGAAGGGAAAAAAATCATTATCTGGCAGGCCTGGCCGCTGGAGGGAATCGCAGCCCCGGGGCAGATTATATCGCAGAGTCCGTTGCTGGTCGGGACCGGGCAGGGATTGCTGGAAATTCGCACGCTGCAGTCAGCAGATGAGCAGGAAATGGATGCTCAGACATATATATCAACCCATTCAGTGGCAACTACACTATTTCAGGAGAATTCATGAAAGTCCTCATTCTTGGCGTCAACGGCTTTATCGGCAATGCCCTTACCCATCGCATTCTTACAACCACCGACTGGGAAGTCTTCGGTCTGGACATGGCCTGTGACAAGCTTGAGCGTTCACTGGGTGATCCCCGTTTCCATTTTCTTGAGGGTGATATCACCATCAACAAGGAGTGGATTGAGTACAACATCAAGAAATGTGATGTCATCCTGCCGTTGGTTGCGATTGCCACGCCGGTCACCTATGTCAAGGACCCGCTGCGGGTCTTCGAACTTGATTTCGAAGAAAACCTCAAGATTATCCGCCTCTGCCACAAATACAAGAAAAGGGTCATCTTCCCCTCCACCTCCGAGGTCTACGGCATGTCGCCCGATACGGAGTTTGACGAAGAGAACTCGCCACTGATGCTGGGACCGATTGCCAAGGAGCGCTGGATCTACTCCTGCGCCAAGCAGATGCTGGACCGGGTCATATACGCCTATGGCAATCACGAGGGACTGAAATTCACTCTTTTCCGCCCATTCAACTGGATCGGTCCCAAGCTGGACAGCATCCACACCGCTAAGGAAGGAAGTTCACGGGTACTTACCCAGTTTCTCTACGACATCCTGGCCGGCGAACCGATTCAGCTGGTGGATGGCGGCAATCAGCGTCGTTCCTTTACCTACATTGAGGATGGCATTGACTGCCTGATGAAGATTATAGCCAATGAAAACGGCTGTGCCGACGGCAAAATCTTCAACATCGGCAATCCTGCCAACGACCTTTCCGTCAAGGAGCTGGCCCACAAGCTGCGTGACATGGTGGCGGAATTCCCGTTGTACCGCGAGAAGGCTGAGAAGTGCATCATCGAGGAAGTCAGCTCGGACACCTTTTACGGCAAGGGCTATCAGGACATGCTGACCCGTGTGCCATCCGTCAAACGTGCCAAAGAATGTCTGGGATGGGAGCCGGTCACCACTGCCGATGATGCCCTGCGCAAAACCCTGGAGTTTTATCTGGTGGATGAGCGGGAGAAACTTTCGGAATTCCTCTAGCGCATGAATCGACGCGGCTTTACTCTGATAGAGATTGTCGTGGTGCTGCTGATTATCGGCATGGTCATGATGCTGGTGGTGCCGCGCCTGCCGTCATCGGACAGTGAAAACCTGAAGATCTCGGCGCGTACGCTCGCTGCAACGTTGCGTTATGTGCAGGACCGCTCTGCTACAGGCCGCACGAACTACTATCTGAAAATTGAGCCGGGCACGGGCACCATCACGGTACTGGAGGCAGGCGTCGACGGCAGCGAAAAGGAGCCGGGTGACCCGTTGCTACAGAAACGATCTGTCAAAGAGGGTATCATTGTTGCCGATGTTGTCATACCCCGGCTTGGTAAACTCAATGAAGGCCAGGTTCGGCTGGACATTGCCGCAGGCGGACTGCGGGATTTTGTTACCATACATCTTCGTTCGGCGGACAGTAAGTTCTGGACAGTGATGGCCTTTCCCTCCAGCGGCAAGGTCAAGGTTTACGAAGGGTATCAGGAGGAAGCGCTGTGAAAGGTTTCACTCTGCTGGAAGTGATGGTGGCTTTGGCCATTATGGCGAGTGTCATTCTGACGGTGCTGGGTTCGCTCAACTACCATACCGGGCTTTTGGGCGCAGAGCGGGATTCGACTGCCTTGACACTTCTGGCGAGAACCAGACTGACCGAGCTTGAACAGCAGGCCGGTCTGGCACAACGGAGCGAAGGGACATTCACTCCCCTGCATCCGGACATCATCTGGCGGGCCGAACTTTTTCCCACGCAGTATCCAACCTTGCAAAAGCTGGTCGTCAAGGTACAGCGCAGCGGGAGCAAGCAGGAGGTGGCGCTTGTCCGCTATCTCGTCAAATAAGGGTTTCACGCTGTTGGAGATCCTGATCGCCGTGGTGCTGCTGGGGATAATGAGTGCCGCGATCTATGGGAGTTATTTTACGGTGCTGAAGGTGCGGGAACGAGCCTCTGCTGGTATGGAAGCCCGTCGTGAGCTAGGCAGCACACTGGATTTGATCAGGCGGGAGTGTGGCGCCGCCCTGTTTAATGTCGCCGACGCCGACAAGCGGCTGCGTTTTGTTGTGGAAGATCGCGACCATTTCGGCAAGCCGGCATCAACTCTGGAGCTGACCAGTGTGGTTCCGATCATGGGCCAGGGGCTCAAAGAGTCCGGCATTGTGGCGGTACGCTACGCCATGGAGGAATCGAAAACCCGCAGAATTCTTGTGCGGCGTGAGCAAGATATCTACTTCGAATCGCCGGATGCCAGAGGTTATCCACAGATGGAGCAGATCAGTGGCTTTCTGGTTGAATGTTTCGACGGTTCCAAATGGGTCCGGAGCTGGGACACTGCACTGAACCGGGCATTGCCGAAGGTGGTGCGAATCACCGTTCAGGTTGAGGAAGACGGGCGTCCGGTGGAGTTTTCCATACTGGCGCCGCTCAGGGTCAGTGGGTTATGAGGGGCGAAAAGGGTTTTGCCCTGGTTCTAACCCTGGTAGTAACCGCCCTGATGGTTGCGGTGCTGGCGGAGATGGTCCACCAGGTGTATGTGGATATAGCACTCAGCCGCAGTTTTCGTGACGGGCAACAGGCTTCTCTGCTGGCAGAATCTGGGATAAATGGCGGTACCTCGCTGCTCAAGCTGGCTTTGCAGAACAAGGATTACACCTCACTGTCCGACGCCTGGGCCACTCCGGTCAAGCTGGACGATGAGACCGGCTCTATCGAGGTAACGATTACCGAGGAAAGCGCCAAAATCTGTATAAATGATCTGGTGCAACCGACCGGTGAGCTTGAGCCATTTACTCTGGCAGCGCTCAAACGTCTCGGAGAGCGTCAGAACATTCCGGTGTATGCGTGGAACAGTCTGGCGGACTGGATGGACAGCGACGACACACCCCGCACAAACGGGGCTGAAACGGCTTATTACCGGACCTTGAGGCCCGCTTATGCGGCCCACAATGCCAAATTGACAACGTTCAACGAGCTGTCACTGGTGCGGGAGTTCACTGCGGAACGGGTTGCTGCGCTGCGTCCCTTTCTGACGCGCGTTGGGCAGCCGAAGGCACCTCGTTCGCTTGTAAACATCAATACCGCATCCCGAGAGGTACTGACGGCTCTGGATGTTACCATAGACGATCGTATGGCAGAACGCATAATAGAAAAGCGGCGGTTGCAGCCGATTAAAAGGATTGGTGATTTGTCGCATATACCGGGAGGCGGGGTTGTTGCAGGTCAGCTATCCGGCCAGGTCAGCTTCAAGGGGACACATTTCAAAATTATATCTGTTGCACGGGTCAAGGAAACAGCCCGAACTGTGGAGGTGGTGCTGAGTATGGAAGACGGCACCTCTAACCAGCTGTCATGGCAGGAATATTAATAACAGGAACGTGGGAATTGTATGGATTACCTGATTATCAGGATTACCGATGTTGCTGTCTTGGCTGCCCGTTTTACACTGTCCGGCCGTTCCGCAACAGTGCAGGGTGCCACTGAATTTGTGCTGGGCGACGATCTGGACCTGGCAATGGTCGCCACCCAGATCGCTTCCGGTATCAGCAGTTCTCCGCGAGTGGTGCTCTGCCTCTCCCCGCTGTTGTTTGCCCAGCGCACACTGGAACTGCCGCTGACCGATCTGCGCAAGGTGCGTGAAATTCTGCCTGCCCAACTACAGGGAGAAATTGCGCTGCCGGCGGAAGAGGCCGTTTTTGATGCGCTTCCCTCCGGTACTGGCTCTTTTCTTGCGCTGTGGGCCAGGCGTTCCGATATCGCAGCATTCATCGAACTGTTCAAAGAGGCCGGCTGCGAACCACAGGTTGTGACTGCCGCCCCCTTTGCCTGGCATCACCTGCCGGGTATCCCCGACTCCTGCCTTGTCAGTGACGGTTCGGCAGTGGCGCTTATCAGGGAAGGACGTCCGGTGTACATGCGTTCTTTTGCTCAGCCCGGCACGCTCAATCAGTTGACAGCAACGTTGTCGGCCCTGGAGATGACCGGCGGCAGTCTGCCGGAGCAGCTGATCGTTTTCGGTGAACAGGCAGAATCGCTGCCAGGCTTGAAGGGGATGTTGCTGGAGGTTGTCCCGCTGGAATTGGCCGACGACATGGTTCCTGTCTTCAGGACGGAAAAGGCCTTCCAGCAACTGGCCGGATTGTATGCGATGGCCTGTGCCAGTCATGCTGCTGACGTGCCGGATTTCCGACGGGGAAGCCTGGCCTGGACTGCCGGCGATAAAAAACTGCGCAGACAGTTGCGTGTGACAGCGGTGCTGACTGTTGTGGTTGTCTTACTGCTGTTTG
The DNA here is from genome assembly GCA_942493195.1 of uncultured Geobacteraceae bacterium. GTDB lineage: Bacteria > Desulfobacterota > Desulfuromonadia > Geobacterales > Pseudopelobacteraceae > CAIPTY01. The sequence continues at coordinate 3,882,289 of OW818669.1, read as the reverse complement.
CCGTGAAAGGCCTGCAGCTTCGCGCGGCCACTACCGATCTGGCGTCGCTGAACAGCTCCATTTCTGCCCAGTATCGCGAAATTTTTCCACGAAGTGCCAAGGCGGTGGATGAACTGGCCGAAGTCAAGGGTGAGCTCAGGAGGCTGGGTGCCGGTAAAAATTCCGATGCTGTTCTGGATATCCTCAAAAAACTGGCCGAAGCCAAAGGAACTACAATCAGCGGGTTGTATGAGTTTGAGCTGGAGGGACGGGTGCTGCGGATCAAGGGGGATGCGCGCTCATCCCAGGCTGTCAATGAGTTCAGGAGTGCTTTGGCTGGCCTGATGGCATCCTCGGAGCTGGGAGAGATCAAGAGCCGGCCGGACGGAACGGCCAGTTTCTCTCTGACGGGGCAGTTGAAGGAGGTGGGCAAATGAAATTTCTTACCCATCTAGCTGAGCAGTGGCGAGGACTGGACAGCAGCAGTCGCCTGCGGGCGGGCTATGTGATTATTGCCCTGTTGGCGGTCTGTCTGGCATGGGGAGCCCTGGCGGCCAGGGTTGCTGAGGTGGAGCGCAAGCGAATAGCCCGTGAGACGGTATTGAAGGAACTGCTGCCGCTCAAGGTCGCCCATCGGTCTGCGCGCACGACAAACGACCAACTGGCCGTCCGTCTGGCTTCCGTTCGTTCCGATGATACCCCGGCCAGGATTATTGAAGAGACCGGGATACGGGGTAAAGGGATCAAGATTGCCCCGCTCAAGGGTGAAGAACGTGCCGGTGCAATGGAAGATGCGGCTGATGTGCGTATTGAGGGTTTGACCGGAAATGAAGTAGTCAATCTGATCTACCGGCTGGAAAAAGGAAGCCGCCCGGTGTCGCTCAAGAAAATAAACCTGCGGGTTCGCTTCGATGACCCAAGCCGCTTTGATCTGGCGCTGATCATCAGCCTGCTTAAACCGCTGCCAGGGCCAACCAGATGACATTGCGCCCGGGTCTTCTGCGCTGGCTGACTCTGGTATGTGTCGGATTGGCGCTGTTTCTGTTGTTTCTGTACCTGTTTTTCCCGGTATCCCGGATCAATGCCATGATCGACCGGAATCTGGCGGAACAGCGACTGACATTGGCACCCGGTGCGCACAAGACAGTGCTTCCCGGCCTGGTCTGGAAGGACGCTGTGCTGGCATCAGAACAGGGGACTCTGCTTCGTTTTAACCGACTGGAGCTGCGGCCGTTATTGCTGCCTCTGCTGACCGGTCGGACAGTTCTTAAATCCCGTTCGGTCGTCGGCAGCGGCCAGCTTCGAGTAGAATACGGTTTGCGCGGGGAGCAGCTGCTTGCCCTGGAGGCTGACAATATCCGACTGGAGGCCTTGCCGGTTTTTCAGACGGTATTGGGTGGCTCGGCTGCCGGTACCATGCGCAGTAGCGGTGCTATTCGTCGAAGCCAGAAAGGTCTGCAGGGTGAAATTCGCCTGGAAGTGAATCAGTTAGAGCTTGCGGGTGTCAGGCTCGGGGGCTTTGCCCTGCCGGATGCAGCCGGGCTTACCTGTCAGGGAATGGTGCAGATCAGGGATGGTGTTGCCCGTCTTGAGAGTTTCACACTGCAGGGGAACGGTGTCCATATGCGTCTGTCAGGCAATTTGCCCATGGGAGCCCGGGCTGCCTTCGCGCCACTCAACCTGACACTGGAGATCATGCCGAAAGCAGAATTTCTGGAGTCTCAAAAACTGGTTTTTCTGCTGTTGGCTAAATTCATGACCTCGCCTGGCGTGTACCGCCTGCCGGTGCGGGGAACTTTGCTGAAACCGGAAATTATCTGATCAACCCGGTGGTCGGGAGTTATAGATTATGACATTAAAGCTCGGTGAACTGCTGCTGAAAGAAAGAATGGTGACGTCTGCCCAACTGGAAGAGGCACTGAAAAACCAGATGATCTACGGTATTCGTCTGGGGAGTAGCCTGATCGAGATGGGCTATGTGGACGAAGATGCCTTGTGCACGCTCCTCAGCAAAAAACTTGGTGTGCCATGCGTCGGTCGCAAAGAGCTGACATCGGTTTCCAGGGAACTGCTGCACTGGTTTCCACGACATCTGGTAGAGGCTCACCATGTTGTGCCGCTGAAGGTGGATGGTAATCGTTTGACCCTTGCCATGACCGATCCGACCGATTACACAGCCATCGAGGAGATCGGATTCGCAACCGGCCGTGTCATTCACCCACACATCGCCCCGGATGTCCATATCTCCCGTGCCCTGGCCCGCTACTACAATATCACGCTCGGTGAAGCCCGCTACCAGCAGGTGGCAGATCAGCGCCGTCAAAACAGCACTGACACAACGGAAAAACCGGCAACCATCATTATGCCAGGGTTCAGCGAAACCGGTGAATTGCTGAATGTAACCATCCCGGCCGAGTTCGAAGGCTTTGCCAGCCTTCTTGGTGACGAAGCCGAAGATATGTATATGCACTCAGATGATGTCAGCCGCTACACCGTGGACCGGGTCTCACTGGATTTTTCAGAATCCCGTTCCCGTGATGATGTTGGTAATGTTTTCATCAAGTATCTCGGGCAGGAATTTACCGCCGCCGCCCTGTTTATTGTGCGCGGCAATGCCGCCGTCGGGTGGCGCAGTGTCACAGCCGGTGAGAAGGTGGGTGATTTTGAAGAATTCAGTCTGCTGCTGAGCAAGCCGTCCGTACTGCACGATGTAATTGAAAGCAAAAATTTTTCCATGGGAACCTTGGTCAATACCCCTGAAAACCGCCAGATTCTAAGAATTCTGCATCTGCGCTCAGAGACCTCTCTGCTGGTGCTGCCGCTGGTCATGTTGAATAAAGTTGTGGCGGTTGTGCTGGTGACCGCTGACATGGATTCACTCGGACATCGGCTGACCGAACTGCAGAAACTGGTGCGAAAGGCTTCACTGGCCTTTGAAATGCTGATTATCAAGAACAAGATACTGATGACATGAATATCGCATTGATGGGGGGGACATTTAATCCGGTACACCTGGCCCACCTGAGGATTGCTGAGGAGGCCCGTGAGGCATGCGGGCTCGACCGGGTTATGTTTATCCCGGCTGCTGATCCACCCCACAAGCCACTTGCCGGAAATGTCTCCTTTGCCCACCGTTGCCGGATGGTTCAGTACGCCATTGCAGGCAATGCCGCCTTTGATTTCTCGGATATTGAAGGGCAGCGCGGCGGCAAATCCTACTCCATCGACACAATCCGGCATTTTAGTGATAATTGTCCTGGCGATCGGATGTATTTCATCATCGGCAGTGATTCATTTCATGAAATCGGCCTGTGGTACCGCTTTGAGGAGATATTTCGCAGTTGCAGCCTGATCGTTGTCGAGCGCCCCGGGTGTCCCGTCACTGACCCGTTGTCCGCCCTGCCAATTGCCATCAGGGGGGAGTTCGGCTATACTCCCGAAACGCAACTGTTACTGCACGAATCGGGACAAACCGTGCATTTTCTGAAGGGGTGCCCGTTGGAGATCTCATCAACAGGCATCCGCGATCTGCTTGCCGCCGGACGTTCCATAACATATCTCACGCCATCAACCGTCGAAGCGTACATCAAAGACCAAAGGATCTATACAGAATGCCTGTGAAAAAAAACGTAAAAGCTGTACCGGAAAAACTGACTCTGACTGCCGCAGAGCGTGCCCTGCGGTGTGCCGAACTGGCTTATGACAAGAAGGCCTATGATATCTGTGTCCGTGATATTTCCCGGGTATCGTCGATTGCCGATTACATGGTGATCATCTCCGGTTCTTCCGACAAGCAGAACCAGGCCATCGCGGACAACATCCGCACCGGGTTGAAGAAGTTCGGCAAGGTCAACGACATCGAGGGTGCCACGGACGGCAAATGGATCGTCATGGATTACGGCGATGTGCTGGTCCATATCTTCCACGATCAGCTGCGTCGATACTACGACCTGGACGGTCTCTGGGGCAATGCTCCCGAGATGGAACTGCCGGCCGATATCCGGGCGGCTCGCAAGGAAAGCGATTTTTGAAACTGAAAGTTCTCTGGGTCGGCAAAACCCGTGACCCCTGGGTCCGGGAGGCGGTGGAGGAGTATGCCGGCCGCATCAGGCGTTACATACCGTTGGATCTGATCGATGTCCGCGATGAAAAGGGTGCTGAAGCCGAGGAGATGCGTCGTCGCGAGTGTGAACGGCTGGAAAAGCTGATTCCACCCCAGGCAACGCTGGTGCTGCTGGATGAAACCGGCGAGCAGCTGACCTCCCCGGGATTGGCATCGTTCATTGGCAGGCAGCGTGACAGCGGCATTGGAGAACTGGTTTTCGTTGTTGGAGGCGCCTACGGTTTTTCAGAGGAGTTTCGCAGGCGGGGCAGGCTGCTGGCGCTGTCAAAGATGACCTTTACCCATCAGATGGTGCGGGCGTTTCTGCTGGAGCAGGTGTACCGTGCGTTCACGATTCAGAACGGCGAGCCGTATCATCACTGACCAGATCAGATGTTGATAATGCATTTTGTTAAAGGAATTTTTCATGAAAAAACCGCTTATGCTGATGATTCTGGATGGCTGGGGGATCAACCCCAATCCGGCCCACAACGCAGTTGCCCAGGCAAAAACGCCCAACCTTTCGAATCTTTTGTCCGAGTTTCCGCATATCGCTCTTAAATGTTCCGGCATGGCTGTCGGGCTCCCCGATGGCCAGATGGGCAATTCCGAGGTGGGGCATCTCAATATCGGTGCCGGTCGGGTGGTGTACCAGGATCTGACACGCATCAGTAAATCCATTGTTGACGGTGATTTTTTCGGTAACCCGGTCCTGCTTGAGTGCATTCGCTCCACCAAGGCGGCCGGTGGCCGTTTGCACCTGACCGGACTGCTGTCTGATGGCGGGGTCCACTCCCACAATAGCCACCTGTACGCACTATTGGAACTTGCCAAGCGGGAGGGGCTCACGCAGGTTTTCGTCCACTGCCTGCTGGATGGTCGCGATACACCACCCCAGAGCGGTGCCGATTATCTGGCACAGCTGGAGGATGAGATCCAACGGATCGGTGTGGGCACAGTCGCCACGGTCATGGGGCGCTACTATGCCATGGACCGCGACAATCGCTGGGATCGGGTGGAAAAGGCTTACAATGCCATGGTACACGGGCTGGGGGAGTTGTGTGTTTCATCAAAAGACGCCATTGAGCAGAGTTATGCTTCAAAAATTCATGATGAATTTGTGCTGCCCACTGTTGTCTGCGATCAGGGTGCCCCGCTTGGACAGGTACTGGATGGCGATGGTATTATATTTTTCAATTTCCGGTCAGATCGAGCCCGTGAGATAACCAGGGCACTGGCTCTGGATGAGTGTGACGGCTTTGTACGCGGGGTGCGGCCGCGACTCTCCGGCTATGTCTGTATGACTGAATTTGACGCAACCTTTGGCTTGCCCATTGCCTATGGACCGGAAGAACTCAGCAACATCCTGGGTGGAATCCTGGCTGATAACGGCCTGAAACAGCTGCGTATCGCCGAGACGGAAAAGTACGCCCATGTCACCTTTTTCTTCAATGGTGGTGTCGAACTGCCGTTCCCCGGCGAGGACCGTGCCCTGATACCCTCACCCAAGGAGGTGGCTACCTACGATCTGAAACCGGAAATGAGCGCCTATCAGGTGACAGACAAGCTGCTTAAACTGCTGGAACTGGATAGCTACGATGTGATTGTTCTCAACTACGCTAACTGCGATATGGTCGGGCATACCGGTGTGGAAGAGGCGGCTGTCAAAGCGGTTGAGGCTGTGGATGACTGCGTGGGCCGGATCGTTTCCAGGGTGCGGGAAATGGGCGGTGCGGTGTTGATTACCGCCGACCATGGCAATGCGGAACAGATGCAGGGTGATAACGGCGAGCCCTTCACCGCCCACACAACTAACCCGGTCTGGCTGGTGCTGGTGGATGATAGCCGTAAAGGTGCAACATTGCGGGGAGGCGGCCGTTTGGCCGACATCGCCCCGACCATGCTGAATATGCTGGGGATTGAAAAACCGCAGCAGATGACGGGTGAAAGTCTGATCGTGCCCCAGGGCTAGTGCATATGGGATTTCAAAGGAATATACAAATAGCGGGGGTCGTATGAATCACTTTGTAAAATATGCTGTTGCAGCTGTCTTTATGACATTTGCGCTCTTCACGGCCGCACAGTCCCATGCAAAACTGTCATCTCCCCCGCCCCAACTGACCGGTATCTTCATGGATTTTGCCGAGTTTGAAGCGGCTTTTAAATCCGGCAATTGGAAAGAGGCCCAGGAGGCTACCGGCAAGATTCGTGGCAAGTTCAATCAGATGCTTCCGCAACTGAAAAAGGACATCAAGGGCAATCCGGAGAAAACGTTCCTGGGGATTATGGCCGGCCTGAACCAGTCTGTAAAAAACCAGGATAAGGGTACAACCCAGAAACTCTTCATTGATATGCACAAGTACGTGTTGACTCTGATCAGTAATTACGATTACAAGACCCCACCGATTTTCATCATTATCAACAAGTATATCAAGGAGGCTGAGGAGGCACTGGAACAGAAAAAGTATGACAGGGTGCTGAGTGAAGTTGAAGAAATTACGTTCCTGTTTTCATTTGCCGAAAGTCACCTTGAAAGTCGGGATACCCGTCGTAAACAGATTGATGATATCAAGGCCCAGCTTCTGGAAATCAAGTCTGCTGCACAGTTCAAAAAGGGTGAACCCGTAAAGAACGGATTCAAGACATTGAAAAAAATGCTGTCGGAGTTGATCCGTATTGGTTGAGTCAGCAGGCATTGACGTACCTGATCCCCCTCAAGGACAATGATATGAAAACTGTTCGCATACCGGCCAGTAACCAGGAATTCCCCCTCGGCAAGATTGTCTGCCTGGCTCGCAACTACGCCGAACACGCCCGTGAACTTGGCAACGAGACCCCGGCGGCACCGGTACTGTTTATGAAGCCGGCCAGCTCGGCGATCGGCGATGGCGAAGCGGTTGTCATCCCGGACTATTCCAGGGAGTGCCATTACGAGGTAGAACTGGCGGTGCTGATCGGAAAAACCGCCCGTGCCGTGACGGAGGCCAGTGCCATGGAGTATGTGGCCGGCTACGGAGTGGCCATCGATATGACCCTGCGTGACGTGCAGAATGGATTGAAGGCCAAGGGGCTTCCCTGGGAGATTGCCAAAGGATTTGACACGGCCTGCCCGTTATCGGATTTTGTCCCGGTGGCTGCAATTGACGACCCCCATGCTCTGACCCTGCGCCTCTCCGTCAATGGAGAGGCGCGACAGAACGGCAGTTCGGCCGATATGATTCACCGTCTTCCCCGGATTATTTCCCATGTTTCTGCGATCTTCACCCTGGAACCGGGAGACATCATCCTGACCGGTACACCGGCCGGTGTCGGACAGGTTGTGGCTGGTGACGTTATGGAAGCCGCCATTGACGGTATTGCCAGTCTGAAGATTCTGGTTCGATAATCAGGAGGGGTGAGACGTGCGGTCGAATCCCTTTATCCAGCAAAAACGCATTACACGGATTCTCCGTCTGTTGCAGCGGCTGCGCCCGACCGAGCTTCCCGTTACCCACCGTCATAACCATGTTGCCCTGTTTCCGGAAGGACGCCACTACTTTCTGGCCCTGCTGGAATCCATCCGCACTGCCTGTCGAACCATCCAACTTGAATACTACATCATCCAGTCCGATCATATCGGTAAGGAAATGGCCAGGGCGCTAACCGATGCGGTGCAGCGCGGTGTCAAGGTGGAACTGATTTATGATTACATCGGCTGCCTTGACACCCCCTCATCCTATTTCAACGCTCTTGCCCGTAGCGGGGTTGCACTGCTTCCTTTCAATAAACCCTCCTTTCGTCGAGGCCTTTACTGGTTTGACAAGCGAGATCACCGCAAAATGACGATCATTGATGGCCAGCAGGCTTTTCTGGGAGGCTTCAATATCGGCGATGAATATGCCGGATGTGTTGCCGATCACCGCCGTTTTCGCGATCTTGGTTTCAGTATCCGTGGTGAGGCTGTAGCAGAGCTGGTGCGCATTTTTCAAAATACCTGGCAGCTGGAGCTGGATCGGCCTTTCAATCCCTCAGAAGTGGTGGCTGCGACAGCACAAAGCCGGTCCGACGGCCATGCAGCGGTGGTAATAGTCAGCGGCGGTCCCAGGCAGCGGCGTTCCTATATTCGTGAGGCCTTCCAGGTTAATATTGCATCGGCTACGGAAGAAATCCTGATTGCCACACCCTACTTTGTGCCCGGCCCGCGCATCATTCGCTCTTTGCTGCGAGCGGCCCGTCGCGGAGTCAGGGTGCGGCTGCTGTTACCAGCCCGCAGCGATGTTCCGCTGGTTCTGCTGCTGGGGCGCAGTTCCTACAGCACCCTATTGAGGGGAGGAGTTGAAATATTCGAGCTGGAACGGGAAATCCTGCATGCCAAGGTGATGCTGATTGACGGCGAACGGACGGTGATCGGATCGGCCAATCTGGACCAGCGCAGCTTTCACCGTAATTACGAGATTAATTGCATTGTGGATAATGAAGAGTTTGGCGGGCAGATCCGGGGTCTTTTACTCGACGACATTGCGGGCTCTCGCCGGGTGAATCTGGATCTGCACGAACAGCGGGGAGTTGTGATCAGATTTATGGAGCGGGTCGTGCGTCTGTTCGGCTGGTTTTTATAGAGGCGATGTTTTTCGGGATGTCTTCAACATCCACCACAACCAGATGCGGGTGAGACACTGAGCGGCCCAGCCGGCCAATCGAGAACGGAAGAACGGTTTCAGGTGGTGTTCGTAACGTTCAAGCCAGCGGGGGACCACTTCATCCGGGCTACGTTTGGCGGAAAAGGTCCGCCGCACGTCTAGCCAGAAAAACAATTGCCAGGCATTGGCGGCAACATGCCTGCCGGTGGCCTTCCAGAAGCTGGTGCGCCAGACCTCGTCATGGTTGTCGATCAGCCTGCGGACACCCTTCAAAAGCGGATACAGCTGCAGATGCCCACTGGCAGTGCAGCTGTACAAGCCAGGCAATGCACGTAACAGTTCGTCCCAGCCGGTCTCAACGGCATTGACGATAATGACATTGGCCACCTGGCGCTCGTAATAGCCCTCCTGTTCGAAACGCCGGGCCGAGGTTGATATGGTGGAAGGTAGCAGCAACCATTCACTCTGCTCGGCGATCCGGGTGGCCAGGCGGACATCCTCCAGAAATGGAAGTGATTCGTCGAATCGTCCCGACTCGTCAAAGGTGGTTTTAGCGATTAGGTAGCCCTGGTCACCCCGGATGCAGTCGCCCCGGTTCAGACGGGCTTTGGCTTCGTGGTAGAAGTAGGCCAGTGAAGGTTCGCTGCTCGTGCGGAGGAAATGAAGTCGGAAGCGTGCCGCACACGGTTTTACGGAATCTTTGCACTGCTTTTGGTAGGCCTTCAGGCCCCGTTGCAGCGCATCGGGTGATGTGAAGCGCGAATCAGCATGCAGAAACAGAAGCGTCTCACCCGTAGCCGAAGCGGCTCCGGCGTTCATCTGGATTCCGCGCCCACGCTTGGTTGGGAGTACGTATATGGGGAAGCGTTCTGGGAAGCTACTCTCTGCGAGAGGTTCAAGCAGGTCGCTATCGGAGCCGCCGTTACAGATAATGATTTCACCATCAACGCCGCTTTGCTGTGCCAGGTTGACAAGCAGCCCGCGCAGCTCAACGGAGTCGTTGAGCGTTGGAACAATTATGGAAAGTTGGCAAGGTCTGGAGTTCATGGGCGGTGACAGTGTATCGTAACGGCAATGTTTTGCAATCTGAAGATTGGCCGGTGCTGATCGACACCCATTGCCATCTGGACTTGGAGCCGCTGTATTCCGATCTGGATGGCGTTGTTGCACGTGCACGGCAGGCCGGTGTCGGCCGGTATGTGGTTCCAGGCGTCCACCCCGCTGGCTGGGAGCGCATGACGCTGCTGGCAGAACGCTATCAGGGCATTCATCCGGCCTACGGAATCCATCCCATGCACGCCGCCAGTGTCAATGACAGCACAATTTCTCAGTTGGGACTGATCGCTTCCCAAGGTGTTGCAGTGGGAGAAATCGGGCTTGATACCACCTATGACGTTGCGATGGAACAGCAGGAAATGGCGTTTCGCCAGCAGCTGAACCTGGCCGTTTCGTTAGGGTTGCCGGTGCTGGTACACTGCCGGCGAGCCTTTCAGCGAACGCTCAAGATTCTGCAAGAGGAACATGTCGAGCGGGTGGGGGGCATCATGCATGCCTTTTCCGGTTCGCTTGAGATGGCCAGAGAGTTCATTCGACTCGGCTTTTTTATCTCGATTTCTGGCATGATCACCAGGGAGTCGGCTGTCCGGGTCCTGCGAGTGGTCCGGGAACTTCCCTTGGAATGCCTGGTGCTGGAGACGGATGCCCCCGATATGACCCCCCATAAATACCGGGGCGAGTCGAATCAGCCGGCGTACCTGCTGGAAACGCTCCAGGCCGTGGCGCGGCTGAAGGGGGTCGCACCACAGGTTGTTGCGGAATCCAGCCGGGCCGCCAGCCTGATGGTTCTCGGTACATTAGAGGTGTCTTGAATGCTGTATTTTTCCTGTCGGCTGTGCTAGCATCCACCCCGCAGATATATCAATCACGATGGAGACAACCATGAAGTTAGCCATGCTGGTTCTGCTTACTGTTTTTATGGGGCTCGAAGGATGTTCCATGTTTACCGCCTGGAAAAGTATCCCCCCCCCGGGAGGCTGTGACCAGTGTCATACCGTATCCATCAGCACAAACTGGCAGATCTCCTATCAGGTGGCCAACGTGGCTGACGAGCGTGGTCGCCAGTCTTTCCAGACTCCCGAATACAACACGACCATTGTTGGCAATCAGACCTCTCCGGTTGAAACCAAAAAGGTCGAGGAGCTGCAATGCTTTGAATGTCACAAGTCACCAACTCCTGCGCACCGCGAGCGAAAGGGGCGTTTTCACCATTAAATCAAGATTTTTTTTGATCCCAATCATCCTATCCGGCATGAAATACATAAATTACAGAGTACCTATGTAAAAAAAGCTTGACAGAGGAATTCGTTCGGGTATATTTGTTCATCGATTTCTAAAACCATGCGCTTTGCGTTTAAATGGTAAATTCCAACAAGAGGTGACGTAAATGAAAAAGCTGATCTCCATGACTCTGGTACTTGCACTTGCTACTGTATTCGCTGCTGGCTGCAAGAAAAAAGAAGAAGCTCCTGCTGCTGCTCCTGCTCCTGCAGTTGAGGCACCGAAGCCTGTTCAGGCTCCTGCTTCTTCCAACAAGGCTGCTGCTCCTGCTGAAGCTCCTAAAGCTGATGCTGCTAAGCCTGCTGAAGCAGAGAAAAAACACTAATTACAAGCTGGATTTAGTAACGAAAGCCTGCGGGATAATTTCCGCAGGCTTTTTTTTATCTTTTCTCATGCGGGAAGGAGTGCTGCCATGCATGAAATGTCAATAACTCAAGGTATTATTGAAATTTGCGAAAAGCACGCCGCTGGTCGGCGCGTACTGGCCATTGATGTGGAAATCGGAGAATTGAGCAGTGTGGTGCCCGACGCAGTATTATTCTGTTTTGAGGCCTGCAGTCAGGGGACACTGCTTGAAGGCGCCCGGGTTACGATCAGCAGACCGGCCGGAATGGGACTTTGTATGGATTGTGGCTCCGATACGACTCTGACAGCCATATTTGGAGCCTGCCAAAAATGCGGAGGGTTCCGGGTCAGTATTTTCTCCGGTGAAGAAATGCGGGTAAAGGAAATTGAGGTCGATGATTAAACTATGGCGCCGCATCTGCGGTGCCATAGTAGTTTTAACGCTCTGGATATAACTTATATTTCGGATTTTACGCAGACCGCATATTTGAGATAGCGTCCTTCAGGAAATGTGACCGGATAGGGGAAATCCTCCGGTTGGCTGAACAGTGAAATAACCTGCAGGTCGTTTCCTGACTGCAGGGTTCCGCGGCGAACCTCCTTGAGATACTCAGCCACATCAATTTTTTGATGATTTGAAGAGGTGATCATCAGACCTCCGTTTGCCAGTAGCGGCAGGGAGGCTGCAACAATCTCCGAGGTACCGCCGCGGGTTGTGAAGCGGCTCTTGGCTGTGGTGGAGAACGAAGGCGGATCCATCAGGATGATGTCATAGGTTTTCTTCTGCCGCACCAGATCGGCCAAAACCTTCAGGCAGTCCCCCACAATGAATTCATATTTTTTAGGGTCAAGACGGTTCGCTGCAAAATTGGCCCGGGCCCAATCGGTGTAACCGGGTGAAGCATCCACACTGGTAACCTGTTGTGCGCCTGACATTGCAGCCGCTACGGAGAACGCCCCGGTGTAGGCAAACAGATTCAGAACCTTTTTTTTTCGGGTGCGGGCCATCAGATCCAGCCGATTACGACGTTGGTCCAGAAAAAGACCGGTGTTGAGTCCTTTTTCCAGGCTTACCAGAAACGTCAGTCCGTTTTCACGCACTTCAATTAGATTGGGTGCCGGTTTACCGTGTAGCAGGCGACCATAGGATTTTGAGTCGCTGATCGCTTCCAAATCCCTGGTTTTTTGTGGCCTGCTTTTCTCGTAAATACCTGTCGGCGAGAGTAATTCCTGTAAAACCTGCGTAACCAGCTTCATGTGCGCATGCCAACCGCTGCAGTAGGCCTGGACCATCAGGTAGCTGGCATAGCAATCTACTGTTAAGCCCGGAAGGCCATCTCCTTCTCCGTTTACCAGGCGGTAAGCATTGGTATCGCCGAGTGAAGAATGCTGTCGCCTGACTTTTATTGCAGACTGGATGCGCCTGGTCAGCCATTCACGATTGAGCTGGATTTTTTTGAGGGATAGAATGCGTGCTACAATGCGGTCCTGCGGATCGAGCAGGGCCGTGGCAAGAAACTTCCCTTTTGCATCGCATAACGACACAATTTCACCGGGTTTTCCCGCTGGCCAGCGTTTTGTGTAGCTATCAGCTATAACCCAGGGATGTCCCAGCTCAATCATCCTAACGGTCTCTGGCCCCACACTCCATCTGTCAGATGATTCCATTTCATCGCTCCTGTTGGTTTCTACGCACTGTTGTACGTTCAATCTCATGAGTTGGCAATCTCAAAGCCGCGTCCGGATAGCCCGCGTCTCTTTCATTAATAACCCTGTAGCGGTATTTATTACCGCATATGGGGTGTAACTAAAGCCGAAATTGTGATTAAAAGATAAAATAGAAATAAAAAATGAATCATATCAGACTGTTGTGCTGTTATGTGTGATTTGGCACGCGCAGTGCAAACAGACATGATAACTACATTCCATTTGGAGGAAACACACAATGAAAAAAATCATCGCCAGCATCATCGCAACCCTCGTAGCAGTATCCTTCTCCGCAGTTGTATTCGCCGCTGACGCAGCTAAGCCTGCTGCTCCTGCTGCTGCTCCTGCAGCTGCTGCTCCTGCAGCAGAGAAGAAAGAAGAAGCTAAGCCTGCTAAGAAAGCAAAGAAAAAGAAAGCAGCTAAGAAAGAAGTTAAAAAAGAAGAAGCCGCTCCTGCTGCTGCAGCTCCTGCCGCAAAGTAATTCTTTTTCAACTGGAATAAAAAAAGGCCGCGTCTTCGGATGCGGCCTTTTTTTATGCGTAGACACCATCCTGCATCACATCACCAGTTTCAATCCCCAGTAACAGAGCATTCCAACAATTACAGTACCGGCCAGAGAGCGGGTTTTGAGTGCAAACATCAGGGTCGGCACAGCCGCCAGCAATTCCGGCTTGCCGAGTGCCAGGGTCCGCTGGGCACTGTCGGCAAACAGGGTCGGGGCCAGCAGGGCACTCAGGATGGCGACCGGAATCAGTTCAAGCCATTCCGTAAACCAGAGCGGCAGGCGCGTGCGTGAAAGCGCCACCAGCGGCAGCACGCGGGGCAGATAGGTTACGGCACCCATACAGAATATCAGTACGATGTAGTCGCTGGTATTCATTGATTCAGACCTCTTTTAAAGGCGGTGCGCTTCAAGATGAAACCGGTTGTGGCCGCTAGGCAGGATGCCACAATCACATAGGCGTTTCCCGGCAACGCAACGTAGGCTGACGCGGAGCAAAGTGCCGCAATCAGTGCAGTGACAACAAAGAGTGTACCGCGCAGCTGGAAGACCAGCAGGCAGATGAACATGCCGGTCAGGGCATAATCGATCCCGAATGAACCGGTGGGGATAAATTGTCCCAGATAGGCTCCGGCAACACTGCTGAAAAACCAGGTGGCGTTGGTGGATTGGTTGACGACCAGTGCGCTGTAGCGATTCCAGCCCCCCTGGTTGAAGCGGGCCATGTTGACGGCAAAGCTTTCATCGGTGACGCCGTAGGCGAACAGAGCCAGAAAACGTCTGGAGGCTGCTGGAAAATGGACGGAAAGTGCGGAGCTCATCAGCAGGTGTCGCAGGTTGACCATGAAGGTCGTGGTCACAATGGCGGCCAGTGATGCCCCGCTTGCAATCATGGCCACGGCGATGAATTGCGACCCGCCGGCAAAGACCACCAGTGACATGAGCCCGATCTGCCAGGGGGCCAGTCCTCCCTTTTGGGCCAGTACACCCAGCGACATCCCGATCGGCAGGAAACCCAGGCAGATCGGCCAGGCGGCACTCAGCCCATCGCGCATGTATGAGTTGGTTCCCGTACTCATCAGTTCATCCTGCTTTAACGTTAGTTCGCTGAGCAATCAGCGTCTGCCAGGCATCCCACGAGTAACAGATCAAACCGGCCCAGATGCAGATAAAACTGGCCAGATGTGCCGATGAAAACGGCTCTTTATAGAGGACCACGGCAAACAGGAAATGCATAGTAGGGGTGATGTACTGCAGAAAGCCGATGGTGGCCAGCTTCAGTCGCCGGGCTGCGGCGGCAAACAGCAGCAGCGGAACTGCCGTGACCACCCCGGCCGACATGAGCAGCAGGGACGTCTGTGTGTCAGCCAGAAAGGCCCCCTGCCCCTGCCAGGCCACAAACAGCAGATAGGCGCCCGCTGCCGGAGCCAGCAGGATGGTTTCCACCGTAAGGCCGGTCAGGGAATCGCTGACGACGATTTTGCGCAGCAGGCCATAGGAGCCGAAGGTCAGGGCCAAAATCAGGGCGGTCCAGGGGATGCTGCCATAGCTGATGGTCAGCGTCAGCACACCGGTCGCCGCCAGCAACAGGGCAACGGCTTGGGAGCGGCGCAGCTGTTCATTGAGAAAGAGCTTCCCCAGCAGTACGCTCACAAATGGGGTGATAAAATATCCCAGGCTGGATTGCAGGACCTGGCTGTGGCCGACGGCGATGATGAAAACCAGCCAGTTGGTGGCGATCAGGAGTGCCGTTGAAACCAGAATCAGGAGTGAACGTTTGTCCGTCAGCGCCGAACGGATTTTATTCCAGCTGCCGGGTCGTATACTCAGACATGCCAAAAAGAATACGGACCAGACGATGCGGTGGGATACGATCTGCAAGGATGAAATACTTCCGAAGGCCTTGAAATAAAGCGGAAAGCAGCCCCAGATCAGGTAGGCGCACAGGCCGTACATCAGGCCGGTGCCGGCCTCTGCGTGAGAACTTTGTTCCGCTTCGATCGGTTTCATGAGGTGGGCCTGGCGACTGAGGCGCGGGTGAACAGGAACAGGCCGGCAAAGATGAAGCAGGCCCCGAACAGCTGTCGTTGGGTGGGATACTCATGGAGAAAGACCGAGGCCCAGATAATGGCGCCCAAAGGTTCACCCAGAACGCTGACGGAAACGACCGAGGCCTGGACGTAGCGCAGGACCCAGTTGAAGACGGTATGTCCCAGTATCGTACAGACCAGCGCCAGTGCCAGAAACAGGAGCCAGTCCCTGGCCGGATAGGGGTAAAAGGGGGCTTGGTTTGCCAGACTGACCACCAGCAGCAGCGCGGCGCTACTGCCGTAGGTGAAGAAGGTGTAGGCCGGCAGGCTGACGGAGCCGCGCAGCCGTCGCCCGATCAGCAGATAGCCCGACACCAGCACAGCGGCGGAAAGTGCCAGCAGGTCGCCCCAGAAGGCGCGCATATCCAGCTGAAAATCACTGGCACCAATAATGAAACTGCCGGTCAGGGCCAGCAGCATACCGCACAGGGCCGCCCGGCTGATCTTTTCGCGGAACAGCAACCAGGAGCCGATCACAACAAATACCGGCTGGGTGGTCACCAACACCACGGAACTGGCCACGCTGGTGTATTTCAGGGAGGTGAACCAGGTCAGAAAATGCAGGGCCAGGCAGATTCCGCTGGCGGCGGCCAGGCCGCGTTCACGCCATGGCAGGGCCCGAAGATCTTCTCGATGTCGTAACAGTGTGAAGGGTGCCAGCAGCAGAAAGGTGAAGAGCAGGCGATAGGTGGCAATAATCATGCTGGGCGCCGACGACAGGCGTACGAAGAGGGCCGAGAATGAGATGGCAAAAACCCCTACCAGCACTGCCAGGTAGGGGTTTACGATTGGCTTGTCGCTCATGGGTGTGGTCCCTGGCTATTCGCCCAGGTAGGCCTTTCTGACTTCGGGGTTTTCGGAAAGTTCCTTTGCATTCCCGGAAAGAACGACTTCGCCGGTCTCCAGAACATAGGCCCGGTGGGCGATGGAGAGGGCCATGGAGGCATTCTGCTCCACCAGCATGATGGTGGTGCCGGTTTTGTTAATTTCCACGACAATCTCAAAAATCTTTTCAACCAGCATGGGGGCCAGCCCCATGGAAGGTTCATCCAGCAGGAGCAGGCGCGGGTTGGACATGAGTGCCCGCCCCATGGCCAGCATCTGCTGTTCGCCGCCAGAAAGGGTGCGGGCGGCCTGTTTGCGGCGTTCCGCCAGACGGGGAAAAAGTGTATAGGCCCGCTCGATGCCCTGGGCGATCTCACTTTTGCTGGTCAGGATGAATCCACCCATCTCCAGGTTTTCCTGCACGCTCATGCGGGCAAAAACACGACGACCTTCGGGTACTTGGCAGATCCCCTTGCGGACGATCAGGTGAGCCGGCATGCGGGTAATCTCTTCGCCTTCGAAGGAAACCGTCCCGTTGATGGCAGGAACGATACCGGAAATGGTATTGAGGATGGTGGTTTTGCCGGCGCCGTTGGCACCGATCAGCGCAACGATCTCGCCCTGATCAACACGGCAGGAAACCTGGTGCAGTGCCCGGATGGCACCATAATTGACGGAAAGATTCTCTACAGCGAGCATCAGTGCGCGGCTCCTTTTCCCAGATAGGCTTCAATAACAGCCGGGTTGGCGCGGACCTCTTCCGGGCGGCCGTCGGCGATCTTGCTGCCGTAATCCAACACCGCAATACGGTCGGAAAGGCCCATGACGAATTTCATATCGTGCTCCACCAGAAAAACGGTGACGCCGTCGTTACGGATGGCCTGTACCATCTCCAGCAGGGTCTGTTTCTCTTGGGGATTCATACCGGCTGCCGGTTCATCCAGCAGGATCAGGGCCGGTTCGATGGCCAAAGCCCGGGCGATTTCGAGGCGGCGCTGTTCACCGTAGGGGAGGTTGCAGGCCTGTTCATAGGCCTTGTGGGCCAGGCCCACGCGGGTGAGGCAGCGGATGGCAAGCTCCAGCAGGCGCCCTTCTTCTTTGCGGACGGCCGGGAGGAACTGTAGCAAGGCGCCACTCAGATTCCAGGATCCGCGGGTATGGGCACCGATCAGGACGTTATCCAGCACGGTCTGTTCTCCGAACAGGCGGATGTTCTGAAAGGTGCGACCAATGCCGCCGGCCGCGATAACAGAGGGGGACAGACCGGCAATGCTTTTGCCCTTGAAGCTGATGCCCCCTTCGGTCGGGGGGTAGATGCCGGTGATCAGGTTGAAGATGGTGCTCTTGCCGGCGCCGTTGGGGCCGATCAGAGCCATGATCTCACCTTCGTTGACTTCCAGATTGACACCGTTGACGGCCACCAGGCCGCCGAACCGGATGGTGGTGTTATCAAGTGTAAGCAGGCTCATTTGGATCCCTCCTGCTTGTGCGCCAGACCGCGCGGCTTGACTCCCAGTTTGCGCAGTACCATGGCGGCGAAATCAATACCCCCCAGCAGGCCGTTGGGACGGAAGACCATCAGGAACACCAGCAGGGCGCCGTAGACCAGCATGCGGTACTGGGACATGAAACGGAGGAATTCGGGGGCTGCTGCCAGGAGCGATGCGCCGAACACCGCACCGGGGATACTCCCCAGACCGCCCAGAACGATCATGCTGAGCATGTCAATGGACTTGAGGAAACCGAAGTCCGAGGGGTTGATGTAGCCCAGGAAATGGGCATACAGGCAGCCGCCCACACCGGCCATGAAGGCACTGACCGCAAAGGATTGCACCTTGTAGCGGGCAATATTAATTCCCATGGATTCTGCGGCAATTTCGTCATCGCGAATCGCCTTGAGTGCCCGGCCAAAGCGGGAGTTGTCGATGAAGGCCGAGGCGATGATCACCAGAATTACTACAATCAGAACGGTCAACGGCATGGGGAAAGAGGCATTGGGAGTCGGTACGGTCAGGCCGAGGGCCTTGTTGGTGACTTCCAGATTGAGGAAGACGACCTTGACGATCTCGGCGAAACCCAGGGTGCAGATGGCCAGATAGTCGCCGGTCAGGCGCAGGATCGGCCAGCCGATGGCCGCTGCAACTGCGGCGGTAATCAGCCCGCTTAGCAGGATGTTGAGGGAGAACGGCATCCCGGTCTTGATGGTCAGCAACGCACCGGTGAAGGCGCCGACGCTCATGAAGGCGGCGTGCCCCAGGGAAAGCTGACCGGTCAGGCCGGTGATGATGTTGAGCCCCAGTGCCAGGATAATGCCGATCCCGATATTCATCAGGATCTGCATAGTGTATGGATCGATGTAGGAAGCCAGAGTCTGGAACATGTATTACACCTTTTTCTGGATCTTCTGGCCCAGAAGCCCGGTGGGGCGTACCAGAAGGACAAGCACGAGAATGGCGAAGGCGATGGCATCGCGGTAGGAAGAATAGCCGATGGCTACTCCGAAAACCTCGGCCACGCCCAGCAGCAGCCCGCCCAGCATGGCGCCGGGGATTGAGCCGATGCCACCCAGAACGGCGGCGGCAAAGGCCTTCAGGCCGGCCATCAGCCCCATGTTGAAGGAGACGGAGTTGAACAGCACACCCACCAGAACGCCGCCGGCGGCCGCCAGGGCCGAGCCGAGGGCAAAGGTAAAGGAGATGACAAAGTTGACGTTGATGCCCATCAGGGCGGCGGTGTTGTAATCTTCTGACGTGGCCCGCATGGCCTTGCCGATCTTGGTTTTCTGGACAATGAACTCCAGGGCCAGCATCAATAGCCCGGAAACGCCGATGATCAGCAGCTGCAGGGTGGAGATGTCGGCGTCACCGATATGGATCTGGCGGGATTGAAAAGCGGTATCGGGGAACCCTTTGGCGTTGGCGCCGAAGACCATCATGGCCAGGGAGGAGAGGAAGATCGAGACACCGATGGCCGAGATCAGGGCCGAGAGGCGCGACGATTTGCGCAGCGGGCGGTAGGCGATGTATTCGATCACCATCCCCATGATCATGCAGAAGCCCATGGCGCAGGCCATGGCCAGAAAGAGGTTCATCTTGAAGTAACCAACCATCAAGAGACCGACAAAGGCACCGACCATGAAAATCTCGCCATGGGCGAAGTTGATCAGGGTGATGATGCCGTACACCATGGTGTAGCCCAGGGCGATCAGGGCGTAGGTGCTGCCGAGGGCGATACCGTTGATGAGCTGCTGAAGGAACATAGGTCTGTCCTGAACTGCGCGGAATGATTAAAAATTACTACAGTGTTTTGCTGGATAAATATCATAAAAAGCACTGTTTTTTATCACAGTAAACAATCTGTTCGCAAGCGAATTGTTTTACCAATTGTTGATTGCGGGTCGAAATTCGCCGGCAGTCGTGCTATGTAATTGCTACGTTTTAAAATTGAATCTACTGGAGAAGGAAACAATGTCTCACGATCAAGCGGCCAGGCGAAAGCGGCTTAACGGTTATGTGACTCTGGGTGCGGCGGCCTCCATCTGGGGCGGCATGTACGTAGTCAGCAAGTACGCGCTGGATTTTATCCCCCCCTTCACGCTGCTCTGGCTGCGGTATGTCACCGGCTTTTGTGTCCTGTATCCCATGGCGGTCAGACAGCATACCGCCCGCCTGACCTGGCCGGACCACCGGGTGTTTCTGCTGATCGGCAGTATCGGCTATGTCGTCTCCGTGGGGCTGCAGTTCATCGGTACCAAACTCTCCTCGGCCCACAACGGGGCCATTATCACCTCGGCCAGCCCGGCCTTTATCCTGCTGTTCGCCTGGCTGATGCTGGGGGAACGCCTGACGCTCCGCAAGCTGCTTTCCGTCCTGCTGGCAACGGTGGGGGTCGTCATTGTCGTTGGCTGGGACAGCAGCGCGGCTGCCGGAGGCAATGTCTTTATGGGGAACGTGGCGCTGATCGGTGCAGCGATTACCTGGGCCCTGCTCTCCGTGCTGGCCCGCAAATTTTCGGCGAATCTTTCACCTTTAGTAATCACAACCGGTGCTGTTTTCTGGGCGGCAATCATGACGACACCTATCATGGTGGTGGAGTGGCAATTTGTGCCGGTCACTGGTCTGGGCAATCCATTACTCTGGGGAGCTGTTCTCTATCTGGGGGTGGTGGCCACGGCCGGGGCCTTTTACTTCTGGAACAAGGGGCTTAGTCTGGTGGAAGCCGGCACGGCATCGATCTTCTTCTTCCTGCAGCCGGTGGTTGGTGCTCTGCTCGGTTGGCTGCTGCTGGGAGAGCATCTTACAACGTCATTCTTTGTCGGTGGCGTGGTGATTCTGATGGCGGTGCTGATTACTTCGTTGCCTCAGAAAACAGAGTAACCCTAAATTTTTTTTTAAAACACAGAGACACAGAGAACACAGAGTAAAAATCTGATGGTTTTAGCTTTAGTAACGGAATAATTGCCTACCAAAAGGATTTCTTGTTTTAGATCTAAAGCCTTTGCTTTCTCCGTGTTCTCTGTGGCTCTGTGTTAATGAACTGCTGTTGTAAGGTTTATTCCATCCAGTCATCATCCTCTTCAATCGGAGCAAATCCCCGTCGCATGGTGTTTTCTGTCACAACCCGCGGGTCCATGAAGTGCAGCAGGTAATCGGGGCCACCGGCCTTGGTGCCGACACCCGACATGGCGCCACCGCCGAAGGGCTGGCGACCTACCAGTGCGCCGGTGTTGTTGCGGTTGATGTACAAGTTGCCGACACGGAATTCCCGGCGGGCCTGGGTCAGATGCTCCGGACTGCGGCTGAATACCCCGCCGGTCAGGGCAAAGCGGGTTGAGTTGGCCCACTGGATGGCCTGATCGAAATCCTTGGCGCGCATGACCGCCAGTACCGGTCCAAAGATCTCCTCTTGGGCGATGCGGTGCTCCGGTGTGATACCGCCGATGATCGTCATGGGCACCCAATACCCTTCACTACCCGGAACCGGGCTGGAATAGAGCAGTTTACCCTCCTGTTTTCCGATCTCGATATACTCCTTGATGGTCTTCATGGCCCCGGCATCGGAGACGGCCCCCATAGTGTAGGTAGGATCTTCCGATGGACCTACCTGATACACCTTGGCGGCATTCACCAGGCGCTCCACAAATTTGTCGTAGACCGCATCCAGCACGATCACGCGGGAACAGGCCGAGCACTTCTGCCCCTGGAAGCCGAAGGCAGAGTAGAGTACATGGGGCACCGCTTCATCCAGGTCGGCATCGTCGTCGATGATGATGGCATTTTTTCCACCCATCTCGGAGATGATCTTTTTGACGTTGCGCTGGCCGGTATGGACCTTGGCGGCCCGGTCTATGATCCGCAGACCGACCTCCACCGAACCGGTGAAGGCGATCAGGGACACATCCGGATGATCCACCAGATAATCGCCGATGACGGAGCCTTTTCCTGGAACATAGTTGAACACCCCAGCCGGCAGACCGGCGGCGCGGAAGATTTCTACAAGGTGCCAGCCGATGATGCCGGTGATGTTGGAGGGCTTGAAAACCACCGGATTGCCGGCCACAATGGCGGCCGAGGCCATCCCCAGGCTGATGGCCAGCGGGAAGTTCCAGGGGGAGATGATGGCGGCGATCCCCTTGGGTTCATACAGATACTGATTGACCTCGCCGGGGGCATGGCCGACCCGCTGCGGTTCGCCGTAACGGATCATTTCGCGGGCATAATACTCCAAAAAGTCGATGGCCTCGGTCACATCGGCGTAGGCCTGATCCCACTGCTTGCCGATTTCCAGCACCTGCCAGGCCGAGAGTTCGAAGGTACGTTTGCGGGCTGCTTCGGCTCCTTTCAAGAGATACTGGGCGCGTTCGTGGGGAGGTGTGTCGCGCCAGGCCGGAAAGGCCTTCTTGGCGGCGGCAATCGCCTGGCTGACTTCAGCGGTGCCGGCCTGGCTGATTTTACCCAGCACCTCGCTGGGCTTATTGGGGTTGAGGGTGCTGTAGCTTTCGCCGGTAACGACCTCCTTGCCGTCAATGTACAATGGATAGGTCTTGCCCAGCTGCGACCGCACACTGGCAATCGCTGCCGGGAAGGCGGTCCGGTGATCGGCCCGGGTGAAATCAACCATCGGCTCGTTATCAAAACGGGTTAGCCCTCCCGGTCCACTGTGGCTCTTCCGCGGTTTTTTAGTCCGCTCACCCCGTTCGCGCTCGACTGTAACAGCCGGGTCTTCCAGCAGGCGTTCGATCTGGGCATCCTCTGCAAAGCTTTGGCGCAGGAAGGATTCGTTGGCGGTGTTTTCCAGCAGCCGGCGTACCAGATAGCCCATGCCGGGCACCATGTCACCGTAGGGACAGTAGAGGCGGATGCGACCGGCTACCTTGAGGATCCCTTTGCGGACCGGTTCGGCCATGCCGTACAGCACCTGAAATTCGTAGCGTGATTCCGGAACATTCAGTTCCTGAGCCATCTCCATGACCGCCGAAATGGAGCGGATATTGTGGGAGGCGCAGGCGAAGTGGCAGATCTGGTGGTTTTCCAGAATCAGGCGCGACTGGCGTTCATAGGCGGCATCACTTTCGGCCTTGATCGTCCAGACCGGGGTGGCCCAGCCGTTTTGCTTGGCCTTGACGCATTCGTAATCCCAGTAGGCCCCCTTTACCAGGCGGACTGAAATCTGGGTATTCTGCGCTTTGGCCCAGGCCAGCAGATCGTCCAGGTCCTGGTCGGTATCGCGCAGGTAGGCCTGCAGGACGATGCCGATGTGGGGGTAGTCGCGGTACTCCAGTTTCAGACGGCGGTACAGCTCCAGGATGATATCCTTGTGACGATAGGATTCCATGTCGATGCAGAGGAAGCCACCGACCTCCACCACCTTGGCGGCGATGCGGCGCATCTGCCTGAGCATGGCCTGCACCGAACCTTCAAAGTCCTGGGGATTGGCCAGGGCGAACAGCGCCGTCGGCTTCACTGCCACGTTGATGCGCGGTGCGTGTCCCCAATCCAGGTCGGGATTGCCGCCCTTCCCCGGCAGCCCCTTCCACCCCTGCTGTTCCTTCTTCAGACTCTCCAGTACCTCCAGATAGGTGTTGACGTACTCCTCGGCCTCTTTCTCCGTCAGGGTTGCCTCGCCCAGCACATCCACCACGGCGGCAAAGCCCTCCTTGCGGAGCTTCTCGATATTCTTGACGGCCTCCTTGGTATTTTCACCCACGATGAACTGGCGGGCCATCTCCTGGATATTAGCGGAGATAACCTTGTTGAGCACCGCGCCACCCAGCGAACCGAGCATGCCGGCCATCTTGGCCCCGGTCTGCAGCACGGGGGGCATGTCCTTTTCTTCGCCGAAGTACTCACGGATATGGTCGGTCAGCAACTTGCCGGTTGTCAGGGAAGGAAAGGCATCCACAAAGCGGAACATCTGGATCTTGAACTGCTCGTTCTGCATGCTCCAGTCCATGACCTTGCCCATCCAGGCCCCTTTGTTGAAAAGCGACGGTTTTTCGCCAGCTACGGTGGAAAAAAAATCCTTGCCGCGGGCGATGATTTTGCTGTTGAGGTGTGCATTTTCCATGGGAGTACTCCTTCTGTATATGATGACGCTTAGTGCCAATGGTTAGACCATTAGTAAAATATCCGGTAGAATCAGTCAAGTAATAATACTCAACTAGCTAAAATGTTACTGATTTACCCATCACAGGCTTGTCAAGTAGACCGCCAAATGATACTGTGGTTCGACCATTGTCATGATTTAGTCCATACGCCGATTCTATCAAAAATAATGAAGGAAGTCGCATGTTTAAGACCGTTAAACAGAACAAAGCCTACCAGGATGTGGTCGAACAGATTCAGGAAGCGATCATGGAGGGGACCCTCAAGCCGGGCAGTCAGCTACCGGCCGAGCGGGATCTGAAGGAGCAGTTCGGCATCAGCCGCGGCACCCTGCGCGAAGCGCTGCGGGTACTGGAGCAGAAGGGGTTGATCGAGATTCGCACCGGCGTGGCCGGCGGATCCATCATCCGCGAGGTTAACAGTGAAAATCTCAGCGAAAACCTTGGCCTTTTGATTCGCAACCGGGCCGTCTCGCTCCGTGATCTGGCCCAGTTTCGCGAAGGGATGGAGGGTGGTGTTGCTGCCCTGGCCGCCCAGCGGGCGGGTGAAAAGGATCGTGCACAGCTGAAGGAACTGCTGGGTGAAGCGGAAGGGCACCTTAAAGAGGGTCGCAAGGGGTGGGATGCCTTTGTGCGGGTTGACGAACAGATCCATATGGCATTGGCGCATATCAGCGGCAATCCGCTGTATATTGCCGTCCTGACCAGCGTGTACCATAATATTCACACGTATTATGAAAGTTATCTGCCGTGGAAAAAGGGGTGGGTACAGGAGAACCTGACGGACCTGCAGGATATCATTGCGGCGGTGTCTGCAGGTGACGCCGAGCGGGCCCGGGAGACGGCACTGGAGCATGTACGCCGCTTCAATGCACACATGGAGGAGAAACAGGAGTAACTGACTTCAAAACCTCCCCCACCCTAGCCCTTTCCCGGATGGAGAAGGAATAAAAAAGCGCCATACAGCAGGACTGTACGGCGCTTTTTATTGGCTCTTCGTCGTTTCAAGTGGGTTGAGCATATAGCTTGTTGAATTTGAGCTTACCAGCAATCAGGTAGGCCATGGAAATCATGTTACGTGGGTTACGATATCCACGAGCTCTTACTTTGGCTGACTGGATCAAGCTATTGATGCCTTCCAGGAAGCCGGTCGTCAATGCGCTGTCAAAGTAGCTCAAGATACCATCCCAGTGATTCATTACTGTCTTGGCCATCTTCTGAATAAGTCCGATCGTGCTTTTGCTGGTTTTCCTGAGCCATTGCTTCAAGAGTGTTTCAGCCTCCTGGCGGCTTTCGGCAAAGTAGACGTTTTGTAGGTTCAACTTGTGCGTGTACGCCTCGACGCTTTTGTGACACTGGTTGGCAACCATGGTATCAAGTCGTTCTTGTTCTTCGGCTGTCAGATTTTCAGGGTTTTTCAGGAACAGAAAGCGACTCTTCTTCAGCATCTCTGGAAACTGCCGGGCCTCGTCAGCCCTGATTTTGCCCATCGTGTCATTCATCAACTTGATGAGGTGAAATCGGTCGAATGTCGTGGCAGCGTTTGGCAGAAGCTCTTTCACTCCTTTGATGAAGGCTTTTGACATGTCAATTGCCGCATCGGTTATCTGTTCCGGATCGCCGCCATGTTTCTTGAGGTCGGCGACAAAAGTCTTGATGGTTTCGCTGTCTTTGCCTTCGGTTCCAAACAGGAGCTTCTTCTTGTCAAGATCGAAGAAGAACGAGACGTAATTGTGGCCCTTTCTGACAGAGGTTTCGTCAATGCCGATACGCTTGACGTCGGAGAAATCCTCTTTGGCTCTGGCCATTTCCACATAGGCGTTGATTACCCGCCACAAGCGGGTATCTGTAACCGATAACAGCCTGGACATGACATTCACCGGCATATCTCGGGCCATGGTCATTACTACAGCTTCAAACAGAAGGGTAAAGCCAGAACCGGCACGAGCCCATGGTACCTGAACCTGCTTTATGCCACAGCCTTCGTTGGGACAGTTAACCCGTGGGACTCTGGCGTGCAGATAGGCTTCATACTGGAAGAAGTTCAGATGCTGCCATGTTTTCTCGGTGGTGTCATAAGCAGGAGCAGTGGCACCGCAAACCGGGCATGAGAAGGTTGCCCCACGCTGAAAGTCGATCGTTATATCGAGACGATTGGACTCCTTGGAAAAACTCACCTCTGTGACTTCCCAAGGTGGGACTATGCCAAGGGCCATACCAAAAAGGTCTTCAGGTTGCATAAATCAGTAAAACCTCCGGGTAATGGATTAAGGACTGATTATACCATTACCCACTCAAGACGACGAAGAGCCTTTTTATTTCAAGAAAACAACTATATCCTACTCTTCCGCCAGCAGGGTCCGATCGTTCTCATAGGATTTATGGCGGATCTGATGGAACTTCTCGATCAGCTTCTCCACGGTCAGGGCCTTTTTCTCCTCCCCGGATGCTTCAAAGATAATCTCGCCCTTGTCCATCATCAACAGGCGATTGCCGAACTCAATGGCGTGGCTCATGTTGTGGGTAATCATCATGGAGGTCAATTTATAATCCTGGATGAATTTGTGGGTCAGTTCCAGAACGATCTCGGCATTTTTGGGATCCAGGGCGGCGGTATGCTCATCGAGCAGGATCAGGTCGGGTTTGGAAAGCACCATCATCAGCAGTGTCAGGGCCTGGCGCTGGCCGCCGGAAAACATGGCCAGGTTTTCCTTCATGCGCTCTTCCAGCCCCATTCTCAGCTGGACCAGTTCCGAACGGAAGTAGTCGCGCATGCGATTGTTCAGGCTGCGCTTGAGCCACTTGAAGCCCTTCTTGTAGGTGATCATCATGTTGTCTTCCAGACTCATGTTGGAAGCGGTGCCCAGCAGCGGATTCTGGAAGATGCGGCCGATGTAGCGGGCCCGTTTGAATTCCGGCTCGTTGGTGATGTTGCGTTCACCCAGTGAAATGCTGCCGTCGCTGGGGATGATCGTGCCGGCGATCAGGTTGAACAGGGTCGATTTTCCGGCGCCGTTGCTGCCGATGACGGTGATGAAATCGCCTTCGTTGATTTTCAGATTGATGCCGTTGATGGCCCGGTTTTCATTGACCGTGCCGGGGCCGAACACCATGGATACATTCTTGAGTGTGATCATTTGTCCACCATTGCCCTGATGGCAGCCTTTTTCAGCTTCTTGCTCTGGGTCACAACCAGCAGAACGATAATCAGGATGCCCTTGATAAGATTGAGGTCGTTGGGGGTCATCTTGATGATGTACCCGTAATAACGGCCCAGATACATAACCGCGTGGAAGAGGATTGAACCGGTGATGGCGCATACGGTCAGCACGCCGATGCGGTTGCTCTTCATCACCAGGAATTCGCCGATCATGACCGAGGCCAGGCCGGAGATGATGATACCCTGGCCAAGTCCCACATCGGCAAAACCGAGATACTGGGCGGCAAAGGCACCGGAGACGGCCACCAGGCCGTTGGACAGACCGACACCGATGGTTTTGAGCGTCTTGGGATTGACCCCCTGGGAGATGACCATCTGTTCGTTATTCCCCATGGCGCCCATTGTCATGCCCAGATCGGTGCGGAAGAACATGTCCACCAGAATCTTGATGACCCCCACCATGATCAGGAAAAACACCAGCATGACGTACTCTTCCGGGATGATACCGCTGAACATTTCCGTCATCTTGGAAAGGATGGTCTCCTGCTTGAGCACCGGCACGTTGGCGCGGTTCCCCAGGATGCGGATGTTGATGGAATAGAGCATGGTCATGGTCAGGATGCCGGCCAGCAGGTTGGGCACCTTGAGGTGGTTGTGGATCAGGGCGGTGATCACCCCGGCCAGAACCCCGCCGATGAAAGCGACCAGCAGCGCCAGCCAGATATTGGTGCCCAGCAGGATGCATTGCACCATCAGGGCGGCCCCCAGCGGGAACGAGCCATCCACCGTCAGGTCCGGAAAATCAAGAATTCTGAAGGTGATGAAGACCCCCAGAACCATGATGCCGTAAATCAGTCCTTCTACCAGTATTCCTTCGATCATAGCTGTGCCGTGTGTCCTCTGTTGTGGAAATAAAAACGCCGGGCGCATGTGGACGCCCGGCGATAGATCTGATTGCTGATTACTTCTTGGTCAGCTTACCGTTTTCAACAACCTTGTTAGCGGATTTGACAATATCCTTGGGGAAGGTCAAGCCCAGTTTCTTGGCCACATCCAGGTTGATCAGCAGGTCGACATCGCTGGTCTTGGTCATAAACTGGGTCGGGATCTGCTCCGGCTTCTTCCCTTTCAGGATATCAACGACGATCTTGCCGGTAGTGCGACCCATCTTGTAGTAGTCAAAGCCCCAGGCAGCCAGAACGGGATAGCTCTCGGCCGAGCTGGGGTCGGCCGACATGATCGGCACCTTGGCTTTCATGGCCACATCGGTGACGGCGCTCATGGCCGAAACAACCGTGTTGTCGGTGCTGATGTAGAGGGCGTCCACGCGGCGAATGATGGCCTGCACGGCCTGCTTGACCTCGGACGACTTGGAGACGGTGGTTTCTACGAATTCTATGCCCATTTCCTTGCAGACCTGTTTGACAATCCCGGCCAGCACAACGGCATTTTCCTCGGAGCTGGTGTAGATGTGGCCGAGACGCTTGACCTTTTTAACCTTCAGCAGCAGTTCGATCTGCTGTTTAACCGGGGTCATGTCGGATACGCCGGTTACGTTCTTGTCACCCTTTTTCAGGGAGGCCACCAGGCCGGCCTTGACCGGATCGGTGACGGCACTGAAGACAATCGGAATGCCCTTGAGGGTGTTCACCAGCGACTGCGAGGTCGGGGTCGCCACGCCTACTGCCAACGTGACCTTCTCGGACTGAAATTTGTTAGCGATTGAAGCGGCTGCGTTGATGTCGCCGTTGGCATTTTGCAGGTCATAGTCGGCATTAATCTTCTGGGCGGCCAGTTCATCCTGCAGACCTTTCACAACAGCATCCAGGGCTGGGTGGGAAACGATCTTGGAAACACCGATCAAAACCTTTTTGGACGGTTCTGCCGCAAGGGCTGCCGAAGCAGCCAACAGGGACAGCAGCAGGAACGGGACAATCAGCTTGAAACTCTTCTTCATCGTACGCCTCCGGACAATTGATGTGGGATAATTTACCCGAAACAGTAATTGGTCTATCCAATTACTGCTAAGGCGAAAACTGTATCATTCGCCTAATTCATCGTCAATGTGATTCTGTAGCGGTATGGTCTGGAACGGATGTGTCCTCTGAAAATCAGGAACGCTGTGCCAGGCGGACATTCAGGAAGACCGAACCGAGCACGATACCCATCCCGACCGCCTGCATGCCGGTAATCTGTTCCTTTAACACCAGGGCGATGCAAACCAGCGACAGGATCGGTACCATCAGGGCGCAGTTGGAAGAACGTCCGGTGGGGATCATACGCAGGGCCCGGTTCCAGAGGATAAAGGCCGCTGCCGTTGGAAACACCCCCAGATAGGCCAGCAGTGCCATCGTCTTTGGTTCGGGATGCCACTGCATGGGGTAGAACGGCAGCAGGGCCAGCAGGAACAGCAGTCCAAAGAGGTTGAAAAGAAACATGCCGGCCGTAATGGAAAAGCTGGCGTGCTTGATCAGCACGCAGAACAGGGCAAAGGAAAAGGCCGTCCCCAGTGCTACGGCCACGCCGGAAGAAAACCGCATATCTCCGAGGCTGCCCCCCGAAAGAACCAGCAGGCAGACCCCGCCGAAACCGAGCAGGACGCAGACAATCGCCCTCCATCCGGACTTTTCCCGAAAGATCAGACGGGCCAGCACCAGCATCATCAGGGGATAGGTGTAGTGCAGAATCACAGCCTGACTGGCCGGGATCAGTTCATAGGTCCGCAGGCAGAGAATCTGCTGCACCCCCAGGCCGACGGCCCCGGCCAAGGGGAAAAAGAACGGCCGCCGCCGCAACTCTTCGGCTATGCGGTGCAGCTCCCGTTGGCCGGCCAGATACAGGAACAGGGCCAGTGTCGCAAAGATACCCATCCAGACGACCACCGAATAGCTGTTCAGATGGTTGACGGCCACCTTGAAACCGGTGCCGAGTGTTGCAAACATCGCCACTGACAGCAGGGCATATATGGTTCCTTTACTGGATTCGGTCATGTCGCTTCGACTTTCAGTGGGATAATTGACGGCGCGCCGCAACCACGGGAAGATGCCCCATGAGCATCTCGACGGCATATTTTTTCATTTACGGATACAACATTGGTTAGGTATAAACAAGGCATTCTGCAGAGCCTGTTATCAAAGGAGTACCTATGCGCACCATTTTTTTTGCACTGATTGCCTCGCTGTTCCTTTTCTCGGCACCACCAGCATCGCTCGCCGCCCCGCTGAAAACCTATGTGGCAGAATTCAACGTCGTTGGTACCGCCAACAAGGACGAATTGAAGAGCACCCTGCAGGGTCTGCTGGCCTCCCGACTGAATCAGGAACAGATCCAGCTGGAGGAAAAAGCGGAAAAAGCCGAGATACTGCTGAACGGCAGCTATGCCCAGTTCGGCAAAATGTTCAGTGTTGATGTTCAGTTGAAAAACAGCACCAGCGGAGCCATCAGCAAGGTCTTCGAACAGGGTGAAAGCCAGGATGAACTGCTGTTGGTCATCGGGCGACTGGCCCAGAAGGTTGATCGGGAGCTGGCCAAATCTGTTCCCTTCTCCCCAGCTCCGGTTGTTGTCACACCTCTGCCCGCCAGCATACCAGTTGTCCCGGCTGCCCCGGTCGTTGGGCCGGTTCCCGTCCCAGTTGTCACCAAGCCGGCGCCTGCAGCGACCGCCTACAAAGTTGAAGCCCCTCCGGTTAAAGAGGAAGGGAGCTACCTCGTCAAATCCGATGCTCCCCGCCAGAACGTCCCCGGTATCTGGAGCAGTGAACCGCTGAGCGGTGTCTATACCTCCGTCGCTTTGGGGCGTACCCTGCCCTCCGGCGAGCGTGAGATTTTCGTAGCCGGCGAGCGCACCATCCGCTATCTGCGCAAAGGGGTCGAGCTGAAACAGGTGGCCGAAGTGACCCTGCCCGCCTCGGCCAAGATCCTGGCCATCGACTCGGCCGACCTGGACAAGGACGGCACCCCGGAAGTATATGTCTCCATCATCGACCGCAAATCGGTCGGTTCGCGGATTTACCAGCCGATCGACAACGGTCTGGAGCTGATCGTCGAAGGGCAGCCCTGGCTGTATCGCGGCATCGGAGCGGATCTCAAGGATCGCGCAATCTTCGTCCAGGCCCTGAGTTCTGCAGGTGCCTACCAAAACGATGTGGCCGAACTGACAAAGAACGGCCGGCGTTTTGAAACCAAGAACAGTCGCCCTCTGCCCCGCCAGGGCACCATCTTCAGCTTCTCACGTTTCCGTGATGCCTCCGGCGCAGAAAAATGGGTCGTCATGGATGAAGACGGCTATCTGATCGTTTACGCTGCCGACAGCAGCGAATTGTGGAAAAGCAGTGATAAATTTGGTGGCTCCGAAACCTATTTCAATTACGAAAGCGTTGCGCAGATGCGGGCTAAAAGTGACAAATACCGCTGGAATTTTCTGGAACAGCGCATTACTGTATTAGCAGATGGAACCCTGATCGTGCCGCGCAATGATGGCAGTTTCAGCATCGGAAACAACCGCTCCTACAACAAGCACTC
Source organism: uncultured Geobacteraceae bacterium (assembly GCA_942493195.1). GTDB lineage: Bacteria > Desulfobacterota > Desulfuromonadia > Geobacterales > Pseudopelobacteraceae > CAIPTY01. The sequence continues at coordinate 3,850,499 of OW818669.1, read as the reverse complement.
CCTGTACGGCCTGTCCTGGAGCGGAGCAATGCTCAGGGAAGCCTGGCACACCCGCCAGACCCCCACCTATCTGGCGGATTATGCCTACGACTCTGCCACCCGTGAGGTGGTGCTGCTGGAGGTCGTCCAGAAGTCCGGTCTGTTTACGGCGGGAAAAACCGTGATTTCGATTAACAAGCTGGATTGAGGCTGCACGCATTTGTGATCAGTTGGGGACATCTTGCCACGGGCCTGTTCAACAGAGCTGTTTGTAAATCAATTTCCTGATCAGCACTCCTCACAGAAAGAGCTCCAGTCTAGCGACTGGGGCTCTATTTTCTTACATCCAGAATTGCATTGATTTTTGGGGTTCATTGGATATTTCGGTATTGTCAATCGGCCCTTCAAAAAAGACAGGAAACGGCCATTAATCGCATAAATACTAATAATGATCGCGACACTGTGCAATCAAGAGGGTATCGCCTTCGACCGCATAGACCAAACGATGGCAGCTGTCTATTCTGCGAGACCAGAAACCAGCTAGCTGATGCTTGAGCGGTTCTGGCTTGCCGATACCGGTAAAAGATTCTCGCTGAATGTCTCGGATAAGCAGATTGATGCGTTTGAGTATCGTCTTGTCGGTCGTCTGCCAGTAGAGATAGTCTTCCCATGCTGCAGTTGAGAACTTGATCATCATTCCATCAGCTCTCTAACTTGACCACCTCCCGCACGTAGCTCTTCGACCGAATCGAGCAGCCGCTTGGCCCCTTGCGGATTCCGAAGCAGGTATGCGGTTTCTTCAAAGGCTTGGTAATCGTCAAGAGAAAGGATGACAACCGGCTTGCCACGCTGACTGGTTACGATCACAGGATTATGGTCATCATTGACAGCCCGCATAACATCTGCCAAGTGCTGTCGTGTGTAAGTATAAGTTAGGGCATTCATGGTTATCATCTCCTGCGCGAATTAAGTATGTACATAACTTAGTACAATGAAGTTCAAAAAACAAGAGTTGAAATGTAATGGGTTTCCCAGAGTGCGAGTAAGAGATAATTCAGATTTTATGTCTGTTTTATTTTATTTGTGGCCAAGGACGATGAGACTGACAATAAGATGGATATAAAGACTAATTATGATTTTCGTGAGTGGAACCATTTTCTTAGCCAGCATTACTTCGCCGCCCGCCCCGCGCTCTTATTGCGCGGCTTCACAGCTGCGGCCGTTTCCCCGAAGTCGATGCTGAATTCACCACCTTTGGCAACATCCAGCCGAACCACAGCCGGCATGTCGTCGGTCCCCATCTGCGTAAGAATCATTTCCGACAGTTGCGGCAGGATTGTCCCGCGCATGATGTGGTCGATGTTCCTGGCCCCGGTTTCCACCTCGATACAGCGTTCGGCAATGCAATCCAGCACGGCTTCCGAATAGGAGAGCTGCATCTTGTGGCTTCCCATCAGACGGTCGGCCAGTTTGTTCAGCCGCAAGGTGACGATCTGCTTCATGAAGGACGGATCGAGCAGGTAGAAAGGGACGATCGTCATGCGAGCCAGCAGCGCCGGTTTGAAATGCCGTGACAGCAGCGGCCGGATCGCCTCACCCAGTGCCTCGGGGGTAGGGCGTTCATCTCCGCTGCAGAGCTGGCTGATCTGTTCCGAGGCCAGGTTGCTGGTCAGGAACATGACTGTGTTCTTGAAGTCGATGTCGCGCCCCTCGCTGTCCGACAGGCTCCCCTTGTCAAAGACCTGGTAGAACAGGTTGACCACGTCCAGATGGGCCTTTTCCACCTCGTCCATCAATACCACCGAATAGGGTTGACGTCGCACCGCTTCCGTCAACAGACCTCCCTCGCCGAAGCCGACATAGCCGGGGGGGGAGCCGATCAGGCGGCTGACCGTATGGGCCTCCTGAAACTCGCTCATGTTGATGGTGGTCAGAAAACGATCGCCGCCGAACAACAGGTCGGCCACCGCCAGTGCGGTCTCGGTCTTGCCGACTCCTGAGGGACCCACCAACAGGAAGATCCCCTGGGGACGGTCGGGATCGTTCAGTCCGGCTTTGGCGGCCCGTACGGTTTCGCCGATGATCTTTATCGATTCGTCCTGCCCCTTGATGCGCTGGCGCAGGTCGCTTTCCAGCTGCATGACCGAGCCGGCTTGGTCGCGCAAAACCTTGCCCAGCGGAATGCCGGTCCAGTCGGATACGACCTTGGCCACCACGTCCGGATCAACCTCGATCCGCACCAGTGGGGCACCGTCCTGGATTTTATTCAGCCTGGTCGTCAGGGTTGCTATCTCTGTCTTGATCGCTTTCTGGCGCTCTTTCATCTCATTCTGCCCAGCTACCTCACCCAGCTCAAGACGCAGTTTCACCAACTGCTGGGCCAGGCCCTGCTCCTCCAGCCAGCGGGTGGTCAGTTCAGCCAGTTCCTTCTGTAAATCCGCCAGCCGCCCGTCAATCCCCGGCATCCGCCCGGCGTCGATATCCGCTCCGTGCAGGGTGTCCCGCTCCAGTGCCTTCTTCTCCCGTTCCAGAGCCTGGATGGCCCGTTCCCGGTCCTCGATGATCGATGGCTTGGCGGTGAGCAGTATCTTGACCCGCGCCGCACTGGTATCCAGCAGGTCAACCGCCTTGTCCGGCAGCTGTCGTCCCGAGATGTAGCGGCCGGACAGCTCGGCGGCGGCAACAATGGCGTCGTCCCGCACCACCACGCCGTGGGCCTGTTCATAGGTTTCCTTCAGCCCGCGCAGGATCAACACAGCTGTTTCCACCGAGGGTTCGTCCAGCTTGACCGGCTGAAAACGGCGGGCCAGGGCGGCATCCTTCTCGAAGTACTTCTTGTATTCGGACCAGGTCGTGGCTGCCACGGTGCGCAGTTCGCCCCGCGCCAGGGCCGGTTTGAGCAGGTTGGCCGCATCGCCGCCCCCCGTTTGGGCTCCTGCGCCGATCAGGGTATGGGCCTCGTCGATGAACAGGATGATCGGTGTGGGCGAGGCCTTGATCTCGTTGATGACTGACTTGAGACGATTTTCGAACTCCCCCTTGACCCCGGCGCCGGCCTGCAGCAGTCCCATATCCAGACCCATTATCGAAACGTTACGCAGGATATCGGGCACATCCCCCTGCACGATCCGCAGGGCCAGCCCCTCCACCACGGCGGTTTTGCCCACCCCGGCCTCGCCCACCACGATCGGGTTGTTCTTGCGGCGCCGCTCCAGTACAGACTCAGGCCGTAATTTCGACTGACTGCACTCCACTGGTCGTCGTGGTGATTGATCGCGAAATAGATGGTGTTGGTTCGTCGCGGAAGTTCCTGCGGCGGAATCTGCAGGTACTGCAACCCTATGCCGGGCAGCGAGCGCGACACCAGTGTCTCCATATGTTCACGGGAACTGAGCTTGGCTATATCCTCCAGGGCCTGGAGGACACTTTTGGGGTCCTCTTCGGTTTTGACCGCCAGATAGAAACGGTTGCGCCCCTCGAAAATGGCCGGTTTCAGATCGGCGGTGTAGAAACTGCCGTCAAAGGCCAGGCGGATGACATACTCAGGCCCGGCGGTAATCTCGTCCAGCAGGTGCGAAATCATCTCCTGGGCTGCCGAAAAGCAGTCCCACAACGCGAGATGGTCATAGTCGGGCAGGGCTCTCTTGCCATCCTGCATTTCACCCAGAACGCTGAATCTCTCTGAAAAGGAGGTTAGTTCACCGACCAGTTGCCGCAGGAGGCCATAAACCTGCCAGGGATGGGTTTGTTCGGCTTCGCTGTAATGGAACAGCAGCGGGACATAGCGATTGACAGACCGCAGAGCCAGAAAGTAAACCATGTCACGCGATCCGAATTCGGCGGTTTGAATTCCGCGTTTGCTTTTGTGTTCTTCCAGTTGATAGCCGCGGGCCGTGACCTGATCCCTGATTTCACGTATCACTGTTTGCAGTGAAGGCGCTGCGGCGCAGGAGAGGCACGGCGGAATGAAATCCTCCGCCAGTCTGATTTCCGCGCCGAACCGCTCCAGCTGAGCGAGTGGGATCAGCTCATATTCACCCAGCTGATCACGCTCACTCTCCCAGAAGATCTTCAGGACAAAGCGTAGTCGTTGTACCTGCCCCTCAGGACCGCCGGCATGCAGGTCCTTTACTTCTTCATGATTGCTGGTGGCCACAAAACGGGTAGTAACCGTGGCAACTGACTCAACAGACGGCAGAACGGTGACATTCTCTCCTGATTCGCGCCATTTTTTGAGACCAAGCAGGATTGTGAAGGGCTTGCCACCTTCTATCCATCCTTCGTCAAAGGGCCGTGCATCAATGCAGGCGTTATCCGGCAGAGATACAAAGGTGCCGTCGGGAAACATGAATTCTCCGGTTTGTAATGCAAACGTGCGGGTCCCGAGTGCGCTTTTCTGGATGGTCATGCCACCGACTCCCCAGAAGTGCGACTGCTGATATTTCTGATAGGGTACAAGTAGCCCCTGACAGTTCCGGTCCAGGAGCTGGAAATGCTGCGGCTGGAGCAGGATGCCCTGATTCCAGAAGAGTGGTTGTGGTGTGTTCATTTCTTTTCCTTGCCCTGGATGGTTGCCGTGACGGTTGGAATATCCTGAATTTGTGTGATATTTTGTGCTCCCAGATAAAGTTCAATCTTCAATGGTGCTGTTTTTTGTACCAGAGTTGTGCCTTTCTTTATTCCTGTTAGAGGTATCGAATAGGCCATTGTCGAAGACTTGTTCTGCTTGGTGTTGTAGTATCCCGCCGCGATGCCTACGTACCTGGCTCCATCAGTCCTGTCCATAGATTCATTGATCTCCTGATTGGGCTGCATAACCACACGCCTGGTGTATGTGACGCTCGGGTCAAAGCGGTTACATTCCAGCAGTTTCCCCAGCCCGTCTTTTTCATCAACCAGCTGATTGAAGCCGTTGGGATCTCGCAGGTGATAGAGACAAATCAGCAGCGAGTGGGCCTTCTTCTGATAAAGATTAAGTTGGGAATCGCCTACAAGGTGAAGCTGAATGGCATCTTTTTCGTAGCTCCATTCGGGTGGTTGAATGACCGTGGGTACCGAGCTGCATGCGCTGAGCAGCACTGCAATACCAATAATCTTTCCTAACTGCATGCATTCGGACATTGAGGCGCCTTTGATATAAATAGTAGCGAGAATACTGCACTAAAAATACTTCATAATGGAGTATAAATAGAAAAAACTAATTACAAAATGGTGTAAAACCTCACCACTATTAAAATTTTGATGCTCTAACATTTTGGTGCTTTTGGTCGCGGGGGGAGGGGCAATTCCTTTGCAGAAAGTGACAAAAGCAAAAGCTTGTGAAAAATGTATCGATTGGTTGTCAACGACATCCATTAATGTTAGTATGTGCCCGTTTTACATGAAATACTTTGTGAATGCTGTCTCGTTCGGCGAGTAACAGGGTTGTGTCGAAATGGGAAGCTTCATGTGCAGTCACCGCGATGCTCAATAACAATTCTGCTAATTAACATATGTTTTTTAATAAATACTAATATATGTATCTTGGAGGATTTAACCGATTATGAGTAGTGCTGTCAATAGAAAAGTGTCTCAGCTACATGAGAATTACATCGAAAGCGGTAAGTCGCCTTCTGAAACAACCCGTCTGAGAACGTCCGGCGGCGGGCATGTCATGATCAATACCAAAGATACTCTTGGTCGCATCAAGCATGAAATGAACATCCACACGGATGCGGAACTGGCCGATGTTATGGGAGTTGGGTTGCGCAGGATTCATAACTGGAAACAGAGAAACACCATCCCGACCGAGGCGATCGTTGCGCTGTGCGGTGCGGAGGGGCTTGATCTGGAGTACATCCTGACCGGTAATAAGGCGGCTTCGGCCCGATCTGCCGCCGTTTCACCACCGACAATGGAACAGTACCAGTCGCCCAGTGAACAGCCCCGGGTTAATCCCCCCTATCAGCGCTATGTCAAGTACGATGCGAATGGTAATGCGGTTTGCTGCTTTGAGTCACCGCAGATTGTGGATGTGCTGGCTCCGGGAACCAACTGGCTGATCCATGCACTGGGCGTACAGCCGGAGGCGTTGCTGCTGATGAAGGTGGTTGGCGATAATATGGCGCCCTGGGTCCAGGACGGTGACCTGGTGTTTGTGGATACATCATGTAAAAGCACAATTAACGGCGGAGTCCTTGCGCTGCGCTATTCCGACGGCACCATGACGGTCCGCAGGGTTTTTCGCAACCCGGACGGGACCTTGCTGGCTAAATGTGATGCCAGCGGCTGCGATTCTGATATTATCGATATCAGTAACGAAGATATGTATCCGCTGGTTGTGGGGCGGGTTGTGCGACGTCTCGTAAAATAGCTTCCCTACCCGGCCCGCCGTCACGGAGTTGACGGCGGGTTCTCGATTCTTCAGATCGGTACTCCCATTGCAGTTTCCATTCATTCCTCGCCGCAACGACAGCTGACAATAATCAGTTTTTTGACCTGTGTCATGTCAGATTTGCTGGTGAAAAGGCAGGATGACAAACATGAATATGCTGACAAAACAACAGAAGAGCGATCTTGCGCTGATCGGAAAATTTGTGGAGGTCTACTGTGCCGGAAAGCATGGTGCGGCGGAACGCTCGGATTTTTCACTTCCAGAGGATTTGGGGGTTCGCAGACTGTGCCCTGAATGTGCGGAGTTTATGACCTACGGAATTACCAAGCGGCTTAAATGTCCGCTGGAGGCGGAGAAACCGAGCTGCAAGCATTGCCGGATTCACTGCTATGCTCCCAAACAACGGGAAAAGATCCGCGAGATCATGTCCTACTCAGGGCGCAGGCTGATGATGCGGGGACGGCTTGATTATGTCTGGCACTACTTTTTTTGAACAATTTCAGGTCTATTGATAAACATAACCAGAGTGAAAAAGGAGATACACCATGTTGAGAAAAATTGTAAAAATTGATCCGGACAAATGCAACGGCTGTGGAGATTGCGTTCCGTCATGCGCCGAGGGGGCCATTACCATCATCAACGGTAAGGCGGTGTTGGCAGCTGAAAATCTGTGCGATGGTCTGGGTGCCTGCCTGGGAGAGTGCCCGATGGATGCCATAACTGTTGAAGAGCGCGAGGCCGATGAATTTGATGAGGTTGCAGTTGAAAAGCATCTGGCTGCCCAGGGAAAACCGGCACCGGTCCACCAGCATGCGGCCCCGGCCGCCGTTCCCCATCACGGTGGCGGTTGCCCCGGTTCGCGCGCCATGAGCTTTGCCCGTCCGGCAGAACCTGCGGCAGAAGAGGCAACCGGCAGCCGCCAGAGTCAGCTTGGTCAATGGCCGGTACAGCTTAGCCTGGTATCCACCAGTGCACCATACTTCCAGGGTGCAGACCTGCTGATTACCGCCGACTGTGTGCCGGTGGCCTATGCCGGTTACCATGAAGATTTTCTGAAGGGTAAGTCGGTTGTGATGGGGTGTCCCAAGCTGGATGACAACAATTTCTACATGCAGAAACTGACGGAGCTGTTCAGTAAATCGGATGTGAAAAGCATTACGGTGCTGAAGATGGAGGTGCCCTGCTGCGGCGGCATCGCCGGTGCGGCTCGCCAGGCCCTGGCGGCCTGCGGCAAGGAGATCCCCTACAAGGAAATTACCATCGGAATCAAAGGGGATATCAAAGCGTGATGTAAGCTGCGATTGTCCTGCAATACCAGTCAAAAAATTGAGCTCCTGCCCGGCATCCCATGTCAGGCAGGAGTTTTTTTGTGACCAGGCTAAAGTATGTTTTCGCAGCTGAAGCGTCGGCAGATTTCAGGGCGGTCTTCGTAGATGGAGCAACGCCCGCTGACAAGAAATTCACAGTTGTAGTCAATGACCAGGCGGTGGGGGCCGGTCAGGCTGAGCTGCAGGCGGACTGCACCCAGCTCCTGAAGGCGTTTGTACTCGCTCCAGGTCAGAGCAACATCGGAGAAGGAGCGGCAGCAGGCACCGCCACATTCCCGGCAGCGTTCGTTGCCGTCGAGCGGCTGGTCGAGCAGGATTCCTCTAAGCTTGATGCGGGGGCGATTGGTCAAAGGCATGGCGAGAACCTCCGGAGGGGAGAGTCACGGTAGTTGGATGGAAGCTGGCAATTCGTACCGGGCGGTATCTATTCAGGCAACCTTCTGCAACTGTTTTGGCAGTGCACGATGCTTCAATCAGAGTTGATATCTGCCGGCTACGATCCCCAGTGTAATCAGCAGTGGAAAAACATTCAAATAGGAAAATGCCATACGCTCGGAATGGTATCGGGCTATGGCAAACAGAGGCAGGGGGAACAGCACAATCCAAAGAGCGGCGCTGTGTGGAATCATGCCGAAGGCCGGCAGTAGCATGGCTGCAGATATCAGGGAAACCATCCAGAGGGTGAACAGGCCGGAAATGCCGCTCAACCGGGTGACATCCTCCAGAAGTGGAAAACCTGCTGCCCGGTACTCGGCTGCATAGCGTCGCTGGAACAGCCAGAAGTGCGGAATCTGCCAGATGTACAACAGGACCGACAGCAGCAAAACGGGAAAATCCGTGACCTGCCCACCAGAGCTGCACCAGCCGACAACCGGGGGCAGTGCTCCGCAAAGTGCGCCGATTGCCAGGGCATAGGGGGTGTGGCGCTTCATGGGGGTATAGACCGCAAGATACCAAAGTATACCGGCAAAGCCGACAGCAGCAGGGAGCAGGCCTCCAGATGCGGCAATGAGCGCTGCACCGCCACTGACTGCGATGCTGCCGATCACGGCTGCTGACTTCGGCTGCAGTTCCCCGCTGGCCACCGGCCGCAGACGGGTGCGCTCCATCAGGCGGTCGAGCCTACGTTCCAGCACCTGATTGAGAGCCGACCCTCCGGCCGCAAGGAGGGATACCCCGCAGAAGAGCGCCGCAAGCATGGTTGTATCGATAGAAACGGGGAAAAGCAGTGCTCCGCCGGCAGCAGCGACACCATTCAAGAGCGCCAGGCGCAGGCGAAACAGGCGTGCCAATGAGCGGATCATTTGACACCTTTGATAAAGTCAGCCAGCGCATCAAGCTCTGCTTCGCTCAGGTCGGAAAAGGCAGGCATAACCGGCTGGAACCCCTCGATGATAACGCCGGTCGGGTTACGAATGATAGCCTTGATAAACTCCTCGTCGGCGATATGGGTTTCGGGCTTGCCATCTCTGGTGAGCTTCACCTGGCTGCCGAACAAACCCTTGAATGACGGCCCGACACCGGGAGTCCCGTCCAGGGTGTGGCATCCCAGGCACCCCTTTTCCTCCGCCAGTTTACGCCCATCGATATGTTTCGCTCCGGATGCAGCGTGTCCCGGTTCATTGTGCTCCAGCCACTCATCAAATTCCGCCTCGGGCAGGGCCTCAACGGTGGAAATCATGGCAGAATGCTGGGTGCCGCAGTACTGGGAGCAGAACAGATCATAGCTGCCCGGTTTCGATGCCACGAACCAGGCGTGGTTCTGCATGCCCGGCACGACATCGCGTTTAACCCGGAAGGCCGGCAGAAAAAAACCGTGGATGACATCCTGCGACACCAGGTTGACCTTGATCGGCTTGCCGGCCGGCACGTACAGCTTGGAACTGGTTGCACCGTTGGGATAGCTGAAACTCCAGGACCACATGCGGGCGGTGGCGGTCACTTCCATGGCATCGGGGGGGACGTTGCGCAGGGAGAGGTAGCCGGACCAGCCGTAGTAGAACATGGCCAGCACCAGCAGTGTGGGAAGCGCCGTCCAGACAATCTCCAGCCAGAGATTTCCCTCGGCGGTGGAGGTTGCCTCCGGTGCCCGCGAGCGGTGGTAGCGCACGACAAAATACAGCATCGCAGCGGTGATGCCGATCAGCAGCACCAGACAGGCCCCGAAGATGAACATGAAGACCGGGTCGACAGCTTCAGTTGTGGACATGACGCGAGCAGGATTCATAATTCCTCAGCGGTACAGTACATCAAAAAAGGTGAAGCCGATAAATATGGCCAGGGTAAGCAGGGCCAGGAACAGCAACCAGCGCAGCAGGCGCCCCTCATACTGCATATGCATGAAAATGGTGATCACCAGCCCGGCCTTGAGACAGGCAACCGCCAGGGCCGCCGCAACCTTGAAGCCCCCCAGCTCAACACGGGTAATGGCAACGGTCAGCGCGGTCAGGATCAGCAGGGTGATCCAGATGGCGGTCAGTTTTCCATAACTTATTATGTGATGTGATTGTTCATTCATTTGTTTTAGTTCCTATAGCTTATCTGACAGGTCGCAGAACATACTCCAACAACGAAATACATTTTTTATTCAGTCTGCTGTTCGTCGCACAAACCTGCTTCAATGCTGACGGCTCAACATTTTTGGTCACCGTCCTGCTTGCCCACCGCATCCCTCCACGCAGCAACCTCCAGCGGACGAAGCCCAAAGCGGAGAGCATTCCCCTCATAAAGGTTGTCAAGCTCATCCAGTACCATTCGTACAAAATGTTCACGGTCAGCTTCGGGCATGCCAGCCGGAACTACTGCACGTACCGACTCTTCTGTGACAGGGCGTTGATTGGTGACCATCGCCTTGATTGCCACTGTCAGTTCCTTCCGAAAGCGCAACCGGAAGGAATCGGGTGGCACCAGTTGCCGCTGCACCGCCAGATACTGCTGGCAGGAACGTTCATAAGCCCAGACAAAAACATCCCGCAACAACTCAATCCGTTGCAGTTCATAGACCCCCAGCATGGCATCGATATACGCTTGCGCAGGAACGTCGATGAATGAGAGTGGACAGAGATTGTGCCTGATCAGCGGTATGTTGGCTGCCAGACGGGAGGTGCGCTTGTTCACATCCTCGAAGGGCTGCAGGTACGGCAAATGAACCATGATAAAGAATGCCTGTTCAAAGGGATCGGTAATCTCCGCCGCCATATCGAGAATTACGGTGAAGAATTCATCAAGCCGCTGTGACATGGCTAGCGGCAAATAAACACTGCCGCCTATCTCCACCAACCGTTCACGAATACGGCCACAGGCACGCGGGTCAGCCATCAGCCCATCCGAGAGGAGCGCATGCAGATTAAGTATGGTAGTACGGTCAAATCCGACCTGCCCAGCCTCGCTTACCAGAAGTTCTATGGCGGCCTTGTGATTGAGGATCATCTGGGTCTCGACCGCATCTTTACCCTCTGCGGCCTGGCCGAACTCTATCAGCCGTTCGGTATCAAGACGGCTGTACGTGTTTCCTTCCAGCTGTGATGATGCCCACGATAAATCGATCAACAGTCTGTTTAGAATATCACGGGCAAAGGTCCCGGCAGGTCGTACCACTTCTTCAGGAGTGCCTATCTTGTGCAGCTGTCCACGTAGTTCTTCAGATAGGTAAAAGGTTTGGTTAGGATGATAGTCAGCGATGAATTCGGAATTGTAACCGACCGGCACCCTCATCTGTCGTGGTTGCCGGACATGATTCCGGATCTCTTTTCCTTCTGGGGAAACCGGAATATACCCCTCAATTGAGGCTTCCATTTTTATGGCCGGTACGACACGTTCTGCGGCAAAGGAGGCAACCTTGTAACATAATACCCGCCCCGCCCCCTCAGTTACTAGGAGCCCGGATCTAACAAGCTGCGCCAGGCGACGTTGCAGAGTACGGTGACTCAAACCAATATCAGACTGCGTCAAAAGGGCGTCAATACCGACACCTTTAGGATAAAGACCGATAGCACGAACGATTGTGTCAAGTTCTTCGGGTTGAATCTGTTTTGGCATGAAAGATCCTGTTGCAGATTTAGCAGTTCTTGCCCTGGTCAATTATACCCGCCACTTTAAATGGCACGGTTCGCATTATCGCGCCATTTAAAGTGGCGCGCAAGCTCTGTTTATATCAGCTGATTGGCCCCTGAATTTCTTGAATTCAAACACCGCGGAATTACCCTTACAAAACCAGATAATACAACGGGAAGATGAAGATCCAGATCAGGTCCACCAGGTGCCAGTACAGGGCGCCGTTCTCCAGCAGGATGTAGTCGCCGGAGTTGATCGTGCCGTCTTTGACTTTGGCGGCGATCCAGGTCAGCAGCCCCGCCCCGATCAGGACATGAAAACCGTGGATGCCGGTGCTCATGTAGTACAGGCTGAAAAAGACCGATTCCCCCAGTGGACCGCCCTTGAGCTGCTCGGAACCGGGATAGATGCCGTGGCCGATCTTGGCACTCCACTCGAAGTATTTAATGACCATAAACCCAGCCGCACAGAGGATTGTTCCGGCGATCAGGCCAAGTGTGCGGCGGATCTCGCCCCGTTGGATGGCCGTGACCGACATGGCGGCGAACAGGCTGCTGGTCAGCAGAATGGCGGTATTGGCGGTTCCCAGCACCCAGTTGAGCTGCTGGCCCCCGGCCGCAAATTCGTGGGGATAGCGTCGCAGATAGACGGCGTATAGCAGAAACAATCCACCAAACAGCAGAATCTCGGTGAAGAGAAACAGCCACATGCCCAGTTTGGCGCCGGCGTAATCTTTATGTTGTGGATGGGTCATCTTGAGTAATTCCTGTGAAAACGGTCTCTCAAATCAATTCTTGCGTATCCAGCCCTTCAACGCCCCAAAGTCATACGGACCATGTGTTACGGTGGGCTCTTCGTCGAAGTTTTCCGTCGGTGGCGGTGTGGCAACGCTCCACTCCAGGCTGGCCCCGCCCCAGGGGTTGCCTTCGAACGGCTTGCCGTTCAAAAGCCCTCTGAACAGGTTGATCAGTATGATGGCCAGCCCAAGCACCAGGATCCAGCTGCCAACCGTGGCCACCAGGTTGAGAGTAGCGAACTCCGGCAGATAATCATAGTAACGGCGCGGCATGCCCTGCATACCCAAAACCTGCATGGTGAAGTACAGGATATTGAAACCGACGAACATGAAAGCCCAACCCACGATTGCCGGACCCTCGGCATAGCGGCGGCCATAAAACTTAGGGAGCCAGTAATGCATGGCGGCGAAAAAGGCAAAGCCGGAACCGCCAAACATGACGTAGTGGAAGTGTCCGACCACAAAGTGGGTGTCATGCACATGCACATCGGTGGCTGCTGCTCCCAGGATCAGTCCGCTCAAGCCGCCGATGGAGAAGAGCAGGATGAAGGAGAGCGCGAACAGCATGGGAGCTTCCAGCGAAATCGAACCGCGAAAGAGGGTCGAGACCCAGTTAAAGACCTTGATGGCCGAGGGGATCGCCACGATGAACGTCAAGAACGAGAAGACCAGTACGGCGGTGTCGCTCATGCCGCTGGTGAACATGTGGTGCCCCCAAACCAAAGAGCCGGCGGCGGCGATGGCCAGGCTGGAGAAGGCGATCATCCTGTAACCGAAGATCGGTTTGCGGGAAAAGACCGGGATGATATCCGAGATGACCCCCATGGCCGGCAGGATCATGATGTAAACCGCCGGATGGGAATAGATCCAGAACAGGTGCTGGTACATGACCGGATCGCCCCCCTTGGTGGGATCGAACAGCCCTGTGCCCAGCAGACGCTCGGCCATGACCAGTACCAGGGTGATGGCCAGAATCGGTGTCGCCAGCACCTGAACCCAGGCGGTTGCGTACAGCGACCAGGTGAAGAGCGGCAGGCGATCCCAGGTCATTCCGGGTGCCCGCAGACGGTGAATGGTGGTGATGAAGTTGAGGCCGGTCAGGATGGCCGAAAAGCCGATGATGAAAACCCCGAAAACCGCCAGGGAGACATTGGTGGCGGTGCGGGCGCTGAAGGGGACGTAGAAGGTCCAGCCGGTATCGGGGGCTCCGCCGCCGCTGAAGAGCGATATCAGAATGATTAGCGCCCCGATTATGTACAGCCACCAGGAGAGCAGGTTCAGGCGCGGAAAGGCAACATCGCGGGCTCCGACCTGGATCGGCATGACCAGGTTACCGAAGGCCCCCGGAAAGCTCGGGAGGATGAAGAGGAAGATCATCACCACGCCATGCACAGTAAAAACGGCATTATAGGTCTGGGGCCCCATGATTGTGCGCCCTGGTGCCATCAGTTCGATGCGGATCAGCAGCCCCAGCAGGACTCCCACCAGAAAGAAGGCAAAGGTGGAATAGAGATAGAGCAGCCCGATGCGTTTATGGTCGGTGGAAAAGATCCATGAGCGGATCCCGGTTGCGCCGGTGTCATTCCAGAAGCTGGTGTGCGGTGAAGGTGTGGTCATTGAAAATCCCTTGGATCCGAAAAACGATTAGTCACGCCTCTAGCTTTTATTCTCTTTCCGTTTACCACCAAAAATAAGAAACGCCAGCAATCCCCCCGCACAGAGAATAACAACAGTTGCGCTCACCCGCAACAGATTGAATACATAAGTTTTGCCGACCGGATCGAAGGTGAAGCAGTATTCCATCATTTTGCGGATCGAGGCGCCGGCCACGCCGCTTTTGGCCTCGGTAATCGCCAGAGTCAAATCCTTGGGGAGAATGGTGATACCATACAGGTAGCGGGTGATTGTGCCGTCACCGGAAACCACCACGCTGGCCACCGGGTGGATGAAATCCTTCCCCTGACGCTGGAAATGGTAACCGATGGCGTCGGTCAGGCTCTTGATGGCGTTGATATCCCCGGTGAGGAAGCGCCAGCCCTCCGGTGGAAACGGCTTGCGCATGGCGGTCAGGTAGGTGTGTTTACTGCGGGCGGCCATCGCCGGGGTTTCGGTTTCATCGAAGCTGATGGAGATCACCCGGTAATCCGTCAGCGGCTGGCGCTCGACCTTTTGCAGCGTGCCGGCCAGACGCCCCTGCTGATAGGCACAGACGTTGGTACAGTTGTAATAGACCGGCAGGATGACCGTGGGGCCGCTGATCAGGTCACCCAGGCGTACATCGGCGCCGGTTTCGTCACGGAAATGCAGGTCAAGGGGGAGTTTACCCCCCAGGCGCTCCACAACGTCCGTCGAGGCCTGCGATTCGATCGTCCCGGCCTGCACTGGTTCAGGAACAGCGCAGCAGATGCCGAGCAGAAGCAGAACGGCCCAGGCTGGACGCCTGAGTATCGGTAAAACTGTTTGCAAATCCATGGAAACCTGATATCAAAAAAATATGAAAACAACCATCGAAATCATTCAAGCCGATATCACCATGCTGGACGTCGACGCGATTGTCAATGCCGCCAACAACACGCTGCTGGGGGGCGGGGGCGTTGACGGCGCTATCCATAAGGCCGCCGGTCCGCGACTGGTGCAGGAGTGCGCCGGCCTGGGGGGGTGTGAAACGGGTGATGCCAAAATTACCAAAGCGTATAACCTCCCGTGCCGTTTCGTTATTCACACGGTCGGGCCGGTCTGGAGCGACGGTGCCCATGGCGAACCGGAGTTGCTCCGCAGTGCCTACCGGCGCTGTTTTCAGGTCGCGGCCGAGCATGGCGTCAAAAGTATAGCCTTTCCGGCGATCAGCTGCGGGGTGTATGGCTATCCCATGCGTGACGGCGCCGTAATCGCTCTGACAGCGGCGCAGGAAGCCGCCTCTTCTGGGAGTTTTGATCGAATTCTTTTCGTTCAGTTCAACACACCCGCCCAGCAGGTGTATCTGGAAGCAGCGGCCCGGCTCAACATCTTCTGATCTCTTGTCTGCTTGATGCCAGAAACGTGCACTTGTTGAACTGTGTGCTTGTGTGCTACAACACCAGCCATGTTACATCTCAAACAACTCTCCAAAGACTTCGCCGGAAATCCTCTCTTTACCGACATCTCCTGGCACCTGAAAAAACGTGAGCGCGTGGCATTGGTCGGTGAAAACGGTGCCGGTAAATCCACGCTGATGAAGATCATCGCCGGACTGGCGGAACCATCCTCCGGTGAGATTCAGTTCGCCCGCGGTGCCCGGGCTTCCTACCTGCCGCAGGACGGTATCGTCACCAGCGGCAGTATGCTGTTCCACGAGGCCCGCTCGGCCTTCGGCGAGCTGCTGGCCATGGAGGAGGAACTGCACGGGTTGGGACAGGAGCTGGAGCGGCAACCGCACGACGCTCCCGATCATGAACAGATGCTGGAGCGCTACGGAGAATTACAGGAACAGTTCCGCCATCGGGGCGGCTACACCATGGAAGCCGAAATCGGCACGGTTCTCAAGGGTCTGGGTTTTCAGCAGGATGACTGGTATCGCGATTGCGGCGATTTTTCCGGCGGCTGGCAGATGCGTATCGCCCTGGCACGCCTGCTGCTGCAGCGCCCGGATGTGCTGCTGCTGGACGAACCGACCAACCATCTGGATATCGAGGCCCGCAACTGGCTGGAGGAGTATCTCTGCAGCTATCCCGGCTCGATAATTCTGGTATCCCATGATCGTTTCTTCATGGATCAGGTCTGCAGCCGCATCGCCGAGGTCTGGAACCACACTATTGCCGATTACCACTGCAGCTATTCCCGTTATCTGGATCAGCGTGAGGAGCGCGTCTCCGCCCTGCGGGAGGCCAAGCGCCTGCAGGATGAAGAGATTGAGAAGACGGAGGATTTCATCCGCCGTTTCCGCTACCAGGCCAACAAAGCCTCGCTGGTGCAGTCGCGCATCAAGCAGCTGGATAAGGTCGAACGGATTGTCATCCCACCGGAACGCAAGCGGATCCGCTTTCATTTTCCCGAGGCCCCCAAGAGCGGCAAGATCGTTCTGGAGCTGAGGGGTTTGACCAAATCCTACGGCAGCCATAACGTTTTGAGCAGCGTCAACCTGACGGTGGAGAAAGGGGAGCGGGTTGCCCTGGTGGGACATAACGGTGCCGGTAAATCCACGCTCATGTCGGTCTTGGCCGGAGCCGAATATCAGGGGGGCGAACGGATCATGGGGCACAATGTCTCCATGGATTATTTTGCCCAGGATCAGGCCAATGTGCTGGATTTCACCCGCAGTGCCTGGGACGAGCTGTATGCCGATGCTCCCTACGAGATGGTGCCGAAACTGCGCGACATCCTGGGTGCCTTCCTCTTCACCGGTGATGATATCAACAAAAAGGTCGGCGTCCTTTCCGGCGGTGAGCGTAACCGTCTGGCCCTGGCCAAAATGCTGCTACGCCCCTCCAATCTGCTGTTGATGGATGAGCCGACCAATCACCTGGACCTCTTTAGCAAGGAGGTCCTGCTGGATGCCCTCAAGAGTTTTGACGGCACGGTGGTGTTCGTCTCTCACGATCGTTATTTTGTCAACGGTCTGGCCACCCGCGTTGTGGAGGTCGGAGGAGGGACACTGGAGAACTATTACGGCGATTATGAATATTATCTGGCGAAAAAAGAGGGCCAGGAAGAGGGTCAAGGGTCAGGGGGCAAGGGTCAAACATCTCAAAACCCTGCTGGCTCACAGGGTCCCCTTGACCCTGGCCCCATGACCCTTACCCCTAAAAATGATGACCGCAAACGTGGCCGCGAAGAAGAAAAACAGCGCAAGCGCGAGGAAGAAAAGCTCCAGAAGCGACTGGCTGAGGTTGAAAAGGAGATCGCCCGTACGGAATCTGAGATTGCCAGTCTGGAGGAGGAGATGGGACAGCCCGGTTTCTTTGATGATCTGGAACGGGGCAAAGAGGCCGGCGAGCGGCATGCCGCCCTGAATGCCCGCATGGAAGAGCTTTATGGTGAATGGGAAGGGTTGTCGGGGTAAACCATAACCCCATCTGTCCTCCCCTTAGATAAGGGGAGGGACGCACAAAGGGACGGTGCACGTTTTTAGTTCCCCCTCTTAAGATAAGAGGGGCTGGGGGAGTTCTGAATCAGTCCGCGTACCCGTTATCCATGGCGTACAGCCAGACCAGAATTTCGGCCACTGCTCGGTACAGTTCGGGCGGGATGAACTGATCAGTATCCACCTGCATCAGCAGTTGAACCAGCTCGGGTGATTCGTGGACGTACACCCCGGCCTCGTGGGCGCAGGCGATGATGGCCTCGGCCATGACCCCCTTGCCGTGGGCCACCACCACCGGGGCGTAGTAGCCCTGCTTGTAAGAGAGGGCCGCCGCTTTTCTTTCTTCGTCGCTATGGCGTGTCATGGTGAATCCCGATCTCTCCCGGCATCAACCCGGCTGCCTCCAACTGTTCTGCCAACCCCGCCCGGCCAGTTTTCAGCACCTCTGCCGAGGTGCTTTCACCGGTGCGAAACTCCACCGACACCCGTGTACCATCCAACTTTAGCTTGGCCTTGACCGCACCCAGCCTGGGCAGGTTGATCTGCAACGAGGTATCCCAACTGCGTTCTTGGCCACCCTGCTTGTTGCGGTGAGCATCCCGCTCATTGACGCTCCACTCCATCCGTTGCCCCGGAAACAGATCGCCACGAAACAGTACCTGATTGTTCTGCAGGGCCGTCAGCTGCTCGTGGACCACTGGCAGAAGACGTTGATCAGCCACCCCCTCGTGCAGTTGACTGATGCCGGCCCGCTTGACCATCGCTTCCATCACATCCAAGGAACCGGTCTTCATTGTTGCTCGTGCCAGCTCTTCAGCCTGCGGTGACAGGGGCATCTGGGGCGGGAGTGGTTGCTTCAGGCGCGAAAGCTGCCCTTGCGGTTCGCGCAGGAGGCTTTCCAGCGGATAGTCACCACCGAACCAGCGCGCAAGATGTGATTCATAAAACAGACCGCTGTCGCGCAGTCCCTGCTGCAGCATGTGCCCAACCCGGGTGGAGTCCACGGGTGGTTCCGCCAACAGGGTTTTCAATATGCCGAGGGTGGCCTGGGCCGGCAGCTGTTCGGCGGTGGCTCCCAGAAAACTGCTGAGCCAGCGGCCGGTTTCGCTGACCTTGGCATCTCCCGCCCGGCCGAAACGGGCCAGCAGAAAGGTGGCGTGCGGTTCGTTGGATATGAAGAACAGATTGACCCGCTCGCCCCGCGCAGTGCCCTTGGGCATGCTCAGTTCCACTGTCTGATCGGCTACCTGCAGCATGAAACGCCCGCCTCCCAATGAGGCCAGGACTTCCCCTTTGAGGTGTTGGCCCGGGGCGATGGTGGTCGGCATGGCCTGCTGGTTGAGCGACTCCAGCAGTGCCAGTCGGTTGCCCTTGATCAGCGCCTGCAGCAGTTTGGCCATATCATCATTGAGGACAATGCCGTTGCCCTGCTGCACAGGATTCTGCAGGGATGTCACGGCAAGTGCTGCGGGGGCCGTCAGCTTTGACTGATCCGTCTGGGCGGCTTGTTCGGAGGGCGGCCGCTTTTGCAAAATTGAACCGTAGGTGGCGGCTTCATCCTTGAAGGCGATGAAGGCCGGCGAGTCGGGTGGCAGGCTTTTCAGCACGGTATTGAGGCGTTCCAGCACGAACATCTGCTGGTTGGATACACCACCTTGGTTATGCTCCAGCACGCTCAGCCAGCGACCGGCCTCACTGAGGATGCCGGGGGTGCTTTCCGGGACGACACGGGGGATGGCGAACAGGGGCTTGGGCTGGGCCGATATAAATGTCAGCCGCAGGATTTCGTCGGTCTGCACGGCACGGGGCATGACCATTTCCAGGGTCGTGCCGGCTACGGAGACAAAGGCCCGGTTGCCGGGCAGGGTGCCCAGGACGGCGCCATCCACCTCCTGACCGGGCAGTAGCGGCAGCGGGGTGACCGGTTGATTGGTTGATTCCACCAGGAACGAGCGGGATGAGCGGGCGATGTGCTGCAGAATCTGTGATGCATTGGATTCAAAGGCCGCCAGACGGAGCTGATCGGGAGAAAGCGCTTTGGCGATCGCCTGCTGGGGAGTGCCGAGTACCGTGACGGTCTGTGCTGTTTTCGGTGCTGCTCCCTCACTGGTAGGTGGTGTCGCTTGACCGCTCTGGGGGAGCAGGGTCCCACCAGAAGTCGTTGGTTGGGGCCTGGTCGGTTGCGGGGTGTAGACCAGGGCTTCATCCATCAGGTTGGCCAGCACCCCCGCTTCGCCCGATGTGCGCCTCAGCATGCTGCTGATACTTTGCAAAGACTGGCGCAGGGCCGGATCGACGCTCTGCTCTCCACCAACCATCAGTCCCAGCAGGCGCGAGGCATCCGACAAGGTTACGGCAGGAGCCGGCACGCCCTGGCGGGTAATGGCAAAGGTGGAGCGCGGTTCGGCCGAGACAAAGGTCATCTCCAGGTTCTGACCGGCCCGCACCTGCATGGGAAGATCCAGGTTGAAACGCTCCGGCCCGATCTGAACCTGCACGCGATTGTTGGCCAGGGTCTGCAGGACTTCGGCGGTCACCCGCTGGCCGGGGGTCAGCGTCAGGCCGAGGCGGGTACCGGCCTCACGGTCGGCGCTGACGAAGGAGAGGTTAGAGGCTTTGGAGAGCAGGTCAAAGACCTGCTGCTGGATGTCGGTGTTTATGGGCATGATAAACCGTTTATATAGCTCTCAAAAAACCAGTAAACCCTTTACCACAGAGGGAAAGAGAGCAGAGAGGCAACCCCGATAAAGTCATTCTCAGTGTCCTCTGTGACTCTGTGGTTCAAGAGTCGGTTGTTTATCCCCAGATCAGATACCCGGATTCGTAGATATTCCCCAGGGTCGGGTGGCGCGGCATGATCCGCAGCATGAAACCGTGCCGTCCGCAGAAACGGCACTCCATCAGACCTTCGAAACGATGGACACCACCACCCAGATCCTCGGCATGGGCAAGCTGAACGATTTCGCCGCCCTGGATGTTACCCTTGGAATCCAGTACGCCGAAATACCCTTCCACCGAGATTTCTTCGGCCGGGATATCGCCCAGCGCAACGCGGGCCGAAACCGGAATGCTGCTTCCCACGGCGACGGCGTCGGACACCTGCGCCTCGGCCTGTTCGATGCGCACCAGAGGCCAGGCCTTGAAAACCCGCATTTTCCAGCGGGCCAGATCAAGCGCCAGGGCCAGGTCATCGGCCACAAAGCGGCTCCACTGGCGATAGGAGGGGATATAGGAGAGCTCGGCATACTCTTGGACCATGCGGTCGGTGGAGAAGACCGGGCAGAGGCTCTGCATGGAGGCCTTCATGGTGGCCACCCAGGAACGGGGCACCCCGTCGCCGCTGCGGTCATAGAAATGCGGCACGACCTCCTTTTCCAGAAGATCGTAGGTCGCCCGGCTTTCTACCTGGTTCTGATATTCCACATCCTCGTAGACCTCGCCCTTGCCGATAGCCCAGCCGTTGTTGCCCTGGTACCCCTCACACCACCAGCCGTCCAGAATGCTCATGTTCAGGCCGCCGTTGAAGGCCACCTTCATGCCGCTGGTACCACTGGCCTCCATGGGGCGCAAGGGGGTGTTAAGCCAGACATCGACCCCCTGTACCAGATGGCGGGCCACCTCGATGTCATAATCCTCTATGAAGACGATACGGTGACGGAAACGCTCCTGATGGGAGACCTGCACCAGTTGGCGGATCAGTTCTTTTCCTTCCTGGTCCTGGGGGTGGGCCTTGCCGGCAAAGATGATCTGCACCGGCATCTCGGGATTGTTGAGGATGCGGGAGAGGCGTTCCAGATCGCGCAGCAGCAAGGTGCCGCGCTTGTAGGTGGCAAAGCGCCGGGCAAAGCCGATTGTCAGGGTTTCGGGATCCAGCACTTCATCGGCCGTGGCGATCTCTTTTGTTGTTGCACCGACTTTGATCAGTTGGGCTTTGAGGCGCTTGCGGGCGAAATCTACCAGCTTTTCGCGGCAGCTCTGCTGAGTACGCCACAATTCGGCATCCGGAATCTTGGAGATGCGCCGCCAGACATTGTGGTCGGTGGGATCATCCAGCCAGCGGGTGCCCAGATAGCGTACCAGCAAGCTGGCCATGTGGTTGGACATCCAGCTGCGGGTGTGGACACCGTTGGTGATGGAATTGAGCGGCAGCTGTTCTTCCGGCAGTTCGGGCCAGAGGCTTTTCCACATGGCACGGGAAACTTCGCCATGCAGCTGGCTGACACCGTTGGCGTGGCCGGCCAGTTTGATGGCCAGAACCGCCATGCAGAAGCTCTCCTGCTGGTTGTGGGGATCCTGACGACCCAGACCGAGGAATTCGTCCCGGGTCAATCCCAGCTGTTTGTAATATCTGCTGAAATATTTTTCCAACAGCTCGGGGAGGAAGTGGTCAATACCGGCTTCCACCGGGGTGTGGGTGGTGAAGATGTTGCCGGCATTGACGATTTCGCGGGCCTCGGAGAAATTGAGGCCGCGCTTGTCCATCAGCAGGCGGATGCGCTCAAGAGCCAGGAAGGCGGCATGTCCTTCGTTCATGTGGCAGACGTTGGGGATAATCCCCAGGGCGCGCAGGGCCCGAATACCGCCGATCCCCAGCAGAATCTCCTGGATCATGCGCATCTCTTTGTCGCCGAAATAGAGCTGGGCCGTGATCAGGCGATCCTCGGGCGAGTTGGATTCCAGGTTGGTGTCCAGCAGATAGAGCGGCACCCGGCCGACCTGCACCCGCCAGATGTGAACACGGAATTTCCGTGTGCCGAACTCCAGTTCAATCTCCAGCGGCTTGCCGGCTTCATCCCGCTCCAGGGTCAGTGGTAGGTTGTAGAAGTCATTTTCCGGGTAATACTCCTGCTGCCACCCTTCGTTATTAAGATACTGGCGGAAATAACCCTGGCGGTAGAGCAGACCGACCCCCACCAGCGGCAGCCCCAGGTCCGAGGCCGACTTGAGATGGTCACCGGCCAGAATCCCCAGGCCGCCGGAGTAGATCGGCAGTGACTCGTGCAGACCGAACTCCATGGAAAAGTAGGCCACCTTCATTTTGGAGTCGCCGTTGCCATGCTTCTGGAACCAGGTCCGTTCCCCCAGGTAGTCGGAGAGCTTCTCATCAACCATCTTCAGGTGGGCCATGAAACCTTCATCGGCCTTGAGCGATTCCAGGGTGGTCTGCTGCAGGATACCCAGCATCTCCACCGGATTGTGGCGGGTTGATTGCCACAGTTCGGTATCCAGCCGCTTGAACAGGTTGATGGCATCAGGTTCCCAGCACCACCACAGGTTGTAGGCGATGCGTTGCAGGGCGGCCAGCTCTTCGGTCAGTGAGGGAACAACGGTGAAGGTATGCAGCATTTTCGTGAAGTCCATGGCAAGTACCTCGTGCGTGTAATGCAAATTTTATTGGATTTTCCTGGGATGGTCATATTGAAAACCAGGAAAAATAATTATACGTGCTAAATCTGCTTTGTCATATTTGATAACAACATCCGGCCCCATTTGCTTTTCTGCAGGACTACCGTCCGGAATCCGGGTTTAACGGGAAACTCACGCTGGCCAGAATAAACTATATCTGCCGGATACATATTGCAAGGGGTTCAACTATGATCACTTTACAGCATTTTATATAAGATGATATAACTTCAGGCACAATAAGGATTACGATGAATTTAAACGGTTCGTGACAGCAAAGGAGAGTTCGATGAAAACTCTGGCTGGTTCCATATGTTTGCTATGTCTCTGCTTCCTGGTTTGCGGGTGTTCATACCTGATCATGCCGGAAAGTGAATCCATGCCGGAGTCCCAGCCCCCGTCACATGGTGGTTTTAATGACCGCATGAAAGATCTCGCAGATCAACTCAACAAGAATGCCGTAGGAAACAGTCGGTTTGGTACATACGTAGTCACAAGTTTTACCAATCTGGACAAGCTTAACGACACTAATGAGTTAGGGCGACTGATTGCAGAGAATCTGATGCACGGCCTCCAGGTCCATAAATGGCAGATTCTAGAAATACGACTCACCAAGGACATAGAGTTATCTTCTGATGGAGAATTCGCTCTCAGTAGAGAAATGGAAAAGTTGAAGGAAGAATATAATATATCGGGCATTGTTACCGGAACGTATTCAATGGCAGAGGGCAATATAACCATAAATGCCAGGGTGATTGATGCCTCTTCGGGCTTACTGTATTCATCTGCCCAGGAGTATGTGCCGGCACGGGGTCTTTCACACGTTTTCCTGCCGAAAGAGAGCGGTAACGGCTCAATGAAAATAATCAGTGACGGGGTGAAATGAGATGGGAATGACCAAATCAGGAATGGTGTGCATCTCATTGCTTCTCATCTTGACAGGATGCGCGACGCACAACACGGTATTTCGCGCATCTTCATGCAATGGCAAATCCTTCAACCAGCTATTAGAAGCAACGGAGCTGAAACCGCTGTTTAATGATATGGCTCTTGAGCTCTGTAGTGAACAACATGTCGAAGGCACCGTCACTGCACAACAGGACAACCCGTTCGGATATCTGCCCTCCGGTGAAAAGAATCCGTATGCCTTACTTGTTACAGACTTTGTGGATATTCAATCGTTTGTGCCCGCTTCGCAGGGGCTTTTGATGGGAGAGTTGATGCGAGGTAGCTTGAGTTCGGTGTGTGGAACGAAGATTACTCAGGCAGAATTTGCCAAATTTTTTAATCTTAACGCGAATGGCCTGGTCGTGTTGTCACGGAAGGCGTCCGAAATCAAGAAGGATGAATACGATCAAAACGAGGCCGTGGTTGGAACCTATAGTTATCTTAACAATAAAATAGTTCTTTTTGTGCGCAAGATAAACGTGGTTTCCGGCAAAATTTCCCGAATGGTGACACGCGAATTAAATTACAGTTGTGTGGGAAGCGGCGTCAGCTATTCCACCAGATAACCGCATATTCCAGATATCAACCAGATATTTCCCGCCACATTTCTGCGAGCAGCATATGGCCGCCTCGCGTCCCAACAAATCCAATGAGTAGAACATGGGGTCATTTGACCAGCTGATTCATTTCGAAGATCGGTAGCAGTACTGCCAGAACCACGATGCCGACCGCCAGTCCCATAGCCAGTACCAGCAGCGGTTCCATCAACCCCATCAGGCGTGTCAGGCGCGAATTGAACTCCCGCTCGTAGGCGATGCCGGCCTTGAGCAGCATGGCTTCCAGCTCGCCGCTTTTTTCCCCCACCCCAGTCAGATGGACCAGCAGCGGCGGAAAGAGGGGGCTCTTTTTCAGGCTGCTCGACAGGGTGCCGCCCTGGGCAACCTCTTCCATGACTCCCCGCAGAAAACCCCGGTAAGCACGGTTGACCAGTACCTCCGAGGTAATTTCCAGAGCCCGGATGATCGGCACACCGCTGGAGAGCAGCAGCCCCAGGACGCGGGCAAAGCGGGAAAGAATCAGGCGCTGCAGCATGCCGCCTGCCAATGGAAGTTTCAAGAGCAGGGTATCGCGTTTCAGGCGCAGGTCGGGGCGTAACATGGCTTTGCGGTACAGTGGCACGCAGGCGACCATCAGGGCGGCTATCAGCCACCACCAGTTGCGCAGGAAATGGGAGAGTTTGATCAGGGCAATCGTGATCAGCGGCAGGGTGGCTTTGCTGTCTTCGAAGATGACGACGATTTTGGGAATCACGACGGTCAGCAGGAACAGCATGACACCACCACCCACCAGCACCATCAGGATCGGATAGGCCAGGGCTGCGGTTACGCGGCTACGGACCTGTTCCTGTTCTTCCAGAAAATCGGCCAGCCGCTCCAGAACCGCGTCCAGAGCGCCACTGGCCTCGCCGGCCGCAACCATACTGACATAACTTTCGCTGAAAATGCGCGGCTCCGCCGCCAGGGCACGAGAGAGGGAGGCCCCTTCCGCAATCCGGTCGCGGACGCGGGCCAGGATATGTTTGAGCGAGCTGTTTTCTTCCTGCTCGTACAGCGACCCCATGGCCTCGAACAGCGGCACGGACGAACCGACCAGCGTGGCCAAGCGGCGGGTCAGGAGTGAGAGGTCGGCTGTTGAAACGCCACGCCTGAAGAAGAAGGAACGGTTACGTTCCTGACCAGTTCCCTCTTCCACCACTTCTCGCGGGAGCAACCCTTTGCTCTTAAGCTGCTGCAGGGCCTGTCGCTCGGAGTCGGCGTCGACCACACCGGCCACAGCCGAGCCGGTCGCATTGTATGCCTTATAACGGAACGTCGGCATAGTCGTCCTGGGTCACGCGCAGTACTTCCTCAATGGTGGTGATTCCAGCTGCTGCCCGGACCAGTCCGTCGTCCCGCAGGGTTTTCATGCCGCGGGAAACGGCGTATTCCTTGATCTCGCCGGCGTGGGCCCGACGGATGATCATGGAGCAGAGTTCTTGATCGATCGGCATGATTTCGTAAATGGCGGTCCGTCCCAGGGTTCCCAGGCCGAAGCATTTGTCGCAGCCACGGCCGCGGTAAAGCTTCTCCGGCAGGGTGATACCGGCGTACTGCTGGTCCGGCGTGTACTCCTCGCGGCAGTGCGGACAGATCACCCTCACCAGTCGCTGGGCCAGTACGGCCGACAGGGAGGATGCAATCATGAACGGTTCGATCCCCATATCCACCAGGCGGGTTACGGCGGTGGCGGCGTCGTTGGTGTGCAGGGTCGAGAGCACCAGGTGGCCGGTCAAGCTGGCCTGGATGGCTATTTCGGCGGTCTCGGCGTCGCGGATCTCACCCACCATGATGATATCCGGATCCTGGCGCAGGATTGAACGCAATCCTGCGGCAAAAGTCAGGTCGATTTTGGGATTGACCTGAATCTGGCCGATACCTTTGATCTGATATTCGATCGGGTCTTCGATGGTGATGATGTTCTTTTCACTGGAGTTGACCCGGTTGAGCGAGGCGTACAGGGTTGTTGATTTACCGCTGCCGGTGGGGCCTGTCACCAGGATGATGCCGCTGGTGCGGGTCAGCATGCGCTCCATCAGCTGGACACCCTGGGCCCCCAGGCCGATGTCAGCCAGGGAGAGAATCCCTTTTTTCTTATCAAGCAGACGGAGTACGGCCCGCTCGCCGTAGAAGGTCGGGATGATGGAAACGCGGATATCCACGTCGCGCCCGGCTACGATCACACGGATGCGGCCGTCCTGGGGGAGACGCTTCTCGGCGATGTTGAGGCCGGCCATGATTTTGACGCGGGAGATCAGTGCTTCCTGAATGATCTTGGGGGGTGAGAGCTTTTCGTAGAGCAGGCCGTCGATGCGCAGACGTACCAGCAGGTCACGCTCGTAAGGTTCGATGTGGATATCGCTGGCCCGCTCCTTGACCGCCTCGGAGAGGATCGAGTTGAGCAGGCGGATAACCGGGGCTTCATCGCTCAGATCCAGCAAATCCTTGGGATCATTGAACTCCGTGGCGATTGTGGAGAGGTCTTCGGCTTCCAGTTCCTGCAGCACATCCCGGGAGGTGCCGGACATACTGCCATAGACGTGGTTGATCGTATCAGCCAGGAGAGCTGCCGGTACCAGTACCGCCTCCACCGGTTTGCCGAAGGTCAACCTCAGTTCATCCAGGGCCAGCAGGGCCGCAGCACCGGCAATGGCAACCGTGACCGTGCCGTCATGCTCTGCCAGCGGCAGGATCGTGTTGCCCCGGGCAAAACTGAGCGGCACATTGGCCAGCAGGGCCGGGTTCACATCCCCGGCAGCGATGGTCGAGAGGCTGGGGATTCCCAGGCGTCCGGCCAGGGTTTCAAGTTCATCGGGAACCAGTTCCGTACTCATTTCCCGGAAATCTCCTTCTTAACATCGACCGGTTCGAGCTTGTTGGCCGATTCGCCAAATTTGATCCGTTGACCTTCAGAGACCGAATTCAAGTCTAAGGAATCCTTGACAATGCGGGGTGTCAGCAGAATCAGGAGATTGGTCTTGCTGCGGGTCTTTTTCTTGGTTTTGAAGAGCCACCCCAAGCCGGGAATATCACCCAGCAGGGGAACCTGGCTGATGACTTCCTGCTCCCTGTCCTGGATCAGGCCGCCGATTACGACCGTGTCATTATCTTTAATGACAACACTGGTCTTGGCCGAGCGCTTGGTTGTGACCAGATCGATGGCGCCATCCGTAGCCGTGTCCTTGACGGCCGAGATCTCCTGATTGATATCCATGCGGATGTAATCGCCTTCGCTGATCTGGGGCTTGATCTTCAAATTGATTCCAACGTCCTTACGCTCGACGGACTGGGTCGTGCCGAAGGTGCTCTGGGTGGAAGAGCCGCGGAACGGTACGTTTTCCCCCACGATGATTTCCGCCTCTTTGTTGTCGGTTGTCAGAATGTTGGGGGTGGAGAGAACGTTCAGCAGACCGTTGGATTCCAGCGCCTGCAGCAGGGCTACGCCGGTAACGGGCCGGGAACTGTTTGTTAGTTTTTCGTTGATCAGGGAGGAGAGAGCAACATTGGTGGAAGTGCCCGATCCCAGGAGCTGGCCAAAGGTTCCGAAGGGGTCGTACATGCCGCCCCCCTGCAGATATTTGCCCAGGGCGCCGGCAGCAACCGCTCCGGCCTGCACGCCCAGCGCTCTGGATTTGTCCAGGGATACCTCGGCGATCAGAACCTGCACAAAGACCTGCTTGCTGCGGCGGTCCAGTTTCTTGATGACCTGGACAAGATTGCTGTAGTCATTGGGGGAAGCCATGATGACCAGTGAGTTGGAGCCTTTGTCCGGGGTGATGGTGACCTTGCCGCTGTCAAAAGGTGAAGACTGGGCACCGGCAGTGTTTGGCTGACCGGCAGCCTGGGCGGTGATTCCCTTGACCACCCCGTCCAGCACCTTGGCCATCTCGGTGGCGTCGGTGTTCTCCAGGTAATAGACATTGACCTTGCTGCTGGCTTCTGGAGGCTGCACATCCAGCTTGGCCACCAGTTCCCGCACCGCCTGTTTGACGCTGTCATTGCCGAACACCAGCAGGGCATTCAGGCGCTGGTCGGCCAGGACCGTACCGGTACCGCTTCCGCCGGCTGCTGCCGGTTGCCCGGCCGGTTTGACATCACCGCTGCCCACCAGCCATTGTTTAACGGTCGTAGCCGTGCTTTCGGCCGCCGCATTTTTCAGATAGATGATCTCGAGCCCTTCGCGGGTGCGTTCAGAATCAATGGTCTGCAGGATGTTCTGCAGTTTGCGGATATTCAGGGATGAGTCCACCATCAGGACCAGGTTGCCCGGTCCAAAGGCCGAAATGTGGCCATCCTTGGAGATCATCGGCTGCAGGAATGCCAGGGCCTCCTGGGCCGAGATGTTTTCTAGCTTGTTAACCTGCGCCACGTAATTTTCATTGACCGGAGCAGGTTCGCCTGAAGGAAGCAGGGTGAACCCGGACTGGCGGGCATTGGCAATCGGGACAATCTTGCCGACTTTTCCGCTCTGCACCACGGTAAAGCCTTTCAGCTCCAGCACCGAGACGAAGACGTTGTAGGCCTCCTCAGTGGAGAGTTTCGAGGGGGAGTAGACCGATATCTTGCCCTTGACCCGGTCGTCCAGTACGAAATTCTTGCCGGTCAGGTCACTGATGAATTTCACCATGGTGGAGATATCCACCTCGTTGAAATTGAGCACGACCCCTTTGCCAGCCGCCAGAGCAGGAGATGACGATAGAATCCCCGTCAGAAGAAGGGTGCAGAGTATGTATTTAAAGTATCGAGTCAATCGAGCCTCCATGTAAATCTGAAATAGGCATTCTGAATAACACAGGGAAACGGAGAAACTTAAATTGTTAGTAACACCAGATGTGATTCCTGATTTACTCCGTTGCTCTGTGTTTCAGGTGTGTAAATATTTAGCGTATATCGTAATTAAAGGTCGCCGGTCGCCCGTCCCGGATCAGGTCCAGTTTCAGGCGGTTCTGCCCCTTGAGGGCGATGAACGATTGCAGGGCCTTGTCCGGTGCATCGATGGGAAAGTCATTCAGACGCAGCAGCACGTCGCCGTTTTTGATGCCGATCATGGCAAAAACACCGCCCGGTTTAACTTCGGAAGCCCGAAATCCTTCCACCTTGCCGTCCTTCTGTGAGGGGAGCAGACGGGCATCGGTCATGGCTTGACCGATATTGTCCAGGGCAGCGTTCAGGGCCCGCTGATCAATAATATATCCGCCCCCGCCCGTGGATGTTACGGACTGGCCCGGCTGGGCACCCGCATGTTCCGGAGAGGAGGTGGCCGGAGGGGTCATGGGGGTCAGTAATTCCACCTTTTTGCCGTTTACCGAGATAAATGCCTGGTCGCGGGTTACCTGTACCAATCTCCCGGCGTCAAAAACCAGGTCACCGAGTCGGAAAACCCGTTCTTCCTGTTTCGTGGTATGGCGCACCAGAGCAAAGGTTTCCCGGAATGAACCGGTAACCGTGCCGAGCAGCAGCAGGTCGGTGGGGGCCGTAGCGGGAGCGGCCGATGCCGTTGGTGATGTGGCCCCGATGATGGGGGTCAATGCCCCCTGGGCGCTTTTGCCGAACAGGCCGTTGGCCAGTATGGGTGAATAGAAAAGCAGGTCTTCCGTTTTGGGTGCAGCCACTGCAGGTGCCGGCGCAGAAAGCTTCCCTCCCGGGGCGCTTCCTTTATCAATGCGGCTGGAAAGACCATTGGCTGCCATGGCTGCCAGAAGTGCGATGATGGCAATCCCCAGAAGGATGTTTATAATGGTTACGGTTCGTTTCATGAGACCCTGGCGGTTATGTTGCTCTGAACAATGGAAATTTTTCCGCTCTGTGCGGGATTAATCGATAAAGCCTTATACCCTTTGTTGGCATGTTTTGCAATTCCTAGCGGGAAGCCGCTTGTTAACGGTACGATCTGCCTCGCCGCTTATCCCCCGGACGGTTATGTCGAAATTCCCAGGGGGGCTGGGGATTGGGATCGCGCCACAGCCCGGCGCGCCTGCTTCTGGCACGGCTTTCAGCATCGATATATTCTGATGCATAGGTCCCCTGCAGGTATTGGCGGTAGGCCCAGGCCAACCCTTCAGCCACCATTTCGCGGTTGATGTCCCGTCCCCCGTAGCGGATGACTGCCACGGCCCGTTTGTACTGATCGATGTCCACAATCTCGGCCGTTACCTGTCGTCCCATGATCTTGTACATCAGAGTCCGTTTGGCCACGGCACCGAATGGCTGGCCGGGGGTATCGGGCTTGGGGGTCTCGGGGGCGTCGACACCGTACAAGCGCACCTTGAGACGGCTTTCCTCACGGGTCACCAGCAGAAGCGTGTCGCCGTCATAGACGGTTCGCACCATGCCGACAATTGTTCTGGCAGCCAGCGCTTCTGACGTGCAGGCCAGGACCAGGGCGAAGATGATCAGAAAATATCTCATTCAGACCAGTTCCGTGGGGTAGTTGAATTCTGTGGTTCTGGGGATCGCCCGGCCGGACTTGAAGGCGGAGATAATTTCACCCCACGATTCGCGCGGCGCCTGGCGTAGATCGATCAGGAACGAGCCGCAGCCCCGGGCGCGCAGCTCATTGTGCCGGGCGGTCAACGCAAAAGGGGTTGCAGCCGAAATCGTCTGCAGACCGTCGCGGGTGGAGACGGTGTAGGCCTCCCCCCGGTCCGAATGCAACGGAACATTGCTATGGACATCCTTGATACGGATCTTGGTGGTCATGACCGGCAGGGGAGCATAGACAATCATGCGCCGCTCAATGGCGACATTGGCGGCCAGCAGGGCCGCCAGATTGACTGAATCGTCCTCCATGTAGAGTGTGGCGGTTTCCGCACCCAGCTCCTGCCAGGCTGCCAGGGCCTGGGAATTGAGTGAAAAACAGCGATGCCAGGCGGAAATGTGCAAACCTTCCAATCCGCGCAACAGGGCGAAGTGTGACAGGTTGGCTACCTCGAAGTTGCGAAAACCGGCACCGTGCAGCTGGCGGACCGTATCCCGGTAGAGCGGCATGTCACGGTCGAAGATCATGAACGGCAGTTGCCAGACAATCTGATGCTCGGAGCTGCGCATGCGGGGTGTAGCGGCCGAAAGCCCGTGGATAGCGGCCTTTGAAAGCGCCAGAATGGTGATGTCAGCCCCCTGCTGCAGGGGGAAGCGCCAGTCGCGCGGCAGGTCCATGATTACGGCCAGACACTCTCTGGCAGACGGACGGCTTGCGGTGGAACGCAGCGCCTCCACATCCCTGGAGGCACTCTTGCGGGCTTCGGCAATCTTTTCGGCGCTGCCGGCAGCAACCGCCTCGGCCAGATAGCGATAAAACTGACGGCGGAGTTCCTTGAAGGTTGCTGAAGGGATCATCACCGCTGGAAAACCCGGGGCTTCCAGCAGTTCCAGGCGGAAATCCGTATCACCGGTTTTGGCAAACTGGCTGGTGAGCACCCCGGTCATATCGGAACTGCGGGACGCTTCCAGCTCGCCCAGGGGGTAGCTGAATTCGTGCCGGCTGCCGGAGACGGTGGCGGAGATGTGCAGGAGGTTCTGTCTTATAGTCCCCTCGCCCTCAGAGAGAGGGCTAGGGTGAGGGTGGGTTTTGGCAGCAACGCTTCCCCCATCCCCACCCCGGCCCTCCCCTTGAAGGGGAGGGAGTATCTCAAGTGTGACCTGCAGCCGGCAGGGCACCTTGTCCCCGCGAGCAGCTTCCAGTCGCCGCATGCAGGCATTCTCGCTCAGGGTGAAGGCTTCCTTGGAGGATACCTTGTAGATGGAATCTCCAACTTCGAAACGGAAAGGGGTTTCCACCTCCACCGTGCTGCCTGCCTTGGCCTCCATGGTTTTCTTGTTGTTGACGAAAATTTCACGCACCGTCCAGGCCTGGCCGGCCATGTCTGTTTTGGGTTGGGCCCGCAGGCGGTCACCGACGCTCAGAGCATCACGGGTTTCGAAGAGCAGGCGCTTGCCTTTGATGCTCCTGATCTGGCCGATAAAACGTCCGGTGCCCCCCTTTTGCCAGGGGTTGGCGATGTCATCCGGCTGTTGGGACGCCAGGAAACCTTTGGTGGGGGTGCGGCCGAAAGAGAATTTCAGGATCTCCTTGGCGGCGGCCATGGCGGTTGTGCGCCCCTGTGCCGGCGCGTCCAGTACCAGGCGATAGGCCTCCACCACGCTGGCCACGTATTCGGCCGACTTCATGCGCCCTTCGATCTTGAGCGATGCCACCCCGGCCCGCACCATCTCC
Organism: uncultured Geobacteraceae bacterium; assembly: GCA_942493195.1. GTDB lineage: Bacteria > Desulfobacterota > Desulfuromonadia > Geobacterales > Pseudopelobacteraceae > CAIPTY01. The sequence continues at coordinate 3,817,752 of OW818669.1, read as the reverse complement.
GGGATCATATCGATTGCCGAAAGGTCACTGGTGGAAAAGAAGTGTCCCTGTTTGCCGCGGTGGTCGTACAGCCGGCGGCAGGGTTGGGCGCAACGCCCGCGGTTGCCGCTGTGGCCCCCCAGGTAGGAGGAGAAGAAACATTGACCGGAGATGGAGAAGCAGAGCGCGCCGTGGACAAACACCTCAATCTCAACCGGTGTGGCCGCCACAATGGCGGCGATTTCATCCAGAGCCAGCTCACGCGCCAGTACCGCCCGCTCGAAGCCCAGTTCCGCCAGCATCTGTACCCCGGCGGTATTATGGATTGTCATCTGGGTGGAGGCATGCAGGGGGATCGCGGGAAAATGGTTGCGAACCAGACGCGCCACGGCCAGATCCTGCACGATGACACCGTCCACGCGCATGGCCTGCAGCGTGGCCAGAGTATCCACCAGCTGTGGCAGCTCATTCTCCTTAACCAGAGTATTGAGGGTGATATAGATCTTGCGGCCACGCTCGTGGGCATGGGCCAGCATGCGCTCCATCTGTTGCAGAGTGAAATTTTTGGCCCTGGCCCGGGCCGAAAAATCCCGCAGACCGGCATAGACAGCATCGGCCCCCTTTTCCATTGCTGCAAAGAAGGATTCCAGCGAGCCGGCCGGCGCCAGCAGTTCGGGCTTGTGAAGTGGTGAGGTCATCTGGTCCCGCGTTTCTTGATAAAATTGATCAGCCAGTTTATCTGTCGCCCCCCTTAAAAGCAAGGTTTTCGCGCCTGAACAGAAAAGGCACCCGGAACAGATTGAATGTCCCGGATGCCTTTTCTGGATCAGCTATGGCAGGTGCGAGGTTCAGACCCCTTCGCTGACCCGTTTCTGCTTGAAGTTGAGGCGGTTGAGGGCATGGATGTAGGCTTTGGCCGAGGCCTCGATGATGTCGGTGGAGGCACCCTTGCCGACCACCGTGTGGGTACCTTCCGATACGCGGACGGTTACCTCGCCCTGGGCATCGGTACCGCCGGTGATGGAGCCGACGTTGTACTGCAGCAGCTTGGCTTTGCTCTTGGTCAGCTTGCGGATGGCCTTGAGGGTCGCATCCACCGGACCGTCGCCCAGTTCGGCTGTCCGGACGGTCAGCCCTTCGATCTCCATCTGCACCGTGGCGGTGGCAACCGCAAATGAACCGCAGGTTACGGTGATATGATCGAGCTTGTAGCGGTCTTCCACGCGGGATTCTTCAGCGGCAATTGCCTCCAGATCCTCGTCGAAGACCTCTTTTTTCAGGTCGGCCAGTGTCTTGAAGCGCTCAAAGGCCTTGTTGAGGCGTTCATCATCCAGGTCGAAGCCCAGTTCGATCAGGCGCTTGCTGAAAGCATGGCGGCCGGAGTGCTTGCCCAGTACCAGGGAACTGGTCGAAAGTCCGACCGATTCAGGGGTCATGATTTCGTAGGTAGTCTTCTCCATCAACATGCCGTGCTGGTGAATGCCTGCCTCGTGGGCAAATGCGTTAGCACCTACGACAGCCTTGTTAGGCTGTACGCCGATGCCGGTGATACTTGTCAGCAGTCGGCTGGCCGGGGTGAGGTGCTCGGTGACCACATTGCAGGCAAAGGGGAGGATGTCCTTGCGGGTGCGAAGAATCATCACGAATTCCTCCAGCGAACAGTTGCCGGCCCGCTCACCGATGCCGTTGATGGTACATTCAACCTGACGGGCTCCGGCCTGGATGGCGGCGATGGAGTTGGCTACGGACAGGCCCAGGTCGTTGTGGCAGTGGACCGAGATGACGGCCTTGTCAATGTTCGGCACATTTTCCTTCAGATACTTGATGATATCGTAGTATTCGGACGGGATGGTGTAGCCGACCGTATCCGGAATATTAACGGTAGTGGCTCCGGCGGCAATGACCGCTTCGACGACCTCGGCCAGGAACTCGCGACGGGTACGGACAGCGTCCTCGCAGGAGAATTCCACATTGGGAGTATAGCCGGCGGCCCGTTTGACCGCTTTGACTGCCGAGGCCAGAACCTTGGACGGCTCCATTTGCAGTTTGTATTTCATGTGGATATCGGAGGTGGCAATGAAGGTATGGATGCGCCCTTTCTCGCCGGCGTATTTCAGCGCTTCCCAGGCCCGGTCGATATCCTTTTCACTGGAACGGCACAGACCGGCAATTTCAGGGCCCTTAATCTGCTGGGCAACCGCCTTGACCGCCTCGAAATCACCCTCGGATGCAATCGGGAAACCGGCTTCGATTACGTCCACGTTCATCTTCTGGAGATGACGGGCCAGACGCAGTTTTTCCTCAATATTCATGCTGTTGCCGGGAGCCTGTTCACCGTCCCGCAGGGTTGTGTCAAAAATCCTGATGATCTGCTTGTCGTCCTGTTTCTGTTTTTTTACCGGTGCCTTTGCCATGTCCTTTGCTCTCCTTTCGTGTACTGCACGATCCATTTTACGAGTATGCCGGATATCCGGGAAATTTCAGCAAAAAATAAAAAAGCCCCCGCCCCAAAAGGGACGAAGGCTGAAAGCATCCGTGGTACCACCCAATTCGCCGACCAGAAAATTTCTGAGCAGCCTCGTGCCCCCGTAACGTGGGTAGACGGCCCCGGCTAGATCATTTCACCGGAACGGCTCCAAGGCGAGTTCATCATCCGTGCTTACCGGTTCACACCACCCACCGGCTCTCTGGAAAGCCCGAAACAACTACTACTCCTTTTCACAGCCTTTACAAATTGTTCGGTCAGTTTAGAAAAATCCCGGGAGCAAAGTCAAGCTGTTTTATTTTGAACCGTCGTATTTCTCTTTGATCAAACAGTTGTCCATCTGACGAAACCTTTGTCAGGCGGCGAAACCGGCCATACCGGTCGAGATGGCTCGGTCTGACGAAAGAAAATATTACTGATCATATCAGAGAAAACTTGTCTCCAGAGCCGAAAACATCTATTTTGGTTGCCTTTATAAAATTCATGATCTTGATCGAGGTAGTGATAATGAGAGCATTTCGTACGGCATTACCGGCAGCTCTGACAGCATGTTTACTGACTGTATCGGCGTTTGCGGCCGAAACAGCTGCAGTGACTCCGGCCACATCACCAGCTGGTGCAAGTCAACCCCAGAAGCCGGCTGAGAGCACCCTGACTGCTTCAAATGCCCGCCTGGGCCATGTGGATGTGGAGCGGATCGCTTCCGAATCTGAAATCGCCAAGGCTGGCCAGGCCCAGTTCGGTGAGCTGAAGAAAAAACTGCAGGTGCAGATCGATGCCAAGAGAAAACAGCTGGAGAAGTTGCAGAGCTCTCTGGAATCCAAGATAAAATCGCTGCCCCCGGCTCAACGGGAAGCCAAGGCCAAAGAGTTCCAGAAAAAGGTGGAAGAGTTTCAGAAGTTTGGTCTGAAAGCTGAAAAAGAGCTGAAAACCAAGCAGGAAGAGCTCAGTGAGAAGATGTTCAAGGCCATCGAACAGGCCAGCCAGGAGTTGGGAAAGGCCAAAGGTCTTGCTTTAGTGATCATCAAACGGGAACTGCTCTATCTGGGCAGCGGTGTCGATGCCCAAGATGTAACCGATGATGTTATCAAGCAGATCGATGGTGCCACGCCGAAAAAATAAATTGTCAGACAGTTTCAAGGAACAGAGATTTATGTCGTTGCCAGGTACAGCCCACATACTGCTTTCAAGGATCAGCCGGATCATCGCTGTCTTGGCGTTTGCCGCCATGACGTGGTCTCCGTTGACCGCGTCGGCAGAGAGTGTATCTGCTGATGAGGCGACAGCCGCCCTGTTCGGTGACGAGATCCTGCCGACCACGACCACATTCGGCCGCTCGCCCCGCATTCTTTCCGAGGTTGCCGAGAACGTTACGGTCATATCCAAGGAGGATATCGCCCGGCTGCAGGCCCGCACCCTCGACGATGTGCTGCAGTACTATCCGGGTGTAATGCCCTATCCGAGCCGCATGCCGTCCGATCTTTCGTTTCCGATGGTTCAGGGTCTCCCTTACAGACAGACCCTGGTTACTCTGGATGGGATCCCGCTCAATAATCTGAGCGATGGTGCCATCGATATCGGCTTTGTTCCGGTCGGATTCCTGGAGCGGATCGAAATCGTTAAGGGTCCGGCCGCATCGGTCTGGGGTCGGTCGGTCGGGGCCGTCATCAACCTGGTCACCCAGGAACCGGAAAAAAATCGCCTGTTGGCCGGTCGTATCACCGGGGCGCTTGGCTCCAATCATACCGGCTACGGTGACATCAACCTCAGCGGCAGCAGTCCCGATAGCGGTACCGGATATTTTCTGGCCGCCACCGGACGCGAATCAAACGGCTTCCAAAAGGGGATCGATGCCCAGGGTCGTGGTGTCTATGCCAAGCTGACCCAGCAGGTCGGATCTGCGACGGACCTGTCCATTCTGTTTGCCCGGGCAGCTACTGAAAGGAATTTTCTCTATCTTCCCCTGCAACAGCCGATAGCGGTGCGTGGAGTCAATGAAGGTGCCTCCTATTTCGGAATTGCCCGTCTGCAGCACAAACTTTCCACAAGCTCTGAACTTGAAGCCTCGGTCTATTTGTTTAATCTCGCTGTAGATACCAAAATTTTTAACCTGGCACCGATCCCGCTGGGACCACCACCGGCACCTTCGCTTCCCCAAGGAACAAACCTGCAGGCTCAAGGAGTTCGTGAGGAAACAGAAGGGGTGCAGTTTGCCTACAAACGAAACACCAACCGCTACTGGCTGACAGTCGGCGTTGATGCCACAACCAGCAGCCTGCGTAATTCTGAAGTTTCTATGGCTCCTCCGCCGAAGAATCTCCGCACGGTTACACGTCCCAACAACGTGGCAGAGTACATCTCCGGCGGCTATAACCTGAACAGCGACCTTACGCTGACCGCCTCATTCCGCTACGATTGGTACTCCCATCTGGATTCAACCTACTCACCCAATATCGGAGTGATCTATAAACTGGACGAAAAAACCGTATTACGTGCCACCTATGGTTATGGCTACAGCCTGCCGACCGTCCATGCCGGTAGTCGTGATTTCGAAACCCTTTGGAGGGTTCAGGCAGGTCTGGAAACCAACCAAATCCCGGGGCTCTGGATAAAATCCAACGCCTTCTACGACCGGACCAAAAATATTAAACTGGAGTTAAAGTTCTTTGATCAGGATACCGGAAAAAACAAAGACCTGACCCGTGAAGGTTTTGAAATCGAGGCCCGAACTGTACCGGTTTTCAATACCTCCTTTGGGCTCGGCTATACCTATACCCACATTTTCAATTCGGACAGCGGTGCTGACATCTCCGGTCTACCGCGTCACCACCTGCTGCTCAACGCCCATTACCATGCTGACGGGACCGACGCCCTGCTGGTAGCCCGATATGTCAACTGGAACAGTGCCAACAGCACCGACGCCCTGATCTGGGACTTCCTCATGACCCAGAAAATCGCCGACTGGCGTTCCGGAGACATATCCCTGCAACTGGGGATCCACAACCTTTTCAACGGATCACAAAGCTCATCACCCACTTTCCCCAATGCTCCCCTGCGCGTCAACAGCGGCATTCAGGTGCGGTTCTGATGCGGCGCACAGGCATATTCATACTGATCTGTTCATTGACCCTGGTGGCAGTGAACGCCTGGGCCGAGGATATGCTGGTCGTCATGTCCCTGCGTTCAAACGGCTACCGTGAGGTGCTTGATTCAGTTCGCAAGACCTGTTCTATTTCGTCTCGCGAAATCTATATCAACGAAACTCCGGATGTAGATCTGGCCAGGGTTGTTCGGGAAGGGCGCAGCAGAGTCGTGCTGGCCGTGGGAGACAAGGCCTTTCAGACGGCAACGGCCGCGCTTCCGCGCACACCGGTTGTTGGCGTGCTGACATTGGAACAGCAGCCGTCCGGCAGAAACATAAAATCAATATCCTATCTGGCCCGACCGGAACAGTATCTGTCACTTATGAAGCAGATCAATCGCCGTAAAGTCGGCGTGGTTTACGGTGTGCAGATGGCTCCCTACATCAAGCGGGCCGAAAAGATTGCGCAAGGGTATGGAATTGCGCTTGAAAAGCGGGAAATTCAGGGGCCGCAGGGTGTGGCTGCTGCCTTGGGAACTCTGGTCGGTCAGGTGGATGCGCTGTGGGTACTGCCGGACAGTTCAGTGGTTACGCAAGAAACGGTTGAACATCTATTTAATTTCGCCAGTGCCACCAAAACACCGGCGATAGTGTTCTCCAAAAATTATCTGAAATCAGGAGCCGCCGTGGCACTTGAACCGGAACGGGTCTCCATGGGTGCCCAGGCCGGACGCTATGTCTGCGAAGCGCTGGATGAAACGCCAAAAACCTCGAATACAACGCCGATATACTCAATTCAGAGTAATCACATGGTTCTTAAAAAACTGGGGATTGCTCCGCTGTAAATGCAAACCGGTCTCTGATCACAATGCCCGCTCTGCAAAATCCATCAGGCGATTGACAACCTCCCGGACCTTACCGATAGCTGTTGCAAGCCGTCCCGTTTCATAATCGTGAACACTGACTGTATCCGGCGACCAGATCTGCTTGACGGTTTTCAGCGGGACATTTTTACGAGAACTTGTTTCCTCGTAGTTTTCCGTAATACCGCAGCAGAGTGCCTCTTTCCATTCGTCCGGGTCGTTTGATCCCCAGGTCTCCTTGAACTCGTCAAAGGAGACCTTCCCGCCGTAGTTCATTTCGCTCACATCAATAGCAGTCGCCAATCCGTGGGTATTGTGGTGTACCTTTTCAACGTATGCAAAGTGCCAGTAATTCCTGTAGTGAAAGACAGCGACATCACCTTCCTGAACCGCTTCAGTCCCCTTGTTCACAAGGGCGGCCGCCTCTTCATGACTTTCCGGAAGAGGAAAATTCGGAATTCTGGATTTGATGTAATTTGTGCAATAGCCGCCTTTGTCCACCCATCCGTCGCAGTCACAGGAGGCAAAACAGGGTACGTGCATTCCAGAAATAATGATCGTTACCAACAGTATTTGAAGGTGCTTCATGCTTGAATCCAATCGTGTAAAAAGCCTACCGGATCAAAGTCCGGTAGGCTTCTGTTAAGATTGCTGACGTAGGTCGCGCTAGAACGGGATATCGTCATCCTGAAACGGAGGTTCCTCATAATTGTTGCTAGCGGCTGGATCGGATGACATCTCGTTGTTGCGACGTCCTTCCCCTTTGGGAGAAAGCATCTGCATCTTGTCTCCGACGATCTCGGTCGTATAACGGTCGTTGCCGCTTTTGTCCTGCCACTTGCGAGTCTGCAGACGCCCTTCGATGTAGACGGTTTTTCCTTTGGAAAGATACTCCCCGGCGATCTCGGCCAGCTTGCCCCACAGGGTAATGTTATGCCACTCAGTACGCTCTTCCCATTCTCCGGATTTAGACTTGAATTTTTCACTTGTAGCCAGTGAAAATCCTGCTACCGCCTGCCCCGATCCCGTATATCGGACTTCCGGATCCTTTCCCAGATTCCCTATCAGCATTACCTTGTTAAGACTTGCCATTGTTGATGGTCTCCCTTGCTTGTCTGGCGTGCTCCCGTGTACTGTAGAGCTGTTTTTATGGAGGCGAGAATACCCTAACTCGATGGAGTTCAAAAGAAAAAAATTACCAGGTTGCGACACTATCTGTCTCGGCCATTAAAAAAGGGGGAGAGGTCTGCAATAAAGCGTGTGTTGCAGAATTACATCCTGCCGGAACGGATGATGGCGTAGACCAGCCAGAGCCCCACAAGTCCGGCGACGGAGTAGCCCATAAAGGCAAATACCGGGAATCCAAGTATTTTAGGACCCTTGTCGATGTGCATGATGATTGAAGAACCGATGATCATGGCCGCCAGGATCATGCTGGTTGAGAGGCGATTGATCGATCGATCGAATTCAGCGGTAAACTTGTCCAGCCCGCGGTGTTCCAGGTCGATCTTGAATTTGTTACGATTGATGCGGTTGATGATTTCTTTAAAATCGCGGGGGATCGTGCGGGCCAGGTTGAGGTAGGAAAACAGAATCTGGTTGATATCCCGCGAGACGCGTCTGGGTGAAAATTTTTTGCGAAGCGCCTTTATCATGAAAGGCTTCAGGTGCTCGACCATATCAAAGGCGGGGTCAAGGGCACGCCCCATCCCCTCCACCAGTACCAGCGATTTTGCCAGCAGCATCAGATCAACCGGAATCCTGATGTTGTACAATGTAATGATCTCTATAAATTCCATCAACATGCGTCCCACTTCGATATCCTTGAGCGGGATTTCGTAGTAGCCGTCGATGAAATTGAACAGATCGCGCTTGAGTGCCCGGATATCGAGGGAATCAGAAATATCCCCCGCAAAGAGCAGCAGAGAAACTACCTCATCCATGTCCCGGTTGACAATTGCTGACAATATATCGGTCAAAAATGTTTTGAGGCTGTCATCCAGGCGGCCAACAATGCCGTAATCCAGCAGGCAGATTGCATTGTCCGGCAGGATCAACACGTTGCCGGGGTGCAGGTCGCCATGGAAAAAACCGTGCTGAAGCACCATCTCCAGGAAGGAGTCGGCACCGCGACGGGCGATCAGTCGGCCATCCAGCCCTTGGCTGGCAAGCTTGTCATTGTCGGAAACTTTGACCCCGGAGATATACTCCATGGTCAGAATTCCTCGGGAGGTCTGCTCCCAGTAAACGCGGGGGAAGTGCATCCAGGGCGTTCTAGCAAAGTTGTCGCGGAACTTTTCGATGGTGTGCCCTTCGCGGGTAAAATCCATTTCCCGGCGGATGGTGCGAGCAAACTCGCGCACGACTCCGACCGGATCGTAGAGTTCGCTTCCCGGCACATGTCGTTCGGCCAGCCCAGCCAGGGCCAGCAAGGCGCTGATATCAGATTCCACAAGGTTTACGATGCCGGGGCGGCGCACCTTGATAACCACCTCTTCACCGCTCAGCAGGCGGGCCCGGTGCACCTGGGCAATCGAGGCCGCCGCCAGTGGCTCGGGGTCAATCTCGCTATAAAACTGTTCAACCGGGCCGCCCAACTCGGCAGAAATCTGGATCAGCACCTCTTCAAACGCGAAGCATGGCACATTGTCCTGCAGTTTTTCAAATTCACGAACAAAGGCGTGGGGGATTACATCGGGGCGGGTGGAAAGGATCTGCCCCAGTTTTACAAAGGTTGGCCCCAGTTCCTCCAGGGCCAATCGCATACGCTCGGCCGAGGTCAGGCGCGCCAGATCGGGAATCGGGCGGCGGAACAGTTTGCGGCTACGCACGACCACATCGGTCAGTCCTAGCATCTCCAATGCCTGGTCAAAACCGTAGGTGCTGAGCACCCGAACAATATTAATGTAGCGCCGGATGCTGCGGATATTGCGGTTTATGCGAAGAAATCGGAGCATGGTCTAGTCGCAGTTGCGGGATTCCAGTTCCTGAACCCTTTTGGAAAGCCGGTCGAACTCTTCACGCGAGACGAGACCCAGGCGGTCGACAACCTTCTGAACTTCAATTTCAGCCATCTCCCGAACCTTTTCCCTGCTCTCTTTGGCGATGCATTGAATTTTGTCAACCAGGCTCTTGCCTTCTTCTTCGCTGAGCTTGTAGCGATCCTTCAATTCCGCAACAAGATCTTCAGCCTTCTTCTGGGTAATAGCAGCCACACCAATTGCCGTCATGACAGTTTTTTCAAGCAGTTCCAGCATGGTACACCTCCTGAATTTATGTGAGAGTACATCACTGTACGTACGTATTATACCTGCATTGTAACGCTAACGTGTATATTTACTTGGAACATGTCGGCAAGAAGGTAAAAAAATGCACAGATAACAAAAATAACTTGCACAACCGGATGGTTTTTGATACAAAACCCGTCTTCATGATTGCATATCGTGAATTATGCGCTTGTAGCTCAGCTGGATAGAGCAACGGACTACGAATCCGTAGGTCGGGAGTTCGAATCTCTCCAAGCGCGCCAATAAAAACAAGGGGTTAGCTAACAAGCTAGCCTCTTTTTTTATGCTGTGTCACCCAGCCGTGTCACCCTTTTTCAAAAATCATAGTCGTAACCAATCAATGATTCGATAAAAAATTTGATTAGCACGGCGATTATTGTGTGTGTGAATATATATTTCATGCACTGGATCGTAATTTTTTCGGTGCTTATACAACATAAACATGTCGCACGCATCTAAAGCGTTTTGACACGACTCATCTATCTCTCTCACGATATTATTTAACTGCTCCGGAAAATTATTTAGAATCAGGGAAGCAATTTCCATTTTAACTTTTTCTTGAAGTGTAATAAGTTTTTTTCGAGATGCAGCAATAATTCGTATTTCATCATCGTCTGAAAATTTTTTGTCAGTCGGAGTTCTGTCGTATTTAATATATATCTCAATGATTATTAGTAGTTGTAGCAAGTCAGCACCGGATGAATTTTTCATGGACTTTAGCATAGATGGTGAAAAACTCAATTGCAGGCTCTTTTTGATTTTTTCTTCTACGATTGCTCTGTTCATAAATTTTCTCCTCGATTTATTTGCCTCTAATAGATAGATCAGGAGGGTGTCCAGTTTTCGCATCTGCAAACGCAAAAAGCCCCCGGTTGCTGAGTTTCCAGTAACCGGGGGCTTCGATTTAAATGCTTTGATTGAATTTATTTTGGGATATAGCAAAACGGAGAGCGCTCTTCGCCATGACCGAGATGTGTCATAATCTCAGCATTACTATAGCCGTTGGATTTCATCTCCTGGGCCGTCTTATGTCGCTCTACATGCATATTAGCACCTGAAGATTTCGTACCTCCCAATGATCGCCAAAGCGTTCGCTGGGCATTGTATGCTTTCTCTAATGACATCTCTGGGGGGATTATTCGTCCAGTAGCACTACCAAGCGCCTCTGACACTTGTGCAACAATCTGAACTGCCCTGAGCTGCGCGTCGTTCCTGACCAACAGCTCCCGTGTCCTCCCACCCTTTGCACCCTCAATCTCCAAAGCTACTCCGTTGGAGGTATCTACAAGCCTACTGGACATGAGTGACTCATTTGCCCTCAAACCGAAGACCTCACGCAACTCAGCAGCTGCATGGCACATCAAAGCAACGCGATCACCAGCATTCGCCAAGTCTGCAACTGCTGATCTGATGCGATCAAGTTCACGCTGGTTTGCTAACTGAGGCTTTTGACGACTTCCTCGATTAATGCCGTAAAATGAATTTTCGCGGGCTACTATGTTTGGCTTGCCGATGGCTTTTGCTAATGCACGAACTGATGCCATCCTATTGCACATTGTACCGTTATCCAGTCCGCTGGTTTTCATATACTGGACGTAGTTTTCAATGTGATTCGGTTTAAGGTTTTGAATGTTTTGCAATCCGAACGAATGACTTACATGGTTTGCAAACTCTTTTGTGTGCTGCAAATGCGCCTGTCTCGTTTTACTGCTTTTGCTCCAGTTTTTGCCGATTACTTCCAGTGCCTGCATGCTTAGTGGTTTCATTTTCATCCCCTTTCTGGGCGTTTGTGTCGCCCCAATCTTAGTTGAGTGAAAGCACCTCGTCATATGGATGACGAACCGTACTGACTCCATGCCGCAGCAACGGAGCAGATGGGTACTATGCAGTTTGCAGCTTGGCGTACCAAGCAGCGTCGCATTCGCGACAAGCACAGCGGTATACATGACGACGAGTCGTTCATGCACAAATGGAGAGGGAATTTGAAAACGGGGGAAGGCTTTTGAAGTACTTTGCAAAACTCGTCACGGCAACGGCATTTGCAGAATCGGCAGAAAAACCAAGCCGATTCTGGATTTGTTTTCGCGTCACTTGCATTTGAAATCTCGCACGCTCGATTTCGCAAGTGACGCGCTTGTGTCAGTGTGCCGCTACGGGGCAATGTTAGACATCATGATTGCCTGCTCTCTGCTATGCAGAAACCAGACAATCATCTGTGCGGCCAAGCCGATGATACTGAATGGACCACCGTGCGGTCCGTTCCTGCATCATTCAGCTTCGGTGATACTTGTTCAGCAACAATGAAGCTTGAACAGGCAGGCAGTCGGTTTCCCCGGTGGTGCCTGACTGTGTTGCTGCAGATAATGTGATTTGTCAGCAGACAAATCAGTTGTGAACGACTGGCACACTTGTCACCACAACGTAACTCCAGGCATGCAGCAGAACATTGAGTCCCGGATGCTGGCACAGAGCATAGTGTCATGGTTTTGGTTCAGAACAATGTGCGGAGTGGACATCGAATAGAAACCGGCACAAGTCACTTGAACGAGCGCCGGTATGCAACGATGAAGGTTAGACTGCCAGACATTCCCACCATCAAACAAACAAGCATTTTGCCCAAATGTGGTCAGAGGTTGTCAGGTCAGCGTTAAAGGAAGGTATTAAAAAGCCCGTAGTGCACACACAAGTGCGTACAGGCATTAAGTAGGATCACTTCAAGGGGTATGTGTTTTGAATACACTACTCCCTTGGTGACAAATTCCGGGTGCTTCAGGATCAGAAGTCCGAGACATAATCGTCTGGAAACTACACTCCCGTGGGAGTTGATCATGCTGCTGCATAAAAGCAGTACAGACATGATGAAAGGATAGTTATCTTTTCGACAATACAACCAGGTGACTTTAGAAGTTTTTTTAGTATGGCGGAATGAAGATGTAATGATCTCGGTATAATCAATTCAATCCAAGTCCTACGGACTCCGGGCCTCCTTCGCCGCCAGTACCTGCACGCAGTGAGTTGGTAGTGTTTGAAAAGATGTGCTGGAATTGGGTCATTTATTGGCCAATATAATGAATATTTTAATTTGCAGTTTATTAAAATTTACGTATAGTTCCTTACCAAATTTTGAACAACAGGATATTCTGTGAAAATTCGCCTTGTTCTTAAGCAGGGTCAACGTGATACCCAAAGGCTTTTGAAATATATGGTGACGATTACGGAACAAAACTTGAAAAGCATATACCTGTAGATGCATTGGGATAAGTGGCGTTATCCGTAAAAGCATCTATATGTAGATACATCGTTGTCATCTACTGGTAGATGCATGCATATACATATAGATACTTGTATCTACAGGTATATACAAAGAGCTGTCCGCTCAATAACGAGTTAATCAGGGTCTCGGGGGGACGTAGTTGATCAGTTGACTATCTCGGCAGTTACTCAACAAATCAACTACGTGGGCTGATATATGACGCTTCTTGAAAATTAATTTTAATTTGCTTGCATTTACTGTTAATGCCTGTTTGAATGCCACCAAATGGGCTTACGGGTCACACACTATGTTTGAAATTGGTTGTGTTGACAGAATATTGCGAGCGACCTATGCAGTTTTTGTCCCAGGTGCTCAGCCTCTTTTCTAATAGATATGTGATGTGTGGTCATCATCGTAGAATCCATTTATTATGAAACAAGCTTATTTAACTTGAAGTACAATCTTGTAAATTAGGGGGCTAGATCATGCAATTGAAAAAAGTTTACTTTTTAGTGTTTGGTATTGTTGTGTCAGTTCTTATCAACGGGTGCAGTTTTCCAGTAACAAAAATTGATGTTCAGTCTTATGAACTTCCGAAAGTAACTACTAAGCAAAACAAAGTTATAAATACACTCGTTAGCATATTTGTTGACAGAGGTTTTGATATTAAAATGACTAATGAAGATGCCGGGATTGTTACAACTGAGTATAAGAAATTTATTTCTATCGGTGGGAACCCTCCATTCGATTATTATATGCAGATCAAAGGTCGGGTTAAACACGCAAACAAAACCACTAACGTCGAATTGATACCAGTAATAAAAGAACAAAATAGGATGAATACTGGTGCATTTACAGAGCATTTTATTGGTTATTATACAGGCCCGCCCTCGTCTATTAATGTGATAAAGAGCATGAAAGCGGGTACTGGTTGGAGATCCGAAGCGCAGACAGTATTTTCCAACGTTCTTGACGACAGTGCAAAAGCATTCAAAGTAAATGCTGATGATATCAAGCAGAATGTATCGAAATCTGAAGTAAACGCAATTGGAGCAAATTAAAAGAAGAGTTAGACTTGGAAGGGTCAAGGCCATGCAAAAGGTGCTTTCCTCATTTAAGTGATTATTAAGTTTCTTTGCGGCACCTAAAGGGTCTAGCTAATGGTTAGGCCCTTTTTGTGCCTTGTCGCTATTTCGAGGGGGAGAGGAGGGAAACCTTCTAGGGTCAGATCTACGCAATTGACAAATCCAGACAATCGAACGGCGAGAAGACCGAGCATCCAACAAACGGCAGCACCGGTCAGCGGGAAAAAGCCCCCGCCGAGCCGGTGTGCCTTATCACGTTATGCGGAAGGAATGTAATGCAATTTATAAAAATTGAAAACATGTGGGAAGATTCGGATGGAATGCTGCAAATACAAATTCAGGCATCAAACGGTCTTATGATGGCAACTCAAGACATATATGTATACCCGAAAGATTTGAGTGCATTTGCATATGAACTTCAATCATTCCCTAAAAATCTTCAACACAAAGTTACGTTGGAATTGGGGTCAAAAGACCCCAAATATTATAACTATATATTGCTCAGAGCTGCCGTGCATGACTCCGTTGGTCATTCAGCTTTAGAAATAGAAATAAGTAATAATTTACAACCACCTGCCCGTACTGAAGCACATTTCTATCTTACCTGCGAACCGGCATTGTTGAATGAAGTTGGCCATAAAATCATCGGCTGGACAAAGGACATGACAGAGCCGTTTCATATCGAATGGAATAACGCATAACCTGCGCTCAGACCATGAACGGGCATAAGGACGCCCGTCAGGTCAAGCGCAAAGCCGTTGGACATAGGAAGATATAGAGGATTTTAAATGCTATTCCACTACCGAGTAACTAAGTATGATCCTTTGCTTAGAAACGAGTATGGGCACTTCCTTGCTGAAGACTGGACTTCAATTTCCGACATCGGAAAAGCATTCGCTCAGAAACTCCTTACACAATCTGCTTATCAGCTAGTCGAAGATGCATACATCTCCACCATCGAAAGTTTTCTGAATGAGGCCCAGATTTCAGCCATGACCTTGGCTGCAATCGACAACCATGGAACGGATTTCCAGTTAATAAAAGGGACATCCGTTGAGCTCAAAGATATTTTATCCATCTCGCGGCTGGCACTTCGAGAGGAAATATGGGCCAAATTCACAATTCCAGGCAAGGCGTACATCCATTTTGGATACGATTACTACATGTATCTGGGAGTCCCAATACAATGTAAATCAGCCATCAAATCAACCCACGAGCTGGGACTGTTTGTCGAATCATTTCGGTCACCTTATCTTCGAGCCTTTCCCTCAAGGTCGTAATCATCTAAATGGGACAGCCGGAGTGGTACGCCAGACAAAAGCAAAAAGTGAGAGTCCAACAAGTCAGAAGCAGCGGCCAAAAAACGCCGCTGTTCTGCCAAACCGTTGGAGAGATAAATGGACAACTTAACAAGTCAAATAAAAAAACGTCCATGGTGGTATATCGGACTAATCAGGACCAACGATGAACCGCCCTTAAAGCTCATTGTCCATTGGACATGCATTGGCCTTATTGCATATGGTATTTTCACTGCGTTTACGACATATTCTTCATTTAGTGGCTGGACTCCCCCCAAATATAACGAATTAATCGCAGTGAATGGGGTGCTCGAACGTAAGAGTGCCGGCAAATCATTCATTATAGTAGTGAATGATGTGAGGACAGGTATAGCATATTCTTCTTTAGGTTATTCACAGTGCCAAGATGATTTTGGCAAACAAGTACAAATTCTTGGTTATCAAAAAACAATTTATGAAATACGGGTAAACAATGTCTTAAAGAGAAGCTATTCTGAATATGTCAGCAAATCAAAAAAATATTTGCCTCGCGGTATCAAGGTAGCCCTAGCAGGTGTGGTTTTGTACATAATTTATTTTATTTTATTTCTAATACAAAGAGTTGTAAAACCTGAGAATCCATCCGTAAGTAATTTGAAGATATTTTGAGATGATTCTGGAATGACAAATAGAGTATTCCAACAAGGCCGCTAGACCTGACCGATAAAGCTGTCAGGTCAGCGCCCACGACGTTGTGCAAAGAGGAATCAGAACCAATGAATGATGAAATAATGATTAGCAAAGTTCAGTTAACCGAGTGGGCTGAATCACTCATTCATATGAATCATCATGGAACTTTGGTTCAACGCGAAATTGTGTCAGGCAATACAGAACGTGCATCACATTTAGCTGAACGTGCACGGAAAAGAGCATGTAAGATGTTGAATGAACTTTTTGAATATGGGGCAGATAAACCTGAAGGTTACTGCGAACCAGAATCAGTTGCATAACAACGCCACTTCACCCGACATGCGGGTGAGCGGCTAAGCCGTTATGCGAAGAAAGAAACCATGGAAATTTTAGAAGCAATAAATGACGGTTTGGTTGGATGGCAATCGCGAGAATTACCTGCAAGCGATGAAGCAATCAAAGTCCTTGTGAATCAAAGCCCAATCGAACTTCCCAATGAATATCTTTCGCTTTTAAAATTCAGCAATGGAGGCGAAGGAGATTTGGGAATTGAGCCAGGATGGTTTCAGCTTTGGCCAGTCGAAGAAGTATTAAAACTCAATGAAGCTTACGAAGTTTCAGAATGGTATCCAGGATTTTTTGGATTTGGCAGTAATGGCGGACAAGAGATGTTGGCATTTGACACCAGATTAGGAACCCCATTTACAATCTATATGATTCCATTTATGAGCATCAATATAGACAATGCTATTCGAATTGCACCAGACTTCACGCATTTTGCCATGGCACTCGGGCGAGTACTCGAAGACGCATAACACTCGGGTGCTGCTGTTTCCGCTACGCTCCACAGCAGACCCTCAAGCCGTTGGTCGCTGGAGATAAAATGATTTCCAAGGATTTTGACAAAACATTTATCGACGTTCTTGAGCCAGAGTTGATCAGACTTGGCTTCAACAGGGTGCGACTCAATCACTGTATGCGACCTGAATACCTGTATCAAAAGGAACGCCTGTGGTTTTCCGCCTCTTGGGATTGGCGCGATAGGTACTTTGATGCAAACTTAGGGCACTTGTTTTGGTTCAAAGATGTCATGCCGCGAGTGGTGATCATCGGCGATTATTCCAGCTATGACAGGGAAATCAAATGGGACTCCATAAAGTCGGAAGGCGATATTCGGAAGACATTATCAAGAATCGCAGAAACGCTTTCTTCTGCCATGATTAAATACGAGTCGTACTACACGGATATTTTTAAAGCCTTTCGAGAATCACGCGGAAGAAGAAATGGTATCAATATTGATGAGTATATCGGCAAAGAAGTCGATGAAGATTCATTGAGGCAATACATGGCCAAGTAGTCTACCATCCGCCGGGGTTTACAGAAAGAAGAGGAAAACCTTCGAGGGTCACCCACTTGACAAAACCAGAAAAACCGACGGCCAAAAAGGCGAAGTCCCAACCAGCCCCATGGACACCGACCGCCCGAAAAAGCTGGGCGGGCGGGTCATGGGGGCACCCCGTTGAACGAGGAAAATATGAACTGGAAATGTCCTGCTTGTGGCGCAGATGATAACGGAGGTTCTTCAATTCAGTGCGCGTGCGGTTACAGGCTTGACGGCATAAGAGACGAAGAGGCGGCAGGCAGAAGAAAAGAGAACCAAGAAGACAGAAAACTTATCAGATGGACATTCCTGATTCTGTCTCTGGCGGCTGGGATATTTTTTCTAAACAGCGCCTTTTATTGTGCTTGGGTATCAGGTGGTCCACCCAATGATTATCCGAAAGCATGGCTACATCAATCTTACATAAATTTTGGATACAGCGGAGCATTTATCGGAACGGGCTTTATGGGCTTCAAAGGGCTCAGAAAACAATTCAACTGGAAGAAATCAATATTGTTTTACATCTGGGTGCCATTTCTTCTGTATTGCCTGGGCGGGCCAAAGGTGAGAGAGCTTCTACTGACCGACAAATGTCTGGACTCCGGCGGCAGGTGGGATAAGAGCCATTTTGAGTGCAAATACAAGTAAGCAAAAAGTCTGGAAACCAGAGAAAGGCGACGTCCAACCACGTCGTTAGACGCCGCCCCAAAAGACGGGCGGGTCAACGCCGACCCCGTTGTAACAATTTTTCAAATATGACAGGGAGAACATTCTTCTATGGGTCGTGAACTAAAGAGATTAAAGCGCCGCAAGGATGTTATTTCAAAGATGGACAAAATGCTTGAGCAAGCGGCAACAACCTTGATGATTCACTATTCCTGCGAAAGCTTTTACGATAAAATCGATGGCAAAACACCTCGTATTACTTCTATTGCTGTGCGAAATTTAGATTCGGGTCAAACAGACTCATTTTCAATTCACCAAATTGCCGAAGAACAAAGTGTTTCCTTCGATAAAATTTCCGAACAATACGATATCCTTGAACGCCAGATGCTTGATCGTTTTTTTGACTTTTTACGCACTCGCCAACACTGTGGTTGGGTTCACTGGAACATGCGGGATGTAAACTACGGCTTCGCAGCGATTGAACACAGGTACCGCGTGCTAGGAGGTACACCTGTCCAAGTATCCGAAGTGAAGAAATTTGATCTTTCCCGTGCACTGGTAGACTTATACGGAGTTGGTTACATTGGTCATCCTCGACTTGAGATGCTAATTGAACTTAATAAAATCACAGCGAAAGACTTCATGACGGGCAAACAAGAAGCGGATGCCTTTGACAACAAAGAGTTTGTAAAGCTGCATCAATCAACACTTAGAAAAGTCGATACGCTTGCAAATATTTTTGAGCGAACAACGAACAAGAGTCTCAAAACAAACGCAACGTGGGCTGAACAGTATGGTTTTACGCCAGCCGTGATTGGCGAATGGGCAAAAGAACATTGGCTAGTTACCTGCCTCATTGCCGGAGGCGGAATACTGACTTTCGTGGTACGCATCTTTGACCTGTGGGAACGTATCTTTGGCAAAGCCCACTAACAAAAGAGAGCTGACTTCGGAGGGGGACTGCCCTCGATATTATCGAAGAAGCAGGCTGGTGAGGTTTGAAGGTAGAGAGACGTTCCAACTAGAAAAGGAGGAAATAACAGGTGAGTGATAACATATCTAACATCCGAGAATTTAAGGACGCTTGTTCGGACTTTGGGATCCGTTTCAGAGACACTGACGACCGTCAGCGCAAAGAAATGCTCCTTCACTATAAGGTCAATGGTAAGAGCATTATAAATGATAAGATGCCTGTCAATTTTGTACATTCAGTAAACTGCTGCAAGATTGATATAGGCAATTATGAAGATTTAAAAATCCACTGTGAAATATCAACAGAATGGCAGGATTTCAAATATAACAGGCAAGACAAATTGCTCCTTTTGTCAGGCAAATCTAGCAAATATGGTCACAATTATACTGTAGAAGTTGCTATACCTAAAAAATGAATAATTCTAGCACCAACAAACAGCACGACCAGCTCACCCAGAAATGATTGGGCTGGCTGGTCAGCCTTTCCACGTTGGACGAGATGAAAGAAATGCAATCGAATCGGGAAAGGCAAGGACAAGGGGACACGCATAGGATTATAAGATTTTCCAGCAGAATCTATAATCTTATGGGCGTTTCCCTCGCTCCCATGCACGGATAAGGACATTATCTATGTACCTAAAAGAAATACAAATTTCGTGTTTCCGGCTCTTCAATAACCTTCATTTAGAGTTGAATCGGGGAGTAAACATCCTTGTCGGTGAGAATGACTCAGGCAAAACCGCACTGATAGATGCCATACGGTATGCGTTGGGAACGAACTCCTCTGATCGTTCGTTTATTTCGGAATCAGATTTTTATAAGGGCAGCTCGACCTTCAAGGTCCAGTTAAAGTTTGAAAATGTTGAGCGACATGCTTATCGATTTGTTGAGCATTTAACACATGAAGAATATTTGGACAGTGCAGGTGAAACAAAGCGGAAGTCCGTTCTATATGTCCAACTGAAGGCCCAACAAACAGGCAGCGAAAGGCGCGGATACCCCTATATAAAAAGTGAGTTGCGCTCAGGGATAGATGGAAATGGCCTGGCAATTGAACCGGAAATCAGAGGCTTTTTGGCAAGCACCTATCTAAAGCCGTTACGAGATGCAGCTGCCGAACTGTCATCAGGGCGTGCTTCTCGGTTGTCTCAAATTTTGTGTTCTTCAAAGACAGTAATGGATGATGTAAATGGCATTTTGGAAATTATAGCCAAGGCAAATGCTGAGCTTTTGCATGAAGAACGTGGACTGAAAGCCTCGGCAAAAAACATTGAGCAGCATTATCTTCACAAATTGATTTTCGAACAAGATAAGACAAAGCTAGGGGCCAATATAGACATAGCAGGAATAAAAACTGCAGACTTGGAAATTTTGGATGACACCGAGAAACGCAGACATCTTCGGACCGTGTTAGAGGGCCTGAGTTTGTCGTTGACCAAGGAACGGTTGTTACATGGCCTCGGTTACCACAATCTTCTTTTCATGGCGGCAGAACTCCTGCTATTGGCTCAAGAATCTGGAAAGGAGTTGCCCCTTCTTCTAGTTGAAGAACCTGAAGCCCATCTACATCCTCAGTTGCAGATGAAACTCCTTCAGTTCATCCTGGAAAAGGTAAAAAGTGACAAAGAGCCTGACGGTATTCAGTGTATTCTAACCACGCATAGCCCTAATTTATCCTCCAAAGCAGACCCCTCATCGGTCATTATGCTCGGTGGTGGCAGAGCATGTGCACTTAGGCCAAGCGAGACGGAGTTGGCCCCCGACGATTATTCCTACCTTCGAAAGTTTCTAGATGCGACGAAGGCAAATGTATTTTTTGCAAGAGCAATCCTGTTTGTAGAGGGAGATGGAGAAAATATTCTTCTTCCACAACTCGCCCGGTTGCTTGGGAGGCCTTTTGAAGATTACGGAGTGTCTGTTGTAAAGTGTGATAACAGTGGGTCATGGAAGCGGTTTGCTAGACTTTTTCTTCGTTCAGGGAAGGATGGCGAACCCGATGCATGGCCATTGACGCGCATCTGTGTTCTTCGGGATCTCGATCTGTGGCCTCCTTATGCCGAGAAAAAAAGCGACGGTTCAAACCCTTATGGGCACCGCGATAAGATTGAACCTACTGGTGGGCGTGGTGGGAACTTAGGTTATTGGGAAAAAAGCGATCCCACTGAACGCGCCGCACAGATAGCAGAGAAAATGATTGAACTCAAAGGAGGGGAAGATACGCTTGAAAGACAAGGCATAAAGGTGTTGATTTCTGACCGCTGGACATTTGAATTTTGCCTCGCACGATATGGGCTTTTTGAGGAATGCTATACGGCAGTCAAAGGCTCAACTGAAGGCATCGATGGCATTCTCGGACCAGATGATCAAAAAGCAACCTTTATACAAATGAAGGTGTCTAAGACGGATTTCGCCTATGTCCTTGCGGATATCCTTAGTAATCAGCAGAGTGAGAAGATCGCTGAAGCTCTTGAGGCTTTAGGCGGTCCACAACGGCAGGTCCGTGAGCGACGTGAGGAGACTATTGAGACAACGAGTGCAGCGTACGCTTTAGCTTTGAAAGATAAGCTACCGCCATACATTGTAGAGGCCATTGAGTATGTTACAGCTCCAATAGGTGATGCGGCCCTTGAGGAGGTCGCCAATGCCGATCCATTTTGACGGGATAGTTTCGAGAGCCGATATAGCAGAAATTGCTGCCCTTGAGGAGCTGGTATTTGATGATCAGGAGAGAATTGCCATCCTTGAATCAATGCGCAGCATTGATGTGCAGGCTTGCCCTGGCAGTGGTAAAACTACCCTAATAGCAGCAAAGCTTATTTTACTAGCGCGCAAATGGCCCGTTCAGCATCAAGGAATATGCGTACTCTCCCACACGAATGTAGCTAAAGATGAAATAATAGACCGAATTAAAAAATCAAGGGTAGCTGAAGCTCAACGTTTGCTGGCGTTTCCCCATTTCATTGGCACCATACAGGAACTGGTGAATCGTTTCCTTGCTATTCCCTACCTTAGATCGAAAGGCATTGATCATATAACCGTAGATAACAGCGAGTACGTCAAAGCTGCAAACAGACTGTTACTTCAAAATCAATTCCGATGGGTTAGAGGTATGCTGCAAGGGCTTGGTGACTATCAAGATAGTTTCTTAAGTGGTACGTTCAGAGATTTAGATGGCAACATAACTACTAACAGGAACGCCCGCACTTGGATTAGAAGTATGCCGCGGATTCATGCAGATCTTGCCAGATTAAAAAGTTGTCTTGATGAACGCGGTTTTTTCCTTTTTCGAGATATGTACACTTATGCGCAATTCGCGCTCATCGAAAACCAATCGTTAGGAAGGTCTATCGCCAACCGATTTCCCTTCGTTCTTATCGACGAGATGCAGGACACCCAAAAGTTCCAAGACTCCTTGTTACACAATATTTTTTCAGATGACTGGGATGTTGTAACCCAGAGGTTTGGAGATCCCGATCAAGCGATTTTTTCTGGGATATCTGGCGAAGAGCCTAACGAGAGTTATAACAGCAGAGCAGCGGATCAAATGATTGTTATAAACAAATCGCATAGATTCGGGGGTGATGTTGCTTCAAAAATAAAAGGCTTAAGTTTTAACTGTGTCAACCTAGAATCCGATCTCTCTGAAAATACTGTCACCGAAAGGATCACACAAGCCTGCAATGGTACAGTTTTCAATCATACAGTTATCATATTTAATGATGACAATGTCGGCTTGGTCGTACCAACCTTCGCTAATTTGGTGTCACAGCAGTTTTCTCTAGGTTATAAAACATCAAAATCATTCACTGTGAAAATTGTCGGAGCGGTCGGAAACCAACTGGAGGTAGGTGCGGACCAACTTAAAATCGGCCACTATTGGTCCAACTTCGATAAAACCAGAACGAGCAGAAGCTTCAAAGAGTCCTCACTTATTGACGCTTTGAGGTTCTGTCATCAATCACCTTCAGCAGACTGGGCAGACAGCTATAACTTCCTCAAGTCTTGCTTTCTTAAAGTATTGAGAGCCGAACGAGTCACCGATTCAGATGGACGGCATTTCTCACCCAAGACCTTGAGGAGGTTCCTAAAGGACAGCGGGAAGTGGGAGCGCTACCGTAAGCTCATGTACACTCTATTGTGCGGTGGGCAAATCAATGAAGAGGGATGGAGGCAAGTCCGAGATGAATTGTGTGTAATCTTCAGCTTAGATCAGATCTCCCCTGATGTAGATGCTTATCTTGCGTTTGTAGCTGAAGACGCAGGGTGTCAGCCCGAGGTAATGGCGACTGTAGCTGAAAATGTTTTGTTCCCTACTCAACAAAACTCTATTGTGCACCCTGATGGGTTCAAGATTGAGCTTTCAACAATCCATGGAGTAAAAGGCGAGACGCATGATGCAACCTTGGTCTTGGAAACGAAGAATCATTGCTTCGACATTGGGACCATGGTGCAGTACCTAACTCATGAACTTCCCGACTCAAATTCACCGAATAGTGCTTTGCGAGAGGGTCCTGCTGCGAATGCGAGAGTTAAACAAAACAGGAAATTTATGCGGCTGCTATATGTAGCAGTGAGCCGGCCAAAACATCTCATGTGTCTTGCCATTCATACGGATAGGGTCAGCGACGATCAAAGGGCAACACTCCGGGGATTAGGATGGGATTTGTTGGAACTCCCCCTGCCGGGCGTAACTGAATAGTCGCCAATCACTCATGCTATGCACTTTGGCGACAGCTTTGGAGCACCGGGGGACGGGACCGGGTGTTGAGAACTTGATAACTGGTGAGGAACTACGAACTTTCAACCACGTCCATAGACGCTGACGGCTAACGCCGCCGGTCATGGCCGCCCCCGTTGTACCTACAATAAAATGGAGACTTATAACTGAACCCCAAAACGAAGGATCTGTAATGAGGCATAATGGAACAATTAAAAAATGGAATCAAGATCGAGGTTTTGGTTTTGTCGAGCCTGAAGATGGCAGCCAGGATGTTTTTGCTCACATCCAGGAATTTCCCAACAAATCAGCAAGTCCTCAGGTCGGTGAACAGATAACATTCGCTATCAAAACAACCCCTGACGGGAAAAAGAGAGCTGTGCAAATAGTCAGGGCTTCAAGTATACAAAGCCCACAACCCCATATTACAAGGCACAGACCATTTCCAATAGTACACAAAAAATCGGCGTTTCCTTTCAAGACTACGTTTATTGCTACGTTGACGGGAACCCTTATGCTGGCTGGTTTTTTCTATTTTCAAAAAACAAATAAAGACATTCAATCAATTCCAGTAACGCAAATAGCTACGCCAGAGCCGCTGGCAACTCAGAAGCCCGTAGTCGCCTCGGAACCTGTAGCTCAAAGATTTAGCTGTGACGGAAGAACGCATTGTTCCCAAATGACTTCTTGTGATGAAGCGATGTTTTTTATAAAAAATTGCCCAAACACTCAAATGGACGGTGATGGCGATGGAATCCCTTGCGAACAGCAGTGGTGCAGGTAATGCCACCTGAAAATTCGTGAGACCAGAGGGAGCAGCCCTTGACACGCGACAAAAGTAAAGAGCGAGGTCCAACCAGGCAGAAACAGCGGCCTAAATTCCTGATCTCAATGTATTTTCGTCGGTCGTAAAGCTTATTAAAGAGGTAAAAAAATTGAGATGATGTTACGGCCGGTAAAAACGGAATCAGGGAATGAAGTATTACTTCGATTTAAAACACATCAGAGACGAGAATAAGAATGTTTATAGAACTACCTTCGCCTTGGCGGCCTCTTCTCCTTCCCGCTGGGGCATTTTTGTCTAAAATTAGAAAGATTAGAGACTATTCCGTTTTCCGCTTATTTTACCAACACTTATAAAAAAGTTCTAGGGCAAGATACACATTCCTTCTTACAATCGGATCATGGAAAATACCAACGAATGCGACATACAGGTGAAAGCCCAGAAGATCAACGAAGCAAAAGCTGAAGCCATCGAGCAGCTGCCGCTGCTTGATACACTCCTGCCATATGAGTTCGGACAAACAACGATAGACAATATCGCTGTGACGTGTGCAGGGTGCGAAGCAGAGCTTGGGCAAGACACAATTCGGGGTGAGTTGATTCCTGGGCCTTATAATTGTCGGCTTGAAGCCTTCGGTGTTTGCTACAGCTGCCGGACGATAACACCAATCTCCGGGAGATTCGCGCCCGACGGGACAGTAATGTTTAGAAGCAAGAACGGATGGTCAGAGAGCGAACTGATGAGCCCAGTGCCGGTTACACCAACTTGGCAGAAAACTCTGCCACCAGCCGCCGCGTTGGCAGTCATATCGCTCTGGTGGATCACCAGATGACAGTGGAGCAATGACATGAGACCGAAAGACTCACTCACGATTATTGATGAAATGGACGACCTAGTGCTCACTGAAGAGCAGTTTTACCTCCCAGATGCTGAAGGTTGTGCATATCCCGGAGAGTGTGCAGCGGGGCCTGAAGAAGCGTCCGCAGGTCCTGGGGAATGCGCAGCAGGGCCGGGGGTGTAATATGTCATTCATCGCGTTTGTATTCATCGTTTTCTTCTTCTGGTGGATATTCAAATGTCTCCAAAACTTTATCGCTTTTTTGGCAGAGTACGGCCCCAAAGACCTCCGACCACACCACTCTAATACTGATCCCCCATCCGGTTACACATTTACTGAAACGAATCTCGCAAACAGTAACCAGTTCAACGGTTACTGTAGTGATGATGATTTCCACATCGGCAGTAGCTTTGAAGACGACGATATGGTGCGCGGATTATATGATCCGACATCGATCTATTACACCACTATGCATGACGATTAAGGAGAGAACACTATGCGATATTTATTACCATTATTAATTGCTTCATTATTGTGCGCCGGATGCGGGAATGGGGTTGGACCTGCTCAAGAGACTGTGCAAAAGCAATACACAAGCGCTAAATAATATGGCGAATCTTATTGCAGCATCTCCATTTCTACCATGTGAAAATAAAGGAACAAAGGTCATGACTAAAAAAGAAGCTATCGATGAAATTGCAAAATTAACGGGTTTATCAAAAATTGCTGCTGGTAAATTGCTTAAAGCCTACGCAGTTACCTACACTGAATTAAGAGAAGAGACTAAAAACCTTGCTATTAGTGAACTTACAGTAACAAAAGGCGAATTCATACAAAGAATCGCAACGAAGTCGGGGCAATCGTATAACGACGCTGAAAAAATGCATGAAGCGTTTGGATTGACTGTTGTCAACGCATTCAACACATATGACAAAATAATTTTTAGAGGAGCAATTACATTCTCAATAAGTAACCGTGCGGCCGGCAGTGGGCGAAAGCCCAAACAAGGTAAAGTGATCAAGTTTGAAAAGACCGGGGGAAATTATGATAAAAATTAAGATCGCCCTACTGGTGATACTCGCTGCATCCATTACACTGCTCGCGCATATAATGTCAGGTTGGTTCGGAGTGCAAATATTCTGGGGAGTTGTAATTGGCGCAGCGATATTAGTTGGACTCAGGTCATTACTACCTAGTGATCCGAACGCTTCGCAAGATGATGATTTTTTGATCGGCTATATTTTTGGTCGCCGGAAAGATTAAAGGCCGACCAGGTGTTAAGCCGGCCAGCCACAGTTGTTAAGATCCTAAAATCCGGTACACTGACGCTTCAGATATATTAAGCTCACGAGCAACAGCCGCCTTGCTTTTCCCAGTTGCAACCAATGACCGGACTTCAGCAGCTTTCATTCGTGCCGTTGGTTTCCTTCCCTTATAGGCTCCGCGTGCTTTCGCAAATTTAATCCCTTCCTTCTGTCTTTCCAACATCAGCTCACGTTCAAACTGCCCAATTGCGGCCAGCATCGACAACATCAGTTTCCCAGTCGAAGTTGATGTGTCCAGATTGATATTAAGCACACGAAACTCGACCCCTTTCTCATTGAACATCTCAACCAGGTTAAGAAGATCGATGGTACTCCTGGCAATACGATCCAATTTTGCAACTGTCACCCGGTCACCATCCCGCATGTATTCGATCATGGATTGAAGCGCGGGACGATTTTCAGATGAGGATCCGGAGAGCTTCTCTTGGAAGATCTTTTCGCATCCTGCGTGTTGGAGAGCATCGAGCTGAGGCTCCAGGTGTTGATCTGATGTTGAAACTCTTGCATATCCGATTTCTGCCATAAATCACCTCTTTTCTCTCACATGGGTCTAAGACCTTGTGCGAGTTTCCTTTCAAATTGTTAAAATGGACTCTATTGAGAGACTTCCTTGTATTTCCCAAAATCCTAGCTTAAGAGCGTGCTCTATTGAGAGATTGTCACGCCACCCACCAAAAAACTTGGACTATCGACGACTTGGATGGCGCCACCGTCAGACATTTTTATGACCGTCCCTTCGATGGTTCTGACCGGTCCTCGACCTAACGCTGGGACTGCCGTTAGAAGTAAAAATAGAATCATCAGGTATTTCGGCACATTGACACCTCGACAGATTTGCTCGTTGTAGCAGTCGGAAAATAGTGCTACAAACTATTTTTATCCCCAAAATTTCTATTAAAACCAAAGCCAAAATGAAATCAAAATTTACGTTTATCGACCTGTTCGCCGGTATCGGCGGAATACGGAAGGGGTTCGAGTCGCAGGGCGGAAAGTGTATTTTTACCTGCGAGTGGGACAGCTACGCACAGAAAACCTACAGGGCGAACTTCCCGGATGACCACGAAATTACCGGGGATATTAACGACATTGTCGGTGAAGTGCGTCAGCATATCCCCAAGTCGCCTGACGTGCTTCTGGCCGGATTCCCCTGCCAGCCATTTTCAATTGCCGGGGTATCCAAGAAGAACGCACTCGGACGACCGCATGGGTTTGAATGCAAGACCCAAGGGAACCTGTTCTTCCATATCGCCACAATTCTGGAAGAACTACGTCCGCCAGCGTTCCTGCTGGAGAACGTAAAGAATCTTGAACGCCATGACAAGGGTAATACGTTCAAGGTCATTATGGATATCCTCGAAAAAGACCTTGGCTACAAGGTTAAATACAAGGTTATCGACGCAAAAGGATTTGTCCCACAGCACAGGGAACGTGTGTTCATTGTCGGTTTTGACGGTGATACCGACTTCACCTTTGACGACTTCATCCATCCAGACCCGAAAGCAAAGACCTTGAAAGACATTCTGCTTCCAGCAAAGGAAGTGGATAAGAAATACATCCTGACCGACCATCTTTGGCAGTATTTGCAGAATTATGCAGCCAAGCATAAGGCGGCGGGAAATGGCTTCGGCTTTGGTCTGGTCGGGAAGAACGATACAGCCCGGACATTGTCCGCCCGATATTACAAGGACGGCAGTGAAATCCTTATCGACATGGGCAAGAACAAAACCCCGCGGCGGCTCACTCCGAGAGAGTGCGCCAGATTGATGGGCTTCGATAAGATGGATGGTAACGACTTTATTATCCCGGTATCAGACACAAGGGCATACAAGCAGTTCGGTAATGCAGTTGTTGTCCCGGTCGTTGAAGAAGTCGCCCGGATAATGATTCCGCACCTGTTGAAACTGAAAAAGACCAAGAAGAAATGATTCCGGCAATGACGTGGCGGATATAGTCGATAAGGCCACACGTAGCCGGATGATGTCCGGTATACGTGGTAAGAACACCAAGCCGGAAATTTTCCTACGCCAACAGCTCCATGCCGGCGGATACCGCTTCCGAATTCACAGGAAAGACTTACCGGGCAAGCCGGATATAGTCTTGCCGAAGTATAAGGCAGTAATCCTTGTAAACGGATGCTTCTGGCACGGACATGACTGCCATTTATTCAGACTTCCCGGCACCCGGACGGAGTTCTGGCAAACAAAGATTACGTCTAACCGCCTTAATGACCAGAAGGCAACCACTTCCTTGCTTGCTTTGGGATGGCGGGTGCTGACGATCTGGGAGTGTTCCCTTAAGGGCAAAACAAGGATACCTATTGAAGATATTATGACCCGGATAGCTACATGGCTTGGTTCCGGTGATTTGCAATATAGTCTTGGAGGTACCACCCGTGAATCTATTAGCCCTACAAGCTCTCATGCGGAAACAGGGTTGTCGGACAATATATGCAAAGATTCTTTCTGCAAATGATAACAGAAAACAGCAGGTTTATTTCGGCGGTGATTTCAAAGTAATAAACCTTATTCCGTTCGAAAAAATAACGCCTGACCCGATTAAGACCCATATCTACAAAGCTTCCCTGAACTTCCACTGGTTGCTTGACGACGGCTCCACCCACCACGCAGAACACTCCCAACTTGTAATGTATCCGCAATACCCCGAAGTACGCTTTTCAGGATTTCTGAGAGGATGTCCTGCAGCACCGTCCGACTTAATGGATGAACGTCTGCGTCTGCCAGGCCGGGTCTTGTTTATGGGAATGTGTCCAGATGGCAGAATTATCGGATACCTTTGCCACCCGGAAACCGACCTTGCCAGAGAAGTTGCGGGACGGACAGACTTCCAGAAAACCGGGGTATTCCTTGAAATCGGTCTGGGCGGGCTTCGTGAAATTGATATTGAACAGTTTCAGCAAGCCAGCCTTGACCTGTTTGAGGAAACGGCTCTTGATTTACCAAGTGAAGTCAAAGCCGAAATTATCCGTGAAATCATGTCGGGAGTGCGTCCGACTAATGAACGGGAAATGCTGTTAGCCAAGTTACGGCAGATACACATGATGGGACGGATACGTTCACGCCGCTTGGATAAAACCGGTGCAACCGTGCCGTGTGAAGCTCCGCATTGTGGCGGATTCACCCTTGAAGCAGAATTGGGCATAACCCCGAATAGTCTGTCAGAACCGGACTATCTTGGTTATGAGGTCAAACAGTACAAAGTTGCCAATTTTACCCGTATAAATGTTGGTGTCCTTACGCTTATGACGCCGGAACCAACTGGCGGATACTACAAGACCGACGGCGTGGAAGCATTTGTTCGTCGTTTTGGTTATCCCGATATGTCCGGTAATGCTGGACGGGATGACCGGCTGAATTTCGGTGGAATCCACAGAGTCGGGGAATTCCACGAACGAACAGCCTTGGCGATTGTGCTGAAGGGATTTAACGCGGAATCAGGAAAGATACTTGATGCAACCGGCGGAATCACCCTGATAAACCGCGATGGCGTTGAGGCTGCGGTGTGGGGATTCGCCGAGATAATGACCCACTGGAACAGGAAACACGCAAAAGCGGTCTATATCCCAAGCATATGCACCAAAGACCCGTTGGCATATAGCTATGGGAACCTTATTCGGATTGGTGATGGAACAGACTTTGTGAAATACCTTCAAGCTATGGCGTCGGGTCAGGTCTACTATGATCCAGGCATTAAGCTTGAAAATGCGTCAACTAAACCAAAAACAAAACGTCGGAGCCAGTTTCGTATTAAATCGGCTGACTTGTCAGTGCTTTACAATTTGATGGAAACTATTGACCTGACAGCTTAATAAAAATGTGTATTAGTATAATCAATGATAGCGCGCTAAATTGATTACGTACATCTGCAAACTCTCCCCGTCCCCGCACAACGAGGACAATTATCTCCAGTTTCATCATCGTCATTTTTGTAGATCTTGCCATCATAACAGTCAGGGCATCGTTTTTTTGCACGTTCCTGTAAATCTAAGCTTAGCCACTGGTTCCACAGCAAACCAAAGACACTGCTGCCATTTGGAATCATTTCATGGGGTTCGCAGCCAACTTCATACCTCCCCCTGATAACAGCAAGGGCATATAAGTAGCTTTCATTGTCTAAGTTGCAAAGGTCAGTCACATCCAATTGAAAGCGATTTCCGTTATAAGCGCTTAATAGGACCTGCGCAACGGCCCTACCGCCTCCTGTTGTCTGTTTGGCAACTTCAACACAAGCCATAACAGCTGTTGCGTATTCATTCTGACTGATTCTATTCATGTAGTTTCACCTCATCTGTATTTTAACTCATTGAAAAATAGGTACAATATCCGATTGTCAGAGAACTTTATCTACGATGTGTTGCCACATCATTCCGTCCACGATGTAGTGGCACTCAACAAGTAAAACGTATAATTATCGATTAACAAAACATCCAAGGAAAAATAAAACTCAACTATTATGAAGTTTTTGTTCTGACCATGTGTCCCTGAGATCTTTTCCGACAGTGATTAACGCTCTGCGGTCCACTGCTGTTGGGAAAAGTTCAAGAAGCAGAGCAGTGGTTTCTTCTCCTTTTTTGTCTAAATCAAGGTACAATTCGATATGGTTATGATTAGCATTTTGCAGATATGTAATTAAACTGCTGATATTATTTGCAGAATTCATAACAACGTATAGGTATTCACTGCGTTCATGTTTGATACCAGTTACGCCGTCGACTAAAGCAAGTAGATCGCCAACCCCTTCAAAAATGCAGCAAACGCCATGGTAATTGCCAAATACGCTTATGTCTGTGTGACCGACATTTGTTGTAAATGTTGTTCGATCATTGATCAAAAATCCACCTTTTAGGTGAATGCCGCCTGAAATATTTGGCAAACAAAGGTGGCCAAGGCTGTCAGTATAAAAATCTGCTGTTGCAGTCAGCCATGATGGCACTGGAAGCCCCGTATATTTGATGTAGCGGCTCATTGACACTGGAGTGTGACTGCGGACACTGTAGCCCTCAGCAATGAGCTCTTCAGGCGTTTTTGGTCGCGGATCATTTTGAATATTGCCAGATCCAGAGTTTGAAACTCTCTGGATTGGAATGCTGCGGGGTTGGCCGCTCGACAATTCTCTACATGCAGTAGGAAAGTCAACATGGTGATATAGACAGTAAAGTTGGATAATGTCTCCAAACTGTCCGCTGCCGTGATCTTTCCAAAGCTGGAATCCGCACTTAGACACGAAAACATTAAAAGAAGGGTGTGATTCCATCCTAATCGGAGAGATTACTCTTTCTTTCAGACTCATACCGAGGAAATCTGTTAATTTAATGTTAGCTATGATTTCAGTTTTATCGGCTTTCATTGTTTATTTCCCCTACCTTGGAAGACCTTCTTTCCTTGTATAGTTACCTTCAAATTCTATTGCGAGATTTTCAGGGTATTTTTTATTTTCCCTTGGGATATTGGTTTTCGTTTTTTTGCAGGAGAAGATTTGGCTTAAGCCAAAATCTTCTCCTGCCTATAGAGTTTTTCTCTATAAAGAGAAAAACTCTATAAACACCTCTATAGCTCAGACGAAAATGGACAAAATGATACACAAAAATCGAACCCACATTTACAAAGAATGAACCCACATTTACATAAATTGGACCCACTTGCGGTAAGTTTAAACAAAAGTCGTACTCACATTTACAAAAAATGGACCTCTCGGACAAGAAGATGCACAAAAATTGGACCCATTAAATGATAAAGCAAATTTTTTTGATTTTTGACTCATACAACAATTTCAGTATTAAGTTTGTTTTCCGACACTATAAGAGGTATTTTACTTGTAATAGGGTTTACTACAATGATGTCTGGATGACGTTCACATACTACGTTTAAACCTTCAATCTTCACACCTGTTCGGTGTTGGATAACATTTATACTTATCTCATCTATTTTTATAGTCCTTGAAAATTGGTCCCTGACGCTTTTAAGTTTTTTGTTCCGCACACGCTTAATAAGTTTGTATTCGATGCTTTTCTTTTCTAAATCCTTTGGAAATACGGGAATTATTGCCAGATCTTCCATTAGTCTTACAAGATTCTGTCGGCATACTTTGCCTGCTCGAGGTGAATGAGTGATTATTGCTCTTATAATCGCCTGAGTTGCTCCGCAATCGATCTGGTACAGAAACGGTATTATTTTAGGATAATACACACTGGTGTCTGCTTGAATAAATGCAAGTATTCTTGCGTCAAGCGAGATTTCGTAATCGCGGTCGTATGTTTTATTCTCAGAATATTCGTGTCTGCTAATCAAATTTGTACTTATCCTATGGCCATTAAAAGACATTGTAGTTTCACATTTCAGCAAACCATTTAGCAGATTTACGAGAATATCGACTCTTGGTTTTGTATACCCAAGTTCAAGCAAGCATTCAGTTGGATCAAACGTCAGGATAATCATCTTGGCACCAATAGAGTGCTTAAAGGTTTTATGATGGTTAAATATCCACTCCAAAACTGAGGCCTGTTTTTGTCCAGGCCGCTTGTTTTTGATTGTAATTTCTCCGTGATTATTTTTTATGGTCAAACCATCTTTATTTTCTATCGTTTCAGCTTTCAGCGAACCACCAAATAAGCCGAGACGTGACTGATGAGCTGTTGTCGATGGCATTGATTTTATTTCTCGCGAGTTTTCTGCCATGATTGTCTAACTCATTTCTCAAAAACAGAGGCAATCTTTGCGGGATCAAAAATGTTACCTTGTTTTTCTTGTTTAGTCTCAGCCCCAATTTCATTTGCTGAGTTCTTTTTGCGACTGTCCACGGCCTCTTGTGATTTTATAAAGCGCATATCTTTAGTTGAATTTTCTGCCGCTGCCGCTTTTTCGGCAACTTCACCTTCATTTGATTTTCTGCTGTTGTCTTTACCTTCAGTCGCCCAACGACCTGCATCCTGTTGCTGAAGGACGGCAACGGATCCGTCCAGTTTAAGTTCAAATAAAATAGGGTTTACTTTACTGCCGTTTGGCTGTGGTGCTGCTGTTTCACTATGTTTTGCAGCTGCCAGTGCAATTACTCGATTGCGTTCTGGTAATATTCCGGCCGATTCACGCTCGTCTGATTTCAATTCAGTGAGTGCAAGCATATTACGAAGTATCCCGGGCAAACCGTTCCCCCCGGAGCGTGACATATAATCCAGACGACTGCTCAGAGATAAATTTGAAACATGTTGTGGCGTGTGAGAGATGGTTACCAAAGTACCGGCATTAAAGTCCCGCTGAGCTCTCTCAATTGCTACACCAAGCTCAACTTGTTGCGTGATATTTCCAGGGTCCGAGCCTTTTGCATAACGTGACAGTGTGTCAATAACGACAAGGGTAGGCGCAAAACACTTAAGTAAAGGAAGTATCTGGTGTCTACATTCATGGCTGTAGTTCCAAGACTCTTTAATGCGATCGTACTCAAAGAGAAACATACGAGGATTTATAATTAGAAAACGGTCTGGGTCAGGATAATGTACCTTTAGCCTTGTAAAATCTCGCTTCCAGACATCTTCATCGGCTTTTTCTCCACCGATCATACATACTCGACCAGACGCACACTTTCTGCCCATCCAGGTCCCGTCGTTGTTAGCTATTGCAGATATCAATGTACCTATTATCGTTGATTTACTTACTGCTGGAGGTCCGAAAACATCTACTGGTCCTACGGGGATGAGTTTGTCGACTAAATAGTTCTGCTGAGTGTAAGTACGTTGGCATATTAATGATGCATCATAAACGCGGAGCGGTTCAGGGGTAGTATCTTCTTGGTATTTTTCTTTTTCTTGGGACTGACCTCTTCCTCGAATTAGTCTCAGCTCAGCAGGCTCAGGTTTCACGCTGAGCAAGATGCTATTTAGACATTCATCGTGATCTGTCAAATGTTGAAAATTCATTTCTGGTACCTCTTCTCTACAGTTGAGCGCTTAATGTTATTGAGCCGGTTACAAGCTGGGGCCTGTGATTTCGGGGGCTGGTTTGACATAGAGAGTTCTTTTTCACGTCGTTTCTCTAAGCGCACCAGCGCAAATATAGTGTCGGTGGTTTAGGCTCCAACGCCTTTTTTTGCTTGTTTTACTTTTATCGACGCTGTTTGCTCGAGCTGCTCGACAAACTGTTCAAGCATGTGAAGAGTCCACACTGGGCCACCAAGCTGGATTGGGGCTGGGATCCTGCCTTCACGCCACGAAATGTCGACCCATCCGGGTGATTTTCCGAAGTAACGAGCGACGTCTACTCTCCTAAGGATTTTGACCGGTGTTGCTTGCATATCTTCTCTTGTTATACGTGCGACTGCTTTCATAAACCCTCCTTCTTGTAACATTTCGTTTGCACCATCATCAATAATTGCAGCATACAACACAATGTGTGGTCTGTCAAACATTTTATGCAACAAAACGTGACATATAATAATAATTGCAAAGTAAATGTGAATTTAAAGCATTTTTTAAGCGCGCTATTTAATATAAATGCGTCATGATTTCGGTTGTTTAGAAATGTATTGACTTAATTTGTAGGCAGGTATACAAAAGGTAAATTATTTTTGCGGGGGTAACAAAATGTGTGCTGACACTGTAAATTTAGATACAGTTGAAATAATCAACAGAATGCTGACAGTCGCTGGATATAAGCAAATGAAACAGCTTGCGGACGATATAGGCGTTTCAAGCCAAGCTCTAACGCAGATTAAGACAAGGCGATCTATAGCATTGCCGGTCT
The DNA here is from genome assembly GCA_942493195.1 of uncultured Geobacteraceae bacterium. Lineage (GTDB taxonomy): Bacteria > Desulfobacterota > Desulfuromonadia > Geobacterales > Pseudopelobacteraceae > CAIPTY01. The sequence continues at coordinate 3,782,318 of OW818669.1, read as the reverse complement.
TGTTAGAGTTTGCGGCTAAACATTCTGTGTCGCTTGATTACTTGGTCTTCGGGAAGGTGAGTGAGGGGAACGGATCCGAGGAAAAAAAAATATTCACTTCTCTTCCTGTTGCTGAGTACTCATCAACAGATAACGATTTTCTGCTCTACAGCACATTGTGGCTGGCAGAAGAGTTTCCAAACCGAAAATCTCTGTCTCAGATAATTATCGGGCCGAATGTCTACGTTGTTGATTTGGACGACAGGGTTGTCGATTCTGGACAATTTGTTTTTGGGAGGGATATAGAAAATGTCAATGCAATAACAACGTTAAAAAAACGATTGGACGGCAGATTTAATGTCGCAAACGAGCAAGAGCCAATGACCGTAGAGCAATTGACGGCCATTGGCATAGTCGGACGTGTTATCTGGTCCGGAAAAAGTCAGCTGCCGGGCTCTTATTAAACGTTCTCATATTCATCATAGTCCTCGCCGTCCTCTTCTTCCTCGGCCGGATCCTCTGTTGCGAGGATATCTTGCAGCGCGAGGCTCCAAGTTAATGACCACTCGACTTTCTGAGGATCGTATTCATATAAATTATAAACACCACCAACCCCCGGTATTGCATGATTTGTGATCCGGTCAACATACTCCTGTATGCATCCAAGTGAGGGCAAGCGGGTGCTGAATGTGCGGCGTAGGTCATGAGGTGTAAATTTGAGTGGCCACGTGCTAAACATTCGACGGACAGCAGAACTCAACGACGAAACGAGAGTGGTTTCAGATTTTTCTGCGCCATTGGCAAATACGTGAGAAATTCCAAGTTCCTTTGGCAAGCGTTTTGGCAAAAGCGAAACTGTGAAGGGTGTAAGATAAACTCTAAATGGCTTGGGGTCCGGATTATCCCTGCGGTTTTCAGTTTTAATTTTATGGCCTGGTATTGTCCACCACGCACACCTCGCTTGACATGTTTTGCATAATGGCTGCTTCATTCCCCAAACCAGCTCACTCCATTCCATTGCGGCGACCTCTCCGACTCTTGCCCCTGTAAGTAACGAAATCTGTAGAATCCTCTTTGTATGCGTTTGGCGTTTTACTAAATTCTTCCAGACTGTCTTGATCTCTTTGTCCGTTAGCACCCTGTTTCTCTTTTTTGGTTTGATTTGAGGCACCAGTTTAACTGTGCCGGCAAACGGGTTTGCTTCCAGAATCTCGAGTTCCTGAGCATACGACCACATCGCACGTGCTGTTTTCAGAACGTTCCTGCTTTGGCCAGGTGCTGTTTTAGCTTTGTTTTTCAATAGAGCGACTGCATCGACGCGTCTGACTTCGCACGCGATCCGTGACCCAAGATATGGCAAAACATCGACTTTCAGCGTGCGCGTATTATCTCTAACAGACCGAGCCACAAGAGTGTCTTCTATGTGTTCGCAGTAAGCGGCAGCAAGCTGTGCAACAGTCATTGTTTCAGGCCTGAGATCCTCAATCGGGATTGCTTTTGACATTTTCGAAGCTTCGGGTGCGGACGATTTCGAGACGATTGGATTAATGCCTTTCTCGACTTTTTTCAACGCTGCACCGTATAATTTGTATGCGGTATCAGCTGAAACATGGTTATCAGGGTCATTAGGACAGAAATTGCCGAGACTGAGCAGCTTTTTCTTACCCTGAAGCGTAAATGCGTAGATCCAGGTTTTTGTCCCGCTCGGTAGCACTCTGATACCAAAGCCTCGTCCTTCCATTTCTCTTGTAGTTTTCTCTCCTACCGGAAGGTTCCGGACGTACGAATCAGACAGCTTAAATTTTGCCACGTGTCACCCCTGTGTCACCCAGTTAAAAAATTAATAGCGATTTTGACGTAATATTACATTTTGTGATCTATTGCGACATTTATCTGTAAAACCGCTTGATTTCAGTGGCTTAGGTGTGATAAAAATAGGTGGAATCAGGGATTAATTGAGAGATATAAAGAGTGGGTTTCTATAGAGCAACGGACTACGAATCCGTAGGTCGGGAGTTCGAATCTCTCCAAGCGCGCCATAAAATCAAGGGGTTACGGTTAATTACTGTAACCCCTTTCTTTTATTTTGTCCATAGACGGTCCTTTTGCCGCCCTACTCAAAAAAACATTCTCATAACTTCATGTAATTCAATTTGTTAGCATCCATCGGTCTCGGTCCGAGGATCCTCTGTCCACCGTACTATGCAGCCATTAATTCGATTTCAGGCTGGACTGGCGGTGGTATTACCATCCGTCCCAAGGTATCTTCCAACGTTTTGACCATCACCTCACTGGCAGTACGAAGTGTGTTTTGCTGCAAATGAGCATATGCTTTTTGTGTTACCGCGACTGATGAATGCCCAAGAAGGTCTTTAATCTGGTATATATCGACATTGGCGTTGACCAGAAGTGAGGCAAACCCGCGTCTGAGGTCATGAATATGTAGCTCTTCTTCAATCCCGGCTTTTTTCATCGCCTTCCACAGAGCTTTTCTAGCATCTTTGATATGTCCACCATTTCTAGCAGGGAAAACCCATGGACATTTAGGTGATGCCTCTGACCGCAACTTCATCATCATTTCAAGAGCAAGGCTATTAAGCACCACCGTTCTGCCTCGCCCCGATTTCGTCGATATCAAGCGGACCGTTCCTCCCTCAATATCAACCTCAGACCAGCGTAGGCTAAATGCCTCCATGCGCCTAAGACCGGTCAATGCGAGTAATTTCAAAGCACTGGATGTAACCCTGCCAGACTCATTGAGGGCTAACATAAGCCTGCCGAGTTCATCGCCAGAAAGACATCGTCTTCTCGGCTCAGCTTCCCGGAACTTCTTAACCCCTTTTGCAGAATTCTTGATAATCAGATCGCACTTTTGAGCCAGTGAAAGGATTCCTGAGATTAGGGCGAGGTACCTGTTAGCTGTTCCCATTGATGCACGGCTTGCAATGGCTGTGTGGAGAATCATTATATCGGCAGTGGACACCTCGTTAATCGGAATGGATCCCAACAATTCTCCAATATCTCGCCTTATTTTCGACTCATCATCTTTCCATGAGCGTTTATGAAGTTTTGCATATGGTAAGTATGTCTGCTCTGCAAACCCCTGAAGAGTAGGTACACTTTTGCGTTTGTTTTTCTCTTCAGCTGGATCAAGATCACGTGCGAGCAGATTCTTGTTGTCGTTCACCATCTGACGAGCTTCAGCCAAACTTAGACTTGGGTGTTCCCCCAGCTTTATCATCCGTTTCTTTCCCCTATAGCGATAACGGTGCCAATAAAACTTATGACCTGATTTACTGACGGCCAGCTTGAGGCCTACCACCTCAATGTCAGTATATTCGGCCATTGCAGATGAAGAGTCCTTGGGTTGAGGAGGCAGTGAATCGATTATTTTTAGGCTAAATCGAAACTGCCTGCTTTCAATTTTATGTGATTGTTGCATGGTATTTTCTCCTAAATTTTGAGACCGGATTTCAGGTCAACGGTCAAATTATCTGTTGTTCTTAATGTTTCTTGCCATGCAGGCCAAGGGCTTCTTAGTTGTGTTGAAAAAATCATGGTCCAGTGTCGGTACAAATATTAATGTGGACAATTCTCCGCTGTTGTTTATTTCCACCGGAGATTTTCTATGTAATTCATATGCTTGCTGAGCCTGGTTCAGCCTGTTAATTTAAGGAAAACCCAAAGGGCTCCCTTTAAAGGTCGGAGGGGAAATTGTTCCTGCGCCGCCGAGGTGTGTGCATTCGGTGCCCCGAGTCGCTGCCATATTCGCCGTCTCTGGCCCGACTGACCGGCAGCGATGGTCCCAGCCATCCCCCCGTCCGCACGGTGGCAGAGGCGGGCCGTTCGCCACGGACTCATGCGGGGCATGGCCCTCTGGGGGTCGCACGGTCGCACGGATCATTTTCTAAAAGTTTTCGGGGGCGGGGCGGGACTGCCCCGATACACCCTCCCAATAATTTTTTAAAAATATCCGAGTAGTCCGTGCGTTTCCCGCCAGCCCATGCCGCTGCTAGAAATCTGGCGCTCGGGGTGCCGAGCTGCTGCCGAGCGGGACGTGCGACGTAGGCTCTTCCGGCTGATCCAGCACCGGCCACTCCACAACTCCGCCAATATAACTTTCAAATTCAGCCCGTGCTTGCTGAAGTGATGGCAGTAGATATCCTCGATGACGACTATATTGTGACTGCTGCTGATGTTGCTTGGCGCTGGGGCAGAGCTTATGTAATGCTTGCGATATGATCAAAGCAGAGGGTTTCTTATGAATTCTGCCTCCATTGACTTCGATGATCCCTAGTATTGAATCTGCTGTGCTAATAAACTCCGGCCATTTGTCACCGCCAGAAATTGCACCGTTATACAAACAGTCATGCCACCAGCGCTGAATCGGATCGAGGCTGTGCAATTTCTGCTCAACCAGTTCTTTGGTATTGGGCTTATTCCTGACATTAAAATCAGACAAATCCATCGACAGCATGTCGTGGACCATGGCCTCAACGCCTCCATACTCAATCTCTTCATTGAGGTCTTTCCAATATGCATGGTCACCCTTGCGAGCCTCTGAAACACGCAGAGTGAAATCACGCCGATCATCTCGTTCGGTGTTTTTGAAGTGATCTGCATTGGTGGCAGCGATGAAGCGGTGACAACTGCGGATTTGACGGGAGGGTTGATATTTTTCGCTGATCTGGATTATTGGTTCGGTGACAATGGACTTCAGTTCATCTGTTCCACGGCGGTTGCCAGCAAAGAGTGCTTCATCCATGAATACGATATAGGCGCATTCCAAGACAGCGTTGAAGGTGCCGACGACAGCATCGATATTGTTTACCTGGATAAAGGTTGCAGACCAGATCTTCTGGATTATGCGCCCCAGCGTCCCCTTGCCGGTTCCTTGCCCGCCGATTAAGACGATCATGACTCCCGGTTTTTCTTCAGGTTTTTTCAATGCGTGGGCAATATAGGAAAACAGATATTGGTAGCAATCCCAATCCCCGCTGCAAATAACATTTAGCAAGAAATCCTTGATCAGAGGCCATTGCCCTTCCATGGGCTTAATGGTGGGTCCTTCCCACAGATTAAGGTAGTTTTGAGAAGTGCTTCGCGGGTTGAATTCAATGCCGTGATAGCAGACTGTTTCTGGGTTTACAAAAAACTCCTTGGTAAGGGCCTTTGCGTCGGCTTCAGGGTATGCCGCTCGTATTGCCCGTTCAATCAGCAATGCCCCGTCATAGCGGCTCGATAAATGAAGTTTTCTTGCAGTGTCCAGATCAGTGACAATGGCAATCAGTTTTAATACGCAGAGCTTCCCACTTATACTAAGCAAGACGAATATTTTCTGCATGGCGGCAAGTGGTTCTAGAGGCGAACTCTCAAGCGGTTCTGTCATCGGAAACCTCCTCGAACTGGCAGATTTCGAAAGCGTCGTCATGCATTATGGCAGCAGTATTTGCTCCAGCTTCTCGCGCCAGCATGATCAGCGTACCGATTGTTAAAGGAGTTGGATGGTCGGGTCTGAATGATTGCCACTTCTTTTCGATCGCCTCGAAATTTTCATACTTTTTACCTTTGCAGCTCCATGAATTAAATAACGCCAGACCATCATCACTTCCTGCCGTTTCGTAATAAATTGCCATACCTGCACGTATCCAGCCTTCATAGCCACAATCAGGATCGATCCAATTCAGTAGTCGCTCTAGCTTCTGCAACTTGCCATTATTAACTAGTTCAGGGATTCGTGAGGAGACCACCACAGGTGGAAGAGATCGCGGTTGTCGGCCGTTATGCAGATTGATGGCGTCGATGAATTCCTGGGTGGCTTCAGACAACTGATCCACAGATTCTGTTGTATGAATTACGAGGGACTTGCCGGTACTTGGAGTAAGAATTATCAGAGCCTTACCGGTCTTGATGTCTGTGCGGTCTGGATAATTCTCTGAACTGTGCGAATCTGACTTGGCTATAGTGCCAGCTGCAATGCGATAGTAATGGTGCACACCCTTGGTGGTCTTTACGATAAGTTGTGAGGTTAGCCCGAAATCGGCCTCAATTCTAGTGAGTGCGGCGATCGACTCAGGGCTATCGGCATCGAATACAATTAGGTGATCGCCAACGATACATCCTACTTCGTGAGTAGGGTTCTTTTTCCAGTATGAATATATTTTCGCGGGGGTGAGATTTTGCCGCCACTTGAGCCACTTGACGACGGTAACTTTTGAGCCGGGAGCGATTGGGATAACAGTAAGGCCATAAGCATACCAGTACATTGCGGCGCTCAGGTTATCTTTGACGTTGTTCCAGCCTTTGACAATATCAGGGGCGACTTCAGGGGTGGCATTGCAAGTCAGAAAGTCTGAATTCAGTGAATCTTCACGTGAGGGATTAGTGAATACGTCTGTTGCGGATGTTGAGATGGGACCGCTTTGATTGATGCAGATAGAAGCGGGATCTACTGTACTTAAAGGATTGTTAGATAATAACATAGCCGTGGCAAACTCCATGAAGTGGGATACATCCTGATTAAGGATGCTTACTACTGGAACATTCCCACTACACGTAGGAGGCTCTTGCCTAACCCCTGGCAACTTTTCAGTTATGTCCCACCAGGTGTTATTTGCCTTCATGGCTATATAATTATTCGATTGTATTCAACTTTTCATTATCGCCGATTTTTCTCCTCTCTTTTGCTTTTAGACGCTTTCGTGAGGAACATATTTTTTGATCTGTTTAAAGAACTTTTGTCGGATGATTTTCTCGATCAAGAGTTATGTGCTTTAAACCTTAGTCTCAAAAAATAGCCTTACGAAAGCACTATAATTGATAAATATCAATATGTTACGAGTATATACTAACGATTTCGGGTGTCAATAATTTTTTCTGCAAACCGTTTTTTTCTGTTCGTGTTGAGGTGCGTGCAGGGAGCAGCATTAACTCTCGCCGATACCACTCACGCACTCACTCCTCAGATCAAACTGAAAAAGTTTCACGGCGTCACAACAATCCTCTTTCCACAAAGCTCATGAACTCACCACTCCCAACAATAATATGATCCAGTATTTTGATTCCCATGATCTCACCTGCCTCCTTCATCCGTCGGGTTGTGGCAATATCTTCTGATGATGGCGTCGGGTCTCCTGTTGGATGCTGGTGTACCAGAATTATTGCTGCTGCATTTGACAGGCAGGCTGTCTTGAAAACTTCACGAGGATGGACGATTGACTGATTGAGTGAGCCGATGCTTACGAGATCCATGCAAACAATTCTGTTCTTGCCATCAAGGTGCAGCGTCAGAAATATCTCCTTGGTCTCCTTCATTAGGAAGCTGAATGTTTCATACACCTGACTTGGAGCCGTGTACCTGTTGCCGGTTTTCAGATAGTCAGCAATCTCTTCCCTGACGATCAATGTTTCATATACCGCCTTGATCTGCTTGAACTTGATGGTGCGTGGCTTAGTGGCTTTTCCCTCTTTTCCGAACAGTGTGTCGATATTCATGGTTAAATCTCCTTAGAGTAAAGAAAAGGGAGCTTGTGACGGCTCCCTTGACTGTAATTACGGCTATCTTGCTTTTATTAGGTCTTGCAAAACTTTTGAAATTCCTATCGACACGGCCAATCCAATAATTCCTACCTTGTATCCGCACTGAGCCACCAACCCCATGAACAGAAACCAATAGAGCCACCATCGTTCATCATTGATCTTTATCAGGAAGGCCATGAAGACAACAAATGCTAGTATCGCCACGGCTATGCTCCTTCATCAGAACTAGATGCTGTTTTCCGGGGTTTCTTCTGGGGCAATGGTTCAGATTCGATGAGAGCATTCATTTCAGAGGTGAATTTTTTGGGATCAGTGCGAACGTAGGTTCGACTATTCTCTTCCATGTTCTTGATCAGGCCAACGTCTTTGAGTACGGCCCAGAGGAACCCCACGCTATTGGCACTGCCTGTATAGAGTGAGCGTATGGTGCGGGATGAGACGGACTTGTCATCTGCTGACAACAACAGGTCAATCTTTGTCAGTGGCACCCAAGCTTTGCTGAACATTCCCGAACCGGTGTTGTCGGTGATGCGAATGAAAATATCCTTTCCGGTATTACAGCCTATCTCATAGGTGAGTTCCGATCTTCCTGTCAGCGAAGAGCATGAACCTGTTTTCAAGACTCGGATTTCTTCATTTGTTTCCAAAGACGTCTGATTATTCTTCATATAAGATCCCCCTTTTCCCGCTCCATCACGGTCGGATTGTTTTTGAGTATGTTCAGCAAAGCAAGACATTCGGCATGATCTCTCGGCAGCTTTCCATCGTATTCCATGATGGCAGCTCGTTCCTCGAAGTCCTCCCGTAGATCCGGTGGCAAGCGTCCAATCATCTCCAATATCCAATCAGGCTGGCTCATAAGTTCCTCCACTGATCCTTACGAAGAGTCTTGACAGACTTCTTGCCCAAAAACTTGTTCAACAGCCAGCCGATGAGAAATGCAGAAATGATGCAGCCTATAATCTGCCCTGCAGCAGTTAAAATTGAGATAATTACTGTTAAAACTCCCAGTTTGAACATCAGCAATCCAATTATGATTAGTAAAAATATGACCATTGGTATGACTCCTTTTGAAAGTGTAGAAACGCAAAAAGCGCCCTTGTAGGCGCTCTGGTGGACATGCTGCTTTAATTGTTGGTCAGATCAGACGGATGCGATTAACTCTTCAAGTCTCAATCTGAGGTCTGCTGGTAGCCAAGGTTCGTCAGGTGCAAACAGACAGGGGCCACCAGCATTGTTAGTTCCCCAGAAGACGAAATAGCATCCATTCTCATGGATCGAATCGTCACACCATTGCCACTCCTCACTCAGGAGATCAACTGGGCATCCGTCGTCAAACTCAAAGCTCCTTGGAACGTCACCTTCTTCAAATACATACCAGTCACCTCCCAGTGGACCATTGAACTCCTCCTCCATCTCTGCCAATATTTCTTCGTCTCCGTCGTGACATAATTCTGCCCTAGCAAGCATTGCTTTCTTAATTACAATGTCAGGCAACATCCGTACTTGATTCAGATTTCTGATCACTTTCATGGGTTTTCCTCCTTTGTTGGATTGCGGACAAAAAAATACCCCCAGAGTCACAATGACTTTGGAGGCAGACGTTTTAATTTGATTGGTAAGGTTAGTGATTGATTATAGGATTTCAGGGATGGGATTATCTTTGAGGCGGGACAGGTTAGATTCAATTTCGGCGTGGGTCACATGGGCTCACCTCCTTTCGGTTTGACAATAAAAAAGCCCCTCTAGCCGGTATAACTTGAGGGGCTTAAATATTTCAAACTAGTATAGACTTAAATATGTTTATAAATTTGGGGATGTTTTAATAGGAATTTCTATTTGTTTTCCATTTCTTGCTACAGTTATAATAACTTCTTTGCCAGGTTCCCATGTCAACATATCTTTAGCTAGTTCTCTATTTTTAGGATCTATTTTTTGTATTAATAAAATCCTATCACCAATTAATAATCCAGATTTATCAACATTACTATCACTGTCATAACTGTCTATTATATACTTACCTTCTTTAAGTTTTTCATTATCAAAATGAATACCAAGTTTTGATATCTTTGTCTTTGACGCGTAAGCTACAAATGCAATTCTCTTATCACGATTACTACTCTGTATTCTGCTGTAATTGTCATCATAAGTAACCAAATCAGCGCCGATCTTAGAAGCAGATCTTTTTAGATTAATAATAAGCTCATTTTCTGTGAAAAACGGCATTTCATAATCAACATAACTGGATAATATAACACTCGAGTCAATATTCATAATTTCACCCTTAACTACCTTGACATTGTCAAGAGGGATTGGAGAAAGAAAATCGTAATCACTTGAACGTTTGAATTTTATAATATCATGGTTTTTATTTGCTACTTTATCAAATGATAAAGAAACCCCATGCTCATTGGATAATTTATTTACAATCTCCCTTGCATGGTAATAATCCTTATATTGAACTGGTGCTCTAATAAACGAGATTATACTTATATTATTCGATGGCTTATGAACTGGAGTCGTTGATGATGTATATATGCCGCCACTACCTGTTCGAACATAGTTTCCTACAGTCATACTAGTAGAACTATCTATTTTAGAATCAGCTGAATTGACTACAAAATAAATAAATCCGTTATTTATTGTTAACTCTGCGCCCCTTAAGAGACATAAATCAAAAGCACGTTGTGAGCTAGTATAGCCATTGCCTGAGAATAAGACGTCAAAAGTATTCCTACTTGTTTTCTTGTCAGAATAACCGCCTGAAAACCCCGATGGACCGTATGCAGTACAACCACTCATAAGTATGCATACTACAAAAAGGACCATTATATTTACCCGCATGTAACCTCCATTGTCTTAGGTTGATAGATAGTATTTCTATTGCATGAATAATAATCACAACTCAAAACAATTTATCTGAAAATAGATTTTATATTTGTATTAATAAAAAGCATTCAAGTTAGAAATTAAAATAATATTTGATATTATTGTTCTAAATAAAAATCAAATTCACCGCCTTCGATCCACTTCAAGTCACCCCACCCAGTGCGCAACTCAAGTTTATTCCATTGATAATTTTTCTTAAACATCGGAAAATATGCTCTGTGTGCAGAAAAGCCCCAATGACTTGGATGGTCAATGGGGCTTATTGCTATTGATTTTGGTGTTTAAAGAGCATTATTCCAACTCACATGTGTCCTGTGACTTACACTAAAAATTGTATCTTAAGCCACCGAAGACGTCGCTACTTCCATAATTAACCTTAACACCTGAAGGCAGTACTTCGAATGGAGTCGCTGCTCCTTGAAATCGGTAATAAACGTCAAAGCTTACATTTTTATTTATGTTATAAGAGCCGCCAAGAGTTACATTAAATCCAAGAACATTGTCGTCATTTTTATAATTTGTATCAGTGCCTTCCAGTTCTCCATTTAACAAGCCAAGCCCTCCACCAATGAATGGTGTAAAACTTGGGCTACCTAAATTCATATCATAATAGCCATTAACCATATAGCTCATAATGGTAAGATTGCCTTTAATTGGTGGGAATGCAACAGCTGGATGTGTAATAGATTTGAGTTTAGAAAATTTATAACCAAACTCAGCTTCAAGGCGAAATGCATTCAGCTTATATCCGGCAGCTGCATTTAAACCATACCCAGCCTTGTAACTTATAGTTGGTTCTTCATTAGAACCCGGAATTTCCAATTCTCTATCATGAAAAGTACTGAGTCCACCTGATGCACCAATATATGGACCACTAGCCGCCATAACAGTTGAAGTGGATGCCGCCAACAATAACCCTGCTAACAATAATCGTAATTTCATACTCTCTCTCCTTAAAATAGGTAGTCAACTCCCAAAGCATCAGTTTGGAAATCGCAGGATCTAATTGATAAAACGGTCATTTGTCCATACCAAAAATTAACTTACGGCACTCTATTGCCTGACAAATTTACAGTAAGACTTTGCGGACTAGTTAATGTTACCTTTATAGCCATTCTTGTCGGGCTACCAGTCGAATCAAGATAAAACGTATCGGTTTCTGTTGATGTTACTGCTGTACCTGTTTTAATCGCAGTTGAAAATACTAGCTGTGATCCTCCATTAACATCTGCATTTAACGACCAAGTTGCAGTTGATGTAGTCCCATCTGAATGATTAAGCGTACCAATGACACCAACATCCCCTACTTTAGGACTTGATGGTATCGGAAACTGAGTAACAGGAAGTGCTGTCATACCTGTGCTCGAGACACCTTTATAAAAGCTACTATCACTTAATAAGAAATAGCTAGTACCTATAGAACCTGATGACGTTGCTCCAAGTTGGAGGTTTATGTTTGTGACCGACTGGGTGACATTATTTGTTTCAAATATCGTCGAACCATATGCAGTCCTTGAATATGAGCCCGTCCAAGCACGTCCTAATGAGTCTCCCCCCGACAGTGACGGAAAGTTGTATTGTGAACCAGCCGCAGTCCCGAGATATACCCCTTTAAAAGCAGTTAAATCGACCGTTGTCCCGATGGGTGTTGTTGGTTCGGAAGACCCACCACCGCATGCAGATAGCAAAATTGAAAGCATAACCATACATAATAGCTTCCTCATAATAAACACTCCCTTGAATAGATGCTACAGCACAAGGCTGATCTCGCTAAAACAAAAAAGCCTGACTTTTTTCCGAAAAGTCAAGCTCACCATTTCTAAGCCGATCAATTCGACAGCTCCTCTTCCCGGTCTGGGTAGGTGGCTTTGCGTCATCCGCTTCCACGGATTTTGCCTTTTCGTTGATTATTTTTCAACGTATGCGCCCTATGGGCTGTATTGTCAATCATTAATTATCCATTTAGAACGTGGTTAGCCTGACTACGTCCCAGTAGCAAATCCGATCTTATTAAATTCACGAATGTAAAGAATTTCATAATATTCAACTTGATATCTGAAATGCTCTGCAACCTAGTCACCATCGATGCTTCATAGATCAGTGATGCACCATTCTATTAAAAATATCTCAGGCCTACTTCGTAATTTATTTGAACAAATCAGATGCTGATAATATGTCAGAAATTCTCGTAGAAATACGATTATTAGATATGGAGACTTGATTACTGAATTCATCACCTTCTATATTGACGGCAGCTGGTATTGTGATCGGGCAAAGAGCGCAGAGAGTGACACCTGATATAATTCCTAAGAACACCGCGCTACCTGGTTGTTGCCATGTATATTGATCCGAAAAGTTTTCTGCCAACAAGCTTTTTTTGTCTGTAATGTTTTTTTTGATATCTACAGTTACATTATTATTTATATAGCAAGAAGTTGCACCACATACACTTGCAATATTAGTATTGACGCTCAAAATAAAGTCATACGGTTCCTTAGTTGGCTTTCCAGTATTTTTAGTAATTATTACTTGCTTAAAATGCTTCGTACTATTTCGTTTAATCGATTCGATAAGTGCATCACCGTAATCAACTGTCAAGTGTACCAATCCTGGATTTGCTGTCACACTAGCTCTATATAAATTTGTTGCATCTATCATAAGTGTATATGGCTTATTCAAGTTTGATCCGTAATCTGATTTTATAGCACTCAATCTATTATTGTATGAACATCCGGTCAGCATGAGTAATATAATTAAAAGTAAGTATTTGAAATGCATTGCTAAACTCCTTATCGATATTTATATTTATCACTTTCCTGGTTTTATTGCTCCGGTGAAACGTCTGCATCAAGCAGCATGGGTGGCTTTGGAACGTTAGTTAAAGTAAGCACGGACTTGAGTGGACGCCTTTGCGTCAACCGAGCTCACAAGGTGCCAGCTGGATACCTTTTACAGTTTTATATTCATGATTATTAGAAGCTATAACGTAACCCACCCATAACATTACTGCTCTCGTATGACATACCTCCACCATCTTGCTTAAAATCAGATGCAGAACCCTGATAACGATATGAAACGTCTAATGCAACATTTTTGTTGAAATTATATGAGACACCAACTGCAAATTGATAGCCTATAACAGTATCGTCGATCTTGTTGCCGTTGAAGTCAACCTCACCGTCTAGCATACCGACTCCAGCGCCAATATAAGGTGAAAATGCCGTTTCAGTATTAATATCGAAATAGCTGTTTAACATATAGCTCATCACCGTAACGTCACTGTTTATAAATTGTCCACTTAGAAGTGGACCGTCAATTTTATCGAGGTCAGCACGTTTATATCCAAATTCTAACTCAACCCTGATGGGTTTCATGTTGTATCCCAGACTGGCATTAATTCCGTAGCCTGTGTCATAGCTAACAGTGTGAGTGGGATCACCGACACTATTAAAATCACTCTTGTGAAGTATGCTAAGACCACCTCCGACTCCAACATATGGCCCGTTAGCCAGTACAGAAGTGGCGGACAGCATTAACAGTAACCCGACTAATAATATATTTATCTTCATGTGTTCCCCTCCAGTTGAGTTTATTTAATGCATCAGGGATATCACACAAAGTTGAGATGTCAATATTCACTAAACCATAATGATCTAAGCAGCACCAATCATACTTAAACAACAATGATGTCATGCAGAGCCAAATCAACTTTAAGAATTCCATTATGAGGGATTGAAATATGTCTGAACTACAAAGTGATTATCGTAATGTTCGCAACACTCAAATCAATCGTATATCGGGGGGATTATCTCAACTGAACAGTCGATGAAAGTGCTTTCGCTAGGAATTTTCAAATTATCCTACTGAATGGCTTTTTACTTTGAATTTAATCTACTTCCTGCCAAAGCACCTTTAAATAGGTAATAAAATATTAATAACAGCAGCTTAGCCTGCATGCCTGCGATCCGCAGGTCACGCTCACTCAATTATATTTTAATTATTAATCGCCAAATGTTTATGTCCCATTCCGCAGCATAGAGCTATCTCTCAAAAATGACGATTATATTTTCACTTGTAATGTTCAGCATCTAAGATATTCTTTCCGCAAATTAAAAGGGATCATGGGAGCAACAAAGCATGAAAACAATCATTTCAATATCACTTGTAATTTTATGGACATCATTATCCTTTGCAGCAGATTGGCAAGAGTATTTTCATTCACAAGCTGACGCTAGGTACTACATAGACAAAAATAGTATTGCATATCCTGAGAAGAGCAAGGTGAGAGCTTGGGATAAGATGATTTCTTCTAATGGAAAGGGTAATCGTAGTCTGACTGAAGTAGATTGTAAGCAAAGAATGTACACCATCCGAGCAATGGAGCCTCTGGACGCTAATGATATTGAATCACTGAAGGCATTTGAAATAGTTATGAGAGGATGGACAGAGCCAGACCAAGGCTGGAACTATATTGATTCTACTGATATTCAGGAAGCCTTATATAATACATGGTGTGGTAAGAATGTGAAGAAGTGGAAGAAATAACTAAAAACCAGTTGGACAGAGACAGTAATGACAAAAACATTAGAGCCAACAACTTCAATCGGCCTAGCTCGATATGCAAAGGATTTTTTGGAAGCTGCCCTTGCCGTTGACGACTCAGTTGGAATGCGCGAAGAATACCAGATTATTCCACCTATTCCAGTTCTGTATTTGGTGGGGCATTCAATCGAGCTAGCACTGAAGGCATTTCTGGTCCATAAGGCATGCTTGTTTCAAAACTTCGCAGCAAAGACTATGGACATGACCTCCTGAAGTGTTGGGAGAAATCTATTGAACTTGGGCTAGGAGATGTTTTTAAATTTACCTCCGACGACACTATTATCATCCAGTTACTGAACGATCATTACAGTAGAAAGGAACTTGAATACATCTTCACCGGCGACAAGGAATTCCCCGTTTTTGGCCCTCTGCACAAGCTAGCTATTAACCTTGTGAACACAATTGGACCTTTGGTCGGATATAATAGAAAGATGCTTCGTTCTGTCTATTAGTTAGGTGGCGGGGTTTCTGTCTGCTTATATGTAGCAGGGGATGCTATGGGGATGGAGGCCGTTCTACATTCCATCAGGCTGTGAGGGCGCTTACCCTATAATACTCTGTGCTAAGTCAAATATGAATCAAGCTATCAATGGCGAACAAAAGTCCATTATCTCTTTGTTAAATTCATCCAGTGATGATCTCAGCGCCCCTTTACGCTGGAGAAGCACATCCCCAAGTTTGACAACAAAACTATTGGGAACAGCACAAGGGCGAATTTCAATGATATGCCGAAGGGATTCTTTTTCACTTCCTGCACCGAGGTAATCTGTCAAGACTACAAGCGCCAATGCCGGTGATCTGGAAGCACCATACCCGCAAGAGAAAAGGATCTTAGCTTCAACGCCTGCAAATGCCTTACGAGTGAAATCCAATGCTCTTTGCAAGACTTCTAAATTCGGAGCTTGTGTTTTACAGTCTATGGCGTCTTGTTCAGAAAAAACGTCACCAAAACATAATTGCAGATATTCACCCTCAAACCAAGATGGCCTTAAGTTACCATCTCCTGTATCGACAATCCTAATCATGTGGCTCAGCCCACAAGATTTGTGATTATCTACTTCATATTCACCGCATATATATATTCTGTTTTTCATTTTCCAATTCCGATCTGCTAACACGGTTCATAGTGGAACACCCGCAGATAGATTCGTAGCTATTCCTATTCCGCTTATACACGATCCTTGTAAAGTTTTAAATAAATGTTATACAGAAAGAGTACATATAATCAGGTGGTGCAGTTCCTATTCGGCTCAAAATCACTTACCGACAATTTAGTCCAAAATTTCATGAGGTCCTATGAAACGAGCCATTTTACAAGACTTGGTTGTTAACCGAGTTAAGCGAGATGATTAAATGGGATCTTACACAGACCTTTCAATATCTGGATATCCACTTTTTGAGACGAAGAGTAGCGTCATCCCTGAGATAATGACAATTTATAGGGAATCAGACAAATGCGTATTCACTCGAAATATTTCGGAACGAAATGAATTATCTGATGACAACGTGGTTGATGAGCAGGAAACTGCAATAATCTATTCCTGTGAAACTAGCAAGGTCATCGATAGGCTTAACGTGATGGGATTTACCATTCGCCGTGCTCGTGAGGAATTCGAGTTAATACGGACCTCCGAAATTGAAAAATACGCGTCTTGGGCAGAAGAGGAAAACGACACTGATTGGTTTACGAAAGAGTGGGAATTTCTACAATCTTTGACTTTTGACGATTACAGGGAAGGCCTCAAAACTGTCTTTAAGGAAAACATAAGAGGTTGGTCGCTTGAAAAAGAACAACGTGAACAGTTAGACCCGATTGTTAATTATATTTTGGGAGAAAACGAGGAGTACTATTTTGGTTTTCTATGCACTGACATAAGATCATTGCTAAGAGTTGCATGTGAGATAGTGGAACCACAGAGTAAGGTCGTACAAGACATAACAGAGTTGGTGCATGCTGGCTACTATAGCGAAGATGAAACCGTCTGCGATAATGCAACAAAAGCACTCACAGCGGGCCACCCTGAAAACTCTTCCAGAATTATACTTACTGAAGGTTCAACCGATGCCGCAATATTAAGTAAAGCTCTCGAAATTCTTTTCCCTCACCTTTCTAGTTATTATTCATTTTTGGATTTCGGTAATTCTCGCCATCAGGGTGGAGCTGGTAATCTTGTTACAACAATAAAAGCCTTTGCAGCCGTAGGCATTACAAACCGAATAATTGCAGTTTTTGACAACGATACAGCGGCATTTGATGCAAGGCGCTCACTAGATCAGATTAAGCTTCCCGCTAATATAGCCGTCCTCAATTACCCTGATTTGGAAATACTTCGTAGCTATCCTACTCTTGGCCCTGGAGGGTCGTCAATGCTGGATGTTAATGGTTTGGCTGCCAGCATTGAACTTTATTTGGGTAGAGATGTGCTTATTGACGGAGACATGCTTGCACCGGTTCAGTGGAAAGGCTTCATTGAACCTGTGGGAAGGTACCAAGGCGAAGTAATGAACAAAAACCGACTTCATACGGCATTCCAGCAGAAATTTGAACTCTGCAAAAGTGATCCTAGTGCAATAGTTTCAACTGACTGGAGTGGATTGAAATCAATTCTGGAAACTATTTTTTCAGCTTTTGAATAAAGGAGATTTCAGTGGTTAAGTTACAAGAACTAATGGAACTGTTGGAAGTAACTGAAACGGACGCCATAAATGCAATTTTGAACTTAGTTTCTCCTCCACCACCACCCGCGACTAGACAGAATTGGACCAGGTTATCAACTTTTGGAAACAGCGCGCCGTCCACACAAGACCTATGGAAAAAGCTTGAAGACTCTGACTTCCGCTGCCATCGCTGCCAAGGGCAAATGAGATTGTCATTTAACCATATTAACGGTAACCCAAAAGACCACCGTTTAGAAAATCTCGAAGTTATATGCTTTTCCTGTAATCGCGCAGTTTCGACAAAAGGGACAAGAGACAACAATCATCACTACAAACTAGCTATTGCAGCCATCCACCTTTGGAAACAAAAAGGGGAATTCCCAACTATGGCGGTAATTAAGAACCAAGCAGGTGTCGAACAAGTCGGTGGTGCAACATATCTTCTTAAATATCTTGAAAACCGGCTAAGCAAAAAGAAACCAAAGAGCGAAAAACCAGAAAACGCTTAATCGGGTACTGGGATGGCCAAAGGGGCTTTATGAAATTTAAAGCGGATTTCGTTTTTAGGCTACGTCGCTCTGCCCTCAACCCGCCCACCTCTCCAGCCTTTACACTTGGCAAGCTTCCCGAAATCGCTGGGAAAACACTCTTCGGGATGTGACGCAGATCTGCTTGGATAGATTAAGTGATCTATATGCGTTGACAACTCAGTATTTTAAGATATCCTTCATCTGAATTTCACGTCGAAAAGGCACAACATGGGTAACCATGTGTCGCAAAGCTACCATCCCAAAGGGATAGAGGGGTTGTCGAAATGTTCAATTCATTTTAAAGCTCAATTAAACCCACTATAAAAATATGGTGGGTTTTTATTTTTGGATCAAAATAAAATTACAACCTACTGTTTACTAATGGAATTATTTAATACAATTTTCTTTAACCTAAGGGGGTTCCATGCAACAGACATCTGATGCAAAAGCAGGATTAAAGTCGTTAGATCCACTCCACGAGGCAATAATAGACAAAGCTATCGACAACATTACAAGAAAACTTGTTGGTGGAATGAAAAATAAAGATAACAGCCCACCCCAAGGACAAAAACCTGGATTTAAGGCTGATTTTGATAACACATTAAAAGCCTCCACCGCAAAAGATGTAATTGAAGCAAGCGGAAGAGGCTCCAACTGGAAAGAAATGATTGAAAAGAGCTTCTCTCATGGCATCAGTTCCTTATCAACTCTTAAATTTGATGGTGAATTCGAGGTCAAAAACGGTGAACCTGACCATCGTTTTAGAACTGTGCCCAATACACCAGGAGTGTATGTTGTTTTCGACTCAAGCAACAAACCTTGCTATGTGGGGGATGCTGAAAAGTTGAGGAAACGTTGGCATGCTGGGCATCTAAATGAAAACAAGCAAAGAACTAAAGCCGGAGAAAAGTACAAACTTGCAGATGAATTTTGTAATGGTTGCACTGTTAAATACATGAATTGCAACAGTAAGGAAACTGCGGCTGCAATCGAAGCTCAATTAATCAAAGAAGGGAAACCGCGAGTAAATTCAAAGGATGAACTTCTAAATGAGCAAGGTGTTAGGACAAATATGGAAGCTAAAAAAATGAAGGATGCATCTGGTTCGAGTATGAACCTAGCGGGCGGTGCAGCCGTCGAAGGGCTTAAGCAGGGTGGATGGTCTGTTCTAGAAAAAATTGCTACAGAGTGTATTAAATTTCTTAAAGATGAACTCGTTGACATATTTATGGGCGGTGAATGCTCGATACTCGATAGAATAAAGCGCTTTTTCAGTAGAATTTGGGCAACAATTCTGGATGTAATCAAAAAACCAATGGATATTTTGAAAGGTATTTTTGAATTTATTATCAATGCAATTACAGAGACAATAAGTAAAATTTATAATCTTGCAAAAAACATTTTTGATCTCGGTGTAGCCGCATGGGAACTGTATAAAGGGCGTGAAGCGATGTCGAAAAATGAGTTAATCACAAAAGTAACTGAAACAATCATTGTTAGTGGTTCACTAATTTTATGGGATGCCCTGGATGCAATAATCGAAACAGAGTTAAGTGGCCTAATCCCACCATTAGCGCCATTTGCTCCATACATTGCTGCGACAATATCCGCAATAGGCTTTGGAATCACGAGTTATTATCTCAGTAAATTTGTCCCTCAAGTTGTAGAGAAAATATTGAGTTTTGAAACTGGTTACCATGAAGCCCATAGAGAACAATCATTGGCTTGCCAACAGCTCATAACTAATACTGAAATGAATCTCGTGCTAATAAATGACCTCAAAAATTACACAATATCATCCGCAGAGTTATGTAGAGAAGCCGATAATTACACTAAAGAACTATCCAGAGTCCGAAAGCATAAAATCGAACAGATCGATACGCTTAGTGAAGTAAACTTGATTCTAGGAATATAAAAAAAGGAACTGTAATGACACATACTAATTCATCAGTAGCATTATTCAACACAGAAACTGACATCATTGATGCTAATAAAATTCAGGAAATTACACTTGATTTTTCAAAACAGATGGATGAATTGGATAAAGCAATTCAGCTAACTAAAAATGCCGGTGAATTAGCATCAGCGGTAAAAGAAAAAGGAATATTCGGCACATTCATAGGTAGTCTTTCAGGTTCAAATGACAAGCAACTGGCTGAAAGTGTTAAAATACTAGGAGCGAGTGTTGAAATTACTCAAAAAATTATTGAGGTCATCCTTAAAGTCAGCAATGCTAAGAACCAATTTCTTAGAAGCTTCCATACAGCCCTTACTACTAAAATCCTTACTTTAAATAATGAAATGGACGTAACACACGGAAATCAAAAGAATGCAAAGTCAGCTATAATTACTATTGCAACTCAATTAAGAGATCAGATTGAAGAAAAAATTAGTCATTCGGAAATGATTGATGAACATGAAGAACTAATTGAAATCCAGGGTGGGCTTTTAGAGGTACATGGTGAGATAATTGTCGAACATAAAGACAAGATAATTTTTCTTGAAGAATTATCTAAGACGAAGGAAATTTTAGATAAAGACCAGTCTGCTGCTATAATAGAACTAAAAGAAGATGCATTAAAAAAAGATAGCTTAGACAATCAGCAATCCAAAGCTATCGATTTGATAAAAGATATTGTAGCACTTAATGAGGATATTGATTTACAGCAAACAAATGATATCAAAACTTTAAAAGTGCTGGCTAGTGCCAAAGAAAAATTAGACAATGAACAATCTAATGAAATACAAAAACTAAAAGAGTTGTTTAGTAAACTAAATTCAGTATATGAAAATCAAGCAAAAGAAATACAGATTTTAAAAGATAATGGCATTGAAAAATATCGGTCTATCGATATGCATGCAAAAGAGATCAATCTCCTTGCTGATAAAATTGATAAACAGCAAAAGTTGATAGAGCTCACTAACGTTAAATTTGACACTTATATCTCTGAGTGCAATTCACTAGCTTATAAAGTTAAAGCTTCAGTGTTGCCAATAGTATCAATTTTGATTGCTGTCACAGCAGTGTATTTGGGGATGAAATAAATTATTTGGGAAAGACAAGGTTACAGCAATTAAACGGAATTTTTAACTGCGCGCGGATATTTAAAAATACTTTTATATAGTCGTTTTTGGTAAATTCCTTGTACCGCATTCAATCACCTGATTCAGGCAACTCATCAATATTTGTCTTCAGTTGGTACAACACTGAGAGCAACCTGAGTTCCAAAGGTTCGCAGAACTTTCCAGCCAATACGACATCAAGCTCTTGGCTGTGAACAATAGCAGACACAGTATGTCCTTCTGCTGATAGGTGCAGGAGGTGTGCATCAAGGCAAGAAACAGCTTGACCGTCAATCATCTCAATACGAGAGAGCCTGATTCCCAATTGATTCGCCACGGCTTTTACATAATCATCTATCATGCCTTGAGGTTAGCACACGTAAACAGATTTTTAAAGAAGACCATAATTCCCCATTTAATCAAGCATAAAAGCTGTTCCGTATGGATATTCCTTATATGGAATGATTTGCTGCCACTTGGCGGGCAATGAATGTTCTTTGATAAGGATATTACGAACTATCCTACTGAATGTCTTTTCACATTGAATTTAATCTACTTCCTACCAAAGCACCTTTAAATAGGGAAAAAGCATAACAATAACAGTAGTTTAGCGCGCATGTCTACGAATCCGTAGGTCGGGAGTTCGAATCTCTCCAAGCGCGCCATAAATAACAAGGGGTTACGATTTATCGTAACCCCTTTTATTATGTTTTGCAACCTTTTGTGCAACCTCTCGTTGCATCTATTTGAGCATATAAGAATCCAAATTACTATTACGTTCGTCCCTCCTAAGGAAGGGGCCGGTCGTTCGAATCGACTCGGGGACGCCAAATAAAAACAATGGGTTAGGCGATAATGCCTAGCCCATTTATTTTTGTTTGGGACATATTTTGGGACACTTCAAAATTGAAAATTATATTTCAATTGGTAGAAATGCTCAGGTCGATACTAAGATGGTCAAAATTTTCAATCTTCCAAATCTAGTGGGCTCTTCGCCTCTTTAATTGTCCTCACTGGTACACAATGCGTGTATATCATGGTCGTTTTCAGGCAGGCATGCCCAAGCTTGGTCTGAATGGTACGAATATCGTAGTTTGCCTGCAGCAGGTGTGTGGCATAGGAATGACGGAAAGTGTGAGCGGTCACCCGCTTCGGAATCTTTGCCTTGCGTACGGCAGTATATAATGCCTGCTGCAGCAACGATTCGTGAAGATGGTAACGGCGGAGTTCCTTGCTCTCCGATACATAGGTCAAGGACTGCTGGGGGAAGAACCATTGATGGATTAGTTCCCTGGGTGCTCCGGGAAACTTCTTCTCAATGGCATCATCGATAAATACCCCTGCGTAGCCGGTAGCGAGATCCTGGTCGTGCAGTTTTTTCACAAAATCGATCTGGTCCTTCAGCTGCGGAAGGATCGATTCTGGAAGCGGCACAGTTCGATCCTTCTTTCCCTTGCCATGAATGGTCAGTATTCCCACCGCGAAATTAAAATCCCGCACCCTCAGCTGAAGACACTCAAACAGTCGTAGGCCGCACCCAAACAGAAGGTTAACGACCAGTTTATACGGATGAAAAAGTTTCGCCAAGATTGAATCAATCTCCTCCCGGGACAGCACCACCGGAATATATAGAGACTTCTTAGCCCGGGGTACATCCCGCAGTGTGCCGAAATCCGCTTTTAATGCATGTCGAAAGAGGAACAACAAGGAATTGAAAGCCTGGTTCTGGGTGGATGCAGCCACATGACAATTAACCGCAAGATACGTCAGGTGAATCGCCCCTAGAATCATAGACACTCCTGAGTTATAAAAGATGACTTCAGGAGGTCACCATGAGCGACAAGCGTTACACTGAGGAATTTAAGTCAGAAGCAATCAAACAAATCACCGAGCGTGGTCATTCGGTAGCTGATGTTGCTAACCGCCTCGGTGTCACCACCCACAGCCTCTATGCCTGGCTAAAGAAGTATGGCCACAGTTCCCAACATGCTTCCAACCTTGACGATCAACAGTCCGAGATCCGACGCCTGCGTGCTGAACTGAAGCGCGTTACGGAAGAGCGAGACATACTAAAAAAGGCAACGGCATACTTCGCAAGAGAGTCCAAGTGAAGTATGCCTTCATCAAGGCAAATCAAGACGAGTTTGCTGTCCGCAACCTCTGCAACATGCTGAGGATTCACCGTAGTGGCTACTACGCCTGGCTTAACCAGCCTAAATCGCCTCGGCAAAAGGATGATGAACGACTGCTAGGGCTCATCAAGCAGTTTTGGCTGGAAAGCGGCTGTGTTTATGGTTATCGCAAGATCCACAAGGACCTTCGTGAACAGGGCGATACCTGTGGCAAGAACCGTGTTGCCCGTCTGATGAAGCTTGAAGGCCTGAAAGCGCAGGTTGGTTACCGTAAACCTCGCTATAAAGGCGGCAGTGTTGCCATCCTGGCCGAGAATCACCTGCAGCAGGATTTCGATGTCCAGCACCCCAATCAGGCCTGGGTTACGGACATTACCTATATTCGCACCTACGAAGGTTGGTTATTTCTCGCCGTTGTGATCGATCTGTTCTCTCGGCAGGTAGTTGGCTGGGCGATGCGGCCCACGATGCACGTTGATCTGGCACTCAATGCCCTGTTGATGGCCGTCTGGCGGCGCAAACCGAAGAGTCAGGTCGTGATCCACTCTGATCAGGGCAGTCAGTACACTAGCAGTGACTGGCAGAACTTTCTGAAGTCGCACAACATGATATGCAGCATGAGCCGGCGGGGGAACTGCTACGACAATGCAGTCGCAGAAAGCTTTTTCCAGCTATTGAAGAGAGAGCGAATCAGGCGGAAGACCTACAAAGATCGGGAAGAAGCAAGGCAGGATATATTCAACTACATCGAAATGTTCTACAATCCAATCCGGCGTCACGGATACAATGACGACCTGTCACCGGTTGAGTTTGAAAGACGGCATTTATTGAAAACTGGAAGTGTCTAGATTACTGGTGGCGATTCATTGCTTTGTAGCTTCGCGTCTTGTAAGCAAAACATTCAGAAATACATTTTTTAAGAAAGCTTCAATAGGAGTGGTTTGTGTTGTGAGTATTATGTTTGCAATTATGTTTGCGACCTACTTCGGTTATTTGACTACGTCGTGGACTGGAAATACAGTAGACAACGCAATCAGCCGTTACTGGAAGGAAAACCTAGGTCAGGGCACGATTGGTACAGTTTCGTTTATGAATCCAGTATTTTCACCCATTCTTTATTTATTACCTAAGGACAAGCCCAAGAAGTCACATGAACAGAGTAACTTGGGACCACAGCCAAAACAAAAATAACATTACGTCACCCCTTCTTTTGCGCTGACTTCCGTGCTGTGCTGAATTCCTTTAAGCCGGCAAGAGATATTGCTCAGCCCAACACGCCACTGGAGCCGTCTCGCTCACGCTCCCGGCTCAGCGGCACCACGTTATGTGAACAAAGGACTATGAAAAAAATGGATTGGTCAAAATATAAGGATGAGTTTGCCTGTGACGGCAGTTTGCGCGATGTATATGTGCTTAATACCAATGTCGTAATTTGGAAGCAGTTCCTTGATTTTTTGAAGTCAAGCGGCATTCATCATAGCTTCCGCGGTGAAGATAGTACGGAATACCTTGCTGACCTTGCAGCTTATTTCAAGGAAAGATCTGAACTTGGCTCACTTATACTGTCAATCGACGTAAATGGCGTGATTATAAACTGCCACTTTTTCACTGAGACCGAGATCGAGTTTGACCTAGACCCGAAGGAAGTTACAGGCGAAGACAAAGCAAATAGCGTGTTTCAATTCATGGAAATAGTCAGTGAAACTCTATCCTTGCCAGTGCGCTTGACGCCTGAAAATACGGAAGAGACACCAATTTTTGAATACACACCTAGGGATCATACCTGGAATTACATCCCATACTACGTAAAGACCACATAACCAGGCCCATGGATGCCGACCGCCCTAAAAAACTGGGCGGGCGGGTCATGTGCCAACCCGTTGATCCTTAATTTCATTCAAGAGAGAGGTCCATTTTGAAAATTAAAAAGCTAAATAAAGTCGCGCCGTTCTTTCTGATGTTAATTGTAATGATTATTTTTGGTTGCGGTGGGACAAGTGGTGATGGTTCTTCTGTTTCAGGTGTTACTAACCATTTGGTTTATATGATTGCAAATTCAGTCAATGGGGCTTCTGTTTATGCTATCGACAGCAGCAGTAATACAATAGCTGCAACCATCCCCGTAGGTAGCTCATCAACGTCATTAACCGGAATAGCTGTAAATTCAGCAACCAATCGGGTTTACGCAACAGCAGGCTCAGTCAATGGGGCTTCTGTTTATGCTATCGACAGCAGCAGTAATACAATAGCTGCAACCATCCCCGTAGGTAGCTCATCAACGTCATTAACCGGAATAGCTGTAAATTCAGCAACCAATCGGGTTTACGCAACAGCAGGTTCAGTCAATGGGGCTTCTGTTTATGCTATCGACAGCAGCAGCAATACAATAGCTGCAACCATCCCCGTGGGTAGCTCATCAACGTCATTAACCGGAATAGCTGTGAATTCAGCCACCAATCGGGTTTACGCGACAGCAGTCTCAGTCAACGGGGCTTCTGTTTATGCTATCGACAGCAGCAGTAATACGATAGTTGCAACTATACCCGTGGGAAGTTCATTAACCGGAATAGCCGTGAATTCAGCCACTAATCGAGCTTATATAACGGCAGGTTCAGGCAATGGAGCCTCTGTTTATGCTATCGACACCAACAGCAATACAATAGTTGCAACTATATCCGTGGGCAGCTCATTAACCGGAATAACCGTGAATTCAGCCACTAATCGAGCTTATGCAACGGGAGATTCAGGCAATGGAGCTTCTGTTTATGTTATCGACACCAGCAGCAATACAATCGCTGCAACTATACCCGTGGGTAGCTCATCAACGTCATTAACCGGAATAGCTGTAAATTCAGCCACCAATCGGGTTTACGCAACAGCAGGCTCAGTCAACGGGGCTTCTGTTTATGCTATCGACAGCAGCAGCAATACGATAGTTGCAACTATACCCGTGGGTAGTTCATCAACGTCATTAACTGGGATCGCAGTGAATTAAACCAACAAACAGCAAAGAAGACAAATATCAACCAAGCGCAGCAGCGGTGAACCCGCTGTGCTCAAAACCGTTGGATCAAGAAGGGGAAAAATATGAAAATATTGCTGACGGCTATCTTGTGTTTTACTTTGGCTGTAAGTGCTTCTGCAAATGATTCTGCTGTTGAAACTGCTGCAGGAGGTTTAAAGCTTCGAAAAGAGCATAGCGTGCTGATGAAGAAGGAAAGGCTATATATTTCACATAAAACGGTCAAGGTCGAATATGAGTTTTTGAATACAAGCAATGAGCCAGTTGCCAGCGAAGTTGCCTTTCCGATTCCACCCATGAAATTTGTTGTAGATGATCCGTGGGGGAAAAGAGACTTTGCTAATTTCAAGGCGTGGATCGACGACGTACCGATATCGGTTAAGAAGGAAATACGTGCATTTGTAAAAAATCGTGAAGTTACGGAAGATTTGAGAAATGCAAAGCTTTCAATTGAGAACTTCGGAAACTACGATGTGGATGCACCAAAAAATCCATTTGAATCGTTAAAACCAGAAGTCCGGGCAAAGCTGGTAAAAATTGGAGCACTGAGGACAAAAGATTATTGGCCTCAATGGGAAGTGCACATCAAGTACCATTGGCATCAGGAGTTCCCCCCTGGAACCATCGTGCGAATCAAGCATGAATACAAGCCTGTTGCTGGTTTTGGTGGAGCGGACATCAAGGATTTTAAAAAGTATTTCAAAGACACTTGTATTGATCAAAAGGCATTTAATGAACTAAAAAAGCGAGAAAAAGACAAGTACTTCAACATTAACTGGGTTAGTTACATTCTCACGACTGCAAATACTTGGAAGACTCCTCTAGAAGACTTTGAGCTGACAGTTGAGGGTAAAAAAGGGGATATCATTTCATTCTGCTGGGATGGCCCTGTCGAAAAGATAGGATCGGAAAAATTCAGAGCACAAGTAAAAGACTTTGTGCCGAAAAAAGATTTGAAAGTTTACTTCTATAGCAAGTCCCCCATCTAACGAGATCCAACTAGCGGCACGACCAGCCCGCCCGGAAAAGACTGGGCTGGCTGGTCAGCCTTATGGCGTTAGACAGAGGAAAGAGAAAAAGGATGAAAAACAAATCCATAAGGTTGTGTGTCATTGCAATCCTGCTTTTGTCATCCCCTTTCATCTATACGGAGTTGCAAGGATATCTCACAATTTATTTTGCTTTCCCATTAAAAACGGCAATTGGCGCAAAGTCATTTACCTCACTTTCCAGCGTATTTATCGCTTCTGGGATGATCGGTGCTGCCATAACGTCTGTTGTTGTGGCATTCCCGACTTCATATTTAGGGTGGAAATACAAGAGAGCCATTTTCGCCATTTTTTTAGTCATAACTCAGGTTCTACCGGTTTATAGCTTCTTCGACCAGCCTGAGGTCAAAGCATTCACCGCAATAGTCTTCACTGGAGAATTGATTGCCTTTGCGGTTTTTGCCTTGATCTTTGTAAATATGGGGTCGCGGCTTGGCCAGAAACATGATGAGGTTGAGGTCTAACACTCGGCGGCAGACTGTCGGCTAGCGCCGCCGCTGCACCTCATAACGTTGGGTGAATTGATATTAAGGAAGAAAAGAAATGATTTGGTCTTTAATGTACTCGCTCGGAGGAACGTGCGTCATTGTTAGCATCCTTCTTATTGTTTATTTGTCATTCAAGACTAAAGCCTGCTTGCGCAACAGGGAATATTTGAAGGAACTAAATTCCCAAGAAACCAAAATTGCAATAACAGCTGGTTGTCTATTTGCCGGTGGCTTTTCTGTAGCTGTTCTTGGGATGATAATTGAAAGTATCCTGATCAATCATTGAAACATCATGAAAGGCAACACCCAACCAGGGCCTTGGACGCCGATCGGGGCTGAGAAACGCCCCGGTGCGGGTCAAGGCCCGCACCGTTATACCAGGAAAAGGAACAACTATGCCCTTCCCACTTGATGAAATGGAGCTTAAAAAAACGGAAGAAGAAATTGGTGCCGTTCTGCCGGAGAGCTACCGAAATGCAATGAAGAAATGCAATGGTGGAACCGTCGAAGCTTGGGATGATATGTGGGAGTTGTTTCCGATCTTTGATCAAACCTCAAGAAAACACATATCAAGGACTTGTAACCACATTATAAAAGAAACTAAATCAGCCCAAGAATGGGCTACGTACCATGAAAATGCATATGCTATTGCAGGAAACGGCACTGGTGATTTGCTGGTAATCTTCCGCGAAGGAAGTGTATTTGAACCTCAAGTTTTTCTCTGGTGCCATGAAGATGGTGCACTTATCACAGTTGCAGAGGATTTTGCAGAATTAGGAAGAGTATAAACCTCTTACGAATGGATGAAGGGCATGAAAACCAAAATTGATTCTAACAGGTCGTTGAATTTTGACCTTATTTGATTCCTGTTCGATCTTCAGATCGTTTTTTCGAGTCTGTTTCGTTGTTCTGGTCGTTGTGATCCTGGTTTTTCTGCTCTTTTGCAACTCTTTTTGTTGATGTTACCAGGCTCCCTGGGGGCAGTTTTCCCTTTCAGGTGACACCAAGGCCCAGGTTTTTCATTCGTACCAGGTTGTAGGCCGCTGCATGAAGGTCAAGTTGCCAGCCGATCTTCTCGATGCCTCGGTACATGGTCTTACGTATTCTGCCGATGGTCTTCATCCAGCCGAAGCCTTCCTCGATCCGTTTTCTGATTCTTTGACTGACGGCATAGTTCGGATGATTGGTTGTTCTGCCGTCAATGGCCGATTTCCGGTTGGTATCGTTCTGGGCCACGTGCGGCGTGATTTTGAGGCTGCGAAGCTCCTTGACGAAGTCTGCGGTGTCGTAGCCTTTGTCGCCGCCCAGGGTAATACGACGAGTAGTGCGGGGCAGCTTCTTTACCATTGACTTCGCTGCTTCACGTTCTCCGGTACCGGATGCCGTGGTAACCGCGGTCTTGACGATCAGCCCACTGCGATTCTCCATCAGGGTATGCCCTTGGTAGCAGAGTTTTGATTCCTTGGTCTTGCCCTTGCGGTAGAGCCGGGCATCAGGATCGGTGACAGATGCATGGGTATCATTCTTGAGCTTCTTACCCTTGAAGTTTACAGTTTCGTTCTTGCCGCCACCTGTTGATGGTGGGCCATCCTTGGGTTTGAAGCTCTTTATGGAGGCCCATGCCTCGATCAAGGTGCCATCAACGGTGAAGTGCTCACGGGACAATAGATGCTTCCGCTCTGCCTGGGCGAGAACACGGGACAGGAACTCAGCGGCGACATCGGAACCGATCAGTCGTTCCTGATTCGTGGAGAAACTGGAATGGTCCCAGACCTTTTCTTCCAGACCCATACCGAGGAACCAGCGATACAGAAAGTTGTAGTGGATCTGCTCCACCAACTGCCGATTGCTGCGGATGGAATACAGGATCATCAGCAATTGAGCTTTCAGAAGCTTCTCCGGCGGAATAGAATATCTTCCGGTAGTGGCGTACATACTATCAAAGAGCTTATCCATACCCTTCAGAGCCTCATCGGCCATGGTTCTTATGGCACGCAAGGGATGGGTCTTGGGAACAAAGGATTCAGGTGTCACATAGGCAAATATCGCTTCTGTTTGACTGTCGTATCCGCGCATAACATTCCTCAATGATTACGGTGAATTATGCACAGAAATGTATCATAAAACAGTAAAAACAGCTAGTTGAATTTCAACAACCTGCTAAAATTGATGCCTTTGTTGCGAAAGTAAATGCCTCTCCACGAGAACACCTTTTTCCCGAAGAAGTGCCGGAAGAACTAAGGATCGGAATGCCTGATAATATCGGGCAATTCCTATGGAGTATAAAAGAGTTGGAATGCGACTGGATTCAAGGCTGGTTTGAAGCATTTGAACAGGAACAGCATTTGAAATTCCCGCCTTCTTTCCAGTCTCTTATGTCCAGGTATGCGTTCCCAGCTTTTCAATGTGGTCCGGTCTTTTTGTACGCAAACACTGGGCATGAATTACAGTCAGAACATGAGGTTGGTTGGGAGTTTAAGGAAAGAATATTCAAGGACAAAGGTCTAGCAAACGCATTGCTACCAGCAGGATACCTACAAATTGGAAATCCGCATGAAACCAATTACGATCCTATTTGCTTTGACACCAATAACAGCACTGATAATGGTGAGTACACTATTGTTCAAATCGACCACGAGTGGATTCTTTGCGGGTCAAAAATTGAAGTCGTAAAGGTAATTGCTCCATCATTTCTGGAGTTGATTGAAAACTACAGAGGCAGCGTATAACCAGACAGAAGCAGCGGTGAGCCCGCTGTTCTGCCGAACCGTTGGCCGGACACCTTCGGCACAATAAATCAATAGGAGAATAGACATGGGTGTTTGGGGAATCGCATTAGCATCGAGTGACACATATTCTGACATCTACGATTCCTTTTATGAGCAATTCAATGCGAGCGTTCCTGTGGATGTAGTTGTCGCTAAACTTGAGGAAGAGTTCGAAGATGTTCTTTCCGACGATGATGAAGCACCTGAGTTTATTTATGCTGTGACCAAGGCAATTTGGGAAACTGGTGGGGAATCTGGGAAATATTTGACGATGCTCTCAGAAATTGTCAAACAAAAGTCCGAAATTGAACGTTGGGTTAGACTTGGTGGTTCGGTAAAGGATTCCGAAAAGCGACACAAGAATGTCATTAGTCTGTTTGAAAAAATACAGGCAAAGAATCCGAAGCCAAGACGTCCGAAGAAAGTGAAGCTCATTGATTCCTTTTTTGAAAATGGGGAATGCATAGCGTTCAGAGATGCGGATGGATATTACTCGGCTGCGGTCATTCTTTCAGCTGAAAAGCAATCTGAATTTGGACTAAACCTGGTTTTGGTTTTAGACTATTTCAGCACTGCACTTCCAAGTATAGAAGACTTCAAGAACGGAAACTGTGCCATGACGAAAGACTTTCGAGGTGATTTTAAACCTTGGACTCAATACTGCTACGCAAGGGATATTAAACGAATAAAAACTGAAGTTCTCAAGGTTGGCAAGGTAGACATCAGTACTGAATACCCATATCAAGTTATTGGTCACTCCTTTGGTGCTTGGAACCTAATTTCTGATTGGATGAGAAAAAGAGATGAGACCCCGATGGGGTTTCCAAAAATCAAAGCGACGTCGATGTACAAGTAGGGTCTCTTCAAATGGCAAATGAATAACAGAGAGTCAGACTCCGACAGAGGACATCACAACTCTCTGCACGCCCCCTCTCCATACGGTCTGGGCAGACTGTAAAAACGTGGTGTTTTTACCAGAGGTGTCTGGCGGAGATATTTCGGAAGAGAAATGCTGGCCCAACCACTCGGCGGCAGCTGGTCGGTGCGGAGGACCGCACCGCCGCTGCGCCTCGACCACGTTCGCTAAATTTACGAAAACCTCATCTGGTCAGAGGTACAAAGAGGAATGATGAAAATAAATAGCGGAATCATTTTTACACTCGGAATTATTTATTTATCAATATCCGGTTGCTTATACAGAGGTGATGGCGTTTTTAAAAAGATTGGTGATACTGATTACAAGGCTAAAATAAACGTAATGAATCTATTTGTAGCAGCAGATGGTAGTCCTACATACGTTTGTGGTGCTGTTTTGTTAGAAGATCACATTACACCATTGAGGAACACGCGCATAATACTCAAAAAGAAAGATCAACAGGCGATAGTTTCAAATACGATCACTGATAATACCGGCTCTTTCAATATGACAGGTTTATTTTCAAAAGATTATTACACGTTGGAGATTGATTCACCTGACTACTTTGTTAAAAAAATAATCACTATTGAGCCTAATAAAAACAATTGGCATGATCTCTATGCAAACAAAAAATGACAGGCAGCGAACCCAGCGCTGCAAAAGACTTCGCTTTTGAGCGCCAGAACCGTTATTTATCATGATATCTTTAAAATTTCTCTTCGCAAGATAGCAACTGCATTAGCCTCATCTCTTGTTCTGGTGGCAACAGACCTAAGGTAAATCGTGAAACGAGCAAATAATGCCACACCGGCAGCTGCAACAAAGCAGAAAATCCTCCGTGTGCTATCATCAAAATGAGAACTGAAAACAACGGCTAGATTGACTGCTATGGCAAGAAATGCAATTCCTAGAACCACCCCATATCCTGCTTTTTCTTTCCTAGCGCTTGACCTGGTTATTTCTTCCCAAATATTTAATTCATAAAGAATTTTGTTTTTATCCCAATTTAAAAACGTATGCTTCTGACGTAACCTTTCCTGGGCAAAATCAAATCCTCGATTATCACGATCTTCCGAAAAGTCCAGTATCAACTGTTCGATTTCCATATTCACCTCCACATGGAAAATGCGTCAATTAGGGTAAACTCTTGTTGACAGATTAGCATGGTGGCCCTATATTGTCAATATAGAGTGCTTTTTTGATGTTTATTGACAGTATTGTCAGGGGTCCTATATGTCTGGACAGAAAATTGGTTATGTAAGGGTTAGTACCGAGGATCAGAACACTGATCGCCAGCTTGACGGTATTAAAGTTGATCGGTTGTTCACTGATAAAATTTCAGGTAAATCCGTTGACCGTCCTCAGCTGCAAGAAATGCTGCGCTTTGTTCGTGACGGAGATCACCTTTATGTTCACTCAATGGACCGTCTTGCCAGGAACCTCGTCGATCTTCGACAAATGGTTTCGGAGCTGACTGGGCGTGGAGTAAAAGTTCATTTTGTAAAAGAAGTGCTAACCTTCAACGGTGACGACACGGCAATGTCGGTTCTACTTTTGTCGGTTATGGGTGCCGTTGCGGAATTCGAAAGAGCGATTATTCGTGAGCGCCAGGCTGAAGGAATACGGATAGCAAAACAAAAAGGTGTGTATAAAGGCAGGAAGGCCTCACTCACAAATGACCAAGCTGAGGAGGTTCGACAGAAAGTCGCAGCAGGAATTCCCAAAGCAAGGATAGCCAGGGAGTATAAGTGTTCACGTGAGACGTTGTATAAATACCTGCGGCATGGAGAAAGGGATGACTAAAGTGTAGTTAATAACTATAGTTCCTGCAGTGCCTTTACCATTCTATAGACAAATTTTTGCCGATCTTCGCTTAATCCTTTTGCCAGTGTATCGATATTTTCCAATCGTTCCACCGTATTTTCAAGGTGCATAAAGTCGAAAAAATCCTTCAAAGGTACGTCGAGTGCAATAGCAATTTTTTCAAGCCTATCTATAGAAGGGTAGCTTCGGCCACCCTCGATCCGGCTCATATGTTGAGGCTCCACGCTAATCTTCTCCGCAAGCTCCTCCTGGGAAAACTTACGCGATTTCCGCAATTCCTTAATTCTGGCTCCCAGCAATTCCTTGGTCGATTTCATAGGTGCCCCCTGAGGGACACCTTACATAATCATCGAAGACGAAATAATGGCATCAAAAGTATAATTTAGTTGTATTCTTAACATTAAATATCTTGTATATGACATTTAATGTTGTGTATTCTTCATAGCATTGCATTTAATGCAATATTGTCCGGTATGAAACATATTTTTGAAAATTGGGAGATAAAATGCGTAAAGGTATTTATGCAGGTGCAATGTTAATGGTGATGTTTATCTCTGGATGTGCTGCTGATCTTCGCTCCGGCAACAAGTTCGCTGGCTTTGCAACTCCTCAGGAGGATAAAGCCCAAGTCTATTTTGTTCGCCGGGATGATTTCATGGCAACAAAGGTACCATACGTTGTAGTTCGCGCTGCCAAAGTTGGTTCGGACGGCAAACCGGCTGATAAAATGGAATCGCTCGCCTTTGTCGGAAAGGATATGTTTGTTTCAGTCCTGATGGCACCCGGCACGTATTCATTTAAAAGCGGAACATCAGATTTGATAACGATTAAGCCGAAAGAAGTCCAATGTCTGGAAGTTGGCGCTAAATTTCGAGGTGTGACGGTGTATGTTGCAGAACAGTTACAATTTGACGAATGCTCAAAGCTTATTGCTGACATGGACGAAGGGGTACCTTTTCAAGAAGCCGCTAGAAGAATTGGGAGAAAATAGGAACTCTATTTGGAGGCAACACCATGGAAAAGTTCATAGAAAAATTACATCGAGAACTTATATTTACTGATCTACTGATGATCGGTTTTAACTTGCTCTGGTTGATTGCTATATTTTTTCAAATGATTGGCACCATTCCAAGTGAGTATTCAGGGGCTTTATGGGGAGTACACTTTTGTTTCGGGATTCCCAGCATCACTTGGTACTTAGGCCTGCGTGCCAGGTGGAAATACACGCCAGAAGAGTTGCGGGATATAGTCGCTTTTCATACAAGTGGATGTAATTGCCACCACTCGACTATGAATTCGTCATACAATTCACATGACGAATCTTAATGGCTCCGAACATGAAAGAGTCAATAAAAATCCTGTATAAACTGATTATTATAATCGTTGCAATTGGACTTGGTGTATTTGCATCGTACTTGCTTGTTGCCAAAGGAATGAAGGTCCCAGCAGGAATTTTATTTGCTGTGGCGATCAGTTTAATATTTATTTATGATGACCCACCAGCTTTCATATACCTTTGGTTACGATAATCTTCAAATAACACGCAACCTCATTTACTTTTTTCTGCTGGGAATGCCGGCGGCGTCATTACAACAGGATTCTTCCTGTCAGTCGATGGCTTTGTCTTGAAGAATATATATCCTCCAAGCAAGCCGATTATCAACGCAACCGCAAATACAACAGCAGATCTTTTCATCTTTTACCCCTTAGTTCTCCCATTTATATTTGCTCGGAGTTACACCCGGCATACTCCTCCAGATTGGAGGAAGTACATGGGTTCTTTCGGTCATGTGATATAAGTATGCTGCACTGTAGAAGTATTTCAAGGGGATTTCTCATTTTCTAATTGGAACTGATGCTGTATTTCAATAAAAATAGAATTTTACAGTATGTTCGAGTTGCAGCGAATCCATCGAAGGCTGCCAATATTTTCAAATGGCGCTCATCGCAAATACGGACAACATTTCTTTGATGCAATCCAAATTGGTTTTCTATCGAAGATTGCCAACTCAGTCGAAGGCTGCCACCGTGTATTTATTGGCATTCTTCATTATACTTGGCTTCCTTCGAAGGTAATTGCCATTTCCACCCTTCTTTCATCCCGCTCTTATTGGCCTGTATTTCAAGAGCCGTCTTCGCTCTTTGAATTGTCCGCCAAGCATATCCAGCGCCCTCCGAATCAGCCCTTATCAATTTTGTAGAAACTGGACCATCGGCAAGCAGATTGGATAAAAACTCTTTAGCATCATCGAGGGCACTCAGTTCTTCTGGATCACCCTGCTGGGTCATTGCATCATCCGCTGTGATCATCACTGCTTCAGCTTCCCAGCAAACACGTGAGGTTTCAACCCCGTTGGGCAGGAGATGTGAATCTATGCAGAATGCCAATCCACTTTCATCATTACCGATATTGTTTTTTATCGGGAGAAAAAGCCTCCGGCGATGGTCTTCATTGTCTTTTGCAACCAAAAATGCTGCTCGGGCCGCTGCTACAAAGGCCAGGCTGCCGGTTACGCGCAATAGGGCTTCACCGCTGCCGGCTTTATTGAGGTGAGAGACACAAATAATCGCAACTTCGTATTTTGCAGCAAGATCTGCCAATTGAGAGAGAAGCGCCCGCATATCGGCATTTTTATGGCTGTCAGTGCCTCCTAAGTAAGCTGTTATAGGATCGATCACGATCAGTGCTATATCACCGATGTGCTCCAACATAAATCCAAGTCGAGGAAGATCGCTCGTCAAATTGAACGATCGTGGTTGCTTGCCGTCATTATCTAATACAGCGTCGAGAATATATATTTTATCGAGATTGGCCCCAACCGCCTCAAGCCTTGGCCGTATGGTGTCTTCAGCATCATCTTCTGCAGAGAAGAAAATAACGTTTCCGCATTCACATGGTGAATTATCTACCGGCCATGTCGCACCATTTGAAACGACAGCTGCAATATATGAGGTAAGTTGTGACTTGCCCAATCCTGGATGCCCGGCAAGCATTGAGACTTTACCCTTTGCTATTCGTCCCTGCCAGAGCCAGTGGATCGGCTTAGCCGTGACGTCACTTAATCGTCTGAATGTAAAAGGTAATTTGTTCTCACATTTTGTTTTGTCACGGGGACCATTCGAGTATTCTTCAGCGAAAGAATTCTTTTCAGATGCTCCGTGACATGGTAATATGTTTTCAATAGTTGATATAAAATCTGTTCTGCAAAGCCTTGGCCCGTCCGCCAGGGCTTTTGCGTTTAAGTTCATAGCTCCCCCTCATGTTTTACTTATTACCAGCTCATTGCGCACTCACACCACATCCAATTGTCAGACGATTCTGTATCATTTTATAGTTATAATAGATCTTGAGGTTCCTGATTGCTGCCTCCATGCTAATTCCGTACCCTGAAATTGCTCCATCACCCATTTTGCTGGCTTGATAACAGTTTTCCTGTGAGTCCCAGACAATGACGGCTTCGAGCTTGTCTGAAATGCACGTTGGAGGTCTGAAAAATTCCGCATACTTTTTAAGACCCTTGATTTTTGCGTAGAGACCCGGGAAATCACGTCGAACGGCATCCTCTATTTCATCACATCTCTGAAGATTACTATTGATACCATCGGCTGCCTCGCTGAGGTTAAAGCCCCAACCTGTACACCACTTAGCGAAGCTTAACGCCCTTGTTTTCAAATATCTTTCAATCACCTGAGGCACTGATCCTTTTTGTGGACGCCCTCTTTTCGCAGGAATTATCAGGCCTCGTTTGACCAAGACAGCATGCGTGTAGTCAGCCTTTTTTGATCCACTTACTCTGGTTATTTCAATGACAGAAAAGCCTGATAAATATGCTTCAGAAATTTGAGACTCAACAACTTGAACCAGAGGCTGTAGTCCAGAGAGGACATGGTAGTGAAAAGCAATTATCGCTGACTTGGATGGCATGGCCTGCACCTCTAATTTTTCTGTTATAGTTCAATCTTACTTCGTAAGATATATAGAGAAATTCCGTGGTGAAACTTGACGCGCTAATTCAGCTTTTTTAAGTTCGAAACGGAGTGACTGAACCAACGACTTTTTTGATCGCGATTGACTTTTTGTTTTCCAAACTCGATGGTAAAACATCGAACGCTGCTGTATAGAGTGGGATTAGCGGGATGGGCTTGGTATCAATATTTTGTGATTTGCCAGGTGACGAAAGAATAAATAAGCTTGTGTAATATCCAGTTTTCAGTTGCTCGGTAGCCACAGCATTCCTTTGCCGTGATAGCTCCCAAACACAGGAATAAACTATATCTTGGCGCTTATCTTCAAACCCAGGTGCAATCATTAGTTCTATGTTTTCCGGGGCGGAGCGCTGCAATGCAAGAAAAAATTCACGATCACTGCAATAGATCATGCCATTTGGCATCGATATACTTCCCCATCGGCCATCAACGACTAAATTGACAGTTTTTAGAATCTCTCTGAGCACACAATCCGCGTCAAACCATTGAGTTACATTTGTTATCTTGGGCCAGTACCTGTCGTACTTGTATATTTCACCTCTGAGCCCATGACCACCATCTATTGCAGCTCCAATTATGTGTTCTGGTTTTTCGCTTAAATTACTGTGGGACGCTTCTTTGCTTTGCTTGCTCCATGCGTCTTTGAAAGAAGGCATTTTACTTGCTATTTTGTACATTCTAGAAAGTTCTGCTTCGCGAGCCTCAGAGTCAGCATCAACAAGTAACTTGGTAATCCTATTCGGAGGTTTTCGATTGTGATGCGCAAGTATTGCATTATTTATTTCTTTGAATTGCGGTAGGCTTCGATATCCTTCGATAGAATTAAGTACATGTACCGACATTATTGGATGATCGCCAGTTGCGTACCCTCTTACGTGAAATATTGGTATTTTGCCGATATCATGTGCGAGCCCAGTGATAATCCCATCTGGCTTCAATATTAGTCCTTCCGTGTTGCGTACATTTATTTCTGCAACTAAAAGTAAATGCTCTGCTAGCGTTACCTTAGCAAGCAGATCAAATTCATTTTGCGTGCGCTTGCTATCAATGGAGTAATGTGAATGTGATTTTACGACCGATGGGCAATGCCCGTATTGATCGATCAAATGTAGTAACTTGGTGATTACAGCTAATGTCGTTCCCTTGGCGTAACGCGTGGTTAAAACAATACACCAGTAAAATTCTTCAATTGCCTTGTTTTCAAATTCTGGGTAATCCATTTCCCTAGTCATGTTGCCCCCAAGTTAAATTGTGTTAGTTTTACATGCATCTATAAGCTTGATGTCGTTATCCCAAATTCGCCAAGCCCGTCCCATGACTCGCTTAGCACCTGGAACTCTACCGGCTCTTAATGCAGGATATAGTGATTGCAGCGATATACGGTACTTGTTGGCATATTCTTCGGGTGATATCCACATCTTGATTCCCTCCGTGTATGTAATGTGATATGATGCAATGCACAAATACCAACAATAATTGTCTGTGTCAATAAATAATAATTGGAATCTATAATGCGAATAAGTGATCGATTGAAAAAAATGCGAGAATTTTTGGGGAAAACCCAAAAAGAAATGGCAATCGAAATTGGTGTCAGCGTTACGGCCTGGCAAAATTACGAAAATGGAATTCAGTGCCCTGGAGGGAAGGTTCTTGAGGCATTAGCTCGACTTGGATTTGATATAAATTGGTTGCTAATTGGGACGGGTAGCATGAAAAACATGTCTAAATTGACAGAGATTGGAGGAGAGCTGGTACCACAACCTATTGAAGAACATTTGGATAAAAATCTGCTCGCGTTGACATTTAAAAGTTTAATGCCGGTTTTTGATGAATTTGATATAAAAAATTATGAACAACAAGCTGGCGTAATTACGGATGTGTATAGTTCAATCTTAGAAAAAAACATGGAACGTACCCCAAAAACCGTAGATACTCTCACATCAGATGTAAGATCAATTTATGGTAATATTAAGGCATTGCAAAAATATTCCAACCTCTTTAATTTTATGAAGAAAAACTAGTTGTTCGTCGCTTTAACCAATATCCTTGAGGAGGTCTGTCGATTCCAAACTTGTTGCAGCGTTTTCTGACCGCCGTTTCGGAAACCCCATAGTTGATTGCAATTTTCGTCAGTGGATATCGCCAAACCAATCGTTTGAGCGTTTCTTCATCGATGTCGAAAACTTCTTTCGTCGGTTCAAGCGCCTTATCACCCAGCAATACCTCTAGGTACTCACCCCACTTGGTGAGGGCTTCCCGCTTTTGCTTGTCATATTTATACCGATTGTATACCGCTGACATCCCCTGCTTTGCATGATTTAGAATTGACTCGCAATATTCGTCGGGAACCTCCAGTTCTGAAAGCATTGTTCTCCCAGTCCTTCTCAAATCATGAGGGTGCCATGATGGTATTCCTAAGTATTTAGGCCGCGTAATAACACCAAGTAAGGTTTTTGTTTCTTTACCGACTTCATGTGAAAGCGCTGTTTCACTTATGGTGCCCACCTTGTCTATGCCCCCAGCTGGAAACAGCCAACCTTTGTAGTCATCTTTAAAATTTAGCGAATCAATCAGGCGTTTTGCAAATGGTGATAAATATACCCTATGGTCTCCTCGCTTCTTTTGTTTATCGGTTTTCCTTGTTTTTATGCGTCGTAAAGGAATCGTCCACCAGTCACCTTCTATTTCGTCAGTGTTCATACCTATAACCTCACCTGGTCGTTGGCATGTAGCCAAAATCAACAGCAAGGCAATTTTTATTCTATGTGGAAGAAATGTTGTTTGCCATAGCACTTTTATTTCTTCAGCCGACAGATATCTTTCCCCGGCACGTGGAGCAGTAGCTGGCACAGCAACTGCGACTCGCACAAAAGGATTAACTTCAACGTAGTGCCGGTCCATAGCAAAGGTGAACATCGCCCTACCATACTTTATGATGTTACGCGCTTGACCAGGCTTTGCATCAACAAGAGCCTTTTGTTCAACGAGCGCAATGGCGTCAGGGCGCCGAATGGATGATGCCAAGCGCTCGCTCCAGGCTGGTAAAATATCCTTTTTAATCGTTCTGCTACCTTCTTTATCCTTGCTGTTGCCGTCTTTATCAACGTGCTCACGCTGAGTGCAATATTCTTGAACAAGTTTTTCTATCGTCATGGGATCTGAATTAACTTCCGGATCGATAATAGCTTGTGGATCTGTACCATCTTCTAATTTATCAAGGTTACCACGGTGCTTTCTTCTAGCATCTGCGAGTGACACGAAGGGGTAGTGACCAAGATTGTCTTCTTTTCTCTTGCCATCTAAAGTATAGATATGGAGAAAGGTAAGCGACCCTGATGGCATAATTCTTACGGTAAATCCTTTACCTTCTCGGATGTATTTTTTCTTTTCAGGTGGATATTTCGAAAATTTTATCAACTCTTTGTCTGTCAGGTCCTTCTTGGCCATTTGCAACCTCTTTGCAACCTCTGATCAATTTGCTATGTGGTAAAATTGAGTGAAATGCAGTTGGGGAAATTACTTAAAAGTATGCATAAAGTCAAGTGTATTTAGGTTGTTAGGTGTGATAAAGTGATATGACGAGAATGGTGGTTTATAGTAGTATGGCGGACTACGAATCCGTAGGTCGGGAGTTCGAATCTCTCCAAGCGCGCCAATAAAAACAAGGGGTTAGCTAACAAGCTATCCCCTTTTTTGTTGTTATGACGCAGATTTTGACGCAGGGTCAAAGGTTACATATTTCCAGTTTTAGCATCTCATAGTTCAATGGTTTTATGAGATACGCCGTTGCTCCACCTCTATTGAATGTGTCCATAATCATTTTAGTTTCATCATGCGATGAAATCACAATTACCTTCACTTCAGATTTAGAAGGTATTTTTAGCTCACTTTCAATGTGACGAATAATTCTAAGTGCCTCGTCCCCATTCATCAAGGGCATTTCAATATCCATGCAGATTACGCCATAAGGTTTTCCCATTTTATGTGCGATACGGAATAACTCTACCGCCTCATAGCCATTCACAGCCACATCAATTTTATAAGATGACGGAAGTATCTCCTTCAGCATGCTGAGAGAACAATAATCGTCATCAACAATAAGACATCTCATAAAACCCCTGAAGCTTCCCCAGTAAACGTTGCAGCAACGTTATCAGGTAAATCATCCCTGTCAAATCATACCGTGATTTCCCCCTCTTGGATGCGCATCCATAAGCTAAGCCATTCCATAAAAACATTTCCGCTTGAAATCATCAGAACCTAGGATAAGCTTCCATGCATTAGTTTCCACCATCTTCCTCATCCCAGCGGCATCAGCCTTTAAAATTGTAGACATCAAATGAGCCATAAACGGAGAATAACGCATGAAACTATTGACGTATGGCATGATTATTCTCATGTGCTGCACATGGCTTGGATGCTCTGGTAACTCAAACGACAATGGTGCCGATGTCAGAAAAGACCCGCTATTGAGAATGCCGGGAAGTCAACCGGGGGAGGTATCCCTCGAAAGTTCAACGTCATGTTACCAATGTCATGGTGGACCGCTCGGAACGTGGGTAAAGGACTTTGATGACAAGCGCAATCGACTAAACAGAAATTACGATGAATACAATATTTACACAGCGTGGCAAGGGTCAATGATGGGTAATTCAGCCCGCGACCCTCTCATGTTTGCTTGTTTCACTGTTTCCGCGCAGGATTCTATCTTTGCAACCGGCACACCGAATGCCGTTGACATCTGCTTACGGTGTCACTTTCCGAAAGGTTGGCTGGAAGGACGTTCAAGCACTCTTAATGCCTCTGCAATGACCGGTGAAGATTATGACGGGATTCAATGCTCGTTCTGTCACCGCCTTGTCGATCCGTTCTACAAATCCACATTCATCGGGGAGCGGGAAGGGGCAAATTGGTCCGTTATATGGGACGAGCAGAACTCGTCACTTGTGTCACTTCAGTATCGTTCTCAATTCAGAGCACTACAGACGTACCTTGCTGACAGTCTGATATCACCTTCATTTAAGCTGTTCAGTGGTGCCCCGTTCCATGTAAATGATATGCCCAAAAACACCCAATATACTGAAGCTTCGGGCGGCCAATACTTTGTCAGCCCCACAGCAGAACGGCGAGGGCCGTTTGCAGATACTACTTTAGCTCCCCACGCAACACTCTACAGCCGTTTCCATAAAGGTAAATTTTTCTGTGCGACATGTCATGATGTTTCGAATCCTGTCATTGGTAACCAGCCACAGA
Organism: uncultured Geobacteraceae bacterium; assembly: GCA_942493195.1. GTDB lineage: Bacteria > Desulfobacterota > Desulfuromonadia > Geobacterales > Pseudopelobacteraceae > CAIPTY01. The sequence continues at coordinate 3,739,619 of OW818669.1, read as the reverse complement.
AAAACACCCGACCTGGGGATACTGTCGCCTTAACAAGTGAAAGCTTACCAGCTTTTGCCTGGTCACATGTGGAACGGACGTATTCAGAATTTCGGCTCTCGGCCTACGACGCCGAAGGCGGTGCTCCTGGCAAAGGTAATTTCAAACCAAACACACCGAAGATGCAGTTCCCGGTAAACGGCTGGGAAACTGACCAACCGAATAACAACATCAGTAAATGCCAGGATTGTCATATGTGTTCCCGGTACAGCCCTGGTTCAAACCAGCCTGGCAGCCCGGTCCGTCCAGAGCAGAGCAGTGAACATATCGACACCTGGATGCCATGTCATGCCATGACCGGTGGCAACGTCTGGATGACCAATATTCTTCTCAGTATTGCACCTGACAACCCCAACCCCGATACTATCAACCGCTCACTGTTGCTGCGCCCCGATATTCTAACTATGGATGTCATGCAGGGCACATGGACGAACCTGAACCCTCCTCGTGTTACATCTGCAACTCCACTAACCGACACGATGGTCGCGTTTGCATTAAATTTAGCCGCAACTCGCATCATGGGAGTACTGGGGAACGCTGCTACCATTACCGATACCAATGATACACCGGGCAAAATGGAATACAGCCCGGCCAGTGGTGCACTGAAGCTGCGAGTTCACAATAATACTGGACACAAGTTGATCTCGGGCTTCCCGGAAGGCCGCCGAATGTTTCTGAATGTAAGGGTGTTTGATGTAAGTGGCACCTTGATCCATGAAGTAAATCCCTATGATTATAATGTCGGGACACTCAAAGGGCTGGGTGTTGGGAGTAGTCCGGCATTAGGCAGTAGCGAGGTGCACCTTGATGATTATGTTTATGAAGCTAAGCTGGGGAGTACGATAACCGGTGAAACCACTTCATTCCATTTCGCATTGGCTACCCATAGGTACAAGGACAATCGGATCCCCCCCAAAGGATTCAAAATTGCAGAGGCGGCATCACGCCTTAGTGAACCGTTCTCACAAGGTGTCTCAAGCCCAGACTATTTTACAGCAGCAGAGTATGGCGGAGGGTATGACGAGATACTTCTCCCGCTGCCACTTTATGCAACAAAGGATGCAGCAAGGATTGAAGTCAACCTTTACTATCAGACCACCAGCAGGGAATACATTGAATTTCTCCGGGATGAGATCAATGGTACCGGGCGGCTCACGCTCCCATCAAAAGCTTATGTCATACAAACCGATCCATTTTTTACAAAACTTAAGGCATGGGGAAACACGATTTTTGCACTTTGGGATCACAATAAGGACAAACCTGGCGGGGCCCCATTTAAGCTAACCGGAGCAACATGGACGGCACCGTGAGATAGAGTTTATTCAGATTCAACCAATACATCTACGTCAATAAACGTAAATGGCACCTGATTGCCATCTATCATTTTATGATTGCCTGGAATCGCCTAATATTTAATGAACCAAATAATTGCAATATCGAAAACGAGGTGTACGCTTGCACGATATTATTTCGAACATCTCAGGGGGAAAAATGAACAAAATTATTACGACAGTGTTAACAATTCTGGCCTCAGTCAATTGTTATGCTGCCACAGGGGCAAAGGTAGATGGTGATTTAAATATTAATGGGGATCTGTACCTAAACAACAGCGTGGTTCTTACATCTTCTACAACGATACTAAAAGATAGAGGAACATATTCTGACCAGAGCGGATATTCTGCTGGTGATGTAGTTCAATATAATGGAAGTTCGTATGTTGCAAAATCGGCTACAAGCGCACTACCTACAACATTAGCTTGGGCTGTGCTAGCAACTCAAGGGGCAACCGGGGCAACCGGGGCAACCGGAGCAACCGGGGCAACCGGAGCAACCGGAGCAACCGGAGCAACCGGAGCAACAAACATTACGAACAGTGGAATGATATGTGGCGTCGCATATCCACCCACCACAACTGCATTCCTTGAAGAAGTTCAGTGGAGTGTCGTCGATGGGAATACAAATCTTTCTCAGTTATTGACTCAATACTCTTATCCAAGTGGCTGGTACCTGGGATTAAATAACAACATAGCAGTGCAGTTTGCACCAGCAAATCCTGCTGAGACATTCGGTATAGCAGTATTTAAGTTAGTAAAATTTAAATCAGATGGTTATACAGACGATACTTTTCCTGCTGCGGTCATTGGGGGAGGGAGCTGGAAATATACAACAATTAACGGTAAGTCAGCAGTTCAGGTTGATTTTTCTGCAGTTAGATCTGCTCAGCCTTATGACATGTACTTTACCGCCACTGGTGTAAATATCTATGCTGGTATAGTAATGTCCACTCCATCGCCTGCAATGGCGAAAACAACTAATTTTACAGCAGGTTTGGTTACTGGGAAGACAATAGCATTTACAATGGGAAGCGGGATGGTAAATGTAACCCTTGCAGCAAATAATACTGTCACCGGCACCAATCAAGATAACACTGCAATACCTGTTGGCATGACTTGGTCGATTAATGCAAATGGCCAGCTAGTAATAAGTCAATCTTCTACTCCAATACTTACTTTCACAATAGTTGGTGGTTCAACTGATGCTTGTCGAATTGTAACCTATTCTGCTGGCTTTTACTCAAATCCAGCTCAGGTGATTGGGCCGATATCTTTAAAGATATATTGATACAATCTCGACCCATACATTAAAAGTGCGTTCTGGCAGACTTTCTAACCAGAGATACAATCTACTGGCGGACAAATTGAAAATAAATGCTGGTGGATAATAACTCTCTCCTCAGTTATTGCCCAGGCAGTCACAGAATTACCAAGTTTTTATGCTTACATGATTGATACTTTTCGTGCTTGTATTATAAAAAATATTCTGTATAAATAGCACTATGCCTAATAAGATAAAAAAGCTCCTCAAAGACTTTGTTTTGGATGTTGCCACAGAGATGGGGATATCTGTGACTGATGTTATCTTCACAGAAGGATATAAAATGGGTTGCAGAGACACCCACCTGATGAAAATCGTGACCCCCAGATTTTCCGCCAGCATTCTGGTGTACCAGTCTGATATTGACAATCTTATTGTTGGTAAGGATTGCAGCAGGTTAGAAGTGCGATTCCGTTCTGAATTTTCAATTCAAAATCGATTGTCTCCCCACCCGCCGCACAAGACGAAAAAATAGGTTTTGCCATCATGGGTCTCACAACCCGGATAAAGGGGTTACGGTTCATTCCGCAACCCCTTTTTTCCTGGCTGATTTCCTGCTGTTCACTCAAAACACTCGTGTCGCCGCATCTGCCCAATTGCTTTTATGACGAAGTGCGCTACTCTAGGCATACCAAATCAACCTGGGAGCTTGGTGGGCGAGGCATGGTCAGGGCATCACTTTATTTTCTGTTCGTCATTCTGTGTACCGCCATTACGGTTAGTGGTGCAGATGTGCCGGCTGGCGGTGACCCGTTACAGTATCGTGTGGTGTCGGTACCTTCCACGAACAAAAAACGGATTGATGCAATGTGCATCCGGTATCTTTCCGTGATCCCCAAAGCAAAGCTTGTCCCTAAAACTTCGGAAACCACCGTATATCGACTGATAGCTAATGCATACGATTCGCTTGCGGCCGCAAAAAAACGTACGGCGGAATTGCGGCCGTATGGTGAATCTCCTTTTGTTATGTCAACCAGCCAGGGCTACTCCGTTGTGGTCGGGTCACAATTGACCAAAGAGCTGGCCGTGGCCGAGCAGAAGAGGCTGGCCCGTAAAAACATTGCAACAACGGTGCTGGAGTTGCAGGTGCCGCTGAAAGAATGGCAGATGAGAAGCGAGCAAAGCTTCAATCTCAGGTATGCCGTCAGCGTTGCAAGCAAGCTGGCCGAATTAGGCGTAACAACTACACTTGAACCTGAGTAGTAGCGGATAATGCAGGCTGCTTCTGGTGTCGATACGGGATAGCAGCACGCGTCGGCTGTTCCGGAATACAGTATCTGTTCTTCACGCTTTTTTTCTGCCATACCCCATGCTGGCATGCCTGATGCTAACCCTTGGGGACCAGCTATACTTCGAGGGGGAAAATATCATGGGGAAAACCATATTAATCTGCGATGATGAGCCGGTCATCCGAATGAATCTTAAGGCCATGCTGAATGATATCGGTTTTGATGAGGTGCTGGAGTGTGGGGACGGTAAACGGGCGCTGGAAATGGCTTTGGGCAGTTTTCCCGATATGGCGATTCTGGATATATCCATGCCGGAAATGGATGGAATAACTGCTGCTACCGAAATCCGCAAGAAGCTGAAAATTCCGATTCTGCTGCTGACAAATTCCTATGACGCCCAGACTGCTAAACGGGCAGCCGAATGTGGAATTGCCGCATTTTTAACCAAACCGCTGCGGCAGCAGGACCTGTTGCCGGCCATTGAGATTGCGCTGGCACATACCGAGCAGGTGGAAGAACTCAAAGAAAAGGTGGAAGATCTCAAAGAGACGATCGAAAATCGCAAGGTAATCGAAAAAGCCAAAGGGATGTTGATGGAGCAAGGAAGAACGTCTGAGGCGGATGCCTATCGTCACATGCAGAAAATTGCCATGGATAAACGCAAATCCCTGCGGCAGGTGGCAGACGGCATCCTGAAGGGGATGATTTCGTAATGACGGCATTGCCATTGACATTTTAAGCCAATGCCTTCATAGTCCCACGGACATTTAACACATGAATATCGAGCTCCGAAAAGGCAAAGTCCGGGGGACCGGATGACGCAAAGCCACCTTCCCAGAACGGGACGAGGGGTTGCCGAAGCGGTTATGAAATGCTGCCGATTCGACACGTCAAAACTAACCTGCCTTTTCACACGAAAATGCAGGTTTTTTGTTTTCGTGAGCTGTGCCTGTTATGAGATATTATTGTCCTGCTCCAGCCGGACAGAACTATGAGGAGGTATCTGTATGCCATTGTCTTTGGTTGACGTGCCGAGTGATGCGGAAGTTATCAGTCAGATCGTTGAAAAAAAGTTGCAAAACGGAATGCTTGTTGAGGTGTATCTTGTCAAGTATCCCCGCCAGTATGAGGCCGCCCTTTTTATTGAGGGGCACTATAAGCCCGGTCCTCCAATCCCCCGTCTCCTGGACACCCCGACAGAAACGGCAGCCTACTGGATGGGTGTACGCCCCAAAGTCGGTCTGAGTCAGGAAGAGGGCGATGAAATTCTTGGCGCTGTCAATGTACAGAACAGGTTGCATCACTGCTATTTCTCCGATACCTGGGGTGTGGCAGAAAAGTAGCCTCCGCATCGGTTTACGATGACTGCTGCCGCACTTCTGCATAATTTAATGCGTGGTCCGGTTGTGAAGTCGTTGAATGCTGGTACACTTCCTGAGTCAGGTGCTTCAATTTCGTAAGGGCACTGTTTAATTCAAGAAGTCAGCCGCATTTTAATCCATGGGGTTGCGAATGACCGGGAAGACGGGAAGCGACATCCAATATGCCTCACGAATTTTCCGCTTTGGTGGTGTCGTTGCACTCCTGTGGACCCTGTTGATTTCGTACTCTCTGTACTGGGAACATCAGCAGAACAAAGAAGAAGCACGAACACTCGGCAGGATGCAGGGACAGGCCTTTTTTGAAAAAGATATCCTTTATCGCCGCTGGGCATCCCGTCACGGCGGCGTATATGTTCCCGTTACCGAATCGACCCCTCCCAATCCCTACCTTTCCCATGTCCCCGAGCGGGATATAACTACCCCTTCCGGCCGGCAGCTTACGCTGATCAATCCGGCCTACATGACGCGCCAGGTCTTTGAGATGGCCCAGGAATATACGGGTACCGGACGCGGACACATTACCAGCCTCAAGCCGCTTCGTGCTGCCAATGTACCGGACACGTGGGAGCGCCAGGTGCTGCAACGTTTCGAGAGTGGTCTGAAAGAGCTGGGTCAGATAGAGCAGATAGACGGCAAGCCCTACTATCGTTATATGAAAGCTCTCATTGCAGAGAAGCCTTGTTTGAAATGCCATGCTTCACAGGGGTATCTTGAGGGCCAGGTCCGTGGCGGGCTGAGCGTCTCTGTGCCATTGGAGCCGGTTTATGCGATGCTGGATGAGGAACTTTCCGGTGTCTATCTCAACCATGGTGCAATCTGGCTGCTTGGATTGGGCATTATCGGCCTCGGTACACGCAGGATTAACGGTATCACCACAGCCCTGCAGGATAAAGCAGTGGAACTGGAATATGAAATCGAAGAGCGTCAGGTGGCCCAGGAGGCACTTCAGGACCAGACCGTCATTCTTGAGGAAGAGATTGCCGAGCGGAGAAATATCGAGGAGGTTGTCCGGGTCAGCGAAGAGAAATTTTCAAAATCATTTGATAATGCCCCCATCATGATGTCGATCAGTACGGAAGTGGAAGGCACCTACCTGGATGTCAATAAAAAGTTCCTGAAAATCTCAGGGTTCAGCCGTGAAGAAATTATCGGCAGAACCTCTGTGGAGCTTGGCTGGCTGACCCAGGAACAACGCCAAACTCTGGTGGACAAAATCCGCAGCGCAGGTTCTATCTCGGACATGGCGGTTATCGCCAGGTCCAAGCAGGGAAAACCGGTCTCATGCCAGTTTTCCGGTGAGTATATAACCGTCGAAGGAAATAAATGTATCCTGCTCCTGGCCCACGATGTTACCGAGCAAAAGGCCATGGAGGAACAGTTGCGGCAGTCGCAGAAGATGGAGGCCATCGGGCAGTTGGCTGGTGGTGTCGCCCATGATTTTAACAATATCCTCACTGTCATCATGGGCTACAGCAACCTGCTGCAGATGGATCCGAAGCTGACGGAGCATCAGAAAGATGAGGTAGAGCAGATAATTTCCTCGGCCGACAAGGCTGCCCAGTTAACGCGCGGTTTGCTGGCGTTCAGTCGCAAGGAAACCATGAACCTGAAGAAAGTCAACATCAATGATATCGTCCAGCATGTGCAGAAGTTTCTTGTAAGAGTCATCGGAGAAGATATCCATCTGAAAACAACGGTGTGCGGCCAGACACTTACAGTCTGTGCCGATAATACCCAGATTGAGCAGGTACTGATCAATCTGGCGACCAATGCCAGGGATGCCATGCCGGATGGTGGCAGCATTTCCGTCGAAACCGATCTGCAGGAAATTGACGACAGCTTTGTCCATATTCATGGATATGGCGTCTCAGGACGGTATGCCCGCATTACACTTTCGGATTCCGGGTGCGGCATGGATGAGGAAACCTGCACTAAAATCTTTGAGCCGTTTTTCACCACCAAAGAGTCGGGCAAAGGCACCGGACTCGGGATGGCAATCGTGTACGGCATCATCAAGCAACACAATGGTTTTATCAATGTGTACAGTGAACCGGGTCAGGGGACCACGTTCAGGATTTATCTGCCAATTATTGAGGCCGACGATACCAGCTCCGTTGAAACAGCGAGTGTGGTTGCTCCGGTTGCCGGCGGTTCCGAGACCATTCTTGTGGTTGAAGATAATTCATCCGTGCGCACACTGGTTCAGACTATTCTGGAAAGTTACGGATATCGGATTATCCTGGCACTTGATGGCCAGGATGGTGTTGAACAGTTCATTGCGCATCGGGATGAAATCAAACTGGTGCTGATGGATGTGATCATGCCGAGGAAAAACGGCCAGGAGGCATTACAGGAAATCTGGGGTGCGCAGCCGGATGTAAAGGCCATCTATCTGAGCGGATATACCGCTGATTTCATACAGAACCGAGGACTTGAGAACAGCAACGTTGAACTGGTTATGAAACCGATTCAGCCGATTGAACTGTTGCGTACCGTGCGGGTCATGCTCGATCGGGACTGTAACAGAACGTAACGCTTTGCCCACCGCGTCATCCGGCCTCTCGCCATGTAGTCTCACCGGCGGAATGTTCTGCCGCCTTCCGGGCTCCTCCCGGTTCCCTTAGAATCCACGCCCCAACGGACTGGCCGCCACCAGGCGGAGTGCACCTTCATCGATCTCTACCAGAACTTTTTTATCCAGTTTTTTTATCCAGCGCTGGGGTATGCTTTCCATGCCGTAATAGGCACCGGCCAGCATACCGCAGATGGCGCCGGTTGTATCGGCGTCGGCCCCCTGATTGACCGTGCCGATCAGGCATTCCTCGAAGTTTCTGCCCCGGAAAAACCAGTGGAAAACTGTCTGCATGGTATCCACCACGTAGCCGGTTGCCAACCCCCGATAGGGTTCGAACCCAAATGTCGGAAATCTGGCCACCAGGCCATCCACTTCGCGCCGCAGCTGGGCCTTGGAGGCACCGCAGACCGCTTTGTGGATCAGCGTCCCCAGGCAGACGCAGGCCGCATCCGATACGGGATTGTTATGCGTCAGGTGAGCCTGTTCAATTACATATTTTCGAAGCAGGTATTCATCCGGCAGTGAGTAGAGGGCCACTGGCAGCAGGCGCATGGCGGCACCGTTGCCCGCATCCCATTGATTGGGGGGGACCTCCAGGGTGCCGTTGAGCATGTACGAGCGAATTCCCTTGCGGCAGGTATCGCCACAGTCCACCGGTCGTGATTTCAGCCAGGCGGCAAAATTGGCGGCAATGGCCTCCAGTGACCACCCCTGGTTAACGAGAATTGCCCGGGCGATGCAGAGCGCCATTTCGGTGTCATCCGTCACCTGTCCGGCTTTGAGCCGCAACCACCCGCCACCCACGATATCTCGGAATATGCCGTATTTTGAGGCAATTTCGGGTACGGTCAGAAATTCAACCGTAGCACCCAGGGCATCGCCGATGGCCATGCCGATAAAGGCCGCCCGGGCGCGATCCCTGATTTCATCGAGGTTGTACTGGTTGAACATGGATGAACCCTTTCACCACAGAGACACAAAGTCACGAAGGATATGCAATTCATAAACCATGTGTCTGCATATTTTTTTTGCACAAATGGTACCCTTGATGTGGTGGTGTCTGGTTTGGGACGTCATTACTACGGTTGTTGATGACGCAGAGGCGCACAGCTCACCAAGAAAATAAAAGCACGTAATCTAAAATTAAGATATTACATCACGAATTGTAACTAATTGACTTTCTTTGCGTCTTCGCGCCTTTGCGTGAGGCGATTTACGCTTTCTGGTTTATCTGTTTCCCGTGTGATGGATCAGAATTTTAAGGATCATTTGGTGAAAATATTGAGCTGGCACGCATTATGCCAGTAGCCTTATCGAAGGCAACGACGCCCATGGGATTATTCCCGTGGGCGTTTTTTAGTAAGTTAGAAATTGTTTCTGCGATTTTTGCAGAAATGTTTTCGTGAACGCACTTATCCTGTTTATCAGGACATTTCCGAAAAGGAGAACAGCCCATGGCAACAGCCTGCGACATGAAAAACAAGATTCAGGGTCACCCCTGTTTTGGAGGCAATCACCACAAAAACGGCCGCATGCATTTGGCAGTGGCGCCCAAGTGCAATATCAAGTGCGGATATTGCTCACGAAAGCATGACTGCGCCAACGAGTCACGCCCCGGCGTAACCAGCAGGCTGCTGACCCCTCAGGAAGCCATTGAAAAGGTACGTGAGGTCATGGCCAGTCCGGTGGTCGGTCCGATCATCAAGGTGGTCGGCATCGCCGGCCCCGGTGATCCACTGGCCAATGAGCAGACCTTCGAAACCTTTGAGCTGGTCAAGAAGGAATTCCCGCACCTGATGCTCTGCATGAGTACCAACGGACTGTTGCTGCCCGAATCCATCGACCGCCTCTACGAGCTGGGATTGCACAGTCTGACGGTCACCATCAACGCCGTTGACCCGGAGGTCGGGGCCCGGATCTATCGTCATATCATCTATCATGGTAAGCACTACACCGGTGTGGAGGGCGCCCGGATTCTGATCAATAATCAATTTGAAGGACTCAAACGAGCCGGTGAGCTGGGCTTGACGATCAAGGTCAACAGTGTGCTGACCCCCGGTGTCAATGATGATCAGATGCCCCTGATCGCCAAGCGGGTCAAGGAATTGGGGGCCTTTGTCATGAACATCATGCCGATCATTCCCCAGGCAGAGCTGGCCCATGTGGTCGCGCCTACGGAGGAGTATTTGAATCAGGTACGGAAAGCCAACGAAGGGACCATCGGGCAGTTTGCCCATTGCAAACAGTGCCGGGCCGATGCCATTGGACTGATCGGCAAGGATCTGAATATGACCATTGCAGAAGCGGCCTGTCCGACACCGTGAAACCGGAACGGTTTCACAACACAGATATTCAAAGGTTTCTCGATGTGGCGGAAACTGAAGCGTGGCTCGTCGATCGCTGGGAATTGGATTTTCTTCTGGACGCATTTCCCCAGGGGTGTCTGGTCGTACGGGGAGATTCAGGCAGAGGTCTCGGATTTGTCACAGCACTTCGTCACAGCGACAGCGGCTGGATTGGCAATCTGATAGTCGAACAGCATGCCCGCAGCCGTGGAATCGGAAAAACGCTGTTTCAGGCGGCCCTGCAGGCCCTGCAGGATGACGGGGTCCGGACAGTCTGGCTGACCGCCTCCGAGTCCGGAATGCCACTGTACAAAAAATTCGGGTTCCGGCGGGTTGATACAATCCATCGTTGGTTCGGGACCGGTCGCCGGAGTCCTGCAATTAAGGAAGAGGGTGTTCCGGCAGATGGTGCTGCTGCTCTGGACAGAACACTTGATGTACGGGGGTGGGGTGACTGCCGGGATTCCTTGTTGAACATTGTGCGGGAGCGCGGCCGGTTGGTGACGGATACATCCGGATTTCTGGTCGTACAGCCGTGCAGTTCCGGGCGCCAGATTGGTCCCTTTGCTGCTACAGGCGGGGTGGCAGCAGAGTCGGTATTCCAGAAGGCCCTGCGGAGCGTTTCAGCATCCGACAGAATTTTTCTGGATGTGCCGGCCTCGAACCGGAGTGCTGCCCGTTTGCTGAAGCGGAGAGGGTTTCAGATAGCGGGGAGTACGGAGTTGATGTACGCCGGTGCCCGCCCTGACTACCATCCGGAGCTAATCTACGCTCTGGCAACCATGGGAAGCTGCGGTTAGCTGTTGCCGTTATCCCGCTCAGGGTAGGGAACCCAGAAACGATACGTATTCCGTCCGGCCTTTTTGGCGGAATACATGGCCTGGTCGGAGGCAATCTCGAGCTGTTTCGGCTCAATGCCGCTATCCGGGAACATGCAGATACCGATGCTGGCCGTCAGATGGACTTCTGTATCCATGACCTCGAATGGTTTGGAAAATTCGAACAGTAATTTCTGCACAATCGCTTCCAGCATCTCCACACTATTGCAGTCAGTGATAATGATGCAGAATTCATCTCCGCCGGTGCGGCTGATGGTATCCAGATCGCGCTTGCAGCAGGACTGAATCCTCCGACCTGTCTCAATGAGGACCTGATCGCCGGCCTCGTGCCCCAGGGTATCGTTGATCGTTTTGAAAAAGTCCAGGTCCAGGGTGATCAGCGCAAAATTCATGTCGTAGCGACGGGATTTGGCGATGGTTCGCTCCAGGCGGTCTTCGAACAGTCTCCGGTTGGCCAGTCCGGTCAAGGGGTCATAAAAGGCCAGCTCCCTGATAATGCTTTCATTTTTCAGCCGTTCCAGTTCCGCTGCCGCCCGGCTGGCAAAGATGCTGATGATATCAGTCACAAGTTTCGGTTGCGTAATCGGCTGGCTGTGGAACGTGCAGAGCACACCCACCGGAACACCGCGTGAGTCAGTGAGCGGTGCGCCGCAGTAGCTTTTAATTGATAGATTGCGCAGATCAACATCATCAGGGAACAGGCCGGCTACATTGTTCTGGAATACCTGAATCCCCTTGGCGATGGCCTGCTCGCAGGGGGTGCCCTTCAGTTCATATGAGAATAATTGGGCACTGGCCCCCTTACAGCTGAATGCCAGTGTTTCAACCCTGTCGCCCGCCGCATTCAAGGTACCCACCAGGGCAAAATCCATTTCCAGTGTTTCGGTCAGATAATTCGTAAGGGAGTGAAGATAATCTGCGCCAACCTTTGCCGAAACCCCGCAGGCGATGTTGTGAATTAGTCGCTCGATGCGGGTTCGTTCGCTGACGTCCCGGATGATTTCGATGGTTCCCGTAATGCTGTTATGACCATCTTTCAAGGCAGAAGTGGTTGATTCAATGGTAATCGGACGCCCTTTGAGGGTGAAGTCGCGGCTGGATGTGTGCGACAGCCCGCTGGAAATTGTTTTGACAGTGGGGCAATCGCTGCACGGTTTGTCCAGATCCCACATGGCATAGCAGGGCTGGCCGGTCAGGTCGCCGAATGTGGCGGTCATGGCCGGGTTCTGGTACACGATGCGCAGGTCCATGTCCTTGATGGCAAGGCATTCCCCCATGGATTCCACAACATTCTTGAACTTGGCTCGTTCGTTTTCCAGCTGTGCGCGGGTGGAAATGATTTCACAGCAGTGGCTGACCGCCAGCAGGAACTTGTCCACCTGAATCGGTTTGAGGATGTAATCGCTGAAACCGAGTTCAATTGCGGAAAGCAGGCAGTCGGTCTCCCGATTGGCGGAGGTGGCGATGATCTGGGTATGTCTGTCGAGGGCGCGAATCCTGCCGGCCAGCTCAATTCCATCCATCTCCGGCATGTAAATGTCGGTGATTACCAGGGGGAAGTGTTGATCCTCAAATTTTTTCAGCCCTTCCCGGCCGTTACTGGCCGTGTGAACGGTTCCGCCGTTATTGGCAAGGATATGTTTCAGCAATGTTGTCGAGGCGGGATCATCCTCAACTATCAGGACCGGCATGCCGGAAAGGTCAAACTTCTGGACGGTATTCGTTCTCATGGCAGCACCTGGGTAACGCTGGAATTTTTTGAAATTCTGCTAAGAATCGGGACAAGGCTCGCGGGTTCGAATGGTTTTGAAAGGTATTCGTCGAAGCCGGCTGCCAGGAGATTCTCCCGGTCGCCGGAAAGGGCATAGGCTGTCAAGGCCACAACCGGCGTATGTCGTCCCCCGGCAGACTCTTCGTCCCTGATGCATGCCAGCGCATCCGGGCCGCTCAGGTTCGGCATCTGGATATCCATAAAGACGCAGTCGTAGGGTGATCTCCGCCATTCGGCCAGCGCTTCCGTGCCATCTGAAACGCATATGCAGTGGTGCCCCATTTTATGAAGCAGCTCGTCAATATATTTCCGGTTGACCGGATTATCCTCGGCCACCAGGATTCGCAAGGGGGGACCGTTCCAGATTCGGGACGGATTTTCTGTACTGCCGGCCGGTGCCAAAGCTTTGGCCACTTTAAAGCCGGCCGTAAAATGAAAGGTGGACCCGGCGCCCGGTCTGCTTTCTACGGAAATATCGCCACCCATCAGGCGTGCCAGACGGCGGCTGATGGTCAGGCCCAGTCCGGTGCCGCCGTGTCTGCGGGTTGTCGATGCATCAGCCTGGGTAAAGGGGGAAAAGATGAGTTCCTGCTTTTCCGTGGGGATGCCGATGCCGGTGTCTGAAATACTCACGGCCAGCGTGATGCCATCACCGGCCCGATGTACCATGCGAGCGGAAACCGTGACGCCGCCTTGATCCGTAAACTTGATTGCGTTAGCCAGAAGATTGAGCAGCACCTGACGGAAACGCAACTGATCGCCGACAAGCAGATCCGGCAGTTCGTCGGAAATCTCCGTCGAAAGCGTGAGGCGCTTCTGCTGCGCGGAGTTCCGCTGGATCGAAATAGTGTTGTTGATGGCGGACTGGAGTGAGAAAGGCGCTTCTTCCAGATCAATCCTTCCCGATTCAACCCGTGAAAGGTCCAGAATATCGTTGATCAGAGAAAGAAGGTTGTCGCCGGAATTCTTCAGAATATGCAGATATTCCCGCTGCTCTGATCCAAGTTCGGAGAGCTCCATCAACTGGACCATGCCGAGAATGCCGTTCATGGGGGTGCGGATTTCGTGGCTCATGTTGGCCAGAAACTCGCTCTTGGCCTTGTTGGCGGTTTCGGCGGCACGCTTGGAGGCCAGAAGATCCTGCTCGGCCTGATCCTGCTCGGTTATGTCGCGGGCACTGATGATGAAACAGTCGGTGTCGTACAGACTGGCAGCTTCCAGAGATACCAGGGCGGGGAAGATCCCGCCGTTCTTTCTGCGGAAGGTGGTCCGGTAATTCATCAGGCGGCGGGAATCAGCCACCTCTTTCAGCATCTGAATCCGGTCTTCGGGAGATTCCCAGACATCCAGTTCCAGGGAGGTTTTGCCGATCACCTCCTCGCGCGAATACCCAATGACCCGTTCAAAGGCATCATTAACCTCAAAATATTTTCCGCTGGAGACCTCCGTAATGGCGATCAGATCCGGTGAATTGCGGAAGATGCTGGAGAATTTCACCTCCGTTTTCAGAAGGTTTTCCTCCAGCCATTTACGCTCGGAAATATCCCGGGCAATGCCAACAATACGGCGTTCATTTTCATGCTCGAAGAGCGTGATATTGATCTCTACGGGAAAGCTGCTGCCATCCGCCCGGCGATGACTGCTCTCCAGAGTAAGGTACTTTCCCGGTGTCAGCTGCCCCCAGGCGGCGAGTTCGCGCCCCTCGCAAAATTTTGCATCGATGTCGGCCACCGCAAGCGTCAGTATTTCTTCGCGCTCCCGTCCCAATGCGGTACAGGCTGATTGATTGCAGTCTACCACCCTGCCGCTGGGGAACTCACTCACGTAGATCGCATCCGGAATGATGTCATACAGGTTGCGCAGGACTCGTTCGGCTTTTTTGGCGGCCTGGTTGGCGGCTCGTATGCGCCGGTTGCTGATCAGCAGCATGATTGACAATCCGGTGATGATGCCGGTTCCGCCCAGTGTGGTGATGCTTTGCCAGCGGTACTGGTTCCAGATTTCATCCGCTGAAATGACCCGCTGTTTATCGTAAGGGGGCAAACGCAGCTCTTTCATCAGAAATTCGACGGAAGAGTAATCAGCCGGTATGGTAAATCCGGCCAGAACTTCCGTGCTGACCGGTTCGTAGGAGAGCAGTGCCGCCGCAACCCCACGGGCCAGGCGCTCCCGAACGTGCGGCAGGGCCACAAATGGCCACTGTGGATACAGGCGGGTTGAGGCGGAGAAGGGGAAAGCGGGCGCGTCCTGGTGGTTGAGAATTTTAATCTTCTTCAGGTCCAGCCGCCCCTCTTGAGCCATATCCTCCAGCACACCGCTGCGGACAAAGGCGGCATCGACCTTCCTTTCCAGCAGCAGATAGATGGCCCGGTCATGGGGGGTGTCCGTGTAGGTGACCGTCAATTCTTTGCCGATCCGGAGCCCCTTCTGCAGGGCTTCGAATGCCTGGGCCTGAAACCCTCCCAGGGAGGCTTTGCCGATGGCCCCGATCCGCTTCCCTTCCAGATCTTCCAGGCTGTTGATGTCGCTGCGGTCGCTCAGAACGGCGATCGTGCCCCCCATGGCGGCCAGGTTGTGGCCATGATCCTTTTCAACCATGGTGGCGATGGCGCCTGAGAGGCTGTTGCCGGTGCGTAGTTTCATGTAATGACTGGGATTGGTCAGGATGAAATCAAGCTGACGGAGTTCCAGTGCCCGTTCCAGTTCGCTGTAGTTGAGCGGTTCCAGCTGGACCGTTACACCTGTGAGCCTTTTCTCAAGATGTCTCTCCAGGCTTTTAAGCTCGCCCTGCATCTGATTCTTGGGACGGAACGCCATAACCCCGATGGTTATGCGCTCGGCACCCCAGGCAGAGCTCAGGTCCAGACAGATGCATGCCAATACGAAAAGATACCGGTAGAAACAGCGGGAAATCATGATTTCACCTTGTATGAAATGTTGACTGCTTCGGGATGCACAGTCCCCGGAGCATGGCCTGTCTGTGGTGTCTGTTACAGAGTTGTTAAACTATATCAAAGAATTGTTGTTTTTCAACGAACGGTTTTAATTTTTTGAACATGGCACACCCGATGCATAGTTGTTAGGCATGAATCGGCAACGGCGCCGCATCCTGACAGGGATTGCGGCGTTTTTTATGGGGGACACGGCCATGGAATGCACAGAAAACAGGCAGAAAGTCATTATCGACGATACTACTTTGCGCGATGGCGAGCAGACCGCTGGCGTTGTCTTTTCCCGACGCGAGAAGTTGGCCATCGCCCGCATGCTTGATTCCATCGGTGTGGGGGAGATCGAGTGCGGCATCCCGGCCATGGGTGAGGATGAACAGTCCAGTATCCGTGCCCTGGTGGATCTGGGGCTTTCAGCCCGCCTGATTACCTGGAACCGCGCATTGATACCTGAAATAGCGGCAAGTATTGCCTGCGGCGTGCAGGCTGTAGACATATCACTCTCGGTTTCCGACCAGATGATTGCCCATAAATTAAGAAAAGACCGGGCGGCGGTCAAGGAACAGCTGAAGATGGCGTTGGGCTATGCCAAGCAGCACAGCCTGTACGTTTCAGTCGGTGGAGAGGATGCCAGTCGGGCCGATCTGAATTTTTTGGTGGAGCTGATGCAGATCACCCGCTCCATGGGTGGTGACCGTTTTAGATTCTGTGATACCCTGGGAATCATGGACCCGTTTACCATGTTCGATAAAATAACCTTCCTGCGAAAAGCCGTGCCTGAGGTCGATATCGAGGTGCATACCCACAATGACCTGGGGATGGCAACGGCCAACGCCATAGCCGGTATCCGGGCCGGAGCCCGATTTGTCAATACCACCATTAACGGCCTGGGGGAGCGGGCTGGCAATGCAGCATTGGAAGAGGTGGTCATGGGGCTCAAGCATGCCTGTGGCGTTGAGACCGGTATTGATACCCACCGTTTCCGTGAAATGTCACTGTTCGTTGCCAAAGCCTCCCACCGGCCGCTTTCGGTCTCCAAACCGGTGGTGGGGGAGCGGGTTTTTGCCCATGAATCCGGTCTGCATGCCGATGGCGTTATCAAGGATCCCCACAACTATGAGGGTTTTGATCCGGCCGAAGTCGGCCTGACCCGCTCAATTGTGGTGGGGAAACATTCCGGCACCAGCGGATTGATTGAACGTTATCGAACCATGGGTATAACCATAAACCGGGCCAAGGCCGAACCGCTGTTGGAACAGACGCGGGCCTTGTCGTGCAAGCGCAAACGTGATCTTTCCAACTGTGAGCTGATGGCAATATATCTGGGAGACGATGGACTGCCGAAGGCAGCGTAAGGAGGACGATTATGTGTGAAGCAGGAACCAATTTTGTGCCGCTGGCCGAGGCCGCCCGTTTACTGGAAACCACCGAGATGCGGGTGCTGATGATGCTCAAGAAAAACGAACTGCAGGGGAAGGTGGAAGAGGAAAGCTGGTTTGTGGACAAGGCCTCGCTGCAGCTGTGCGGCAAGCCCAAGGCCGCCGATGTTGTCCGTTCAGGCGGTTGCGGTGGTGGCTGCGGAAGCGGCGGCGGTGGTGGTTGCGGCGGGCATTGAATCAATTGAAACACAGAGGCACGGAGGACACGGAGAAATACTAAACGTTTTTAGGTAGATATCCAAATATCTTTCAGAGTTTTATTTTTCTCTGTGTTCTCTGTGCCTCTGTGTTTAACCGTTGTTGGAGGTGAATTATGGCCATTATCATCAAAGCATCCGATTTTAAATTCAAATACCCCCGTGACATAGTCCGGCGTGAAGAACCCAAGTTTGCCGGTCTGCCCGATCCGGCGCCCTTCAATCGCCATGATCTCTACGAAATCATCCCCATGATGTCAGCGGTTATGGATGAACTGAGAAGTTACGACGGCGAGGTGCTCAATATGCTGGAGGATCTGCTCAACCAGATGCCGGGTTTTATCGTGACCAGGGGTGAGGTTTTTGATTATCTACGGGGATCGGCGCGGGAATGCATGAGGCCATAGGCGACATCTGGGACTATATCGATCAGGGGGTGGTGATTGCGATTACCACAAACGGATCGTTGACCAGGGATGGCCGGGCGATCTTCGGCCGCGGTGTCGCCCGGCAGGCCGTACAACGCTTCCCGGAAATTGCTGAAAAATTAGGCGATCTCCTTGCCCGGCAGGGAAATCATGTATTTTATCTGGGCGGTGGTATAATCAGTTTTCCGGTGGAGGAGACCGCCTGGTCTCTGCCTGACCTGCGCATTATCGCCCGTTCAGCCCGCGAATTACGGGAACTGGTGGATATAGAGCGTTGGCAGAGAATTATTGTGCCGCGACCGGGGTGTGGTGGCGGTGGTCTTGCATGGCAGGATGTAAAGCCAATTGTGGAACCCTGGCTGGATGACCGTTTTCTGCTGGTCAGCCAACCACTGTAAGCTGTTGCACTGCAGAACCAGTCTTCGCACAAAGGAGTGGCTGATTATGAACAGTTCCGGCATGCCGGGCGGCAAGTCCCGCACCCCCTACCATGAATTTTACGCCGACGATTTTACCCCCCGTGAACATTACCGCCTGCTGTGGGATCATATTAAAGCCACCGGCAATAATGCTCTGGAGGCCAAGGCCCATGAATCTCAACTGGCCCTGCAGGCCGAAGGGGTGACCTTCACGGTCTATGGCGAAAGCGAAGAGGGGATTGAGCGGATCTGGCCCTTCGACCTGATTCCGCGCATCATTACCGCCCCGGAATGGGTCAAGATTGAATCCGGTCTCAAGCAGCGTGTACGGGCCCTGAACCTTTTTCTGGGTGACCTGTATGGTGAACAACGCATTATCAAGGATGGTGTCATCCCCCCCGAGCTGATCTATCAGGGGCGCGATTTTCGCCGTGAAATCGTCGGCATCGTCCCACCGCGCGGCATCTACACGCATATCAGCGGCATCGACATTATACGTGATGAAAAGGGTGAATTCCTGATCCTGGAGGACAACCTGCGCACTCCGTCCGGCGTCTCCTACATGATCGAAAACCGGGTGATTGAACGCCGCATCATGCCGGAGTTCTTTAATAAATACCGTGTGCGGCGGGTGGAACATTACCCTTCGCTGCTGCTGGCGGCCCTGCGCTCACTCTCGCCACGGGGCAAGGATACCGCCGAGATCGTGGTGTTGACCCCCGGTGTCTACAACTCTGCCTATTTCGAGCATACCTTCCTGGCCAAGGAGATGGGGGTGGAACTGGCCGAAGGGCGCGACATGGTGACAATCAATGATATTGTCTACCTCAAGACTACCAAAGGGATGCAACGGGTGGATGTTATCTATCGCCGTATTGATGACGACTTTCTGGACCCGCTGGTGTTCCGTTCCGACTCCTCCCTGGGAATCGCCGGCGTCATCAATGCCTGGCGGGCCGGCAATGTGGCGATTGTCAATGCACCGGGGAGCGGCATTGCCGATGACAAGGCGGTCTACCCCTATGTGCCGGACATCATCCGTTACTACCTGGGGCAGCAACCGATTCTTAACAATGTCCCCACCTACCAGATGACCAATGTCAAGGACCGTGAGTACGTTTTTGACAACATGGAGCGCATGGTTATCAAAGCGGTCAGTGAGTCGGGCGGGTATGGCATGCTGATGGGCCCCTCCTCCACACCGGCCCTGCGTAAAGAGTTCATGGATCTGGTACTGGAAAACCCCCGTAACTACATAGCCCAACCGGTGGTCTATCTCTCGCGCCACACCTGCTACATGGATGGTGAACTGGAAGCGCGTCATCTGGACCTGCGCCCGTTTACCATCTATGGTGAGGAGATCGAAGTTGTGCCGGGAGGCTTGACACGGGTGGCGCTCAGGAAGGGATCGTTGGTGGTGAACTCATCGCAGGGTGGGGGCAGTAAAGATACATGGGTATTAGCTGAGTAAAACAAGTCCCCTCCCCCCTGGCGGGGGAGGGTTAGGGTGGGGGGGAAGTTGCCATGCAGTGACGATAGCAGCTTCACCCACCCCCTAGCCCCCTCCCGTCAAGGGAGGGGGAACATGACCAATAAAGGACAAAACCATGCTCAGTAGAATAGCCGATTCAATGTACTGGATGGCCAGATATTTGGAGCGCGCCGGCGAAACCGCCCGCCTGATGGAGATCAACCTGCTCTATCTGGTGGAGGCGGAAGAGGATATGGGTGAGGAGGATAAATGGCGCCCGATCCTGCAGATCACCTCAACCGAATCGCTCTACACCGAGCAGTTTGGTGATGCCGGCATCACAACACCGCGGGTATTGCAGTTCATTAGCGCCGGACGCACCAATGCGAACTCGATCAGGAACTGTCTGCGCCTGTTCCGCGAGAATGCCCGGGTGGCCCGGGACCGGATTTCCAAGGAGATGTGGGAGGCGGTCAACGAAATCTGGATGGGCTTCAACGATCGCCTTAAGGGGCCTCTGACAGCGGAACGCACCAGCTCCATGTTTGTGGAGCTGCGTAACCAGGTGGCCCGTTTTAATGGTCTGACGACGTCCACCATGATGCGCGGCGAGGCCTACGCCTTCTACCAGTTGGGGGGGTGCCTGGAACGGGCCGACATGACCTCCCGTATCCTGGATATCAAGTACCATATCATCCTGCCCGATCTTTCCATGGTCGGATCGGCCCTGGATTATTACCAGTGGGCGGCCCTGCTCAAGTCCCTGTCCGGCTACGAGGCCTTTCGCCGCAGCTACCATACCGGCTTCATGCCGGCCGACGTGGCCGAATTTGTGGTGCTGAACCGGGATTTCCCCCGCTCCATCGTATTTTCGGTTGACCGCATGGGGGCGGCCCTGCAGATTATTGGAATGGAGGGAAAAGAAACGACCCGCGCAGCTTTTGGAACTCTCTCGGTCATGGTGTCACTGACCGCTCAGGACATTTTTGCCGAGGGATTGCATGAGTATCTCGAACGGCTGTTGGCCCAGGTGGGGCTTTTTCATGGAGCATTGGCAGAAGAGTTTTTCCAGTGAGGAGTAACCGATGCACTATGTGATTGAACATGAAACCGTACTCGATTATCCGGATGCCATCCGCGAACACCATATTGAACTGCGCCTGGCTCCCCGGTGCGATGAACATCAGAGAGTAATCTCCTGTGCGATCGAGACAGAGCCGGCTTCCGAACTGGCCAGCTACCGCGATTATTTCGGCAACAGGGTGGATTACTTCAGCGTGATTGCTCCCCATACGCGCCTGGTGACCCGTCTGCGGTCCGAGGTAGAAACCGTCAAGGATAATCCCTTCGACTTTACGCCGCTCTCCCCTGTTGATCAGCAGGAATGGTTGCTGAATGCCGTCAAGAAGGATCCACCCCTGAACGATTACCTGCTTCATCGCAGTCTGGTGACACCATCGGCCATGAAACTGGCTGAAGCGCTTGATCGCGCGTTTCCCCGCTTTGACAGGGATAAACCGGCTCTTGACAGTCTGCTGGAGCTGATGGCATGGATCCCGACCATACTGGAGTATCGTTCCGGTACTACCAGTGTGCATGCCGACCTGACGGCGGCAGTCAGGCTGGGGGCCGGTGTCTGCCAGGACTTTGCCCACCTCTTTATCACGGTGGCCCGGTCGTGGAACATCCCCACTCGCTATGTAATGGGGTACCTGGATCCGGGTATCTGCGGAGGTGACGAGCAGATAGCCACCCATGCCTGGGCCGAGGCGCTGGTGCCGGGAGCCGGTTGGGTCGGTTTTGATGCTACCCACAACCTGCTGACCAACGATCATTATGTGGCGGTGGCTGTCGGGCGCGATTCCTACGATGCCGCCCCCCAACGGGGCAGTTTCAAGGGGAGCAGTGCCGGGGAGCAGCCCAGTGTGCGGGTTACGGTGCAGGAACAGTAAGAAATCGATTAAACACAGAGGCACAGAGAACACAGAGAGAATCAAAGTCGAATATGAAGAAAAGCAAGGATATTGTATGATCTACGTCCAGTAGAATTTTTTGTTTTTCCTCTAAAATTCTTTGAATTCCTTCCGACGTTCTCCGTGTCCTCTGTGTCTCGCTTAGAAGCGCCTACTTTTGGCTGTGTTTATACAGCTTTTGAATTATCAGAAAGGACGACGATGTCCGAATCACCACATACACAATCAGAAACCTTCTTTACCATCGATATGCCCTACTGCGAACGCATGGAAATCCGACGGACCGTATTCCGGGGAGGGGGTGGACCGCGCGCCGTGGTTGTGGCCGGACTGCACGGCGACGAGCTGGAGGGATTGTACGTCTGTCATCGCCTGGCGGCCTGGTTGGAGGAGTTGCTGCGGACCAATCCGGCAGCGCTGACCGGAAGTGTCGAGCTCTACCCGGCTGTCAATACTCTGGGGCTCGATACCTTGACCCGTGGCCTGCCGGTTTTCGATACGGATTTGAACCGGGCCTTTCCCGGTTCAGCCGGAGGGCCGCTCCCCGAGCGCCTGGCCGCTGCTTTGATGAAGGAGCTGTCCGGTGCCGCGCTGGTGGTGGATATACATGCCAGTAACATCTATCTACGTGAAATCCCCCAGGTGCGTATCAACCAGGATTTTGAGGATCAGCTCGTGCCGATAGCCCATCGCATGAACCTCGACCTGATCTGGCTGCACAGTGCTGCCACCGTGCTGGAGACGACCGTGGCCCACAGCCTCAACAGCGGCGGAACCCCCTGCCTGGTGGTGGAGATGGGGGTGGGGATGCGGATTACGCCGGAGTACAGCGATCAGCTGGTGGCCGGCTTGCTGGCGACCTGGAAAGAGTTGGGTGTGCTGGCTACTGATGTGGACGTTCCGGAGACGACCCACTCGGCACTGATTGCCGATGACAGTAATGTCCACTATCTGAATGCCCAGACCTCCGGTATGTTCGTGTCGGCCACGGCACACTGGACTGATGTCCGAAAGGGAGAGCAGCTGGGAACAATAGTATCGCCCTTCAGCGGTGGTGTCCTTTCAGAAGTGCGCTCTCCGGTTGACGGGATTCTGTTCACGCTGCGGGAGTATCCGCTGGTGTACGAGGGATCTCTCATGGCCCGGGTAATGGCGCGCAAAGGGGTGTTGTCGTGAAACGAAATCTGTTATGCATGACCGCTCCGGTGCGGGAGGGGTTCGATATCCCCTGTCACGAAATCGGGCCAAAGGCCCAGCACCCGGCTGTCGCATTGGTGGCCGGGCTGCATGGTGATGAAATAAACGGCATCTTTATCCTGTCGCGTCTGGCTGATTTCCTGAATAGCGTCGAAGGAGGAAAATATCCGGAATTGAAGCTGCTTAAAAAGGTGCTGATCATTCCGGCGGTCAATGTGCTGGGGGTTAATCTGCGCACCCGCACCTGGCCCTTCGACAAGAGCGATATCAACCGCATGTTTCCCGGCAGCACCATTGGAGAAACAACCCAGCGCATCGCTTATGCCGTTCTGGAGGCTACCAAACGGGCCGATTGCCGCATCGACATTCATACCGCCAGTACCGATTTTGAGGAAGTTCCCCAGGTACGACTGTACGGACCGAGTGACGAAGAGCTTGAGACCGCCCGCCTGTTTGGGCTGCAAGCCGTCATGGAACGCTCCTTGTCGCCGGTTTTTACCACAACGATGATGCACTCCTGGAAGGCTTGGCCTGGGCAGAGTTTTGTTCTGCGGGTCGGGCAGGCCGGCACGGTTCAGCTGGACCATTGCCAGCGGGTTTTCAGGTCCATGGTCACATTTCTGGGCAGGATCGGGGTTCTGGACGGGGTTCAGATCGCTGTTGAGGATGAGGAGGTCAGCTATTTTGACAAACCCAGTGCTTTCAGGGTGTTTGCCGAAAAGGCCGGCACTTTTGTCTCTGACCGCCAGGTGGGGCGCTGGGTACGGGCCGGTCAGGAGTTGGGATTTATCTACGACAGCTTCGGCGGGAATGTTATTGAAAAAGTGGTTGCTCCGGTGGCCGGGCTGTTGACCGGTATACGCCGGCATCCACTGCTGTTTGAAGGTGATCTGATCCTGCGGGTCAACCGGAAAAAACAGGAACCATCCTGAACAACCATCACGCGGGAGGATCATTGTGGCGCAGATAACCTTTTTTACCAAAATCGGCTGTTCAACGGCTGCAAAGCAAATTGAACTGCTGGAACAGGCCGGGCACTCCGTCGAGGTGTGTGATCTGCTGGCGCATCCATGGAGCCAGGATGAGTTGCTCTCCTATTTTGGTGAGCTTCCTGTGGTTGAATGGTTTAATGAAAAATCACCACGGGTCAAATCCGGAGAGATCGAACCGACGGCTTACGATCATGACGGTGCGCTGGAGGTCATGGCGGCGGATCATCTACTGATACGGCGGCCGCTGATGGAGTCCGGCGGGAAACACATGTGCGAGTTCACACCGGCTGCCATTCATGCCTGGGTTGGTCTTGGAGAGACACTCTACGATCGCAGTACGACGCAGGATTACTCGAGTTGCTCGCAACCGCCATCCAGTAAGCAAGTGTGCCCATGAACTGTATGAATAGCGGTCACCCTGTATAGAACATGATCATTCCAATAATTCGAGTTCACCCCTGGAGAGGATCTTGTGACCAATCCGGGGCACGCTAGTAAGGGCTTGCAGGATTTTACCGCCGCTTGGCATGGATAGTGTAGTAACTTAGTACGGTGACCTGAGCAATCGTCATCACAACAACCTTCAACTTCTGAAACCAGGCACCCACGCCCCGCTCTCAGCCATGAGATGCGGGGCGTTTTTTTTGAAAGGAGCACGCGGCTCACGAGGCCGGGGATCATGGTGCCAGCGCAGCCGCCTTGAGGCGCCTCATTTCGCTACCCGATACAGACCGGCGTCCACTGCGAAAGACGGGGGAGATACTCATGAGACAGATTGCGATTTATGGAAAAGGCGGCATCGGCAAGTCAACCACAACCCAGAACCTGGTGGCCGGATTGGCGGCCATGGGTAAAAAAATCATGATCGTCGGCTGTGATCCCAAGGCCGACTCCACCCGTTTGATCCTGCATGCCAAGGCCCAGAATACGGTCATGGATCTGGTGCGTGAACTGGGAACGGTTGAGGATCTGGAAATCGACTCGGTAATGAAGATCGGCTACGAAGGGGTTAAATGTGTGGAATCCGGCGGACCCGAGCCGGGTGTGGGGTGTGCCGGACGTGGTGTCATCACCGCCATCAACTTTCTGGAGGAGAACGGCGCCTATACACCGGATCTGGATTTTGTTTTTTATGATGTTCTGGGTGATGTTGTCTGCGGTGGCTTTGCCATGCCGATCCGCGAGGGAAAGGCAGAAGAGATATATATTGTCTGTTCCGGTGAGATGATGGCCATGTACGCCGCCAATAATATTTCCAAGGGTATTCTCAAGTATGCCTCATCGGGTAAGGTACGCCTGGCCGGACTGATCTGCAATGCCAGGAAGACCGATAAGGAGTTTGAACTGGTTTCCGCACTGGCTGATAAACTGGGCACCCCAGATGATCCATTTCGTGCCCCGTGATAATCAGGTTCAGCGGGCCGAGATGCGGCGCATGACCGTCATCGAATATTCTCCGGAACATCCTCAGGCCCAGGAATATCGAACCCTGGCCCAGAAAATCAATGACAATAAAATGCTGGTAATTCCCACTCCGCTGGAGATGGAAGACCTGGAAGACCTGCTGATGGAGTTTGGAATTATGGAAGCAGATGATGAAGCAAACGTGGGTGTGGCAGAGGCGGCATAGTCTTTGTCGTAATTCTGCACAGGG
Organism: uncultured Geobacteraceae bacterium; assembly: GCA_942493195.1. Taxonomy (GTDB): domain Bacteria; phylum Desulfobacterota; class Desulfuromonadia; order Geobacterales; family Pseudopelobacteraceae; genus CAIPTY01. Next base: position 3,714,066 of record OW818669.1, on the reverse strand, counting down.
CCGCATATCATTGATGGTATGCGGCCCTGTTGTTTTCAGCAGCTTTCAATCTCAATCTGCTCCAGCAACTTCAAGGCCGGTTGATCGTCGTATTCTTCAAACAGCTCCCTGATGTTGTTAATATAGGCGTGCACCAGATAGAGTTCGTCCTGGCGTACTCCATTCGGGCCGGGTCGGCTGCAGAGCAGCAGTTTCTCCTTGAACAGCTCCCAAAAACGGTTGGTTTTGCCCGGATCATCTATATGCAGCCGAAGCATCATCATCAATTCCCGTGAGTTTTTATCACCTTCGATGCCAACGAATGACACGTAGCGATCCGGTAGAACGCTCTGTTGCATGTATTCACTCCTGATACAAAATCGGTGTTTTTACTTTTCCAGCGGCAGGCGTTCCCGGCGCCAGGCTGCCATGTGTCCCTCCAGCAGGGTCACGTTGCGATAGCCGAGCAGGTTCAGGATCGATGCTGCCAATTGTGCCCGGGGGCCATGTTCGCAGGTTACCACAAGCGCCCCGCTCTTGTCGGTGGGGAGCTTGGCCAGGCGCAGCAGGATCTTCAGGGCCGGGGCATGGATGGCCCCCGGAATATGGCCGCTCCTGAATTCAAAGCCGCTGCGCACATCCAGGACGACCGGCGGTTGTTTTAGTTGTATCCGACGTAACAATTCCTGTCTCTGCATAAGTTCCTTTCAAGCCATGCGGGTGTTGATGACAAACTCGGGCGGATCCATGATGACCTTTTTGACGGTGCAGAGTTCGGCCGTCTTGACGATGGCGTTGCGATACTTTTCCGGAAAACCGGGTGGCAGATCGATGTTCAGAATGATTCTGGACAGTTTTCTGCGGCCGTCGTCACCCGAAACAAACTCCATACGCTGGGAAAGTGCCAGTCCTTCCGTAGCGATATCCCTCTGCCGGCAGAAACTGAGCACATAAATTCCGGCGCAGGTCCCCAGAGATGCCAGAAAGTACTCGAATGGTGTCGGCGCAGAACCATCGCCGCCTGATCCCGGTGGCTGGTCCGTTGCAATTATGTGACTGTCGAACTCGGCATTGACCTTTGCCCCACCGGGAAAGGTTATTTTCATCTCCATGTCAGCCTCCGCTTATGAATGTTATGTACCGGTATGAAGCTCATCACTCCCGGTTATCAAGGCAATTATCCGGCAGGTCAGCGGGTCGGATATCCGGTAGTGCATTTCCAACCCGCTACGTGTGCCTTTTACGATTCCGACATTTTTGAGCATGGTCAGATGCTGGGACACCACCGCCTGCTGAAGATCGACCCGTTCCTGAATGCATTTTACCGTACGTGCACCATCATTCAGCACGGAAAGGATTTTCAGGCGGATAGGGTGCCCCAGCAGCTTGATGATGTGGGCGTGCCTGACACGGTCTTTATCGTTTGTGCATGCACCGTTCATATCCGCCTCGCATCACGGCGGATGAGCCTGTAGGCCAGCAGCGCGAGCGGCCAGGCGTGCCAGAGAAGGTCGAATATATCGATCGGCCGTTTCAGGCCACCGGCTGCCAGCATCTGCAGTTTCTCAAAGAGATGCGGCTGTGGCCAGAATGGCGCCAGACCGAGGAACAGGGCCAGAGGGATCAGTATGCGATAGTCCAGCAGATTATTCATGGCGGCACTCTCCTTAGGCAGAATGTGCAACCAATCTAAAATACAAATATATGAATGTCAATATATATAAGGGCTTTAAAAAACTCGGGGAGATTGTATCCATGTCAGGAGGAGCGGTATTGTCGGGAGTGGCCCTACTCCCGTTCCTGAATACTTCTGATCTGCAGGGCAAAGGTCAGTTCCAGACCGGCCAGGGGGTGATTGCCGTCAAGGGTGATATCAGTCTCACTCACTCCGATAACAACCATGATTTTCGTGGCCGTACCGCCAAACTCAATGCTCAGTTTTTGACCGATCGAGATTGATTTGTCAGCCGGGAATGCGGTACGAGCCAGCTGGAGGATGTTTTCCTGTCTACGGGGCCCATACGCCTGTTCCGCCGCCAGTACAACGTTTTTTGCCTCCCCGACCCGCATGCCGATAACAGCTTGTTCCAATTCAGGAAATATCTGGCCGGCGCCGATCGTAAAAATCAGCGGTTCGTTGTCTTCCGTGCTGTGAAAAATCCGCCCGTTGTCCAGGGTGCCGATATAACTGATGGCAACGGTCTGTCCATGCTGTACACCGTTCATGGTGGTACCTCCTCACAGTGTGAATCGCCGCAATCGCAGGCACCGCAGGTGCAGATACGCAGGCCGCACACGCTGCAGGCCGGGTTGTGGGGATCGCGCCCGTCGATTGTCTGACCGCAGGCACGGCAGTCGTAGCGAAAGAAGGGGAAACCGCAATCCCGACAGACCAGACGATGGCTGTCACCGGGTTTAGGAATGATGTGGACCGAGCCACAGATCAGGCAGATCCGGGACATCTCGGGCTTGTTTCTGATGCCTTCACGATGTTTACGATAATGGTCGAACAGATTTTGTGCGGTTGCGCGGTCGATGTCGAGAGTCGGATTCATGGGGGCTCCTCACGTTTCTGATGGGAGTGTTGCAACATCCCTGCCTGCATTCAGGGCACATGATAAAAAACTGGTCAATCGTTATATACAGTGGTATATAACGATTAGAATTGTCTCGTTGCAATATGCCGTTATTGCGGGATAAAATAACGAGTAAGCATTGGCATGACACTTGAATAGTTCTCTGCACACCTGGCGTTCCGGAGACGTAGTATGAAAAAACAGAAAGCGCAGGCCACGACCGGAGTTTCCGGTTCCGTCAGCCTGAAACGCAATGAACAGGAGTATCTTGGAAGCGACCAGATCCGCCTGCTGAGTGTAATAGACGAGGTGGGTTCCATAACCCGGGCTGCCCAATCGGTGGGCATCAGTTACAAAACCGCCTGGGATATGATCAGCTCCATCAATAATCTGGCCGATGAGCCGCTGGTGGAGCGGAGTGCGGGTGGCAAAGGGGGTGGCGGTACCCGCCTGACCGTTGAGGGGAAACGGGTGGTTTCCCAATTCAAAACTATTCAGGAAGAGCATCAAAAATTCCTGAGCAACCTGGAAAACAGGCTGGGAGATGCGGACAGTCTGTATCAATTTTTAAGGAGAATTTCCATGAAAGTCAGCGCACGCAACACATTTGCAGGAAGTGTGACAGCCATAACAAAAGGTGCCGTAAATGCAGAGATATCCCTGTCCCTTAAAGGCGGGATTCCATTGACCGCTACTGTTACGATTGGTGCCGTTGATAACCTGGGTTTGAAGGTCGGTTCGGAGGCGTATGCGATCATAAAAGCCAGCTCGGTAATTATCGGCACGGATCTGCATGATGCCAAAATCAGTGCCCGCAATGTGTTTTGCGGCACGATCGTAAAGATAATCGAGGGGCCGGTTAATACTGAGGTTGATGTGGAGATCGGCGGAGGCAACACAGTCAGTGCAGTTATCACGCACGATAGTGCCAAGCGTTTGGAACTGGCCGTCGGCGGGCATGCCTGCACATTGTTTAAAGCCTCAAGTGTTATAATCGGCGTAAATTAAAAGGGTAACAGGCAGACACAGAAAACAGGAGGAATCAATCGATGAAAAAACTATGTACATTTGCACTTGCCACAATCACCGCGATGATCTGTTTCAGTACATCTCTGTTTGCCGGCGAAATCAGCCTTTTTGCCGCCGCCAGCATGAAAGATGTCATGAATGAGGTGACCGACAGTTACACCAAGAAGAATCCCGGGGTGACCTTCAAGAAGAACTACGGTGCTTCAGGCGCATTGGCCAAGCAGATTGAAAACGGCGCCCCGGCCGACATTGTGATTACAGCAAGTCTTGAGTGGATGGAACACATGAAGTCGGCCAGACTTGTTGATGTGAAAAGCGCAGATTTTCTGGCCTTCAATGTGCTTGTGTTTGCCGGTAAACCGGAACTGAAGGTAAGCGGACTGAAGGATATTCTTGCGTTGAGCAGAATCGCTATTGGCAGCCCGGGGAGCGTGCCGGCCGGTGACTATGCCATGGACGCCTTTCGCAAGGCCGGCATTGACAAACAGCTGCAGGGGCGACTGGTCTTGGCCAAGGATGTGCGCGAGTGCCTGATGTATGCCGAACGGGGCGAGGTCGATGGAGCCTTTGTCTATAAAACCGATGTTCAGCAGGCAGCCAAAACCGCCAAGATCCTTTTTACCGTTCCACAGCAATTATATCCACGGGTTTCCTATCCCATGGCGTTGACGGTCGAAGGATCAAAGAACAAGGAAGTGACGGCATTTTTCACCTTCCTGTACACGAATGATGTCAAGAACGCCCTTAAAAAACACGGGTTCTTGGTTAAGTAGGGGTCAATGCCGGAATTCACCGCCGCCGAATATACCGCGATCCTGCTGTCGCTCAAGGTTTCCGTTGTAGCCACCCTGCTGACGCTCCCCCCCGGTTTTGCCCTGGCCTATGCCATGACCTACGGCCGTTTTCGAGGAAAGGTGATCCTGGATGTGCTCATCAACCTGCCACTGACACTGCCGCCGGTGGTGATCGGCTACCTGCTGCTGGTACTGCTGGGACAGAAGGGTTTTATCGGGCAGCACCTGCTGCAGCCCTTGGGTATCAGGATCATCTTCACCTGGAAGGCCGCAGTGATCGCAACGGCTGTAGTCGGATTCCCCCTGCTGGTCCGCTCCATCCGCATCGGGATGGAGTCGATTGACGACGGGCTGATTAAAGCCTCCCGTACCCTGGGGGCCGGCTGGTTCGACAGCATGCTGACGGTGGTGCTGCCCTTGTCCCTGAGGGGGATACTGGCTGGTTCGGCACTGATTTTTGCCCGTGGTCTGGGTGAATTCGGTGCCACCATCATCGTGGCGGGCAATATGCCGGGGGTCACCCAGACGATTCCACTGGCAATCTATGAGTATGTCAGTTCTCCCAACGGAGACCGGATGGCCATGGCCCTGTGTCTTGTCTCCGTGGTTATTTCTGTTGTGATACTGCTCTTTCACGAGTATCTCAGCCGCCGCATGATCGGGGTGAGATGACATGGAGCTGCGTATCATGGTAGCCAAAACGTTTCAATCCTTTGACGTTTCGCTTGATATAGCGGTAACGAAAGAACGGACCGGCGTCTTCGGCCCTTCCGGCAGCGGCAAGTCTACCTTGGTGGGTATGCTTTCCGGATTGGTGCGCCCCGACAGCGGCACGATTGTGCTGGACGGCGAGACACTTTTCAAAGCCGGTTCGCATGACATTCCTCCCGAGCGCCGGGGCATCGGTATCATCTTTCAGCATCCGCACCTGTTCCCCCATCTGACAACCCGGGCCAATCTGCTGTATGGCCACAAGCGCTGCCCGATCTCCCGCCGGCTGGTGGATTTCGATGCCCTGGTGGATGTGTTGCGTCTCAGACCGCTCTTGGATCGGGGCATTACCAACCTGTCCGGTGGTGAGAAACAGCGGGTTGCCATCGGACGTGCCGTATTGTCAAATCCACGCTTGCTGCTGATGGACGAACCGCTCTCGGCCCTGGATGACACCCTGCGTTTCCAGATCATTGAACATCTCAGGTCGGTCAGCAGTGAATTCGGAATTCCTTATCTGTTCATTTCCCACTCACTGCTGGAAATGCGTTTGATGACCGATGAAGTGGTCAGCCTGGAGAAGGGGCGGGTTACGGGTATCGGCACACCGGAAGAACTGGCGCGGCAGCGGCTGGGGAGCAGCCCGGTCGGCTATATTAACCTGCTCAGGCTGGGGCGGCCAACTCCATCTGCCGGACTTTTTGCATATCCGTGGGGCCAGGGCCGCCTGCTCCTGTCGGCAGATTCCGGGTGCGACTCCGCAATGGCGGAGCTCTCTTCAAAAGATATCATCCTCTTCAAACAGCACCCTGAGGCCATCAGCGCCCGCAACCTGCTGGAGTGCAGGGTCGAGTCCCTGTTTACGTCCAGCCGCAAAACCGGTGTTGAACTTGATTGTAGTGGAAATACGCTGATTGCCGAGGTTGTCCAGGACGCGGTCACTGAGTTGGCCATTGTTCCGGGTGCTACCGTCTATGCCGCCATCAAGGCCTCCGCCTTCCGCATGCTGCCATCCTGAAGGGTGGTAATTGCCACCCTGAAATTAGTTCTTGCATATATACAATAAACAATATATATACTTTTCATAAATAACTCGATTGAGGTAGGTATGAAAAGTTCGTTTGCTCTGTCACCTGCAGCGGTGAAATTTCCTGCTAAGCCGCTGTATCGCTGGTTGTTGGCCTTGTTTATGATGTCGGTAATTGCCGTTGGATGGCGCTATCCGGCCATGGGTTTTGCCGTTCCGGCGGCTATGCTGGCCGGTATGGCCGGAGGGCTCTTCAAAGGGCGTTTCGTCTGTGGAAATGTCTGCCCACGGGGAAGTTTCTACGACACGGTTTTTTCATTTTTCGGCGGTCAGCGTCCGGTTCCGGCACTGTTTCTTAATGCCTCCTTCCGCTGGGGTGTCATGGCGGTGCTGATGAGTTTCATGGTCTGGCGCATTGCCCAGAACCCGGGCAACTGGCAGCACTGGGGCGTCGTCTTCTGGAGCATGTGTCTGGTAACGACGGCCGTTGGCATCCCCTTGGGCATGCTCTACCGTTCCAGAAGCTGGTGTAGTTTCTGCCCGGTCGGTACGGTGGCTGCTGCGGTGGGTGGACAGAAATTCCAGCTCCAAATCTCCCATGATTGCCGCCAGTGTGGTGTCTGCGAAAGTTCCTGCCCCATGGGATTGAGTATTGCCGAGCATCGCGACAACAGTGTGCTTCCGCACCGTGACTGCATCAAGTGCTCATCCTGTGCGGATTCATGCCCCAAGGGGGCTTTGAGCTGGCCCTCTTGATGTAGTCTTTCGGTCTGCCTAATTTATTGGCAAATACAGACTTCTGTGAGCACCCTGGCATGTATCCTGATTGCGGTTTGCTGCCTAATATCTGCGCATAAAATTGTAACTAATCAATAATTAGACATAAATATATTTTGGCACACCCTGTGCTACACCATCAATCAAACACCGGCGGCACACATATTACAATTCACGTTTGATCAGGCAAAGGCGCCTCCATAAAAAATGGGGCGCCTTTTTTATTGCCCCCATCACAATCCCCAGCGGGCCACAGATTGGTGGCCGAAAGGAGCAACACAATGAGACAGATAGCAATTTACGGCAAGGGCGGCATCGGAAAATCAACAACCACACAGAACACGGTAGCGGGCCTTGCTTCCATCGGCAAGAAGGTCATGATTGTCGGATGTGACCCCAAGGCGGATTCTACTCGTCTGATCCTGCATGCCAAAGCCCAGAATACGGTTATGGACCTGGTGCGCGAGCTTGGCACGGTTGAGGATCTGGAGATTGAACAGGTCATGAAGGTTGGATACGGCGACGTGAAATGCGTCGAGTCCGGTGGACCTGAGCCGGGTGTCGGCTGTGCCGGCCGCGGTGTTATTACCGCCATCAACTTCCTGGAAGAGAACGGCGCCTATACCCCTGATCTGGACTTCGTCTTCTATGACGTTCTCGGTGACGTTGTCTGCGGCGGTTTCGCCATGCCGATCCGTGAAGGCAAGGCGGAAGAAATCTACATTGTTACCTCCGGTGAGATGATGGCCATGTATGCCGCCAATAACATCGCCAAGGGTATCCTCAAATACGCTGCCACCGGAAAAGTTCGCCTGGGCGGTTTGATCTGTAACTCCCGTAACACCGACCGTGAAGATGAATTGATTGAGGCTCTGGCCAAACGACTCGGCACCCAGATGATTTACTTTGTACCCCGTGACAATCAGGTTCAGCGCGCCGAGCTGCGCCGCATGACCGTTATCGAGTACTCCCCGGAGCACAAGCAGGCCCAGGAATACCGCTCACTGGCTCAGAAGATAAGCGATAACAAAATGCTGGTAATTCCAACACCGCTGGAGATGGAAGAACTGGAAGAGTTGCTGATGGAATTCGGTGTTATGGAAGTGGAAGATGAGAGCATCGTCGGCGTTGTTGAAGCAGCGGCGTAAATTTAAAAACAGTCCACCACGGAGGCACGGAGACACAGAGGAAGACAATAAACGGCTTTAACTTCCAACGTATTAAGATTTTGATGTGCTCCGTGTCTCTGTGCCTCCGTGGTTGGTTTTGAAAGGAGTTATGTATGTCCGATAAAATTCGCACAATAGAAGGCATCACCAAAGAATCCACCGAGGCGCTGATTGCCGAAACGCTTTCGGTCTATCCCGAGAAGGCCAAGAAGAAACGCGCACCCCATCTGGGCGCCAATGACCAGGGTGCAGGATCCGCCTGCGTCAAGTCCAATAAGAAAACGGTTCCTGGTGTAATGAGTGCCCGCGGCTGTGCCTATGCCGGCGCTAAGGGTGTTGTCTGGGGCCCGATCCGCGATATGGTTCACGTCTCCCACGGACCGGTCGGCTGCGGCTGGTACTCCTGGGGCACCCGTCGTAACCTGGTGACCGGCATCAACGGGGTCACCCAGTTCGCCATGCAGTTCACCTCCGACTTCCAGGAAAAGGACATTGTCTATGGTGGCGACAAGAAGCTCAAAACCCTGCTGGAAGAAGCCCACGATCTGTTCCCGCTGGCCAAGGGTATCTCGGTTCTGTCGGAATGTCCGGTCGGTCTGATCGGTGACGATATCAACTCGGTCGCCAAGCAGTCCTCCAAGGAGCTTGATATCCCGATCATTCCCTGCAACTGCGAGGGGTTCCGTGGTGTATCCCAGTCGCTGGGTCACCACATCTCCAATGACACCATTCGCGATTACATAATCGAGACCCGTGAGTTTGCCGAACCGTCCAGCCCCTATGACATTTCGCTGATCGGCGATTACAACATCGGCGGCGACGTCTGGTCCGCCAAGGCTCTGCTGGAAGAGATCGGCCTGAATGTCAAATCAGTCTGGACCGGTGACGGCGAGCTGGAGAAGATTGCCGCCACGCACACCGTCAAACTGAACCTGATTCACTGCTACCGTTCCATGAACTACATGTGCAAGGTTATGGAAGAGAAGTACGGCATCCCCTGGCTGGAGTTCAACTTCTTCGGCCCGACCAAGATCAAGGAGAGTCTGCGCGCCATCGGTGCCCGTTTCGATCAGACCATTCAGGACAAGGTCGAGATCGCCATCGCCAAGTACACACCGATCATGCAGGCCATTATTGACGAGTACAAACCGCGTCTGGATGGCAAGAAGGTCATGCTGCTGGTCGGTGGTCTCCGTCCGCGTCACACAATCGGCGCCTATGAGGACCTGGGGATGGATTGCGTCGGCTCCGGCTATGAATTCGCCCATACCGATGACTATGACCGTACCGCCCCGGAAATGCCGGAAGCCACGGTGGTTTATGACGACCCCTCCGAGTACGAGTTCGAGAAATTTGCCCATGCCCTCAAGCCCGACCTGATCGGCTCCGGTATCAAGGAAAAATACGTCTTCCAGAAGATGGGAATACCCTTCCGCCAGATGCACAGCTGGGACTACTCCGGCCCTTACCATGGATACCAGGGCTTTGAAATCTTTGCCCGGGATGTGGATATGGCAGTTAACAGCCCGACCTGGAAACTGGTCAAGGCGCCGTTTTAATTCTATCGAAACACAGAGGCACAGAGTACACGGAGAAAATCAAAACCGGAAATCAGTTTTGTTTTAACCAGAATCTAAAGTCTTTCTCTGTGTCCTCTGTGCCTCTGTGTTAGAAAAAAAATCCGGTTGTGCGACAGATTGGTCGTCAGCCTAAAAGGAGTAAATCATGTCAAACGTACTCGGACTTGAAGTCAAGAAAGTCACTGAATATACGCCTGAAGAGGTGGAGAAAACCCGCAACTGGATCAACTCGGAAGAATACAAAGAGAAAAACTTTGCCCGTCAGGCGCTGGTGATCAATCCGGCCCATGCCTGTCAGCCGCTGGGAGCCCAGCTGGTGGCCCATGGTTTTGAAGGGACCCTGCCGTTCGTGCATGGTTCCCAGGGGTGCGCTTCCTATTACCGTTCGACCCTTAACCGCCATTTCCGCGAGCCGGCACCGGCCGTATCCGATGCCATGACCGAAGACGGCGCCGTGTTCGGCGGTCAGAACAACCTGCACGAGGGTCTTGAGAACGCCATTGCCCTCTACAAGCCCAAGATGATTGCCGTGTTCACCTCCTGCATGCCGGAGGTTATCGGCGACGACCTGACCGCCTTTATCAAAAACGCCAAGCAGAAGGGACATGTGCCCAAGGAGATGCCGGTACCGTTCGCCAATACCCCCAGCTTCAACGGTACCCATATCCATGGCTACGACTCCATGCTCTCCTCGATCCTGCAGAATCTTACCGAGGGTAAGCAGGTGGAAGGACGCTGCACCGGCAAGCTCAATCTGATTGCCGGCTGCGACTTCAATACCGGTGACTACCGTGAGTACAAACGCATCCTGAAAGAGTTTGGCGTGCCGTACACGATCCTGGGCGACATCGGCGACACCTTCGATTCTCCCTGCGACGGCACCTATAACATCTATGCCGGCGGGACCAAGCTGGAGGATGCGGCCGATTCCATCAACGGCAAGGCCACCATCGCCCTGGGTCCCTATGCAACACCCAAGACCTTTGGCTTCATCAAGGATAACTACTCCGGCAAGCACGTTTCAATGCCGATGCCCATGGGGATCGAGAAGACCGATGCCCTAATCATGAAGATTGCCGAGCTGTTCGGCAAGGACGTTCCGGCATCACTGAAGAACGAGCGCGGCCGCGCTGTAGACGCCATGACCGACTCACAGCAGTACATGCATGGCAAGAAGTTCGCCGTCTATGGCGACCCGGATTACCTGATGGGGTATGTCTCCTTCCTGCTGGAAATGGGAGCAGTTCCCTACCACATCCTCTGCAGCCGTGGCAGCAAGAAGGTCGAGAAAGAGCTGCAGGGTCTGCTGGATGGTTCCATGTACGGCAAGGGGTGCAAGATTTACATGAACAAGGACCTTTGGCACCTGCGCAGCCTGGTTATGACCGATCCGGTCGATGCCATCATCGGCGATACGCACGGCAAGTTTGCCGCCCGCGACGCCGGCGTACCCCTGTTCCGATTCGGCTTCCCGGTCTTCGACCGCGTCAACAAGCACCGCTACCCGATCATCGGCTACCAGGGTGTCATTAACATGGTGACAGAGATCTGCAACAAGTTTATCGATATTAAGGATGAGACCTGCGAAGATAGATTTTTTGAAATGATGCGCTAACAAGATTATATTCTAAAGCTATTTCAAAAAGGGACTTGTAAAGGTCCCTTTTTTTTATTGGCAAGACTCTGATGTATCCATAAATATCGGATTGATAACTGTAATTCATAGTGTTATAGTTTCTGTGTAGTATTGGAGGGGGATGTGCAGATATTCAAAACAAAGTGGTTCGTCCGGTATGTTCGCCAGGAGCGCATCAACGATCATGGTCTGCGGGATGCCATTGAACGCGCCGAGCGGGGTCTTATAGATGCCGATTTAGGTGGTGGGGTCATCAAACAGCGGGTGGCACGGACTGGGCAGGGCCGCTCCGGCGGCTACCGGATGCTGATAGCGTACCGTTCCGGCAATAGGGCTGTGTTCATGTATGGTATTGCAAAAAATGACAGGAGCAATATTTCAGAAGATGAACTGGCAACACTGAGAGAGATCGGGGCGGCGTGGCTGGCGGCACAACCGGAGCAACTCGACCATGCCATTACAGCAGGAATTTTGGAGGAAATGAACGATGACAACAAAAACAAATAAAACCAGTCCATTGACACAAGCACTGCTTGAAACTGCTACCGATATGCACGACATTGGTATTCTGAGTAAGGATGCCTATGAAAAAATAACCATGCGACACTTGGGAATGAACAAACCGGAGGTTGAACCGCTGTCGGCCGAAGAAATCCGTAAGATACGCGAACAAACTCACATGAGCCAGTCAGTATTTGCAAAATGTCTCAATGTAACGGTTGGGTACATATCGCAATTGGAACGTGGAGCAAAACGCCCGACCGGTGCAGCGCTCATGCTGTTGAACGTTATCCACCGCAAAGGGATTGAAGCGATTCTGTAATGCCCAAACGTATAAATTATTTGGCTGTCTTACCCACTCAACAACCTCACATCACACATCAGGGTATCCCATCAGCGGGGTGCCCTGATTTTTTTTGTCTGCCATTGCAGACAGGCGGGCTAACGGGTATAGTTTCAAAATCTATCTGAAGGGGGCGTTACTATGCCGATGAAGGTTTTCGAAGCCATGAGTGGCAATATCAGCTCGTTTCTCGGTGGTGCCGAGGTGGCGCTTGTGCCGGCCGGCGAGGAGTTACCGTTGTCGGACAACTGCCTGCGGCTGCCGGTGGGGAGCGATGGGGAGCGTTTCCTGTTTTATGCAACCCGTAACGCCATACCTTTTACCCGCTCGGAAGAAGCCTTCTGCCGCGAGCTGCTGACCGCCTTTTCCATGCTCTACAGCGGATTCAAACAGGAAGGGTACGCCGCCCACTTCAGGACCGCGATCCTCTCGTCCATCATGGATATCACCGTGGCCCGCTCCCTGAGGGGCGATCACCGTAAGGGGTTCTGGCCGATCCAACAGCTGATTCAGCTCCTCAAAACCCTCTCCTACCAGCGCTATGAGGGTACGCCGGCCACCACTGGCATCATTGTGCACCGCACGACCCTGCCCGAAATCAATTCCGTGATGAAACAGCGCAAGCACTCCCTGATGCCGCTACAGAGCGCCAAGGCAATTGCACCCGGATTCTTCGATAACCCCATGACCTACCGCTTCATTGATGGCACCAACCTGTACTTCCTGGCCAATATCCAGATGCAGGTTAACGGTATTGTCATGGTATCCGGTCCGGCCCTGATGAACGAGGTGGAGCGCCAGACCCAGCGGGAACTGTTCTCCATCATCAGGCGCAGCGGTAATGGTGCATTTGCTATCACGGTCAACGAGGCCTCGGATATCGAGGTGCTGACCAGTCCGGCTAAAATCCTGGTGCGCCGCAAGGGGGTTTGGAGTATTTTTGACCCGGATATTTTCCGATCATTTCTGGCCGACAGCATTGAAGCGGATGCGGCCGAGGATCTGCTCTGGACGGTATATGCACTTTCAAAAATGCGCCACGGTACGGTGATCCTGCTGTACGGCGGCACCCCGCGACGCCTGGCCAAGCTGAAGAAGGGGACGGTGGGTGGTGACGACTCCATCGGGCAGATGCTGGTGGACCGGGTCAAGAAGCGTCCCATCGGGGAGCTGAAAAAAACCGGGACGCTGCTGAGAATCATTTCATCGGATGGCATGACGGTCTTCAACACGCGTGGCCGCCTGGTGGATACCGGTTTTATCATCGATACCTCCCACGCCCAGGAGATGGTGACCGGCGGCGGGAGAACCACGGCCGCCTGTGCCGCTTCCTATTTTGGCAAGGTCATCAAGGTTTCCCAGGATGGCCCTATTGAGCTGTACGATCAGGGAAAGATGATCTACCGCTTTGGGTAGCGGGCAGCGCCTATGGTGTGCTGCCCACTATTTAGGCAACATCCTTTCTAATACCCCGCCTGTTTTAGATCCCCACGCATAACTGTATGAAATTAAAGCTACAACTGTTTTGGCACACCCTGTGCTAATCTGAAAGCGTACAAACACAGAATACACGGCAACGGCGCCATCCATATCTCAGAACAACTGAGGTGGAGCGCCGTTTTTTCGTTATCGGCAGAACAAACGAAAGCCAACGAGGAAGAAATTATGGCCAAGCCCGACTGGTACGACACCGACAATTGTGAAACCCACGACAAGGGCGCCCCCAAGTTCTGCAAGAAATCGGAACCGGGAGAGGGAACCGAACGTTCCTGTGCCTATGATGGCGCCCGGGTTGTTTTGATGCCGATCACCGATGTAATCCACCTGGTGCACGGACCGATCGGTTGTGCCGGGAACTCCTGGGATAACCGCGGGGCCCGTTCTTCCGACTCGCAGCTGTACCGACGAGGCTTCACCACCGAGATGCTGGAAAACGACGTCATCTTCGGGGGGGAGAAAAAACTCTACAAAGCAATACTCGATCTGGCTGAGCGCTACAAGGATCAGGCCCGGGCCATCTTCGTTTATGCCACCTGCGTGACCGCCATGACCGGTGATGACGTGGAGGCGGTCTGTACGGCTGCGTCACAAAAAGTCGCAATTCCGGTTATCCCGATCAATACCCCCGGTTTCATTGGCGACAAGAATATCGGTAACCGTCTGGCGGGTGAGATCATGTTCAAGTACGTGATCGGCACAACCGAGCCCCCCTTTCTGGGGGAGTATCCCATCAACCTGATCGGTGAGTACAACATTGCCGGTGACCTGTGGGGCATGCTGCCGCTCTTTGACCGGCTGGGGATTCAGGTTCTCTCCTGCTTCAGCGGCGATGCCAAGTTTGAGGAGTTGTGCTACGCCCACCGGGCCAAGCTGAACATTATTATCTGTTCCAAATCGTTGACCAATCTTGCCAAAAAAATGCAGAAAACCTATGGCATGCCCTATCTGGAGGAGTCCTTCTACGGCATGACCGATACGGCCAAGGCGCTGCGCGACATCGCTCGTGAGCTTGATAATATCGTCAACGGCCTGGAAAAAAGAACCATGCAAGACCGGGTGGAGCGGCTGATTGCCGAAGAAGAGGATAAATGCCGGGCAGCCATCGCACCCTATCGGGAGAGGCTACAGGGCAAGACGGCGGTCCTGTTCACCGGCGGGGTCAAGACCTGGTCCATGGTTAATTCCCTGACGGAGCTGGGTGTCGAGGTGTTGGCGGCCGGTACACAGAACTCCACCCTGGAGGATTTCTACCGCATGAAGGGTCTGATGCACAAGGACGCCCAGATCATCGAGGATACCTCCACGGCCGGCTTGCTGGCTGTCATGCGCGAGAAGCTGCCTGACCTGATAGTGGCCGGTGGTAAAACCAAGTTCCTGGCGCTCAAGACCAAAACCCCTTTCATGGATATCAACCATGGCCGTTCCCACCCCTATGCCGGTTATGAGGGGATGGTAACCTTTTCCCGGCAGCTGGATATGACCGTCAACAATCCGATCTGGCCGACCTTGAATGCCCCGGCCCCATGGGAAAAATGTCAGGGCGACCAGCCGGTCGCCCCAACGGAGGATTATGTGGCGACGGCGTTGAATCACGGCGAGACGTTTCTGGCCGAAGACATCTCCGCTTCGCGGGTCAAGGTTTCCAGTAAGGCCGCCACGGTTAACCCGCAGAAAAACTCACCGGCCCTGGGTGCCACCATGGCCTACCTGGGGATTGACAACATGCTCGGCCTGCTGCACGGCGCCCAGGGGTGCTCGACCTTTATCCGGCTGCAGTTGTCGCGGCACTACAAGGAGTCCATCGCCCTGAATGCAACCGCCATGAGCGAGGACAGTGCCATCTTCGGCGGCTGGGAGAACCTGAAAAAGGGGATCGGCCGGGTTATCGAAAAGTTCCATCCCCAGGTTGTGGGTGTCATGACCACCGGCCTGACCGAGACCATGGGGGATGACGTCAATAGCGCCATCAAGCAGTTCCGCGAAGAGAATCCGGAAAACGATGCGGTACCGATTATCTGGGCCTCCACTCCCGATTACTGCGGATCGCTGCAGGAAGGGTACGCCGCAGCGGTGGAGTCGATTGTTTCCAGTCTGGCTGAGGGGGGGACGATCGTGCCGGGGCAGGTCAATCTGCTGCCGGGTGCCCATCTGACACCGGCTGACGTGGAGGAATTGAAAGAGCTGGTGGAGTCCTTCGGATTGACGGTCCTGACGATCCCGGATATCTCCAATGCTATGGATGGCCATATTGATGATGTCGTCTCGCCCTTGTCAACCGGTGGTATTCAAGTGGATGAGATCAAAAAGGCCGGCCGCAGTGTTGCGACACTGTATGTCGGTGATTCCCTGGCTAAAGCCGGGCTGAAACTGAAAACAACTTTTGGAATCCCGGCCTACGGCTTTACCTCACTGACCGGGCTGGCCGAGACCGACCGTTTCATGGAAGTACTGTCAGCCATCAGTGGCCGTCCGATTCCGGAGAAGCATCGCCGCTGGCGTTCGCGACTGATGGACGCCATGGTGGACAGCCATTACCAGTTTGGTAACAAGAAGGTCGCCCTGGCGCTGGAGTCGGATAACCTTAAAACCTTGACCGGTTTTCTGGCCGGTATGGGGTGCGATATCCAGGCGGCGCTCTCTGCCACCCGCACCCGTGGCCTGGATGCCCTGCCAAGCCCGAACGTCATTGTGGGAGATCTTGAGGATCTGGAAACGGCGGGTATCGGTGCCGACCTGCTGGTGGCAAATTCCAACGGCCGTCAGGCGGCCGGCAAACTCAAGATCGGGGCCCACCTGCGGGCCGGCCTGCCGGTTTTCGACCGGCTGGGTGCCCATCAGAAGGTCTGGGTAGGCTATCGCGGGACGCTTAACCTGGTCTTCGAGACCGCCAACCTGTTCCAGGCCAATGCCAAAGAGGCGCAGAAACTAGCACATAACTAGAGATAAAAACCTACCACAGAGACACGGAGGCACAGAGAAAGACAGAACGATTACTAAAGGGTAAAGAGTCTCAATCAGAAATAATGCAGGCAGACTTCAGTTAGCCCTCCTCTTAAAACGTTCTTGAATTTCTCTGTGTACTTTGTGTCTTCGTGGTGAAACGGGGGTTACACATGAAAATCGCATTTACCACATCAACCGGCGAAATTATCGATCAGCATTTCGGGCAGTGCAGCAGCTTTCATATCTGGGAGGTCGGGCCGGATGAAGCATCTTTCCTGGAAAGTGTCAGCGTAGGTGAGCACGGCAGCGACGAAGAGGACCGAATTGCAGCCCGGGCCAAGGTGCTCTCCGATTGCGCCATCGTTTATACCATGCAGATCGGTGGGCCGGCGGCGGCTAAGCTGGTAGCGCTCAAGATCCACCCCATGAAGACCAACAGCGAAGTCAGTCTGAAGGAGACGGTGGAGCGTTTTCAGGAGGTGCTGCGGGGTAATCCGCCACCCTGGCTGCGCAAGGCGATGAACAAGGGTGCCGAACCATCATTTATGGAAGATTGACGGAGCAACGAGACCACATAACCCGGGCCTGACGGCTCTTATCACAAAGGAGATGACATCATGGCATCAATAACCGGATTAACCAGAGACGGACAGGTCTGGACTCCAAAATTCGCAACAAGCATCGATATGGATAGCTGCATAGGGTGTGGTCGCTGTTTCAAGGCCTGCGCAAAAGGGGTTCTGACGCTTGACGAGGTCGAGATCGGCGATACGGAAAAAAGTTTCATGAAGGTTGCCTATCCCGGCAGATGTATCGGCTGCGGTGCGTGCGGCCGGACCTGTCCGAAAAACTGCTTCACCTTTGAGGAGGTCGAACTGTAGCGGAGCGTTTATCCCGCCCTGTTCAGCCGGCAGTCAGATCAATTAACAGAACAATTTTAAGTTATGGAGGTAGATCCAATGGGAGTAATCACCGGTTTGACCCGTGACAAGAAAGAATGGATTCCGCAGTTTGTCAAAAGCATTGATCGTGATATCTGCATCGGCTGTGGCCGCTGTTATAAGGTTTGCGTCATGGACGTCCTGGGGTACGAAGAGGTGGATGAGGACGATTCGGCCAAGGCCTTCATGACGGTTGCCAAACCGGGTAACTGCATCGGCTGTCAGGCCTGCGGCAGGACCTGCCCTAAAAAATGTTTCAAGTTTGAGTCGGCATCGTTGCCGGATTAATGCAGACGTAAAAAATCTGCCGGGTTTTTAAGGCCCCGCAGACGTGATCGTAAAGGAGGACAACCGCCATGCTGATTGCAGTTGCATCAAAAGATGGCAGGGAGATCAACCAGCACTTCGGCCACGCGGAACGCTTTCTGATTTACGATGTGGAAAACGGTGATGCCAAACTGGTTGACGAGAAGCCGGTCGAGCGATACTGCAGTTTTGATCCCGAACATCCCTTGCGGGGACATGTGTTGAAGGGGATTGCCGAGGCGCTGATCGGCTGCCGGGCGGTTGTGACCGCCCAGATGGGTGAACATCCCCGCGGTGAACTGGAAAAACTGGGGGTTGAACCCTACGTGATCTGCGGCCCGATCAAATCGACGCTGGTGGAACTGGCCAAAATTCTTTAAGAACAACCTACAGGATATCCCCTCACCCGGCCTTTGGCCACCCTCTCCCATGGGGAGAGGGGCTTGGAGTGTCCCTTCTCCCCATGGGAGAAGGTGCCCCGTAGGGGCGGATGAGGGTGGAATTCTTCACAACGAGGTGATGGCCCGCTATGAGCAACGGTTCCTTCAATTTCTGCAACCTGCCACCCTGGGTTATCGCCTCGCGCCATTTCAACGACAATCCCCAGCCGTTGGAGATTCAAGGCGTCAAGGAAGCGAATCGCTTTCTGTTCGAGAAACTGGCCGGCATGTTGTCCCAGGAAGAACGCGCTCTGGTGTTCAACGATTTTATGTCGGTCAAGTTCCAGCTGCACCATTGGCAGGAGCAGACGGCAACGGCCGGTAAAAGTATCAAGAACAGTTATCTGCGCTTCCTGCGGGGGTGGATGATGGATTCCAATTCCGTGGAAGGGGCGGTGCTCAAGCGTTGGGTGGAGAGTCGTATGGGGATTACGCCGACCTACCACCGTGCTAGGATTTCAGACATCCATAGCCAGGAGTATTTCGATTTTTCGGTGGATGTCATGAAGGGGAGTGCCCGCACCAATGCCATTCAATCGCAGCTGGATCTGCTGTACGAATACTGCCAGTTTGAGCTGCTTCGTAAAAATCCAAACCAATCCGGTATTACTCTGTATCGCGGTACCTACGATGCCTCAGAACACGATGTGATTGAGCAGACCGGAAAGCGTGAGCAGATAGTTCGCCTGAACAATCTGGTGTCATTCACTTCGGATGAGGAGCGGGCCTGGGAGTTCGGCTCGACCGTCTGGAAGACGCAGGTGCCACACTGTAAAATATTCTTCTTCAATGATCTGCTTCCGGGGAGCATCATGAGGGGCGAGGGGGAGTATCTGATCATCGGTGGGGAGTACAGGGTGCAACAGGTGATGTGTACGGTGTAGGTGTGTGTCTTTCCCTCATCCGGCCTTTGGCCACCTTCTCCCAGAGGGAGAAGGAACATTGAGTGATACATCAGAAGGGGCCACGGCGTACGCTGTGGCCCCTTGTTTGTATGGATCTTGTGCCTGATGAGGCGTTAGCTGGGGAGTGACGGCAGTTCCAGGCCGGCCATGTTCTGCACCATTCGTACGACCTGGCAGCTGTAGCCGAATTCATTGTCGTACCAGACGTACAGGACGCAGCGGTTCCCCTGGGCAATCGTGGCCAGGGAGTCAACCACGCCGGCGTGCCGCGAGCCGACAAAGTCGCTGGAGACAACTTCCGGAGAGTTGGTGAAGTCGATCTGGTTGTGGAGCGGCGAGTCCAGCGAGATATTGCGCAGGTAGCCGTTGATATCCGCTACCGTTACGGTTGTGGCCAGTTCCAGGTTAAGTATGGCCAGCGACACGTTGGGTGTGGGAACGCGGATGGCGTTACCGGTCAGCTTGCCGCTCAGGTCCGGGATGACCTTGGCAACCGCCTTGGCGGCACCGGTTTCGGTGATGACCATGTTCAGGGGGGCACTGCGACCGCGGCGGGATGCCTTGTGGTAGTTGTCGATCAGGTTCTGGTCGTTGGTGTAGGAGTGGCAGGTTTCCATGTGGCCATGGACGATGCCGAAACGGTCATTGATGGCTTTCATAACCGGTACGATGGCATTGGTGGTGCAGCTTGCGGCGGAGAAAATCTGCTCCTGGGCTGTTATAAGTTCATTGTTGACGCCGGCCACCACATTGGGGATGTCTCCCTTGCCGGGGGCGGTCAGGATAACCTTGGAGATGCCGGGGGCCTTCAGGTGGCGTCCCAGCCCTTCGCGGTCGCGCCATTTGCCGGTGTTATCAATCAGGATGGCATTGTTGATGCCGTATTGGGTGTAGTCGACGTTTTCCGGCGCATCGGCATAAATGATTTTGATCATGTTACCGTTAGCAATAATGGCGTTCTCTTCCTCATCAACGGTGATGATCCCGTCGAATTGACCATGGATGGAGTCCCTGCGCAGCAGACTGGCCCGTTTGATCAGGTCGTCAGCGGCACCCTTGCGGACGACGGCAGCCCGCAGTCGCAGTTTTTCTCCACTCCCGGCCTTCTCTACCAGCAGGCGCGCCAAAAGGCGACCGATACGGCCGAAACCGTAGAGTACGATATCCTGGGGCTCGGAGAGAATAGCGCTACGACCGGTGTTGATGCTGCCAAGCTCGTTGAGGATGAAGGTATTGATGTCCTGGCCGGTGGGCAGGGACAGATAGCGGGTGGTCAGCTTACCCAGGTCGATGCGGGCCGGCGCCAGATTCAGGCTGTTGATGGCTTTCAACAGTGGAAAGGTTTCATGTACAGAGAGTTCACTGTCGAGGATCAGACGGGCAAAACGGTGGGCCTTGAGGATGTCGATAACGGTACTGTGAACCAGTGAACGTCCGTACACGGTGATGACAATATTGTGTTCGCGATACAGTCTTCCGATGATGGGAAGCATGTACTCGGCGGTTTCTTCCTGAGTCTGCCAATCCTTTAGATAGCCGTTCTGTTTTTGAGTGCTCATTGCACCTTCCTTTTCCTGAAATAGGTTGTGTGTTGCGAGTGGTATTTTTTTAATAGTGCCAAAAATAATAGTACCTTATAGCATTTACCGGCCGTTTTGTCTTTCAAATTATCAGGCCGCAGTACCGTCGAAGGTCTGGTGCCCGGAGTTCCCGGACTGCGCGTGTGCATTAGCATTTGACTCAAACCCGGAAAGAACGTAAATTGTACTGATTTTATCAGGAGTTTCGAAGCATGCGTGCCTATCTATACCTTGCCCTGTTCATACCGGTAACAGGCCTGATAGCATTGAGTGCCAGTATCTGTACACTCTTTGATTCCACTGGTCGGTTGTACGCCGACCACGCCCGGTTCTGGGCGCGTTTCGGGCTGGCCCTTAATAATACCCCGGTGGAACTGCGCGGAGCCGAACATCTGCCGGATGGCCCTTTTATTCTGATGAGTAACCATCAGAGCAACTTCGATATCCTGGCACTGATCTCCACCATTCCCCGCCGGATCTACTGGATCGCCAAGAAAGAGCTGTTCGATATCCCGGTCTTCGGCTCCTCCATGCGTCGCGGCGGCTACATCCCGCTGGATCGCAGCGATGGCCGTAAGGCCCTCAAGAGCATGGAGAACGCGGCAGCCATCATCCGCCAGGGGAGCAGCGTCGTTATGTTCCCGGAAGGAACCCGCACCCGGGACGGCCGCCTGCTCCCCTTCAAACGCGGTGGTTTCATGCTGGCGGTCCGGGCCGCTGTGCCGGTCATTCCCGTTACCATCAACGGCAGTGGCAAGGTCAACCCGGGCGGGGTGATCAAATTGTACTCCGGCGGCATATCGCTGACCCTTCATCCCGCGGTGATCATCCCCGCTGGGCTAAAAAAAAGCGAGGCCGAGGAGTGGTTGATGGAAACGGTACGCAGCGTCATAGATGCCGGTCTGGAGAGATGACATGTACGCAGGATTGAAATTTGTTCCATTGATCATCGCCGGTCTGGCGGCCATAATATGGGGCCTGCCGGCGGCACACCGCCTGCGCTTCCCTTTTGACATAGCAGCGGCGCTGGCTGTGCTGGCGGGTGTCATTGCCATGGCAATGGGCGCTCTGTTGGTGATAATCCCCGATTTTCTCAGGTGACCCATGACGGATCGTATTAAAACCATACTGCTGAATGCCGTAGTAATACTTGTGCTCTGTCTGCTGCTGTTCCTGGCTGGTACCTGGTGGCGTATGCAGAGCCAGTTTAACCTGGGTGAGGCTGCCTTTAACCGGGGTGATTTTACCGGGGCGGTGGCCGGTTACGAATCGGCCCTGCACATGTACATTCCATTCCACCCCACCATTGAAAAAGCGGCAGAGAGGCTCTGGGCTCTTGCGGAAAGCAACGAACGTCTGGGGGATGTCAACCGGTCGCTGATCGCCTACCGTGCCTTGCGCAGCTCGTTCTATGCCGACCGCTGGCTGGTGACCCCCGGCCTGGATTGGATCGAACGGTGTGACAAGAAGATAGCTGCCCTCGTGCCGCTGCAGAAAGAAAGGTAATTGTGGAAAATTCAGAATCAACGACAGCTCTTCGCGTCATCCCGCTGGGTGGACTGGGCGAAATCGGCATGAACATGATGGCGTATCAATGCGGCGACGACATCATCGTCGTGGATTGCGGCCTGATGTTTCCGGAACCGGATATGCTGGGGATCGACTACGTCATCCCCGATATCAGCTGGCTGCGGGAACGTGCCGCCAATGTCCGGGCCATCTGCCTGACCCATGGCCATGAGGATCATATCGGCGCGCTGCCCTTCGTGTTGCAGGAACTGAATGTCCCGATCTACGGCACGGCCCTGACCCTGGGGTTTGTCAACGAGAAGCTCAAGGAGTACAAGCTGGACGACCAGGTTGATCTGCGGGTGATCAAGCCCCGTGATCTGGTCGAGCTGGGCTGCTTCATCGTGGAATTCCTGCGGGTGGCTCACTCCATCGTGGATGGCTGTGCCTTGGCGATCACGACACCCGAAGGGGTCGTGATCCATACCGGCGACTTCAAGATCGACCAGACTCCGGTGGATGGCGAGCTGACCGACCTGGCTTCCTTTGCCCGCTACGGCGAGCGGGGGGTGTTGGCGCTGCTGTCCGACTCCACCAATGTGGAGCGGGAAGGGTTCACCCTTTCGGAGCGATCCGTCGGTGAGGCCTTTGACGAGATTTTCCCTACCTGCCAGGGGCGCATCATTGTGGCGGCCTTTTCCAGCAGTATCCACCGCGTTCAGCAGGTGGCCGATGCCGCGATTCGCTGCGGCCGCAAGATCCTTCTGAACGGCCGTTCCATGGTTGCCAACGTGCGCATCGCCCGTCAGCTGGGGTATCTGCACATTTCCGACGACGCCTTCATGGATCTCAAAGAGCTCCCCTACATGCCCCGTGAGCAGGTCTGCATGATCACCACCGGCAGCCAGGGGGAACCTCGTTCATCCCTGATTCGCATTGCCATGGATGACCACAAGCAGATCAAGCTGGAGCGCGGTGACACCGTTATTCTCTCCTCGCGCGTCATTCCGGGCAACGAGCGTACGATTTCCGAGCTGATCAACCATCTCTACCGGCGCGGCGCCGAGGTTTATCACGAAAAAACCTCCGAGGTACACGTCTCCGGCCATGCCTGCCAGGAAGAGCTCAAGCTGATGCTCAACCTGACCCGCCCGCGCTTCTTCATCCCGATTCATGGTGAATACCGCCACCTGATGGTGCACTCCAAGCTGGCCCAGAAGACCGGCGTTCCGGCCGAGCGCTGCCTGCTGGCCACCAACGGGGATGTGGTTTCCTTCTATGCTGACACAGCCTGTTTTGAAGAGAAGGTCGAAACCGGCCGGGTCTTTGTGGACGGCAAGGGGGTCGGCGATGTGGGCAACGTGGTCCTCAGAGACCGCAAACACCTCTCCGAAGACGGCATGGTTGTGATCATCATCGGTATGAACAAGACCACCGGCGGCATCATCTACGGTCCCGATATTGTTTCGCGTGGTTTCGTTTTTGAGGATGAAAGCCAGGCCTACCTTGAAACGGCGAAATGCCTGGTGGTGGAGGCGGTGGAGGAGCTGAGCGAGGAGATGCGCTGCGACTGCGAGGAGGTCAACACCACCGTCCGCCAGGTCCTGCGGCGTTTCTTCAAGAAGAGCATTGAACGCCGCCCGGTGATCCTGCCGGTGATCATGGAAATGTAGTTGCTGCAGTGATCTAGGAAATATGTCAGCAAACTAAAAGGGACTGTCGTCAGACAGTCCCTTTTAGTATTCAGTATGTATTCGTGAAGTATTTGTCTACGAAACCACAATTCTCGCAAAACGGCGCTTGCCGATCTGGACGATGAATTCCCCTGCGGTGGTCAATTCCAGATTCGTATCCGAAACCTTCTCGCCGTTCAGCTTGACTCCGCCCCCTTCGATACTGCGGCGACCTTCGCCGTTGGACTTGGTCAGGCCCGATTCGGTCATGGCCCTGGCCAGCAGTACGCCGCCATCGGCCAGTGAATAACTCACCTGCGGCATCTCGTCCGGAATCTCGTTTTCCTTGAAGCGTTTGACGAAATTCTCCTCGGCAAGCTCTCCGGCACCGGCACCGTGGAAGCGGGTGACGATCTCGCGTCCCAGAGCCTTCTTGGCTGCCATAGGGTGCACTGATTTGTCTTTCAGGCCGCTCTTCAGTTTGTCCAGATCGGCCAGCGGCAGGTCGGAGAGCAGTTCGTAGTAACGGATCATCAGGTCGTCGGAGATCGACATGACCTTGCCGAAGATCTCGTCGCCCGGCTCGCTGACGCCGATATAATTGCCCAGGGATTTGGACATCTTATTGACGCCGTCCAGTCCCTCCAGCAGCGGCATGGTCAGGATGCACTGCGGGGTCTGGCCCCATTCGCGCTGCAGCTCGCGCCCCATCAGCAGGTTAAACTTCTGGTCGGTACCCCCCAACTCGACATCAGCTTTCAAGGCAACGGAATCGTACCCTTGAACCAGCGGATAGAGGAATTCGTGGATGGCAATCGGCTGTTGGGTGGTAAAGCGTTTGTGGAAGTCATCGCGCTCCAGCATGCGGGCCATGGTGCATTTTGAGGCCAGGGCGATCATACCGCTTGAACCCAGCTCGTTCAGCCAGGTGGAGTTGAAGACAACCTTGGTTTTTTCCGGGTCGAGAATCTTGAAAACCTGTTCCTTGTAGGTCTCGGCGTTGCGCAGGACATCCTCGCGGGTCAGAACCTTGCGGGTTTCGGACTTGCCGGTCGGGTCACCGATCATGCCGGTAAAGTCGCCGATCAGGAAGTTGACCTCGTGACCCAGCTGCTGGAACTGGCGCAGCTTTTGGATCAGGACGGTGTGCCCAAGATGCAGGTCCGGTGCAGTTGGATCAAAACCGGCCTTGATCTTCAGGGGAACGCCGGTTTTGAGTGATTTCTCCAGTTTTTCTTCCAGTTCTTTTTCAACCAGAATCTCAACGGCACCGCGTTTGATAACGGCCATCTGTTCTGCTACGGATAACATATAACAACTCCTGAAAAGGCTGAATAACACAGAGCAACGGAGCAACGGAGAATTAAATCAATAATTTTTTCTGACAAATAACCCCAAAAAACTTGTTACTGATTCTCTCTGTTGCCCTAGGTTTTACCGCCTTTTAAAAATTAACAACTGATATTTACACGTTCGATACTGACCGCCTTGCCGCTGACCTCGTCTACCCCGATAACGACTCCATTGATGCGCATATCCTTCTTGGGGATCTCGAACTTGACCGGCAGTTGGGTCAAGAACTTGCGGATAGCTTCTTCCTTGCCGATGCCGATGACAGAATCAAAGCTGCCGGTCATGCCGGCGTCTGACAGGTAGGCGGTCCCCTGGGTCAGGATGCGCTCGTCAGCGGTCTGGACATGGGTATGGGTGCCGACCAGGGCACTGACACGGCCATCCAGATACCAACCCAGCGCGGATTTTTCGGAGGTGGCTTCGGCGTGGAAATCGACAAAGATGATCGGCGTTTCCTGGCGGAGGCGCTCGATTTCGCGGTCGGCGGCCCGGAAGGGGCATTCCAGGTTCTTCATGTAGATGCGCCCCTCCAGATTCAGTACCGCCACCTTGATTTTGCCGGGAGTTGTGAAAATGGCGCTGCCGACTCCGGCAGCGCCCTCAGGATAGTTGAGTGGACGCAGGATGCGTTTGTCGGCCAGCACCAGCGGTACCTGCTCCTTTTTGTCCCAGATGTGATTGCCGCTGGTGATGCAGTGCACCCCCATGTCGAACAGTTCCTTGGAGGTTTCCAGCGTCAGGCCGAAACCGCCGGCGGCATTCTCGCCGTTGGCAATCACCAGATCGACGGCGTGCCGGTCCACCAGGCGGTCCAGTTCCCTGGAGAGCGCCTGACGTCCCGGTTTGCCGATGATATCACCTATAAATAAAATTTTAACGGGCATATTCTACTGCACGTGTCTCTCTGATCACATTAACCTTGATCTGGCCGGGGTAGGTCATCTCGGCTTCGATTTTCTTGGCAATATCGCGTGCCATGATTACGGCGGTTTCATCGGTGACGGTCTCGCTGGATACCATCACGCGGATCTCGCGTCCGGCCTGAATGGCGAAGGAGGATTGAACACCGTTGAACGACGTGGCAATGCGCTCCAGCTCTTCCAAACGCTTGACGTAGGTTTCCATCATCTCGCGGCGGGCACCGGGCCGGGCACCGGAGAGTGCATCGGCAGCCTGAACCAGCACGGCCAGCACAGTGGTCGGCTTTTCGTCCTCGTGGTGCGCCATGATGGCGTGGACAATTTTGGGTGATTCGCCGTATTTCCGTGCTAGATCGGCACCGATCACGGCATGTGAACCTTCCACCTCATGGTCGACGGCCTTGCCCAGGTCGTGTAGCAATCCGGCGCGTTTGGCCTGTTTGACGTTGATGCCCAGTTCGGCGGCCATAATGCCGCACAGGAAGGCTACTTCGAGAGAGTGCTGGTAGACGTTCTGGGTGTAGGAGGTGCGGTATTTGAGGCGACCGATCAATTTGAGGACTTCGGGGTGAATGCCGTGGACGCCCAGATCGAAGGCGGCCTGCTCGCCGGCCTCTTTGATGGTCTGCTCCACCTCTTCCGTGGATTTGGCGACAACTTCCTCAATACGGCCGGGATGGATGCGGCCATCGCCGATCAGTTTTTCCAGAGACAGGCGGGCAACCTCGCGACGGACCGGGTTGAAGCCGGACAGAATGACGGCCTCCGGAGTATCGTCGATGATCAGGTCGATGCCGGTTGCAGCCTCCAGGGCCCGGATGTTACGTCCCTCGCGCCCGATGATGCGCCCTTTCATTTCGTCGGACGGCAGCGGTACAACCGAAACGGTTCGCTCGGCAACATATTCGCCTGCGTAACGTTGAATGGCCAGGGCCATGATTTCCTTGGCTTTTTTATCGGCAGTTTCGCGGGCTTCCTCTTCGATCAGGCGGATGATCTTGGCTGCATCGTGCTTGGCCTCGTCCTCCATGGCGTCCATCAACTCTTTTTTTGCCTCTGCGGAAGACATGCCAGAGATAGTTTCAAGCTTGGCTCTCTGAATATCGGCGGCTTTTTTCAGTTCTTCTTCTTTTTGACCCAATACCTGTTCTTTTGTGGTAACGGACTGTTCTTTTTTGAGGATATCCAACTCTTTTTGCTCAAAAATAGCGATTTTTTTGTCTAGATTCTCTTCTTTTTGCTGCAACCGCTTTTCCAGTCCCAGCAGATCCTTCTTCTTCTCAGTCATTTCCCGCTCTTGACCTGCTTTTGCTTCCAGAGCGATTGCTTTTGCCTTAAGTTCTGCTTCCTTGCTGATGGTGTCCGCTTCGCGGCGGGCATCGTCGATCATTTTCGAGGCCAGTTCCTCGGCCTGACGGACGATGGAGCCGGTGTCCCTCTTGTTGGCCTTGTTGCCTGCAATGTAGGCCCCGACTGCGGCTACCAGTACGGCAACGACTGCTCCAATCAGAATTCCAAGATCCATATCTATAACCTCCTGTATGTGAATCCGGGCCATGGTGTGGCGCCGGTTACTTCCTGATGCAACAATCTGTGACCCGCACTACCCGCTGATCCGTTACGATGATCTCCATGCAGATGTCGTGTGGTTCCGTGGCTATCAGCCCGTCGATGAGCTGGAAATCATGGCACAGGCCGATCAGATGGGCCGACCGTTCCGGGTGGTGCAGAAAGCGGTCGTAAAAACCCTTGCCGTAGCCGATGCGGTGCCCGGCCTGATCAAAGGCAACACCCGGTACGACAATCAGGTCCGCTTCGTCGGCCTGGTGATCCGTACCGGTGGGGCAGGGTTCCAGAATGCCAAAGCAGCCTTTGCTCAGGCATTCGATTCCTTGGACCTGACGGAAGACCATGTGAGCGCCGCAGACCGCCGGATAGAGAATGCGCTTACCGGCTGAAAAGGCCCCCGACATAATCATGGCTGTGTCGGTTTCGTTGTGTGCCGGCGCGTACAGCGCGATGCAGTCAGCCCGCTGGAACTCCTCAAGTGCCAGCAGACGCTCCTGAGCGGCCCGACTGGCGAGCCGCCACTGTTCGTGGCTGAGAACGCGGCGCTGAGCCAGTATGGTCTGGCGGAGGGTTCGCTTGGGCATAGTGCCTTAATTTTAGTGCACAACAACAGGGTGATGCCCGGAGACGTGTCCGGGAGGTCGATCAGGGAGGGCGAAAGGGTGGGAATGGCTCGTACGTGCCGTGGAATGAGGGTGTTTCTCTGGTTCCTGTGCTTGAGCGATTCCTTCCTTTCCGTGATGGATATATTCAGCGGTTTTATTGATGCCTGCTATAAAAAAACAACTGCTGCGGCAGGTGATCACGTGAGACCGGTTGAGGCTGCTGAGAATATATAATCAAGTCTCCCTGAAGAGACCGTGTAACCTGTTGCGTATGTTAAATCAGGCTGTTTCCAGCCGTTCTATGAGTCTGTGCAGCTTCTGTTCGAAAACCTGATCCGCTTCCTTCAGGTCACGGAGATTGAGCATCTCTTCTGCGGTGTTGAGCAGGGCCATGGTTAGAACCAATTGTGCATCACCGCTTTTCAGGGCACTACCAATCTCCTGGAGTCGTTCATTGACAAATGTCTCTATCGCCTGAACGCGCTCGGCCGGGGCAGAACTCCTGACCGAAATTTCACGTCCCAAAACCCTGACAACATGGGCGACTTTCATGCCGGAGGTCCTTCATTCTGGAACAGAATTCTTGTCATGAAGGTCTCCGTCAATTGTCTAGATGCCTTCCAGTTTGCCCAGAATTGAGTCAACCCTTGATTTGAGAGACTCACGCTCGGATTGCAGACGGCTGTTCTCTTCGGCCAGGCGATTGTTCTCGTCCTTGAGTGCATTGTATCTATTGAGAAGGTCGGCGACCTTGTTTTCCAAAGCTTCAAAAAGTTCGTTATTCATAGGTTCTGTTTCCTTTCGGGGGACACTACAATACTTACTCGTTACAGAGAAGTCAAGGCCTAATTGCGCGAAATCGCGGGGTTCATCGGCTTTGGCTCCGCTGTGTGAAGATTGTCGGCTAGGCCTGGAAGAGGGCATCCGTAAACTCGCGTGGATCGAAATCGCGCAGGTCTTCAATGGACTCACCGACTCCGATGTAGCGGATTGGCAGAGCGAATTCATGGCTGACTGCTACTACGATGCCGCCTTTGGCGGTGCCATCCAGTTTGGTCAGGGCGATGCCGGTTACGCCGGCTGCTTCCTTGAACAGGCGTGCCTGGGAAACAGCATTCTGGCCGGTGGCGGCGTCCACCACCAGCAGGGTCTCGTGGGGGGCTCCCGGAATTTCCCGGTTAATGACACGGCGGATCTTCTTCATCTCCTCCATCAGGTTGACCTTGGTGTGCAGGCGGCCGGCGGTGTCCACAATCAGTATGTCGACCTCGCGGGCCACCGCTGCTTTGCAGGCATCAAAGACAACTGCCGAGGGGTCGGCCCCTTCCTTATGACGTATCACGTCTACGCCGCTGCGCCGTCCCCACTCCTCCAGCTGTTCGGCCGCTGCGGCGCGAAAGGTGTCGGCTGCTGCCAGCAACACCTTGGAACCGGCTGTGGAAAAACGAGAAGCCAGTTTGCCGATGGTGGTGGTTTTGCCAACGCCGTTGACGCCGATAACCAGCAGCACGAAGGGACTTTTACCGGACATGTCCAGTGGTTTATGGTGCGCTTCCAGGCGGCTGAGGATCTCTTCCTTGAGGGCTCCCCGCAGGGCTTCGCCGTCCTTCAGTTCATTGCGTCCCAGGCGCTGTTCAAGGGTCCGGATCAGTTCGACCGTGGTCTTGACTCCGATGTCGGAGGTGATCAGAATTTCTTCCAGCTCTTCCAGGGTGTCGGCATCGATCTCTTTTTTGCCCAGCACCAGTGCGTCAATCCGTCCAACCAGCCCGTCTTTGGTTTTTTTCAGGCCAAGCTTGAGGCGTTCAAAAAAACCAGGTTCGCCCTTGGGCTTTTCCTGAACTGCCGGAACCGTGGTGGATGGCGCCGATGCTTCCGGAGAAGAGCTGTCCGATGTACCGGCTTGCTCCTCTACGGGTGCAGGTACCCCGATCCTGTTCAGCAGCCCGCGGAAAAAGCCAGTTTTTTCCTGTTCAGACATCAGATCTCCTTCTTCAATTCCCCGATTGACTGTCGAAAGTTGTACAGCGCCAGACCCCGAGGGCAATCGCGGCCGGTGCTCAGAACCAGGGAGTAATCCTGGTCAATGCAGCCGATGATCAGGGTGCCGTCGGTGGATGTAATCACCACATCCTCTACGGCTCCGACCCGTCCGCTGTCATGCAGCTCCTTGAGCCGGGTCAGGATGATCCCTTTGTGGGCGGCTACGAAGCGGATATCGTAGGGGTCGCAGTGGCAGTACTCCTGAACCGCTTCACCCTCCCAGTCAACCAGAATCGCTCCGATGGCTTCAGGGGTTGAATCAACCAGTTTTTTCAGAATGCTGATGAATGGCATACGTCCTCCGAATATCGTGGCGCACAGGCCGGGAGCAGGGACAGTGGAGCCCAGGCCCGGTTGCGCCGGGTGTAAGTTTTAGTGCAGACGAACCGAGACGACTTTCGACGCCCCCGGCTCTTCCATGGTAATGCCGTAGAGCGTGTCGGCAACCTGCATGGTGGCCTTGTTGTGGGTGATGATAATAAACTGGGAAATGGCACTCATCTCCCGGACCATGTCATTAAAGCGACCAATGTTGGCGTCGTCCAGCGGTGCGTCGACCTCGTCCAGCAGGCAGAAAGGGGTCGGCTTGATCAGGAAGATGGAAAAGATCAGCGCCACGGCGGTCAAGGCCTTTTCCCCTCCCGACAGCAGGGTCACATTCTGCAGTTTTTTGCCGGGTGGCTGGACGATAATATCGATGCCGGTCTCCAGCAGGTCCTCTTCATTGGTCAGGCGCAGTTCGGCTTTGCCGCCGCAGAACAGTCGGGGAAAGACCTCCTGGAATTTGGCGTTGACCAGGTCGTAGGTTTCCTGGAAACGCTGGCGGGTTGTGCGGTTGATGCGCTGAATGGCCTGCTGAAGACTGCGCAGCGACTCTTCCAAATCATCCTTCTGGGCCGAAAGAAAGGTGAAGCGCTCCTCCATGCCGGCACATTCCTCGATGGCCATCAGGTTGACTTCGCCCATTTCGTCCAGCAGGCGCTGCAGGTCGGCCTGGCGCGTCCGGCGGGCCTGTTCGTCAAACTCCACCGCCTCCAGACGGACCAGGGCCTCGGCCATGGATATGCGGCTTTTTTCCTGCAGTCCGCGCTCCAGATGTTCGGCGTGCATGCTCAGGGTGGAAAAGCGCAGATTGAGTTCGGCCTGGGATTGGCGTACCGTATCACTCTCTTCGCGCAGCTGACGGGCCTGTTTTTCCATCTCAGCCAGGATCGTTCCGGCCTCTTCATAGGTGGATCGGACCTGGCCCAGGCGCTGCTCGGCCACCACCTGCTGGCGGAGCAGCTCTTCCAGCCGTTCTGTGCCGGATTTAATGGCCGCCTGCAGCTCCAGGCGCTCCGCGTCACCCTTCTGGCTGTCCTCGTGGTCGCTTGACATCCTGCGTAGCAGATCCTGGGATTGACGCTCCAGATCGGCAATGCCGCGCAGGTGGGCTTCGTGCTGCTCCCGCAGGGTGGCAACCTGTACCCGGATCAGGGTGGCCCGCTCGCGGATTTCCGTCAGGCCGCTACGTTTGGCTTCCAGCTCGGCCTTGAGACGGGAGACGTCCTGCTCCATCTGTTGGGATGATCCGCCGGTCTCGGCAAGCTGCGCCGCGGTCAGCCGGACTTCATCTTCCAGTCCCTGGCGTTCTTCCTGCAGGTTCTCTGCTTCCATCCCCTGGACCGCCAGCCGCTCTTCCGTTCGTCCGAC
This sequence comes from uncultured Geobacteraceae bacterium, assembly GCA_942493195.1. Lineage (GTDB taxonomy): Bacteria > Desulfobacterota > Desulfuromonadia > Geobacterales > Pseudopelobacteraceae > CAIPTY01. The sequence continues at coordinate 3,681,965 of OW818669.1, read as the reverse complement.
TTCATCCAGGGATTGCTGGCGGTCCTTGCGCAAGCCGGCCAGTTTGAGATCTGCCTGGTGCAAGCGTGTTCCGCACCCCTTGAGTGCTTCGGCCACCTCCTGGGACTGGCGCTGCAGTTCGCCGCGCTCCCGGCCCAGTTCGGCCACCTCTTTATCCAGGGTGGCTACGCGCTCTTCCAGATCCTTGAGCTCGCGCTTCTTATGGATGATTCCCTTTTCCATCTGATCGACGGAGCCACCGGTAATAATTCCCCCCCGGGAAAGCATGTCCCCGGCGCGGGTCACAAAGGAGAGTGCCGGGTACTGTCGGGCCAGTTGAATGGCCTGCGGCAGGGTGTCCACCAGCATGACGGAATGGAGCAGCCGTTGAACCAACCCCTGACAGGGGCCGGATGCCGTGACCAGTCCGGAGAGCGGGACTGCACCATCGACCGTAACCTGCGGCAGGGGGGTGCACTCCAGAGCCAGTGCCAGTCCGGCCCGTCCGCCGTTACTTTTCCTGAGAAATTCCAGGGCACGCAAGGCATTTTCCGGCTGCTCGCAGACGATGCATTGCAGGTGGTCGGTCAGGGCCGCTTCCACGGCCGCCTCCAGCTCGGGGGAGGTTTCAATTACGTCGGCCAGCAGGCCGTTGAAGCCGGCCCGGAGGTCCTTCGAGGCCATCAGGGCTTTGACACCCTGGCCGTAGCCGGCAAAACGGGCCTCTAACTCTTTCAGCGAGTGCAGGCGCGAAGCGTTCAGGTTCATCTCGTCGCGCCGAGCCTGCCAGGTTTTTTCCAGCTCGGGGAGTCGCGCTTTCAAGGATTCTTCCCGCGTGCGCAGGGCGGCGATCTCAACCTTGCAGCTCTCCTGTTCACCTTCGACCACTGCAATTTCCCGCTCCAGTTCAGTTGAACGGCGCCGGGTCAGCTCCAGACGTTCGGCCAGCTGCAGCCCTTCGCGGGTATGGCGCTCCAGGCGCTCACAGACAGAGGTCAGGCGTTTCTGGGCATTTTCCTGGCGATTCTTGAGCTGGGCCGTTTCGGCCAGGGATTCGAACAGCTCTTTGCGGCGTGCTTCCAGCAGTCGATTGAGTTCTTCTTCCGCCTGCTGATGGGTAGCCAGTTCTGTTTCAATCTTCTGCAGCTCTTCGCCGCTGCTGGTCGACTCGATGGCGGAGCTGTCGCGGCGCAGTTCCAAAAGTTCCTGTTGGGCGGCACACTCTTTCAGCCGTGTATCAAGCTCGCCCGCCTCGGTCGACAGGCGCTGCAGGCGCCCTTCCAGGCTGGCCATCTCCTTGCGCTGGAATTCCAGGGCGTGTTCCGAACTGCTGAACTCGCTCTTTACCCGGAAGATCTCCTCCTGGGCGGCATTCAGGTTTTTTTCACTTTCCAGTTGTCCGACGCGGGCCTCTTCCATACGTGACTCAGCCAGGGCCGCCGTGGCAAAAACCTCGCGGATGCGGTCATTGAGGGTTCCCAGTTGCTGCTCGGCCGTGCGGCGCTGTTCGTGGGTGTCGCGGTATTCGCGGGCCGTGAAGAGCAGTTCGATATCCCGCAGTTCATCGCGATATTCGCGAAATTTTTCAGCCTTCTTGGCCTGGCGCTGCAGCGACGCCAGCTGCCGTCGGATCTCTCCCAGTACGTCGGCCAGGCGCGCCAGGTTGTGGCGGGTTGATTCAATCTTTTTGAGGGCCAGCTGTTTGCGGGACTTGAACTTGGTGACGCCGGCCGCCTCTTCGATCAGAAAGCGGCGCTCTTCCGGTCGGGAGTGCAGAATCTGTCCAATCTTGCCCTGTTCGATAATTGAATAGGCCCGGGTGCCGACCCCGGTATCCATAAACAGCTCGGTAATGTCCATCAAACGGCAGGGGGTCTTGTTGATCAGGTAGTCGCTTTCGCCGTCGCGGAACAGGCGGCGTGTCAACTGGATCTCGGAGTAGTCAAGGTACTTGGCCGGGGCGCGGCCATCCTCGGTGGAAAACACCAGCGATACCTCGGCCATCCCCAGGGGACGGCGGTTCTCGCTGCCGGCAAAGATCACATCCTCCATGGACTTGCCGCGCAGGTGCTTGGCGGACTGCTCCCCCATGCACCAGCGGATGGCATCCACGATGTTGGACTTGCCGCAGCCGTTGGGGCCGACCACACCGGTGACACCCTGCTGAAAGTCCAGAACAACCTTGTCGGCGAAGGATTTAAACCCTGATATTTCGAGCCTTTTGATTTTCATGAATTGCGTACTTTATCAGAGGCATTCAAGACAGTCCAGAGGGATATTGCATAATTCAGGGGAGAAATGGAGATACCCCAGGAAAGCGGATTCCACGGGGTATCTATCTGATCGGGAAAAGATTTTTATGACGGAGCGTTCTAGGCAGACTCTTTCATGGTCACCTGCATAATTTTCTTGCCGGTTATGGCGATCAGTTCCCGCCAGTAGCGGGCCCTTTCCGGCGTCAAACTCCCTTTGGGGCCTTTGACCGTGCAAAAACACCAGTCGGAAAAATCCGGCCGGTACAGCAGAAGTTCGGGACAGAGTCCGTTGCCGTAAACAGGATGCGGCCTGGTCATGAAACGAAAGGCATCCTCTGACGCCATTTTGCGCAGGAGACCCTGCTTGGCGGCGTGTCCGGCGGTCTCATAGTTCTCGTTGAGGCTGTAGTAGCCCAATTTTTCGTAGATCTTGATGGCAGCAAACCATGCCAGGAAATGGGGACTGAGTACGCGGCCGTCGTAATCATTGGCCAGGGAGGCGTCCCGCACATCGAACAGGAACGGGTAATCACGCTGCCAGGCCTCGATCTGCCCGCTGGGATCATGCTGAAACTGCTTGCGCAGGTGTTTGGGGTAGCTGAATTCAAACTCCTCGGCAATTACGCGGGGGAGTGCCTGACTGGATTGGCGGGAGCGTGGCTCTGCGGCCCCGGTTTTTTTCACCCGCTGGGTTGCTGCTTTTTTGACCGGTTCCTGAAAGGTGGCCGGATCGGCCGGTAACAGGGCCTCAAGATGGGATTCCTTGATCTTGCGGATCTCGCCGTCACTAAAAAGGATGACTACCTTGTCGGCAGCCACTTCCTGGACCCGGCCGGCCCCCCACTGGGGTGCGCCGCTGTGACAGACGATTGCTCCTGGTTGCAACTTCATACATGTGCCTCGATTGCCCGTGATTAAGACGGGGTGGTGGAATATCGCGGGGTTCGCGGTTTTTAATGGATGCTGCGCATCTGCTGGCAAGCATACATGAATTGAACTATACTCAGCACAGAAAAGATAAAACAGGGAGGATATCATGAATATTCAAGAACAAATCGACCAGTTTCTTTCAGCTGAAGCCTTCGGGGTTGCGGGGGCCTCATCCAACCGGCAGAAGTATGGCAACCGGGTGCTGCGCTGCTATCTCCAAAACGGAAAGAAGGCTGTGCCACTCAATCCCCGTGAAACGCAGATTGAAGGAATTGCCTGTGTGGCCGCGGTTGCCGACCTGCCGCCGACGGTGACCAGCCTTTCCATGATTACCCCGCCGGCAGTGACGGAAAAGCTGGTGGCTGAGGCTATTGACCACGGGATCCGCAATATCTGGATGCAGCCCGGTGCCGAAAGTCCGGCGGCCGTGGCACTTTGTCGCGAAAACGGGGTCAACGTGATTGCCGACGGCAGCTGCCTGCTGGTGGTTCTGGGTTACCACGGGCATTGAGCGGGTTCTGAATGCCTATGTCAGTGACTTAAGATTTTCCAGCTCATCCCAACGCAGAAAAGCCGACTCCAGTTCTTCCTCCAGCCGGGCCAGACGCTCATTGACCTGTGCTACCTCGGCTCCGGCAGTCCGGTAAAACTCCGGATCGCCCAGCTGGGTATGCAGTCCGGCCTGCTCCTCTTCCAGTGCGGCGATGAGGTCGGGTAAGGCCTCCAGTTCACGCTGCTCATTGAAGCTCATCTTGCGCGGCCGCTCTTTGACCGGTCGGGCCGCTTTTTCCGTGACTGCCGGGTTTGCTGCCGGAGGGGACACCTGTTCGGAAGCGGCCTGACGCAGCCAATCATCATAGCCTCCCACATATTCCCTTACCATGCCGTTTTCTGCCACCACCAGAGTGCTGGTAACCACATTGTTGAGAAACTCTCGGTCGTGACTGACCAGCAGCAGCGTACCGGGATATTCCAGCAGCAGATCCTCCAGCAGGTCAAGGGTTTCAACGTCCAGATCATTGGTCGGTTCGTCCATGACCAGGACGTTGGAGGGTTTGGTGAACAGCTTTGCCAGCAGCAGCCGGTTGCGTTCTCCTCCTGACAGGATGCTGACCGGGGAACGGGCCCGTTCGGGAGAAAACAGAAAATCCTGCAGATAACCGATGATATGGCGCGACTGGCCGTTGATGATCAGGGTGTCGTTGCCCTCGCCGACGTTTTCCTGGACGCTTTTATCCAGATCCAGCTGGGCCCGCATCTGGTCGAAATAGATGACCTCGCGGCGGCTTCCCAGCTTGATTTCACCCTCCTGCGGGAGCAGTTCGCCCAGCAGCATTTTCAACAGGGTCGTTTTGCCGGAGCCGTTGGGGCCAACGATGCCGATGCGGTCACCGCGCATGATCGTGGTTGAAAAATCCTTGATGATGGTGCAGCCGTCGTAGGCGAAGCTGGCATTCAGTGCTTCGGCCACCAGTGCTCCGGAGCGCTCGGCCGTTTGCAGCTGGATTTTGGCCGTGCCCTGCTGCTCGCGGCGCTGGCGGTATTCCTCACGCAGTTTCTTCAGCGCCCGTACCCGGCCTTCGTTACGGGTGCGGCGGGCCTTGATCCCCTGGCGAACCCAGGCTTCCTCCTGGGCCAGCTTTTTGTCGAACAGGGACTGGCGGGTAATTTCGGCTTCCAGCAGGGCCTCCCGGCGCAGGACGAATTCATCGTAGCCGCAGGAAAAGGCATAAATCCGGCCGCGGTCCAGCTCGGCCACGCGGTTGGCCAGGCGTCTGGCAAAGGCGCGGTCGTGGGTCACGAACAGGACGGTTTTGACGGATTTGGCCAGAAACTCCTCCAGCCAGAGGATCGTATCGATATCCAGGTGGTTGGTCGGCTCATCCAGAATCAGGATGTCGGGTGACGACACCAGGGCCCGGGCCAGCAGTACACGGCGTTTGGTACCGCCGGACAGGGAGGTGAATTCGTCCTCGGCATCCAGTCGCAGGCGGTTAAGGACCCGTTCTACATCCTGATGAAGACCCCATCCGCCGCTGACCTCCAGTTCGTGCTGCAACTCCTCCAGCCGGGTCAGGAGCGCTTCACTTCCGTCCAGGGCCAGCCGGTGGCTGACATGATGATATTCAGCCAGCAGTTCTGCCGCATTGCCCATGCCGGAAGCGACCACATCGAAGACGCTGCCGTTGAGCTCCAGGGGCACATCCTGGGAGACCTGAGCGACTTTCAGCCCTTGCTGGCGCTGGATTTCGCCCCCTTCCGGGACCAGTTCCCCGCTGATCAGCTTCAAAAGTGTCGATTTTCCGGTGCCGTTACGTCCCAGCAGGCAGAGACGGTCGCCCGGTTCGATCTGCAGATTGATGCCGTCGAACAGCGGCGGTCCGCCGAATGCCAGGGTTATGGTGCGAAGTGTCAGAAGTGCCATTGGTATGCTCCGGTGAATAAAATGGCCTGCATCGGCAGGCCACACGTAACGTGGTTACAATAGTGAGTGCCCTGGCTGTTCATGTTGTTTCCGTCCTGCCCAGCAGTGCGGTGATGTCCGCGACGCTGAGCGGCCGGCTGAACAGGTACCCCTGATATTCATCACAGGAGTGTGTTGCCAGGAACTGGCGCTGCTCGGCTGTTTCGACCCCCTCGGCAATAACCTTCAGACTCAGGCTGTGTGAAGTGGCGATAATCGCTTTGACAATGGCGATGTCTTCCTGGTTTCCGGGCAGGTCTTTGACAAACGAGCGGTCGATCTTGATGGCGTGTACCGGTAGCTGTTTCAGGTAGCTGAAGGATGAGTAGCCTGTGCCGAAATCGTCAATGCTGATAGTGACCCCCATGTCGCGGACCTGCTTCAGCAGTTTGATGGTTCCCTCCACGTTGTGGAGCATGACGCTTTCTGTAATCTCGACCTCCAGACGTTCCGGGTTAAGCTGGGACTGCTCCAGAGCAACGGAGATCAGTTCGGGCAGGTCCCTTTGCTTGAGAACCTGGGTGGATATATTTACCGCCACCCTGACGGAGGGCAGGCCTGAGTCCTGCCAGGTTCTGTTCTGACGGCATGCCTCCGCAAGGACCCATTCGGTGATCGGGATTATCAGCCCGTTTTCCTCGGCAATGGGGATGAAATCCAGGGGCGAAACCATGCCGAGCTCCGGATTCTGCCAGCGCAGCAGCGCTTCGACGCCGACAATCGAGCCGCTGAGCATATCGACCTGCGGCTGATAGTACAGCTGAAACTCGTTACGTTCAAGCGCCTTGAAGAGTTGATTCTCCAGGTTGAGTCGCTGGAGGGCGGCCTCATTCATGGCGGAACGGTAAAACTGGAAGGTGTTTTTACCCAGAAATTTGGCGTGGTACATGGCCGTATCGGCATTCCGGAAGAGGATGTCCTGGCTGGTTCCATCCCCCGGATAGGTGGCAATCCCGATACTGAGGGTGACAAAGACCTCCTGTCCTTCGATCAGGTAGGGCAGGGCCGATTTGTCGATGATGCGGTTGGCTACCTTGGCTGCATCTTCTTCATGGTTGAAACAGGTCAGCAGGATGGTGAACTCATCACCCCCCAGACGGGCTACGACTTCGCTGGCTTCCTCTGTCGCCGGACGGGAGAGGTAATCGCTCTTGCGGACACTTTCCACCAGGCGTTCGGCCACCTTTTGCAGCAGCAGATCACCATAATTATGTCCAAGGGTGTCGTTAATACGCTTGAAGTTGTCGATATCGATCAGCATCAGCCCAAATGATGTCTCATAACGTTTGGCGTATGCAATGGCATGGTCAAGTTCATTGTTGAACAGGGCCCGGTTGGGAAGGTTGGTCAGGCTGTCAAAATAGGCCATTTTGCGGATGCGCGCCTCTGACTCTTTGCGAACCGTGATGTCGTCAATAGATAGCACCAGTGCAGTGATGGAGCCATCCCTGATAATGGGGGCAGCGCCACAGGACAGGTAACGAACCCGGCCGCTTTGACAGACCAGATTGGTATCAAAAATCAGTGATGACTCTTGCCGCTCTGTGAGAATTCGAAGTTGGGCGGCCACATGCTCCCGCTCTTCCTCCGGAATGACGTCCAGAAATGTCTGCATCCGGAGAAATTCATCCTCCCCGAAACCGCTGATGTCCTGCATGTGCTGATTTGCCATGACAACCCGCGCATCCGGCGTAAGGACCAGAATGCCGTTGGTACTGTTTTCCATGATTTTTGAAAGGAATTCATTGGCTTCGTTAAGGGATTTTTCTGCGTCCAGCAGAGCTCTCAGGGGGAGGTAGCGGATGGCGATATAGACGACGATACCCAGCAGAAACGACCAGAGGGCCACCAGTACCGATCTGAGAATCACCGGTCTCAGAGAGCTGCTGATCTCCAGTCGGGCGACAGCAAAGCCGGAATCGCTGATGGTGCCGCGCTTGGAAATGGCGGGAAACGGGGGGTGTTTGCCTCCCGAGGCAATTTCAGTGTTGTGCAGGTCAAAAACCCTTCGGATTTCAGGGCCTCCTGTTGACTGCCGCTGGGAGAGCAGTTCTTCAAGCCGGACCTGTTCGTAGAACCACATATCCGGGTTTGATCGGATCAGTTTTGAAACCTGCTGGGTACAGATCTCCACCTCGGCATCCAGTCGCCCCATGACGTTCTGGTATTGCAGACCAAAATACCCGGCCGGAATGGTGACGGTGACAAGTATCGACAGCACCAAGGCAATGATCGTAGTTGTACGGGATATGGTGGTATTGATCGATTTAATGCGCATCGTGGGCCGCCGGTATGAGTGCCGCAGGTGCGGGGGTGGTGTCGTGAGAACGGATAGGATGAGCTACTCTAATGAATGCAGCTGGAGGTGTCAAACATCATTTTCACAATACTCAAAACGTTTCTGGGGGCAACCGTTGACAATAACATCGTCAAGAAACATTCCCAGTGGCCGGACCCACAGGCTGCCATCACCATACAGGCAGCGGTAGACTACCATCAGCTCTTCGGTTTCACTGTGACGGGCTGTGTCGATCACCTGATAATAGTTTCCTTTGTAGTGCCGGTAGCGGCCCGGTGTGATTGGTCGGTTTTCGGTCGTCATGTCAACCTCCCTGCCAGAGCCTCGATATGCCGGTCATCGGTTCCGCAGCAGCCCCCCAAAATCTTCATGCCCAGTTCTGCGCGGAGGGCGGAAACATGCAGTCCGAACTGTTCCGGATCTTCTTCCACCAGGAGCTGGCGGTTGTCCAGCTCTTCCGGTGTGAGCGGTGCGGTATTTGCCAGCAGGCCAACGATCCGTTCCCGGACCAGTGTCGAGGAGTTGATGTTGTGAAGGAGGGCGCTGCGGAAGAAGGAGGCGTGGGTGCAGTTGATCAGATAGGCCAGAGGGCGCGGATTGGCGGCGGCATCGATAGTGGCAACCGCTTCCTTGAGTGGTGTCCCGTCCAGCAGAGTACCATCCGGTCGCGTCACAAAGCTGATCAGGTAGGGGTGTCCGGTATCTGCCAGGGCCAAAGCCAGACCCAGTGCTTCACTGAGTGCCGGCAGTGTGGCCGCCAGCAGGAGGTCGGCCCCGGAATCCGCCAGCGCCTGCGCCTGCCAGGCGTGAAAGCGGCGGGCGTCGTCGGTGGCCATGGCTTCAGCCGGTTTATAGGCATCACCGCGGCAGCTCATCAGTCCGCAGATAACAACCGTGCGGGCATAGTCACCGTATGATTCCCGCAGTTCGTTCAGAAATCTGAAATTATCGCCGTTGAGGTCGCGTCCGGTCAGCCCGGCGGCGGCAATACGCTCGCGACTGGCCCGCCATGTGGGAGTGGAGAGCAGTAGCGGCAGGCTGTGGCGTCTGCCGATTTCCAGGTACTGGCAGAGGATCTTCTCCAGGGCTGTGCGCCCTTCCGGTTGATAGATCAGGGCCGAGTTGACGACATGTTCGTCAAGCCGGATCCCCGGAGAGCGGCGCAGGCGCTCGATGACCGCGCCTTCACCCAGAATGACGGGAGCTTCCTCAAATAGTTGTTGAAATGGTATCGGCATGGCGCTGTTCCTTATCTGCTCACTCTTTCCGTTTTCCAGTCATGGCGGTGACATCTACGGCAAAGATCGCTGTGGCGGCCAGTGCACTGTCCGGAAATTCGAAGTGTTCCTGCGTTGCGTATTGATCCATAATGATTGCCAGGGCCTGGCGCTTTTCGTCGGAATTTTCAATGAAGCGGGGTATGCCGTAGGCAATCACGCTGGCATAGCGCATGCCCCAGTCGCAGGCCTGTGGGGCGGTAATCAGCTCATGGCCGCAATCAATCTCGACACACACCTGCTGTCCGCGGGAGAGTATCTCAATTTTGCGCCCCTCCCGGGCACTGTGGAAATAGAAGGTCTTGTCGCGGTAGCCGTAGTTGAGCGGAACAATATAGGGGACCCCGTTGTCAACCATCCCCAGGCGGCAGACCTGGGCTGTGAGGATGATCTCTTCCAGTGCCTGCGCACCAATGATTTCCCGGTCTTTTCTACGCACGTTCTCTGTTCCCCCTGTTGTTGAGTGGCCCCGCATATTCGCTTTTTTATCAGCAGGCGTCAACCGGTGAAACCCAAATTTTTGGTTGCCTCGTGCTGGCCGTCATGCTATCAGGTTCAGCTTGATTTCAGCCCGTGAGGTGGTACTTCCCATGATTCATCTTTCCAATATAACTAGACAGCACGGTTCCCAGGTGCTGTTTCGCGATGCCAGTTTCCAGATTCTGCCCGGTTCACGAACCGGTCTGGTCGGCCCCAACGGTGCCGGCAAGACCACCATCTTCCGTATCATTACCGGCGAGGAGGATGTGGACGGCGGAGAAATGACCTGCGCCAAACGCACCACCATCGGGTATTTCTCCCAGGATGTGGGGGACATGTCCGGCCGTTCGGCCTTGGACGAGGTTATGGCCGGCTCGGCCGCGACGGTGCAGTTGGCGGAACAGCTTCAGATGATGGAATCCGCCATGTGCGACCCGATGGACGACGACGCCATGGCCGCTTTGCTGGAGCGCTATGGCGCCGCCCAGGAGGAGTACGAACATCGCGGCGGTTACGACCTGGATACCCGCGCCCAGACGGTGCTGACCGGCCTTGGTATCGGCCCGGATCGTTACAACCACCCGGTGGAATCCTTCAGCGGCGGCTGGAAGATGCGTATCGCCCTGGCCAAGATCCTGACCCTCAAACCGGATGTGCTGCTGCTGGACGAACCGACAAACCATCTGGATGTGGAGTCGATTATCTGGCTGGAGGAGTGGCTGGCCAACGACTATGACGGCGCTCTGCTGATGACCAGCCATGACCGTGATTTCATGAATCGTATCGTCACCCGCATTATCGAGGTGGCCAACAAGACCGTCACGACCTATGGCGGCAATTACGATTTTTATGAACGGGAGCGGGATATTCGCCGCGATCAGCTGCTGGCCAGCCATAAACGTCAGCAGGACATGCTGGCCAAGGAGGAGGAGTTTATTGCCCGCTTTGCGGCCCGGGCCTCCCATGCCGCCCAGGTCCAGTCGCGGGTCAAGAAGATTGACAAGATCGAGCGGATCGAGATCCCCCCCGAGGAGCGCACGGTCAAGTTCGAGTTCAATGAGCCGCCGCGCAGCGGTGACGATGTCGTGGCTCTGGATAATCTGGGCAAGGTATGGGAGACGCCTGACGGCCGGCTGCATCCGGTCTTCAGCGGTGTTTCCGGAATGATTCGACGGCAGAACAAAATTGCCGTGGTGGGTGTCAACGGTGCCGGTAAGTCGACTCTGCTCAAGATTCTGGCCGGCCAGACCGAAGCGACGACAGGAACCTTCACCCTGGGAGCCAATGTGGCGGTGGGGTATTTCAGCCAGCACGCCATGGAAGTGCTTGATCCCCGCAAGACGGTTTTCGAGACGCTGCAGGATGTCATGCCGATGGCTACCATCGGGGTTATCCGCAATCTGCTGGGTTCGTTCCTGTTTTCCGGTGACACGGTGGACAAGCGGATCGAGAACCTTTCCGGCGGCGAGAAGAGCCGTGTCGTGCTGGCAACACTGTTGGCGCGACCACTCAATCTGTTGATCCTGGACGAGCCGACCAACCATCTGGATATCCGCTCGCGGGAAATTCTTCTGGAGGCCCTGAAAAACTTCACCGGCACCGTCGTGCTGGTCAGCCATGACCGCCACTTCCTGCGGCATCTGGTGGATCGTGTCTTCGAGATCGATCATGGCGAGATGCGGGTCTACGACGGTACCTATGAGTATTATCTGCACAAGGTGCATGGCGAGGAAATGCCGGCATAACGGAGCGAGATGGTGGACGTGAGCCGCACAAGATTCTGTGTTGTCCTGCTGCTGGTGCTGGCCACCCTGGTGATCTACTGGCAGACCGGCAGCCATGATTTCGTCAATTACGATGACAATATCTATGTGACGGACAATCCCCAGGTCAAGGCCGGTCTTAACTGGGGCGGTGTGCAATGGGCCTTCACCTCTGACCATGCCGGCAACTGGCACCCGCTGACCTGGCTGTCGCATATGGCCGATGTTGAACTGTATGGAATACAGCCGCAGGGGCACCACCTGACCAGTGTCGTGCTGCATGGAGCCAATGTTCTGCTGCTGTTTCTGCTTCTGTTTCGCTGCACCGGCGATTTCTGGCCAAGCATTTTTGCGGCGGCCCTTTTTGCCCTGCATCCGCTGCGGGTCGAGTCCGTAGCCTGGGTGGCGGAACGCAAAGATGTCCTCAGTACCCTGTTTGCCCTCCTGACCCTGCTGGCCTATGTGCGCTACACGGTTCGACCTCGCATCGGCAGCTATCTTCTGCTCGTCAGCCTGTTTATTCTGGGACTCCTGTCCAAGCCGATGCTGGTGACGCTTCCAATTGTCATGCTGCTGCTTGATTACTGGCCGCTCAACCGGTTTGCAAGCGCTGTCATGCCAGATCAACAAAAACCGGTGCCACCTCTTGTCCGACTGCTTGCGGAAAAGGTTCCGCTTGTGGTGCTGGCGGTTGCCTCAAGTCTGATAACCATACGTGTACAACATCACGGACGATCGATCGCCTCACTGGATGGTCTTCCATTGCAGCTGCGGTTTGAGAATGCACTGAATGCCTATGTGAGCTACCTCGGTTCATTCTTTTATCCGGTCAAACTGGCTGTGTTCTACCCCTTGCCGTTGGTCTCGCACCCGCTAAAAGCCCTGGCGGTCGCCCTGTTGTTGGCAACTGTTACCATCGCCGTTATCCGGTCCCGCCGACACTTCCCGTTTCTTGTTACCGGATGGTTCTGGTATCTGGTGACGCTGCTTCCGGTCATCGGCCTGATTCAAGTGGGATCCCAGGCCCGGGCTGACCGCTATACCTACATTCCCATGATCGGTGTTGCTCTGATGATTGCCTGGAGCGGAAAATGGCTATCAGAGGGGTGTCCCGTTCGGCAGCGTACACTTGGAGTTGCGGCTGCTTCTGTTCTGCTGCTTTACGGCGGATTGACCTGGCGCCAGACCGGAACCTGGCGGGATAGCCAGACGCTGTTTCGACATGCCATAACCGTGACGGACAACAACCATGTAGCCATGTCTTTCCTTGGCACTGCTCTTTTTACGCAGAACCAGCTCCATGAGGCCGCCCGTTATTACTCCCTGTCCCTGTCAATCAAGCCGGACCAGGCGGAAGCACATCACAACCTTGCTCTTACATTCAAATTGCAGGGCAATCTCGTCCAGGCCGAACGTCATTTCCGCGATGCCGTCGTACTCATGCCGGATATGTCTGAATCGCATGTAGAGTTGGGAGGTCTGCTGGCTGGCCGCGGGGATTTCAAGGGTGCTATTCATGAGTTCAAAGAAGTACTGAGGCTCCGTCCGGACCATGATGTTGCCCGCCAGAGTCTAGAGCGTTGTCAACGACTACAGGAAAAAAGCGGTGGCGAGTTACCCAAACCATAAAGCGCGTTTTAGCCCGGAGAAAATGCATAGTTTAAATTCCGGGAACTTTTGTGTATACGGAGAATGCTGAATGGAAGCGCAAAGCGGTTCTTTCTGCAAAAAAATACCGGCTCGCTGCAATAAAATTATTTTACTCGATAGATTAATTAGTTTGACATTGCCTGATTAATGCTGATAGTGTTGCCAAACGTCCTCGGAGATTCCCGGACAAACTTAAAGAGAAGTATCAGGAGAAAGTAGAAATGGTAAACGGAACTGTAAAATGGTTTAATGACAGCAAGGGGTTTGGTTTTCTGGAGCAGGAAGGTGGCGATGATGTTTTCGTTCACTTCTCCGCAATCGCAGGTGAAGGCTTCAAATCCCTCGCTGAAGGCGATAGCGTAACGTTCGAACTGGTCAAAGGTCCTAAAGGCCTTCAGGCCGCTAACGTAGTTCGCGTGTAATTACACGCCTGCGTTCAGGCAATAAAAGGCCCCGGAGAAATCCGGGGCCTTTTTGTTGTCCGGACAACGGAGAAGGATTGAGCAGATATGGCCAAACCATCAACTATCTACCGCGCTAATATTCAACTGTCCGATATTGACCGCGGTCTGTACGAGTCGCTGCAGGTCACGGTGGCGCAGCACCCATCGGAAACCGAAGAACGCCTTTTGGCCCGTTTGCTGGCCTACGCCCTGTACTACGAACCGGAACTGACCTTTACCAAGGGGGTTGGCGCCGGGGACGAACCCGACCTGTGGCTGAAGGGACCTGATGGCCGCGTGAAGCTCTGGATTGAGGTGGGTCTGCCCGACGCCGAACGCTTGGTTAAGGCTGGTCGCCATTCGGAGCGGGTCGTGCTCTGCGCCTTCGGTTCTGCCCAAGTGGTCTGGATGAAGCAACAGTTACCTAAATTGTCCGGAATTGCCAACCTGACGATTATAAATCTGGATCAGTCCTTTCTGCAGCGTCTGTCTGCTCAATTGCAGCGCTCGATCACATGGTCGCTTACGGTTACGGAAGGCCTGCTCTATCTGAATATTGACGGTGAAACGGTGGAATCTGCTGTGACCCATGTTATGGGAGCCGGCACACCATGACCAATCTGATTTCTTCAGCGGGACTGAAAAGGCTTGAGGACGAATATCACTATCTGTGGCGGGTGGAACGCCCCAAGGTCTGCCAGGGTGTTTCCGATGCGGCTGCCGAGGGTGATCGTTCTGAAAATGCCGAATATATCTACGGTAAAAAGCGGCTGCGCGAGATCGACAGCAAGCTGAAACACCTGGGCGCTCGCCTCAAGGTGCTCAAGGTGGCGGCGCCGCCGGTCAACCCGACGTTGGTTTCATTCGGCTGCTGGGTCGGTTATGAGGATGTGAACGGGGATGCGCGCTGTTATCAGCTGGTCGGCCCGGATGAGATCGATGTGACGGAAGGGAAGATCAGCATTGATTCCCCCGTAGGGCAGGCCCTGCTGCACAAACGGCTGGATGAAGAGGTCTTTATCAAACGTCCCAATGGTGATCTGACCGTGTATATCACCTCGATCAGCGCTACCAGGCCGTAACAGCAGGTATCCACGAAGATCGCAAAGAAACAACCGAGAGTTGCTCATAAAAATGGGGCTGTCCACGATACTTGAGTTATCCGGACCAGCCCCATTGTTATTCATGCTCATACATCCATTTTGTGACGCTTCGTGACCTGCGCGGAACAATCAAGATTACAGAGTCAGCTCTGCATGGCCGTGATACAATTCATCCCGCTCCCGATTCACATCTTCGCTCTCCAGATAATCTTCGAAGGTCATGACGCGATCAATAACCCCGCCCGGGGTAATTTCCACGATGCGGTTGGCAATTGTCGATACGAACTCATGGTCGTGGGATGCAAACAGGATTACCTCGGTGTAGGCGATCAGACCGTCGTTGAGGGCGGTGATCGATTCCAGATCCAGATGGTTGGTCGGTTCGTCCAGTACCAGCGCATTGGCACCGGTCAGCATCATGCGGGCCAGCATGCAGCGCACCTTTTCGCCCCCCGAAAGCACAGAGCATTTTTTGGTGGCCTCGTCGCCGGAAAAGAGCATCCTTCCCAGGAAACCACGGGCAAAGGTCTCCCCCTCCGTCGGCGGTGAGTACTGTCCCAGCCACTCGATCAGATTCAGATCCTTATCAAAATAGGAACTGTTCTCTTTGGGGAAGTAGGCGCTGGTGATGGTGACGCCCCAGCGGAAACTGCCGCTGTCCGGCTCCAGTTCGCCGGCCAGGATCTGGAAGAGGGTGGTGCGGGCCAGGGAGTTGCCACCCACAAAGGCGATCTTGTCGTTCTTGCGGACCATCAGGTCCAGGTTGTCCAGCACCTTGACGCCGTCGATCTCTTTGGTCAGACCCTGGATTTCCAGAATGATGTCGCCGCATTGGCGTTCCGGCTTGAAAACCACATGCGGATATTTGCGGGACGAGACCGGCATGTCTTCCAGGGTCAGCTTGTCCAGCAGCTTCTTGCGGGAGGTGGCCTGCTTGGCTTTGGAGGCGTTGGAGGAGAAGCGCTGGATAAAGGCCTTCAGTTCTTCAGCCTTTTCTGAGACCTTGCGATTTTCATTCTGTTTCTGTTTGAGGGTCAACTGGCTGGCGTGATACCAGAAGTCGTAGTTACCGACATAGACCGTGATCCGGCCGAAATCGATATCCGCGGTATGGGTACAGACCTGATTGAGGAAGTGGCGGTCATGGGATACGACGATGACGGTGTTGGGGAAGCGGTACAGAAAATCTTCCAGCCAGGTGATGGACTTGAGATCCAGGTTGTTGGTCGGTTCGTCCAGCAGCAGTACGTCCGGGCTGCCGAACAGAGCCTGTGCCAGCAGCACCCGCACCTTGTCGCCCCCCTCCAGTTCCTTCATCTTTTTGTGGCGCAGATCTTCGGGAATTCCCAGGCCGTTCAGCAGAACAGCCGCCTCGGATTCGGCTTCATAGCCGTTCATTTCGGCAAATTCCGATTCCAGTTCAGCGGAACGGGTGCCGTCCTCTTCGGAAAAATCAGGCTTGGCGTAGATGGCCTCGCGTTCGACCATGACCTTATATAGTTTTTCGTGCCCCATGATAACGGTGTTGAAAACCGTTTCCTCGTCAAAGGCGAACTGATCCTGTTTCAGGACCGCCATGCGTTCGCGGGGGCCCAGGACGATTTCACCCTTGTCCGGGTCGATCTCGCCGGCCATGATTTTGAGGAAGGTCGATTTTCCAGCCCCGTTGGCACCAATCAGTCCGTAACAGTTGCCGGGGGTGAACTTTATGTTGACGTCCTTGAAGAGGACGCGCTTGCCATAGGAGAGAGATACGTTTGATGCTGAGATCATGAGGTGCCGGTTCCTTTCAGACAAATAAAAAACCACAGGGTGCCTCCCTGTGGTTCAGGTGATGAATATATATAGCATTAAGCGCTCTCTGTGGGCAATATCTTTATCGATGGGTGCCCGGAGTGCTTGTTGTACGGCTGACCGGTATGGGCCGTTGATGCCCCAAATAAGGTGCAGAATGGGCTGAAGCGGATCGGACAAATTGCAGTGTGGAGCTTCGATCACAGGGTTTGCAGGCGCTTCAAAGGGGGACCGGGAATTATCGGCACCGTTTTTGCTGAAACGGAATCAGTTCCACAATGAACGAAAGGAGATTCACAATGAAAAAGAACGTTCTGGTGTTCGTATTTGCAGCGTTAGCAGCAGCCTCTGCCGCACAGGCCGAAGTCAGTGTCAATGTCAATGTTGGTGTGCCGGGACCACGGGTAGTTGTCTCAGGCCCGCCGGCAGTACTGTTCGAAGCACCACCACTTTTTGTAACACCCTCTCGCCTGGGTTTCTATGTAGGGGTTGATACACCCTATGACATTATTTTCAGCTCCGACTACTACTATCTGTACTATGGCAACAGCTGGCATCGTTCACGTCATCACAACGGCCCGTGGGTTGTGGTCACGCACAAACATCTTCCTCCGGGTATCCGTAAACACCGCATTGAAAGGATACGCGAATATCGCGATCACGAGTATCGTGTGTACAGCAAAGACCGTGACCATTACCGCGGGCGCCATTTCCGCCCTGACCATGTCCGTCGTGAAGAGATTCGGGACGATCGCCGCCATGACCGAAAGGAGTGGAAGGAAGAGCGTCGTCATGACAAACAGGAACGTAAAGAAGAACGACGCGATGACAGACAGGATCGTCGGGAAGATCGGCGAGATGGTGATCGTGGCCGGCACGGCCGGGATTGATGCAGGATCAAGAGTGGCGGGGGGCCTGCCCCCGCCATTTTTATACCACTACGTTGTGACAACAATTCCTTCTGATAGTGCAAATTCAAGGAACTCAACCGTTTCTTCTGACGGTGCCCCGCACATTCTGGCAACGGCACCTGCCGGCGTTGTGCCATCCAGCCCTTCCAATAATTTGAAATAAGTCACGTCAATCGATTCCGTAAAGACCCCTTCTGATGTCGGGTAGATAACGGCCTGGGATCCACTCTGCTGCAGGTTGTCCGTGAAGCCGCGCACGTCAGCGGCTCCCGCCTCCAGCAGTTCCATAATTTCATAATGAAATACCGCCAGACGTGTCGATCCCGCCAGGTGCAGAGGAAGCTCCAGCAGTTTTTTGCCGGTCGGCATTTGTGCGGGCCGGGGTGGAGCGGGGCTCAGCAGAGCCGCAGCGTAATGGTAGTGATAATCCACCAGATCCAGCACGGCCGGCAGAAACCGGCGGAGTCGCTTCGGTGAAAAGGTTTTTTCAAGAAATTCCTGCTGCAGCTGCCAGATTTGTTCGTCGGACAGATCACGCTCAATAACAGGGCCGCTTTGCTGCCCCTGCAGCCATTCAAAGAACTGCAGCAGAAATGCCGCCGGTCGTTGACCAAGCGCATGGAGCATGCCGTTAAACCAGGCAACGCTCCGGCCGCGGGTATAAAAAATATCACAGGCGCTTGCCAGTCTACGGGCTTTTTCCATGTCGGCGGCAGAGAAGGTCGGCGAGGAAAGCAGCACGTAGGGCGGTTGCTGCAGGTACTCCAATCCGAGCGACTCTGCGCGCAGGGCCAGGGCGGTGCCGGGCAGAATAGCCAGAGGAAAGATGTCCAGATGATTGGGGTACAGGTCGAGGGCGAATTCCAGGCTGCTGCTGAAACCGGCCAGGGAATCTCCCGGCAGTCCGTACATCAGATCAAACCCGAATATGGCGCCGGTGTCGTTCAGCAGCATGGTGCGACTGACAAAATCATCCGGCCGGAAGGTGCGCCCCACCTGTTTCAAAACTGAGGGATCGGAGCTTTGCAGGCCGATCTGCAGCGAGCAGGTGATGGCGGCGAACAGTTCGGCCAGCTCGCGATCGATGAATTCGCTGCGCACTTCGAAATGAAAATGGATGGCGGGGGCTATTTTTCTGATCAGCCGCAGGATGGTTTTGGCCCGCCGTTGATCCTGGTTGAAGGTGGAATCCAGTACGAAAATCTGGTTGACACCCTTGGCGGCGAAGTGACGCAGCTCCGCTTCGAGCCGTTCCAGAGAAAATCGGCGGACGCCGTGCCGGTCGCGGGAATCGAAACAGAAATCGCAGGCGAAGCCGCAGCCCCGCGAAAGCTGCCAGAGCAGGCCCGGATACTGTCCGGCGTCCAGGGTGCCATTCAGCCAGGGGGAGGGGATCTCGTCCAGGGTGTACAGCGGTTCGGCCGGGATCAGGGTGTAACCGGCTGCGCTCCTTGTGGCAAGGCCGGGAACGGCATCAATGGCCTTGCCGCTCTGCAGCTGTTGGCAAAGCTCCGCAAAGGGCATTTCCCCCTCTCCGACGATCAGAAAATCAAACTCATCACCAGCCAGAATCCCGTTTGGATCGGCGGTGACCTCCGGGCCGCCGGCAAAGATCGTGATTCCGGGGCACTGCCGGCGTAATTGTGCGGCAATGTCCCGGCATTTGTCACGGTTCCAGACATACATGGAAAATCCGACCAAGTCGGGTTGCAGGAGCGAGATCACGGCCTGGCAGTCGCCTGAATCCTGCTCCAGGAAACAGTCAACGCGCTGAATCTCCGGAATATCAGTCGGCGGGAAAATTGTGAGATAGCTCTGCAGAAAGGCATTGGCCAACGGCACCGCCTGGGGGGAGGAGGCTGGATGGATGGCAACCAGGGCTATGCGCATGCCGGCTCCTTCCCCGTGACACGGGCCAGCCAGACATATGGTGCCATGCCGTAATTCCAGGCCAGGCAGAGCCGGCGATACCCGGAGAACAGCAGGGCCTGGTCACCGCACTGCAGAATGATCGGTGCCGGGAGCGTCAGGGTGCCATGGCGCTGCAGGTCATCCTCCAAGCGGGAATAATTCCTGCGGTAGCCCCGTTTGGCTTTGGCCAGATAATGGCAGTAATCATCATAGCTGCTGTAGGAACGTGCCACCGGCATCCCGTTGAGACAGTCCGAGCGGGGATAGGGAACCAGTTGCCCGGTTTCAAAGCCGAAAGCCAGTTGTTCCCAATCTATTTGGAAGTTCCGGTAAAATTCCTGTTTGTCGGGGTGGTGGAAGAATTCCCAGCGTTCTTCGCTAAGATCCGGTTTGCACCACTCTATGGTGAGATGGGAGGATGATTTCATGGTCACTCTACCGTCGAGCGCAGCTTTTTGCGCTGTGACAGGATTTTTTTCTCACTCAGACGCTGTTCCTTGGTACGTCTCGGCACCTGTGTGGCAATGCGTTTTTTCTCCTTGCGCTGGCGCCGTTCCAGGGCTGCTTTTAACCGCTCCATAGCTTTCTCGCGGTTCTGCAGCTGCGAACGGCTCTCGGACGCCTGGGCAACGATGCCGGTCGGCAGGTGGCGGATGCGTACCGCCGAATCGGTAGTGTTACGGTGCTGGCCGCCCGGTCCTGAGGCCCGGTAGTATTCGATGCGTATGTCTGATTCGCGTACTTCAATGGTCATAGTTGTTAACCTGTGTCCGGCGTGTCAGAAGTCGTCCCGGAATTTGATCAGAAGCCAGTAGCAGGCTGCTCCACCGGCCAGCATGAATAGGTCACAAGTCCAGGGGATCGGTCGATCCAGCATGGAGTAGATGATCGGGTCAAGCAGTGCTGACGTCAACAGACCAACCGCTCCCCATGTGAGTAATTTCTTCATAACGGTTTCTTCCCCTTCAGCATGCGTGTCAGCACCCGGTCTAGCGAGGAGGCGAAGCGTTGCTTATCCGTGTTGCTGAACTGGCCCGGACCACCCTGGATCATGCCGGCTCCGCGCAGTTCCTGCATCAGGTCGCGCATGGAAAGCCGTTCGCCCACATTTTCCTCTGTGTACAGCTCACCTCGTGGATCAAGTCCTACGGCACCTATCTCCACAATGCGGGCGGCCAGGGGGATGTCGGCGGTGACCACCAGATCCTGCGCAGTGGCCTGCTCGGCGATGTAATCATCGGCCACATCGAAGCCTTCGGCTACCACCACAGAGGTGATCAATCGGGAGTGGTGTTTTGCAAGGCCGGTGTTGGCCACCAGGCAGACCGGGATTTCCAGGCGTTCGGAGGCCCGGAATACGATCTCCTTGATGACCCGGGGGCAGGCATCGGCATCGATCCAGATTTTCATGTGGGTAACGCTTCCCTTCTGCTGTTGGAAAACCAATAGAAAACCCCGCAGGATTGCGTCCGGCGGGGTTTTGATGTGTCATGGAACGTAGCTGCTAGACTCCGACAACTTCCTTGACGCCCGGAACCTGCTCCTTCATGGCCCGCTCGATGCCCATCTTGAGCGTCATGGTGGACATGGGGCAGCTGCCGCAGGCACCTTTCAGCCGAACCTTGACAATACCGTCTTCAGTTACTTCCACCAGTTCGACATCGCCGCCGTCAGCCTGCAGGCCGGGACGCACCTGCTCAAGAACTTTCAGTACTGCTTCTTTCATGGTAAATCTCCTTCTGTGTTGTAATAAATCACCCCAAAAATCGGATTGTTCCCGCTTCTCATGATGACATTCAGTGTTCTCCCAACGGTAGCCCCGGCTCGGTTAGATGTCCGGGTTGCATGGCCTTCTCCAGATCCGCCTCTGACATCAGCTTTCGCGTCAGCACGATTTTACGGATGGATCGCCCGGAGGCCATGGATTCCTTGGCGACCTCTGCCGCCGCATTGTAGCCGATGGAGGGGGCCAGCACAGTCACCAGTCCCAGAGACTCCTCCAGATAGCGCTGGCAACGCTCTTCATTAGCTACAATTCCACTAATACATGAATCGGTGAATTTCTGCACGCAATTCTTGAGCAGTTCCATGGAAAACAGCAGGTTGTAGGCAATCAGCGGCATCATCACATTCAGTTCCAGCTGTCCGGCCTGAACTGCCAGCATGACGGCCTGATCGCATCCCATGATCTGATAGCAGACCATGTTGGTCATCTCGGCCATGGAGGGGTTGATCTTGCCCGGCATTATGGAGGAACCGGGCTGCACGGCCGGCAGCCGGATCTCGTCAAAGCCGGTTCGTGGTCCGGAGGAGAGCAGGCGCAGATCGTTGGCGATGCGCCCCAGTGTGACGGCGGTGCGGCGCAGTGCCGATGAGAGCGCCAGGAAGGGGTCCATGTTCTGCATGGCTTCGAACAGATCCCGATTGGCGGTCAGCGGAAAGCCGGTGGCATCGGCCAGTTCGTCCAGTATAGCGGCTATGTAGGCCGGTTCGGCGTTCAGGCCGGTACCGACGGCCGTGCCACCGATGCCCAGTTCCAGCAGGGCCGGGATGCAGGACTCCAATCCTTCGCGGTTCCTGCGAACTGCGCTGGCATAGGCATTGAATTCCTGTCCCAGTCGGATCGGGACGGCATCCTGCAGATGGGTGCGGCCGGACTTTAGGATATGGTCGAACTCCAGGCCCTTCTCCGCCAGAGAGGATTCTAGTTTCTCCAGATTTTCCAGGACAGGATCAAGCATCTCCAGCGATGCCAGGCGGATGGCGGTAGGGATCAGATCATTGGTGGACTGGGCCATGTTGACATGATCGTTGGGGTGCAGAATCGAGAAATCACCCCGCGTGTGCCCGAGCAGTTCCAGGGCACGATTGGCCAGCACCTCGTTGACATTCATGTTGTGGGATGTGCCGGCCCCGGCCTGAAAGGGATCAACCACGAACTGGTCGGCCAATTGCCCGGCCAGCACTTCGTCAGCTGCGGCGACGATTGCCGTGCCGATCACCGCCGGCAGTCTGCCGGTGGACATGTTGGCCCTGGCGGCACATTTTTTGATGATCGTGACGGCCCATACAAATGAAGGGTGCGGTTTCAGGCCGGAGATGGGAAAGTTCTGCACGGCCCGAGCTGTCTGGGCTCCGTAGTAGGAGGAAGCCGGCACTTCCATCTCACCAAGCGAGTCTTTTTCGATGCGCGTGTTCATGGTGTTTCCTCCACAGTTTTCATGAAAATTATTGTGAACGGAGTATATAATTGGTATTGTTTCCGCCTGTTTTTAGCATACAACCACCGTTGGCAAAAGCATATCATTTCAGCAGATACAATATACGAAAGCGTATGGAGGGTTCAATGCAGATCAAGTTTGGGACCGATGGATGGCGCGGGGTGATTGCCCGGGATTTCACCTTCGCCAATCTCTCCCTGGTGGCACAGGCTACCATGGATTACCTCAATCGCGAGGGGCTGGGAGATAAAATTCTGGTGATCGGCTATGACCGCCGTTTCCTTTCCCGTGATTTTGCCCGTCGTGTTGCAGAAATAGCCGCCGGCAACGGCATCAAGGTTCGCCTGACCGACGGCTATGCGCCAACCCCGGCGGTTTCCTGGGCGGTCCACGAGATGGGTGCCAGCGCCGGTATTATGATCACTGCCAGCCACAATCCCCCGGAGTACAATGGCTTTAAAGTCAAAGAGTCCTATGGCGGTTCGGCCCGCCCTGCCACTACGAAAATTCTGGAGGAGATTGTAGCGTACAATGTGGCCAATGAGCGCCGGGTTGTGGACAGTCCCTTCGAAGAGGCTCAGCGCAAGGGGATGGTCGAGCTGTTCGATCCTTGTGAAAACTATTTCCATCAAATCAGCCGATATGTAGATCTCAACCTGATTGCCAAATCCGGTATAGCTGCAGTGGTCGATCCGATGTACGGGGCCGGCAGCGGCTTTATTCCGCGCCTGTTGAACGGTGTGGATGAAATTCACAATACGGAAAATCCATCATTTGGAGGAGTTGCCCCGGAGCCGATCGGGGACAATCTGCAGGAGCTGTGTGCACTGCTCAAAGGTGGAAAATACAAGGTCGGGCTTGCACTGGACGGTGATGCTGATCGCATCGGGGCGGTAGATGAGACGGGGGAATTCTTTTCATCACACTGCATTTTTACCGTAATCCTGCGCCATCTGATCGAACACAAAGGGCTGCGTGGCGGAGTGGTCAAAACAGTTTCCACGACACGCATGGTTGATCTGCTGGCGGCGAAATATGAATTGCCGCTGTTTGAAACCCCCATCGGTTTCAAGCATATCTGTGAGCTGATGCTGGAAAAAGATATACTGATGGGGGGGGAAGAGTCGGGCGGCCTGGGGGTCAAAGGGCACATACCGGAGCGTGACGGCATCCTGCTAGGTCTGCTGTTACTGGAAGCCATGGCGGTCAGTGGCAAGGGGTTGCGCCAACTCCTGGTAGAAACCATGGACGAGATTGGTCACTTCTTTTATCGCCGCATTGACCGCCGGATTGAGGATGCTGCCAAGGAGCAATTGATTAACAGATTGAAAACAGATCCTCCGGATGTGATTGATGGGCGGAAAATTTCTGGTACAAACTTCAGTGACGGTTTTAAATTCATTTTCGATAACGGCGATTGGCTGCTGATCCGTCCGTCGGGAACCGAGCCGGTTCTGCGGTTGTACAGTGAGGCGGCAACACCGGATCAGGTTGATCGACTGCTGCGTGCGGCCGTTGCAATTGCCGGCATTTGAAAGAGCCTTGCCACCGATCGGCCACTTTGACGGAATATCATGACATTCGCTGTTTCGTGCGGACTGAACTTTGCTGCTTCACTAATAAAAAAAGATGATTTTTACCGGTTTTATGGTATTAATCTTCGGAAGTAATTCCAGCTAATCTCACCCTTGCGGGACATAAGAAAGAGGAGGATTCCGGTATGGCAAACATTCTTATCGTTGATGATTCATCCACAATGCGTAAAATCATTTCCCGTTCACTCAGGCAGGCCGGTTTGCCGGTTGATGAGATCTTCGAGGCAGGCGACGGCATCGAAGGGCTGGGTGTGATTGCTTCCGGCAAGACGATCAATCTGATTCTTTCCGATATCAACATGCCTAACATGGACGGCCTTGAGTTTATCAAAGCAGTCCGTGCCAACGGCAATAACACCCCGGTGGTCATGATTACCACGGAGGGGGGCGAAGAGATAATCAAGGATGCAATGGCCAGCGGCGCCAGCGACAGCATCAAAAAACCCTTTACCCCTGATCAGTTGCAGGAGAAGCTTGGAGGTCTGCTGTGAGTCTCAATGCGGACATAATGGCTGCAACGAAATTCAGTGAAGAACAACTTGCAAAATACGTGATCGATGCCACCAAAGAGGTTTTTTCGACTATGGTGATGATGGACCCGGCTGACGAGTATCCGCTTCAGGAACCGGTAAATCGCTTTAAGTGCAGCATCACCGGTATGGTCGGCTTTGCCGGGATTTATTCCGGCGTGATCTCCATGCATTGCCCGGTTAACCTGGCCATGAAAATCACCTCCAACATGCTTGGCATGGAATGTGATGAGGTGAATGAAGATCTTAACGACGCTATTGGAGAGATCTCCAACATGCTGGGTGGCAGTGTCAAACAGGTGCTTTCCAAGGGTGGGCTGGACGTAAAACTCTCCATTCCGACGGTTATAGCCGGCGAGGACTATACGGTCAATTCTCTGTCTGACAGTGATTGCGTCGTAATTCCCTTTAAGGTAGAAGATGACAAATTCCTTGTGGGACTGGTTCTCAAAAAGGAAGATTAATGGTATTTTGTAGTACAGCTCCTGACGTGGACCTCTGGCGTTCAGGCTGATTCCGAACCGGAAGACTGTTCCCGATGGATGGATACAACACATTACATGAGATGCTCGGGTCCGCCCTGAAGCAGGCCGGTGAAGAGAGCGGCATGCTTCTGGGGCAGGAACTCCAGATCGCCCTTTCCGACTCCCTCACCACCACCAAAACCTCGTATTTCGGTTGTCTTGACGATGCCTGTTTTGTCATCGGCGTCGATTCCCGCGAATCATATGTAGGCCAGTTTTATCTGGTTTTCTCGCTGCGTGACGCCATCGTCATGAGCAGCATCCTTTTGGGAATCCCGCCTGCCCGCATCCAGGAGAAAAAACGCCTCTGCATCATAGAAAACGACGATTTTGATGCGTTTTCCGAGATTGCCAACATGATCAACGGATCGTTTAATACCGTTTTTCAGGGTAGTCTTGCCAGCAAGGTACACCTGAAACTGCTTTCCCCCAAAAAATATATCCCGGAAGTTGACCCGCTGGACGAGTTGGAGCCGCTGCCTGATGGCGATTACCTCATGTTCCGCTCAAAACTGGAGATGCCAGGTCAGGAATTGAACCATTTGGATGTACTCATCCCGGTGGATCTGGGCAACCAGTTTGATCCACCGCCCGAAATTCCTGCAGAGCCTGAAATCGTTGAAACCGAGTCGATTGACGGCGACGGGTCTGGCGATGCTGATGGTGGGTGTGTTGATGATGAAGAATTGTCGACAGCGGCCCAGGCTGCTGTCGATGGTGGTGTGGACAGCATCGTTGTTCTGGACGATGACGATGCTGATCGGCAGCAGATGGTCGAATCGGTCGGGACCACCGGCTATCAGGTCGTTGAGGGTACCCTCAACGCTGACATCAAGGAACTTTTCGACGGTCGCAATGTCCGTCTGGTACTGATTGGATCGATGGATGCCGATGACCGTGAGTTGGCCGTGTGCATCAAGATAAACGCCATGCGCCAGGATGCCCCGCCACCGGTTATCATGAGTGCCCATCGCTGGACCAGAACCGCCGTGCTGAAGGCGCTGAAGTATGGTGCCCGGGAAATCATCATCAAACCCTGCAGTGAAGCTGAATTGGTTTCCAAGGTGCGTAGGTTCTGTAAACTGCCTGTGCCAGAATAGTAGGTGGTGATCATGGAGTGTGGAAGGCATCATATTTATTGCAATAATTACGGTACTGTACGGCCAGTGCCGGGAAAAACCCTGTCGATTATTTTACTGGCAGGGTTTTTGGCACTTTACGGTGTTTCGGTTGTCTCTGCAGCAATTTCCAATCGCATTCAGCGGGTGGATATCCGACCCAAAAATGGCTATACCCGGATTGTGCTTGGATTGGAAGCTCCCCCCCAATATTCGGTTACACCGCTATCTGACAACCGGTTGCGAATTTCCATTGATGGTGCCAACGGTCCACTGTTCAAGAAATACCGGCGCTATTCCGACCCCAATATGGGGGGGCTGGTTTTTTCCCGTCGCGGAGAAAGCCTGCAGATAACATTTGAAATGGCAAAGGGAGCCGGCTGGCGTGAAACGTTCATCGACGGCAACAGGGCTATTACCTTGGAGGTCGGTCGCGGGATTACCACGCTTCCGCCGCGCCCCTCGGTTATTGGTCGTGAAAAAATCTGGAGCGGGGTAGAAAAGCTTGTCCGCGACTTTGACCCTCCGCTTAAAACCGATATACCCTTTCAGCCAACCGACCGGCAGGTTCTCAAAAGCATCCTGAACGATGATGACATGCAGGCTTTTCTGGCGGCAGAGGGGGCCCTTTATAAGGGGCGTCTGACGGAGGCCGAGGAAATCTTTATCCCCTTTGCAACCCGACAGGCACCGATCAGGTCCCTTGCGCTGTATCGACTGGGGGAAACCTGGTACAAACTCCAAAAGTATCCCCAGGCCCTGTCTGCATTCCGTGAAGCAGAAAAGATCTGGCCGGCCTATCTTGGCTTTAACCCAGGCGTAACGTTTTATTACGGTGACAGCATTGTGCGGAGCGGAGACCTTGCTGCCGGCCGGGTCCTGCTTGCACATCTGATCGGGCGGCTGGCTGACAAAAAATATGCTCCGACTCTGCTGGTGCGGCTGGGGGATATCCTGGCCCGGCAGGGTCACGATATGGAATCATTGGCCTTGTATCGTACGGTTGCGGAAAATTTTAAGGACAACAAGGCTAATCAAATGGCGCGCCTCAGGTTGAATGACCGTGAGTTCCTGCGGGTGAACGCCGGCAGTTACCGGGCATTGAGTGACTCCTATCTGGAGATATCGCAGCAGACCGGTGACTTTGATATGCGCGAAGAGTCCCATTTCAAGCATGTTCTGCTGGAGTCTTTGCATGGGGATGCCGCCGGTGCTTTGCAGGCCTTAACCGGTTTTCAGCGCAAATTTCCGCGTGGGGTCTATGGGACAGTCATCAGGTCAATGCGCGAGGTTCTGGTGAGCCAGGTGTACCAGGAACGACAGTGGAACAAGGATCTGCCGGCACTGATCCGTTTTGTTGAAGAGCATCAGGAGTATCTGTCTGCGTGTGTGGAACATCCGGGCTTTCTGGAAAAGGTCGTTAATGCCTATGGTGATTCCGGTCGTCCGATCGAATTGATCAAATTATTTACCTATCTGATTGACCGTCAATGGGCTTCCAGCGGTGTGCCCTACATGTATGAAACCATTGCCAATACTGCCGAACTGGTTGGTGATAACGTCCTGGCTGAAAATTCCTTGCGCACCTTTACCAGAAAATTTCCATCCCACCCGCGGGTCAGGATAGTATTGGAGCGTCTCGGTGGACTTTCGTTTGCCGCCGGCAAACACCGTGAAACCAAAGAAGCGCTTATATGGTTGATGAAAAAAGGGGAGCACGCCCACATGCCGGAGAGCTATTATAATCTTGGTCGCTCTCTGTGGGCGCTACGGGAGTATTCTCAAGCCGCCAGATCCATGGATTCCTATCTGGCGCTGGCCGGGTCGTCTGGATCGCGTCTCCTGCCGGACGCTTATTTTGTGGCTTATTCCTCCAGGGAATCTTTGGGGGATCGCAAAGGAGCTTTGAAGGTTCTGGATGCGGGGCTCAAACTTTCAGGGAATCCCCGCAGCGAGGAGTTCCAGTATAAAGCCGGTGAACTCTATCTGCAGGAAGGCAAAAAGCAGATGGCCCGCAGTTATTTTGAACAACTTGCCTCCAAAGGCAAGGATGCTGACTGGCAGAAACTTGCCAAACAGGCGCTTGAAACATTTCCTGCCCGATAACCCCAGATTTTATTTCTCGCCTCGGCTGCTGTCAAAAAACCGTCACTGTCAATAATCAGACACTTTATTGGTTCACGCCCAAGGCAGCAGAACGTGAAAATAGCCCGCATGTGGCCGTAATTAGCGTACAGCACGTTATTGATGGGATAAAAAGCCGTAAGGCACGTATTTTGCAGAGAAAGGTCGCCACAAGGAGGTGCGGGATGCAGCTGGAAGGCCTTTTCAGTACAACAGTGGAGCTTTTGGGAAAGAATATTGATCTGCGGGCCAGGCATCAGAACCTGATTGCCTCAAATGTTGCCAATGCAGAAACTCCCAACTACGTCCCCAAGTCACTTGTTTTTGAAGATGAATTGCAGGGAGCCCTCAAGGGGGGCAGCAAGGGCGCCGCTGCTGCTACCAATAGCCGCCACCTGCCGCTTAAGGGTGCTGCCAGCCGACTCCAGTCCGTGACTGGACGTGTTATCGAAACTCCGGCCAAAACCCCCGGCAAGGATGGCAATGCAGTTGAAATAGAAAATGAAATGGGGCGCATGATGGAAAACCAGATCATGTACAACGCCTCCGTACAGATCCTGTCAAAAAAATTCGAGGGAATCAAAAGTGCCCTGAGGGAAGGTAAATAATGGATTTTTTTAGTGCTATGGATGTGAGTTCGTCAGCTCTCTCGGCAGAACGGACACGCATAAATCTAATTTCCAGTAACCTTGCCAATGCCAGTACAACCCGCACGCCGGAAGGTGGACCTTATAAGCGTAAGGATGCGGTCTTTTCGGCTGTGCAGCCGGAGAGGGCCTTCAGCAGGGTTCTTGACGGGGTGTCGGGCAAACAGGTGCGTCAAGTACAGGTTTCTCAGATTGTCGAAGACCAGAACCCGCCGCGCATGCAGTATGATCCCAGCCATCCGGATGCCGACCCCCAGGGGTACGTGGCGATGCCGAATGTGAATGTGATTGAAGAGATGACCGACATGATGGCAGCAAGCCGGGCATATGAAGCCAATGTGACTGCTGTTCAGGCCGCCAAAAGCATGGCGCTGAAAACGCTTGAAATCAGCAAATAGCTGCTGGACTAGCTGAGAATCAAAAGAAAGTGAGGATAGGGGCGTGGATATAAAAGGGATTGAGAGTGGGATCGGTATCGGAAAAGCGTTTCCGGATGTAAGCGCTGCAAAGTTGACGGGGCCCGTTGAGGGGGCCGGCAAATTTTTCAGCGAACTGGTTACCAAGGTAAATGATCTGCAGGTCCAGTCAGATAAGTCTATTCAGGGACTGGCCAGCGGTGAGAATAAAAACCTTCATGAAGTCATGATTTCCATGGAAAAAGCCAGCATTTCATTTCAGTTCATGTCTTCAGTCAGAAACAAGGCTCTTGAAGCGTATCAGGAAGTCATGCGCATGCAGGTATAAAAGGATCAAGTACTTTTAAATCTGCTGACCAGGTGCTGTTGGTTTGAAAACATCTTTGCATAAGGGAGCCTCCTGCCGCGATGCCAGAAGGAATTACACGACTACTAGAACCATTTATGGCGTTGTCGCCGGGAAAACGCATGCTGATTGCCGGTGTGGTTTTCATGGCAGCGATAGCCTTTTCTATTCTTATCTTTGTTGCTAATCGTACGGATTACAGGCCACTTTTTACCAACCTCACCACTGAGGATGCCGGTGAAATAGTCAAAAAATTGAAGGATTCTAAAACGCCCTACCAGATAACTGCTGACGGCAAAGGGGTCCTCGTTCCGTCGGACAAAGTCTACGAATTGCGTCTCACCATGGCGTCTGAAGGATTGCCCCAGGGGGGTGGAGTCGGGTTCGAAATTTTTGATCGCAAAAATTTCGGCATGACCGAGTTCGTCCAGAAGCTTAACTATCAGCGTGCGCTTCAGGGGGAGCTTTCCCGTACCATTTCCCAGATAGCCGGGGTTGAGCAGGCAAGGGTCCATCTGGTCATTCCGGAAAAATCACTTTTCAAGGAAAGCGAAAAACCGGCTACCGCCTCTATCGTGCTGAAGATGAAATCCAACAAGGGTCTGCGTGACAGCGAGGTGCAGGGAGTTGTGCATCTGGTGTCATCATCCATTGAAGGAATGGATCCGGAGCATGTAACTGTGCTGGACAGTCGCGGGAAAATACTCAGCAAGGGGGGCAGCAG
Source organism: uncultured Geobacteraceae bacterium (assembly GCA_942493195.1). Taxonomy (GTDB): domain Bacteria; phylum Desulfobacterota; class Desulfuromonadia; order Geobacterales; family Pseudopelobacteraceae; genus CAIPTY01. The sequence continues at coordinate 3,651,461 of OW818669.1, read as the reverse complement.
CGACCCCACGGCCCGCATGACATCCGCCATGCAGGAAACCCAGCGCACCTATGAAAAGAATGTGGAAGAGCGTATTCAGTCACTGTTGGACCGCATCGTCGGCGGTGGCAAGTCGGTTGCTCGCGTAACAGCCTCCTTCGATTTCAAGCAGGTGGAACGCCTGGAAGAGAAGTTTGATCCAGAATCTATTGCCGTGCGGAGTGAACAGCGCACGGAGGAAAAAGGTGCTTCCAGCACATCCGGTACTGGTGTGCCAGGCGTGCAGACCAACCTGGGCAGGACGACCCCCGGCGCCGCGACAGCGAGCGGCGGCGGTTCGAAAAATGATGAAACCCTCAATTATGAGGTCAGCCGTTCCACGTCGAAGATCATAGAGCCGGTCGGTGCTCTCAGCAAGATTTCGGTAGCGGTATTGGTGGATGGAAAGTATGAGGCTCCTGCGGCAGTCAAGGAAGGCCAGGTTGCCAAAGCCAAGTATGTGCCGCGTTCTCCCGACGAACTGCAGAAGATTGAAACGCTCGTTAAGAGCGCGGTCGGGTTCAATCTCGAGCGGGGCGATCAGTTGAGTGTCCAGAACATTCCTTTTCAGGATATGGGTGAGGTGGGTACTCAGGAGACCACCCAATGGTGGACGAATCCGTTTTTCCTGTCGCTGGCAAAAAATCTTATGATCGGACTGGGTTTTCTGGCTCTGATTATGTTTGTAATCCGTCCGCTGCTTGGGTCGCTCAGGAACATGCGTCCAACAGTTCTTGAGAGTCTGGAGCCGATTCACGAGGGTGGCGACAAAATCAGTTCCGTCGACCGAGCCCAGATTGCCATGCAGATGAGCGAGCAGAAGAGCCTGATTGATCAGGCCAAAAAGGATCCCTATCAGGTTGCCCAGATTTTGCAGAACTGGATTGAAGGGGATAAATAAAAAACGTCGGCAGGTTGATCGACACGCAACAGGAAAGTTGGTATGACCGGTACAGATAAAGCTGCAATATTGCTGCTCTACCTTGGTAATGAAGTAACCGCCAAGGTTTTTGAGCATATGGACGATTCTGAAATCAAGAAAATCAGTAAGAGCATGGCCTCGCTGGGTCACGTCACCCGTGCGACCATCATGGAGGTTGTCGAGGATTTTACAAACGTGGTCAACCCGGAGTCGGGAATTTTTTCCCAGGGTGACGAGTTTGTCCGTAAAATTCTTGAGAAGGCGCTCGGTCCGGACAAAGCCGCCATTCTGATGGAAGAACTGGCCGCCTCCAGTTATGGCGATCTGGTAGATATTCTGGCTAATATGGATTCTAAGAGTATCGCCAACTTTCTCTCTCAGGAACATCCACAAACCATTGCTGTTATTCTGGCAAAGCTTAAATCAAAACAGACCAGCGAGATTATCAGCCTGCTGCCTCAGGAAATGCAGGCCGAGGTGGTTCTGCGTATTGCCGATGTGGAGCAGGTGTCGCCTGAGATTTTGCAGGAAATCGACGAGGTCATGAAGCGTGAAATCAGTTCCATGGGTGGAACGCAGCGCTACAAGGTCGGTGGTATAGAAAAAGTCGTAGATATGTTCAATCATTTCGATCGCAGTAAAGAGAAGCAGATTCTGGACAAACTGGATGTTATCAGCCCGCCATTGGCGGAGATCATTCGCAAGCATCTCTTTACCTTCGAAGATGTCTTCAGCCTGGATGACCGCAGTGTCCAGTCGGTTATGCGCGAAGTATCCAATGACACCCTGACGCTTGCCATGAAAACATCGCCGGATGAGGTCAAGGATAAGATCTTCAAGAACATCTCAAGTCGTGCGGCCGAAATGATCAAGGAAGACCTGGAGGTTATGGGACCGGTCCGGCTTTCCGACGTCGAAAAGGCCCAGAGCGAAATCATCAAGATTGTTCGCAAGATGGAAGAAGAGGGGAAAATTGTGCTTGCCGGCCGCGGGGGAGACGATGTCCTTGTCTAGGATCATCAAATTCAAGCCGGACGGGAGTAATACCGAAGCTCACCCGCCGTTCAATTTCCGTCCCATCAATCAGGCGGCCAGTGAACAGGGAGGGGGGGGCGGTTTTGTCCCCATGGGGCTGTTCGACCCGTCGGAATTACGTGGAAATCTGGCACTATCCCCAAAAAATGAGCCGGACCCGGACAGCGTGGTTCTGAGCGAAGAAGAGCTGAACAGGCAGATGCGAGAGGCCTTTGAAAAAGGGCTTGTTGAAGGAAAGAACCTGGCTGAACGTGGTTTGTTCAACGTGTTCAAGGCCTTGAGAACGGCCAGTGAAACAATTCATTCAATGCGCGAAAAAGTTCTGCGTGAGTCGGAAGACGAACTGCTGAAGTTGATCATCATGGTTGCCCGCAAGGTTATCCTGCGGGAAGTTTCCCAAAATCGCGATATACTTTCGGCTGTTGTGCAGAATGCCATTTCCGGCATCTCGGAGCGGGACGAAATTACCGTACGCTTGAATCCTGATGACTTTGCGCTAGTGACGAGCGGACGCGAGGACATCCTCAGCAGAGAACTGGCCAGCGAGAGACTGCATCTTAAGCCGGATACAACAGTCCTTTCCGGATGCTGCCTGATTGATACGGATATGGGAACTATCAACGCCAGTATTGATGCCCAACTGGACGAAATATTCCGGCGCATGCTCGAGGAACGCACAATGACCGAAGGCGGTGCCTGATGTCGGTGTTTCAGTCCCATGGCTGAGTTCACCGTCAAGCTGGATAAATACCGCTCTGCTATTGCGCAGTCCAAGCCGGTGCGTCTGCATGGTAAGGTAACCCAGGTCGTCGGGTTGGTTATCGAGGGCTACTGTCCCGATACGTCCGTTGGTGCGATCTGCGAGATCAAGCCGCAAGAGGGGGAACCGATCCCGGCGGAGGTGGTTGGTTTCCGCAATAACAAAACGTTGCTGATGCCGCTTGGCGAGTTGCGCGGCGTCGGCCTTGACAGTCTCATATCGGTACGGCGCGACAAGGCTTCCATGGGCGTCGGCCCGCTTCTGCTTGGCAGGGTGATTGACGGCCTGGGAAATCCCATTGATGACAAGGGGCCGCTACGGGTGGAGGAAGAGTACCCGATCTACGCCTCTCCGGTGAATCCCATGACCCGTCCCCCGATCCGGAAGCCGCTGGATTTGGGGATCCGCAGCATCAATGGGCTGCTGACCTGCGGCCAGGGGCAGCGGGTCGGTATCATGGCCGGATCTGGTGTCGGTAAGTCGACACTGCTGGGTATGATTGCCCGTTATACGGAGGCCGATGTCAACGTCATTGCCCTGATCGGCGAGCGTGGCAGGGAGTTGCGGGAGTTTATTGAAAAGGATCTGCAGGAGCAGGGGCTGCACAAATCAGTCGTTGTTGTGGCTACTTCTGACCAGCCGCCGCTGGTGCGCATGCGGGGTGCGTATATTGCAACGACCATCGCAGAGTATTTTCAGAAGCAGGGCAAGAAGGTTCTGCTGATGATGGATTCGGCCACACGCTTTGCCATGGCCATGCGCGAAGTCGGACTTGCCATTGGCGAGCCGCCGACTACCAAAGGCTACACCCCCTCGGTGTTTGCTGCTTTACCCAAGCTGCTGGAGCGAAGCGGCAATTTTTCAGAGGGGAGTATAACCGGTCTGTACACGGTGCTTGTTGAAGGGGACGATTTTAACGAGCCCATATCGGACGCCATGCGAAGTATTCTGGATGGCCATATCGTTCTCTCCCGGGAGCTGGCGGCTCGCAACATCTACCCGCCGGTGGATGTTCTGGCCAGCGCCAGCCGTGTTATGTCGGATGTTACATCTCCTGAACACCAGCGGTTGGCCGGCCGGTTCAAAGAGTCGCTGGCCGTGTACCGACAGTCGGAAGACCTGATAAATATCGGGGCATACAAGGATGGCACCAATCCCGGTATAGATTATGCTATCTCAAAGAACGATGGTATGAAGTCTTATCTGAAACAATCCGTGAATGACCCGGTCAGCATGGCGGAGTCGATTCAGGAGCTGAAAGAAATTTTTGAGGGATAACACGTGTAAAGGGTGTAAGGAGGTGAGCATTTGTGGCCGGCAAGAAATTTGGACTGGAACAGGTGCTTAGTTATCGCTGCGAGGTTGAAAAGGCCCGCAAGATGGAGTTCGTAAGCGCCAAGCTTGAATGCGAACACGCCAACGACGTCTTGAACCAGCATGAAAACCATGTGGATGAATTGTCCAGGGAGTTCTGCAACCGGCAAACTGAGTTAAGCAATATCGAGGAAATGCGAAGGTATGCGGATTTTTTCGCTCGAAAAAAAGAGGACATCAAAAACCAGAAGGAGCGCATCAATCAGCTGAATGGTGTCCTGAGTGAACGCCGGGACGTTCTGATAGATGCTACGCGGGATAAAAAGGTACTGGAATCGCTGAAAGAAAAGAAAGCGCGGGAGTTCAAACAGGAAATGGCACAGAAAGAACAGGCATTTCTGGATGAAATAGCGATCCAGAAAAAGAGCGGGCCATCCTGATGGGGCGTTCGGTCAAAATAATGACAATTCTGGCGATTGGCGGGATGTTTCTGACAGTTGGCTCAATTCTCCAAATTTTGCCCCGGGCAGCGGCTCAGAGCGAGACTGCAGCGAAGCCGGCGGTAGAAACTGCAAGAGAACCGGGTGCTTCCGGGTTACAACCCCCCAATGCTTCCCGGGCAGCTCGTGAAGAAAAGGCCTTGCAGGATGCCCGTCGTCAACAACTGGCTGAAAAAGAGGCCATGCTGGCGGCCAAAGAACAGGAGTTGAAAAAACTGAGTGCCAAGATCGAATCACAGATCAAAGCTCTGGAGGAGAACAAAAAACGGCTTGATGATTCGCTTAAGGTGCAATCCACGGCTCAGAAAAAGGCCCAGGATGATAAAATCCAGAAGATGGTAAAGTTGTTTAAAACCATGCGCGGCGAACAGGCTGGAAGGTTGATCGATGCAATGAACGAGGAGTTGGCCCTTTTGCTGATGAGCCGACTGGATACCAAGACGGTTGCCAAACTGGCGCCATTTATTAACCAACCCCGCATTCTCAAATGGATTAGCAGTAATCTGACAGGAATCACAACAAACTAGTGTTTTTTATATGACCATTCATGGGTACACGTTGTCCAAGCCCATGAAAATACACATGAAAGGAGGTGAAAAACATGGATATGGGACAAATAATGGCAGTAATGCAGCAGATACCCACCGGCCAGGATGGCATGCCAACGGTTGAAGCAGGTGCACAAGCCAAACAGGATGGACTTTTTGCTGGAGTGCTGCAGGGATTGACGGACCAGAAAACCGCGCAGTTAGAAACAGTAGCACTGAATGTACCCCAGGGGTTGCCTGTTCAGGAAAGACAGGGTGAAGTATTACTTGAGGCCCTGACAACGTTGATGCCGCTGGCAGGTGACGCAGTCAAGCCCCCCACAGTCGTTACTACTGAATCTACGGACAAGGCAACAAAAGTAACTGTCCGGCAGACTGTGGCAGATTCAGAATCACAGAATGTGAAAGTAGATGTGAACGGTGTCCAAATGGGGCTGATGTTGAGCCAGTTGGCAGGTGGAATGTCAGAGGTTGCAACAATTCCGGCTGCGCCGCACCAACAGAAGGCCCCGCAGGATTTCGCACTGACAGACGCGAACGGTACAGCATGGCCAGTTAGCAAGCCCGGTCCGGCTGCCGGTAGTGAAGCGGTTGTCCGGGAAACTAAGCCTCTACAACAAGCAGCTGTTGCGGAATCAGAATCAGGTGTGGAGGAAAAACCGGTAGCAGTTCTGCCGGGAACAACCGGAGTTGAACCAGTCAGACAACAGAAAAGCGCAGATGATACCGTGCAGCAGATTTCCTCAGAAACCCGTACGGCTGAACATGAACATGCCGCACTGCTCCAGAAGGAAGCAACAGTCACAGAACGTGGCAAACAGTCACTTCGGGATCAGCATACTGATCAAAGGGGTGTCGATAGTATCCCCGTAAGATATGCTGCACAGGTGCCCGAACAACGTCAGGAGAGTCGTACACAATCTGTTATTGAAACGACGCGGTATCGGCAGACAGAGATGAAGCCTGCCATGGCGTCACTTCATCCGGAATCTTCCGTTCAGGTTGTGGCAAATGCGGCACCGGCGACCATCAACAATCCTTTGGTCGTGGGTACGGAAAACAGGGTGCTTCAGCTGGAAACTCCTGTTCAGCCCATTGCGGCATTGTCAGCACAGGCTGTTCAGGTTGAAACTAAAACAGCACAAGTGCCGATCAAGCCCGTGGCCCCGTCGGTAACTCTGACGGGCACAGAGAAATCGCTGCATGCAGAAGAGCGATCTGAAACAGCAGTAGTAAAACAGGGCGCAGCACAGGCGGCTCAGCTGATTTCGGCAGCGCCTGATGTCTCAGCGCAGACAGAAAACGCTGAACCACAGGCAGTGCAGCAAAAAATGTGGGTTTCCGCACCATTGATGTCGCTGGCTGCAACGGCAGTTCATGCTACGGAGATTCAGCCGGAAAACCAGCCGGTGAAGCATGAACTTCGTGAAACATCTGCAAAGCAGGACGTTGAAAAGCTTGATACTGCTGTCACCAAAGGTGCGGTGTCTACTGCTGAGATGAATTTCGGCAGCAGTGATGGAGCACCATTCGGCCAAAGCATGAACGAAAGCTTCCAGCCGAATGTTGCGCATCAACAGGTAAAGATGGAAGGTCACGCATCGGTGACTTCTGTAGCAGGAACAGGAGCAGAAGCGGTTGATTCATCCCGTACTGCGCCTACTGCAGATCAGGTCGTTCATCAGGTACGTGAGCGGCTGGTGAATCACGTAGCCAAGCCGGGCAGTGATCAGATTGTACTTAGATTGACCCCGGAGCATCTGGGTGAGTTAAAGGTCAACCTGAATATGGACGGACAGCGGCTGAAGGTTGAAATTGTCGCTGAGAATGCGACAGTGCGCGATTCGCTCATGCAGAATACGGATCTGCTTAAGGAGTCGCTATCCCGTCAGAACATCAAGATGGAGTCGTTTGATGTGACAACGGGTGGCAACAGCACGACCGATTCCGGCCGTGGACAGGGAGACTGGCGCGAACTGGCCCAGCGGAGGCAGCAGAACCTCTGGATGCCGGAGGGTGGCTACCGCCTGGCTAAACAGGCAGCACCGGCAGTAGCGGCGTATCAAACGAAGTCGCAGCATACGATGGTAGATGTACATTTCTAAAAGGAGGTGATTTTTGTGGTAACGAGCGTCACATCGACAACCGATACATCCGCAGCAGCGGCAGCCATGAAGAAGTCCGTTGGTATGAACAAGGATGACTTCCTGAAACTGTTCATTGCCCAGCTGCAGTATCAGGATCCATTGAAACCCCAGGATCCCAGTGCAATGCTGGACCAGCTTTCACAGTTGTCACTTGTTGAGCAGTCCTACAACAGCACGACGGCATTAAACAATCTGTTGGCAGCTCAGAAGGATGCAACAAATCTGAACTCGATTTCCTTTATCGGAAAAGAAGTAAAAGCCATCGGTAACGCAGCATCTTTTGACGGAACAACTCCGGCCGCATTGCAGTACAGTCTGCCGGTCCAGACCGCATCCGGAACTGTAACGATCAGTGACTCAGCAGGACGCATCGTCAGAACAGCCGAACTGGGTGCACAATCCGCCGGAGATGCCGCATTTGTCTGGGATGGTCGTGACAACAACGGGGCGTTGCTGCCGGCTGGCGGTTACAGTTTTTCCATTAAATCTGCCACGGCAAGCGGTTCAAACGTTGTCGCAACACCGTATACCACCGGTCGTATTGATGGTGTCAATCTGGCAGGCACAACACCATTGCTGAATGTCGGAGCAGTATCTGTTTCCCTGACGGATGTTCTCAGTATCAGGGGGGTGTAAGGGATGATTGATCCGATTCTAATCCCCAATCCCATCCAGCCCGGTAAAACGGAACGGCCCCGTCCCCAGGGACAGCCGGCTGGACAGACGACCAATTCGTCATTTGCTCAGGTGCTGGATCAAAAACTACCTGCCCAGGGTGTCAAGTTTTCACAACATGCCCAGGACAGGCTCAAGGCGCGCAACATCAATCTTTCAGCCAGTGACATTGCCCGCCTGGAAGGTGCGGTCAACAGCGTGGCTCAGAAAGGCGGCAAGGAATCCCTGGTGATGATGGGGGATGCAGCCCTGGTCGTAAGTATCAAAAACCGCACCGTTGTAACAGCCATGGATCGCACACAGATGCAGGGCAATGTGTTTACCAACATTGATTCAGCAGTAATTATCTAGCAACAGGAACGGGCTGGTCCTCCGAGAGGAAGCCCCCCGAAACGCCGACCGACTGACGCGTTTCACCCATAAACTCTCACACATACACAAGGAGGCAATACCATGAGTGTAACATCCGCAATGTTTACCGGTGTAACCGGTCTGCTCGCCAACGCAGAAGGTATCAACGTAATCGGCAATAACCTGGCAAACGTCAACACAGTCGGATTCAAGAGCGGCCGCATGCTGTTTTCCGACATGCTCTCCGTCAATATCGGCAACGATTCCCAGATCGGCCGCGGTGCCCAGATTCAGAAAGTTGATAATGTTTTCAGTCAAGGCTCTTTCGAAAACACTGAGCTGGTTACTGACATCGCCATTCAAGGTAATTCCTTTTTTGCCCTGAAAGATCCTCTGGATGCCACTGCAGCCGGCGCATTTCCCATGTCAGCAGCTACGCTTACGCGAGCTGGGGCCTTCCGTGTCGATGGGGACCGTTTTCTGGTCAATCCGGATGGATATCAGGTGTTGGATACCAATGGCGCTCCTATTCAGTTCTTTGATTCGGCAACTGCTCCTGCCACCGCCGGTGACTTTTCCAAAGTGACCAAGATTGATGGCACCGGTGTGATTACCTATTTGGACAAATTGGGGGCTACCTACTACTACTCTGCTTCCAATACAGTCGGTACGCCGACAACTGCCGCTGTACCCCTCACTTCGGACCGGATTGCCTTTATTAATCCACCCAACGCGGGCGCCCTGGAGAAAATCGGCGGGACATTATTCCGTTCCGGCGCCGGTTCCGGATTGGCTGGCAATATTACCCTGGCCACCAACTCGCCCAATGGAACCTCTGAGCAGATTTATTCCAACTCCCTGGAGCAGAGCAATGTTGATATGGCGGGCCAGTTCGTCAAGATGATCCTGACGCAGCGGGCTTACTCAGCCAATTCGAAAACGATTACAACAGCGGACGAAATGACCCAAGAGGTTCTCAATCTCAAACGCTAATTTTGCCTGAATAGCAGCAACGTGACGGAGGCGTGTCCGCATTGGCAGGACGCGCCTCCGTGGCCGTTTAATTGGTTGCAAAAAGGCCAAAATAGTTCTAAATAATGCGGTAACATTAATCCATTGAATTCAGTATCCATGCGGAGGAATGACATGGCCAAGGAAGAACAGGCAGCTGCTGAGCAACCTGAAGGTGATGGCAGCAAGAAAAAGTTGTTTATAATCATCGGGGCTGCTGTTGGCGTGGCCATAATTGTTGCTGTCGTCTTCATGATGATGGGCAAAGGGAGCAAAAAGGACAAGCCCAAGGAGGGTGCGGAAGCAACCACTGAAGCCAAGGCCGATGCCCATGGCGGAGCGCCTGCACCTGCCGCTGGCGGCGCGCATGGTGGAGCACCAGCAGCAGGTGCCGCCGGAGCCGCCGGAGCGACAAACATATTCCCGCTGGAGCCGTTCATCGTTAATATCTACGATGGTCAGGAACTACGCTATCTCAAGGTCCGCATTGAAATGGAAATGGTCGGTGCCGGCGTCAAGGGCGAGCTTGACATGCGTCTGGCTGCCATCCGTGATTCCATCCTTGTACTCCTGAGCACGAAGACCCTGCAGGACATTCAGGATGTTCAGGGAAAAAACCAGCTGAAGGACGAAATCCTTGCAGCGTTAAACAAGCTGATACCCCCTGGTAAGGTTTCCAAGATCTATTTCACCGATTTCGTTGTTCAGTAGTGTGAACACCCCGGACTGATATGGAAAAAATCCTTACAAAAGCAGAAATTGAAGCGCTCCTCAATGCCGTTTTTGACGGGCGCATCGAGCCGGAAAAGGAGCTTTCCAAGTCCGAGAGTACGGTTGTAACCTACGATCTTTTCAACACCGAAGCCCATAAAGGTTTTGTTCCAAACCTTGACATCATCTATGACAGCTTCATCCGCTACAGTCGCGTCAATCTTTCGAACCGTCTGCGCAAGTCGGTGGAAATCAAGAAGGTTGGTGCGCGGTCATATAAATTCGACGATTTTCTCCAGACGCTTCCCTCGCCGGTCTGTATGGCCATCTTCAAAATTGAACCGCTCAAGGGTGCAGCACTGATTTCCTTCGATAGCACTCTGGTGCTGGCCCTGGTGGACAGCCTGCTGGGAGGTTCCGGTACGTCAAAGGTCTCCATGGCGAACCGGCTGTTTACGACCATCGAATTGCGTCTGGTGGAGAAAATCGTCAAGGATATGCTGCAGGACCTTGAAAAGGCCTGGGCTCCGTTATACGCATCCCATATGAACCTGCTGCGCATGGAGATGAACCCGCGTCTGGTGAATATTGTTCCGCCCGAGTACCAGATTGTAACCATGTCGCTCAAGATCCAGATCGAAGAGATCTCGGGTAATGTGGTCTTTGCCATCCCCTACATGACGATTGACCCGATCCGGGACAAACTCAAGGCGGGGATGCAGTTTGACCTGATGGCGATTGACCCGCAGTGGTCTTATCGGCTGTCAGCCGGTTTGCAGCAGGCGCCGCTGAATATTTCCGTCGAGATGGGCAACGCCGGCATATCGTTACGAGAGTTGCTTGAACTGGCACCTGGCGACACGATTATGCTGGACAAGGCCTGCTCGAGCGAAATGACCATCAAGGTCGAAGGGGTCCCCAAATATCTGGGTATTCCTGGAATCCATCACGGCAACAAAGCGGTGCAGATCAGCAATTTTTTTGCTAAAGGGGGCAGTGGTGATTGACAAGCCTGATATGATTGAACAGGAACCGGATAAAAAGAATCTTGAATTTATTCTGGATATCCCTTTGCAGGTTACGGTTGAACTGGGACGCACCAAGCTGCTGGTCAAGGATGTTTTGTCGCTGAATCAGGGCGCAGTTATTGAACTAAGCAAGCTGGCCGGCGAGCCGCTGGATATTTTTGTTAATTCGAAGCTGGTTGCCCGTGGTGAGGCGGTGGTGGTCAACGAAAAATTTGGCGTGCGATTAGTCGACATCGTCAGCCCTAATGAGCGGGTGGAGAAAATTTTGTGAAAGGTGCGGTCATTGCACTGCTCCTTGCCGTTCCAACCATTGCTTGCGCCGAAGGAAGTTCCGGTACTGAATTCAGTTTTTTCTCCAGCCTGCTCCAGATGTTTGCCGCCCTGGCAATTGTCATTGGTCTGATTCTCGTATCGAAACATTTTTCAGGCAAGCTGTTCAAGGTGCTTCCGGCGAACCGTTTTGTGTCGAAGCATATCCGCCTGATTGAAACCCGCTATATCTCACCCAAGAAAAGTCTTTTGCTGGTCGAAGTAGGGGGGGAGTATCTGCTGCTTTCCAGTTCCGGCGAAAACCTGACATTGATCAAGCAGATCGATATGCTGGAGGAGATTGAAGTGATTGAAGAACCGGACACGCCACATACCGGTTTTTTCGGGTTTTTGCAACGTTTGAGATGAACTGAGGAAAGGACAGCTATGCGGTGTCTGATACGTTATAAATGGCTGTTTCTGCTGGCGCCGATACTGGTGCTTGTCGCGGTAGCTGCCACCGTTCAGGCCGAGCCGGTAGCGCTGCCATCTCTGAATATGAGTGTCGGTTCCTCCAGCAAGCCGGGGGATATGGCTGTTACCATCCAGATTTTCCTGCTGCTGACGATCCTGTCCCTGGCACCGGGACTGTTGATCATGACTACCTCTTTCACCCGGATCGTGGTGGTACTCTCCTTTCTCCGCACAGCCATGGGAACCCAGCAGGCCCCCTCCAATCAGATCATTCTGGCGCTCTCCATGTTTCTGACGTTCTTCATCATGAACCCGATCTGGACCCAGATCAACAAGGAGGCCTACCAGCCCTGGAAGGCCCAGCAGATCACTCAGGAGGTCGCCATGGATCGGGCTGTACAACCGATCCGCAAGTTCATGCTTTCCCAGACCCGGGAAAAGGACCTGGCTTTGTTTGTCAATTTGTCCAAGCTCCCCCGACCCAAAAACGCCAACGACATCCCGACGTTGACGATTATCCCGGCCTTCATGATTTCTGAGCTGCGAACCGCTTTTCAAATCGGTTTCCTGATCTACATCCCATTTATCGTTGTTGATATGGTGGTGGCGTCCGTCCTGATGTCCATGGGTATGATGATGTTGCCGCCCGTAATGATTTCTCTGCCATTCAAGATACTGCTGTTCGTCCTGGTGGACGGCTGGGGGCTGGTCATCAGTTCTCTGGTCAAAAGTTTCGGATAACCGCTGAGGTGCACCATGACTCCTGAACTTGTCGTACAACTTGCCCGTCGCAGCTTTGAAGCTACCCTGCTTCTGGCGGCACCATTGCTGATCTTCAGCCTGGTGGTCGGATTGCTGATCAGTGTATTTCAGGCGGTCACCTCAATTAATGAGGCCACCCTGGCCTTTGCTCCGAAAATTATCGCTGTTATGGTCGCCATGATCATCTTTTTCCCCTGGATGATGACCTACATGAGTGATTTTACGCGGGAGATCTATTCGTTCATAGAAATCATGAGACGCTGATCGCATGTTCCCCCTGCTCCCCTTCCCCTCCCCACGGGAGGTGATTTTCTTTGCACTTGTGCTGAGTCGCGTCGCCGGCATCTTTTCGGCGATTCCCGTATTCGGCGGGCGCACCATCCCCCTCAATATCAAGGTTATTGCCATTGTGATGATCACCCTGGTCTGCTTTCCGGTGCTGAGCATTACCCCTTCTGTTGTTCCGACCGATGTCTTCACCCTGGCATTGTTGATGATGCGGGAGGTCATGGTGGGTATCACTTTGGGATTTGTAACCCGCATAATTTTTTCGGCGGTTGAGTTCAGCGGGCAGATCATCGGCATGCAGATGGGTTTCACCATCTCCTCTATCATCGATCCGAGTCAGGGAACCCAGACCCAGACCATGTCGGTGGTTCAGACGCTTCTGGCGACACTGCTGTTCCTGGCAATGAACGTTCACCACATGTTTATCCGGACAATCGTCGAAAGTTTCCGGATCATCCCCCTGGGGGGGTGGCATCTGAATGCTGAAATTATCTCCTATCTTGTCAAGGCAACCTCGGAAATTTTTATCCTCGGTCTCCGGTTGGCAGCTCCAGTGATGATTGCGCTGCTGCTGACCAGCGTCACGCTCGGCATTATGGCTCGCGCATTCCCCCAGATGAATATCTTTATGGTCAGCATGCCACTCAATATCGGTATCGGATTTATTGTGATGGGATTGACGCTGACGATCTTTTTCCACGTGCTCACGACGGCCTTTGGCGCAGTAAACGGTCAGATTGAAACTCTTTTCAGATTAATGGCAAAGGGGGGATGATTCCTGGCTGAAAATGTAGACAAACACTCCAAAACCGAACAGCCCACCAGCAAGCGTCTTGATAAGGCCCGAGAAAAGAGTGCTCCGCCATCAAGTACCATGATGACGTCAACTTTCACGTTGCTGACCGGGATGATTTGCCTCTATGTGTTTGGTGGCTTCATGGTCACGCACATCTCACGGCAGAGTGTGGAAATGCTGGGGGCTATCGGAAACTTTGAGGTGACGGAAACCAATGTATATCGATTGGTTATCAAAATCTTTCTGCTGCTGGTGGTTGTCCTGGCCCCGTTGGTACTTACAATCATCGTTACCTCGTTCGCGGCATCTGTTGCACAGGACGGAGGCCGTTTCGAGTTCAGGTGGGAGCGTCTCAGTTTTGACACGTCCAAGATCAATCCGATCAATGGCTTTAGCCGCATATTCAATAAAAATTCTCTTGTAGAACTTGTAAAGTCGCTGATCAAGCTGACCGTGATCGGCTACATTGCCTACCGGGTCATGCGGGATGAGGCCCATAACATTACGATTCTGGCTGATGCCGATGTATCCACAATCATGACCTATATGGGGCATGTGGCCTTTAAGATCGTCATGCATACCTGCGGCATCATGCTGATCATTTCAGTACTTGACCTGATGTACATCAAGTGGCAGTACACAGAAAACCTGAAAATGACCAAGCAGGAGGTCAAGGACGAGGGTAAGGAGCAGGAAAACCCGGAAATCAAGGGTCAGGTTAAAAAAATGCAGTTCCAGATGGCTCGCCGCAGGATGACCAAAATTATACCTACCGCCGATGTAGTCATTACCAACCCGACGCATTACGCTATCGCACTCAAGTATGACCGCCAGCGTATGGCGGCCCCGGTCGTGATTGCCAAAGGTGTGGATGTGATGGCCCAGGCCATCAAAAAAATCGCCAAAGAAAACAACGTGACCCTCGTAGAAAACCGCTTCCTGGCCCGAGAGCTTTACGATCAGGTCAAAGAGAACGAAGCCATTCCCGAGTCACTCTACTCGGCCGTGGCAGAAATTCTGGCCTATGTCTATCGGCTGAAGGGTAAAGTGTGAGTCAATAGTCTGACTCGGTTCAAGAGTTTGACGCACTCCCGCAGTCCACCACTCGAAACCCGTTTCATATCCCTATGAAAATCGTGTGTTCTCTTATGGTTATGCCGGCCATTCGGTCGTTGCTGCGCTTGTCGCTCGCGGCACGAAAAATGCATACATATTGCTGATTTACATAAAATACGGATTCAACAGCACTTCACAGGACAGGTATGGCTAACGGGGCAGTTGAAGCTATAGAGATTGGCAGTCTGCGGAAAAACTCCGACATTTACGTAGCAGTGGCTCTGATCGGCGTGCTGGCCTTGATGATTGTGCCGCTGCCGGCATTTCTGCTGGACATTTTTCTGGCCACAAACCTGACCATTTCCCTCGCGATCCTGCTGGTCTGTCTTTATACCATCCATCCCCTTGATTTTTCAGTATTTCCCTCCATTCTGCTGGTGACCACCCTCTTCCGCCTGGCGCTCAACATTGCCTCAACGCGCTTGATCCTGCTGCACGGCAGTGAAGGAATTGACGCTGCCGGAACGGTTATCAAGGCCTTTGGACAGTTTGTTGTCGGCGGCAATTATATAGTCGGCGCGGTTCTGTTTCTGATTCTTGTCATCATCAATTTTGTCGTTATCACCAAGGGGGCCGGCCGAGTGGCCGAGGTGCAGGCACGCTTCACTCTGGATGCCATGCCCGGAAAACAGATGGCGATAGATGCCGACCTGTCAGCCGGCATGATTACCGAGAAAGATGCCCGGGCCCGCCGTATCAAGATCGCCCGCGAAGCCGATTTCTACGGTTCCATGGACGGAGCCAGCAAGTTTGTGCGGGGGGACGCAGTTGCCGGCATCCTGATCGTTCTGGTTAATATTTTCGGCGGTCTGATCATTGGTGTGTTTCAGCAGGGCATGGAGGTTCAGGCCGCGCTGACCAACTATACCCTGCTGACGATCGGCGAAGGGCTGGTGGCTCAGTTGCCGGCCCTGATCATCTCTGTTGCGGCTGGTATCATCGTGACCCGTTCTGCCGATGACGACAACTTCGGCAACGCCATCACCGGTCAGTTTATGAACTACCCGAAGGCTTTTTACGTGGCTTCGGGAGTGTTGTTCGTGTTCGGTCTGATACCTGGTCTGCCGCATTTTGCCTTTTTCCTGCTCTCCGGAGTGGCATTTCTGGTTGGCAAGATGGCTCGCGAGAAGGCCCAGATTGTGGAGGAACTGGCTGCACAGCCTGATGCAGGAGTTGCCGATGAGTCGCTGGACGGAGCCTCGTCGATCCGGCCTCTGGATGTTCTGGAACTGGAGGTTGGTTACGGTTTGGTACCCATGGTGGATGCCTCTCAGGATGGTGAGCTTCTGGAGCGAATCCGTTCCATCCGTCGTCAGTTCGCCCAGAAAATGGGATTTGTAGTGCCTCCGATTCATATCCACGACAACCTGCAGCTCAAACCCTACGAGTACAACTTGCTGATTCGTGGTGCCAGGGTTGGGGGCAGCGAACTGACCGGACAGTTTCTTGCCATGGATTCAGGTGCTGTTACGGCACAGCTGCCGGGAGCTGCCACCAAGGAACCGGTTTTCGGGCTGCCGGCAGTCTGGATCGGGACCAACGATCGCGATCAGGCACAGATCAACGGTTACACTGTCGTTGACAGCACGACCGTTGTGGCGACCCATATCAGCGAAATCATCAAGCGTTATTCCCACGAACTGGTGGGGCGTCAGGAAATGCAGCAGCTGTTGGACAATGTTTCGGTCACGGCTCCCAAAGTGGTGGAGGAGCTGATCCCCAACCTGCTCAGCCTGGGAACGGTGCTGCGGGTCGTCAAGAGTCTCCTCAAGGAAGGAGTTTCGATTCGCGACATGCGTACCATACTGGAAACCCTCGCCGATTATGCCTCTCTCACCAAGGACCCTGATGTTCTGGCGGAATTCGTTCGCCAGGGTCTCGGGCGTTTTATCGTCGACCAATACAAACTGGCGGATGATACGCTCTGCCTGGTGACACTCGACCGTGAGATCGAGGATATTATCGCCGAGGCGATCCAACCGTCCGACCAGGGCAGTTTCCTGGCTATTGAGCCGAATACAGCTCAGCAGATCATTACCATGATCCGCTCCATGGCCGATCGCTTTAATATGAGCGGTGCCCAGCCGGTTCTGCTGGCGTCCCCTTCCATCCGTCGGCATGTTCGCAAGCTGATAGAACGTTTTGTTCCGCATATGGCGGTGCTGTCACATAATGAAATTCCTCAGAATGTTAAAATCCAGTCACTAGGGGTGGTGAGCATCAATGCTGGTTAAAACCTTTCAAGCTGCAAGCATGGCTGAGGCCCTGCGATTGGTGAAGGCCGAACTCGGACCGGATGCCATGATCCTGTCTACAAAGAAGGAAAAGACCGGTGGAATTCTGGGTTTTTTCAGCAAACCGGTGTACCGGGTGACGGCGGCCATCGATCCGGTCCGCAATCAGGCCCCGCCACCGCCGCCGCCGGCACCCTACCGTGAGCGCCCGGAACGCGAACGCACCGCCAAGGAGGAGATGGAAAGCTCCATGCTTGCGCCGCTGGCGCGTGAACTCAAGGATCTGCGCGAAAAAGTGGAAGCTCTTTCCCGTCGGGAAGAAGAGATGCGCAAGCAGGAAAAAACCGAGACGGAGGAACAGGGGAGTGGTCAGGAAGCAGGTTTTAGTCTTAAGAACATCCCCCGCGCCGATCTGGAGGAGATCAAGAAACTGCTGCTCAATACACTGGCCAAAAGCCAGGAAGGGGGCGTGCGGTCGGTGGAGTGGCCCGCTGCCGGCGATAGTTCGGTTGTTCAAGGGCAGAGCGGACACGAACTGCTTCCCGAAGATTCACCACTGGCTCAGGAACTGGTCAAGAGCGGTGTCTCCACGGAACTGATCAGGAAAATCCTCGATACGCTCACCACGTTGCCGGTGGAAGGGGGCAATCAGACCCTGAAAAGTCGTTTGGGAGAAACGCTTGGCAAGCTCATTAAATTCGCCGGCACGCTCAAGATGCGCAAGAACTCTCCCCGCATCGTGGCTCTGGTCGGGCCGACCGGCGTTGGTAAAACCACGACAACGGCTAAACTGGCGGCTATGTATGCTCTCAACCGCGGCAATAAAGTGGCTCTGATCACTATGGATATCTTCCGTGTCGGGGCGGTTGAACAGCTGAAAACATACTCGCGGATCATGGGGATACCTCTGGAGGTCGCCTCTACGCCGAAAGAGCTGGAGAAGGCAGTGGAAAAACACTCATCCTGCGACCTGATTTTCATCGATACAGCCGGTCGTAGCCACAAGGATAAGGAAAAGCTGGATGAGATGAAGAACTTCCTCGACAACAAGATCCCCATGGAGGTGTATCTCTGTCTGTCAGCTACTACGAAGGATCGAGAACTGGAGGAAATACTGAGTCGATTCAAGATTTTCTCTATTAGTAAGGTTGTTTTTACCAAAATTGATGAATGTGAGAGTTTTGGAAATATGGTTAATCTGTTGATGAAGGACAACCTGCAGATAGCGTATTTCACAACCGGCCAGAGGGTGCCCGAGGATATCGAGGTTGCCACGTCGGCCAAACTGGCTGACATGATTCTGCGGGAGGCTTCTGAATGAGTGCGGTAAAAGGAACGGGAGATCAGGCTGATACCTTGCGGCAACTGGCACGGGACGCCAAGAAGAATCATCAGGCGGAGGTTCCTGCCAGTGGGCTGGCCGACCAGCAGGGCATCCGGGTACTGTCTGTTACAAGCGGCAAAGGCGGTGTCGGCAAGAGTAATGTGGTTTCAAATCTGGCGATCGCCCTGTCAGCCCAGGGCAAGAAGGTCCTTCTGATCGATGCCGATCTGGGCCTGGGGAATCTGGATGTGCTACTGGGGCTATCTCCGGTGTACAACCTGAACCATGTGCTGAACGGCGAGAAGAGCCTGGCGGAGATCCTGATTGATGGCCCGGCCGGCATCAAGATCATTCCGGCTGGTTCCGGTATCCAGGAATTTACCAGCCTTGGCCAGCATGAAAAGCTGAAGCTGCTGGATGAACTGGACATGCTGGAAGAACAGTTTGACATCATGATCGTTGATACAGAGGCGGGAATTTCGGAAAACGTGACCTATTTCACGGTGGCTGCCCAGGAAATTATCGTGGTGGTGACGCCCGAACCGACGTCCATCACGGATGTCTACGCTCTTATCAAGCTTCTGGCAACGCGCTATTCCGAACACCATTTCAAGGTACTGGTCAATATGGCCAAGGACAGCGAGGATGCCCTGGAGGTGTTTCGCAAACTGGCCAATGTGGCCGGACGGTTTCTTGACATCTCTCTCGATTATCTGGGGTGTGTTGTCAAGGATGAAAAGGTGGTGGAAGCTGTCAAGCGGCAGAAGGCCGTTACGGAGCTCTTTCCGGAATCCGAGGCAGCGACCTGTTTTGCGACATTGGCCAAACGGGTGATTGAAAACAGCCGTCAGACCAGACTGAAGGGGAATATTCAGTTTTTCTTCCGTCGATTTCTTGACAATCCGGCCGGGGGGTAACGAAGCATGGCTGCAAACCGGATGGAACGCCGGGTACTGGATTCGGGCCGCCGTGATGCCATGCGCAGAGCGGAGGATGCCGCTCGTCGTGATGCCATGATTGTGGAACACATGCCACTGGTAAAGTACCTGGTGGGGCGGATCGTGCCACAGCTGCCGCCCCATCTGGATCCTCAGGATCTGATCAGTGCGGCAACGGTTGGCCTGATTAATGCAACTGACCGGTTTGACCCCGACCGGGGCGTGCTCTTTAAAACCTTTGCCGAGCAGCATGTACGCGGTGCCATAATCGACGAACTGCGCTCATATGATGTATTGAGTCGTTCCATGCGTGACAAATACAAACGGCTTGAGCGTGAAGTCATACGGCTTGAACATGTGTTGGGGCGCCATCCGACCAGTGAAGAGGTCGCAGAGGCTCTTGAAATGGGGCTGGACGAGTACTATGCGGTTCTGGATGACGTTCATGTCTTTACGTTCATCAGTATTGATGACAGCTGGGAGGATTGTGACGGAGCTCCACTCTGCCTGGCGGATGTTCTGAGTGAAAGTGATGCGGTAAGCCCACAGCAGCAGGTGATCATGATGCAGCTGGCAGAAGCTCTGGGCAGCGCCATTGAAACTCTGCCTGAAAAGGAACGCCACGCCGTGACGCTGTATTACAGCGAGGATTTCAATCTCAAGGAGATCGGTGAGATCCTGGGGTTGACGGAATCGCGCATTTCACAGCTGATCAGCCAGGCCATGGTCCGGCTGAGAGGCCGACTCAAACTGCACAAAAACTGAAAGAGGTACCGCCATGAACAGCAGCATGTATTCGGCATTGTCAGGCAATCTGGCCGCCATGAAGCGCATGGATATGATCAGCAACAATCTGGCAAATGTTAACACCCCCGGTTTTAAGAAGGACAAGATGTCTTTTGAGGGGATGCTCTCCAGCATTACCGATCCGCCCGCAGTTCCACAGGGTATGACAGCTGACCCGATCCTGCAGAAGGAAAATGTTTATATCGATTATTCCTCGGGGACCGTTAACCAGTCCGGTAATCCCTTCGACCTGGCTATCGACGGAGACGGTTTTTTCGTGGTCAATACGCCGGAGGGACCGGCATACACCCGCCAGGGCAATTTCCGCCTGTCAGCGGATGGCACGTTGATAACCGTCGATGGTTTACCGGTACAGGGGCAGGGGGGGGATATCCGCCTCAGCGGCAGTGTAATCGAGATTGATGCCAGGGGTGTTATCACTGCGGATGGTGCCGAAGCGGGCAGCATCAGCATGGTGAATTTCCCTAAACCGTACGAACTGACCAAAATAGGCCGTTCATTGTTTGTTCCTTCAAACCCGGCTACCGTGACACAACCGGCCGACGGATTGTTGCGCCAGGGGTATTTGGAGGGTTCGAATGTGGAAACCATCACTGAAATGGTCCAGATGATCGAGACCAGCCGCTATTTTGATGCCTGCCAACGGGCTATTCGCAGCGTGGATGATATGACCGGCAAAGCCGCCAATGAACTGGGCCGCATGTAAGCTCAACCAAATAACCACCAGCATTAACCAGACCGACACCAAAGGAGCACACCATGATACGAGCACTCTGGACAGCAGCTTCGGGAATGCAGGCCCAGCAGAGAAACATTGATGTTGTTGCCCATAACCTAGCCAACGTGAACACCACCGGTTTCAAGAAAAGCCGCGCCGATTTTCAGGATTTGATGTACCAGAACCTGAAAAGCAGCGGCTCGCCATCTACCAACTCCACCCAGGTTCCGACCGGTATCCAGATTGGACTTGGTTCGCGTCTGGCTGCTGTAACCAAGCTGTTTACTCCGGGAGACTTTACCCAGACCGGCAATGAACTGGATGTGGCTATCGAAGGTGACGGCTTCTACCAGATCCAGCTTCCGGATGGAACAACCGGATATAGCCGTTCAGGCGCTTTCAAACGCGACAGCACCGGTCGCATGGTCACTCCGGACGGCTATCCTCTGCTGCCCGAGGTTGTCATCCCCAGTAACACAACCAAGATCAATATCGGCAATGACGGCACCGTCTCGGTTCAGCAGGCCGGACAGAACACTACCACCAGCGTTGGCAATATCCAGCTGGCATCCTTTGCAAATCCGGCCGGACTTTCGGCCCAGGGCAAAAACCTCTTCATTCCGACCGATGCTTCCGGTACCGCTACCACCGGTACGCCGACACAGAACGGGCTTGGATCACTTGCCCAGGGGATGCTGGAGATGAGCAACGTCAATGTGGCGGAGGAAATGGTTAATATGATCGTTGGTCAGCGCGCCTATGAAATCAATTCCAAGGCGGTTCAGGCTTCGGATGAAATGCTGCAGACCGCCAACAATCTGAGACGGTGATGAATAAACGGACTAACGGCATAGGCATGCGCCGGTTGTGCACGCTCGTTGTGATACTGGTTACATTCTTGGGTCAGACTGTCCAGGCCGCAGTGTCCAAATCCCGTGATGCCGAGATCCGTGGGGCTGTCGAAACCTACATCATGCAGAAAACTGCCGGACTGGGGTGCGAGATTACCGTCAAACGCCTTACCTTGGGGAGTGTGGGTTCTCTTCCTGACGGTCTCCTGGAGTATGAAATCGTCGCGCCACAGCAGTGGGAGGGGTGGGGAAACGCCAGCATCGCAGTAATAGCCCGTCTGGGGGAGAAAATTGTCCGCAATATTCCGGCCCGAGTCGAGGTCGAAGCTATGGCAGAAATGGTCGTTGCAACACGACAGATTGACCATGGAACCGTTGTGTCAACCGGAGATGTTGTACTCAAGAAGATGGATGTGGCCTTAACGCAGGGTCGTTATCTGGGTAAAATCCAGGATGTTGTGGGAAAAAAGACCCGCAGTACCGTGAGGGCCAACATCCCCTTCAAGGCCGAGATGCTTGAAAAAATTCCGATGATCAAGTCCGGTCAGCTGGTAACCATTGTGGCCGAGAACGACCTCATGCGGGTAACACTAACCGGTAAGGCCAAGAGTGCAGGTGGCGAAGGGGACAGCATCATGGTGCAAAATACCAGTTCGCTCAAGGAGTTTCCGGCCCGGATCGTGGATGCCAATACGGTGATGGTGTCGTTTTAGCGGCTTCCGCTGCGCAGGATGTGAGGACAGCAATGATGAAAAATGTATATTACGGGATTGCACTGGCAGCCCTGGTTATGGGGGGATGTGTTACGCAGACCACCGAGGTCAGGACTCCCGGTTTTGACCAGCAGCTTCAAAAGGCGCCTGCGGATTATTCGAACGGATCAATCTGGCAGGCCGGTTCAACAGGATTGACAGAAGATTTCAAGGCGCGCCGCAAAGGTGACATTGTCACCATACTGATCGTTGAAAACGCCAGCGCTTCCAAAGAGGCCAAGACCGGAACGTCGCGGGCCACCTCCATCAATGCCGGTATACCAAACTTTATGGGGCTGGAATCCAGCCTGCTGAAAAGCAATTTCGGTGACCTCAGCAAGCTGATCAATGCCAGTGTCGATTCAAAATATGACGGGGCCGGTTCCACGTCTCGCCAGGAAACCCTGAATGCCACCATTTCGGCCAAGGTGATTGATGTGCTGCCCAACGGAAATCTGATGATAGAGGGGCGCCGGAATGTAAAGGTCAACAACGAGGACCAGATTATCATTGTGGAGGGAACGGTCAGGCCGGCCGACATCGGGCCGGACAATATTGTCAATTCCAGTTTTGTTGCAGACGCCAAGATCGTTTATACGGGCAAGGGCATTATCTCGGATAGACAGAGCCCGGGCTGGTTGATGAATTTTGTGGACAAGATCTGGCCTTTCTAAGGGGTACAAGAGTATGAACAGATATATACTGACAATCCTGCTGCTTCTGCTGATTGCCGGCAGTGCCCAGGCCGCCCGCATCAAGGATCTTGCGTCGTTCGAAGGGGTACGCGACAACCAGTTGGTAGGCTATGGACTGGTGGTCGGCCTGAACGGTACCGGCGACAGTGACCAGGCCCGTGTGCAGTTGCAGTCCATCGTCACCATGCTGGAGCGTATGGGGGTCAGTGTTAATGTAAACCTGATCAAGGTTAAAAATGTCGCCGCTGTAATGGTGACTGCAACACTGCCACCCTTTGCCAAGCAGGGCAACAAACTGGATGTACTGGTGTCATCACTGGGCGATGCCAAGAGTGTTGCCGGCGGTACGTTGATCATGACGCCCCTCAAGGGTGGTGACAATCAGGTTTATGCCGTTGCCCAGGGTTCAGTACTGACCAACTCCTTCGCCTTTGCCGGCCAGGGAGCCAACGCCCAGAAAAACCATCCTACGGCCGGCCGGATACCATCTGCCGCGCTGGTGGAGCGCGAACTCCCCAATACACTGCTTGGCAAATCCACGCTGAGGCTAAATCTGAATACGGCGGATTTCACCACAGCGACCCGCATTGCCGGTGCCATTAACGACAAGTTCAGCGCCAAGGTGGCAACCACCACGGACCCCGGTTCGGTTGTGCTGCAGATTCCGGGCTCCTATGCCAACCGGACGGTTGAATTTGCCGCTGCGCTGGAAGTGCTGGAGGTCAAACCGGATATCCAGGCCCGGGTGGTACTGAATGAACGTACCGGTACGATCGTCATGGGTGATAACGTACGCATATCGACTGTGGCGGTGTCCCACGGCAACCTTTCGCTCGTAATCAAGGAAACCCCCAAGGTGTCACAGCCATCGCCGCTCAGTAAGACGGGCGAAACCGTTGTGGTTCCCCGCACCGACATGAAGGTCAAGGAAGAGATCTCCCGACTGACCGTGATGCCGGAAGGGTCCAGTATCGGCGATGTGGTACGGGCCTTGAACGCTCTGGGTGTCACCCCCCGTGACCTGATCAGTATCCTGCAGGCGGTCAAGGCCGCCGGCGCCCTGCAGGCTGAACTTACCATTATCTAGACGCCGCCCTCAAGTAACTCGGTCAGAACGCGATAAGAAAGCAGGCACATGGATATTTTTCCTACGCAGCAGCACATACCGATGGCAGGTGACGATGCAGCCGAGAAAGTGCTTCGACTTCAACGTGCCGGTGATTCTGCCAGCGGTTTGAGCGAAAAGCAGAGGCAGCAGGCCAAAAAGGTTGCCCAGGATTTTGAAGGGCTTTTTATTGGAATGATGCTGAAATCCATGCGGGAAACGGTCGGCAAAGATAAACTGACCGATGGAGGTCATGGTGAGGAAATCTATCGTTCCATGCTTGATCAGGAGTATGTGGACGCTACGGTTAAGCGGGGCGGCTTCGGTCTGGCGAGGCATATTGAAAAGGACATTGTCCGCCAGGAAGCCATGAAAGTGAAGCGAACAGTCGATACGAAGGAATAGCAGCGCGACTGTATTTCCGGCTTGGATTGGATGTACCATGAAAAATCTTGTGGCTGCACTTGAGCAGCAGCTCAATCTTATGAAAGAGTTACATGACCTCCTGAAGAAGGAGACGGACCAGCTTGCTGATGTCAAAGTTGATGCCATGGCGGAAACTAATGCCAGAAAAGAGGATCTATCGTCACGCATGTTTGCCCATACAGCCGTGCTTCGTACAGCCCTGCATGACTGTGCCTTGGCTGAAGGCCTGTCAGCCGGTGCCTCGTTGGGCGAACTGGTTGTGATCGCAAGCCGGAAGGGCAATCGAGATCTTCCCCGACTTCATTCCGAGCTGAACGAGCTGGCCGTGCAGGTTAGGGATCTGCTGGCACTTAACCGGGATATTGCAGAAAAATTTGCCTCATCAGTGAGCAGTTCCCTTGAATTCATTTCACGCATCGTCAATCAAACCAGTACCTATGGCGCCTCCGGCAGCTATCAGCAACGTCCGGCCGGATCGGTATTGATCAACAGGGAGGCCTGACATGGGACTCAGTGCAGCAATGGAGATCGGCAAGAACGGTCTGACCATCTACCGTGTGGCCAGCGAAGTGACCAGCGAAAATATCGCCAATGTCAACACACCCGGCTACTCACGGCAGCGGGTTGTTCTGGAAACCGCTCCGCCAACAACCGCCAATGGTTTTCCGATGGGTACCGGGGTAAAAATTGCCACAGTCGAGCGTTATTATGACGGATTATTGCAGCAACAGATGGTAAACGCCCAGACGACTCAAGGATTCGATACGACTAAATCGGCGGTGCTGCAGCAGATAGAACCGGCATTCAATGAGATTGTAAACGATGGCATCGGAGTGGCAATCTCCAATTTTTTCGGTGCCTGGCAGGATCTGACGGTTAATCCCACCGGAACGGCTGAGCGGCAATCTGTGATTACCAATGCACAAATATTGACCGACAATTTCCGGATGATCAGCAGGACTTTGAACGACACCATTGCTCAACAGAATTCCTCACTGGTACCTTTGGTTGATAGTATCAATGCGACCCTCAAGGACATCGCCCAGCTTAACGGTCAGATCAAGACCACCGAACTGGTAGCCGGCAATGCCAATGAAACCAGAGACCGCCGTGACCAACTGGTACGCGATCTGTCCAAGCAGATCGGCATTTCATTCACGGAAAACGTTGATGGTACGACCGACATCAGATTGGCCGGTAGCGGTGAGCCATTGGTCACAGGATCGACCGCCGGTGCCTTTTCTCTTGATATGACGACCAATCCGACCCGGTTTGCGGTTGAACTGACTCCGGTCGGCCTCGGTCTGACACCGTTAGTACCGCAACCGACCACCGGCCAACTGGGGGCAACACTTGTGTTGCGGGACACAATCGTCCCTTCGTATCAACTACAGGTGGATGACTTGGCAGCAACCATCACTACCCAGGTAAATATTGTACATGCCGCCGGCTTTGATCTGGGCGGTAATCCGGGTCAGGATCTTTTTGATCCGGCAGGCGTAACGGCTGCAACCTTTGGACTCAATCCGGCAATCGGCACCACGGAGATTGCGGCATCGAGCAGCGTGCTCTTGCTCGGAGATAACGGGAACGCCCTGCAGATGACAAAATTGCACAGTCAAAAAATGATGGGCGGCGGCACGCTGACCCTTAACGGCTATCTGGATGGTCTGATCAGCAAAATAGGACTGGATGTGGCTTCAAGCAAAAAAACCGTATCTCAGGATGAGGCCTTCGGCAAACAGTTGATCGCATTGCGGGAATCCAATTCGGGCGTCTCCCTGGATGAGGAACTGACCAATCTGATTAAATATCAGCGTTCTTATCAGGCCTCGGCCAAACTCATCAGCACGGCAACCGAGATGATGGACACAGTCCTCGGGATGATACGATAGCGTCACGGCGCACGTGTTGACCAATTACACGAGTCAGGAGTTACCATGCGAGTAACAGCAAATATGTCGGCCGATACCTCGGTATATAACATTCAACAGGGGCGTAACCGTCTCGACCGGCTTCAGGAATTAATCACATCGAACCAGAACGTTAACCGTCCCAGTGATGATCCGATTGCCAGCCGTCTGCTGCTTGATATCGGCGATAAAATGAAGGCTTTTGACCAGTATAATGCCAATATTATCAAGGCCAAGTCATGGATGCAGTTCAGCAACACGGCACTGACCGGCATCAATGATGTCATGCAGCAGACCAAATCGCTGATGAACACCATGAACAGTGTCAGTTCTGATCCAAGCGAACGCCAGAATGTGCAAAACCAGCTGATTGAGTTGAAAAAACAGGTTATTGACTTCGCCAATACCCAGTACGGTGATCAGTACATTTTCGGCGGGTCAAACAATCTTGTGCCGCCGTTCGACGCGACCGGTGCATATTCCGGGGACGGCACTGAACGGCAGATCGAGATTGCGGCCAATACGATCCAGACAATCAGTATTACCGGTGACCGTTTGCTGCAGGGAGTCGGAGCAAATCCAAGTTATGGAACCCAAAACATATTTGCCATGTACGATGACCTGATTGCGGGGGTCGGAGATAGTGTAACCCCTGGTGACCCGGTCCGTCTGGCTGCGGGCATACAGTCCCTGGCCCCGGCTGCCAAACAGGTGTTCAATGCCGTTAATATCAATCTTTCCCGCATGATCCGGGTTGATAACATGACCAAGCTCAACGAAAATAACAAAAACACACTTGCGAATGTTGTCGGCAATGTCCAGAATGTGGATATGGTCAAGCTGGGGGTGCAACTCAACACGGAAAAGAATGCATTCGAAGCATCACTGGCTGCCACCGCCAAGCTTTCACAATTGTCCCTGCTGGATTTCATGTAGTATCAGGTCCGGTAGTCACTCGCATTCCACGGGACTTCGCTAAGAGTCCCGTTTTTTTTTGCCTGTTGTTTCGAGTCAATTCCGCCAGAACCATGGATACATGATGCCGGTCCCGATTTCCACATCCTCATCACGCAAGCCGGTCTCAATCCGGCGGAACGTCTTCCGGCTGTCCATGCCGGTATTGCTGTCGTCGCTGTTCCAACGGCTGGTTTCGATCGTCGATATCTTCCTGACCGGCGGTTTGGGGGCGGCCGCCATTGCGGCTACAGGGCTGGGGCAGCTGTTGATGTTTGTAACCATGACGGTATTCTGGGGGCTCTCCACCGGAACCACGGTCGTAATTGCCCACCTGTGGGGTGCTGACAGGCGGGAGGACGCTGGAAAGGCAGCGCTGGTAGCCTGTCTGGCCTGCCTGTTCATGACGGCGGCCTGCTCGCTGGTCGGCTCGCAGTGGGGCGGGGAGCTGGCGCGATTGATGGGTGCCCAGGCCGATGTACAGGCCTTCGCTGCCGAGTATATCCGGCTGGTGTTCCTCTGGCTGATCTGGACCACCGGCCTGAATGTCCTGTCGGCGGTCATGCATGGCACCGGTGATACCCGCACCCCCATGGAAGCCATTATCCTGGTCAACATTCTGCATGTGCTGCTGGCCTGGCCGCTGATCTACGGCAAATGGGGACTCCCGGCACTGGGGGTCAAAGGGGCCGCTATTGCCATCAATACCTCGGAGTGTGTCGGTTTCTGCTATCTGCTGTTCCAGGCCCTGCGCAAAAAATATATAACCTTCAGCCGCCCCGATCTTCCGATATTCGGTCGGATCTGGCGGGTGGGGTGGCCGGTGGCGCTGGAGCGCATCGCCCAGCAGAGCGGCCAGCTGTTCTATTCCAGCGTCATTATCAGCTACGGCACCTCGGCCTACGCCGCTCACCAGATCGGCTTGTCCATTGAATCACTGTCATTCATGCCGGGGGCCGGCATGGGGATCGCCGCCGCCACCCTGATGGGGCAGTCCCTGGGGGCCGGAAAGATTCGCCGGGCGCGCATCAGCCACAACGAAGCCCTGCGGCTGGCGGTTGGGGTGATGACGGTCATGGCACTACTGTTTTTCTGCTTTCCGGGATTTTTGATCGGGCTGTTCACCCATGATGCGGATGTCATCGAAAAGGGGAGCATGTTTCTGCGGCTGGTGGCCTTTGCCCAGGTGCCGCTGGCCATATCGTTTGTGTATGCCGGCAGCCTGCGGGGGACCGGCGATACCTTTTATGTCTTTATCGTGACGCTGGTGGCGATGTGGGGGATACGGGTGGCGTTCTCCTGGGTGGCGGCCGATCTGCTGCACCTCTCACTGTATGCCGTCTGGGGTGTGTTTCTGATCGACTGGTACTTCCGCGGGGCGGCCTTTGCCTGGCGCTACCGCCGGCGCGATCTGCACAGTGTGGTGGTATAATCCTAAAAAACGGCAGTTCATTAACACAGAGCCACAGAGAACACTGAGAAACCAAAGGCTTAAGGGATAATACAAAAAACCTTTTTGGGTAAACCATAAAACTTGTTGTATCTCCTATAAGTATCAAATTTCACTCTGTGTTCTCCGTGCCTCCGTGTTTAAAATGCTTTTAATAGGATAATTGACTTGGTTACATTGAAAATTCAGGGGGCTTCTTCCCTGATTTCCTGTCCTGGGCTGACAAAGGAGATACCCTGGCTACCGGAGACACCGATCATCAGGCACTCGATAACTGGGGCATTGATAATCCGGTCCGCTTCCCAGCGAACTATAAAGTTAGCACCGATGCCGCCACTGATATCCCGCTCCTCTATATGTACATGGGTAGAGGCCAGCACTCCCAGCAATTGTGGCGCTTTAAGATAGCGCCGGACCAGTTTGCCGTTGGTGTCGTAATAGTCGATAGCAGTGATTCTCAAGGTAGTGGTGGGATCGGTGCCCCTGATGCTCAGGGTGGCTTCCAGATGAATCGGGCGTTTGCGTGGACCGCTGATAATGTTTGAGTAGACCGGCACGTATACGGACTGCTTGCGGGCCAACCTGATATCGGCAGTGGATGACCAGCCTGTTGCCGGGAACAGGCCGACTGCCAGCCAGAGAACAATCGCCACCACAAAACTTGAACCTAATTTATTAAACGCCATATCTCCTCCTCTGTTATCGTTTTTCCATCAGCGTCAATTGGCCTGGTCAGCCTACGCCTCAAACAGCCTTCCAGCTGCAGCAAGTTGTTCCGGGGTCCCCAGCAGCAATACAAGATCGTTCTCCTGCAACTCCCAGACAGGGTCTGGATTCGGGACGACTTCTTCACCCCGTTTTATGACCAATACCGAAGCGCCGGACATGCTTCGGATGGTTCCTTCCCGCAGTCCCTTGCCTTCCAGCTGCGAGCCGTTTTTAACGCGGAATGTGGAGATCTCCGCCCCGGAGAGATAGCCACTGATGCCGACGGCATGACTGTGCCGTCGGCTCAAGGAGCGGAACATGTCGTAGCCGTCGCTGCGTGCCTCAGTGATGCAGCGCTCGATCTCGGCGTGCGGCACCATGTAATTCCTCAGGACGCGCGAGAGAATCTCGATAGATGTCTCAAACTCTTCCGGTATGACCTCGTTGGCCCCCAGTTTGTACAGCGGTTCAACTTCAAGAATGTAGCGGGTTCTGACAATAATATGAAGCGATGGATTCAGCTGGCGTGCCAGCGCCGCCACCCTTCTGCTGGCCGCCGCGTCCGAAATTGCGACCACCATGCCGCGGGCATTTGAAATGTGGGCATGCGCCAATACTTCCTGCTTGGAGGCATCTCCAAACAGTATGTGCTGACCTTTTTTCCCTTCCTTTTTAACCGTAAACGGGTTGGTTTCAATGACCACATACCCGATTT
This sequence comes from uncultured Geobacteraceae bacterium, assembly GCA_942493195.1. Lineage (GTDB taxonomy): Bacteria > Desulfobacterota > Desulfuromonadia > Geobacterales > Pseudopelobacteraceae > CAIPTY01. Next base: position 3,621,166 of record OW818669.1, on the reverse strand, counting down.
TAAGGTTTTTAAGCGCCCGAGCCAGGTTTTTCCCATTAACGCCGTATCCGACTATGATGACATGATCGTTCAGGGAGATGGTTTTTTCGTTCCGGGCCAGCACACCCCGGCCGCGTGTCCACGTATGCGGAAGCTGACCGATGACGAAATCTGCAGCCGGGTTGGCTAATTTGAGGCAGACCGGCGTCAGTCCCATGGTGGCGATGGAGGCCGCCAGAAAAATCTGATACAGATCCGGGGTGAGCAGTCCGACTGTAAGCCCGGCCTGGGAGAGGACAAAGGAAAATTCACCGATCTGTGCCAGGGAAAGGGCCGCGATGATTGCGATTCGCATCGGCACCCCCAGCGTCATGGCGGCTCCGGTGGTGACAAGAGTCTTTATCAGCAGGATGGTTACCACCAACGAGCCGATCAGTAATGGATGATTGACCAGTATGTCCGGGTCGAGCAGCATGCCGACCGAGATGAAAAACAGGCTCATGAATGCTTCCCGAAAGGGGATGATATCACTCAATGCCTGATGGCTGTACTCGGATTCGGAGATTGCCAGGCCGGCAATGAAGGCCCCCAGAGCCAGAGATAGACCGGCCATGGCCGTAAGCCAGGCGGTGCCCAGGCCGATAAAAATGATGGTCAGGATGAAGAGTTCGCGGCTTCTGGTCTTTACAACCTGCTTGAAGATCCACGGTACCAGGAAGCGGGCACCGTAATGGGCGGCCAGAACAACGGCTGCGGCCTTGGCGCAGATTGCCAGAACACTCATAAGCCCGCCGCCATCCCCTGCCAGAAGCGGGGTTACCAGCATCAGCGGTACGATGCAGAGATCCTGAAAGATAAGGATCCCCAGAGCCATCTTGCCCTGGGGCGAATCAGCCTGGCCGGAATCTATCAGCAGTTTCATCAGGATCGCGGTACTGGATAGGGCCACCAGAAACCCGAAAAAAACCGATTGGCTGGCCGGAAATCCGAACCCGACGCCGACGGCGGCCACCGCCAGAATGGTCACCAACACCTGTAATCCGCCACCCCAGAGGACAAGATGCTTGATCCGCATCAATTCTTTCAGGGAGAGCTCAATGCCGATGGTGAAGAGCAGCAGCACCACGCCGATCTCGGCCATCTGCTCGACCTGGTGGGTATTTTTGATGAAGGCCAGCGCATGGGGGCCGGCCAGAACGCCCGTGACAAGGAAACCGATGATCGAGGGGAACATCAGCCTCCGAAACAGAATGACGGTAACCAGGGCAAGTCCGAACAGGATTTCTATATCTTTCAACGCTTCATACGGCATGTGTCACCCAATGATATTCATGTGTTGCATTCGTATCTTGACAGCATGTTTTGGATTCATTCGGGTCAGGATCACGAGTAACCGCTATGGTGAGGTCGGTAGTATCAATCGAGTGCAGCACCCGACAACTCGGTTCTTGCCCGTTCCCGTTCACGGTCAATCTGTTCATCCGTTGCTCCCAGCTTGCGCAGCATATGTTCGGTCATGTTGAGTGCGATCTCACCTTCTCCTGAAAATACAGCATCCGCACCGGCACGGCGCAGGGCCGGAATATCCCGAAGATACGCAACCCGTGCAATGATGCGCAGATCCGGATTGAGACTGCGGGACACGCGGATCACCTCTTCACAGCCAGGCATGCCCGCCGATGTCAATATGAGGAATGCTGCACCCTCAACCCCGGCCTGTATCAAAGTGTCATGAAGAGTGGCGTCACCGTAGATTGCTGCATGCCCTTCGGCCTGAAGCGAACGGAATGATTGCAGATTTAATTCCACGACAACGGGGTCGATTTCATTTTCTCCCAGCAATCGTACCAGCATTTTACCGGTTGGCCCATACCCTACCACAATCGCACGATCACGCGAAACCGGATGGTGAGACGGTATATCAACCAGAGGGTGGGAAACTGCGATTTTAGACCGTCGTTCCAGCAGCTGCCACCAGCGCGTATGCCTGAAGTGAGTTTCAAAGGGCTCAATAAGCCGGTAGAGGAGCGGATTGAGGCTTATGGAGATGATTGATGCAGCAATCAGAGTATTGGCTTCGCTCTGCCCCAGGACTCCCAACTCTCTGCCGACTGTGGCAATGATGAATGAAAACTCTCCGATTTGAGCCAGGGCCACGGCAACGGAGATGGCAACGCGGGGTGAATATTTGAGGACAAGTACAATAATCAGGGCTGCCAGCGGCTTTCCCAGCAGGATAATGAAGAGAGTGGTGAGTACGATGCCCGGCTCCTTCATCAGGTGGGACGGGTCAAAGAGCATCCCCACCGAGACAAAAAAGAGGACCGCAAAGGCGTCCCGCATCGGTAGCGCATCGGAGGCTGCCCGGAAACTGAAATCCGACTGTCTCACCACCATGCCTGCCAGAAATGCTCCCAGTGCCATCGATACGCCGAACAGCCGTGCTGAGCCGACTGCAATCCCCAGAGCAAGCACCAGGACCGTCAGGGTGAAGAGTTCCCGTGAACGGGTGGCGGCAACGCGCTCCAGAATCCAGGGAACCAGTCGGCCACCGACATACATGGTCAGTGCGACCAGGATGGCAATCTTTGCCAGAGAGAGGCCGATGGCCACGGGAAGGCTTGTTGTGCTTGCCGCTCCGGCACCAAACAGTACCGGGAGGATCACCAGCAGGAAGACTGTGAACAGGTCTTCGACCACAAGCCACCCAACGGCTATGTGCCCGGTGGGGGTGTGGAGTTCATTGTTGTCCACCAGCACCCGCAGGAGTACTACCGTGCTGGCCACCGACACTGCAAGGCCGAACACAATTCCCGTCGCCCAGCTCCATCCCAGCCAGCGTGCGACAATGCAGCTGAGCAGAGTGGCTGCGGCACTCTGGCACACGGCCCCGGGGATGGCTACACGCCGCACATCCAGCAACTCCTTGGCATGGAATTGCAGTCCGACACCGAACATGAGAAGGATGACGCCAACCTCGGCAAACTGTTCAGCCGTGGCATGATCGGCAACAAATCCGGGAGTATGCCCTCCGACAGCAATGCCTGCCAGGAGATAACCGACGATCGGCGACAGTCCCAGACGATGCGTCAGGTATCCGAAGAGCAGCGCCGCAGTTAGCCCGCCGGTTAATGTCATAATGAGATCAAGTCCGTGCATGTTTCCGCCAGGTATACAAATGTGGTCCACGTCGTGAATAACAGCGCCATGATCGAAGCGCACTACCGGATTCTGCTGAGTTAAATGGTGGTCATTCCGGAGTCCCTGCAGGGGATGTGGTTTGTCTGAAGGGATATTGAGAGTAATGGATGTTGTTTTTACCGCTGTTTTTAACGGTGTACATCAATTTGTCGGCGGTTGTAATCATGGCATCCAGGTTACAGGCACCCTCGGAACAGGTCAGCACGCCGATGCTGAAGGTAGTCGGCCATGCATTCTTTTCGGTGATGCTCATAAGTTCATCTGTGACCTTTTCCATGACAATGCGGACGGAGGTCTGATCCGTTTCCGGGAAAAAAATTGCGAACTCATCGCCTCCCAGGCGTGCAACCACATCGGTTTTGCGAAGATTGCGCACAATTTCCTCCACAACGGTTTTCAGAACCGCATCACCAGCGGCATGGCCATAAGTGTCATTAATCATCTTGAAGTTATCCAGGTCAAGGTAAGCCAGAGAAAACGGGAGATTTTCGCGCTCAGAACGCAGTATTTCGTATTCGGCGATTTCCGTGAAAGCCCGCATATTCTTGGCGCCGGTCAAGTGATCGGTGCGGGAGAGGGTACTTTCGTTAATCCACATGGTGTGAGTCTTATGGAGCAGGGCGGCGATGGCGCTGAAAAACGCGCTTGTGGAAAGGATGTTCCAGGCTGTTATGCTGAAACTGTTGGTAACGTTGTTGACCGACCAGAAGGCAGTACTGATCAGGGCCATGACGAGTCCGGCTCCGATGCCGCTGAACCAGGTTACAATCGCCACAGGGATCAGGTAGAGGAATGAATGGGTGGCCTCGTTGGGAGCCGTGATATCAATGGCGCCGATCAGCGTTACGCATAATATTCCCAGCAGGAAATTGAACGTTTTTCCCTTGGCTTCCAGATAACTGAAATATTTTTCAAGGATTTTCATGGAGCATCCTCACAGGATCCATCTGCAATCCTGTCGCACAGCGTTTAGGGTCAGGCCCGTTCCAACCCGGCAAATCGCAGCAGCAGCTTCTTCGGTCCGACGGAGTTGAACCAGACGATGGCCTTCTGCTCTTCGCCGGCCCCTTCGATCTTTCTGATGGTGCCAACCCCGAATTTGGCGTGCCGGACCTTCATGCCGAGGAAAATGCCTTGATTCTCCTCCGGCGGTTCCGGGACGATCTCGATATCGTTTGACATGGTCTGACTGATGGAGGCCAGATTGTGCAGCTTTTCCTCTCCTTTGGAGAAATGTCTTGCATCAGTCATTCTCGGATATGGGGTCGCGAATCTGTTGTACCCATCCCCACCCCGCCCCTCACCTTGATGGGGAGGGAGTGATCCCCCGTCCTCAATCAGTTCCCCCGGAATATCCTTCAGAAAGCGCGACGGCAGGTTGATTTGCTCCTGGCCGAACAGGTAGCGCCGCCGGGCATTCAGCAGATAGAGCCGTTCGCGCGCGCGGGTCATGCCGACGTAACAGAGGCGGCGCTCCTCCTCCATACCGTCCAGATCGTCCAGTGCCCGGATGTGCGGGAAAAGACGCTCCTCCATACCTATCATGAAAACGGCCTTAAATTCCAGCCCTTTGGCGGCATGCAGGGTCATCAGTGTCACGGATGGTTTGCCGGTTTCTCCCTGCTCCAGGTCGGAAACCAGTGAAACCTGCTCCAAAAATTCCGACAGCCCGGATTCGGGGTTCTTTTCAACGAACTCCTCCATGGCGGCCAGGAGCTGTTCCAGGTTGTCCAGACGCTCGGCATCATCCGGGTCGCGGCTCTCTTTCAGGCGAGACAGGTAGCCGCTTTCCTGCATAACCGTCTGGGCCAGCTGCGGCAGTGCAAGGGTGGCGGATTGTTCACGGAATCCTTCCAGCAGCGCGCTGAAAGCGGCCACCTTGCCGCGCGGACTGGCGGAGAGGAGTGCGTTCGTGGCTGACAGAATCATGGCCTCGTTAAAGGTAAGACCCTCTCTGGCGGCCTGCTCGGAAATTTTGTCGATCGTAGAATGGCCGATGCCCCGGGCCGGGATGTTGATGATGCGCTTCAGTGAGACCTCATCGGAAGGATTATCCAGAACACGCAGATAGGCCAGGATATCCTTGACCTCCATACGGGCATAGAAGCGGACACCACCCACGATGTGGTAGGGGAGCGCCTCTCCCACCAGTGATTCCTCCACCAGTCGTGACTGGGCATTGGTGCGGTAGAAGACCGCCATCTCTTCCAGCGGTATCCCCCGGGAACGGAGCAGGGCGATCTCGCGACTGACGAAACGGGCCTCTTCACGGTCCGATTCGACCCGCTCGTAGCGGATCTTTTCCCCGCTGGGGTTGTCAGTCCAGAGGGTTTTTCCCTTGCGGCCGAAGTTACGTTTCACAACCTCACCGGCAGCGGTCAGGATGGTGGCGGTGGAACGATAATTCTGCTCCAGTCGGACGACCTTGACGCCCGGAAAATCCTTTTCGAATTCCAGGATGTTGCGGATGTCGGCCCCGCGCCAGGAGTAGATCGACTGATCGTCATCACCGACAACGCACAGATTGCGGCGCTCACCGGCCAGCAGGCGGATCAAAGCGTACTGCACCGGGTTGGTATCCTGATATTCATCCACCAGAATGTACTGAAAGCGCTCCTGATAGCTGCGGCGCACTTCGGGGAAATCCGAGAGCAACCGCACGGTCTGGATCAGCATGTCGCCGAAATCCAGGGCATTACACTTTTTCAGACGATCCTGATAGGCGGCGTAGATCTGAACGATTTTGGCATTGTAGATGTCACCGGTCGCAACGGAATCAATCTCTTCGGGGAACAGTCCGCGGTTTTTGTAGTCATCAATGCGGGCACCGATCGCCTTGGGGGCGAAGCGCTTCTCATCCAGATTCATATCCTTGAGAACATCCTTCAGCAGCCGTTCCGAATCGCGGTCGTCATAGATGGCGAAGGATGACTGGAAGCCGAGCTGGTGGATATCCCGCCGCAGGATGCGGCCGCAGGCGGCATGGAAGGTGGCGATCAGCGGACAGTCGCCGCCGCCCAGCAGCTTCCGGACCCGCTCGGCCATCTCCCGGGCGGCCTTGTTGGTAAAGGTCACCGCCAGGATGTTCCAGGGGCGCACGCCGCAATTATGGATCAGATGGGCGATGCGGTGGGTGATCACGCGTGTTTTGCCCGAACCGGCACCGGCCAGGATTAAAAGAGGTCCTTCATCATGCAAAACTGCATCTTTTTGTGGTGAATTAAGGTGTTTAGTGAAATCCATGGCATCAGTTTTAGACGTTCGGGGTGGCAGCGTCAAGCGTAAAAGGAGCGGAACAGGGCTTGGAATCGTGATATGTTTCCAGGTGTTGGTGCTGTTGGTGTGTTGGCGCTGCGGTTCGCCAGGGGAAAGGACGGCTCACAGAAAAGGGGTTACGGTCGAAGCGTAACCCCTTTTCTGTAAAGCAGGTTAGAGTCAGGTCATTTCAAATCCTGAGTAGAACCAATTTCCCGCTAAAACCCACTCATCCTTCGACAAGCTCAGGACGAACGGGTTTTAGCTACATTGATGCTTGATTTTCCGTTCGTGGTGAGCCTGTCGAACCATGAGCGGGAGATCAGTGCTGCTCAGGTTTCAAATTAAGGCTGCAGATACGTGTAACCCTTGAGCTGGAAATCGGCCAGGGCGGAAACTCCGGCTGTTACGAACTTGACTCCCGGAATCAGCTGATCGTTTTTTATGCTCATGGTGCGGGCGGTATTCTGGCACAGATGGAATTGTACGCCTTTGCTGATGAGCGTTTCAACCTGAGCCTGAAATGGGTTGGTCCTGGCATTGGGGGTTGCTGCACGGTTGTTGAGCATCATTACTCCGGCGGGACCGGTTACAACTGCAACTATTTCATAGTCGCGACCACGCTCAAGCCCGTAGGTTATATCGTAGTCTGCAATGATATTGTCCAGATTACCCAGCGCGTATGGAAGTGTCGTGGAGCCGTAATGATTGAGCTGGTTGATCTGGACAACAAGTTTCAGATTATGTCGGCGCTCAATGCAGCGCGTGTTTTCCTGGGTTCCTGCCCCAAATTCCTGATCAAGAGTCAACCCTTTTACAAGACCTGCCGGGCAGGCTTTGTTGTTTTCTGCCCATGCGGTGCCAAGTAGCAACAGTAGCAGTACACAGGCACTTCCAACCACTTTTTTTACCGGAACTTTAATCATAGCCACACTCCTTAATATATATATTTTAATTTGTAGTTTTTATCATATATGGATTTTTAGTCAAGTGTAATGTTGCCGGATGGTTCTGCGACAGGAAGCGGCTGAAAGACTAGCTTGACCGGCTTAGTGGTTAATTGCGGAAGATAATAAAGGAGGGGGCTACCAGAGGTCGACGTTGTTACTGGGCTGCTGCTGGTTTTCGATAGCTTGTTGCCAGCAGTCGCGGTCGCGCAGAGCCAGCTGTTGGCTGCGTCCGGGGTTAATTTTACGGCGGTGGACCGAAAAATCGCCGTTGGAGAAATGGATGACCCGACCGAAATCACCACCCAGATCCTCTGCTACAATCGGGATGCTCTCGCTCTCCAGAAATTCGCGGATGAACTTGCAGTTGACCTGGCCGACACAGAAAAAATTGCTGGTCTCTGTCTCCCGGTACATCAGGGTTGCCCCGCCGAAAACCTTGGCCCTCAGCAGACGGCGGTTGACGCCCTTGGACATCATGTCATTGATCAGCATTTCCATGGCATGAATGCCGTAGCGTCCGGCTTCGGAGACGTGAATCGGCATATCCCGTGAGTAACGGGTGTTACTGAGCATGAAGTGGTTCATGCCGATCAACCCCAGTCGGGGGTCATAGAGGCATGCCGCTACACAGGAACCCAGCAGGGTTGATATGACTCCCGGTCGATACGTGGAGTAATATTCCCCGGGATCAATGGTAACCCGTTCGCCGTGGAGGTGAGATTCGATTCGCATGGGTTCGCTTGACAGGTCAAAATAACGGAAATGTAAACAGCCTTGATGTACGTTATAGCACCGTTAGCGGCAGATGCAATCAGGTATGGTTTGCCGTGAGGAAACAGGGCACTTTCCGCTTCCGGAAAATGCCCTGTTTATTGATTTTCAGATCGAACGAGTTCAGACCATCTCGAAATAGGCCTGGGGGTGTTTGCAGACCGGGCAGATCTTCATGGCCTCTTCGCCTTCATGGATGAAGCCGCAGTTCATACATTTCCAGCTGACTTTTTCCGTCTTTGAGAAGGCGGTGCCGGCCTCTACTTCAGACAGCAGCTTCTTGTAGCGCTCATTGTGGTGCTTTTCGATCTTTCCGATGGCCTCAAACATGTAGGCGATATCGGCAAAACCCTCTTCACGTGCTTCGCGGGCCATGCGCGGATACATATCGGTGTACTCCTCCTCTTCACCGGCAGCGGCGGCCCGCAGGTTGTCGGCGGTTGAACCGATGCCGTTCAGAAGTTTGAAGTGCAGCTTGGCGTGCTCCTTCTCATTGTCGGCGGTCTCCTGAAAGATGGCGGCGATCTTTTCATACCCTTCCTTCTTTGCCACAGAGGCAAAATAGGTGTACTTGTTGCGTGCCTGCGATTCCCCGGCAAACGCATCCTTAAGATTTTGCTCGGTTTTTGTTCCTTTGATATCAGCCATATGGTATTCCTCCCGTAGATGGTTTCAACAGGTACTGTATAACCGACAACATCGTAATTGTAAAGATTGCCACCAGCCCCGCCCGGTTATTTTATGCCTGAGTAGAACCAATTCCCCGCTAAAACCCGTTCTTCCTTCGACAAGCTCAGGACGGCGGGTTTAAACTACATTGATGCTTGATCTTCCGTTCGTGGTGAGCCTGTCGAACCATGAGCGGGAGATCGGTGCTACCCAGGTTTTTTTATGAGAGTGAAACCGTCAAGATTTATTTAGCGCACTTCCTTGAGTTGCCGCAATTATCGGGTATATTTGAGACACCATTTTCTTGTTATGCCGGAGCATCCAATGTCTCAGGAAATCAGTACGACACACGAAAAATTCCGGACCCTGTTTGAGTCGATGGAACAGGGGGTCGTCTATCAGGATCTCAACGGTGCGATCGTCGAAGCCAATCCTGCTGCTGAGCATATCCTTGGCTTGAGTCGTGATCAGATTATGGGGCGCACCTCCCTGGACCCGCGTTGGAGATGCCTCCGGGAGGACGGCAGCGACCTGCCGGGCGAAGAGCATCCGGCTATGGTGGCGTTGCGTACGGGATTGCCGGTGCGCAACGCAATTATGGGAGTGCATCTGCCCGATGGCGGAGAACTGCGCTGGATCATGGTTTCAGTACTGCTTGAAAGGGGCGATGGCGACGAGCTGCAATTCGTTATTACCACCTTTACCGATATCACCGAACAGAAACGGGCAATGCAGGAGCTGAGTCGGCGCGAGGGGCAGTTGAGTGCACTGTTCGAGGCATCTCAGGCCGGCATCCTGATGGTTGATCCGGCCGGCCGGATTACACTGGCCAATAACCGCCTGGCCACCATGCTGGGGTATTCCATGGAGGAACTGCTCCGGACCAGCTATCCGGATCATGTTCACCCCGACCAGCGTACTACCGGCGATGAAAGGATGCGCAAGCTGGTCATGGGTGAAATTGACCACGTAGCGACCGAACGGCATTTCATTCGCAAGGACGGTACGGATTTCTGGGGCTACCTTTCCGGAAGACGCCATGAAGACCGGGATGGAAATCTGATCGGCCTGGTGGGGCACATCACCGATATTAGCGAACTGAAACATACCGAAGCGATTCTCAGAGAAAGCGAGGAGCGATTCAAGGCCCTGAGTGAGGCCTCATTCGGCGGTATCATCATTCACGACAAAGGTCTGATCCTGGAGTGTAACCAGGGCCTTTCCGATATGACCGGCTTCAGCCATGGAGAACTGATCGGTATGAACGGTCTGAACCTGATCGCCCCGGACTCCCTGGGACTGGTCGTCCAGAATATCCAGAGCGGCTATGATCAGCGCTATGAAGTGGAGGGGGTCCGCAAGGACGGTTCGGTTTATCCGCTTTCCATTCAGGGCAAAAACGTTACACACAAGGGGCGCCCGGTCCGGGTGATCGAATTCCGGGACATCACCGAGCGCAAACGGGCCGAGGAAGAGCGGCTCACGCTGGAAAAACAGCTGCTCTACGCCCAGAAGCTTGAGAGTCTGGGTGTCCTGGCCGGCGGAATCGCCCACGACTTCAACAACATCCTGATGGCCATCATGGGCAACGCCGACCTGGCCCTCATGCGGATCAACAAGGAATCCCCGGCCGTCGACAACCTGCACAAGATCGAACAGGCCGCCGCGCGGGCCGCCGACCTGGCCAAGCAGATGCTGGCCTACTCCGGCAAAGGCAAATTCGTCGTCGAAACCATCGACCTCAACCGTCTATTGGAAGACATGCTGCACATGCTGGAAGTCTCCATCTCCAAAAAAGCTGTCCTGCGTCTTAACCCCTATCATCCGCTTCCCAGCGTCGAAGCCGACGCCACCCAGATCCGCCAGATCGTCATGAACCTGGTCATCAACGCCTCCGAAGCCATCGGTGACCGCAGCGGCGTCATCGCCATCACCACCGGCTGCATGGACTGTGACAACAGCTACCTCAAAGACGTCTGGCTCGATGAAAACATAACCGAAGGCCTCTACGTCTACCTTGAAATCGCCGACACCGGCTGCGGCATGGACAAAGACACCCTCGCCAAACTGTTCGACCCCTTCTTCACCACCAAATTCACCGGTCGCGGCCTGGGCATGGCCGCCGTCCTCGGCATCATCCGCGGTCACAAAGGCGCCATCAAAGTCTACAGCGAACCAGGCAAAGGCACCTCCTTCAAAATCCTGCTGCCCGCCTCCAGCCGTCCCGCCGAACTGTTCAACCACGGCGCCCACAAAGACGACTGGCAGGGTAAAGGCGCCGTCCTGCTGGTGGACGACGAAGAAACCGTACGTGGCATCGGCAGTGAAATGCTCAAAGAACTGGGCTTCACCCCCCTGACCGCCAACGACGGCCGTGAAGCCCTGGAAATCTTCAAGAACCGCCCCGACATCGTCTTCGTCATATTGGACCTGACCATGCCGCACATGGACGGCGAACAGTGCTTCCGCGAACTTCGGCGGATGAACCCGGACGTCAAAGTCATCATGAGCAGCGGTTACAACGAGCAGGAAGTCACGCAGAAATTCGTGGGCAAGGGTCTGGCCGGCTTTGTCCAGAAACCGTACAAGATGAGTGTCCTCAAGGTTGCTATTCGGGGGTTGTGACCATGGTTGACAACCAAACCATACCGGCACACGGCAAGACCCGTGTGCTGACCATATCGGTCCTGATTGGTCTAGCCGTCCTGCTGCTCGGCGGTATGACCGTGGCTGTCATCGAGAACAACCGTCTGCAGGCGCGGCAACGTACGGCCGCGACCGTAGCCGCTGAAGCTGCCGACGAAATCAATGATCGCCTGTCGCGTTCCCTTTCTGCTACCTATGCCCTGGCGGCGGTTGTGCGTCAGGGGCAGGGTGACATCAAGGAATTTGATCGTCTGGCCGTCGAGATGCTGCGTCTGTATGGAGGTATCAGCAGTCTGCAGCTTGCCCCCGACGGGATAATTCGTTATGCCGTCCCCCTGGCCGGCAACGAAAAGGCCATTGGTCACAATCTGTTGGAGGAGGATACCGGCCGCAATAAGGAAACCCTGCTGGCTCTCCGTACGCGGCAACTCACCCTGGCCGGTCCGTTTGAGCTGATTCAGGGCGGTGTTGCCATCATTGGCTATCAGCCGGTTTTCATAACGGAGCCGGGTGGAAAAGAACGTTTCTGGGGTTTTACGTCGGCTATGATCCGGATTCCGGAGCTGCTGAAGGTTGTCAACATGCAGCGGTTTGTGGAGCGGGGGTATGGTTACGAGATCTCCAGGGTTCATCCCGAAACGGGCGTTCGGCAGGTCTTTGCCCGGAGTGGAAGTGCCGTCGTTTCTCCGGTGCTGCACGCCATGGAGGTGCCTAACGGCACCTGGACAGTGGCCGTTTCTCCGCTGGCAGGCTGGTACTCTTCAGAGCTGCTGTCCCTGGAAATTGTGGCCGTGCTCCTGTTCAGCCTCTTTGTGGCGCTGCTGTTCTACTGGCTGTTAAGTCAGCCGCTTCGGCTTCAGAGGATGATTGAAGAACGGACCGCCCAGCTGACAGCGACAAATGAGCAGTTACAGCGGGAAGTTCTGAAGCGTGAGCTGGCGCAGAGAGAGCAGGTGGCCATTCAGGCGGAGTTAATGGCCAGTGAGGATCGCTACCGTTCCATTGTTGAAAACATGCAGGATGTCTACTACCGCTCGGATGCGGAGGGGCGCCTGATCATGATCAGTCCTTCCGGTGCGGAGCTGCTGGGGTACGACACTCCCGGCCAGATGCTGGGGATGGTCATTCGTGATACGTTCTATCATGACCCGGACGACCGCGACGCCTTCATCAGCAATCTGAAAATGAAGGGGGCGCTTTCCGGGTATCAGGTGACCTTGAAGCGCAAGGACGGGACGCCGCTGCCGGTGGCGACCTCAACGCACCTCCTCTACGATTCGGAGGGTGGCTACTGCGGCGTCGAAGGTGTTTTCCGGGATATCAGCGATCAGCTCAGGCACGAAGAAACCTTGCGGGCCAGCGAGGAGAAGTTTTGCAAGGCATTCAGCCAGGCACCCTTGCTCATGTCAATCAGTGATATTGGCACAGGGCGCTATCTGGAAGTCAACAACCGGTTCTGCCAGATATCCGGTTTCAGCCAGAGTGAGGTAATTGGCAGAACGTCAGTAGAACTGGGCTGGCTAACAGCGGATGAACGTGAAAAACTGATCGCCATTCTCAACCGGGATGGATGGGTACATGACATTGAGCTGAACCTGACCGCCAGGGATGGCCGCGCAGTTGTCTGTCTCTACTCTGCCGAAATCATCCATGTCGATGGGGCCGACCGGCTGCTCTCCATCGCTCTGGATATCACCCCGCGCAAAAAAACCGAAGAGCTTCTCAGGGAGAGTGAGGAGCGCTATCGCATTCTGTTCAATGCCGAATCGGACGCCATTGTCGTCATTGAAGCGGAGACCCTGCAGCATGTCGATGTCAATGACAGTGCCGTGGAGATGTACGGCTATTCCCGCCAGGAGCTGCTGCAGCTCAGGTCGACCGACCTGTCGGCGGAGCCGGAGGAAACCACTCGCTGTATTTCGGAAGGTCAGGGGCAGGTCGTCATTCCGGTACGCTACCATCGGAAAAAGGACGGCACTGTTTTCCCGGTGGAAATTACCGCCCGCTACTTCGAGTTCGGCGGTCGCAGGGTTCTGCTGGCCGCCATGCGGGATATCAGCGAGATCCAGAAACTGCAACAGGAGCGGGACCGGGCCCAGCGTCTGGAATCATTGGGGCTTCTGGCCGGCGGAATCGCCCATGATTTCAACAATATTCTGACCGGCATCATCGGCAACCTTTCCCTGGCCCGCACGATGATCGAGAGCGAACACCGCGCCGCCGGGCGGCTTGCAGAGTGTGAAAAGGCGGCTAAACGGGCTGGCGGGCTGACTCAGCAGCTGTTAACCTTTGCCCGTGGCGGAGAGCCGGTCAAGAAAACCATGGATATGGGTCAACTTATTGAAGAGTCGGTTTCATTCACCCTGCGCGGTTCCAGTGTCAAAGGGGAATTGAGCATTGCCCCGGATCTGTGGGCGGTGGAGGCCGATGAGGGGCAGATCAGTCAGGTGTTGAATAACCTGTTGATCAATGCTGTTCAAGCCATGCCGGCCGGTGGTACCGTTACGGTCCGGGCCGAAAATGAGGCTGAAGGGAACAGTACGGATCGGTTTGTTCGTGTTTCGATCAGGGATACGGGGGGCGGCATCCCGGTCGAGATCCTTCCCAGAATCTTTGATCCGTATTTCAGTACCAAGTCGGAAGGGACCGGTCTTGGGCTGGCTTCGGTGTACTCAATCATAGTCCGGCATGGCGGAACGGTGGAGGCCACCTCTGAAACGGGGTGCGGAAGTGAGTTTGTTGTACGGCTCCCGGCGTCTGTGACTCCGTTGGCGCCGGAGCATGGCGTGGAAAATCGACATTCCGGAAGCTGCCTGGCCAAGCGGGTGCTGCTGATGGATGATGAAGAGATGATCCGTGAAGTGGCGGCCGTCATGTTGTTCGAGATCGGCTGTCGGGTCGATGTCTGCGGAGACGGACGTTCCGCAGTGGAGTTGTACCGGACGGCTTTCGAATTGCGTACTCCCTATGATGCCGTCATACTGGACCTGACCGTACCGGGCGGCATGGGGGGGCTGGAGGCGGCCAGGCAGATCAGGGCTCTGGACCCGGAGGCGGTTCTGATCGTGTCGAGCGGCTATTCACAGGATGCTGTCGCTGCTGATTTCATCTCAAATGGTTTTTCCGGGGCGGTCATGAAGCCCTATTCCATGGATACGTTTACCGCCGAACTGGAGCGGGTATTGTCGTGCCGGTGTTGCGGCCCAAAGGATCCGTGATGAGAAGGTGCATCACATGAACAGGAGGTGTACGATCATGAGGGGAACAGGATATGCTCGCATGGTACCTATTCTGGCTGCCTGGTTTCTGCTGAGTTCCTGCCAGAAGCCGGAACCGGTCCGTCTCGGCTTTATCGGCGGTATTACCGGACGGGTAGCCGATCTTGGCGTGGCGGGGCGCAATGGCGCTCAACTGGCGGTTGAACAGCGTAATGCCGCAGGTGGTGTTAACGGACGCCAGATCGAGCTGATCGTCAAGGATGATGCCCAGGATGCGGAAACCGCCAGGCGGGTGACCGGCGAGATGCTGGGGCAGAAGGTGGAGCTGATCATCGGTCCCATGACCAGCAACATTGCTATGGCGATCATGCCGCAGATCGATGCATCAAAAAGCATTCTGCTCAGCCCGACGGTTACAACCACTGACCTGAGTGGCAAGGATGACAACTTTCTGCGGGTGATTGCATCGACAACGGACTACGCTTCAAAAAATGCCCGCTACCAGTTTGAGAAAATGGGTGTACGCACGGTTGCCGCCATTTATGACATCAACAACAAGTCCTATACCGAAAGCTGGCTCAGGGATTTTCGCAACGCCTTTGAGAAACTTGGCGGCAGGATAGTCGTGCTCAAACCGTTCCAGTCCGGAAAGGACACGGCGTTTCAGCCGCTTGTTCAGGAGCTGCTTGCTGCGAAAGCCGATGCGGTTCTTATCGTCAGTAACGCCGTGGATTCGGCGCTGATCTGCCAGCAGGTCCGCAAGCTGGCGCCCGGGCAGCGGATAGCCATGTCGGAGTGGGCTTCCACGGAGCGCTTTATAGAATTGGCCGGAACCGCTGCAGAGGGTGTGATTGTGTCGCAATTTCTGAACCGAAACGACTCTTCGCCCCGCTTTCAGGAATTTCTGGCGGCCTATCGGGCTCGGTTCAAGCAGGAGCCTGGTTTTGCGGGAGTGGCTGGATATGACGCCGCTCTGGTGGCATTTGAGGCCTACGGTGATCACGGCACGGGCAAGAGCCTCAAGGAGCGGATTCTTGCCCGGAAAAACTTCCAGGGTGTT
Source organism: uncultured Geobacteraceae bacterium (assembly GCA_942493195.1). Taxonomy (GTDB): domain Bacteria; phylum Desulfobacterota; class Desulfuromonadia; order Geobacterales; family Pseudopelobacteraceae; genus CAIPTY01. The sequence goes on along the minus strand of OW818669.1, from coordinate 3,605,417 downwards.
CAGCAGCCGCTGACGATTGACCGGTTCGGAGATGCCGACCGCAAGACCTTTGTCACCGCCATCCGGAGCAACACGTTTATTACTGTGGAGTAGGCATGCGCATCAAACCATTACGAAATATACTCACGCTGCAATCCTCTCTGGCAATTCTGGCTCCGTTCGGTGTCGTTCTTTTGATCGGTGTGCTGTGGATCTTGCCGCAGATCAAAAAAGATGCCGAAACCCGACAGCTTCTGTTGGCGCGGGCGGTCAGTATCCAGGTGGAAAGCCATCTGGAGGCGGGGGCCTCGATTGTGAGGGGTGCTGCGGCTCTGTCAACAGAGGGGCAGCCCACTCCTGCGCAGCTCCAGCAGCGTTTAACGTCCCTGCTGAATGCCACCGATTCCATCAGCAGCCTCTACGCAGTCAGGCCGAATGGTGCCGTGACCGCCATGGCCCTGCATAGGGAACAGCAGAGCCGTCAGGGCGATCTGTCCGGCATCAATCTTTCCCGCAACCCCTTGTTTCAGAATCTCAGCCGATCCGGCGGAACGCTCTGGTCCGAAACCTTTCTGTCTGTTGTTCATGGCGGACTGTCGGTTGCGTATGGTGTCAAAGGCGCGGAAAATGTTGTGATCGGCGAGCTGGATCTGGGAGTTCTCTCGAAATTCCTGTCCCAGGTCGCTGCAGACAAGGACGGTATGATTCTGATTGTCGATCACACCGGGCAGATTGTGGCTGATAATGGCAACCGTTTTACGGCACAGCAGCTGAATATCAGCAATATTCCCCTGGTTCATGAAGGCATCCGGTCCGATCTGCCCACAACGGGACGTTTCAGGTTTTCGGACAGCAGCATGACCGGCAGTATCGTCCAGATTCCTGGCGTGGATTGGCACGTGCTGGTGGCCCGCACCGATACATCCCTGTACGGAACACCAATCACCATGGCGCTGGTCACACTGTGCGGCATGCTGGTGGCGATTCTGCTGAGTGTTGTTGCCTCGGTGATCCTCTCCCGTAAACTGGCCGGCCGTTTCGCGTCACTGATCAACCACGCCCGTGATATTGCCGGTGGTGGTGGCGGTACGGGGGCCTGGCCAGCCTCAAATATTGCCGAATTCAATCAGCTGTCCCTGGATTTGCAGCAGATGGCCATCCGCCTGCAGGATTCGGAGATTCTGTACCGGACCCTGTTCGATCAGCTGCCGGACGGTGTCATTCTCTGGGAGGTGCCGTCGCTTAAGCCGCTGCAGTTTAATATGGCTGCCCATGCCATGCTCGGCTATACCCGCGAGGAATTCAGTCTTCTTACGGTGGCTGATGTAGATGTCGTTATGACCAAAGATTCAATCGGCACTATGCTTGAAATCGTTCGCCGTGATGGCATCGCCAGTTTCGATACGACCCACCGTAGCAAAGATGGAGAACAGCGCCACGTGCTGGTTACCCTGAGACTGATCGAGCTGGCATCGGAACCTTTGGTCCTGGCACTGCACCGCGATGTTACCGACCATAAGCAGGCCGAGCAGTCACTGCAGGAAACCAAGGAGCTGTTCACGCTCTTCATGCAGTATTCACCGGTCTACACCTTTATCAAGGAGATCGACGGCAGGCAAAGCCGGGTTGTGGAAATTAGTGACAATTTTATCGATATGGTGGGGCGTCCGGCAACCGAACTGCGCGGCCGTACCATGCATGAACTGTTTCCGGTGGAATTTGCCGAAAAGATTACAAACGACGATCTTGCCATTGTGAAAGGGGGTAAGGCGGTTCAGCTGGATGAAGATCTGGGAGACAAACATTACACGACCATCAAATTCCCGATTTACCGTGAAGGAAAACACAGTCTGATTGCCGGCTTCACCATCGACATAACCGATCGCAAGATGGCCGATGCCGAACGTGAAAAACTGGAACGCCAGCTTCTGCATGCCCAGAAGCTTGAGAGTCTGGGTGTCTTGGCGGGCGGAATCGCCCACGACTTCAACAACATCCTGATGGCCATCATGGGCAACGCCGACCTGGCCCTCATGCGGATCAACAAGGAATCCCCGGCCGTCGACAACCTGCACAAGATCGAACAGGCCGCCGCGCGGGCCGCCGACCTGGCCAAGCAGATGCTGGCCTACTCCGGCAAAGGCAAATTCGTCGTCGAAACCATCGACCTCAACCGTCTATTGGAAGACATGCTGCACATGCTGGAAGTCTCCATCTCCAAAAAAGCTGTCCTGCGTCTTAACCCCTATCATCCGCTTCCCAGCGTCGAAGCCGACGCCACCCAGATCCGCCAGATCGTCATGAACCTGGTCATCAACGCCTCCGAAGCCATCGGTGACCGCAGCGGCGTCATCGCCATCACCACCGGCTGCATGGACTGTGACAACAGCTACCTCAAAGACGTCTGGCTCGATGAAAACATAACCGAAGGCCTCTACGTCTACCTTGAAATCGCCGACACCGGCTGCGGCATGGACAAAGACACCCTCGCCAAACTGTTCGACCCCTTCTTCACCACCAAATTCACCGGTCGCGGCCTGGGCATGGCCGCCGTCCTCGGCATCATCCGCGGTCACAAAGGCGCCATCAAAGTCTACAGCGAACCAGGCAAAGGCACCTCCTTCAAAATCCTGCTGCCCGCCTCCAGCCGTCCCGCCGAACTGTTCAACCACGGCGCCCACAAAGACGACTGGCAGGGTAAAGGCGCCGTCCTGCTGGTGGACGACGAAGAAACCGTACGTGGCATCGGCAGTGAAATGCTCAAAGAACTGGGCTTCACCCCCCTGACCGCCAACGACGGCCGTGAAGCCCTGGAAATCTTCAAGAACCGCCCCGACATCGTCTTCGTCATATTGGACCTGACCATGCCGCACATGGACGGCGAACAGTGCTTCCGCGAACTTCGGCGGATGAACCCGGACGTCAAAGTCATCATGAGCAGCGGTTACAACGAGCAGGAAGTCACGCAGAAATTCGTGGGCAAGGGTCTGGCCGGCTTTGTCCAGAAACCGTACAGAATGAGTGTATTGAAGGATGCCATCAGGGATTTGTAGAGTAACGCCGTAGAGGAGTTGCTAATGGAACAATCAACGCAAACCGTTACGCCGCCTGATATTCTGGTGGTTGACGATAGCGAGATTAATCGTGATGTTGTGGCGGAGTTGATCACGTCATCATTTGACTGCTGTATCCGTCAGGCCGGAAACGGTGTCGAGGCGCTGGAGATGATCCTTTCCAGCGTGCCGGATCTGGTCCTGCTGGATGTCAATATGCCGGGCATGGACGGCTACCAGGTCTGTCGGGCCATTCGAGCCAATCAACATACGGCCGAAGTTCCGGTCATATTCCTGACCGGCCAGCGCGACTCTGAGTTCATTGTCAGCGGATTTGAGGCGGGTGGCAGTGATTATGTCCTCAAGCCGTACGAAAGCAGGGAACTCCTGGCGCGGGTGCACGTCCACCTGGAGTTGAAGCGGCAGCGCGACGAACTGAAACGGCGCAACAGCGAGCTGGAAGCGACCATTGCCCGGGTAAAGCGCCTGGAAGGAATCATTCCGATCTGCATGTACTGCAAAAAAATCCGCAACGATGACACCATGTGGCAGCGTTTTGAACAGTATATCGGAGAACATCTGGATGCCCAGTTCAGCCATGGTGTCTGCCCCGATTGTTATGAGGAACAGGTCAGGAAGATCATGTCCGATGGTGAGGGCGGGTAATGCCCTGCCGCGTGTCCCGGCAATTATTTTCAGGAATTGTCTGCCGGACGGTTGAAATCCCAACATCCTGTACCTATTGTAAGTGGTATGGTTGAACACACAGAAAATGGCGATGGACAGCAGGAACAGTGGCATGTCGTTCAGCCGGGGGGCGTCGCGGCGGGTATGCCGGGGATGCTGACCAGTCGTCAGGCCCGGACCTGGACGTTGGTGCTGGATTCCCGCGGTGTGCCCTGCTGTCTTGAAAATCAGGGTGAAGGGTTCGTGTTGCTGGTGCCAGGTTTTCACCTGCAGCGCGCCTATGATGAACTTCGAAATTTTGAATCCAACAATCGCGGCTGGCCGCCGGCCGTTCTCCCGCACCGGATGATGAAGGAGAATGTGCTGGCAACGCTTTCCGTTCTGATTCTGCTGGCAACCTTCCACAACATTACGCAGATAGATATAAGCGAGGCCGGCCTGTACCTGCCGGATTGGGTCGGACAAGGCGGCGCCCAAAGCTTGCGTATCCTTTCCGGAGAATGGTGGCGGGCAGTCACTGCGCTGACGCTGCATGCCGATTGGGGTCATCTTGCCAGCAATCTGCTTATCGGCGGGGTTTTTATTGTGCTGCTTTGCCGGGAACTCGGCTCGGGACTGGCCTGGTTTCTGCTGCTGGGGGCGGGTACACTGGGCAATCTGGTCAATGCCGCTGTACAGTCATCCTCCCATAACTCGGTGGGCGCCTCCACCGCCGTTTTCGGTGCAGTGGGGATTTTGGCGGCGCTCAGTACCGTCCACCATTGGCATAACCTGCGCCGTCGCTGGCTGCTGCCTGTAGCCGCAGCCGTGGCTCTTCTGGCCCTGCTGGGGACGGAGGGGAAAAATACGGATCTGGGGGCTCACCTGTTCGGTTTCATCTATGGCGGCTTTCTGGGGCTGCTGACCGAACATCTGCTGGTGCGATACGGGCGCCCCGGCTTCTGGCTGAATGCCCTGCTGGGACTTGCCTCCTGTGCCGTAGTCATCGCAGCCTGGATGCGGGCACTTTCACCCTGACTGACCTGAAATGAGATTGTACTGGTCTCAATTACGAGTGAAGGAGGGCATGTCATGAACCCGGTATTGCTCACGTTTCGCTGTACAGTAAAATAAAAGTGTTGTCCTCGAGAAAACCTCCTGTTTCATCCCCATTTCCTGCCATGTTGAGATTTGAACACCTGTAATTCTGGCTATTGCGCCTACCAGAAGGACTCGCTACGCTCAGCGTTCATTAAACTCTTTGGCTGTCGAAAATTGAACAACAATCTCTTTTGAAATAAAGTTCATTAATTCAGTAGGATAACGCAAATACCGCTTATCTGGTGTCCGAAACTGAACATAATCGCTTTACCTTCAGAGATTATTAAAATGATAAATACACTATATCATGCTGAATTTATTGCAATTATAAGGCGATCAACGGATTGGCCCCGCTGTTGCAGTAGTGCGCTGGAGTATATGCAGTAGATGCCACGTTCAGAAACCATGGCCCTGCGTCATCAGCAATATGCCACACATGAGAATAACAAAGGTAAAGGCATCAATTTCGAAAGGAGGTCTCTGATGGTATTAACAAGGATATTCTGCCTGCTGATCGGCACAATCATGCTGTTTACTTCAAGTGCAGCTTGGTCGGCGGATGTACATGGCAGGAGTTCAACTCAGTACACATGGTACAACGACATTTTTACAAACAAGAAGGTTGCGGAATTCGGTGAGTATCTGAGTTTGAACGTTACAAAACTCGACAAGGATAACAGGCTGTCATTTCATGGCTATGGTCGTCTTACCCAGGACGTTCGTGGCGGTCAGGGACTGAACGGTCGGCTCTACTATCTGTATGGCGACTATTCCAACCTGTTCGACAAGGTTGATCTCAGGGTGGGTCGTCAGTTTGTCAACTATGCTGCAGGGAGCGCCTTGATAGACGGCGGCAAGATTGACCTGAAGAACGTTGGTCCGCTAGGTTTTTCAGTCATGGGCGGTCGCAACGTTTTCTTTGATTTGGACGGCGAGGCCACAAACGCTCGTGATTTTGCCTTTGGCGTTGCAACCTATCTGCATGGTTACCGCAATACGGATGCAGAGCTGAGTTATTTCCTGAAGCTTGACAACGACGGTTTTGCGCGCGATCAGATCGGAGCATCATTCAAACAATACATGTTCAATTCATTCAAGGTCTACGCCAATGCCCGCTATGACCTTCCCAGTGAAGAGTTTAGTGAAGTGCTGGCCGGCGTCAAATACTTCCCGTTGGCAAACCTTGTGCTGACCGGCGAATATTTTCAGAGCTATCCCACCTTCGATTCTACATCAATTTACTCGATCTTTGCAGTCAGCCGATATCTGGAAGGCGTGTTCAGGGTCGACTACACCATCAACGACATGTTCGCAGTCAATGCCGGCTACAGCCGTCAGGACTATGAAGACGCGACTGCCGACGTATTCGAAATCGGATGTCGCATCCGTCCTGTCGAACACCTGCAGCTCACACTGAATTTTGACCACCGCAACGGCTACGGCGGCGGACTTAACGGCGGCATTGCAGAGGTTTCCTATGAGGCCACTAAAAAGCTGAATCTTGCCGGCGGAATCCACTATGACGTGTACGAGCGCGACAAGATTACGGGTGAAGAGACTGCGCGCAAATTCTGGTTTGGTGGCAAATACAGGATCAAGGACAATATGTCGGCTTCTGCGCGGGTCGAAGACAACGTTAATGCCCGTTACAAGGATGACTGGACTGGGCGAGTTGCCTTCAACTACGATTTTTAGAAAGGGGGGGACATACGTGAAAAAATTTGTATTCATACTTGCAGTACTTGGTATCGGGCTGGTGTGCTTGCAGAAGCAGTCCTACGCCAACAAAAAAGAGTCCCACTCCGAATACGCCAAAATGGGTATTAAGGAGTGCAATTCTTGCCACAAGGGCGAAGGTGTTGCTCCTAACCATGATGCCGATTTTCTGCGCGGTCATCGCGTTCTAGCCGGCAAGGCCGGCAGCAACTGCACCCAGTGCCATGATCAGGCGTCGTGCCTTGACTGCCATCAGGGGGGCGGTATTGCCGACGACCTTACCAGAAGCAATTTCGGGCGTGACATCAAACCCAGAAGCCATCGCAGCGATTTCATCAGTATCCATCCGCTGAAAGCACAAGATAACCAGCAGCAGTGCTATCGCTGCCACGACCAGAAATACTGCACCTCATGCCACAGCCGTTTTCCCAAGGGGTCGCTGAATATCAAGTCGCACAATCCGGCTGGCGCTGACCGCCAGACGTATGCCGCCACCAACTGGAGAGCCGATCATTCCACCGAGGCGCGTCGCAATCTGCAATCATGCCAAACCTGCCACCCAGAGGGTGATGTCTGCATCTCATGCCACTCCAGCGGAGCGACACGCCCGCATCCCAGAAACTGGAAACCAGGCAATTACAAGGACAGATCTAACGGCAAGGTTTGCCTGAAGTGCCACCTGCCAGGTACGTATTAAGAAGTTAACACCAAAAACGAGGAGGATAACTATGAGTATCAGGAAACTAAGTGTCATGCTGTTAAGTGCGGTTTCCCTGGCAGCCTTTCTAGGCGGCTGCGGAAGCTCCAGCAAGGAGAGCGGTATTGCTGCGGGCAGCGCTGTTGCAGCTGTTAGTGAAAGCAAATGTCGGGTATGTCATTCGACGTCAATTGGTTCCGCATCAGGCAGCGTAATTGTTACAGATTATCTTGCCTCAGCCCATAATCTGGTTCCAAATTCTGGTTTGCACTATCCGGACGGCATCGGTTGTCAGGGGTGTCACGGCGGCGGAGCGCAGCACAATGGTGTAGGACCTATCCCGTTTGTTGATCCATCGGCTTCCGGCAAATGCTTCGAGTGTCACAAAAATTATCTGCCGACAGCGCATTTCAAGAGTTACACAACAAACGCAGGTGCCAGATCTGCTATGTATGCCAGCAAGAATTTCCAAACTGACTGCTCTGCCTGTCATGACCCACATAAGGCTGACAAGGGGATTGGTCAGGAGCATAGGGACTGGGCAGCTTCAAAACATGGCAATGTGGATGGTCTCGCCTGGTCGGACAGGGATTTTAAGGCTACTGCAGATTGCATCCGTTGTCATACCTCCACCGGATTTATAAACTATGTACAGTCCGGGTTTACCGTGCCGACTACAACATGGGCACAACCGGGAGACTTTACCCGTGAAGTTCTGACGTGCAAGGGATGTCATACCAGTTATGATTTTGGAAATCGGGTACGCCAGATTACCCAGTTTACGGCGCCTTACACTGACGCTCCGACACTGTTTCCTGATGCTAAAGACTCGAATCTCTGTGTCGCATGCCATACGGGCAGAATTAGTGGAGACAGTATCAAAAACAGCACTTCAGATTTTTCAAACACAAGTTTCAAAAATTCACACTATCTGACTGCTGGCGGGACGGTATTTGGCAAAAGCGGATACCAATATGCCGATCGTGATTATTCAATTCCTGTCGCAGATACTCATGACAATATCGGACTGGGAACTACCGGTAACGCAGCAGTTGACGCTGAGTCAACACTTGGTCCCTGTGTCGGCTGCCATTTGAATAGTGCCAGCTTTGATGGTACCGGCAGCCACACGTTCAGTCCTTTGACCAAATACAGCGCAACCGATACTGCTCTGAATCCGATATGCGTCAACTGCCATGCTACGCGCGGGGCCGGGACAAATGCTGCCATCGCCTGGCTTGGCAGCGACACAACTGCTGAAACATTTCAGGGGACAACCCACAAAGCGCGTTATCAGGCCGCGTTGGAGGCTCTGAGAGTTCAACTGGCCGCCAGCGGATTCAATTATTCCTCGTCGTATCCGTATTTCAGCAACAAGAACTGGATCTCGGCCAGTGATGCTACAGGCAAGTTAAACATGGGTGCTGCTTTCAACTACAATCTGTTGAAGCATGATAAAGGCGGCGTTGCGCATAACCGTCGCTACACCCGCCGCCTGATTTATGACTCAATTGATTTTCTGGATGACGGTATCCTGAATTACAGCGTATCTGTAACCCTGAATGCTGCAACGGGTGTTTACAAGGCCAGTGCTTTGTCATATCTGATTAATACAGGAACACCAGGGACGGCTGGAGAGCGGCATTAATCGGTACCCACTGTTTGAATGTTAAGCGTCTCGACAGATGTACGAGACGCTAAGCAACGCAATACTTTCACAATTCAAAATCGAACCTAAAGAACCAAAAGGGGACGTTGTTGATTAGTTGACTAATCAACAGCGCCCCCTTTGTCTCTCTTAATGGGGTGTGACCTGCCTCCTGTGCCGTGGTTCATCGCAGCCTGGATGCGGGCACTTTCACCCTGACAAAAACCATGACCCCTTGGCACGAAATGAGACTATACTGGTCTCAAATATGAGTGAAGGAGGGCATGTCATGAAATCCATCGTTTCCATCATAGTTCTTCTCTGCATCGCTCTTGTCGCTGATCCGGCCTCGGCACGTCGTGGCCGGGGGGGTGTCCATTTCAGTATCGGCTTGCCGTTTTTCTTCGGATATCCGCCGGCATATTACGAACCTTACTATTACCCCCGCTATTATTATCCGCCGCCACCGGTCTACTATTACGGCGATCCGTTTCAGCCCCAACAGACCGCTCCGGCTCCCGAGATCAACCTGGATCAGGCCCCGGAGTTTATCTATTCAAAGGAGCTGGACTTCTTTGTATCAATTGATGTGCCCTACGACATCGTTTATGACAGCCTGAATTACTACCTGTTTTATAGCGGATACTGGTATCGGGGGCGGACGTACAGCGGTCCCTGGGAGCTGGTCACGGTCAGTAACCTGCCGGCCAAACTGCTGAAACAGCGCATCGAGCAGATTCGTTATCAGCGGGATCTGGAGATCAGGCGATATGACAATGAAGGGGATACGTATGACGGGCAGTTTCACCGTCCGTAGGGCGGGTTAATCAGATTACGAGACCGGGGGGCTATTTCCACTCTTTCAGGGCGTCGTTTTTGGCCATGGGAAAACATTCCGGGCAGATGCCGTGGCTGAACAGGGCCTCCGAGTGTTCTGAGATGTAGGATTCCATCTGCAGCCAGCTTTCCTTGTCGTCCCGGATTTTCTTGCAATACATGCAGATCGGGATAATACCCTCCAGGTGTTTGACGTTGGCACGGGCGGCCTCAAGCAGCATGATCTTGTCCTGCAGCTCATCCAGCAGCCTTTTATGCTCCGTCACGTCATGGAGGATGACCTGGACAGACGGCTCTCCGTTAAAGATCGTACCGATTCCCACCACGGCAACATCGACAATCGTCCCATCCAGTCGTGTCAATCGCATTTCCATGCGTGAACAGGAGGAGGTGTCAGTGCCGGATATCTCCAGGCACTTGCCTTCCAATTCGCTATGATCAGATTTACAGATGGTTGCAACCGGTTGACCAACCAGCTGCTCGTGGGACCTGGCGCGAAAAAGCTCTACGGCGGAATGGTTGGCGTACAGGATGGTTTCTTTGCCGTAGACCAGAATGGCATCCGGGGCGTTTTCAACCAGTGACCGGTAGCGCATTTCACTTTCGCGCAGTGATTTCTCCGCCTGGGCTACGGCCCGTAGTGGCAGGGTCCGCAGGGCAGTGAAGATCAGAAAACCGCAAAAAATCCCCAGCAACCCGGCCCGGCCGGTGTTGAGAAGGATCGGTAACTGAGATGCCTGAATCTCCAGCGTGCCGACGTGTACTCCGGACTCCATCAGGGGCGTTTTGCGGGTGATCAACGGCGGTTCCAGATTGATATTGCTATCCGCAATCAGTGTGCTGTTTAAATCATATATGCGTCGGTTCTCGGTATGTCTGTCGTGGCGGCGCTGTTCCAGCAATTCCTCCAGACGGACCTGTTCGAACTGCCACATATCCGGGTTGGAGTTGATAACTCTTCCGATAATGGTGGAGGTTATCTCCGATTCGGCTTCCAGTCCCCCCACCAGAAACTGGTATGAAAGGGTGTAGTAGCCGAGCGGCAGAATCAGGGCGACCAACAGTGCCACGCTGCCGGCAATCCAGGTGGTGGTAGTGCGAACCGCATGTGAATCGTTGTTCGGTGTCGGCATTCTATTTTGCCTTTGTGGGCATGTTACCGGTGGCCTGGAGTAATTTGGCGGCTGCCGGGGAGGTGATGAATTCTAAAAACCTGCGGGCCTCGGCCGACGTATTGGGTGAAATTACCAGATATTGGGATTTCAGTAAAGGATAGGATCTGTCGCTCATGGTACTGATGCTGGGCTGGACACCGTTGTAGGAAAGCACGTTAACGGTAATTTTGTCGCTGACTATTTCACAGAGTGACGCCGTCCCGAACGATCCGTTTGTACGGGAAACCGCTTCGGTTGCCTCCTGATCAGTGATTGCCAGGCTCATGCCGGGACGGGCATGGGCGGATTTGACAGCCTGCTGCATGGCTGGTGAAATAGCTTTGACAAGTGTGGTGTCAATATCCTGCTCGGGGCGCAGAATCAGGCGGATATGTTTACCGTCCGGCCAACGGGCATCGGGGCGTCCGTAAATGTGTTCCAGCTCCTGAGTGGTCAGGTTCTTCTTGGAAACGCCGGGATGGGTGATGAAGACAAAAGGCGTCTTTGCGTATTCAATGGCCAGGGCCCCCTGCTGGATCTCATGGGCCTTCAGCGGCCGGCTGGAGAGTCCCAGATCTATGGCGCCGCCCAGCACGGCCTTGATGCCGGCTGTGCTGCCAAGGCTTGGTAATACCTTGACCGTGATGCCCGGATTGAGCTTTTCAAAGGTCGCTGCCAGTTGTTGCATGGTTCCCAGGGCACTACCGGTACCCCCCACCTTGAGCACGGTTTCGGCCTGCACAGGTGCGGCGCCGGCCGTCAACAGTGCGACTCCGACAGCTGCCAGAAGGTTTCGCGCGTTGCATAAAGAAAATGTGGCCATGGTTCCCTCTTCGATCAGCATAATAAGGTTTCTTGGCAGATCCGGACGAAAGTATTCTATAAATTGCCGGCCAGAAAGGCAAGCCCGTCAACAGGCCCCTCTTCGGTCGGCTGATCGGCCAGCTCATTCCGAATACTGACAAACTGGTCGAAATGATTCATGAACAGGTCCAGCAGCAGCGGGTCGAAAAAGGAACCCTTGCCGTCCAGCATGATTTCGGCGGTTTTCTCCAGCGAAAAGGCTTTTTTGTAGGGGCGTTCCGAGGTCAGGGCGTCAAAAACATCCACAATTGAAACAATGCGGGCGAATATATGGATATCTTCGCCGCTCAGCCCCTTCGGGTAGCCGCTGCCGTCCCATTTTTCGTGATGCTGGCTGGCGATTGTGCTGCCGGCATCGATGACCGGGAAGCGTTTGGCATCGGTCAGGATTTTACCGCCGATGACGGTATGGAGCTTGATGATGTCGAATTCGGTCTGATCCAGTTTGCCCGGTTTCAGCAGGATCCGGTCCGGGATGCCGATCTTGCCGACGTCATGCAGCGGCGATGCCATCCGCAGAACCTCACACTGCATGTCATCCAGACCTGCCAGGGCGGCCAGCTGTTTCGACAACTCACTGATCCGTTTGGTGTGCAGGCCGGTCTCCTGATCCCTGAATTCGGCCGCCTTGCCGAGGCGCAGTGAAATTTCGTATTCGGCCTCCTTGGACAGGTCAAGGGCCTTTTGCAGCGCGGCGGTTTTCTTGACTACCTCTGCCTCCAGCACGCTGTTCATATCCTTTGCCAGGTCGGACAGCTTCTTGCTGCGGACGTGATTCATGACACGCAGTCGCAGCTCTTCGGGATTATAGGGTTTTGTTATGAAGTCATTGGCCCCCATGGAGAGCGTGCGGGTGACTTCACTGTTGCCCGCAGTCAGAACAATGACCGGGACATCACGCCAGCTGAAACTCTGCTTGATCCGGGTGAGCGTTTCATAGCCGTTCAGAACCGGCATCTCCAGGTCCAGCAGGACGATATCGATCTTTCCGTCGGATTCAAGCATGTCCAGAGCCTGCTGGCCGTCAGTTACCTTGAGAAACCTGCAGTCCAGCTCGGACAGCATGACCTCCAGCATTTCAAGATTCATACGGTCATCATCGGCGGCAAGAATGGTGACTTCATCAAACATGAGGGTTCTCCATCCGGTGGTGGTATCAGGTGTTCAGCAGTGCTGAAACCTCGTGTTGAAATTCTTCCAGGTCGTTTTTCAAGTCCTGCATCAGGCCGGCTGCCTGATCCAGTCGGCACTCGCGGGCATGCATTTCCATGGCGGTTGCCGTTTCCCTGATACGGCGGGCGGATATGTTAGCGGAGGCGCCTTTGATTGTGTGGGCCTGAACGCGAACCTGTTCAGTATCCCCCTTTTCTACAGCTGTTGCCAGCAATACCATATAACCGGCTACATTTTCGTTGAACATTGTGATGAAACGCCCCAGCATCTCTTCGTGCCCCCCCAGGCGCTCCAGAAGTTCGCTCCGGTCGAAGATCGGCAGACCGCTTTCTTCCGGGGGAGCAGGTGTGGGAACAGTATCGGGAAGAGATTCCGGTTCCTGTCCGTCCTGTGTGTTTGATGCTGGTTGCTGAGGAACGAGCTGATTGAGCGTGGCGGTAATTTCGACCGGTCGGGCCGGTTTGGAAAGATAGGCGTCCATGTCAGCCGACAGACACTTCTCCCGGTCTCCCTGCATGGCGAAGGCGGTCATGGCGACAATGGGGGTGCGGCCTGAAGCCCGCTCCTGCTCAAACTCCCGTATCCGTCGCACCGCTTCATAGCCATCCATAACCGGCATCTGCATGTCCATGAAAATTATGTGGTACGACCCGGTGGTGTATTTATTTACTGCATCCTGCCCATCCTTGGCCATGGTGATTCGATGCCCCTGCTTTTCCAGAGTGATCCGCAGCAGTTCCCGGTTTATTTCCACATCATCCACAACCAGTACGGAACAGCGGGTCAGATTTTCCCGGACACTGTGCCGGGTGACCGGCCCGCAGTCGCGTGCAGTGCCGTTGCCGAGCACTTCTGCCAGCGTTTCACGGAGCTCTTCCATTACCACCGGCTTGCTCAGATATCCTTCGACCCGAAGCTCTTTACAGCGATTTGCATCTCCCCGCATGCCGTTACTCGGCATTATGACGATTCGGATTCCGTCGTAGGCGGGGTTTTGGCGCAACTGGCGGGCCAGTTCCCAGCCGTCCATTATGGGCATACGGACATCACTCAGGATCAGCTGAGGCACTGTCCCCCGGCCGTGCAACTCTGCAAGGAGTGAAAGCGCTTCCGAACCGGATGCGGCACAGAACACCTCCATTCGCCAGCGCTGGAGGAAGCTGTCAAGCAGTTGAATGTTGATCGGGTTGTCGTCAACGACAAGGACCGGAACCCCTTCAAGTTTTTCGGCACCGGCAACGATATCAGCCGCTGCTTCCTGCAGGCCGAACCGTCCGGTAAGGCTGAAACAGCTCCCCTCTCCCGGGACACTGCTAACGGAAATGTCGCCACCCATCAGTGTTGCCAGACGGCGGGAGATGGCCAGCCCCAGACCGGTGCCGCCAAACTGTTTGGTGGTGGATAGGTCTCCCTGTTCGAAAGCGTCGAAAATCCGGGTCTGCTGCTCGGCTGAGATGCCGATACCCTGGTCACGCACATCAAATTTCAACAAAATCCCGGAGGACTCGTGGCCGACCATGCTGATCACCACACTTATTTCTCCCTGCTCTGAAAATTTGACGGCGTTGCCGACCAGATTGATCAACACCTGTCGCAGCCGTCCGGGATCACCGATAATGGCGTCCGGCACGTCATGTTCCACATGGAATACGATATCGAGCCCTTTCTGAACGGCCCGGGCGGAGAGTGACCGCAAGGTCTGGCCAACCATGCTTCGCAGCAGGAACGGCGTTGCTTCAAGATCGATCTTTCCGACCTCAATTTTGGAAAAGTCCAGAATATCGTTGATGATGGAAAGCAGGTTATCGCCAGAAGTCTTGATGGCCCGGAGATAGTCGGACTGTTCCCGGTTCAGGTCGGTCTCCAGTGCCAGATCGGTCATGCCGATGATGCCGTTCATCGGGGTGCGGATTTCATGGCTCATATTGGCCAGAAACTCACTTTTTGCACGGTTGGCAGATTCCGCCGCTTCCTTGGCTGCCTGCAGCTGGATGTTACGCTCCTGAATCTCATGTTCCCGCAGACGGGTTTCTTCCAGACGTATACCCAACAGAGCGTTGCGGGTGCTGCTTCGTATCAGCAGAATCGTTCCGCCGATGATCAGCAGTCCGATTGCGGCGGTTGTCAGCACAAGCAGACGAGGTGAGGTCTGATCGGCGGTGGAAGCCGGCAGGATCGTCACCAGCGAGAACGGCGTTGTGTTGATAGGTGTGCGCAGTGCCATCATTTTGCGGCTCTGACCGGCATTACTGGCGGTTGGAACGGCAAAGGTTGCTGGCTCGGATTCCTTGAGGGTTTTCAGGGGCGGGAGCAGTTCCGGAGGAAGTTGTGTGGCCGGCGAGTAGAGATACCGTTCTCCGGATGTCAGGGAGAGTACGGCATGTTTTATGTCGGTGGCTTCAGATGCAATGAAATGCCGGTACACGATTGCAGGGGAAATCCAGGCCAGCAGATGTCCGCCATACTGCCCCTTGAAATAATAGGGGAAGGCAATGACGATGCTCTGTTCTCCTTCGGATTCCACGGTATGGAAATATGGTGCTCCCTGTTTTCGTGTCAGTAACGGCTTCCAGCTCTGCTCTTCGCCTCTCCGTGGCTGGATGTTCTCAGTGTGGGCGTCGATCAGGATCTGACCGCCGGCATCCAGAAGCGTAACGCGCCGGTAGATGTCCCAGCGTCCCATTTTTCTGCGGGTGCGAAATCTTTCAAAGGCCGTTCGGGCTTCGTACAGGCTATCGGCCAGGCCGTATTCCATGGACATGCCCAGGGCGAGGTTTTCGAAATAGGCGGAGACTTCGCGATTCTCGGCCAGGGCCTGCAGGTCGTCGGATCGTTCGGAAAAAAAATAGCTGATCGCTAGGGCGTGTTTTTCTGAGTCCTGAAATATCTGAGCGCGTGAAGCATGGATCAGTTCACTGCGGGAATGGTACAGGTCAGTCAGCAGAAACCCCAGGTAGCCCACCAGTGCCAGGCTGAATATAACCGCCGCCAGCCGGCGTATCCACGGTGTGTGCCGTAGCATGCGATGCCGGCGCCTTTACTTCATGCCTTTGAAAAAATCGGGGAAGTAGCGGGGGGCGGTGGGGTAGTATTTTTTTATAAGAGCGAGATACGTGCCATCACGCTGTGCCTTCTTAATAAAGGCATTGTAGGCTTCCAGCAGCTTCGGGGAGTCTTTCGAGAACCCGCCGGCCATGATCTGTTTGTCCGAAATCGGTCCGAGAATTTTGATTTTCCCTTTCCACTTATCCAGAGCCACCAACGCATCGGGTACATCAAGAATGGTCATCTCGGCCTCCTTGTTGAGCATGGCCGGGGCGATTTCGTTGAGCTTGCCCTGGAAGCAGATAATATTCGCTCCGGTGGCAGAGAGGTTGTAGAGGACCGGGTCAAGGCAGGTTTTCTCAAGCGTAAGAACGCTGTGCCCCTTTAAAAGAGCCTTGGTGCGTTCGATATCTTTTTCGATCGATCCGGTCGGCTTGATCGGCCGGATGGGCGAATCGGTTCTGGTAACCAGCCAGATCTGGTTGGGGAAGGTTGGCGTGGAAAAGTTGACCACCTGTTGCCGCCACGGGATGATCGTAAAGCCGTTGGCAATAATATCGCCTTTGACCGGCACGTCTTCGAGCAGCTCTGCCTTGCCGGCGGCAACCTTGACTTTCTTACCGATCAGATCCTGAACAATAGTGCCCCAGTCACTTTGTACAAACTCGTACTTTACTCCTAGGGATTTGGCGAACTTTTTGGTCAGCTCTGCCTCCATACCGTCGCCGGAACCGGTGTTGAAGTTGGCGTAGGGGATGCCGATATGGCGAAGTACGCCGCGGGATTTGACATCGTTCAGATCGCCTGCACAGGAAAATGCAGCTGCAGCCAAAACCGTCAGTGCTGAAAACGTCATAATAATCCATTTTTTCATGCGACTACCTCCAGGTGGTTATCAAAATACCGGTATGCAACTATAGCGCACATCAGACGGTTGTCCAGTGGGGCAGAACCATAATTATGGGGGGGGAAGGGTCGGGTGCAGGGTGCGGTCGCGTGCCCCGCACCCTGTTTCAGGAGGGTTAAGGGTTATACTTTGAACTGGTGTACCAGGCGCTGGAGCTCTTCGGCATTGCCACTGAGCTGGGCTGCTACGGAGACTGACTCCTGGGCGCCGCGGGAAGACTGATGCACCACTTCGGTAATCTGCATCATGTTGCTTGAAATTTCGCTGGTGGTGGCGGTCTGCTCTTCGGCTGCTGTGGCGATCTGACTGACCTGCATGGCCACGGAGTTGATCTGTTCCAGAATTGCAGTCAATGACGTTTCCAGCTGGGCAGCCTCCAGAGCGCCGCGCTCGGTCCCTTTGACCCCCTCCTCCATGGAGATGATGGCCTGATGAGTTTCGCTCTGGATGGCCTTGATCATTTCGCTGATCTCTTTGGTCGCCCGGGTTGTCCGTTCGGCCAGGGCTCGAACCTCATCGGCCACAACGGCAAAACCGCGCCCCTGCTCACCGGCCCGGGCAGCTTCGATGGCGGCGTTCAGTGCCAGCAGGTTGGTCTGGTCGGCAATATCCTCGATGGTTGCCACAATTTCACCGATCTGGTCAGAGCGAGTGCCGAGTGATCCGATGATCAGCGCATTCTCTTTGGTCTTGGCACCCCGGAACCGAATGCCGTCGATGGTCTGCTTGACAACGTCAAAGCCCTTCTGGGCTGTCTGGCCGGCAAGATTGGCGGCTTCAACGGCATATTGGCAGTTCTGGGCAATGTCTCCCGAAGTGGCGGCCATCTCCTCACCGGCAGTTGCAACCGTACTGGTCTGGGATGCGACCTCTTCCGAACCGGTGGCGATGCGCTCAGCGGTGTCGTGGACCTGGGTAGCTGCCTGTGCCACCTGGGTAGCGCTGGCCGAGACCCTGGCTATAGTCTGGCCGAAGGATTCAGCCATTGCATCAAAGGAGCGGCCGATAATACCCAGTTCGTCGGTGCTGGTCATGCGTGACCGCTGGGTGAGGTCACCGCGGGCCAACGCTTCGCTGGCCGAACTCAGGGTGGCTGCTGCGCTGGATACGGAGCGGATAATCATTACTCCCAGTATCAGCGAGATCAGAATGGATCCCATAATGGCACTGATTACCAGGAGGCGGATGGTTTTGAAGCTGCTTTCCGATTTTTCAAAGGTGCTCTTGGCTTCTGCCTTTTCATTGCTGAAGATGGCCTGTGAGGCATCATTGGCCTCTTTGAAGAGCGGGTTGGTCCGGGTCAGGGTCAGTTTGACGGCTTCATCGAAATTACCGGCCAGCAGTGCCTCACGGGTCGGAAGCAGGCCTTCCTTGACAAAGCGTCCGCGTTTTTCGGCAAAGTTTTCGGCCAGTTTCCGCTCCTCTGCACTCATGACACCGGATGTATAGGTCTTCCAGATGGCGGTGATCTCTTCAATGTTTTTGGTGACCTGATCGGTATGGAACTGAATGCCGTGGTCATGGAGTGCGACGATCTCGGGGTTGCGGGGGTCGTGCTGCAGGGAAAGCAGCAGCTGGATGCGGTTGTCGCGCATCAGGTTGGTAATCTGGGCAATGCTGAGAACATTGGTCATGTTCTCCTTGTAGAGGTTGTCAATCTCGGCATTGCTGCGGTTCATGCCGACCAGCCCCAGCACCCCGGCGGTGGTAACCGAAACGAAACCGATCAGCATGATAATCAAAATTTTGTATTTGATGCTCAAGTTCATGGATTCGCTCCTGTATACCGGTGTTTTTTTACTTCATTAGTGATGTTTGAATATCTCAGGCAGAGAAACAAGTCAAATTAATTGTGTGCTGGTTGAAATAACAGGTCTGCTATGGGTGGGGGGCACGAAGCAGGTTGGGGATGATGCAGGTCGTTCCGGGGAGCATGCCCTATCCTTCGGGCTGTATTTCGTAATCATCAAAGGAAACATCCAGGCCGTCGATCACCAATTGCAGGGACTGGCAATAGGCCGACAGGCGGGCATCGAGCTGAGCATCCATGCCGTGTGCTATGGCTTCTTCCACCAGGTGTGCCGAGGTCGAAAGGTCGGCAGCTCCCAAAAGTGCGGCCACCGATTTCATACTGTGCGCCAACCGGCAGGCCGATTCCCGGTTGCCGACTTTCAGCTCCGCGACGATTTCCTGTCCGTCGTTACGTTTGGTGTCCCTGAATTTCAGCAGCATTTCCCGATACAGTGAGCGGTTGCAATTGCACATGCGCAGGCCGGTGCGCATATTGATCCCCGGAAGTCTTTCCGGGAGAGGGATTGCGGGCCCATGGGGCGGTTCAGGGCAATCGCTGTCAAGGAAAGTCGTTTCTAACTGTTGTGGCGAAATCCAGGTGGTCAACAGCTCTATGAGTTTGTCCGGGTCGATGGGTTTTGCAATATAGTCACTCATGCCGGCATCCAGGCAGCGCTGTCGATCCTCCGGCAATGCGTGAGCGGTCATGGCGATCACCGGCAGAGAGCCGAGTCCCACGATGCGACGCAGCTGCCAGGTAGCTTCCAGTCCATCCATAACCGGCATCTGTACATCCATGAAGACGATTTCAAAGCTGGCCTGATGCAGAAGGTCCAGAGCCAGCCGGCCATTGGCGGCCAGTGTTACCGAAAGCCCGGCTGACTCCAGCAGTTCGCAGGCGACCTGCTGATTGAATTCATTGTCCTCAACCACCAGCGCCCTGGCTCCACGGATTGCCGCCAGGCCGCAGGTCGATTCAAGGGTCAGTGGACGCCCTTTCAGTGACGGTGAATCTTTACCAAGGGCGCCCATGATGCTGTCAAACATGATCGAGATGGTGACCGGTTTGAAGATGCAGCCATCCAGCATATCCTGATGGACTTTCTCGGTAGCAATGTCAAAGCTGAAGGCTGTAGTCATGATGATTTTGGGCTGTATTTCGATCCCGGCATCCTGCCTGATCATGCGTGCCGCTTCAAATCCGTCGATAACCGGCATCAGCCAGTCCATGATTATCAGGTCGTAGGGGTCACGGGGAAGAGCCCGCTTGAGCTCTTCAATACCGGTTTCCGCCCGCTCGGCCGTGGTGACGCGAAAGCTCAGGGCGGTTAGCTGCTCCTGGAAGATTTCCCGGGAATTCTGGCTGTCATCGATCACCAGGATACGTTTCCCCCGGACATCATGTTCGGGGGAAGGAATTTGGCGGGGGGCCAGCGAGCCGATCCGGAATTCGGCCTGGAAGCTGAAGACGCTCCCGACCCCCGGCTGACTCTCCAGATGAATCTCGCCACCCATCATGCCCACCAATTGGCGACAGATTGCCAATCCCAGGCCGGTGCCGCCGTGGGTGCGGGTTGTGCTTGCATCTGCCTGGGTAAAGGGCTGGAACAGCAGCTTTTGTACTTCGACCGGTATGCCGATGCCGGTGTCGCGCACACTGAAAGCGACGGTCACCCGGTCTCCGGCACGTTGCAGGGGGCGGATTTCGAGCAGGACTTCTCCACCCGTTTCGGTGAATTTTACGGCATTACTCACCAGATTGAGCAGTACCTGGCTTAAGCGCAGGGAATCTCCCACCAGGGATGGCGGCAATTCCGAAGCCACTTCAATCAGGAATTCAATCTTCTTTTCCTGGGCACGCGGGGCGATGATACAGGTCAGATGCTCCAGTAGTTCCTCTACCAGGAAATCCCTGTTCTCCATCTCGAGGCGACCGGCCTCGATTTTGGAGAAATCAAGAATATCGTTGATGATGCCCAGCAGGGAATCGGCTGCAAAGCTGATCTTGCGGAGATAATCCTGCTGTTTGGGGTTCAGCTCGGTCTGCTGGGCCAGATGGGTCATGCCGATGATGGCGTTCATGGGGGTGCGGATCTCATGGCTCATGTTGGCCAGGAAGCTACCTTTGGCGACGCTGGCCGCCTCGGCGGCATCGCGGGCTTCAGCCAGCAGGATGTTGGCCATTTCCAGATCGGCGGTGCGCTCAATGACACGGTGTTCCAGCTCTTCGTTCAGTTGTCGGGTCCTGGCAATCATACCTTCCAGACGCCGCACCATGGTATTGAATGATGTACTCAGGTGTCCGATTTCATCGTCGGTATCGTCTGTGACGGTGATGGACAGGTCACCATCGGCAATGCTTCCAGCCGCTTTGGTCAGTCTTTCCAGACGACGCGTCAGGAGATGGCTGATGTAGTAGCCGGCGATAATCAGGAGTAACAGGCCGATGCAGGCTGTAGCGATGCTGAATTTGAGAGACCTGGCGAATTCACGGTCTATGGAGGCGTGCGAAAAACGTATGGCGATGGCCCCGAGTTCACCTTCGGCGTTGACAACCTTCATGACAACCCATTCGTGCCGGTTGATCATCGGCAGCGCCGTGAATGTTTTTCCCAGTTCGCCGGGATCCGTGCTGGAAACAACGATGTTGCTGTAATCGGCCGCACGGATGTGCAGGATGTCGGTATCCTGGTTTTGCAGGTTATTCAGGTACACCTGCAGGATTTCGTATTCACCGTTCAGGATGGCATTGCGGCAGATGTCCTCCAGAAAAGAGGAGAATACGGCTTCTTTGGTGGTTATCTGCTGTTCTGCCAGGCGGTGGGATGAGGAGATGTTCTGCCAGATGACGATTGTCAGAAGGATACCGGCAATGCACGAGATGATCAGGGTGATGCGGTATCGGAGGGAGGAAAACAGGGTCATCGTACGTCGTAGGTTTTCATGAGTTTTCGAACAATGTCATATTCCGCGTCCGTTGTTTTTCGAAAGGGTTTGCCGTTGGACTCCACGAACATGGTGCGAAGCTCCGGCCTGACCTCTGCCAGATCGGTGGTGATCAAGATCTTGAGAATTGTATCGCGATCCTTGGCGGGCAGTTTCTGTGTGACAACAAAGAGCGGCGTGGGGATCTCCATGGATTCGTGCACCAGCCGAAATGTTGTCCTGAACTGCTGTTCCCCCAGCCGGGCGCCTGCCGGTGAAACACCACAGGCATCCACAGAGCCGATCATCATCTGCTGCAGGCAGGCCTGGTGCGAAGAGAGGAACACCATTGTTACATCAGTACCTGGTATCAGTCCGGACTTTTTAAGGGAAAGCTGATTGAGAAAGCTGACCGCCGAAACCTTGGGGGGCATCCCCAGCTTTTTGCCCCTGAGATCTATGAGGGATCTGGCGGGGCTGTCGTTTTTTACCACAATATGACTGCTGAGGGTGTCGTTGCGTGATGCCAGCGGCAGGTAACCTTTTGGCTTGGCAATATCGACATAATCGAAGGGCTGGATGTAGGCAATGTCAAAGGTCCGGTTTTTGAGTTCATCCATGTATTTGTCGAAGGAGGGTGATGTCCTCAGTTTGACCGGCCGCCCCAGGGCACGGGAAAGTTCGGCTGCCAGTGGCGCAAAGATGGCTTCTATGTTGGCGGTCGGCACAAATGGGAGTACCCCCATAACGTAGGGGGGCTTGGTGTGTGTCACTGATGACTGTGCGGCTTTGGCGGGCTGCACGGTGAGCAGGGCGAGACAGATGACGGTGTATGCAAACGTTGTTTTCATGGAATGTTACCCGATTTCAGAACCAGCCCGGATGCAGTGAAACATGGTACGGATTGTACCCGAAATTTTAATTTTGTCCATCGGGTTGGTGGAAATAAAAGCTGGACCGTTCGTGGTGGGGAGCGAGGCGCAAACGGCAGGCCGACTCGAAAAAATACCGGCTCCCGCGTAGTATGGGGAACCGGTATGATATCGACTGATTGTCGCGTGGGAGTACGGGTCAGACTGCGGACAGGGTCGCCATCTTGAAGGTGTCGTGCAGCACACGCACGGCAAGCTCGGTGTACTTCTCATCAATAGCGACTGAAACCTTGATCTCGGAGGTGGAGATCATCTGGATATTGATGTTGTTGTAGGCCAGCGCCGAGAACATGCGGGCGGCGACACCGGCATGGTTGCGCATGCCGAGCCCGACGATGGAGACCTTGCTGATGTTGCGGTCGGCAATGATCTCACGGGCATTCAGGTCACCGGCAATCTTGGATGTGATCCGGCTGGCGTTGTCCAAATCGGATTTTGAAACCGAAAATGTCAGGTCTGCCAGGCCACCCTGGCTGACGTTCTGAACGATCATGTCGATGGAAATATCCGCATCTGCCAAAGCGGTCAGTATTCTGGCGGCCGTGCCCGGTGTGTCCGGTACGCCCAGAACCGCAATTTTGGCCTCGTTTTTGTCATAGACGATTCCTGTAACGACTACACCCTCCATAGCTGAATCCTCCCTGGTTACCAGTGTGCCGCTCTCGGTGTTGTTGCTGGAGCGTACATGGATCGTAACATTATGTTTTTTTGCATATTCTATCGCGCGGATCTGGACGCCGCGAGCGCCCTGGCTGGCCAGTTCCAGCATTTCGTCGTAGGAAATCTTTTCGATCTTTCGGGCATCAGTGCAGACGGCCGGGTCAGCGCTGAAGATGCCGTCAACGTCGGAATAGAGTTCGCACTGTTCGGCCCAGAGTGCATGGGCCAGCACTACTGCCGAGGTGTCGCCGCCCCCCCGTCCCAGGGTCGTGATGTTGCCGGCCCGGTCGACACCCTGAAAGCCTGCCACGACGACAATGGCGCCCATCTTGATGTCCTTGTTGATCTTTTCCGGGTCGATGTATTCGATGGAGGCCTTGACGTGGGCCGAGTCCGTAATGATCGGTACCTGCCACCCCAGATAGGTTTTGACATTGTACCCCATGGAGGTGATGCAGAGCGCCAGCAGTCCCACCGATACCTGTTCGCCGGCGGAGATCAGCAGATCATAGTCGCGACCCTCCTGACCGGGACAGATGTCGTTGGCCATCTCGATCAGGCGGGTGGTTTCACCGGCCCGGGCAGAGATGACGACGACTACATCATTATTGTCATTGTAGGAATCAATGACCCGTTGCGCGATCCGTTTGATCTGCTCCGGCGTACTGACGGCGGTGCCCCCATACTTTTGAACAACACGTGCCATACCGTTCTCCCGCTCTTTTTAGTCTGGCCTGCTTCTGTACAGCAGATTGAAAAAATGCCCAGCCGTGAGGCTGGGCATGTGGGGGACAATATCGTACTTTTACTTCTAAATCAAGCCGTGAGCGACCATGGCGTTAGCTACCTTGATGAAGCCGCAGATGTTGGCACCCAGCACGTAGTTGCCCGGCGCGCCATACTCTTCAGCTGTTTCGAAGCAGTTGCGGTGGATGTTGACCATGATGCCTTCCAGTTTCTGCTCGGTGTACTCGAAGGTCCAGGAATCGCGGCCGGCGTTCTGCTGCATCTCCAGGGCCGACGTGGCGACACCGCCGGCGTTGGCTGCTTTGCCGGGGCCGTAGGCAATCTTGGCATCCAGGAAGATCTTGACGCCTTCCGGTGTGGTCGGCATGTTGGCGCCTTCGCCAACGGCGATGCAGCCGTTTTTGACGAGCATGGCGGCGTCCTTGCCGTTGATCTCGTTCTGGGTAGCGGAGGGCATGGCCACCTGGCAGGGAATCTCCCAGATATTGCCGTTGGGGATGTACTTGGCATCTTTGTGTGTAGCGGTGTAATCGGAGATGCGGCGACGCTCGACTTCTTTGAGCTGCTTGATCAGATCCAGGTCAAGGCCTTTCTCGTGGTAGATGACGCCGTTGGAGTCGGAACAGGCAACGCACTTACCGCCTAGTTGATGGATCTTTTCGATGGTATAGATGGCAACGTTACCGGAACCGGAAACGGTGCAGATTTTGCCGTCGAAGGAATCCTTGCGGGCCTTGAGCATTTCGTTGACAAAGTAGGTGGCGCCGTAGCCGGTGGCTTCGGTGCGGACCAGCGAGCCGCCCCAGGTCAGGCCTTTGCCGGTCAGAACGCCCGGCTCATAGCGGTTGGTGATACGCTTGTACTGGCCGAACATGTAGCCGATTTCGCGACCGCCCACGCCGATGTCGCCGGCCGGTACGTCGGTGTGCTCGCCCAGATGGCGATACAGTTCGGTCATGAAGCTCTGGCAGAAACGCATGACTTCGTCATCGGATTTACCCTTGGGATCGAAGTCGGAGCCGCCTTTACCGCCGCCGATGGGCAGTCCGGTCAGGGAGTTTTTAAAGATCTGCTCAAAACCGAGGAACTTGACGATGCCCAGATAGACGGAAGGATGGAAGCGCAGGCCGCCCTTGTATGGTCCCAGGGAGCTGTTGAATTCAACACGGAATCCGCGGTTGATCTGGACTATGCCTTTGTCATCCTGCCAGGGTACCCGGAAGATGATCTGACGCTCCGGCTCGCAGATACGCTCGATGATTTTGCGCTCAAGATATTCCGGATGTTTTGTTACAACCGGTCCAAGGCATTCAAGTACCTCAAGGACAGCCTGATGGAATTCAGTTTCACCGGGATTGCGTTTGAGTACTTCCTGATACATTCCTTCGATTTTTTCATCAACCTTAGCCATGGTGCCTCCAGAAAGATTAAATTGCGGGCATGCATGAATAAATATAGTGCACACACCGGCGTTTTGTGCCTGCTTTGCGAGCATGTTTCGTGCCACCGCTGAAAAAGTGTGTATAAATTGTGCAGTGACGGCTTAAATATTAGTCACTTGCGGGGCCGCTGTGTCAGGCGTTGTCAGCTATCTACAGGGATTATTTTGGTGTGTTTGGGTAGATACTGCACTCATTTGAGTAACAAGTGAGTACAAAATCATGCATATGCGGCGGACAAACGAGAATTGATCTTTTCGGGCATGGTTGCATAAACAGTTGACCGGAATGGGAAAATTGGTACAATGCAGCGCGCTGAATGCCTGATTTAGTAGCTCTGTGCCTAAAATATATGCAAAAAAAGCTGCGCAATTTTGGTGTGGCTAAATTCCTCAGTGATTAGTGATAGCAGTATAACCCCCTGTAATATAATACGGGAGCGTCGTATACGGTTTTCCTGTATTCTTGATACTTTTAACTCTGACTGAAACGGCACGCTTTCTGCTCAATAGACCCGATACTGTGATTTATGTGCAGTTACGGTACGGCAATGAAGCCCGGCTTGAATATTCAGTCGGGCTTTTTCTGTTTTGCAGCTCCATGCAGTCCGCAGCGCACTTTCTTACTTGAGGTTTTCCATGCTCATTGTTGTCTGTATCAAACAGGTTCCCGATACAACCCAGGTTCAGATCGATCCGGTCACCAATACCCTGGTGCGGGAAGGGATTCCCTTCATCGTCAACCCCTATGACACCCATGCACTGGAAGAGGGACTGCGGCTGAAGGACCGTTTTGGCTGTACGGTTGTTGCCATCTCCATGGGGCCTCCCAATGCGGAGGCCACGCTCAAGAAAGCTCTGGCTCTGGGTGCAGACCGCGCCATACTGCTGTCCGATCGTGTCTTTGGCGGAGCTGATACCCTGGCCACCAGCAATGTCCTTTCGGCTGCCATCAGGAAACTGCATGCCGAGGTGGATGAGGTCGGCCTGGTTTTGTGCGGCAAACAGACCATTGATGGCGATACCGCCCAGGTTGGTCCCGGCATTGCCAGTCGCCTGGGATATCAGCAGCTGACCCTGGTGGATCACATCAAGGATCTGGATCTGAAGGCGGGGCGCATTCGCGTCAGCCGCAAGTTGGAAGGGCGTCACGAAATTGTGGAGGCGCCGCTGCCGGCCATGTTGACGGTTGTCAGAGAGCTTAACCGCCCCCGTTACCCCAAGGTGCCCATGCGTCTGGCTGCTGTCACTGCCACGGTGGAGCTTTGGAACAACCAGACCCTCACGCTGGATGAACAGCAGATCGGGCTGAAGGGTTCACCCACCTGGGTGTCCAAAATTTTCTCCCCGGAACGTGCCCAGGGTGAAATCCTGGGAGACGGCTATGCTGATCCGGAGGGAACCGCAAAGCTGTTGATCGAGAAGCTGCTGGCCAAGGACATGCTACCACTTTAGGGACCAGGGTACAGGGTATGGGGTACAGGTTTGTCTGTACCCTGCACCCTGTACCCCGCCTGTTGGAGTTTTAATTATGACTGAACAAAAACCAAAACCCAAGAAACCCCGCGGCGTGGCCCAGCTGATCGCCGGCGCATGCATCGCCTGCGGTGCCCGCTGCCAAAGTGTCTGCCCGGTCAACTGCGTGGACATGACCGACAGCGGTGAACCGGTCATTGATGCTGTCAAATGTATCGGCTGCCAGAAATGCGTCAAAATCTGTCCGGCCACGGCCCTGGAGATGTACTTTACGCCGGAGGAGTTACAGCTGCTGGAAGAGTTGGCGGCCAATTCCGCTCCAGTGGAGGAAGAAATTGACCCGGAAGCGGCGGCCCTGGCACAGAAACTGGCCGCATATCGCGGTGTCTGGGTTTTTGTGGAACAGACCGAGGGGGAGCCGGCCAAGGTTTCCTGGGAGCTTTTGGGAGTGGGGGCGCAGCTGGCGGCCACCCTGGGTGTGGAGCTGTGCGCCATGGTTATCGGCGACCAGGTCGAGCATCTCTGCGGCGAAGCCTTTGCCCATGGGGCCAGCAAGGCCTATCTGCTGGACGCCCCGGTCTATCGCCACTATCGCACCGAAGCCTATGTGGAGGCCTGCTGCCATCTGATCGAAGCCCACAAGCCGGAGATTATCCTGATGGGGGCCACCGGTATGGGGCGTGACCTGGCAGGAGCGGTTGCCACCCGGGTTGCCACCGGTCTGACGGCCGACTGCACCGGGTTGGCCATTGACGACAAACGCAACCTGATGCAGACCCGTCCGGCCTTCGGCGGCAACATCATGGCCACCATCATGTGTGACAAGTTCCGCCCGCAGATGTCCACCGTCCGCCCCAACGTCATGCCGATGCCGGAGCGGAAAGAGGGGGCCAGCGGCACAATCGTTCGCGATCCTTTCACGGTTCCGGAAGAAAATATCCTTACCAAGGTCATCGAGATCATTCGTGATCATGGCAGCAAGAATGCCGTGGATATTACCGGTGCCGAATTCATCATCTCCGGAGGACGCGGCATGATGGGGCCGGAAAATTTCGCCATGCTGCAGGAGCTGGCCGATGAGATCGGCGGGGTGGTGGGGGCCTCCCGCAGCGCTGTCGATGCAGGCTGGATGCCGGGTGACCGCCAGGTCGGCCAGACCGGAAAAACGGTACGCCCCAAGATCTACATCGCCTGCGGCATTTCCGGAGCGATCCAGCATCTGGTGGGCATGCAGGATTCGGACATGGTCATCGCCATCAACCGCGACAAGAATGCCCCGATCTTTGAGGTGGCCACCTATGGTATCGTGGGCGACCTGTTCCAGATTATCCCGGCCATTACGAAGACGATCCGGGAACTTAAAAAACAGGGTCAAGGGGCCAGGGTCAAGTAAAGGCGCAAACCGGCCCCTTGACCCTTGACCCTTGACCCTTGACCCTATTTTTGAGGTTTATACATGACACCAAACCATACCATTTTTACCGTACTTCTTGCCGCCTCCCTGGCCATCTTTGTCTGGGGCTGCTGGAAACGACTCAGCCTGATCTCCCTAGGGGCTGCCGAGGAGCGCTTTGACAACATCGGCCAGCGGGTCGGCGAGATGCTTAAATTCGCCTTTGCACAGAAGCGGGTTCTGGCTAAGCCCTTCGGGATCAATCACTTCATCATCTTCTGGTCGTTCATTTTCCTGCTGATTGCCAACACAGAATTCCTGCTGCACGGCGTCTTTCCATCCATCAGCCTTTCCAGGCTGCCGGACGGCATCTATTTTCCGCTGCTGATCATCCTGGATATCGTCTCACTGCTGGCGCTGCTGGCGGTGGTTGTAGCGGCGGTGCGGAGAATCGTTTCCCCACCCTATCCGGAAGCCCGAACGCCGGAAGCCTTTTTTATTCTGAGCCTGATCGGCATACTGATGCTGGCCTACTTCGGTATCAATGCCGCCAAGATCAGCCGTCTGTCCGGATCGGTACTGCAGCTGGCAGAATATTATATGCCGGTGTCGTCAAAGTTTGCGGGTGCGATCCCTGCCGGTGCCGGCGCCACGGTCTACGGTGTTTCCTGGTGGGCCCATGCCCTTGCCCTGTTTGCCTTCATGTGCTATCTGCCGCACAGCAAACATATGCATATCCTGACGGCCATCCCCAACTGCTTCTTTCGTCGCCTGGAGAAGCCCAATACCCAGCCGCGGGAAGAGTTTGTCGTCGGCAACACTTTTGGCGTGGCCCAGGTGGACCGATACAGCTGGAAGGACCTGCTGGACTCCTTTTCCTGTACGGAGTGCGGTCGCTGCCAGAAGGCCTGTCCGGCCAGTATCACCGGCAAACCGCTCAATCCGCGGGCGGTGGTGCATGATATCAAGATCAATCTGTTGGAAAACGGCCCGTTGTTGAAGCGCGGTGAAAAGCCGGCAATCCCGCTGATCGGCGATGGCGGCGAGGGGAGTGTTTCAGAGGAATCCATCTGGGGCTGCACCACCTGCGGCGCCTGCATGGAGGCCTGCCCGGTCTTCATCGAGCAGATGCCCAAGATCATCCAGATGCGCCGTCATCTGGTGGAGACGGAGGCCCGCTTTCCGGAGGAGCTGCTCAACCTGTTCGAGAACATGGAGGGGCGCAGCAACCCCTGGGGGATTGCACCCAGCGAACGGACCAAGTGGTGCGGTCAGATTGAGGTCAAGCCCTTTGAAAAGAATACGACCGAATATCTGTTTTACGTTGGCTGTGCCGGTTCCTTTGATTCGCGCAGCAAGCATGTCTCCGTTGCCCTGGCCCAGATGCTGGACAAGGCCGGTATCTCCTGGGGGATCCTGGGGAAGGATGAAAAGTGCTGCGGCGACAGCGCCCGTCGGTTGGGCAATGAATATGTGTTCGATAAAATGGCTCGCGAGAATGTGGAGCTGTTCAGGGAGCGCGGCGTCAAAAAGATCATCACCCAGTGTCCGCACTGCTTTACGACCCTTAAAAATGATTATCGCCAGTACGGAATCGAGCTGGATGTGATTCACCATAGCGAGCTGTTGCGCAACCTGGTGCAGGATGGCCGCCTGAAGCCGAACAGCGCCTCTGCCGAGTTCGGCAGCATGGTCTTTCACGATTCCTGCTATCTCGGCCGGCACAACGATGTCTACGATGCTCCGCGCGAGGCCATCGAACTGGCGACCGGTTCCGAGCCCGTTGAGATGGAGCGCAACCGCAACAACGCCTTCTGCTGCGGGGCCGGCGGAGGCCGCATGTGGATGGAGGAGCATGCCGGCGAGCGCATCAACCTGACCCGCGTCAAGGAGGCTTTGGAGCAGAAGCCCGATACGATCTGCGTGGCCTGCCCCTACTGTCTGACCATGTTTGAGGATGGTCTCAAGGATGTCAAGGCCGAGGGTGTCCGGGTCCGGGACGTGGCCGAAGTCATGGCGGAGGCCGTGCTGCGTTAGAATTTAGCCTTGAAGCGACTACCGTATTACCGTACACTGAAATCTCACCGTCCCCCGGTGAGATTTCGTTTTTAGGGAGTTACATTCATGGGAATTGCCAAACAGGTACAGCAAATTGCAACGGAAGCACACCAGGCGTCACTGGTAATGGCTCAGCTTGCGACAGCGGTGAAAAACGACATGCTGCTAAAGATGGCTTCGGCGCTGAAAGCTCAGTCCGGGCATCTGATCGCCGAAAACGCCAAGGATCTGGAGGTCGGTCGCCAGAAGGGGCTTTCCAGTGCCATGCTGGACCGCTTGATGCTGGATGAAAAACGCATCGCCGGCATCGCCGAGGCCCTGCACGAGGTGGCGGCCCTGCCGGACCCGGTGGGCGAGGTCACCAAGATGTGGAAGCGCCCCAATGAATTGAGTGTCGGCAAGATGCGTATTCCGCTGGGCACCATCGGCATCATCTACGAGGCGCGGCCCAATGTGACGGCCGACGCCGCCGCCCTGTGTCTCAAGGCCGGCAATGCAGTAATTCTGCGGGGTGGGTCCGAGGCGATCCACTCGAATCGCGCCATTGCTGCCATTCTGCAGGGGGTCATGAAAGAGCTGGGCGTTCCCCAGGCGGCCCTGTCGCTGATCCCCTTTACGGAACGTGAAGGGGTTCTGGAGATGCTCAAGCAGGAAGAGACCATTGACCTGATCATTCCGCGCGGTGGCGAGAGCCTGATCCGTTTTGTGGTGGAGAATTCGCGCATCCCGGTCATTAAGCACTACAAGGGAGTCTGCCATATCTTTGTGGATGAGGGTGCCGATTTCGACATGGCCGAGCGGATTATCGTCAACAGTAAGACTCAACGTCCCGGTGTCTGCAATGCCCTGGAGACCATTCTGATACACAAGGAAGCCGCCGCAGAATTCATTCCCAGAATTGCCGCCACTCTTTCAGGGCTGCAGGTCGAGTTGCGCGGTGATGATGCGTTTCGGGCTTACGCTCCCCAGGCGACCCCCGCCACGGAGGAGGACTGGCATGCCGAATATCTGGAGCTGATCCTGGCCTGCCGGGTGGTGGATGATATGGCTGCCGCCATTGCCCATATCAACCGCTATGGCTCGCTGCATACGGAGTCGATCATCACAAAGGATTACAGTCGGGCCCAGAGTTTCATCCGCCAGGTCAACTCCTCTTGCGTGATGGTTAACGCCTCCACGCGCTTTGCCGACGGCAATCAGCTCGGTCTGGGGGCCGAAATCGGTATTTCCACCACCAAACTACACTCCTTCGGCCCCATGGGGCTGGAAGATCTGACCACCACCAAATTCATTGTCTATGGGGATGGACAGATTCGAGAGTGAAAGTTCTTGCTTTGTAAGTAAAATATTGCCATAGTACCACGTTTCACGGACGGGCCTGCGCCCGTCCTTTTATTTTGAGAGAGATTGAGGAGTCCCTTCATGCAGGAAAGAATCCGTAACATCGCCATTATCGCCCACGTTGACCATGGTAAGACAACCCTGGTTGATGCCATGCTCAAACACGCCGGTGTCTATCGCGATAACGAAGCCATTACCGAGCGCGTAATGGACAGCAACGACCTGGAAAAGGAACGCGGCATTACCATTCTGGCCAAGAGCCTTTCCATTCACCATGGCCAGTACAAGATCAATATCGTCGATACCCCCGGTCATGCCGACTTCGGCGGTGAGGTTGAGCGTGTTCTCAAAATGGTCGATTCTGTTCTGCTGCTGGTGGATGCGCTGGATGGTCCCATGCCCCAGACCCGCTTTGTTCTCAAAAAATCACTGGACCTTGGTCTCAAGCCGATTGTTGTTATCAACAAGATTGACCGTCCCGGCTCACGTCCGGATGAAGTCCTCAATATGGTTTTCGATCTGTTCTGCGAACTGAACGCCTCCGACGACCAGCTTGATTTCCCCGTGGTTTACACCAGTGCCAAGATGGGCTACGCCAAGCTGGATGTGAATATTGAGTCCACCAGCATGGAGCCTTTATTTGCAGTGGTCGAGTCCAACGTTCGTCCGCCCAAGGGCGATTCCAAGGCTCCTTTCCAGATGCTGATCGCCAATATTGACTACAATGATTACATCGGTCGTATGGCCACCGGCCGTATCTTCAACGGTTCGGTCAAGTCCGGTGAAACCGTTGCCATGATCAAACAGGACGGTACAATTTCCAAGGGTCGCATCTCCAAACTGCTGGGCTATGAAGGGCTCAAGCAGGTTGAGATTGAGGAGGCCGGTACCGGTGATATCGTTACGGTAGCCGGTTTCGAAGAGGTCAGCATCGGTGAAACCCTGGCTTCTGCTGAAACCCCGATCGCCGTACCCTACGTTTCTATCGATGAGCCGACGCTGGCCATGAACTTCATCGTCAATACCTCACCTTTTGCCGGCCGCGAAGGCAAATGGGTAACGTCACGCAACATCCGTGACCGCCTGACTAAAGAGCTGCGTACCAACGTTTCCCTGCGGGTCGAGGATACCGATTCACCCGATACCTTCCGTGTGTCCGGACGCGGCGAGTTGCACCTGTCGATTCTGATCGAGACCATGCGTCGCGAAGGCTTCGAACTAGCTGTCTCCAAGCCGGAAGTCATCGTGCGAATGAAGGATGGCGTTAAAACCGAACCAATGGAGTATCTGGTGGTGGATGTCGCCTCTGAATTCCAGGGTGCCATCATCGAGAAGATGGGACCGCGCAAGGGCGAAATGGTGGCCATGGCACCCATGGGCGAGATGGTCCGCCTTGAGTTTGTCATCCCGGCCCGCGGCCTGATCGGTCTGCGTGGCGAGGTCCTGACCGATACCCGCGGCACGGCTGTCATGACGCACACCTTCCATGAGTATGCCCCCTATAAGGGCGAAATTCCGGGCCGCAAAAACGGCGTACTGATGGCTATGGAGCATGGCGAGACTACGGCTTATTCGCTGGATGCCCTGCAGCCACGCGGTATCCTGTTCATCGGTGCCGGTGTCGAGGTCTACGGCGGTATGGTTATCGGCCAGCACAACAAGGACAACGACCTGGACGTCAATCCCTGCAAGGGAAAGAAGCTGACCAACGTGCGTGCCTCGGGCACTGATGATGCCATCAAGCTGACCCCTCCGCGCCTGCTGACTCTGGAGCAGGCTCTGGAGTTCATTGATGATGACGAGCTGGTTGAGGTGACACCCCAGTCGATTCGTCTGCGCAAGAAGGAGTTGGACCCAACCCGGCGCAAACGGGCCAATAAGTCCTAGAACTCTTACGTACATAAAAGGATCTGTTCTTAAGCAGATCAGTGCAGTATTTAGTAAGGGCCGGGGAGATATTTCCCGGCCCTTTTTTCAAGTTTACGTGTATTATTTTCGAGAGACATGCTAATAACACCGAAAAGCTCCTGTGGTCCCGAACAGTTGTGATTTTTCACTTCGGTTGTGAGAGATAATGATGCCGACAACTCAGTCCATTGAAATGCCGAATCATAGCGCGTTGAAACGTATCATCTGCAGTGCGGTGATTGCACTGATAGTGGTTTTGATCGGATTCTCGATCTGGAAAGCCCTTTCAGAATATCGTCTGACCGTCAAGGCAGCCGAACTCCAGACTCGTGGATATGCCCGTGCATTGCGGGAACATACGGAGAGGGCTTTTGGGGAAGCCGACACAGTTCTGCTGGATACGATCGAGCATCTCCGGACCCATGGCGGAATTAACCAGGAGAACGGCCAGCACCTCAGGGCGGTTGTCAACCGCCACTCCCGGAAAACTCCTCAGATCAACGCAATTGTTCTGGTAAACCGTAACGGGCTTTTGTTTGCCCATTCAGGGGAACCATTGGTCACCCCCTTCCCGGTAACAGATCGTGAGTATTTCAATTACCATCGCGATCACCCCACTGATAGCGCAGCCTTTCTCTCCAAGCCGTTTAAAAGCAAAATAAACGGCCGCTGGCGCTTTACAATTTCACGGTCAATCAGTTCCGCTGACGGTGTATTTGAAGGGGTGGTGGCTGCGACCCTTGATATGGAGTATTTCGGCAATTTTTATTCGTCGCTGGATCTGGGCCAGCAGGGGCGGATCGTTATTATCCGCAAGGATGGTGCACTGCTGATGTCAGCGCCGTACGCTGACGATGATTTTGCAAAGGATTTCCGCCAATCGCACCTCTTCCGGACCTACCTCCCCAAATCCCCCAAAGGAACATTTCATATAAAAGCCGGTACGGCGTTACTCAGGAACGACGCCCGGATCATTTCCTATGAATCACTGGAACAGTTTCCGGTAATAGTGAATGCCAATATGGGGCTTGATGAGGTGACCGCCCAGTGGCTGCATAATACGACCTATCATTCGGCCTTTGTGCTGGTGATTACGCTTGCGCTCTGGCTGCTGACGTTGATCGTACTCAGGCAGCTGCGCCGCACCGATGAAGCCTACATACTGCAGCGGCAGCAGGAGATGGAACTTTCGGCTTCTGCCGAAACCTGGCAGGCAACCTTTGATGCGGTGGAAGATGCCATCTGGGTAATGGGTCTCGACCGGCGGGTCGTGCGGGCCAACAAGGGTACCGAGCGGATTTTCGGTGTTCGCAAGGATGAGGTTATTGAACACCTCTGCTGTGAGGTTGCACATAATAGCCTGCAGCCACTGGAAGATTGCCCTTTCACGAAAATGCTTGAAAGCGGTCACCGGGCCAGCATGCAGCTGATGCTTGATGAACGCTGGTATGAGGTCTCCGTTGATCCGGTCAGAAATGATGCCGGGGACATTACCGGGGCGGTGCATATCGTTTCCGATATTACCGGCCTGAAGCAAGCCGAAGAGCTGGCTCTGGAAAATGCGGCACGGATGTCGGTCCTGCTGTCGGCAATTCCGGATGCCATATTTTTTAAGGATGCAAACGGCCGCTGGCTGCTAGCGAATCATGCCGGCATCGAACTGTTTTGTCTGCAACAGGTTGATTATGTTGGCAAGACGGATCTGGAACTGGCGGCACTGGTTCCGCAGCGTCGCGAGGCACTCCTGTCATGTCAGCAGAGCGATCAAACCTCCTGGGATCTGGGGGGGGCCTTCTCTTCGGAGGAAAGCATACCCGGAGAGCAGGGACTGGTACGCCTTTTTGATACGGTCAAGATCCCGATCTACCGGGAAGATGGCAGTCGGCGTGGAATTGTCATTATCGGTCGCGATATTACCGAGCGAAAGCAGATGGAGATGCAGCTGCGTCAGGCCCAGAAAATGGAGGCGATCGGGCATCTGGCGGGGGGTATCGCCCATGACTTCAATAATCTGCTGACGCCGATTTTGGGGTACGCCGAAATGATCGCCAGCCGCCTGCCGGCTGCTGATCCTTTGGCCTCCAAGGTTAAGGGGATCACCGCCGCTGCTCACAAAGCCAAGGATTTGACCCAGCAGCTGCTCAGCTTCGGCCGGCGCCAGACGATTGAAACCAGCGTGGTTGATCTGAATGAGGTGATCGACTCCTTTTACATCGTACTGCGACGAACGATCCGTGAAAGCATTCAGATCAACCTGAAACTCGATCCCTCAGGAGCGTATGTTAAAGCCGATCGCTCCCAGATGGAACAGATCATTCTCAATATGACCGTCAATGCCCAGGATGCCTTGGGGGGTAAGGGAGACATAACTATCGAAACCTGCCAGCTGTTCATGGAGGGGGAGGATGTCCGTCTGCACCCCGGAATGATGCCGGGCGAGCATGTGCTTATTTCTTTCAGTGACAATGGCTGCGGTATGAGCAGCGACGTATTGGCTCACATCTTCGAACCCTTCTTTACCACCAAGGTGGCCGGTCACGGAACCGGTCTGGGACTGGCGACGGTGTACGGTATTGTCAAGCAGCATAATGGTTTTATTAACGTTACCAGCCGCGAAAATGAAGGAACAACGTTCCGGATCTATCTTCCGGCCAGTACGGTGCAGCCCTTGATGAAGCAGGTTGCCACGTCGTGCGAAGTGCCGCGAAAAGCTGATAGGCATACCGTCCTGCTGGTAGAAGATAACGATATGGTACGTGAGATGGTGCAGGAGATGCTGGAAGGATATGATTATACGGTTTTGAGTGCCGTAGACCCGGCCCATGCCATTGAGATCGCATCGGAAAATCTTTCAACGATCAGCCTGCTGGTCTCTGATGTGGTTATGCCGGGGATGAGCGGCCCGGAATTGTTCGAACAGCTTGTCGTTCAGTTGCCTGATCTGCGGGTGGTGTACATTTCGGGCTATCCCATGAATCCCAGCATCCGGGGTGGAACTCTGGAGGAAGAGGTCAGTTATCTGCAGAAGCCGTTTACAGCCGAGGCGTTGCTGGAGCGGATTCGTCTGATCATGTGAAAGAGGATGTTTTTTGATATCCGGGATGCTATAGTCCGTGTCGATTTGGACTGAAAACCGGGCAGGAGATGTGGATATGACTCAGCAGAAAATTTATCTGGTTGGCGCCGGTATGGCGGGTTGGGAGGGCTTCAGCTCCAAGGCGCTGGAGATTATCGCCAAGGCTGAAGTACTGGTCGGACACCAGCGGCATCTGGCCATCTTTCCGGAATTCAGCGGGCATAAGATGGTGCTGGGAGACCTGTCAGAATTATTGGACTTCCTTCTGAAAACAGATAAGCGGGTTACGGTTCTCGCCTCCGGTGATCCAACTTTTTTCGGCATATCTCGTTTTCTGTTGCGTAATCTCCCCAAGGAACGCCTGGAGATTTTCACCAACGTAACCAGCATGCAGTATGCCTTTTCCCGCATCAAGGAGCCGTGGGATGATGCCATTTTTGTTTCAGTCCATGGCCGCGGAATGCACGCGGCGGTGGACAGGATTGTGTCTGCTGAAAAGGCCTGTATCCTGACGGACAAGGTCAATACGCCGGCGGCGATTGCCCGGGAGTTGATTGCCCGTGGTGCTGAAGGGTATGAAGCCTGGTTGTGTGAAGATCTGGGACTGCCGGGGGAAAAATTTACCCGCACCGATCTGCGCGGTCTGCTTGAGCTGAATCCGTCGGAGCTCAATATTCTGATTTTGATTAAAACCTACGAGCCCAATCTGGTGCAGTATCCGCTGATCGGCATTGATGATGACGAATTTCAGACATCAAAAAAGCTGATTACCAAGCAGGAGGTCCGGGCGGTTACGCTTTCCAAGCTGCAGCTGCAGGACGACCTGATTATGTGGGATATCGGTGCCGGGAGTTGTTCGGTCTCCATTGAGGCATCCAATCTGATGCCCAACGGGCGTATTTTTGCTGTGGAGCGTAATCCCCAGTGTGTTGGATTCATCAATGAAAACCTGAAAAAATTCTGCACCCGCAACGTCAGGCTGGTTGAGGCCTATGCCCCGGAAGGACTGGATGATCTGCCGGATCCGGACCGGGTTTTCATCGGCGGTGCCGGTGGTCAGCTGGAAGAGATTATTGACGCCATCGACAAGCGTCTCAAGCCGGAAGGGATCATCGTCCTGAACGCTGTTACACTGGATACACTCACCAAATCGGTGGAGTATCTGGAGGATCACGGTTATATCGTTGAAGCGACCTGTGTAAATATCTCCAAGACGCGTCGTCTTACGGAATACAAGATGTTCGAAGCCCAGAATCCGGTGTATGTGATCAGCGCCTGGAAGGGCATCGAATAATGGCGACATTTTATGCTGTTGGTGTGGGGCCGGGCGATCCCGAGCTGATTACCAAAAAGGCCGAACGGATTCTCAGCAGTGTTGAGGTGGTCTGTGCACCGGTCACACGTCCCGGTGAGTCCAGTTTTGCCTTTGAAATTGTGCGGCCGTTGCTTGATCCCGAGCGTCAGGAACTGCTGTTACAGCATTTTCCCATGACATCCGATCGATCCGAGCTGGTGCCGCGTTGGGAAGAGGCGGCCCGTCAGGTGGCCGAGCGGATTTCGGCCGGAAAGAACGTTGCCTTTATTGCCATTGGTGATCCGCTACTGTATGCCACCTCGATCTATTTGATTGAGGCGCTGCGCCGCAACCATCCGGAGGTCGACATTCAGGTCGTACCGGGAATTTCCAGTATTAACGCCACTTCTGCCGCTGCCGGTTTTCCGCTGGCTGACGGAACCGACCGGATCTCGATTCTTCCCGCCACCGTTGGTATTAATCAGATCGCAGTGGCCCTGGCACACAGTGAAACGCTGGTCCTGCTCAAGGTCAAACCGCTCTTTGCCGACATTCTTGAATTGCTGCGTCAGACCGGAAATCGTGATTCCGTTCTCTTTGCCGAAAAGGTCGGAATGCTTGACGAGGTTGTTCTTACAGATTTCGCTGCCATCGAGCGTTATCAGCCGGATTATCTCTCCCTGATGATTGTAAGGCCCCGCCGGGCGCGTGGAGCGTAAGCTCCAACGAATCAGCAATGGTGTGGTTCATGGCTTGGTGCTGCAAGTCCTCTCTGGGAAATGATGGCCAAAAGGGCGAAACAGGGCCATCAGTAAGCAGCCTGTCCCAGTATAGTTTTCACCACGTTCAGGCATGAGTGTTTATTAAAATTGTTGCTATCTTTAATGCGACTTTGCTATGGTGCGCCACGACAGCGCACATTGTGACTGCAGGTACACGATAATACTAAACCATCCGCGAGGATGGGGCGGAAAGCCTACAGGGTCTCACCGAGACAGCCGGGTTGCCGAAATATCTCTTCCGAGATCAGGCAACCCGGTTTTTTTGTGGAACAGACACCAGGAAGACAACAAGCAATCACAGAAACGATATACGAAGGAGACAGAAACCATTGAGCGAACGCAACCCCCAGCGCCAGTTACATGCGCCGCAGCCCGTGTACACCGTCCTGCGGCTGGTGCTCCTTGCGGTCATCCTGACAGCTCTCCAGGGATGTACGGCAATGACCAGAAGCACGTATGTGGAGACCGTGCCTGTTGCACGACCCGCAGTGGAGCGCACCGAGCGGACTGTATTCACTGTCGCCAGGGGAAATGATGTCATCGGCCACCTGAAAACGGTGCATCTTGAAAAGGGTGATACGCTGCCGGATATCGCCCGGCACTTCAGCCTTGGTCTCACCGGCGTCAGCGCCGCCAATACCGGGGTCGATCTCTGGATGCCCGAACCGGGAAGGCGCATCCTGCTGCCGATGAGCTACATCCTGCCGGATGCCCCCAGAAACGGGATTGTGATCAACCTGGCCGCCATGAGGCTTTTTCAGTTCAAGGGTGCCGGCGACCGCCAGATCGTTTCAACCTATCCGGTCGGTGTCGGCACCGAAGAGCGCCCCTCGCCCCAGGGGGCCATGCGTGTGGAGCGCAAGACAAGCCGGCCGACCTGGCATGTACCCGCTTCGATTGCCCGTGACCGCCTGAAAAAAGGGGATCCTCTGCCAGCCACCGTGCTACCGGGGCCCAAGAACCCTCTAGGGGAATACGCGCTCTATCTGAGCGCCCAGAGCTATCTGATCCATGGCACCAACAAGCCCGCCAGTATCGGCCTCAAAGCAACCAATGGTTGTATCCGGCTCTATCCGGAGGACATAAAAAAACTCTACGAGAGCACGCCGGTCAAAACCCCGGTAACCATCGTCAATCAGCCCTACCTTATCGGGCAGAATGACGGGGTCCTCTACATGGAGGTTCATGGCTCCTCAGAAGATCTGGATTCTGCCGAACTCGATCGGGTCTACGCCCGGTTGAAGGCCGTAGAAAAGAAAGCGGGCCGCCCCCTTGACTGGAGCAAGATCAAGAACGTATTGGCCGAGGCCCGCGGGATTCCGGTGCCTGTCTTCGAGGTCAGGCCGGGACAGGGAAAAGCCGGGGGAGAACCTGCCGAAATCAGGCATCCGGGGGTGCTTGCCTTCAAACCGCCCGTACCGGAACTGACCGCAGAGACCTGGTCCGTCCTGGCTGCCGAACTGCGGGACGAGAAGGATGCCGTGCGGCTGGCGGCCATCATCAATCACCAGGGACCGCATATCCCGGCGCGAGTGGTGTCGAACGGCTCTGGCTACCGTGTCGTTGCAGGGCCGTTCAGTGATGTCAAAGAGGCCCGGGACGCCGTGAAACGGCTGAAAATCGATCTGGAGCTGGATGGCAGTGTGGTTGAGCCATCCAGAAAGTGACAGCAATAATAGAAAGGAGGTGAGACATAATGAGAAATAATCTGTTGGTGGTCTCAATGGTGTTCGTGCTTGCAGCCGCTTTGGGTGGTTGCGCCACAACCGGTGATCTTGAGAAGGTACAGTCGCAGCAGTTGATGACTGGTGCGAAGGCCGACCAGGCAGCACAGGATGCCCAGGCAGCCAAGGCAGCCGCTGATGCGGCTACGCTAAAGGCAGAGGCAGCGGCAGCACGGGCGGAAAACGCCCTCAAGATGGCTGAAGAGCGCGCTCGGATAGCAGATGAAAAGGCAAAGATCGCAGATGACAAGGCGATGATAGCCGACGAAAAAGCACGAAAAGCTGACAGCATCTTCCGCAACTCGATGAAGAAGTAGAACCGTTGTACGCGAAGCAGGCGGCTATGCAGTACATACCCGTGAAGGAGGGGCAGGATGGCATTCCTGCCACTTCCTACTGCTTCGGCAGCCAAACTGACATGACGCTGCAAACCTCTGACAAAGGATCATGAATGGTTCCGCCACGAGCACGCACAGCATTTGCTGCAGCCGGATCGACTGCAGACAGCATCCGCCACAGGACCGGTACGCATCTTCAGATGCTGCTTGCCAGCTTCATGCTGCTGGTTCTGGTCAGCGGTTGCGGCCACTTCAGTGACGCCTCCCGCGCCACGGCGTCTTTTGCCGAGGCGAACAGCCATTTCAGCCAGGGAAACTACCAGGCCTCCCTGAAAACATATCAGCAGATTGTTGAAAGCTATCCCGCTGCGGCAGACCGGGGGCTCTTTGAAATGGGCATCATCTACGCCCATCCCGGCAACGAGCAGAAGGATTATCAGAAATCCCGTGACAGCTTTCAGAAGCTCGTAAGGGAGTACCCCGAGAGCATCTACCACAAAGACAGCGAAGTGATGATATTCAACCTTGGCAGTGTCATAGCCAAAGACCGGACCATAACTGCCCAGCAGACGCAGATCGAGGCGCTTCGCAGCGAGCTTCAGGGCCGGGGGGCCGAGATAGCTGAACTGCACAAAAAAATAGTAACCCTGGAACAGGAGTTGAAGAACCGGGAAAATGAAATCCAGACCCTAAAAAAGGAAGCGGTCGTAATCCTGAAAGGGAAGGCAGACAAGATCCTGATTGAAAAGAATGACCGCCGATT
The DNA here is from genome assembly GCA_942493195.1 of uncultured Geobacteraceae bacterium. Taxonomy (GTDB): domain Bacteria; phylum Desulfobacterota; class Desulfuromonadia; order Geobacterales; family Pseudopelobacteraceae; genus CAIPTY01. The sequence continues at coordinate 3,563,931 of OW818669.1, read as the reverse complement.
GACGCTCTTCTCAAAGGGTAAGGTGCTCAAAACCTACCCGATCGCCCTGGGGGGAAACCCGAGCGGTCCCAAGGAACGGCAGGGTGACAATAAAACCCCGGAGGGAAACTACACCATTGATTCACGAAACCGGAACAGCCGTTTCCACCTGGCATTGCATATCTCCTATCCGAACGAAAAAGACAAAAAACGGGCTCGGGAGCTGGGCGTGTCGCCGGGGGGCGATATCATGATCCACGGCATCAAGAACGGACTGTCGTGGGTTGGTGAAATGCACACGGAGATTGACTGGACCCAGGGGTGTATTGCCGTCACTGATGAGGAAATAGAGGAAATCGAGAAGCTGGTGCCGAATGGCACCGCTGTTGAGATCCGGCCGTAACGGGGTGCCGGAATCAGAGGTGAAAAGATGGATTGGGAATGTTTTGCTCTTGATTGCTTTTATGGTGCTTGGCGCATGAAATGGAAACAATTAAGGGGGAGGAAAGAACAGAAGTGGGCGGACTGTTTTATATGCAAAATTTAACCACCGTTCCCTATCTTTCCTTATGATTGAGCAGTATACGAAAAAAGCCCTTTCGGGATAACCGAAAGGGCTTTTTTTGTTGGATAAGCGCAGCCTGGTTTAGAGTGTGCTGCCGGTTGCCGGTACGATCTCAACAGCGGGTGGTGTGGATTTGTCCAGTACCGGTACCCTGGTGATGGTCGGAACATCGACAGCCGGAGCGGCGGGGGGGGCTGGCGCGACTGGAGGAGTAGCTTTTACTTCCGGTGCCTTGGTGGCCGGCAGTTCGACGGGCTGTACTGGTTTTGGGGTTTCTACCACCGGCGGAGGTGTCGATTTTCGCTCTTTGTCATGATCGTACTTCAGGAGTGAAATCATGGCATCAAACTGTCTGGTGTACTCTTCCGGCTCCTGGGTCTCCCGTAGCAGAAAATCCTTGCGCTTCTGCTCCAGCGTCCTTCTGATCCCTTCGATCGTTTTGAACTTGACGTGAGCCTTGTTCGTCAGATTGGCTTCGGCTTCGTTGAAGTCCGGGTATTCCAGATTTATCAGCGGATCGTAGCTCATGAACTGCTGGCGGAAGTTGGGGTACTCCCAGAGCACCGTTCCGGTTGCATCAAGAATCTGGGCAGTCATGATCAGGTGGTTATAGTCGGTGGTCAATGATTTCATCTGGCCAATTGAGACGACCTTCTCCGATTTGGTCAATCCGCTGATCACCAGGAGCATGACTGCATCAAGATTGTTTTTCTGGATGTAATCGCGGAGCTCATTATTTTTCCAGAAATACTTGTTGTACAGAATGGAAGCATCATCGCGTTTTTCACGGCGGGAAGACAGTTTTGTGAATATACTCTGAGGCTCGCCATCCATCATGGCGATGGTGTAGAAATTGCCGGTGGCCTTAAGTTTGCGTACAAACTGGTTTTCGTATTTGCGGCTGAGTTCGGTTACGACTGCTACAAGTTCGTCCTTCTGGGGGTGCTTGATGTCGGATTCAGCATCAACGATGATCGGAACGACGCCCATCACGCGGACCTTATCGGCGAAATTCTCGGTGGGGACGTTGAAGTGATTCTGTGAGCAACCTGAAATGAAAGCTGAAAACAGTGTCAAAACCAATAAAAATCTAATCATATTCTCTCCTTGCAGACGGCATTGTGTGCCGGAATTCGCTGTTCCTCAATGCCGTAGGTTATAGCAGATGGACGGCATGTTTTCCAGATAATTTGAGGTTTCTATAGCTTGAACGGGCATTGTCGGTAAAGTCTATTGTATTGACAAGAGTGGTGTTCTTTCGTATTCTTTGGCAACAAACCTGCTTATCGAGAGTGGTGGAGGGAAAGGCCCTGCGAAACCACAGCAACCGGCCATCGGGGCGTCAGGTGCTAATTCCTGCCGAAAGGCAAAGATGAGAGGTGCGCTGCAAACGTCGTTTCAGCCCCTTCTCGCATGTTGTGAAGGGGTTTTTTAATGTCTGTCGGTATTGTCCAGGAACAGTCAGTTACTTTTGATGCCGGTATCCGCCTGGATAGCGGTCGTATCCTCGCACCAATCACACTTGTCTACGAAACCTACGGTACTCTTAATCCCTCTGCCTCCAATGCCATCCTGGTTGCCCATGCCTGGACCGGAAATGCCCATCTTGCCGGCAAATTTAGTGATGATGCCAAGCCGGGGTGGTGGGATACGATTGTCGGCCCCGGCAAACTTCTTGATACGGATCGCTATTTTGTGATCTGCCCCAATGTGATCGGTTCCTGCTACGGTTCTACCGGACCGGCTTCCATCAACCCTAAAACCGGTAAACGCTATAATCTTACTTTTCCGGTTGTGACGGTGCGCGATATGGTGCGGGCTCAAAAACTGTTGATCGAGCATCTGGGCATTCGCAGGCTGTACTCCGTCATGGGGGGTAGTATGGGGGGCATGCAGGCGTTGGAGTGGGCGACTCAGTACCCTGATGCGATTGCCTCGGCAATTGTGCTGGCCTCTACGCCGCGGCCATCTCCCCAGGCCATCGCACTGAATGCCGTAGCTCGCTGGGCAATTTTCAATGACCCCACCTGGCGCAAAGGGGAATATAAGCATAACCCCAAGGATGGCCTGGCTCTGGCCCGTGGTATCGGCCATATTACGTTCCTGTCCGATGAATCCATGAACAACAAATTCGGGCGACGGTTCTCTGCCAGGGACGGCCAGTTTGATTTTTTCGGCCAGTTCGAGGTGGAGCGCTACCTGAACTACAACGGCTACAGCTTCGTGGATCGTTTTGACGCCAACTCTTTCCTCTATCTGGCCAAGGCGCTTGACCTCTATGATGTTGCCTGGGGGTGTGAATCCATGTCAGATGCATTTAGCCCGGTTTCCGCACCACTACAGTTCTTCGCTTTCACATCAGACTGGTTGTATCCGCCTTATCAGACCGAGGAGATGGTCAACACCCTGAAGGGATTGGGCAAACCGGTGGAATATCAACTGATTGAGTCGGCCTACGGCCATGATGCCTTCCTGCTGGAGCACGAAACCTTCACCCCCATGGTCCGCAGCTTTCTGGCCAATCTACCGGAAACCGTGTGAAATCCCCATATCTGGAAGCGTTTAAACAGAGTTCAGCCTATCGCAGGATGCGGCATCTGACCGGTCAGGCCATCTCGGATTTTGCGATGATTCAAGAAGGTGACCGGGTAGTGGTGGGATTGTCGGGGGGAAAGGATTCCTACTGTCTGCTTATGCTCCTAGGAGAGCTGCAGCGCCGGGCCCCGATACGCTTCGAGCTGAGTGCTTTGACAGTTGATGCCGGATATACGGGATTTAACAGCCAGGCCATCTCGCGATTCTGTTCCGATAACGGCTTCAAACACCAGGTTCTGGCGACGACTCACTACGACATCATCCGTGAAAAGCTCCGACCAGGCTCGTCCTTCTGCTCCCTGTGCGCCCGTCTAAAACGTGGCACCCTGTATGGTGCGGTTCGGGAAATGGGGTTCAACAAACTTGCCCTCGGGCACCACCGCGACGATTTCATTGAAACCCTGCTGCTTAATCAGTTTTTTGTTGGTTCGCTCAAGGCCATGTCACCCAGCATGGTTGCTGATTGCGGTGATATTACCGTTATCCGTCCGTTGGTGTATGTTGCCGAAAATGATACCGTCCGGATGGCATCCGATGTTGGCCTGCCGGTCGTTTCGTGTGCATGCCCGGTAGCTGGTTCACCTGACCTGCAGCGCCAGCGCATGAAAGATCTGCTCACACATCTAGAGACCGAGATCCCGCATATCAAAAACAGCCTGCTCAAGGCACTTTCAAATGTTCATCCCCGCCATCTTCTTGATCCCGCTCTGCGACGCGACCCGATAACTGTTGCAGACGAATGAACGTTTTGCGCTGATGCTTCCCCTGACTTTTTTGAAGCCGATGTCATGCAGGAAATCAACGGTAGCGTAGTATCCTCCAATAGCCACTACGGCCAGTCCACCGATCATAATTGCTTCCATGTGTCGCTCCCTTGCTGTAATCTTAAGTCAAATCATAACGCATGGCTGCGACAAAATAAGTCATTAGTGTGAGCATAGAGGTTTGCTGATGGATGAGAATAGTCGAATACAGCGGATGGATTCAGAAACTGCTCTGCAGTGGCTGAAACGCAATCCGCGAATGACGGAGTTAAAGTCGGAATTTCCGGACGAATGGGCGCAGGTACAGCAGGAGCTGGCAGGACTCTTTGGTCAGGGTAACCCTGATCTGGTGCAGCAGTATCTGAAAAGGCTCTCGCGTAACGTTCAAAATATTCAGCCGCCTCACGGCCGCGCCAATCAAAAGACAGTCGATAGTTTTGTCACCGCCAGCGTGCGTTACCGTATGGCCCATGGTGCTGTCAAACAGCATTACGTTTCTGTGGCAAGCGGAGTCGAAAGTGGAACGGTCCGCTTCAATCTGCTGAATGGGTATATTGCGCAGAAGCTGTTGTTTGCTGAAGGTTTGGAGCGAAAACCTGTTTCGATGATCTGGTTTCGCATGTTCTGGCCGATGCTTTGGCAGAAAAGAGTGCTGATGCCGTTGGTGCAGCCGGAGGGGATTTACTGCTTCTATTCAAGGGAGCTGATTTCTGCACTGGTGCAACTGATCGGCGAGCGGTCCTGTCTGGAGATCGCAGCGGGGGACGGAACCTTGTCCCGGTTTCTGACTGATCGGGGAACCAGGGTCAAGGCGTCGGATGATTACAGTTGGGAACACTCCGTCCGCTACCCTGCCTGGGTCGAACGTCAGGAGGCGAAGGAGTCATTGAGGATTCATGCCCCGGAGGTGGTGATCTGCTCGTGGCCGCCATCCGGGAACAATTTTGAACGTCAGGTATTCAGAACTCGAAGTGTAAAGCTTTACATTGTAATCGGCAGTCGTCATCGTCATGCGACCGGGAACTGGGATGACTACGGGGAGCAGCGCGCGTTTTGCATGGTGGAGGATGACCGTCTCAGCAGGCTGGTTCTGCCGCCGGAACTGGATTCGGCGGTTTATCTGTTCAGAAGAAAAGAAGATGGATGTGAATGAAGTCGGTAAGAAACCGTTGGGTTACGGCTCGCCCCGCTCGCCGTCGCCGGAGAGCATGACCAGGTCTACCCGACGATTTTTAGCGCGGCCATCCGGGGTGGCATTGTCGGCGAGCGGGCGGAATTCGGCATAACCGGTGGCTGAAATCTTGTCGGGGTCCACATCAAAATGTTTGAGCAGGTATTTGAGACCGTTGGTTGCTCGTGATGTGGAAAGTTCCCAATTTGAAGGGAACTGTGCGCTGCTGATCGGGACGTTGTCGGTGTGACCTTCCACGCGCAGGGGGTTATTGTACTGGGTCATTACTTCGGAAATTGTGTTGATGAGATCGTAGGCTTCCGGTTTGATCTGGGCCTGCCCGGAATCGAAGAACCCGGCTTCCTTGAGGCTTACAATCAGCCCCCTGCGGGTGATGGTAAGAGAAACCTTGTTCTGGGCTCCCTGTTTGACGAGGTAGGCCTCAATCGAGGCTTTGATTTGACGAAAATCCTTTTCTTCGGCACGTCCCTTGCCTTGAGCCCGACTGGCCTTGTTGGCAGGTGTGATTGAAAGCTCGGGTTTGAGGGATGGCATGATGCTGATGGACTTGGAGTCGATTACATTGATTTTCGGTGCAACGGCACCGGCATTGGCCATGCCGAAGGAAGCCTGGATCGATTGCATGACCTCTTCGACCTTCTTCTTGTCGCTCTGCCCCATGGCGTAAAGAACAACGAACACGGCAAACAGCAGGGTGATGAAGTCTGCGTAAGATACGAGCCAGCGCTCGTGGTTGACATGCTTTTCAGGTTCTTTCTTAAGTGCCATGGTTGGTTAGTGATCACCGCCGACGAAGGCCTTGAGCTTCTGCTCAATAAAGTGCGGGTTCTCGCCGTTCTGAATGGCGATCAAACCCTCCAGGATCATGACGCGCCTCAGTACTTCCTCTTTCATGCGAATCTTAAGTTTCGTGCCGATGGGAAGGCAGATGATATTTGCTACCATCAGACCATAGATGGTGGCAACGAAGGCGACGGCGATACCGCCCCCCAGTTTGGAAGTGTCCGAGAGGTTACCCATGACGTGGATCAGTCCGAGAACCGCCCCGATGATTCCGATGGTCGGGGAGAAACCACCGGCCGCTTCATAGAACTCGATACTGTGTTTGGTGTGATCCTCATAAGCCATGATATCGGCTTCCAGGGTTTCGCGTAATTTCTGCGGATCGATGCCGTCAACTACCAGCGAAATTCCCTTTTTGACGAAAGGATCGCGAACCGCCTGCGCTTCCTGCTCGAGGGAGATCAGTCCGTTACGTCGGGCTTTGGTTGCGTAATTGATGATGTCTTTTACGACACCCTCGTGATCAACCTTGTTGGGGAGAAAGGCAATTTTTACATCTTTGAAGGCCTTGATGATGGAGGGAAGCGGAAAACAGATAAAAGTAGCGCCGAAGGTTCCTCCCAAAACGATCATGGCCGCAGTCGGCTGCACGAGCGCCTTCAGGTGCACCCCCTCCAGTGCCGCCCCGCCAAAAACGGCACCAAAACCCATTATCAGTCCGATTATAGTCGCTAAATCCATAGGTTAGATATCCCTGCTAAGGAGTGGGCTGCGTTCATGGTCAGAACATTTTTCAGGACAGACGATATCTTGATTGAGAGTGCTGCTGCGAAACCGACCGATTTTCTGCCGTTCCAGGTATTTCTTGCGGGCATGCCCGCCGGAGCGGCGGATAATTCTGGCCCGGTAGGAAACGATTCTGCTGATGATGATGGAGATGCTCTCTTTGACGATAAAACGGTGTCCGTTAAAAAGGGCAATGACCGTATCAGGTGTTTCTTCGATGCTAATGATGTGGTCCGGGTTGACGTACATCACCTGCTTGTCCATGCGGGTCAGGAATATCATGGTTTCACCAAAATCATGGAGATTTCTCTATAAATAGTAAAAATCCTGTAAGGTCAAGAACTTTTTACGCTTTTCGCCTGTGAGCCGGTGGCTTAGAGCAGGGCGTCAATTGCGTCAAAATCAATATACTGTTCCGCCATGGAATTGATCAGGGCGATCTTTTCCGTATCTTCAGGACCAATTTTAGAAACGTGTTCGCGCAGTAGTGCAAAAACATCCGAGGAGGTCTCTTCAATCCTGATATGGGGAATCTGGCTGTCCTCCAGAATCTGCTGCGTAATGCGTGACATGGGTGCATGGCCGCTGATAATCAGGCCGGCCAGCCGGTTTTTAAAGTCAGAAATATGATGCAGAGCTGACGCGGTCACAATCAACTCGTCACGTGAACTGGTAACGATCAGGAGCGTAGAGTTTTCCAGATGATCAATGACGCGTTGAGATGAGGCCGCTCCAAGCTGAATGGTGTGACAGATGCGGCTGCGTTCCGACAGATCACCCAGCAGCGGCAGTTTCAGCAGATCTGCCACATGCTGCAGGGTCGGGTCGGCCAGAATCGGTGAAAAATCAAAGGCACTGGTAACCATGATGCCTTTGCAGGCAAAGGCCTTATTGAGATAGGTCAGTGAACGCTCCCGTTTGCCGGTCACCAGTTTATTGACCATCAGGCAGCGCACGTCGGCTTTTGCTTCTTTGTAGAGTGCCAGATTGAGTTCCACAGCATCAATGACACTGCCGATACCGCCACCGGTAACCATCAGTACCGGTGCGTTGACAAGTGCTGCCACGGAGGCATTGTTCATGCCCACGACGGACCCAACCCCGCCGTGCCCGGCTCCCTCAATAATGAGAAAGTCATTCTTTTTCTCAAGCTCGGCTATTGCATCTAGAATTATCCGACGGGGATACTCCGGATCAATCTCCCCATCCAGGAACCTGCGGGTTGCACCCGCAGTCAGAGTCAGGGGGGACATGAGGCGGGCATCGTCATCCAGGTTGAAGACGCGTGCCATCATGGCTGCATCCATATCCATGGTCAAGCCGTTGTACTCGATGCACTTAGGCCCGATCGGCTTGATGAAGCCGACCCGCTTGTATCGTTTGCGTGCCAGATTCATCAGTGACAGACTGATAGTCGTTTTGCCGCAGTGCTGCCCGGTGGCAGCGATAAAGATTTTTTTGCACATGGTGGCTTTCTCTGAATGTTATCAGACCTGAAGCGATTTGAAATAGCGGGAGAAGTGATCTTCGCCCGTTTCGAAGCGCAGGAACCTGACCCCCATGCCGCTTTTCTTGACAAGGTGGAAGAGGTTCTGCGGAACTTTCTTTGCCCACATGACGCGCGCCACAATATTCACCGGGATACCTTCTATTTCGAGTTCTACATTGATTCTGGAGTTCGGGTTACAAACATTGGCGGTTTTGATGAACATTCCTGTACTGGAAATGTCCTCGGTGAAGGCCGGCCTGTTTGCCTCATCTATTCCGAACCGGACCGTCAGTCGTTTTTTGAGTCGTACGATATCTCGCTTATCGGCCATTGGGCGCTCCTGGTTCAGTTATTTTCGCAGCGGGGTCAATTAAAGTGCCAGAAATATACCATAAATTGAAGCAGGCACCAGAAAAATTGGTAAAAAGCCACAAATAAGGGACCGTCATCGGATTACCACTTGTTAAATTGGATTGACAGGGTGTTGTCAATCATCTAGTTTAATCAAAATCGCTGGGGGAGTTTCGACTGAGAGCGGCGGCAGGCCGCGACCCTTAGTACCTGATCCGGGTAATGCCGGCGGAGGGAAGCGCATCTGATCATCACTCTCAAGCCGCTTTCGCGGTTTTTTTTGTTTTTACTGCACGTGTGATGAGCGTTAATTGGGAGGCCGGCATGCAGGTTTTCATAAATGGTGAATCTTCCGATATATATTCGGGCAGTACTGTTGCAGCATTGCTGGAGCTGTTGAAGATCGGCCGCGAACGTGTTGCTGTGGAAGTCTGCATGGAGATTGTGCCCAAGGCACACTACGACACGCATGTGCTGCAGGAAGGTGATCGTATCGAAATCGTCCACTTCGTGGGTGGCGGCTAAGTCGGTGCTAAAGGAGCTTATACAAAATGGATGTAAAACAAGATGCTTTGGTAATAGCAGGCCGTGAATTCAATTCTCGCCTGATGGTGGGAACCGGGAAATATGCCAGCTTTCAGCAGATGGTGCAGGCCATTGAAGTCTCCGGGGCCGAGATAATAACCGTGGCTGTCCGGCGCGTCAACATCAGCGACCGCAGTCAAGAGTCATTGCTGGATCATATTGACCTGAAAAAGTACACCCTGCTCCCCAATACGGCGGGTTGCTATACCGCCGACGATGCCGTCAGAACCTGCCGGCTTGCCCGCGAGGCCGGTCTCTCCGATTTTGTAAAGCTGGAGGTACTGGGGGATGAAAAGACCCTCTATCCGGATAATGAAGAGCTGCTCAAGGCGGCTAAAATTCTGATCGCGGAAGGATTTACCGTCCTGCCGTACTGCAGTGACGACGTTACGGTCTGCCGCAAGCTTGAGGATCTGGGGTGTGCTGCGGTCATGCCGCTGGGGGCCCCGATCGGCAGTGGCCTTGGGATCCGAAACCCGTATAATATCAAAATCATACTGGAAAATATCAAGGTTCCCGTGATCGTGGATGCCGGTGTCGGGTGTGCCTCCGATGCGGCCATTGCCATGGAATTGGGGTGTGACGGTGTGCTGATGAATACCGCCATTGCCGGGGCACAGGATCCCGTTGCCATGGCAGAAGCAATGAAGCTGGCGGTGCGGGCCGGCCGACTCTCCTATAAGGCCGGGCGCATAGCGCGCAAGCTGTATGCCAATGCCTCCAGTCCGATCGAGGGATTACTTGGTTGATTTCAGACTGTATCTGATCACCGACAGATTCCAGACGGCAGGGGGAACACTCCCTGCCGTTGTCGCAGAAGCATTGCGTGGCGGTGTAAAGGCGGTGCAACTGCGTGAAAAGGATCTGCCGCCTCGTCAATTGTTTGAACTGGCGGTTGAAATGCGGGCCATAACCCAGGAGTTTGGAGCCCGGCTGCTGATTAATGACCGTGTCGATATTGCCCAGACGGTGGGCGCCGATGGAGTACATCTTGGTAAGGCCGGAATTCCGGTGGCTGCCGCGCGGAACGTAATGACAGGTGGACAGCTGATCGGATATTCGGCCCACGACTTGGAAGAGGCGCGCCAGGCGAAACGTGATGGTGCTGATTTCATTACCTTCGGGCCGGTTTATGCTACTCCCTCCAAAGCGGCTTATGGTACTCCGCTGGGGTTGGCAGCTTTGAAAGAGTTGACCGGTTCCCTGGGTATCCCGGTCTTTGCCCTAGGGGGTGTCAAAAAAACGTCAGTTGCTGAGGTCTTGTCTGCCGGTGCCCATGGTATTGCGCTCATTTCCGCGATCATCGCAGCAGAAAACCCATGTGCTGAATCAGAAGCGTTGCTTCGAAGTATAGAGAACCATGACATTTCCGTCTGATCCACAGATTCACAAAGAGCTGCGTATCCACTCCTATGGTCACTACCTTCGGCGCCGTTTCGGCACAAGGATCAGTAAGGTCAACGTGGATGCCGGATTTACCTGCCCGAACCGGGACGGTAGCAAGGGGACCGGTGGTTGTATCTATTGCAACAATGTCTCCTTTTCTCCCAAGGATACCCAGGCGGTCATACCTCTTGAGGAGCAACTGGCTCATGGCATGGCCTACCATCGAACCCGCCTCGGCTCCAAAAAATTTATCGTCTATTTCCAGAAATACACCAACACCTACGCCTCGGTTGATATACTGGCCGACCTGTATCGCCGTGCATTGGATCATCCCGATGTGATCGGTCTTTCAGTCGGTACACGCCCGGATGCGCTTTCTGAGGATGCTCTCGAGCTTCTGACGGAGATCGCCCGTACCCGTTATGTCTGTCTGGAACTGGGGCTGCAATCCATGGATGATGCCATTCTGGCACGTATCAACCGGGGACACACGCTGAAGGAGTTTGTGGATACGGTTAAGCGGGCTGAAGGTCGGAATTTTGACATTTGCGCCCATCTGATCTATGGCTTCCCCGGTGAAACCCCGGAGGATTTTTTGAAAACAGCCGATTTGATGGTTTCTCTGCCGATTGATTCCATCAAACTCCATCAGTTGCATGCCGTGGAAGGCACGGAACTGGCGGAGATGTACGGGCGCGGGGAGTTCATACCCCTCACCCTGCAGGAGTACGTGAAGACGGCCGCAGATTTTCTGGAACGACTGCCGGCCCGGATTACGGTACAGCGTCTGTACGGTTCGGCACCGTTGGCTATCAGTGTGGCGCCACGCTGGGGACTCAAGAATAACCGGATGTGGTATGAAGTTGTCAACGAATTGAAAAGACGCGGAACCTGGCAGGGGTGCCGGTCACCGCGTCTTTGATGAGTGCGGGGAGGGAATCAGCGGGAAATGATGTAGCGGTTTTTTCCGCCCTGTTTGGCTGATGCAAGGGCCTGATTTGCTCCGGAGATACATTCCTGGGCCGATTTGGCGGAGTCATGCTCGCAAATGCCGATGCTGACTGTGATGCGGATGCCTGGTTTATTGGCTTTGAATTCGGTCATTGAAATGGATTCGAGAACCTTATTGGCCACTGCCAGAGACGCCTCGGCACTGGTTTCCGGCAGAAGCATCAGAAACTCCTCGCCCCCCCAGCGTCCGCAGATATCCTCGTTGCGCACACATCCTCTGAGTACTCTCGCAATTTCCACCAGAACATCATCGCCGGCGTTGTAACCGTACGTGTCATTAACTCTTTTGAAGTTGTCGACGTTGATCAGCAGTACTGTAAAGGTATTTTGGTGCCGCAATGAGCGGGTGGCCTCCCGGTCAATCTTCTCCATGATATCCCGGCGATTGGACAGCCCGGTCATGCCATCGACCCTGCTGGCCAGATCCAGCGAGCGGACCATGTTGACGAGCTGATTTTTCATCTGTTCGTTTTCAGCCGTCAGACGGTCAATGCGGCTTGCCTGAAGCTTGCACTGCTGATGCAGTTGTATCAACTCTTCCAGCAGGGTGTTGTCCGTAAAGCGACTGTCGGCAATGATTTTTTCGTAACGCTCCAAATCAACGGGCTCTTTGGACTTTTTTGTGGTCACACGCGTTCCCCCCTTTGTGCCGAATCTGCATGTGTCAGTTGCTGCAGCAACAGGTTTAACAACAGTACCACACTAAGCAGAAAGCGCCACACTTTAGCACAATTACACGGTAGATTGTCAAAGACTTAAGAACATAAAAACTCAGAAAGTGCTTTTTATGCAGTATCCTGCAGTGGTATAGTGCCAGTCCGCTGAACCAATTAAAATACTATTCAGACAATTCAGAAGGAGTTTTGCATGTCCGCTATGCGTGTACGTTTTGCCCCCAGTCCAACCGGTTACCTGCATGTGGGGGGCGCCAGAACTGCCCTTTTTAACTGGCTGCTTGCCAGAAAAAACGGTGGGACGTTCATTCTAAGGATTGAGGATACGGATGTGGAACGTTCCACCAAGGAGTCGGTGGATGCGATTCTTCAAGGCATGCAGTGGCTTGGCCTGGACTGGGACGAAGGTCCCTTTTACCAGTCGGACTGTTTTCCGCTCTATAAGGAGCACGTCCAGCGGCTACTGGATGAAGGCAAGGCCTATAAATGCTACTGCTCTTCGGAAGAACTGGACGCAAAGCGCGAACTGGCCATGAAGGAAGGGCGCAAGCCGAAGTATGATGGAACCTGCCGCCAGCGCTCTGAGCAGCCAAATGCTCCCTACGTTGTCCGTTTCCGCTCCCCCCAGGATCACGAGGTCGCCTTTGATGACCTGATCAAGGGGCGCATCGCTTTTCCGGCGGAGGAACTGGACGACCTGATCATCCAGCGCACCGACGGCACGCCGACTTATAACTTTTGCGTCGTCATTGATGACGCCAGTATGAATATCACCACAGTCATTCGCGGTGATGACCACGTCAACAACACCCCCCGCCAGATCCAGCTCTACCAGGCACTGGGCTTTCCGGTGCCGCAGTTTGCCCATGTGCCCATGATCCTGGGGAGCGACAAGGCCCGCCTATCCAAACGCCATGGTGCAACCAGCGTGATCGCCTATCGGGATATGGGGTATCTGCCTGAGGCGCTGATGAATTATCTGGTGCGTCTGGGATGGAGTCATGGGGATGATGAAATTTTCAGCCGTGATGAGATGATTCAAAAATTTGACATCAACAATGTCGGGCGTTCGGCGAGTGTCTTCAATACGGAGAAGCTGCTCTGGCTGAATGCCCATTACATCAAGACCGGTGATCCTGAGAGGTTGGCCGATCTGTTGCTGCCGCACCTCTCCAGTCGTGGTGTCAGCACGCTGAACGGTCCGGATCTGGTGCCGGTTGTCAAAACCCTGCAGGAGCGGGCCCAGACCCTGGAAGAGATGGCTGAGCGGGCGCTCTTTTACTATAATGCCCCGGAAACGTACGATGAGGCTGCTCTGGCAAAGTTCGACAAAGCTCAGCTAGCGGCGGTCTATGACGTGGTTGCTGACAGACTGAGTACAGCAGGAGTGACAGCTGCTACCGAATTGGATGCCCTTTTCAAGGATATTTGCAGCACTAACGGCTGGAAAATGCCGCAGGTCGGCCAGCCCACCCGCATTGCCTTGTCGGGCGGAACACAGGCTCCCGGCATCGGCGAGATTGTCGAGGTGCTGGGGATCGAGGAGGCCGTCCGGCGGGTGCGGAAGGCCCGGGAAACCGTGGCTGCTTAATAAACGTAATCGTTGAAGAAAAACCCGGTTCCATCCGGGTTTTTCTGCGCCCGGGATGGTGTTTGCCTGGTTTTGTGATACAAGATGACTATGGGTACGATCATTTCCATAGCCCCCGTTTCACGCATCGAAGGGCATGCCCGTATATCCATTCAATTGGATGACGATGGACGGGTGGCGGCAGCGCGGCTGCATGTCCAGGAATTTCGGGGTTTCGAGACGTTTTGTGCAGGGCGTCCATTCCGCGAGATGCCGGTTATTACCTCCCGCATCTGCGGCATTTGTCCCACAAGCCACGCTCTGGCCGCCGCCCAGGCCGGCGAAGAAATTCTTGGAATCGACCCTCCTCCCACAGCAAAACGCCTGCGAACCATCCTCGCGCTGGCCCAATTGATCCTCAGTCACTCCCTCAGTTTTTTCCATCTTTCCGCCCCGGATATCGTTATGGGGCTGGACGCCGATCCGCAGGAACGCAATATTGTCGGTCTGGCCAGGTTGTTCCCGGAATTTGTCCGGAGCGGGGTGCGGCTGCGCCAGATCGGTCAGGAGATTGTCAACCGGGTAGGCGGAGGTATTCTGCATCCTGAACTCATTGTGGCCGGCGGGGTGCGGCAGCCGCTCTGTGAAAATAACCGCAGGGAAATTATGAAGATGCTACCGGAGGCGCGGCGGCTTGTTGAAACTGCGATAGCCGTGTGGGAGGAAAGGCGTCCCGTCTTTTTGGATGAACTGGGGGATTGTGGCAATTGTGATGACGGTCTGTTTCTGGGACTGGTTGATTCTGCAGGATGCCTTGAATATGCAGACGGTCGTTTGCGATTTGCCGATGGAAGTGGAGCAGTGCGATGTGAGCTGCCGTCAGGGGAGTATGGTCAGGCGGTTCGGGAGATTGCACCCGGAGACAGCTATATGAAGCCGACGGAGTGTCTGGTGGGAGAGGACAGGCGCTATCGAGTCGGGCCTCTGGCGCGACTGCGTATCGCACCTTTTGCTGATACACCGCTGGCGGAGCAGCAGCGCTGTAAAATTCTGGAACGGGGGGAACTGAACAGCCCAGCCGGTTACCACGGTGCCCGGCTGGTTGAAATGCTTCACGCCGTGGAGCGGATCGGCGTTCTGCTGGACGAAGAGGGGATCTGCAGTCCGCATGTCCTGAACCACGGCGGTGTCACTGCCCTTGAAGGTGTCGGTGTTACCGAGGCGCCACGGGGGACATTGATTCATCATTACAAGGTTGACCGCTACGGCCTCCTTACGGATGTCAATCTGATTGTTGCCACCGGCCACAATAGTGTTGCCATGGACCGCACCATAACGGCCATTGCCCGGCAGCATCTCCGAGGCGACCGTCTTGGAGAGGTGCTGCTTAACCGGGTTGAACATGGCATTCGTCTCTACGACCCCTGCCTTTCCTGCGCCACCCATCAGTTCGGCAGACTGGGGATGCGGATCGATCTGTTTGATCCGCAGGGGAAGGTGCTGGACAGTTCTGCGCTGTAAGTTTAAAATGCCCATATGACATCCGAATTATCCGATTTTATCCTCAAAACCGAGTACATCCCCCGTGGTGATCAACCCCAGGCAATTTTAGAACTGGTCGAAGGTGTTCAGCGTGGCGACCGCCATCAGACGTTGCTGGGTGTCACCGGTTCCGGCAAGACCTTCACCGTGGCCAATGTGATCGCCCAGACCGGGCGGCCGGCCCTGGTGCTGGCCCCCAACAAGACCCTGGCCGCCCAGCTTTATGGTGAATTCAAGGAGCTTTTCCCCGAGAACGCTGTTGAGTTTTTTGTGTCCTATTACGACTACTACCAACCGGAAGCATATCTGCCCACCACCGACACCTTCATCGAGAAGGACTCCTCAATTAATGACGAAATCGACAAGATGCGCCATTCAGCTACCCGTTCGCTGCTGACCCGGCGGGATGTGATCATTGTGGCATCGGTCTCTTGTATCTACGGTATCGGTTCACCGGAGGCCTACCAGGCCCTGCATATCTTTTTCCGCCAGGGTGAGGAATATGGTCGCGATACCCTGCTGCAGAAACTGGTGGAGATACAGTATGAACGCAACGATACGGATTTTCATCGCGGCACCTTCCGGGTGCGGGGTGATGTCGTGGAGGTCTTCCCGGCATATGACAGCGAAAAGGCGCTGCGCATCGAGTTCTTTGGCGATGAGGTCGAGGCTATCAGCGAAATTGATCCACTGCGCGGAACGGTCATCAACAGGCTGATGAAGTGTGCCATCTATCCGGCCTCACATTATGTCTCCACCCGGGAAACACTGGAAAAAGCGGTGGAACTGATCCGGGTGGACCTTGGTGAGCGCATCCGCTATTTCCGGGAGCAGAACATGCTGCTGGAGGCTCAGCGCATCGAACAGCGCACCTTTTTCGATATCGAGATGATGGAGGAAATGGGCTTCTGCCAGGGGATCGAGAATTATTCCCGTTATTTTGACGGCCGTCAGGCCGGTGAACCGGGCTATACCCTGATTGACTATTTCCCCGATGATTTTGTGCTCTTTGTGGATGAATCCCACATTACGGTCCCCCAGATCGGTGGCATGTATCGCGGTGATCGTTCCCGCAAGGAGACGCTGGTCCAGTACGGATTCCGGCTGCCGGCTGCCCTGGACAACCGCCCGCTTAATTTTCAGGAGTTTGAGGCGCGCATCCGGCAGGCGGTCTATGTTTCCGCCACCCCTGCCGATTTCGAGATGGAACGCAGCGGCGGGGTCTTTGTCGAGCAGGTCATTCGCCCCACCGGTCTGGTGGACCCGATTATTGAAGTGCGACCGGTGACGGCTTCCCCTCACCTTAGCCCTCACCCAGAGGGGGAGGGGATAAAAGATACCCTCGCCCTTAGTGAGAGGGTGGCCGAAGGCCGGGTGAGAGGTGATTTTGGCCAGGTTGACGATCTGCTCCACGAGGTCCGGGAAACCGTTGCCCGTGGTGAACGGGTACTGGTAACGGTTTTGACCAAGCGCATGGCCGAAGAGCTGACCAACTATTATAAAGGCCTGGGGGTGCGGGTGAAATATCTGCACTCGGACATCGTTACGATTGAACGGATGCAGATTCTGCGGGATCTCAGGATGGGGGAGTTTGATGTGTTGGTGGGAATCAACCTGCTGCGGGAGGGGTTGGACCTGCCGGAGGTCTCCCTGGTGGCAATTCTGGATGCCGACAAGGAGGGGTTCCTCCGTTCCGAACGCTCCCTGATCCAGACCTGCGGTCGCGCTGCGCGAAACATCAACGGCCGGGTGCTGATGTATGCCGATCAGATTACGCGCTCCATGCAGGCCTGTATGGATGAGACCGGGCGTCGCCGGACCAAGCAGCTGGCATATAACATCGAGCACGGAATCACCCCTGAGACGGTCAAAAAGAGTATGCGCACGATACTGGATTCTATCGAAGAGAAGGATTACTACACTCCGCCCGGTATGGTGGCAGAATCGGAAGAGGCGTACACCGCTCCGAAGGATATACCCAAGCTGGTCAAAAAATTGCGCAAAGAGATGTTGGCAGCCGCCAAGGCACTGGATTTTGAAAGTGCCGCCAAACTGCGCGATAGAGTGAAGAAACTGGAAGGGATGGAGCTGGCACTGCGCTGACGGATGTCGTGTGCGTTGAATGAAAAGTGGCCGGCTTGTGCATTTTGCATATATTGTATAGAGTGAAAACGTTTTCAGAGTAGTACGTTATGTATAGAAAGGTCTCCTGAATGAAAGATAAAATCACTGATCCGCTCAAGCGGGTTGAAGAACAATTGAAAAAATGTGTCAAGTGCGGCGCCTGTCGCCAGAACTGCCCCGCTTTTACCGCCTTCCAGCGGGAACCTGCCGTGGCCCGCGGCAAGGTGGCGCTGGCGCAGCATATCCAGAAGGATGATATCGAGTTGGATGACCAGACCTATCTGGCCATGTCCAAGTGCCTGTTGTGCGGCAGTTGCGTCGAGAAGTGCCCGAACGATGTGCCGACCGACGAAATTGTTATCGCCGCCCGTGAAGCCCTCGCACAGAAAAGGGGCCTGACAACGTTCCATGCTGCCGTGGGGCAGGTGATCAAAAACCGTACCCGAATGAAAATGGGTGCCAAGATGGCCAGTCTGCTGGGGCCGCTGTTCTTCAAGAAAATCCCCGAGACCTCCGGACTTCGTCTCCGTTTCCCCATGCCGTTTGTGGGGACTGAACGCCATATTCCGGAGATTGCCAAAGAATCATTTATGGACCGCCACCCGGAAGTCATTGCGGGCGAACCGGGCAAGCCCAGGATCGTCTTCTTTGTCGGCTGCATGACGAACTTTGTCTATACAGAAGTGGGGGAGGCTGCCCTAGCGCTGTTCCGTCACCTGGGATGCACCGTCATCATTCCCAAAGGGCAACAGTGCTGCGGTCTGCCGGGTATGTCCGGCGGCGACATAGCTACGGTCAAAGATCTTGCCGAAAAGAATCTTGCTGAAATGGAAAAATATGAAGCGGATTATGTTATGAGTGCCTGCGCCACGTGCGGTGGAGCATTGCATCGCCTCTATCCACTGGTGGTCGGCAAGCGCAATCCGGAACTGAAGGAGCGCCTGGAAGCGCTGGCGGCAAAGACTGTAGACGCAGCACAGCTGTTGCACAAGCTTGGGCTCAATCCTGAGGAGACCGGTGCCGGTGAAACGCTGCGCATCACCTACCACGATCCCTGCCATCTGCGTACCCGCGGCCTGACGAAACAGCCACGGGAACTACTGAAGGGGACTCCGGGGGTGGAGCTCGTCGAAATGGAGGGTGCCGACCGCTGCTGCGGGTTGGGCGGCACGTTCAATGTGTACCACTACGATTCTTCAATGACGATTAACGAGGCCAAAAGTCAGGCGATCATTGCCACAGAGGCTCGGGCCGTAGCCACCGGCTGTCCCGGTTGTATGATGCAGTTGTCTGATGGCCTCAAACAACACGGGTCAGCTGTCGAGGTGCTGCATACTCTACAGCTGCTGGCACGACGTTTGAAGCTGATATAGTTGCAGCTACTTTACCTGCCCCTTCCAGGGGGTGGATAAAGGGGTCTGGAGAGGTCGTCACGAACGAAGTTTTCAGACGACTTTTTCCACTGCAGGCCGCTCCGTTCTTTACCCACAATAAATTATTTTTATTGACAATATAGTGCAAATTGTATACAACCCCCCGCATAAAAACTGGTTTTATTCTAGGCAGGAGCGTTGATGAGCGATTACAATATCGGAGCAAAAATAAAGAGGCTCCGTCTTGCAAAAAAGCTGACTCTTCAAGCGGTTGCCAAGGAAACAGGTTTTTCACCAGCACTTATTTCGCAGATTGAAAACAATAACGTTTCCCCACCCATTGCGACACTATCCCGGATTGCCAAGTTTTTTGATGTCAAGATCGGTCTGTTTTTTACTGATGATGAAGAAGAATGTCGTTTCGAGATTGTGCGGGCCCATGAACGCAAGGCGATTCCGCGAGTTATTTCCCGGGCCGGCACCAGTCAGGGCTATTCCTACGAATCGCTCTCGTTCCACAAGCAGAACAAGAAGATGGAGCCTTTTCTTCTCACAATCACTGAAAAGGCTTTGGAAGAAAATACCTACAGTCATGACGGCGAAGAGTTCCTTTTTGTCATGAAAGGGACGGCTGAACTGTTGCTGGATGACCGTCGCATTGCTCTCTACGAGGGTGACTGCGTGTATTTCGATTCAGCCCTTAAACACAGACTGCTGGCCAAAGATGGCGATGAAGTCAAGGTTCTGGCGGTCGTCACCCGATAAATTCAAATCCCCACAGTTTTTTCATTCATTGAGTCAGTAATGCTCCATATCAAGATGCGGAAGGATGGTTGAGATGTCAAAAAAAGCGATAAAGCCTTCACTCAAGAACCCGTTTGCACCACCGGTAACAGTCGAATTCACCATTCCCGGAGAAATCCCCGGCAAGAAGGGGGGATACGAAGATGCCATGAAAGAGGGGCACGACCTGATTCAGCGCCCGATCAAGTCGGTCAGTATTGCCCAGATCGAGAAACAGCATTTCAAAAAGCGAATGACCGTATGGGAGCGAATTCGTGTACTGACGGAAAATGAACCCAATGTGCTGTTCCAAAACTGGGGTAAGAACCTGGATGGTGCCTCGCTTGTAACCGGCATTCTGAATATTAACGGCCGTGACGTTGCTCTCTACGGCCACGACTTTACCGTGCGAGCAGGCTCAATTGATGCTACCAACGGTCGCAAACTGGCGTTGTTGTTCCAAATGGCCGGCGAAAAGGGTATCCCTCTGATCGGCATGAACGACTCTGCCGGTGCTTTTGTGCCGGCCGGAGTTGGCGGACTGGACGGATATGCTGAGGCGTTTACGGCACTGCGTAAAATCAGTGGAGTTGTTCCTTCAATCATGTGCATGTTCGGCTTCAATGCCGGCGGCGGCAGTTATCTCCCCCGTCAGGGCAGTTTCCTGATTCAGCCGCAGGATACATTCTTCGGCCTGACCGGTCCGGGCGTCGTCAAGTCTGTTCTGGGTGAGGATGTCACCCCGGAAGAGCTGGGTGGTCCCAAGGTACACGGACAATCCGGTGTTGCCGATATGACCGTGGAGGACGAAGTCGATGCGTTGCGTACCGCTCTGCATCTGCTTTCCTATCTCCCCGACAACAACAGTGTCATGGCCCGTTTCCGCGAGACCAGCGATCCGCTGGATCGTAAAACCTGGGAGATCAACACTCTGCTGAAGAAGGCCTTCAACTCACCAACCGGATTTAATACCCCGTTCGATGTGTCGATCATGATTCAGCAGATCTGTGACCATGGCGATTATTTTGAATTGCAGCGTGACCGTGCCCGCGAGGCTGTTACGGCTCTGGGGCGACTGGGGGGTAATGTTGTCGGTTTTGTGGCCAACAACAGTGCGGTTGCTTCCGGCCAGATCACCGTAGATTCGGCCTACAAGATTGCCCGCTTCAACCGCTTCTGCAATATCTACAACATCCCGATGATTTTTATGGAAGACACCACCGGCTTCCTGCCGGGTCGCGAACAGGAAGGACGCGGTATTGTTCAGGCCGGTCGTGCCATGCTGGACTCCATTGTTGATATCAGGACTCCGCGTATTCTGCTAATCATCCGCAACGCCTACGGCGGAGCATACGCTTCCTACAATAACTATCCGACCGGTGCTGATCTGGTTCTGGCACTTCCTACGACACGTCTGGCGGTTATGGGCCCGGCTGGCAAGGAATTCGTCTACAAGGATGAGGTCCGCAAGATGCGTGCTGCAGTGAACAATCGTATCAAGCATGGTATCGAGGAGCGTGTTGCTGCTGGTATGTCGGCCGGAGAGGCCAAGATTGACGCCGAGAAGGATGCTGCTGACTGGCTGAAAATTGAGGACGCCGCCTTGAACATGCGTTATGAAAAAGAGCTTATGAACCCGAAAGAGGGTTTGGCACTGGGCTCTATCTCGTCTCTCGTAATGCCCACCGACCTGCGTAAGGTATTGGGAGAAAATATGAATTTCTTCCTGCGTCATTACAAACCAGGCCCGATGCAGGCTGTTCAGCGCGAGTTCCATTAATTTCATTCATTCCAGATTGGAGATATAGAGACTATGCCACAGACCGATTTTTACAAGCACAACCCCCTGATCCACCGGAATCGTCAATTGAAAAACTCCCCATCCGAGTGGGTGCGCTCCTTTTCCTGCGAAGATCTCAAGCCGCTGATTGTTTGCCGTGGACCGATTCGCAAGGAAGCAATGGATGTGTATGAAGAGATGGGAATCACCCACTACGGCATCCTGTTGTCCGAAAAAGATTCAATCATCTATCCGAGTGCACTGGCTCCCGAACTGCGTCAGTTGACTGATTCCAACCGTGTTCACCGGGTGCCCGATTACAGCGGTGCCAGCAAGGAAGAGCGCGTTGAACGTATCAACCAGATCATTCAGATGGCCAAGGATAACGGTTACGACTCGATCTTTGCCGGTTACGGCTTCATGGCAGAGGACGAGGAGTTCGTTGCAGCCATTGAAAAAGCTGGTCTCAAATTTATCGGACCCTGCGCTGCTACTCAGGCTAAAGCCGGTAAAAAGGATGAAGCTAAACGTACCGCTCTGAAGGTTAATGTCAGCGTTACTCCCGGAATTAACAATGTGACCGCTCTGACACTGCTGAAAAAATACACGACTCGCGAAAAACTGATCAAACTGGTTGAAGCTGAAGGTCTGGCCTGCGACAAGAAGGTTCTGGCGGACAAGAATGTGTCACTGGAAGTGCTGGCGGACCACATCCTGATGGCCTCCTATGCCAAGGGCATCGATCTGTACACTATTGAGGAACTAAGTGCCCAGGTGCAGTCCGAAGTAACCGAACTGTTTAAAAAATATCCCCAGAGCCGTTTCCGAATCAAGGCCATCGGTGGTGGTGGTGGCAAGGGACAGCGTATCATCGGGGCATCGTTGCTGGGACTCAAAAAGGCTGATGACAAGGCGATTGCCAAGGCGGCTGCCGAGGCACCTGCCATGGTGCGCGAGGTGTTGAACGAGGTCAAGGCCAACGGCGTTGGTGACAACAAGAATGTTCTGGTTGAACTCAACATTGAGCAGACCCGTCACAACGAGATCCAGTTGCTGGGCAACGGCGACTGGTGTATTTCTTTGGGCGGTCGTGACTGTTCCCTGCAGATGCACGAGCAGAAACTTCTGGAAGTATCCGTTACTCAGGAAGGGTTGAAGGCGGCCATTGACAAGGCCAAGGCTGCCGGCCGCAAGGCAGAGGTCAAAGCTCTTGAAAGCGACCTGAAGGTTTTGGTCCGCATGGAAGAAGAGTCAGCCCGTTTTGGTCAGGCCGTCGGACTTGATTCTGCTTCGACCTTTGAGTGTATTGTTGACCGCGACCGTCACTTTTTCATGGAGGTCAACACCCGTATTCAGGTTGAACACCGCGTTACCGAATTGTGCTACAGCCTCAAGTTCACCAATCCCAAAGACAAGAAGGACTTCTTCATCGTGGAGTCGCTGGTTGAAGCCATGGCTCTGTTGGCACGTCACAAAGAGCGCCTGCCCAAGCCTGAGCGTATTGTGCGTTTCAATGCCTCGGTTGAGGCCCGTTTGAACGCAACCGACGCGTCATTGTCGCCCCATGCCGGTGGCATGATCCGCTACTGGTCCAAACCGATAGATGGTGAAGTTCGTGACGATCAAGGTATCTGCATGACCAACCCGGATACGGGCATCTTTATGAAATATAAAGTAGCCGGTGCCTACGACTCAAATATTGCCCTGCTTCTTACCAAAGGTGAAGATCGTCAGTCCAGCTATGAGCGTCTTTCCGATGTTTTGTGCAGCACGACGCTCCGCGGCAGTGCTCTGGCTACCAACCTTGAATTTCACTACGGTCTGGTAAGCTGGTTCCTGGGCAGAAACGTCATGGCCAAGCCGACAACCCGTTTTGTTGTCCCTTACCTGGCGCTGGTCGGTACCCTTAAAGAAGAGGCCAATAAGCTGGATGTGGTGTATGCCTTCTTCCAGATGAAAAAACATTATGCCAAGCATGTGTCAGAGCAGTTTGCTGATCAGCCTGATGTGTGTGCCAAAGAGTTGAAAAATATGTCAGCCCTGCTTGACCGCAAAGGTACCTTGATTACCCGCCCCATGGAACGCCTCCTGGGTGATCCGCATCTGCTATCCGGCTGGCTGAGCATAAATACGAAGAATTTCCGCATCGATAAGGGCAAAGTTGTCTGGTTGAGGAACCCTCTGGGCGTACTCAATGAAACCTACGAATATCTCCATATGAATTATCGCCCGCATAAACCGGCTGCGGAAATTATCTGGGACCATGACAACGAACTGTTGCAGCAGTCGCTGCACTTTTACCGAACCCTGCGTGAGAAGCTCGGACTGGAACGGGATGAGTATTTCAAGCTCAATGAATTGGTCAAGAAGGAAAAACCACAGGCTGGCTTTGACGCTGAAACCTGGGAAGAGATCCGCTCGGCCCACTTTGGGTATGAGGCCGGACTCGAAATGTTGGGCATGCTGTTCCTGATTGGCGAGAACACCAAGTTCTGGGATATGAAAGTCCTGGATGACCTTGAGGTTGTAATCCCTGATTATCTGACTGATCTTGATCTGCAGGCCAGAATGAAAAAAATTCTGGTACCGCCTCCGGTTACCAAGGCTGATGAGATTGTCGCCGTATGCGGTGGAATGTACTACGGTCAGGAAGCTCCAGGTCTGCCGAAATTCGTGAGCGAAGGAATGCATTTTGAGAAGGACCAGCCACTCTACATCATCGAAGTAATGAAGATGTTCAACACCATTCGGGCGCCTTTCTCCGGGACCATCGACAAGATTATTATGGAAGGAGCCGATGGAACTATCGTTCAGAAGGGCCAGCCGCTCTTCAAGATCACCCCGGATGAAAAGTTTGTGGAAGTAGATGAAAAGCTGGTCGAGAAAGAAAAACGCGACCGGACCACCACGTACCTGAAGGCCGTTCTGCACAATACGTTATAGGTGCAGACCTGAACGGTAGTTTGAGAGTAATTTAAGGCCAGGGCGGGGAGTGTAGCTTCTCCCCTGGTCTTTTTTTAAACTAAAAACGGCAGTTCAATAACACAGAGCCACAGCCAAAAGTAGGCGCTTCTAAGCGAGAACACCGAGAAATCAGAACGTTAAGGGCTAAAACAAAAGAACCATTTTGGTGAACCTTTAATTGTGTGATTTCGCCTCTATCAGTCAGATTTTACTCTGTGTTCTCCGTGTCTCTGTGTTTCAAATGCTTTTCCGGGTTAAAAACAATTTTGCAAAAGGGGTCATATATGAGTATCCAAGAGCGTAAAGAGAAGTGGAAAGCTGTCGTAACCAAGAGCATTGCCCGGTCTCCCGAGCGGATGGAAAAGTTTCTGACTACCTCCAATATCGAGATGGAGCGCTGTTTTACACCCGGATTTGAGTATCCGGGTTACGAAGAACAACTGGGCTTTCCGGGCGATTATCCCTATACCCGCGGTGTACAACCGACCATGTATCGTGGACGTTTCTGGACAATGCGTCAGTATGCCGGTTTCGGTACCGCCAAGGAATCGAACGAGCGCTACAAATATCTTCTGTCTGCCGGACAAACCGGACTCTCGGTCGCTTTTGACCTGCCGACCCAGATGGGTTACGATTCCGATGCCTCCATGAGCCAGGGCGAGGTCGGCAAGGTCGGTGTTGCCATCGACTCATTGGCCGATATGGAGATTCTCTTCGATGGCATCCCGCTGGATACGGTCTCGACTTCCATGACCATCAACTCCACTGCAGCCATCCTGCTCTGCATGTACATTGCGGTGGCAGAAAAGCAGGGCGTTTCCCCGGACAAAATCTCCGGCACGATACAGAACGATATCCTCAAGGAATACATGGCCCGTGGGACCTATATCTATCCCCCCAAGGAATCCATGCGGATCATTACCGACATTTTTGCCTACTGCAAAGACAATGTACCCAAGTGGAACACAATCTCGATTTCCGGCTACCACATTCGCGAAGCTGGTTCCAGCGCGGTTCAGGAGGTTGCCTTTACTCTGGCTGACGGTATTGCGTATGTGGAAGCAGCCATAAAGGCCGGCCTGGAGGTAGACGATTTCGCCCCGCGCCTGGCATTCTTCTTCAATGCCCACAACAATCTGTTTGAAGAGGTGGCCAAGTTCCGGGCCGCCCGCCGTATCTGGGCCAAGATCATGAAGGAGCGTTTCGGTGCCAAGGATCCCAAATCGCAGATGCTGCGTTTTCATACCCAGACCGCCGGGTGTACCCTGACTGCCCAGCAGCCGGACAACAACATCATGCGCGTCACCATCCAGGCGCTGTCGGCTGTATTGGGTGGCACTCAATCGCTGCATACCAACTCGCGAGATGAGGCGCTGGCACTGCCGACGGAAGATTCCGTCCGCATCGCCCTGCGTACCCAACAGGTTATTGCCTATGAATCCGGTGCGGCCGATTCCATTGATCCGCTAGCGGGCTCGTTTCTGGTGGAATCGTTGACTGACCAGATTGAAAAAGCAGCGTTGGAGTATATCGGGAAAATTGACCAGCTTGGTGGCGCAGTAGAAGCTATTTCTCGCGGATTCCAGCAAAAAGAGATCCAGGATTCGGCCTATGCCTACCAGAAGGCTATTGAGAAGGATGAACTGATTATTGTTGGAGTCAATAAGTTCACCGTTAAGGAGCCGCCTCCAACCGGATTGCTGAAGGTCAAGGAAGAGGTTGAAATTTCGCAGAAAGCCTCGCTGGCAGCTATGAAATCCGGTCGTGACGAAGCAGCAGTAAAGGCGTCCCTGGCAGCATTGGAAACGGCAGCAAAAGGTGCAGACAATCTCATGCCGCACATTCTGGCAGCGGTTAAGACCTATGCAACGCTGGGCGAGATAGCGGATGTCTTCCGCGGGGTGTTCGGGAAGCATACGGAGACGGTGGTTCTATAATTTATGTTTGTAAAACAAAGCAACGGAGCAAAATAATTGAATAAACACAGAGGCACAGAGAACACAGAGGGTAAAAACACATTAACGGAGAAGATTATCGGTGCAGCAATAGAGGTTCACAAAGCGCTTGGGCCAGGGCTGCTTGAGTCGGTATATGAAAACTGCCTTTGCCTTGAACTTCAGTTATCGGGTTTATCGTTTGAAAGACAGAAAGCACTACCGGTCATTTACAAAGGTATTCGTCTTGAAACAGGTCTCCGAATAGATATTGTCGTTGAGAGTGCTGTGGTCGTGGAGTTGAAATGCGTAGAAAACATTGCACCAATTCATGAGTCTCAGCTCCTGACCTATATGAGGCTGTCGAGTATATCGACGGGGCTTATTTTGAATTTTTATACTTCACGCATGATTGATGGAATAAAAAGGATGGTCCTGTAGAATAGGCATATTTGTGTTTTCTCTGTGTACTCTGTGACTCTGTGTTTGATAATGAAAGGTTATATAGATGCTTACAAAAATTAACCACATCGGTATAGCTGTAAAATCCCTGGAAGAATCCCTTCCGTTCTATCGTGACAACCTCGGCATGGCCTTTGCCGGTATTGAAGAGGTTGCTGAACAGAAGGTTCGCGTTGCCATGTTGCAGGTTGGTGAATCCAAGATCGAACTGCTGGAGCCAACCTCGGAGGATAGCCCGGTTGCCAAGTTCATTGAGAAAAACGGCCCCGGCATTCATCATTTGGCCTACGAGGTAGAGGATATTGAAGCCGCCATTGCAAAATTGATACATGACGGAGCGCGGATGATCGACGAAAAACCGCGCTGTGGCGCCCACGACACACGAATTGCGTTCATTCACCCCAAGAGCAGTAATGGTGTTCTGACGGAAATTTGCCAATGCAGTCATTAGTGTTTTTTATGTAAATGCTGTCTTTACGAGGTGTTACAACGCAGATGTATTTTTTTTGCTTGACATACGTTTGATTTATTGTATATTCCAAACACCTTTTTAAAACATAGACTGAAACAAACGAACCCCCTAAGTAGCTAACCGATTGAAACTACAGCGCTTGTTAAAACGGGCACTGCCTAACCGGGAGCGAAACACTGTGAGACGTTTCAGAAAATTTTCAAAAAAAGAGCGTACCACCTATTACCTTTGATCTGCCCCCTGATGTTTTTGTGGCAAATCAGGGGTATTTGTGTTTTTGCAGTGTGATTTTTACTTGTAATAGACAAATTTTAAAAGAAAGGTGGTGAATGGCAATCAGTTAGATTTTGTACTTAAGACGGTTGTTCGCAGATGTATCAAGCATTTTATAAAAATTGAAGGAGGCACACATGAGTTTGAAAAAAACAGTAGCAATCGCAGCAGCAGCAGGTGCATTGGCAGCCATCGCAGTTCCGGCAATGGCCTTGGAAAATGAGTTCCACGGGATGTATAACTTTAATACCAATTTCTCAAATTACCTGGCTGGCGCATCCGGCGACTTCAAGATTGGTGGAACGCCTGACAAACTCAAGATGAACAATTACTTCGAGCAGCGCGCACGTCTTCAGTACACCGCAAAGGTTAGCGATGATCTTAAGTTGGTAACCCACTTTGAGATCGACCATCGCTTCGGTGATGGCAATGCCGACCTTGATACCGATTCACTTAACTTCGAAGTCAAGCATGTTTACCTTGACTACAATCTGACCAAGAACTTTAACACGAAACTTGGTCTTCAGGCCTATCAGGATACAATCAAGGGCTTGTTTATTTCTGCAGATGTGCCTGCGATCATGACTACTACAAAAATGGGTAACTATACCCTCGGACTTGGCTTCTCGCGTTTTGATGATGATGCAGCAGCCAATATCGACCGCTCACAGCGTCTTGGCGACAAGAATAAGGACCTGTTTATTCTTGACAACACCTACGCTTTCAGCAAGGACACAAAAGCTGCCCTTTCCTACTATTTCCTGGCTGATTATGCAACCGGGAGTACGGGATATCCAAACACCAATACCCCTAATGGTTCCAACGTCCTGCAGATTGGAAGTGCTGATAATGCAATTCTTCTGCACACACTTGGTCTGAGTGGTGAGACAAAGCTTGGTGGTATCAGCCTGAGCGGATTTGCTGCTGCCCAGACAGGTCACCAGAAACAGTTCAGTGCAAGTGGTAGCAGATACTTCCATGGCTATGCTGCCAATGTTGCTGCCAAAATGGCCGTTGGCCCTGGTACCGCAAAAACAGCATTCCTGTTTACCTCTGGTAATAACAGTTCCGATGCCAATCACTACAAAGGTTGGGTTACATCATCGATCAACACTTATAACGAGAGCGGTATGATGATTCTGGCACGTAATACAGCCCACTCACCTTCCTCAACAGATACCTATGTTCGCCGCAATGTAACAAACATTGCTCTGCTCACCATGGGATACGATGCAAAAATTACTGACAAGGTTTTTGCCAGTGGCAACGTAGGTTTTGCATGGACTCCTGCTTCCCATAAAGAAGTTGGCGTTTTAGCACAGAATTCCAGCGACTTCATGGGAACAGAAATCAATCTTGAGGGCGGCTACAATGTTTCTCCTAATCTTACCCTCAAAGCCAATGCCGGTTACCTGCTTCTTGGTGGACTCTACAAGGATACAGCTACTGGTGGAACACAGGATCCGGAAAACCCCTACGCAATGCGTCTTCACGCACAGTTCAAGTTCTAATTTCAGAATAATGTGATGCTGGAAGGGCGGGAGCAATCCCGCCCTTTTTTTATTTTCACCTTTTAGCTGGATTACAGGTCAATACGGGTTTTATTTTGACTTTGCGGAGTACTTTTGCGATAATCCGCCGGCTTAGCGATCGTCTCGGAGGAACCATGAAAAAGCAGATTATAGGTTTTTTGATATTGTTTAATATTATGGCAGTATCGTCTGCCTTCGCTGCTCAGGTGCGGGTTTTCGTTGCCGATATGGCAGCAATAGGTGCCCCCAATAAAGATGAGATGAAGCTTACGTTACAGGCGCTACTCTCATCCCGTCTTAACAAAGATGGGATAATTGCCGTGGGTAGTGCTGCTGAGGCAGATGTTATTGTAACGGGGACCTATGTCACAATCGGAAAAATATTCAGTGTTGATGCCATCGCCAAATCAGTAACCGGGAAAACCCTTACCAGGACGTTTGTTCAGGGTGAAGGTCAGGATGAACTGATTCCTTCTTTGGGTAAACTGGCGGATAAGCTGTCCGGTGAGCTTCTCACAGTGTATTCAACCGGGCAGACGACGGATACTTCAGTTTCGCGTGTTCTTTCAGCATCAATGCCTGCGAGCGTTACGAAATCAGATTTCATAAAGAACGATCCGCACGTGCGTCAAGCCCAGTCCAGTGAAATTGTCAAGCCAGCGGAGTACGAGAGAGGCGGTACAGGTGGTTGGCTGAGCAAACGCCTTGAGGGTGCTATTAATGTGATGGCCGTAGGAAAGTCTTTTCCGGATGGCAGTCGTGACATTTTTATGGCTGACAACCGGCATCTGTTCTATTACCGCCAGAACGCTGAAATGAAATTGATGGATGAAACAGAATTCAGGACAACCGAAAAAGTATTATCAGTGGATACAATTGAGGCGCCTAATGGTGATCTGGATTTGTATGTAACAATCGTACGATCCGAGAATCTTGAATCACAGGTCTGGCAGGCCAAGGGCGATAAGCTGGTAAAGATTGCTGAGAAGCTGCCTTATTTTTTTCGTAGCTTTGCCCTGGCTGGTGGTCCCAAAAAAATCTATGCCCAGCCAATGGGGCCAAATACAGATTTCTTCGGTCCGGTCTCCGAAGTAACACGTACCGGATCCAGCATTCAACTGAAAGCCCCAATCAGCATGCCTCGATATGGAGACATTTACAGTTTCAACCAATTTCGTGACGCGCAAGGAAAAACTTTAACAATAGCAATAAACCAGGACGGTTACCTTGTTGTCTACAATCAGGAGTTACAGGAAGTGTGGCGGAGCAATGACAAATTCGGCGGTTCAGAGCTGTTTTTCCAGAAAGAGGATGCCGACCCGCGCATTTCCGGTAATAAGTTCAGGTTTATTTTTATGAATCAACGCATTCAAGTTACTTCAAAAAATGAAGTCCTGGTCGGTAAAAACGAAGGTTTCTGGGTTATGGGTGATGCCCGCTCATACAAAAAAGGTGCTGTCTACAACATGGTCTGGAACGGCTCCAGTCTGGAAGAAAAGTGGCGCACAAAGGACACCCAGAACTATATGCCGGACTACACCTATGATGAAGCCCGCAACGAGCTGCTGATTCTGCAGACAGTTCAGCGCCCAGGTTTTACCGGACGCGGGGCCTCCTCTCTGGCTATCAAGAAGGTCGAATGACGACAGTTTCTCCTGACATTTCCTTACCCCGTGGCGTCAGTGACTTTATGCCCGATGCCGCTGCAAAAATCGGGTATATCGAAGGGCGTATCCGTCGCGTATTCGAGCTGTGGGGCTTTCGACGAGTAATTACTCCAAAACTTGAGTACGAAGATGTGCTCTCGATTGGCATGGGTGAAGGACTCAAGGGGAAGACCTACCGCTTTGATGATCGACAGAGCGGGCGGTTACTTGCATTTCCTCCCGACATCACACCGCAGATCGCCCGGATTGTTGCTACACGCCTGGCCGGCTGCCCATTGCCGCATCGCATCAGTTACAGCGGCAGGGTGTTGCGACAGACTGAAATTCAGGCTGGCCGCAGCCGAGAGATATTCCAGTCCGGGGTCGAGCTGATCGGTCTTGATTCACCGGAGGCGGATGCCGAGATGGTTGCCATGGCAGTGGAAGCGCTTCAAAGCCTTGGGTTCGATGATTTCAAGATTGACCTCGGTCAGGTGGAGTTTTGTCGCGGCGTTATGGCTGCTTCCGGTTTGCAGGGACAGCCACTGAGTGAACTGCAGCAGGCTGTTGCCCGCAAGGACTCTTCGGCGGTGGCCAGATTGCTGTCCGATCACGATGTCCCGGCCTCATCCCGTATCGAAATTGCAGCTCTTCCACGTCTGTTCGGCGGTCGCGAGGTTGTGGATGAGGCGCGCAAGGTTGTTTCCAATTCACGATCCTGTGCTGCACTGGATAATCTGTGCCAGGTGCTGGAAATACTTGATATACACGGTGTTAGTGATCATCTGACTATCGACCTTGGTGAAACCCGCGGGCTTGATTATCATACAGGCGTTACCTTTGAGGGGTTTGTAAACGGTCTGGGAGAGTCGGTCTGCAGCGGCGGGCGCTATGACAACCTGACGGGCCGCTACGGTTTTCCGGCTCCTGCGACCGGATTTACATTTAACGTGCTCTCACTTTTGCAGGCGCTTCAAAAGCGCCCTGAGCTCGAGGCCAGTACAGCCCGGGATTTTCTGCTGTTCAACAGCCAGGAGGACCGCCGCGACGTGCTGGAGGTTGCACATATTCTCCGGGAGCAGGGCTTTACAGCCGCACGCGATATTATCCGGCGTGAGTATGGGAAGTCTCTTGAGTATGCCCGCAAGATGAATATCCGCTGCATGCTGGTTATCGGAGACGCGCAAAAAGCCGGACAGTACCGGGCTGTACGCGTCCGGGATGGACGTGCAGTCACAGTAAGCAGGGAACAGCTTCAGCAACGTGGTTTGATGAAATATATTGATGAAAGCCAGGGAGACGAATAGACATGGCAAATGTAGTGGTAGTCGGTGCCCAGTGGGGCGATGAGGGTAAGGGTAAGGTTGTTGATATCTACACCGAGTATGCGGATGACATTGTACGTTACCAGGGTGGCAACAATGCCGGTCATACATTGGTTGTTGGGGATGAGAAGGTCGTTCTGCACCTGATCCCTTCCGGTGTTCTGCATGAAGGGAAGCGTTGCATCATCGGTAATGGTGTCGTGCTGGACCCGGAAGTTTTTATCAAGGAGATCACCAAGCTTAAAGCGTCAGGCCGCCTGAAGGATGATGCCTGCCTGCTGCTTTCCGAGTCACTTCATATCATCATGCCATACCACAAGTGTATTGATATTGCCCGTGAGGCCAAAAGCGGCGATAAGAAGATCGGCACCACCGGTCGCGGTATCGGCCCCTGTTACGAGGATAAGATCGGCCGCCGCGGCATCCGCCTGATGGACCTGCTCAATGAAGAGGTATTTGCCCGCAAGCTGAAAGAATTCCTGGTGGAAAAAAACTTCCTGCTGGAGAAATTTCTTGGTGAAGCCCCTTGTGATTTTGATGCTATTTTTGCCGAGTACAAAGCGTATGCCGATATTCTTCGGACCCATGTGGCCGATACGTCGCTGGTGCTTTCGAAAGATCTCAAAGCCGGCAAGAAGGTTCTCTTCGAAGGGGCTCAGGGAACGCTGCTGGACGTAGACCATGGCACCTATCCCTATGTGACATCTTCCTCAACCTGCGCCGGCGGTGCCGCTACAGGTTCCGGTGTCAGCCCCCGTGATATCAACGAAATTATTGGCATCTCCAAGGCCTATGTCACCCGTGTTGGCAGCGGTCCGTTCCCCACGGAGCTGCTGGATGCTACCGGAGAAGAGCTGCGCCGCATCGGTGGCGAGTTTGGAGCTACCACCGGTCGACCCCGCCGCTGTGGCTGGTTTGATACCATGGTTATCCAATATGCTGTTCGGATTAACGGCTTGACCGGCATTGCCCTGACCAAGCTGGATGTGCTCTCGGAGTTTGATACGATCAAGGTCTGCACCGGCTACACTTACAACGGTAAAGCGGTGGAGTCACTTCCGGCAGCGCTTGAAATCTTTGAAAACTGCCAGCCGGTCTATGAGGAACTTCCCGGCTGGAAAACTGACATCACCGGCGCCAAGAGCTTTGATGAACTGCCAGAACTGGCCCGTTCGTACGTGCGTCGTCTGGAAGAGCTGGCAGGTTGCCCGATCGTGATGGTTTCGGTCGGTCCGCGCCGTGATCAGACAATTACGCTGAGGAACCCGTTCGCGTAACAGGAGCAGCTTTACCACTGAGACTCGGAGTCACAGAGAAAAGCACAATAAGAAAGGGACGTCACAAATTTTTGTGGCGTCCCTTTCTTCATTTAGAGCCCCTGGCACAATAAACTAAAAACGGCAGTTCAATAACACAGAGCCACAGAGAGCACAGAGAATTTAAAACATAAAGGTCAAAAACAAAAAGACATTTTGGTGAACCCTTAAACGTGTGATTTCGTCTCTATCAGTCAGATTTTACTCTGTGTTCTTCGTGCCTCCGTGGTGAGATATTTCTTACGGAAACAGCGCCAGCCCCTCCAACCCCATGGCTTCCGGGAAGCCGCAAAGTATGTTCATGTTCTGCACGGCCTGCCCAGAAGCACCTTTGACCAAGTTGTCGATAGCAGAAACCACGATGATCCGTCCGGTACGGGAATCGACGACCGGTGCGATGTCACAGAAATTTGACCCACGGACAAAGGCGGTGCTGGGGAGATTTCCCTTGGGGAGAACCCGAACAAACGGCTCGCCGGCGTAGAACTCATCATATAGCTTGAGTAGCTTTTCGGTAGTGGTTGCTTTGCGGGGCACTGCATAGACTGTTGAGAGAATTCCCCGGTCCATCGGTACCAGATGCGGTGTGAAGGTTATGGTGATCGGTTCGCCCGCCAGCAGGGATAATTCCTGCTCGATCTCCGGGGTATGACGATGAACGCCGCCAACTCCGTAGGCTTTGTACCCCTCATTGACTTCACAGTAGAGACTGTCCACCTTGGCCGAGCGACCCGCCCCGGTGACGCCTGAAGCGGAGTCGGCAATGATTTCACCTGCTTTGATCAGCCCTTTTTTAAGCAGCGGAGCCAGAGCCAGAATGATGCTGGTAGGATAACAGCCGGGATTTGCGATCAGCTTTGACGATTTTATTTTCGCTCGGCGCACTTCCGGAAGCCCGTAGACCGCCTTTTTCAGGTTGGCCGGGTTAAGGTGCGGTTCGTACCAGTCACCGTAGACCTGCGGGTCGCTGAGACGATAATCGGCTGAAAGATCAATGACCCGCTTGCCAAGCTTGAGAAAGGTGGGGACAACCTCCATGGCAGCTTTATGAGGCAAGGCCGTAAAGATGAGGTCGGCTTTTTCGGAAACTCTCACCGGTTCGAGGTTCTCAAGTGTCAGCTCGCATCTGCCCCGCAGGGTCGGAAACACGTCCGAGATTTTCTTCCCGGCGCTCTGCTCAGACGTTAGACAGGTTACCGCTACTTCAGGGTGGCAGTGCAGAATACGGATCAATTCCAGGCCGGTGTAGCCACTTGCTCCGACAATCGCAACGTTCAACATTGCAGTCTCCTTTGTGCCTCGTTACAGCGCGTAATTTGAATACATTAGTGCAGGCCTGCGTGGCTGTCAATCAGTTTGGGTAGGTGTATGGCGGGTGGTATTAGCAGCTTGACGTGCGCATGGTGTTGCGGTTAACGTGGGCATCCATGAGCAGATTACCTGGAAATAGTCAGCTGGTTTCTTGTGACGGTCATGAACTGACCAGCCTGCGGGCAGTCAATGAACTTGAAACGGCTGAAAAAGAGTGCATTTATAGCTCGCTTCTCCCGTGCAGGCTGATTGAACTGCTCCCGGCTGATTCAGATTCATCGCCGGAGATCCATAACGCGGGTTGCATTAGTATCATCGCCCCGCAGGGAATGGGGTTGGCACGGATAGAGGTGCGCCCACCCAACGACCGTCAGACCATGTTTTTTCTGGATATTGCCGATACACACTACCGGCAGATGGAGCTCTCATTCTGCATCATCAACGACCCGACCGCCCCACGGTTTCGTGTGGACCTCGATTCATCCGGCCATGACAATTGTTTCAGTTCACTGGGGCGCAATCTTCCCGAGGAAATCAGGGCCATGGAAGCCGGGTTGTACCCGCACCAGACCAGTCGCGGCCTGCGGATGTTCCGCGATTTCTTTTGCCGCTTCGAACGCTTTGTGGATGCACTGGGAATCGACATGATTGTTGCGGAACCGCTGACCTACGACAATGCGGTCCGTTATGAGGGGTATGGGTTTGACTATATCAGCGGGCGTCGATTGATGGAGCAGATCGATCGTGAATTCGCTCCCGATGGGAGCCTGACCGCCCGGCTCGACAGTTCCACGCCGTTTCGCCGGCCGGGAATGGAACGCAGTGTCCATGGGCGGAGCTGGGCAATCCATGACGGCATAATGGATGAACCCTGGGAGGATGTCCGTATCTACAAGATGATCGGTGTGGACGCTGGCGTGAAGACATTTACGGAACGATAAATATCTGATAAAGTGCCACACTTTATGACAATGCGAAGGAGGATCTGGGATGTCTAGACAGCTTGATATGACGATTGGTGCGCTACTTGATGAGATGGCGCAACGCTAT
The DNA here is from genome assembly GCA_942493195.1 of uncultured Geobacteraceae bacterium. Taxonomy (GTDB): domain Bacteria; phylum Desulfobacterota; class Desulfuromonadia; order Geobacterales; family Pseudopelobacteraceae; genus CAIPTY01. The sequence continues at coordinate 3,528,314 of OW818669.1, read as the reverse complement.
CCCGATAATGATGCACTGGTGTATCCCGAACTGGGTTTGCGTTACAGCTATCGTGAATTTAACGAAGTCTGTCGCAAAGTTGCCAAGGGGCTGCTTAAGATGGGGGTCAAGAAGGGGGAAAATATCTCGATCTGGGCCTATAACGTTCCAGAGTGGGTAATTCTCCAATTTGCTTCCGCCAAGATCGGTGCCATTCTGGTGACCGTTAATACCAGTTACAAATCGGCTGAACTGGAATACATCCTCAAACAATCCGACTCCTCCTCGCTCTTTATGGTCAAATCATTTAAGGATACGGATTATGTTGCGACCCTGGGAGAGGTTGTCCCGGAGTTGATATCCGCCACGCCTGGTTTTCTGGATGTGGACAGGCTCCCGTTTCTGAAACGGGTGGTTTTCATCGGAGAAGAGACCCCCGCAGGCATGATCAACTTCAAGAGTATCGTCGAACTGGGGCAGGATGTTCCGGATGCTGAACTGGCAGCCGCAGAAGCGACCCTGGACCGGCATGATGTCATCAATATGCAGTACACCTCGGGAACGACCGGTTTTCCGAAAGGGGTCATGCTGACGCACTACAACGTGATCAACAATGGCTTCAATATCGGTGAGTGCATGAAACTGACGGAAAACGACCGGCTCTGTATCCCGGTGCCGTTCTTCCACTGCTTCGGCTGCGTACTGGGGGTCATGGCCTGTGTCACCCACGGCACCGCCATGGTGCCGGTGGAAATTTTTGATCCGCTCAAGGTTCTTAAAACGATCGAGGCGGAAAAGTGCACCGCCGTCCACGGTGTCCCGACCATGTTTATTGCCGAACTGGAGCACCCCGAATTCGGTTCTTTCGACCTCTCGTCTTTGCGCACCGGGATCATGGCCGGTTCGAACTGTCCGATCGAGGTCATGAAAAAGGTCATTAACCAGATGAACGCCAGTGAGATTACGATTGCCTACGGGCAGACGGAATCCTCGCCGGTAATCACCCAGACCCGGACCGATGACGCCATTGAACTGCGGGTGGCAACCGTGGGGCGGGCTCTGCCGGACGTGGAGGTCAAGATTGTTGATATTGAGACCGGTGCAGCTTTACCTCCCGGCAAGCAGGGCGAGCTCTGCACCCGTGGGTACCTGGTCATGAAGGGATACTACAAGATGCCCGACGAAACCGCTCGCGCCATTGATCAGGACGGGTGGCTGCATACCGGTGACCTGGCGATCATGGATGAAAACGGCTACTGCAAGATTACCGGCCGAATCAAGAACATGATTATCCGGGGAGGTGAGAATATTTATCCGCGCGAGATCGAGGAGTTCCTGTATACCCATCCCAAGATATCCGACATCCAGGTGTATGGAGTGCCTGACCGCAAGTATGGCGAGCAGGTCATGGCGTCTGTCATCCTGAAAAAGGGGATGGAAATGAGCGAGGAAGATGTTCGGGAGTTCTGTCATGGCAAGATCGCCAACTACAAGATTCCCAAATATGTCAAGTTTGTGGAATCCTATCCCATGACGGCTTCGGGCAAAATTCAGAAATTCAAAATGCGGGATATGGCGATCAAGGAGTTACAGCTGGAGGATGCAGGGGAGGCGGCTTAGTTGTAAACGGGTCGGCTGAAACTGAACCCAGAAAAGCAGTTGCGCGCGGAGACGCGGAGTAAAATCAAGAAATTGCATCGAATCAACCATCACCCGATTAGTGGAAGCACCAATTGACGTAACATAGTTAAATTCTGCGCGAACTCCGCGTCTCAGCGTGAGTAACAGCCGATATAAGTATCAATGACTGGGTGGTCACATGGGTGGCCACCCAGTTTTGTCAGGATGGCAACAAAAAATGGGGAAACCCTTGCGGATTTCCCCATGAAATGATTCTGTTGTACTCCGTTTGATTAACGCTTGGAGAACTGGAAGCGTGCGCGAGCTGCCTTGCGGCCGTATTTCTTACGCTCTTTAACGCGGGAATCGCGGGTAATGAAACCGGCTTTCTTGAGGTTGCCGCGAAGTTCCGGATCACATGCCAGAAGGGCCTTGGTGATGCCGTGACGGATTGCACCGGCCTGGCCGGTATCGCCGCCGCCCTTGACGGTTACATAGATGTCGAACTTGCCGAGGTTCTCGGTCAGTTCCAGTGATTGCTGGGCAACCATCTTGGAGGTCTCACGGCCGAAGTAATCGTCGAGTGACTTGTTGTTGACAGTAATCACACCTGCACCCGGCTTGATCCAAACACGGGCGATTGATGTTTTGCGCTTGCCTGTTCCGTAAAAACTTGCTGCTGCCATATCGTGCCTCTCCTCAGAGAATTAAAATGTCAGATTCTTTGGTTGCTGTGCTTCATGCGGGTGACTGGCACCGGCATAAATCTTGAGTTTTTTGAGCATGTGGCGGGAAAGCTTGTTTTTGGGAAGCATTCCTTTGACCGCGCGCTTGATGAGATCAGTGGGCTTGCTGGCAAGCATTTCGCCGGCGCTGGTCTCTTTCAAGCCACCGGTAAAACCGGAGTGGTTGTAATAGATCTTGTCAGCCAGTTTGCGGCCGGTCAGAGCGATTTTCTCTGCATTTACAACGATAACAAAATCACCGGTGTCAACGCTGGGGGTGAATGTCGCCTTGTTTTTGCCACGCAGAACATTGGCAATCTGAGTGGAAAGGCGGCCAAGAACTGCGTCCTGTGCGTCGACCACATACCAGTCACGCTTAACGTTTTCGAGTTTTGCAACTTCTGTTTTCATAGCTTCCTCACATGCTTGCACAATCTGTACGGGACAGCTCGTGGTTTTTTTTCGAAGAGGTGTAAATTACTGAAAGCGGGAGGGCATGTCAAGAAAAAAATCAATCTGACAAAATCGTATCGTGAACGATGTTGTCAACTGTCATGTTTCATGCTACAAAATCCTGCTGCATTGCGGCTGGTTCCGGCGTGTTTTATGTATTCTGGCCGGTGCCTGTGTTTACACATCACCATGGAGCTACCAGATATGGAAATAACTGTTGCAGACGTTGAACATGTGGCCCGTTTGGCGCGCCTTGAACTGGGCGCAGAGGAAAAAGAGCTGTTTGCCGGGCAGATGGCAGCCATTCTCGGGTATGTGGATAAACTGAAGGGGCTGAACACAGAGGGGATTGTGCCCACGTCCCACGCGGTTCCCATGGAAAATGCCTTCCGTGAGGACATCTCCCGCCCGGCGATAGGGGTCGAAAATGCCCTGGCAAACGCTCCGGACCGCGTTGAAAGCTTTTTTCGTGTTCCCAAGGTTATTGAGTAAATCTACATTTCTGAATCGGAGATCCGGTCCGTATGGATATAAGTAATCTGACAATACATGAACTGCATGACAATCTCTCATTGAAAAAGGTTTCCTCCGTTGAGGCAACCAGAGCTATGCTGGCCCGCATCGAAGCGGTGGAGCCCCGGGTCGGTGCTTTCATCACCGTCACCCCGGAAAAAGCCCTGGCTGATGCGGAGGCCGCCGATCGGCGCATTGCATCCGGAACCATGGATGTCCTGACCGGTATCCCCCTGGCTCTGAAGGACATTTTCCTGACGCAGGGTATCCGTACAACCTGCGGCTCACGCATTCTGCACAATTTTATCCCTCCCTACAGTGCCACCTCCTACGAAAAGCTGGTTGAGCGGGGTGTGGTTCTGCTGGGTAAGCTCAATCAGGATGAATTTGCCATGGGATCGTCAAATGAATCCAGTGCCTTTGGAACTACTCGAAATCCGTGGGATGCAACCCGCATCCCCGGCGGTTCTTCGGGCGGTTCGGCGGCGGTGGTGGCTGCCCGCCAGGCTACGGCGTCACTGGGGACCGATACAGGCGGATCAATCCGTCAGCCGGCTTCACATTGCGGTTGCGTCGGTCTCAAGCCGACCTATGGCCGGGTTTCGCGTTACGGTGTGATTGCCTATGCCTCTTCCCTTGATCAGGTCGGACCGCTGACCCGCGATGTTACCGACTGTGCCATCCTGCTCGGTGCGCTGGCCGGCTACGATCCGAAGGACTCCACCAGCGTCAATACGCCGGTGCCGGATTACCGGGCGGCTCTGACGGGGAATGTCAAGGGGCTGCGGATCGGCCTGCCGAAGGAGTATTATATTGACGGTCTGGACGCGGATGTGCAGGCCGCAATGGAGCAGGCGATTGCCACCTACCGTGCCCTGGGTGCCGAGTTTGTGGATGTATCGCTTCCCCATACCGATTATGCCGTGGCAACCTATTATCTGATCGCCACTGCCGAGGCCAGCTCCAATCTGGCCCGTTACGATGGTGTTCGCTTCGGGCATCGTGCCGAGGACGCTGCCGGACTGTTGGATATGTACACCAGAAGCCGCAGCCAGGGATTCGGGGCCGAGGTCAAGCGTCGTATCATGCTGGGCACCTATGCCCTGTCCTCCGGATATTATGACGCCTATTATGTCAAGGCCCAGAAGGTGCGTACCCTGATTATGCAGGATTTCACCCGGGCTTTTGAAGATGTGGATGTGCTCCTGACGCCGGTGGCTCCGACGCCGGCATTCAAGATCGGCGAAAAGATCAACGATCCCCTGCAGATGTACCTCTCTGATATCTTTACCATTCCGGTTAATCTGGCCGGAACCTGTGCCATGTCCGTTCCGGCCGGATTCAGTGCCGACGGTCTCCCCATCGGGCTGCAGCTGATTGGTAAGCCGTTTGGAGAAGAAACGATTCTGCGGGCCGGCCATGCCTTTGAACAGGCGACGGAGTGGCACACCAGAAAGGCGGTGATCTGATGCGCTTCCAACCGGTTATCGGACTTGAGGTCCATGTTCAGCTCAAAACCGAATCAAAAATTTTCTGTGGCTGCTCGACCGCCTTCGGTTCTGAACCAAATTCCCAGACCTGTCCGGTCTGCCTGGGGCTGCCGGGTGCTTTGCCGGTCTTGAACAAGAAGGTCGTTGAGTACGCCATCAAGGCCGGACTTTCCACCAACTGCAGCATCACACCGCGAAGCATTTTTGCCCGTAAGAATTATTTCTACCCCGATCTGCCCAAAGGGTATCAGATCAGTCAGTTCGAAGACCCGATCTGCCAGCATGGCTGGCTGGATATTGTTGTGAATGACGGTACCAAGCGTATCGGCATTACCCGTATTCATATGGAGGAGGACGCCGGCAAGCTGGTACATGGCGATGTCTCCGGGTTGGAAGATGGTTCCGGTGTCGACCTGAACCGCGCCTGCACGCCGCTGCTGGAGGTTGTGTCGGAACCGGATCTGCGTTCGTCCGACGAGGCGGTTTCCTATCTGAAACAACTGCATCAGATTGTGACCTGGCTGGGTATCTGCGATGGCAACATGGAAGAGGGGAGTTTCCGCTGTGATGCCAACGTGTCGGTCATGCCGGCGGACTCGAAAACCTTCGGAACCCGGGCAGAGATCAAGAATGTCAACTCGTTCAAATTCGTCAAGCAGGCTATTGAGTATGAAATTCAGCGCCAGATTGATTTGATTGAAGATGGTGGTACTGTTGTGCAGGAAACGCGTCTGTTTGATCCGAACTCCGGTACAACCCGCTCCATGCGCAGTAAGGAAGAGGCCCACGACTACCGCTATTTCCCGGATCCCGATCTGGTGCCGCTGGTGATCGACGAAGCCTGGGTGCAGCGTGCGCGGGCGGAGTTGCCCGAACTGCCGGAGCAGCGCAAGCAGCGTTTTATGAACGTATGGTCGCTGCCGGCCTATGATGCCGAGGTTCTGACCGCCAGTCGATCGCTGGCAGAGTATTTTGAGGCCTGTGTCGCTCTGCACTCCAATGCCAAGATGCTTTCCAACTGGATCATGGGGGAGATTACGCGCTCACTGAATGACAGCGGACTTCCCATAGAAGTCTGTCCGGTCACCCCCCGCCTACTGGTTGATTTGGTCAAGCTTGTGGAAGGGGGCACAATTTCCGGCAAGATCGCCAAGACGGTCTTTGAAGAGATGTGGCAGAGCGGCAAGGAACCTGCCGCCATTGTACAGGAGAAAGGGCTGGTTCAGGTTTCCGACAGTGGTGCCATCGAAGTAATCATTGATGAAATCCTGGCCAAAGAGGCCGGTCAGGTGGCTGAATACCGTTCCGGCAAGGACAAGCTTTTTGGATTCTTTGTGGGGCAGGTCATGAAGGCCAGCAAGGGAAAGGCCAATCCAGCGGTGGTAAACGAGCTTCTGCTGAACAAACTCAAAGGGTAACCCCGGAGGTTGATATGAGCGCGACTGTCATGATCGTCGATGATGCACTCTTTATGCGCAGCATCCTGCGCGGCATCATGAAAGACAAGGGCTTTACCGTGGTCGCAGAGGCCGCCAGCGGCATCGAGGCCATGAAAAACCTCCAGCTTTTTAACCCCGATATTATTACCCTGGATATCATCCTTCCCGATGCAAACGGCCTTGATCTGCTTGAATCGATCCTCGCGGCCCGGCCGGCGACAAAGGTCGTGGTGTGCTCTTCGATCGGGCAGGAAGCAATCATCAAAAAAGCCATGGACCACGGCGCCGCCGCCTTTATTCAGAAACCGTTCACGCCCGAAAAAGTCCTGGAAGCGTTGCAGAGCCTGGAGGCATAAACATGGACATGTCCCAATACCGGGATCTGTTTGTCTCCGAATCCCGGGGACACTTGAATGCCTTTAACGAGCTGATTGTCCAACTTGAGGATAATATCGGTGACCGTGCCGCGGTAGATGAAATTTTCCGCCATGCCCACTCTCTCAAGGGGATGGCTGCTACCATGCAGTTTGACGCCGTTGCCACTCTGGCGCACCGCATTGAGGATCTGCTGAGCCGGGTTCGCAACGAGGAGTTCCCGTTTTCGCCGGATATCGCCGACTTGCTGCTGGAGGGGGGTGACCTGCTCTCCGCAATGGTTTCCGTCATTGAGGCCGGGTCGGGGGAAGCCCCGGATGCCAAGGTGCTGATTGCCCGGCTGACTGGCTTCACCCCCGAGGCTTCTAAGAACGTAGCAGACCGTCGGCAACGGCGGGATGAAGCGTATGCAGGGGACCGTCCGGCGGAAGCGGAATCCGGCGGCCACCAGTTCCGGGCCTCGGATACCTTTAAAAGCGTACGGGTCAAGACCGACATACTCGACCGGCTGGTCAATATCACCGGAGAGCTGATCACCGTTCGTCACCGCCTGGCGGATCGTGCCAGTCGCAAATCCGATACAGTACTTGATGAGCCTCTGAACCAGCTGGCAGGGCTGCTGCGTGACCTGCGGGACGAGGTCTTTCAGGCACGCATGCTTCCCTTCTCTTTTGCAGCAGAACGTTTCCCCCGATTGATCCGCGACCTGGCCAGGAAACAGGACAAAGAAGTGGGCCTGCATATCGAGGGAAAGGATATCGAGCTGGACCGCGGCATTCTGGAGGAGATCACCGAACCGCTGGTTCATATCCTGCGAAATGCCGTTGATCACGGAGTCGAGTCTCCCGATGAACGCGTTGCAGTCGGCAAGCCCCATGGTGCAACAATTACGATCAGGGTTACGCGGGACAAGGATCATGTGGATATAGCTGTCTGCGATGACGGTCGCGGTATAGATCCGGCCCGTATCGTCTCAAAGGCGATTGAAAAGGGGCTTGTCTCGCCTGAACAGGCCCGGGGATTGTCTCCGGAGGCCACATTGATGCTGGTCTGCGCCCCCGGCTTTTCCACCGCCGAAGTGGTAAGTGATGTTTCCGGCCGGGGGGTCGGGATGGATGCGGTCCGCGCTGCAGCCCATGCTCTGGGCGGCACCCTGGCGATTGAATCTAAGACCGGTGTGGGAACCCGTTTTACGATGCGGCTTCCCATCACAGTGTCTATTATCCATGCCCTGCTGGTGGATTGCGGTAAACTGACCATCGCATTTCCGGTCAATGCGGTTTCCCGAACCATCGAACTCAGACGCAGTGATATCTTCGAGGAAAAGGGGCGCAAAGTCTTTGCCCTTGACGGCCGCAATGTACCCATCAGGAGTCTGAATCGTCTGCTCGGTCAGGAGATGCCCCAGGGCATCGGACCGATTGTGCCGGCAGTTGTAAGCGAGGCGGGCGGCAGTCCGGTCGCCTTGGTCACAGACCGGTTTCTGGGGCAGCAGGAAATTTTTGTAAAACCGCTCGGCCCACCGTTGGGGCGCATGAAGGGGTTGACGGGTGGCGCTCTTACGGGTGACGGCCGGATAATATTCGTCGTAGACGCCAGCGCCCTGGTCTGAAAACTCTCAAAAAAAGGTATGCCATGCCACTCATCATGTTACGCAGCATCATAGTCTTCTGTATCGTTTTCGTATGCGGTCTGCCTGGTTTCGCTGCTGAAAAAAAGGCGGCACTCAAGGATGTGGTCGCTGCGCTGGAGAAGGGTTACGGTTCGTTGCAGGATGTGCAGGCCGCTTTTTCCCAGAAAACGGTCATAGCGGGGATCAATCGTGAGCAGAAGGGAAGCGGCGAGGTCTATCTCAAGAGGCCGGCTTCCTCCACCGCCATGTTCCGCTTCGATTATGCGAAGCCGAAACAGCAGATCGTCTCCAACGGCAAGCAGGTCTGGTTTTATCTTCCAGAGAACAGGCAGGTTATGGTCTCTCCGGTGACTGACGTTTTCAAGGGTGGCAATTCAATCGCCCTGAACTATCTGACCGGGCTCGGTCATGTCTCCCGTGATTTTACCGTGAATTTTGCCAAGGAGCCGCAGGACAAAAACGGGAATTACCAGCTGGTGCTGGTGCCCAGAAACCCCACTCCGGTTCTGGCGCAGCTGCAGTTGACGGTCACTTCTGCGGCTGTTGAAAGTTACCTTAAGGATGGTACTGTGCAGAACCTCTTCCCGGTGCTGTCTTCCGTTGTCCAGGATGTCGGCGGTAATCAGACCCGCATTGAGTACAGCCGTGTCCGGGTCAACAAGGGCATGCCCGGCAGTACCTTCAATTTCAAGGTCCCGGAAGGGGTCGAAGTCATAAAGCCGTAAAAACATCTCACCACGGAGGCACAGAGACACTGAGAACGTCAAAGTCGTAATGAGTTGGAAAGAAAACAAGGACAACACACTACATTTTTTCAGCATTTCTCCGTGTCTCCGTGTCTCCGTGGTATAAATTTTGGGGGTTAAATCATGCCGTCATTCGACATTGTTTCAAAGGTTGATATGCAGGAGGTTGACAACGCTGTTAATCAGGCCGTTAAAGAGATCGGTCAGCGCTATGACTTCAAGGGGTCCAAGAGCGAGATCATCCCGGAGAAGGATTCTGTCAAGATTCTGGCTGATGACGACTACAAATTAAAGGCGGTTGTTGATGTCCTGCAGTCCAAATTCCTCAAGCGAAATATCTCAATCAAGGCCTTGCAGTACGGCAAGGTCGAACCGGCCTCCGGCGGCCTGGTGCGACAGATTATTACTGTGCAGCAAGGGATTTCCAAGGAAAAGGGGAAGGAAGTCATTGCTGTGATTAAAGAATCGAAGATCAAGGTTCAGGCCCAGATTCAGGACGATCAGGTGCGTGTTACCGGTAAAAACCGAGATGATTTACAGGAAGCGATCCAGCTGCTCAAGGGCAAGGATCTTGATGTTGAGATGCAGTTTACCAATTTTAGGGATTAGGCGAGCGAGGATATTTTGAGCGATACCGCAAAACAGAAAGTCAGCATGGTCAGCCTGGGCTGCCCCAAGAATCTGGTGGACGCAGAAGTCATGCTGGGGGTGCTTTCCAAGCAGGAATATGAGATCACTACCGATGAGAAGGAGGCCGATGTCATTATCGTCAACACCTGCTCCTTCATCAAGGAAGCCAAACAGGAGAGTATCGATGCGATTCTTGATCTGGCCGAGCGCAAGCATGACGGGCGCTGCCATACCCTGATCGTTTCCGGTTGCCTGCCGCAGCGTTATCAGGATGAGCTCGCCCAGGAACTGCCGGAGGTTGATATCTTCATCGGCACCGGTGATTACCCCCGTATTGCTGAAATCCTTGCGGAAAAGGGTGGGGTGGAGGGGCAGCTGCGATATATCGGCGACCCCGATTATATTTATGACGAAACACTACCGCGGCTCAATTCATCGCCTGCCTGGTATTCCTATCTGAAGATTGGTGAAGGCTGCTCCAACTGCTGCTCGTACTGCATTATTCCCCAGTTGCGCGGCCCCTATCGTTCCCGCCCCATGGATGCACTGGTGGCAGAGGCCGAACGGCTGGTCGCCCGGGGTGTCAAAGAGATCAATGTCATCTCCCAGGACATTACCCGGTATGGCAGTGACACGTCGGACGGAACGACACTTGAAGCTCTTGTCAAGCGTCTGGCAGCCATTGATGGGTTGCGCTGGATCCGACTGCTGTACGCCTATCCGGATGGCATCACCGACAGCCTGATCGCTCTGATCCGTGACGAACCCAAAGTCTGCAAATATCTGGATATCCCCATTCAGCATATCAGCGATCCGGTTCTCAAGGCCATGAAACGTCGCAGCAGTGAACAGCAGATTCGTGACCTGGTTTCAAAACTGCGGTCTGAGATTCCGTCCATCACCCTGCGAACCTCGCTGATCGTCGGTTTCCCCGGTGAAACCGTTGATGACTTTAATAACCTGATGCATTTTGTTGAACAGACTCACTTTGACCGTCTGGGGGTTTTCTGCTACTCCCGCGAAGAGGGAACTCCAGCCGCCACCATGCCAGAGCAGGTCTCCGAGCGGGTCAAGCGTGAACGCTATCGCAAGCTGATGCGTGCCCAGGCCCGCCTCTCCTTCCGCCGTAACCGGGCACTGATCGGCACGACCGAAGAGGTGATCGTTGAAGGGTACAGTGAGGAGACCGAACTGCTTCTTAAGGGCCGATCTTCACGGCAGGCTCCCGATATTGACGGCCAGGTATACATTACCTCCGGAACCGCTGATGTGGGCGATATCGTGACACTGCGGATCACTGACTCATCGGATTATGACCTGATTGGCGAGATGGTGGAATAATACGGCTTTTGCCTTGACAATCAGGTGGTTTTCTGCAATATTTTGCCCCCTTTTTCCGGATAAAAGACAAACAGTCCACACAGGAGCACATGCATGGCGACCAAGCCGAAAAAGCAAAAATGGAAAGAAATCAGGGATATCCTTTTTCAGATGAAAGAAGATACCCTGCGTGAGATAACCAAATCGCTAAAAAATGGTGCAGACTCCTCGCTGATCGGTGAGCCGAGCGGCGACATTTATGACCAGGCCTCTTCAGAGCGTGATCGTGAACTGGGTCTTCTTCTTGGCGATCGGGAGCGTGAAAAGGTTCATGCCATCGACGAGGCTCTTTTGCGGATCGAGGAAAACGAGTACGGGGTTTGTGAAGAGTGTGAGGAAGAAATTCCGCTGGGGCGCCTGAAGGCCATGCCGTTCGCACGTCATTGTGTCAAATGCAAGTCAGATCTGGAAAAGCTTCAGGCCCAGACAAAACGTTTTGAAGAAGAGCGGGCGTATCGTGAGATCCCGCTGGGTTCTGAAGAAGAAGACGCCTAGTGCTTGCGCCCGGACAGGGCGGAAATCACTTTCAGCAGCATCCCCCGCTGTACCTGCATGGCATCGTGGGGGCAGAGTTCACGACAGCACCAGCATCGAATGCAGCGCCCATGATCAACGGTCAGGGCGCTGTTTTTTATTTCTATGGCAGTCGGCGGGCAGGCGTCCCGGCAGATCCCGCACAGGATGCAGCGCTGGCGGTCGGCGACCGGAAATGAGGTCAGCTGCCGTTTGAGCAGGTCAGCCAGGAATGGTGGCAAGCCAAAGCGGACATCCAGGCCGCCGGGCAGCTTGAAAGATGTTGTGGCAAAAGACTCCAGAGACGTTCCGCAGATCTCAATTTCTTCACGAAGAGCCCCGTCGAGTTTCATTTCCAGTGCTTCGTGTTCGACGTACAGCAGATCCGGCGGCAAACCGGCCAGACGGGCAGCCACCACATCCAGTGCCACGGCGTTCGTCCCGGCCAGCAGGGCACCGACTTTAACCGGATCGCCGCTTCCGGGGCCGTTCCCTTCCATGGCAACAACGGCATCTACAATATTCAGGATTGGCTTCTTGAGCAGGTAGATTTCCAGAAGCAGCCGTGCAAAGCGCTCCCGGGATGCACCGGCTTTAAGATGCCAGCCGGCTTTCTCGGCACCCACGACTGCGCCGAACAGATTCTTCACCGCGCAGGTTAGGGTCATCATCTCATGAGTCTTCAGCTTCGGAAGATTGATAATCTTATCCGCTTCCCAATACGCCCTGGCGATGGAGATACGCCGAAAGGTGCCACCCCCCTGCAGCTCGATAGTGTCCGTAAAATCAACCAGTGTCGCGCCGCTTTGAGTCGCCGCATGTGTCATTCCGCTCTTCTCGGCAACCTTTTGAAAACTGCCGATGCCTGGACTGTCACCGATCAGCGCGCAGCCTCCCACCTCCCGGACCAACTCTGCTACCACCTGCACAATAATCGGGTTGGTCGTTACCGCCTGTTCAGGGTGCTTGGCCGAGAGCATATTGGGTTTGAGCAGTATCTTCTCTCCCGGGTTTACAAAGGTGCGCATCCCGCCTAATGGTTCAAGCAGCGTTTGTATGGCGCTCCGGACAGTGGCAATGTCGTAGCTTTCGCATTGGACGAGGTGGACGTGTTCCATCGATTTCCTCAAAGTGAAAAGTGAGTAGCAGAAGGTGCTAGCCTAGCGTATGAGTGGGCGTGTGGCAAGGACGGTGAGGAAAAAAGTAAAAAACATGGTCGGTAAAAAATAATGGTTGACACACTTCCGATATTGGGGTAAAAACACATTTCTTTTGAGCCGCTAGCTCAGTCGGTAGAGCACCTGACTTTTAATCAGGTGGTCGTTGGTTCGACCCCAACGCGGCTCACCAAACATTACAGGGCGTTACGATCTGATCGTGACGCCCTTTTTGTCGTCCGACGTCGATATTGGCGCAGGTAAAGAGCGACAGTTGCTTGCCATTGGTCCATATTTTCAAGTGTATTCCCACGTCTGTGGCCAGGCAATTCTGGGGTGATAGGGCTGCCCAGAAAAAAATATTTCTTTGATGCAAAAAAATATTGACTCGCTAAAAAAGTTCCGGTATATATTCACGTCTATCGCGCCTGCTTTGGGCCCGGACCCGCGAGAGCGGACCAGGCGTGATACGTAACTCAAACGTCCCCTTCGTCTAGCCCGGCCCAGGACACCGCCCTTTCACGGCGGCGACACCGGTTCAAATCCGGTAGGGGACGCCAACCAAAACAAGCCTTTCTGCATTTGCAGGAAGGCTTTTTGTTTTGAAGCCAACTCACCGAATGGATGGTTGTTTCGGATACCCCGAATGGTACTCACTGATCAAAATTATACTGCCGCCCTCTTTGTTCGCCACCCGGTTCCGGGGCGGGTCAAAACCCGCCTGGCCTGTGACCTGGGTGATGTGCCAGCCTGTCAGCTGTATCAGGCCATGGTTGCCGACAGTATCGCGACTATCACATCAGCCGCTCTGCCGCTGTACCTGTTCCACGATGGATGCAGTTCTGCCGGTTTGCCGCAACAGTGGCTCAGCGTAGCGGCTGGTGCTGTTGCACAGCGCGGTGATGGGCTGGGTGACCGCATGACAGCTGCCTTTGAGGACCTGTTTTCCATCGGTCGGGAGCGTGTCATTCTGGCCGGTAGCGACATTCCCGGCATTGATGGTCCTTTACTTCTATCGGCGGCAGCTGCACTGGCTAACCATGACGTGGTCTTTGCGCCGGCTCTCGATGGTGGTTACTGCCTGGTTGCCTTCCGCAAGAACAGTTTTAACAGCTTAATTTTTAGAGATATTCCGTGGAGTTCTCCCCTTGTGATGGAACAGACGACCGCGGCCTGCCGGAGCGCGGGGCTGAGCTATTCACTGCTTGAACCGCGTCAGGATATCGATACCCTCGACGACCTGATTGCCTATTGCCGCCACCCCGCGCCTGCAGCTCACAATACCAACTCCTGGCTGGCTTCCCATGGCTATGCTCTACAGCCTCCGGCGATCAGCACTCCCTCCTAGCAGTCAACCGGTTCGCACACAGCAGAAATCGTAGATCCTCTCCGTTCATCTTCCTTGCATTGCCTGTGGTTTGTCCTATACTTGAGCCTCTGATTTCTGCACACGAGGACGTTATGGCTCACACCGCCGTACATAGCATCCGGCCGGGCGAACAGGCCGGGATGGTTCTTGCCTCGCAATGGTCCGAATTCTGCCGACTGAGGAACGTTGTGCTCGCTGGTGGCGACAGTGAAGCAATTCATGACCTGCGGGTTGCATCGCGGCGTTTGCGGGCGGTCCTTGCGCTCTTTGTCCCCTATCTACCGGGCGGGAGGACAAAGATACTGTCCAGAGAAATTCGTTCCTTAACCGCCACACTGGGGAACGTGCGCAACCTGGATGAGGCGCTGCAGTACTTCAGCGCATTACCGACACTCCTGCCGGGGTTGATGGCGCGGCTTGGAATTGCCCGTAAAAAAGCTGCCAAAGGTGTTACCAAAGCGCTGGAAGCGTTTTCCTGCCGTGAGTGGGACCAAACAGTGCGCTCAATGGCTGTTGATCTGACGGCTGCTGTGTCAACCGCCGGTTCGGAAGAGGTCGTGATGGGCTATCTGGCGGAAACGGGCGAGCGCCGATATCGGCAGGTTACAAAACTGCTGGTGGCGGCCGTTGCAATCGAGAATGTGGAGGGGCGCCACAGATTCCGGATCGCAATCAAGAAATGGCGCTATCTGCTTGAAGCGGTCGGCCAGATGACAGGCCGTAAATTCGGAGAAACACTTGATGTCCTGAAATCCTACCAGACCGCCCTGGGAAAGCTGAATGATATGGTTGTGTTTTCTGAGTTGTGCCGTGCTCAGTGTTGCAGCAAACGAGAGATGCGCGCTGCCCGGTCAGCACTGACTGAGGACACGGCCCGGTATCTTCGCGCCTTTATGGAACTGGAATCGGGCCATTTACTCCATAACCCCATACCCGGCGAGGTACAGAACAGGTGAATACCAATCGACTGGCTGCCATTGATATCGGGACGAACTCGATCCGCTGCATTGTTGTGGAAGCAGACAACAAAGGGGGCTATCGGGTTCTGGACGATGAAAAAAGTACGGTGCGGCTTGGCGAGGAGCTTTCCCGGACCGGGGCCATTTCACTTCAGGCCGAAAATCGCGCCCTTGAGGCGGTCGGGCGCTTTCGAAAGCTGATTGACGCTCTCAAGGTTACGGCCGTAGAAGCAATTGCCACCAGTGCCATGCGTCGAGCCAGCAACGGCCAGAGGCTGCTTGATGATCTCTCCAAAGCACTTGGTCACGGGATCCGCGTTATCTCTGGCATTGAAGAGGCAGGTCTGGCAATGGTTTCGGCGCAGCGCAACTTCGATATGGAGTACAAGCGCTATGCCGTGTATGACATCGGCGGTGGTAGCCTTGAGATCACGACCGCTCTTGGTAGCCATATCGAGGAATGCTATTCGCTGGATCTGGGGGCGGTTGTCATGACAGAACAGTTTGTCCGCAACGATCCGGCCCGTCCCGCCGATATAGAAAAACTTCAGAACCACGTCCGGACCCAGCTGAAGAAGCAGTTGGGACGCTCCAGGGTGCAGCTGCATACCCTGATCGGATCCGGCGGCACGACAACGGCGATTGGTGCCATGGCCATGAATGCGCTGGGCAAGTCCTATGCGTCGATACATGGTTATGAGGTGCTACGTTCTGAAATCGTCCATATGCTGGCAATGCTGACCCGCAAGAGTCTGGCAGAGCGCCGGCTGGTGGCGGGACTGAACGCAGACCGGGCCGATATCATTGTGGCCGGAATTGCAGTGGTGGAGGAACTCATGCGATTCTTCGGCGCCAACCAGCTGCTGGTCAACGAGCGTGGTATCCGGGAGGGGCTGATCATCAAAGCTATGGAAAAGCACGGGCTCCTGCCGGTTGCCATGGCCCCGCGAGGGTGGCGTGAGGCAACGCTTGATTTTGTCCGGTCGTGCCACGGGGAAGAACCCCACGCCCTGCATGTTGCCACCCTGGCCCTGTCTCTGTTCGATGCCCTGTCAGTACCGTTCTCCCTGAAAAAATCCGACCGCAAACTGCTGGAAGCGGCCGCCCTGCTGCATGATGTCGGTTATTTCATTGCCTACAGCAGCCACCATAAACATTCCTATCACCTGATCCGTCACGCGGAGCTGTTCGGCTTCACCCCCCCGGAGCGGGAGATGATCGCCCAGATCGCCCGGTACCATCGTAAATCGCTTCCGAAACGCAAACATGAGGCTTTCCAGGCGCTGCACGAAGACGATCGTCAGCGGGTCTGCCGCCTGGGCGGAATTCTGCGCCTGGCAGACGGCCTGGATCGCCGCCGCAGTGCGACTGTTCAGTCGGTCTCCTGCACGCTCGGGGATGATAAAGTCACGATCTGTGTCAACGGAACGGAGGATGTGTCGCTGGAGCTGTTCGGGGCCGAGGCCAAAAAGGAACTCTTTGAGAAGGCCTTCGGTGTGCGGGTTGTTTTTGAAGCGCAGGAGTCAGCGGGGCCGGTCAGGCAATGATCCGGGCAAAATCGGGCAGTGTTCTCAGGCGCGCCGGGCTGTAGCCGACAAAGTCGCCATCAATCTGTACCGGTTTAATTCCCGTAATTTCACACTCATCTGCCGAGATCAGGAGCAGCCCCGGGTTTTCCGTAACGTTACCCCGGAAAAGATCCAGTGCCAGCCGCAGATATGCTCTGCGGCTGTTTTGCTGTACGCAGATTGCCGTCAGGCCGGGGGTGAATGCGGGGCATCCGGGTGCCAGCAGAAAGTCGCCACCGTAGCGGGAGGCGTTGCAGACAATCACGCTGTGGCAGGTAACGGTCCGATCGTTGATTTGAATCTGGAGATTCCCGCGATCCCACTGCAGGCTGTTTTTTAGGGCCGAAAGGCCATAGGCACCCTGTTTCAGCAGCCGCTTCCACCGCATGGAAACATCCCTGACAACCGCGCCGTCAAACCCGAAACCCGCCATTAGGACAAAGCGCCGGCTTGTGCCCTCGTGTTCAAGTATTCCGACGGACAGGAAGCGGGTCTTTCCCGCAATGATCCGGTCAACCCCTTCATCCAGTGATTGGATGCCCAGCTCACGGGCCAGCACATTGGAGGTCCCCATGGGTAGCACCGCCAGAGTGGCAGCCCCGGGGTTAATGCCGTTGACGACCGCATTGACTGTCCCGTCACCGGCTGCTACGATCACACGTGGCGGGGCGGAGGATTCGTTGATGCGTCGGAAGATGTCCGGTTGATCCACGCTGCAGGTCGTGGCCGTAATGCCGGCTGATTTCAAACGTGCAGCGGCAATGCTGATGCGGTCGCGACAGTAGTTCCCGGAGTGTGGATTGACAAAAAGATAGGTTTCCATGAGGGAGCATTCATAGCACGATCAGGGCACAATGCATGAGTGAAAAGTGCATGCACCGCCGGCTGGCCGGCTTTTACGGGTAAAATCCTGTGCCGGGCATCACGCATTCAGCGGGAGGAATTTCCGGCGGGAGGGGCTCTGCCAGCAGGGCCTGGATTGTGCGGTGCAAGGAATCCAGGTCAAACGGTTTCTGAATGAAACAGTGTCCATTGGTCTGGACATTTTTCTGGTCGATATGATCGGCGGTATATCCGGACATGAACAGTACCCGTATTGCCGGCCGCATCAGGCCGATCCGGTCTGACAGCTCCCCGCCGTTCATTCCCGGCATGATGATATCGGTCAGGAGCAGGTCGATGGCCAGCTGGTTGTCAGCGCACAATTCCAAGGCTTTTTGAGGAGTTGCAGCATCAAGGATGACGTAGCCGATCTCCTGAAGGAGTGCTGCGGTGACGTCCCGGACAGTGTCGTCATCTTCCACCAGCAGAATGGTGGTCAGGTGGTTTGCGTATACTTCCCTGTGTTCCAATGAAAATTCCCCTGTTTCAGCGTTAGAGATCAATGAGTGTACCGACACCATTGTCATGGACGATTACCAGACTCCAGATTGTTGAGGAGACTGAAATAGTACTTCAGGATTTCGAGCAGTTCATCGGGGTTGAACGGTTTGGTCAGATAATCGGTGACATACTCCTGGATGCCATCCATTTTATTGTCAGGCGCGTTCAATGCCGTGAGCATGACGATAATATTCCCTTCAAACAGATCCTCTTCAACAATTTTTCGGATGGTATCCCAGCCGCTCATACCGGGCATCATGACATCCATCAGGATAACGCCGCGAAAGCCTGCCTCCAGATGCTCCAGGGATTCATCGCCACTTGCGGCGGTCAGATATCTGATACCTTCTGATTCGAAAAACGTACCCACCGATTCACGGATAGTCTCCTCATCGTCAACAATCATTATTCTGGCGTCCATTATGAATCCTCCTTTTCAGTACGGTTACTGTTGAAATGTTCATCAGTAATTATGACGTGGATGGTTGTACCCTGACCAAGCCCGGGGCTTTCAGCCCAGATTCTGCCGTGATGCTTCTGCACAATCCGCTTGCAAATGGAGAGACCGAGGCCGGATGCTTCCAGATTGTGACGCGATTCATCTGCCTTGAAAAATTCGTCGAAGACATGCTCCAGATGATCGGCAGCGATGCCGATGCCATCGTCGTGGATCGAGAATTGAGCGGTGCACCCCTCGCGGTGCCCTGAAATTGTAATAGTCCCGTGGTCATTGGAAAAATAGGCGGCATTGGATATCAGATTATTGAAGAGTTCGCGCATCTGTCCCTGAACGGCATGGACAGCCAGGTCGGGATCGAGCAGGTTGCGGCAGGTAATCTGTTTTTGCGAAACTGCTGCCGCGCAATCGCCAATGGATTGGTCAGCCAGTGACGCCAGGGAAAAATGTGATTTGTTGCTTGGCTCCGAGTTGGAGGAAAGCCGGGCGAGAATGCCGATTTTATCCGCCAGGCTCCTGATGGTCGAGGCACTTTTGATACATGTCTCAACCTTTTTAATCTGGTCGGGGTCGCTCAACTGTTTTCTCAGTAGCGGCAGCAGAATGAACAGGGGGGTCAGCGGGGTTTTCAGGTCGTGCCCCAGGCGAATCATGATGGTTTCCATCAGGCTGGCATAGGCCACCTGTGACTGCAGACGAAGCTTTTCATGCTCTGCCTGCTTATATTCCGTAATATCACGGATTGATTCTATGCCCCCAACCTGGTTGCCGTCGCCGTCATAAAGCGGTGTGGCTGTAGCCCAGAAATAACGGCTTCCACCATTGCGAAATGCGGGTACAAACACCTCGGTGAAAAGGGTTTGCCCCTCCTGTTTAATCTGCGTGTAGTTAAACCGGATGCGCTCCTGTTCCATCTCCGGGTCGAGCAGGTCGATCAGGAGCGGCCGGTTGTCATTGTAGAAGGGGATGGCGTAGGCGTAATCACCCTTGCCCAGAATATCCTGTTTGCGGATCCCGGTCAGGTTTTCAATGGCCTGATTCCAGGCAATTACCCGTTTGTTTCGGTCAATAACAAAGGTGGCATCGGGGAGAAATTCAATAATATCAAGCAGCTGGTGGTACGAGCTCTTGGTAGCCGCCTCTGCCGCTTTACGTTCGGTAATATCCAGAATAACGCCGACCAGACCGGCGACAGTACCCTCCTTTCCGGTAAAGGTACCCTTGTAGAAGATCACATCCCGCTGCTGACCATCGGCGTGCATGACAGATGCTTCATACGTGCGTATGCCGGGTTTGCTGAACATATCCTGGTCCTGCTGCAGGTATTCGTCAGCCAGTTCAGACTGCCAAATCTCATGGGGGGTTTTGCCGATCAATTCCTGCTGCGTGCAACCGACATATTCCTCAAAGGCCCTGTTGCAGCCCAGGTAGCGGTAGGATGTGTCCTTGTAGAAGATCGGGTTGGGAATGGTGTCCATCAAGGTCCGCTGGAAATTGATCTGATTGATGTTGCGTTTTTCAATGCGATTCATGGCCAGCCCCACCAGAACAATGAAGAACGACAGAACCGTCAGCATACTGAAGAGCGTCACGGTCATGCGGTTTTTCATGCCGTGCAGGCGGGCCAGAAAATCGCTTTCCTTGACACCCACAAAAAGCACTCCGATGGTCTTGCCATCCTTGTCCGTAATCGGGTCATAGGCCGTCATATAGGGGATACCCAGGATGTCAGCCCTGCCGCGATATGGTCTGTCACGGGTAAAGATCGCCTCGTAAGCCGGCCCCACCAGCTTTGTTCCGATGGCCCGTTTCCCCTCAGCGGTCAGCACATTGGTGGAGACCCGCTCGTTTCCCATGAAAACGGTGGCGACACCGCCGAAGATATCCTGGATCCTGTCCGGCAACTCATTGTTGCCATTGACGACATAGCTGCCGACCATCAGCCTGTTGTCCACAATCCTGAAGTCATTGCCATGTTGGCTGAGCAGTTGCCAGAAGGTGCGGATGCAGGACTCCAGGCGGATACTTTCGTGTGTAAGCTCGCTGTCGTGGTAACGGTCGAGAGAGTACAGCCCGAATGCCGAAATGGTGACAATGGTTATCAGCAGGGTTGCCAGAATGAATTTGGAAACTGATTTCATGGTGTCTGTCCTGAACCTCCGGATCGAATCTTCAAGAGGCCGGTTCTGTGCATTACATGCGCGGTTCACGTATCACACTTCGCTGACAAAACCAAGTGTGTGGTTTTTGTGTACGGCAGCATGGTCTTCTTTTTATCAATGGAGCCTGGCTCGCATGGAATGCCAAAGAGGTGTCAGCAGGTATGGTGCCAAGATTGATGGTGGGCTAAATTGCAATAAAAACGTATGATTGTGATGATGTCGTCTTTGAAAGGGTTGCGACGGAAGTTGCAGAGGGAAGGTCATAATGCAGAGCTGCGGTGTGCCTCCGAAACAGGGCGTGGTTGTGGTGAAATGAAACCAGCGGGGCTGGTGCGACATTTGTCGCAGACATTGGTGTGGAAATGCCTGAAAACATGATAACTGTGCTCCATACAATTCGGACAACTTCGGTTGTATTTCAGAAAATTCATGGTATTTTCACTGCACGTTGCCGGGTGTACCCTATTTGAATGGAGCACTATGAAAACGGATTCTGATACATCGCCGCGCGTGTCGGTTCTGATTGTCGATGACGAGCGCATCGTACGCGAGTCATTGGCTATCTATTTTGACGACATGGGGTACCGTGTACGCGAGGCGGAAAACGGTCTGAGTGCCATCGAAGCCTGTCACCGGGAAATGCCTGATCTGGTTTTTACCGATCTGCGCATGCCGGTCATGGACGGCTTCGCTGTGGTGGAACGGCTGGCGGTGGATTATCCGGAAATGCCGGTTGTTGTGATCTCAGGCATGGGAAATGTCAATGAGGCCATCCAGGCGCTGCATCTGGGGGCCTGGGACTACATAACCAAGCCGATAGAAGACCTCGAAATTATTGAAATAACATCAAAGAGGGTGCTGGAACGCTCCCGTCTGAAACGGGAGAACCGGGAATACCGCGAACGGCTGGAACAGTTGGTGGCAGAGCGTACCAGACAGCTGACTGTGAGCGAGGAACGCTTTCGTCAGCTGTTTCTGCAGCATGAAGATGCCATCATGCTTGCCACGGCCGATACGTTTACGATTGTGGAATCGAATCCTGCCTGTATCCTGCTGTTCGGGTACGATGCCGCGCAGCTTTCCGGGCGTTCGGCGGCACAGCTGTTTTCTACAAAGGTGTGGGATGAGCTGCGCAGCGGTCTGGTGGCCCGGAAACAAAAGGATTATCTGTTTTACGAACAGTTGGCTGCCGTGGCCCAGGACGGCTCTCCCCTGACAATTTCGTTCAAAGGGTGGCACGTGGATCTTGGTCAGCACACCTATTTTTACTTTTCCATGCGCAACATGCGCGAAAAGGTCCAGCTGGAGCAGGAAATCAGGGCCTCGCAGGCGCGCCTGATCCACGCCAACAAAATGACCTCCCTGGGGATTCTGTTGTCGGGGATGGCCCACGAAATCAATAATCCCAATAACTTCATCGGTGTCAATGCGGCCCTGCTGGCAGACATCTGGCGGGATGCCGGACCACAGTTTGAAGAGCTTGCCGTCACGGAGCCCGGCGCCACACTGGGGGGACTTGCCATTACTGACGCCATTGAAAACGGCTCACGCCTGATCGAAGGCATCCTGCGGGGTTCGAGCCGGATCAATGCGGTGGTCACCGGCCTCAAAAATTTTTCACGGTCGGATACGTCCGGCCTGGAAGGCAGCTTCGATATCTGTCGGGTGATCCAGGATGCCCGTACGATACTCGATCACCATATCCAGTCCCGCACGGATTGCTTCAGTATCTCGTGCCAGGAAGGGCTGCCGGCCATACGGGGGAGTCATCAGCAGATTGAGCAGGTGGTGATCAACCTGTTGGTCAACGCCCTGCAGGCGCTGCCCGACCGGAACTGTGGGGTTCGAATACAGGCTAGTTTCGACCAGGAGGCCCGGCAGGTGGTTTTTACGGTAGTCGATGAGGGGCGTGGCATGGCGCAGGAGATCTGTGAACGGATTACGGAGCCCTTCTACACCACCCGGATTGAAGAGGGGGGTACCGGACTGGGGTTGTCAATCACTTCTTCAATCATCCGTGATCACAAGGGAACAATTACATTCCAGTCAGAGCCGGGCACAGGGACAGTCGTAACGGTCCGCCTGCCGGTTATCGAGGCATGAAACCATGAATGCAGCAAATCCGGAAAATCCATTTACGATTCTGTTGGTTGATGATGAGCAGGATGTTCTGTTCAGCTACTCGGTCATGTTTCGCAGCGCCGGTTTCTCCTCCGTGCTGAGCGAGGCCGACAGCCGGGTGGTTCTCACTCTGCTGGACAGGCAGCCGGTTGATCTGGTGGTGCTTGATCTGCAGATGCCGTTTCTGGGGGGCTACGAGCTGCTGACCACGATCAAGGAGAAATACCCGCAACTGCCGGTAATCATCGTGACTGCGGCCAATGAACTGGAGATGGCGGTTACCTGCATGAAAGCCGGTGCGGTGGACTACTTTGTCAAACCGGTGGAGAAAGGGCGCCTGATTGCCAGCGCCCGGCGGGCACTGGAGGCGTGCGAGCTTCGCCAGGAGGTTACCTCACTTAAAAGCCAACTTCTGACCGGTGTCCTTCAGAACGAGAGCGCCTTTGCCGGGAGCATTACCTGCTCATCGGACATGCGGCGCATCTTTCAGTATCTGGATGCGGTCTCGCGCAGCTCGCAACCGGTGGTTATCCGGGGCGGAACGGGTACCGGCAAGGAACTGCTGGCCCGGGCGGTTCATACCGCCAGCGCGCGCAAGGGTGCCTTTGTGGCGGTGAACGTGGCCGGCCTGGATGATCAGATGTTTGCCGATACCCTTTTTGGTCATCTGCGCGGGGCTTTTACCGGGGCGGAGCAGAAGCGCGAGGGTCTGATTGCCAAAGCTGCCGGCGGAACGCTGTTCCTCGACGAAATCGGTGACCTGGAGCCGGCCTCCCAGATCAAACTGCTGCGACTGCTGCAGGAGGGGGAATACTTCCCGCTCGGTTCCGATGCGCCACGCCGCAGTGACGTCCGCATCGTGGCAGCCACCCACCGTGATCTGCTGCGCATGCAGCAGACTGGTGAGTTTCGGGCCGATCTTTACTACCGCCTGTGTACCCATCAAGTGGCGATCCCCCCCCTGTCGGAGCGCCGCGAGGATATTCCGCTGCTGCTGGCACATCTGCTGGAAGAGGCGGCCCGTTCCATGGGCAAGGAGACGCCGACCCCGCCGCCGGAGTTGACCCGCTATCTGGCATGCTATGCTTTCCCTGGTAACATCCGCGAATTGCGGGCCATGGTCTACGACGCCGTTGCCCGGCATACCCGCGGCGTACTTTCCATGGACAGCTTTATCGAGGCCATGGGAGCCACCCCGGTGGCCGTTCTTGATGAAGCGCAGCTGCCGGCCGAGCAGCTGCGTCTGGCCGATGGCCGCATACCAACGCTTAAGGAGGCCGAAGATCTGCTGGTTGTCCAGGCCATGGCGCTGGGCGGTGGAAATCAGGGAATCGCGGCCCGCTATCTCGGCGTGACCCGCCAGGCCCTCAACAAACGTCTCAATCGTTCCAAGGAATAACGGTCAGTTTCCGTTCCCGCCATTAACCCTAGAAAAAGCATTTGAAACACGATGAAATGGTCTCCCCCCACTTCACAACCCGGCGTCATTGCGCCATGATGGAAATGTCACAATCCATCAAACTGAAGTGAGAGGAGACTGAGATGAAGATTAGCACTGTTGGCCTTGATCTGGCAAAAAATGTTTTCCATGTTGTCTGTTTTGATGAACACTTAAAAGAAGTTAAAAAACGCATGCTTCAGCGCAAACAGGTTCTACAATTCTTTGCTCAGTTGTCACCGTGTAAAGTCGGAATGGAGGCATGTGCCGGTTCCCACTATTGGGGCCGAGAGATTATGGCTTTGGGGCATGAAGTCAAATTGATTCCGGCGCAACACGTGAAAGCCTACTTGCGGGGGAATAAAAACGATTTCAATGATGCCCGAGCCATTGCTGAAGCACTTTGCCGTCCCAGCATGCCAGGGGTAGCCATCAAGACCGTAGAACAGCAGGATGTTCAGGCAACTCACCGGATGCGTTCCCAGTGCCTACGAGATCGGACGGCACTATGCAATTCGATTCGAGGACTGCTGGGCGAGTATGGCATCATCCTTCCCAAAGGAATATCGGTCTTGCGTAAAAGCATTCATAGCATTCTGGAAGATGCTGAGAATGGTTTGAGTATGTACTTCAGAAATCTATTGGCACGACGTTATGAGCAACTTGTCGAACTGGATGGTCATATCGACCACTTTACCTGTGCCCTTGAGATTCAGGCTAAACAAGATGATGCCTGTCAACGCCTACAGGAGATTCCAGGGTTCGGCCCGATAGTTTCGAGTGCCTTTTACAGCGCTGTTGGTAATGGTAGTGCGTTTTCAAAAGGGCGTGATGTTGCCGCGTCAATGGGATTAGTTCCGCGCCAAAATAGTAGTGGTGGCAAAAACATTCTCCTTGGTATCAGCAAAAGAGGAGATGCTTACCTGCGGAGCCTGCTCGTCCATGGCGCCAGAGCGGTCGTCAACAACGCTGGAATGAAAAAGGATCGAATAAGCCTCTGGATCAACAAAATCGCTTCTGCGCGAGGTAAAAATAAGGCGATAGTCGCGTTTGCTAACAAAATGGCCCGTATCGGGTGGGCAATCCTGAGACATAACGCCCATTATCAACAAGCAATGCCAGTAACAGTTTAAAAAGAGCAGCCTGTAAACATAGCAGCTACACCAGGGAGGTATTCCTACCAAAAATTGCGAAGGCTCTATTACGAGCGATGACGACACAGGTCAGACCGGCGTATTGAAAACCTGATATCTCCGTTGGTTGCAAAAACCGAAAACACGATTAGGACAATACGCGCAAATTTCATCGAGGCCCGAGGGTTTATATCCCTCACAAAGAGGCCGGATATACGGAAGCAATCCTGTCCCTGTCATACAGTAAAAAAGCCCTTGCAAAAAGGGGGGAGACCATATACGGAGGCACGGAGCACACAGAGTAAAATCTGACTGATAGAGGCGAAATTAAACGTTTAAAGGTTCACCAAAATGTTTTTTGTTTTAGCCCTTAACGTTTTGATTTCTCTGTATTCTCTGTGGCTCTGTGTTATTGAACTGCCGTTTTTAGACTGTTAACAGACCCCTGCGACACCTGTTGCAGGGGGGCCATTCGTTGCAGTTGACCTTCCCATGAGCAAAAATTGCTTTATCGCCTGAATACTACGCTGCTGCCAACTGTCTATCACCGTTCCCCACATTTCTTTCCGCCCTGCCTGCAAAGAGTGTCTCAGGCGTATAAATTAAAATAATTTCTCAACATGCTGATCTTTAATAAAAAAACTGCTTGGCACGGTGCCTGCTCATATCTGCCGTAAACCAAACGCAGATTTAGTGAACGTTTTTGAGGAGGATGCACATGAGCACCAGAAAGAGCAGGCTCAGTTTCGGAAGCAGAATATTAATACTGGTGCTGGTAAGCAGCATCGGGCTGTCCGTCGTCACAACGGCAATTGCCCTGAAGGAGTACATCAACTCGTACAACAGTTTTATCGCATCCTATAAACAATCGCTTTTCAGCGATTTTGATGCACAGGCCAAGGGGCAGGTCGAACTGGCAATCAGTATGTTGAAGGGTGTCCATGACCGCCATCTCAGGGGTGAATTGACCCTTGAAGAGGCCAAGAAGCTGGGCGCCGAACTGGTGCGTGGTCTGAAATACGGCAAGGACGGCTATGTATGGGCCGATACGACCGAGGGGATCAATGTGGCCATGCTGGGTCAAGCGGTGGAAGGGACCAGCCGCCTGAATATTCAGGATGCCAAGGGAAAATACCTGATTCAGGAAATCATCAGGATCGGCCAGCAGGGGGGCGGATATACGGATTACTGGTTTCCCAGACCGGGGGATCCCAAGCCGTTTCCCAAACGTTCCTACTCCCAGATCTTTCAACCGTTTGGCTGGGTGCTTGGAACCGGCAATTATGTGGATGATCTTGATGCACTTGTGCAGAAGGCCGGTGATGAAAACAGAAAACACCTGACGCAGGGCATCTATCTGATCCTGGGTGTAACGGCGCTGCTGCTTGTCATAATCTCGGGGCTTTCGGTCTTTCTAACCCGCCGCCTGCTGCGGAGTATCGGGACAGAGCCGGATCACCTGGAGGAGATTACCCGGCAGATTGCCGATGGTGACCTCTCGATGCGCTTTGATGCGAACCGTACCGGTGTTTATGAGGCCATGCGTTTGATGGTGCAGGAACTGCGTCGGGTGATGGAGCAGGTCAACGGTTCCGCTGGTGAGGTCTCGGCGGCCTCGATCCAGCTGCATGCCACCTCCAAGAATATGGCGACCGGTACGGAAGAGGTCGCCTGTCAGGTTGCCACCGTATCCACCTCCGGTGAGGAGATGGCGGCCACATCCCACGACATTGCCAGCAACTGCAATGCCGCTGCAAACAACTCCCGCCATGCCAGTGAGCTGGCCAGCAACGGTGCCGTTATTGTTCAACAAACGGTGGAAGGCATGCAGCGCATTGCCGGCCGGGTCAAGGAAACCGCCCGTCAGGTGGAAGGGCTGGGTGTGCGCTCGGACGAGATCGGGGCGATCATCGGCACAATCGAGGATATTGCCGACCAGACCAACCTGCTGGCGTTGAATGCCGCCATTGAGGCGGCCCGCGCCGGTGAGCAGGGTCGCGGTTTTGCCGTGGTGGCCGATGAGGTGCGGGCACTGGCGGAGCGTACCACCCGGGCCACCAAGGAGATCGCCGGCATGATCAAGTCGATCCAGCAGGAAACCCGCCAGGCGGTGACTTCCATGGAGGAGGGTGTCCATGAGGTGGAAGCCGGAACGACGGAAGCGGCCCGCTCAGGCAGCGCCCTGCAGCAGATTCTCGACCAGATCAACGAGGTGACCGGCCAGATCAATCAGATTGCCACGGCGGCGGAAGAACAGAGCTGCACCAGCCGCGAGATCAGCAATAACGTGCACCAGATAACCGATATTATTCAGGAAACCGCGCAGTCTACCCAGGAAACCACCGAGGCTGCCAACATATTGTCGCGTCTGGCCACCGATCTTGAAAACATGGTCAGGCAGTTCAAGTTGTAGTCCCCGGAGAGAAAGCTACCATGACGCTTCAACCGGGTGCTGCAGAGTCAGTAGAGCAAATCAGGCGGCTCAAGGGAACGCTTGCCGATATCATTGACTCACTCTCCTCCATGATTCTGGTGGTTGATGGTCAGGGGCGGGTAGAACTCTGGAATGCAAAGGCCGAGCAGTTTTCCGGAATCCGTTCGGTCGATGCCCGTGGAGCGCTGGCAGTCGAGCTGCTGCCGCAGTTTGCGTCACAGCTTCAGAAGGTTCCCGGGGTAATCGGGCACGGGATGCCGTGGAGCAACAGCAGGGTCCAGCTGAACCGGGATGATCAGAGGAGCTTCTACGATCTGCAGATCTGTGCCCTGACCTCTGAAGATGCCGGGCGGGCTGTCGTGCGTATCGATGATGTTACGGAGCAGGTACGTATTGAAGAAGTAATGATGCAGACGGAAAAAATGATGATGGTGGGAGGGCTTGCGGCGGGAATGGCCCATGAGATCAATAACCCTCTGGGTGCTATTCTGCAGAACGCACAGAACATTGAACGCCGGATATCCGGAGAAATTCCGGCCAATCACGACGCAGCCCGCGCGGCGGGTGTCACGCTGGATCAGGTCCGGGACTATCTTGACCGGCGCGGCATCGTGGGCTTCATCAGCCATATCCGCCAGGCCGGTTCGCGCGCCTCCCTGATCATCAACAACATGCTGCATTTCAGCCGCTCCGGTGAACCCAGTGTGGAGACGGTGGATCTGCCCGTGATTGTTGAGCGGGCCCTGGAACTGGCCGGTAATGATTACGACATGAAGAAGATCTATGATTTCCGGACGTTCAAGGTCGTTCGTGAGCATCAGCCCGGTTTGCCGCCGGTGACGATGACGGTTCTGGAAATAGAACAGGTAGTGTTGAATATCTTCAAAAACGCCGCTCAGGCCATTGCTGCGGCAGAGTTGCGCAGGCCGCCGGTTATCACGGTACGGACCCGCCGCTCCGGCGATCTGGCAGTACTGGAGATCGAAGACAATGGACCCGGTATGGACGAAAAAACGGCCCATCGGATCTTTGAGCCGTTTTTTACGACCAAAGAGGTGGGAGTCGGCACCGGGCTGGGGCTGGCGGTCGCCTATGCCATCATAACCAAAAACCACAGAGGCCGTATCGAGGTGTTCTCGCAACCGGGAGAAGGTTCCCGGTTCATCATCTATCTGCCTTTCAAGGGAAGAGCCGTATGAAAAAGGACATACATGTGCTGATTGTTGACGATGACACCATGATTTGTGACTGCATGGTTGCGTTTTTTGAGGACGAAGGTTTCTCGGTGCACAGCTCGGACAGTGCAGAAGCGGCGCTTGCGGTTCTGCCATCGGTAAAGCCGGATATCTGTATTACCGATCTGAGGCTTTCCGGAATGAATGGCGAGATGTTTATCAGAAAAGCCCATTCGATCTGTCCGGATGCGCACTACCTGATTCACACCGGGTCATCCTATGTGCTGCCGAATGAGCTCCGCTCTCTGGGGATGGATTCGGAGGATGTTCTGCTGAAGCCGGTTCACGATCTTGTGCTGCTGGTGAAACGGCTGGAAAGCCGTGCCGTTTCCGGAAAAAGCCTCTAACGATGAACCACATGCCAATACTGTTGACCATTGATGACGAAGAGCCGATCCGCTGCAGTGTGGCTGCATATTTTGAAGATGCGGGATTTGCGGTGGTTCAGGCTGCCGGCGGTGCCGAGGGGCTGGAGATCGTCCGGAATGCCCCCGTTGATGTGGTTGTCACCGACCTGCGTATGCCCGAGATTGACGGTCTGGATGTCATCGACACTATCCGGCGGATGAACGACAACCTGCCGGTCATTGTGCTGTCCGGTACGGGTGTACTGGCGGATGCCATCGAATCGCTGCGCCGCGGCGCCTGGGATTATCTGGCCAAGCCGGTGGTGGATCTTCAGGAGCTGGAGCTGATCGTACACCGCTGTATGGAGCGGGCGCGCCTCGTGAAGGAATCCCGGCAGTGTCACGATAACCTGGAACTGCAGGTCAGGTTGCGAACGGCCGAGTTGCGCACGCTGAGTACGGCGGTTGAGCAGAGCGCCAACAGTGTTGTCATTACGGATACCAACGGCATTATTGAGTATGTCAACCCCACGTTTACGGAGGTTTCGGGATACAGCCGCGAAGAGTTGATCGGACAGACACCGCGGCTGCTTAAATCAAGCCGGCAACCGGAGAGTTATTACGCCGAGATGTGGCAGACCATCAAGGCCGGTCGACAATGGCGCGGGGAATTCTGCAATATATCCAAGGACGGGCGCCAGTTCTGGGAAATCTGTAGTATTGCCCCCATTAAGGATGAGAGCGGCAGCATCACCAATTTTGTAGCCATCAAGGAGAATATCACCGCCCGCAAGGAGTACGAGGAGCAGCTCTATTACCAGGCCAATTTTGATGCCCTGACCGGTCTTCCCAATCGCCACTATTTCCAGAACCATCTTGAATCACAGCTGCGGCATATTGACCTGGCCAGCGAGTACCTGACACTGATGGTGCTGGACATCGATAATCTCAAGTTTGTCAATGACACCTTCGGGCACGAATTCGGCGATCTGCTGTTGAAGGAGATCGCCAATCGGCTGGAACTGGTTTGCGGCTATGATTGCTTTGTTTCACGTTTTGTGGGGGATGAGTTCACGATTATTCCACCGTTATCGACGGATTTGTCGGCAGCACAGCTAAAGGCCCGCCAGATTCGGGATGCCATGAATAATGTCTTCAGTGTCAAGGGGACGGAGATTGTGACAACCGCCAGCATCGGGGTGGTTGTCTACCCGGAGGATGGCGAATGCGTAGAAAGCCTGCTCAAGAATGGCGAGGCGGCCATGTACCAGGCCAAGAAAGAGGGGAAAAACTCCATCTGTTTCTATACCCGGGAATTGAACAACCGGCTGGAGGAACGCTTTGCCATGGAGGCCAGGCTTCACAGGGCCATGGAGCGGGATGAATTCTCCCTCAATTATCAGCCGCAGATCAACCGGGAACTGGGAACGGTCGTGGGGGTCGAGGCGTTATTGCGCTGGACGCCTTCCGGCGAAGCCACTGTTTCACCGGCCCGTTTTGTGCCGATTCTGGAAGAGAGCGGCATGATTGTCGAAGTGGGCGAGTGGGTCCTGCGTCAGGCCTGTCTGCAGGCCGTGGTCTGGCGGGATGCCGGGCTGCCGGCGCTGCGTATGTCGGTTAATATTTCGGCTCTACAGTTCATGCGCAGCGATCTGGATGTTGTCGTCCGGCGTGTTCTGGCCGAGACGGGGCTCCCGCCGGAGTTACTCTGTCTGGAGTTGACCGAAAGCATGGTTATGGATGACAGCTCACGAACCCTTGAAAAGATGACGGCCTTGGCGGATCTCGGTGTGATCCTGTCACTGGACGATTTCGGTACCGGCTACTCTTCGCTGGCGTATCTGGGGCGCCTGCCGATCCATGAGCTGAAGATTGATATGTCGTTTGTCCAGCGCATGCTGGTCACCAGCAATGATGCCGCTGTGGTCAGCACCATCATTGCCATGGGGCACGGGCTGCATATGCAACTGGTGGCCGAGGGTGTTGAAACGGCAGAACAGCTGGCTTATCTGGAGGAACGTCGCTGCGGCATCATTCAGGGCTATCTGTTCAGCCGCCCTCTGCAGCCGGAGGCGGTCGAGCGTTTTGTGCGGGAGTGGATTGCTCCCGAAGCGCTGATGCCGGTCATGGAGCTGGAACGTGCCGGCTCATGGTCGGTTGTTTTGGCTGATTTAAATTGAATTCCCGCAAGCGAGCCTGATATAGTGCAACGTCACGGATAACAGGCTGCAACGTGACTGCCCGATCACCTGCGGGGCCGCAATGAACATCGATTTCATCGACAAAATCATGCTGAACTTCTTCGCCGACCTGCAGGGGTACTTTGCCCTGGCGGGGCGGACCTTTGTGCGTGTTTTTCAGCGCCCCTTCTATTACCGCGAATTTGCGATCCAGTTCGATAAACTTGGTTTTTCCTCCCTCTTCATCTGTGTGCTGACCGGTCTGTTCACCGGCATGGTCATGGCCTTGCAGGCCCTGATCCAGCTCAAGCCTTTTGCCGCCACCAGCTATGTGGGGGGCATGGTGGCCGCCACCATGATCAAGGAATTGGGGCCGGTTCTGGCCTCTCTGATGGTGGCCGGCCGGGTCGGGTCGGCCATCACCGCCGAGTTGGGCACCATGGTGGTGACGGAGCAGGTGGACGCCATGCGTGTGGAGGGTACCGACATCACCAAACGTCTGGTGGCACCGCGCGTGAAGGCCATGCTGCTGGCAATGCCGCTGCTGACCGTTATCACCGATGCCATATCCCTGGTGGGTGGCTACATCATGTCCGCCAATTACGGCATCAATCCGACCATGTACATCAAGGGCATTCCCCAGTTCATGGTGTTTCAGGATGTTATAGAAGGTCTGGCGAAACCGGCCTTTTTCGGACTGGTGATCGCCCTGACCGGATGTTACGTGGGTTTGAATACCCGCGGCGGGGCCGAAGGGGTTGGCAATGCTGCCAAGCGTGCGGTGGTCATGTCATCGGTGATCATCCTGGTTTCCGACTTTTTTATTACCAAGGTCTTCGTGGCCTTCCGCTGAGGTGATTCCTGTGGCCTACTGGTTGTTTAAAACTGAACCGGGTTGTTTTTCTTTCGAAGATCTGAAGAAACGTCCCGATATGACTGAGCACTGGGACGGCGTGCGGAATTTCCAGGCCCGCAATTTTCTGCGTGATACGATCAAGGTTGGTGACCGGGTGCTGTTTTATCACAGCAGCATTCCAGAACCGGTCGTGGTGGGGATTGCCGAAGTCGTGCGGGCAGGTTATCCCGACAGCACTGCCCTAGACCCCAATGGCGAGCATTTTGACCCAAAGGCTACTCCCAGTATCCCGATCTGGTACATGGTGGATGTGCGCTATGTGGAGCCGCTGACGAAACCGGTGACCCTGGAGCAGATCAAATGCAACCCGGCCCTGGCCGATATGCCGCTGGTCAAACGCAGCCGGCTCTCCATTCAGCCGGTGGCCGAGGGAGAGTGGAATATGATCCTTGCCATGGCAGGGGTGCCGCCGCAATGAGTTCTGCCGATTACATCAGCATGGACAAGCTTTGTTACACCATCGGCGGGCGCAAGATTCTGGAGGATTTTGACTTTCGTCTGGAGCGGGGTGTCAACCGCACGATTCTGGGGGTCAGTGGCGCCGGGAAAACCACGATTCTCAAGCTTTTACTGGGGCTGCTGCAGCCTGATTCCGGGCGGGTCTGCATCGGGGATACCTGTATTACCGGTGTCCCGGAAGCCCGTTTTATGGATTTGCGCCGGCGTATCGCCATTGTCTTCCAGGGGGGCGCGTTATTCGACTCCATGACCGTCGGCGAGAATGTGGGCTACCGGTTGTTTGAAGAAGGGCGCCTGTCCCAGAATGAAATCGAACAGATCGTCCGTGAAAAGCTGGGCTTCGTAGGGGTCGAGACAGCCCTCGATTTGTATCCGTCCGAGCTTTCGGGGGGTATGAAAAAGCGCGTTGCCATCGCCCGGGCTCTGGCGGCCGATCCCGATTATATTTTTTTTGACGAACCGACCACCGGTCTGGATCCGATCGGGGTCTACAATATCTGCAACCTGATGCAGCGTCTGCAGGCCGAGGGGAAAACCACCCTGATGGTTACTCACGACCTGGATACGGCTTTCAAAACTTCCCAGCGTTTTACCTTCTTGCACAAGGCCCGCATGATTTTTGAAGGGACTGAACGGGAGATGAAGGAAAGCGCTATACCCGAGGTGCAGGAATTTCTGCTGCCGACGGACCAGTCGCTGTTTGTATAGGGGGACTGTTTACTGCCCTGATGGCAGATATTCAGAAATACAAAATTTATCGCATCGTAATAGGTGGAACTGATATGGAACGAAGCAATCGCATAGGTTGGGCGCAGGTACGGGCCGGGGTGTTTATCTTCATTGCACTGCTCTTTATTGCCGGGGGTGTGCTGCTGATGGGGCAGAAGACCAAGATGTTCGTTGCCAAGGGGAAGATGCGGGTGGTGATGGACGATGTGGCGGGACTAAAAGAGGGTGCGCCGGTCTGGCTGGCGGGGGTGGATGTGGGGGTTGTTACGGATATCGAATTCACTGATCCGAAGAAAACCAACGAGGTTACCATTTTTCTGGAAGCCGATCATGGTGCCCTGCGCAAGATCGGCCCCGATTCGCGCATTACCATCAAGACCCGCGG
The DNA here is from genome assembly GCA_942493195.1 of uncultured Geobacteraceae bacterium. Taxonomy (GTDB): domain Bacteria; phylum Desulfobacterota; class Desulfuromonadia; order Geobacterales; family Pseudopelobacteraceae; genus CAIPTY01. The sequence goes on along the minus strand of OW818669.1, from coordinate 3,494,386 downwards.
TCTGATGGGCGAAAAATATGTCGATGTTACCCCGTCGCAGCAGTATTATGAAAAACCTGTGGATGTCCTGCATGGTACATCCATCATGAAACTGGATGACGTTGTGCAGAAGGCCGGCAGCACCTTCGACCGTTTGAACACTGTGGTGGATTCCATCACCCAGGGCAAGGGCACCCTTGGCAAACTGACCACTGATCCGGAGCTGTATCAGAATATCGTACGCCTGACAGGTGAATTGAACTCACTGGCCGTGACCATCAATCATGGCGAAGGGTCGCTGGGCAAACTGGCCCGTAGTCCGGAACCCTATAACCGGTTGATTACCATTCTTAACCGGGCCGACCAGACCCTGCAGGATATTCAGAATTCGGAAGGTACTTTGAACAAACTGATCTATGACAAAAAGTTGTACGACAAACTGGTGGCTCTGGCAGAGAAGAGCAATCAGGCCGCCGACGATGTACGCGAGTTGAACAAGAAACTCACCTCCAAGGACAGTACGCTCGGTTTACTGATCAATGATCGTGAATTCTACGACAAAGGACTTTCGCTTTTGACCCGTGCGGACAATTCCGTCAAGTCCATCGAAGAGGTTACGGAAAAGATCAGGAGTGGTAAAGGTACGGCCGGTCAGCTGGTCAATGACAAGGAACTCTATGACCGCATGAACCGCATGGTTGAGGATGTGGACTCTCTGGTCAGGGACTTTAAGGAACATCCCCGCAAGTACATCAAGTTTTCGGTGTTTTAGGGGTTGTTGGTGGTGCAACCAGTATCTTGAGCAGATGCTGCTCTTGGGGTGATTTCAGTCTTTTCAGCTGTGTGAGTGCGGAAATACCCAGTCCTTTATCACCCTCCGCTGCGGCAAGCAGTCCCAGATTGAACCAGGCCAGGTCGTAATCCGGATTGTATTTGAGGGCAGAACGATAGTGTTCCTTTGATTTGGTCGGGTTGCCCAGAAATTCATGTGCCAACCCCAGATTGTTATACATGACGGATTGCAGTTTGAATTCGTCTGCTTTCCCCAGCTCGGCCCTACCTTTCAATTCCCGGATGTTAACAATTTCCTCCCCGGTCGTGAAGCGCGAACCGTCAATGTCAAGATACTGCAGTGTTAACCCCAGATATACTTTTGTCGTGGTCATGTAATACGGGCTTGTCTCCAATGCTTTTACAAAAAGCGGGAGTGCTTTATGGTGCATATTTTGTTTCATGTACTCTCCAGCCAGATTTGTAAGCACGAGATCCTTGTTGGGCGCTTTTGTGGCGGTATCCTGCCAGAGCCTCATGGAGTCACTCCAGATATGATTGCGGGCGAGCGTCATGCCTCCAAACGTTATGCTTACCAGTACGAAAAGTACCCAGACCGCGCTGGTGAGGTGCCGGTACCGCTCGGCAATTAAAGCCAGGCACGATAGTACTGCCAGAAAAAATCCCGCGGAGGGGAGGTAGATGCGATGTTCAAACATGACATCCGTGATGGGAAAGATGCTTGATTCCACCAGCATGGATACGTAGAACCATGTGATTCCCAGCGCCGTAATACGCAGCAGTGCGCCATAATTTTTATTGCCAATGGTCAGGTGCCGCTTTGATATCCGATAGAAAACGACTGCTGCGGCGGCCAGTGAAATGTGCAGTATCATCGAACAGATAACTGGTAATGAGAACAGCGTTGTGTATTCAGGAACCTCATGGAAGATACTCTGGCCGACCGGCAGACAGAGCAGCCCCAGATAAGCTGCTACAACTCGTGTCTGGGTCAGGAAGTATGTCCATCGGGACGTCAGGTTGTCTTCAGATGTTGCGTGATCGATGCTGGTTAGAAAATCTGCCAGAGGCCGGTCGTGCCAGGTTGCCAGTGTCGCTGCAAGCACTGTAAAAAGCAGTGTTCCGCAAACGGCATAGAACGTTCGGTTTAGCATCCGACCGTTGAAGAGAAACAGCTCCAGAAAAATCAGCATGAGTGGAAGCGTGAAGGCGATCTGTTTGCTTGTCACCGCCAAAATGCCCGAAATCAGGCAGGCACATGCCAGAAGACCGGTACGGCGGGGACCATCGCCTTCATTCCGGGATAGTCGGAATTTGATGAAGAACAGGGCTGATAGCAGGTAGAAGAGTGTTGCCAGAGAGGTGTAGCGTTGAACAATGTAGGTGACCGCCTGGGTCTGGACGGGATGGGTAACAAAGAGCAGCGCAACTGCAAGCGGCATAAACCGCTCAATAAAGACGGATCGTTCCGGCGTCTGCTCGCGATTGGCCAGCAGGACGCCCAGTGACGTTCCGGTAAAAAAGTAAAGGGTGATTGCCGCTGCATTGTGAATAATCAGATTAACCAGGTGGTAACCTGTTACCTCGGTACCATGGAGGTGGTGATTGAGCGAAAACGTAACGTCGGCGGTCCGGCGCATCCCTCCATGCAGGATGATCTCAAGCAATTCCATCGGGCCGTACAGGCTGATGACGGGGTGATCATCCATGATGAATTGGACATTAAACGAATTTGAGTAAACGACAGCTCCTGCAATTGCGATCAGGGCAACGCAGAGGGCACTCCAACGGTGTCTGGCTTGTTTCCACCCTGTTGTGTGAAGGTGATTCAGTCGCTGCAAGGGGATACTCTCGCGTATGGAATAAAAAGCTTACAATCGTCCGATCAGGCGCAGCAGACCATCCAGGATGGTCAGGGGGTGGGGGGGCAACCGGGAATGTAAAGATCGACAGGGAGGAAACTGTCTACGCCGTTATGGACTTCCGGGTGGCCGATGTACGGGCCGCCGCTGATGGCGCAGGCACCGGCAGCGATGACAACCTTCGGACCGGGGATGGCCTCCCAGGTTTTTAATAGCGCAGTGCGCATATGTTCGCTGACCGGCCCGGTGACATACATGCCGTCGGCATGGCGCGGGCTGGCGACAAACTGGATGCCGAAACGGCCCAGGTCGAAGCCGACGGTGGAGAGTACGTTAGTGTCAGCTTCGCAGGCATTGCACCCTCCAGCACTGACTTCACGCAATTTGAAGGATCTGCCGTACAGGGAAACCAGTTCTTTGCCCATGGCGTGTGCCAATCGGCGTTCTTCGTCCTGACGGACCACTAGGTCTTCCCGCTCCGAGGCAGCCAGCTTCTCATCCTGATCAAAAGCCAGCGCCCCGTTCGGACAGGCCTGAACGCACTCGGGGCAGAACAGGCATTTGCCCATGTCCAGTGTCAGGCCATTGAGGTTGCAGACCGCTCCGGTCGGGCAGACATTGACGCAGGCCTGGCAGTCTGCCGTGCAGCGGGACTGGTCAAGTCGTGGATAGCCCCTGAACAGTTCCGGAAGGACGGCAGCCTCAGCGGGGTATTTTGTTGTGCGATGCTTTTGCTGTTTTCGTGCGAGCAGGGTTTTGAGCATGGTTCTTCCTTGCTGGTTCCTGTGAGCTGCTGTCCGATGCTGCTACTTTTGTCGGGGCTGCCTGCGCGGCAAGGCTCTGCTGCAGAAGTGCCGACCGATATCCAGACAGGTTGGCGCAAGCGGTGAGGCGCCCGTACTCTGTTGCCCGGGTTCCGAGTCGGAGCGCCAGTGCCCGTGGTGTGGGGGCTGAAGCGGCATACTCCAGGATCTCCAGGGCGAGGAGCCATTTAAGCAGTTCTTCAAAACATTCCTTGTTGAACCATTCGGTTCCGCCGCTGGTGTGGATCTGCAGAAATTCGCGGCCGGCCTTTGTGCTGAAGGCCCGTTTCGTGGCAGCTGCCAGGCCCTCACCGCCGGTTTGAACCACGGAAAGGAGGGTTTCCAACAGAAAAACGGCTCTCTGTCTGTCGACCGAATCGGCCAGTGTTACAAGCTGCAGCAGGGTGTAGTCCAATCCGTGGGGCCGGGTGGTTGTCACTCTCCCCTCAAGTAACGACCATGTCATCGTGATCCGCAGGCCGATGGGGGATTCCAGCAGATCAAGGATTGACACCAGTGTTTCGCGGGTTGTCTTTACGGATGGTCTGCTGATTTTCAGGGTTTGAACTGCTGACAGATTGTTGGTCAGCCTTTCCAGTACCGCCCGGTTCTGCACCGCAGGGGTGTTGATCTGCTTCGAAAGTGTTTCCAGGAACAATTTGGCAGCGGAGTGAAGACTTTTCTTCAGGCTAGCCGGTGAGATCTTCTGCGGGATTTCCGTTTCGAGAAGGTTCCGGTAGGCGGCATTCAGTTCCGGGTGGCGCAACTGTGTGAGCTCGTCCTGCAGGCTGGTGACGCCACGTCCGTTCAGGGCAGAACAGAGGTTCCCCCACGAACCTGCGGCATCATCGCGGAGTTCGCGGAAGTCGGTAAACACGTGGAATTCATATTCACCTAGTTCGGCGTAGAGCCCTTTTTCATGCAGTTCACTGCTGCTGCGGATAAATACCAGCCCCAGGGTGTGGTCCCGGAAGCTGTAATAGACCTGCCGGTCGTTGACCATGCCCAGTGCCACCGCTAGGGTGGTCCGCTGTAACTCTGGCGGGTCACCTTCGAATCCGCTGGCTCGTGCAACCGATTCCCTGATCCAGCCGGAGGTTGTGGCGTAGCGGTTGTGGTACAGCACCAGGCCGCGCTGCTCGCCCAGGCGGTTGGAGTAGGCATAGACGTCTTCGTTAACCGATTCACCGGCAAAAAAATCATAAAGCGCAAAGTGCTCCGAGCCGGAAAAGAGCCCGCGGCAGCGCAGCAGCGGGAAGATGCGCTGCTCGTGCAGCCAGATCAGGTGGCCGTCCGGCTGCTCGTTCCAGTAGGACTGCTTGTATTCCATACCGTATTTCTCGTGAAAGCCTTCAATCTGGCCATGCCCGAACATGGGCAGGCCGGGCATGGTTGCCAGCAGAACGCAGGCGCCGAAGTACTTGCCTTCGCGGCCGAACTGTTCCACAGCGGTCTTTTCGTCCGGGTTGTTCATGAAGTTGACGAAGCGCTTGAGTACCTCGGGGTTAAACTCCAGAACATTTTTGATGGTCTGGCGGTATTTGGCGTTTTCTTCCTGCTTAAGCATGTTCATGAAGGCGCTGTTGTATACTCGGTGCATGCCCAGGGTGCGGACAAAATAGCCCTCCATCAGCCAGAAAGCCTCGGCCAGCAGCAGGGTGCCGGGAACCTCAGCCGCCACGCGATCAACCACCTCACGCCAGAATTCAACCGGAAAGACCGCATCAAACTCATCCCTGCTCATGCCGTGACTGGCCCGGGAAGGGATGCCGCCACCCAACCCCTTGACCGGATACCAGAGCCTTTGGAAGTGCTTTTTGGCCAGGGTCATAGCGGCGTCAAAGCGAATGATAGGGAAGCTGCGGGCCACGTGCAGAATGGTCTGGATAACAGCTTCACGTACCTCGGGGATCAGGTAATTGAGCTGGGCGGTGTCGTTCCAGGGGATCGAGGTGCCGTCGTTTCCGTGATAGATATAGCGGATCCGCCCGGTCGTCCGCTCAATCAGACGGAATACTACCGCCGCATCTGTTTTGGTCCAGTAGCCGTCTTCCACCTGGATGACGACATCACCGGAGTGCGAAAGATCTTCACCGTTGAACTGATAGGTGGGAAAGGGGGGATAATCGGTCTGGACGAACCAGTCCGGATGCTGCAGAACCCAGCGGGAGTAAATGCCGGTGTGGTTGGGAACCATGTCGCTGGCCAGGCGGATGCCGCGCTGCATGGCGCGACTCTTCAGGTTGTGCAGCGCTTCCCAGCCCCCCAGGTCATGGGCGATTTCATAGTCGTAGAGGGAGTAGGCGGAGGCGATCGCCTCCGGATTGCCGCATAACTGCTTGATGCGCTGCGAGGCCGGGGAGCGCTCCCAGATGCCGATCAGCCAGAGGCCGGTAAAACCGCCGGCCGCCAGGCGGTCGAGCTCGGCATCCAGGATCTGATCCAGGCGGGTAATCGGACGTTCGTACGTTTGTGAGAGCTGATGCAGCCAGACGTAGACCATCTTGGCCATCAGCACAACGTTGGACATCCAGTCGGCATCGGTGGAGAACTGCTCGTATTCAGGATATTCGTAACCGCCGAACACGGAGCTGCCGTCATTCGAGCCAAATTCCCCCGTTCCCCCTCCGGCTGCTCCGCCGACCATGCGGCCGAATTCCATAACCGGCGGTGGCCCCGGTTCTCCGGCTCCCCCCCAGCTCCGTTCCTCTTCCAGCACGATATCGAAGGCGATCAGGATCTCTTCAAAAAGCTTTTCCGGCAGCAGGATATTCCAGTGTTCCCGTATATAGCCCACCTGTCCTGACAGTGAATCAGGACTTGCCAGGATTGGCGCCAGCAGCGCATCGGCCAGTGTCATGTCAAGATCGGGCAGGAGCGGGCCTCGAGTGAGCGCAACGGTCATGTCACTGACGATCCGTCGGTATGGCGGTGCCGCTGAGGTCAGGTGCCGATCGTCCAGAATTTTGCGGAAGCTGTCCAGTGCGGGATTCCGGGAGGCAAGGTGCAGCAGCAGCATTTCTCTCAGCACAAGATGTTGATGGAGCGCTGTTGATCCACCGGCGTGGAGCCACTGACGGGCCTCGTCAGAGGAAATGCCGGAGGGGGGGAACAGACCCACAAAACACTCTTCGGTACGCTGCAAACCATCTTCGGTCGGATTGTGCCCGGAGCGCTTCAGGGCGTCATCAAGCACATTGTGGGCTTGTTGGTCTGCCACGACATCAATCAGGTGACGATAGACCTTGAGCAGGGTGGCATACATGTTTAGGTGACCGGCATGAACCGGAGGGGCACCATCCACTTTGGTCCGGTTGAGCCTCAGTGCCAGCTGGCGATAAAAGATGATGTCAGGGATGGAGTGGTCGACGATCTGCCGCGAGAGTGGGCCCAGCTTCAGGTCGCTCCAATGGCGGGCATCAATCTGGATACAATGGGGAAAATAGTGTGCCGTGGTGCTGTCTTCAGTCATGAGAGTATCCCGGTTGCTCTGAAACAGTCATGGAGTGGCGGATGTCGGTGATATTCAGCAGATGCCTGCTGTAACCCGGGCGCGTGAAACAGCGGAGTGAATTACGATGTGATTGCTGAATCATTAAGGATAGAACCTGAGCCGGATGGGCGTCCAGCCCTACTGTTTTTTAGTTGTAGACGGTTTTTTGCTACTTTTGGAAGTTTTTGACTTCGTCGATTTTGTGCTTTTCTTGCTTTTCTTGGACTTCCCTTTTTTCCCTTTGGAAATCTTGCGTGGTTCAGGATTGAATTCATCCCGGATGTTGTTAAGCAGTACGGTGGTTTCTTCCATGCTCGGGTCGGCTTTTTTAGCGGCTTCGAGCATCTCTTTGGCCTCATTGATCCGCCCGGTTTTCATGTAAAGACGTCCAAGGGCATTGAGAGAGCGGGCGTGGTCCGCCTTGCGCTCGATGGCCTTTTTGTATCCGGCTATTGCATTCTCGTAATCCTTTTTAAATTCATAGATCAGGCCGAGTTTGTAATGATTGTTGGGGTCGTCGGGAAACAGTTCCGCTGTCCCCTTCAAGAGTTCGGTGATTTCGTCGTACTGCTTGTTCTTTACGTAGATGGACACCAGGGCGGCCCGGGTATCCATGTCGTCCTTCTGTTGTGCCAGAACCTTTTTGTAATGTTCCGCAGCTTTATCGTTCGTTCCCTTGGCCTTGTACAGGGTGGCAATCTCACGATTTGCCTCCACATTATCCGGTGCATGTTTCAGAAAGGCGTTGTAGGCATCAATTGCCAGTCCGGCTTCCTTGTTGCGGGCAAAGATCCGTGCCAGTTTGAGCTGGATATCCGGGCTGTCGGGCTTGAGTTTAAGGAATTCGCCGTAGTGCGTAACCGCTTCCTGATACAGCCCGCGGCTGTTGCGCACGTCTGCCAGGCGGAGATGGGCATCAGCGCTGTCAGGTTTTATGCGCAGGGCCTGCTTATAGGACACAACCGCTTCATCCAGTTGTGAGCGTTTTTCGTACAGGATGCCGAGATTCAGGTAGACTTCATGGTTGGAACTGTTGAGGTGTGCAGCCTCTTTATAGGCTGTAACGGCTTCATTGTCCTTGCCGCCGGAGCGGTACAGGTTGCCCAGTTTTTCATGGAGGGTCGCCGAGCGGGGATTCTCCTTAATAGCAGACTTTAAGGTCTCAATATCCTTATCCGGGTCGCCGCTTAGAGGTGCGTCGGCGGCAGTTTTCGGCTGAGACGGTGCGGTCGCTGTTGTTTTCGGTTTCCCTCCCAGGAGGTACTGGTAATCAGCCGAGGCCGTGTCCCCTTTTTTCTCGTAGATTGCGGCCATCATCAGGTGGATTTCGCGGTTCTGGGGATTGCCGATCTCCGCTTTTTTCAGAGATTCCAGTGCCTTATCCTGCTCCTTGCGGGCCAGGTGAATGGTGGCGATGCCCACATGAGCTGCTTCGGAATTCGGATCGACGGACAGGGCTTTGCGATGCTCTTCCAACGCTTTTTCCTGTTGTCCGGTGGCCGCATACGCTGTCGCCAGTCCGTTGAAAATGGCGGGATCGCGATCCAACTGCCGGACCGCTTCATTATAGTGGTAGATTGAGAGCGGATAGACTTTGCGTTCCGCAAGAATACGGGCCATGGCCTTATGGTATCGGGGGTTCGAGGTGGATGCCAGCCCGCGTGCCAGCTCTACGGAAGCCTCGTCGATCATCCCCTTTTGTGCGTAGAGCAGTCCAAGGTTGCCGCTGGCCAGCGGGAATGCCGGCTCCTGCTGCAGGGCTTTGCGGTACTCACTGATGGCGCCATCCAGGTTGCCTACCCGCTCCAGCTGTAATGCAGAGACAAAATGTCCGGCACCGCCATCAGGGCAGAGAGAAAGGATTCTGGCCTCGTTCTGACGCAGTTTGACTTCGTCACGCTGGGATTCCAGGTCTGCTGCCAGTTCCAGTGCTTCCTTGCAGGGGTCGCCCCCGAATCCCCAGGTAAAGCCGGTCAGGATTGTAGCAGTGGACAGTAACAGCAGGTGTTTCCAGTAGGTACGCATATGGTGAATGTCCTTGATTGGCACGTTAGTGGTGGGTGATTATACATGCGGGTAGACAAACTTTCAATTATTTAGGCGAAGCCCTTGATTATTTATCCCAGTGTGAGATAATGTCGGCGTTCGGCGCCGTGGTGTTTGGAATTGCGCTGCAATGAAGAGGGAGCTGCTGATGAACAAAGAACTTGAAACCATGATCATGTCTGCCAGTGACCTGCCGACTATCCCGGTGGTGGCCACAAAGGTCATGCAGCTGATCGAAAGTGAAAGCGCCTCTGCAGAAGAGCTGGCCAAGGTGGTTGCCTCTGATCCGGCCGTTGCGGCTCGCGTTCTGAAAATATCGAATTCCTCGTTTTACGGTTGCCAACGGCAGATTCAAACCCTGTCCCACGCCATAATGGTCCTGGGATTCAGTACCCTGAAGAGCCTGGTTGTGGCCGCCTCGGTCAAACAGGTTTACAAACCCTACGGACTTACGGAAAAAATGCTGTGGGAGCATTCCTTTGGTGCCGGTTTGGCAGCACGTGTAATCGCAAAGACCACCCGTCTGGTAAATGAGGAAGAGGCTTTTCTGGGGGGGTTGTTTCACGATATCGGCAAGATAATCATGAACAGTCTGGACAGCCAGCAGTTTCAGCTGGTTGTCCAGAAATGTTTCAACGACGGCATGACCTCCCTGAATGCAGAACAGCAGGTTTTTTCCTACACCCATCCCGAAGTGGGCGGACTGGTAATTAAAAAATGGAATTTTCCAGCTATTCTGATGCAGGCAGTGCTCAAACACCACAGTTTTGATTTTGCTGAGGACGAGGATACCTATCAGGTGCGCCTGACGTGTGTCGTCGGACTGGCAAATCTGGTCTGTCACAAGCTCGGTTTCGGTGTGAGGGAGCCTGACGAGGATTTGCAGTTGCATGAGACTGTTCCGGCCCGGCAACTGAATCTTGATGAGGCCCGCATCGCAGAGATGCTGGAGAAGATTCAGGATGCCTATGAACGGGACAAGAGCTTCTTCAGCTGATTACTTTCTCTTTCTGATGTTCCTGATCCTCATTTAGATAGTCGAGAATGTTTTTGCGCTGCTTTCCTGCGGCCCTTTCACGGGCTTCTTCCGAAATGTCGACGCTGTCTTCTTCGGTTTCATAGGGATGGTGAAGGTGTTTGTCATGCTTCAGACGTGAGTCTGTCGCATTTTTTTTGCCCGTTTCCCGGGCGGGGCTGATGCGTTCCACCGGATCAGTCATACCGTCCTCCCGACTGTAGATTAAAGATGCAAATTGATTTTTTCAATTGTTGCGATTACTATTTAAAACCGCCTTCACGAGCGGTAGTACACTTAGTGTACTGAATTCCATGCCGCAAGGACCACCATGATTCGCACCATCCTCACCTATCCTAACCCCGAGCTTAAGAAGAAATCGGCCCCCGTGGTCATAATCAATGATGCCGTCCGCCAGCTTGCCCGGGATATGGCCGAAACCATGTACCACGCCCCTGGAATTGGATTGGCTGCACCGCAGATCGGGGTACATCAGCGCCTGATTGTCATTGATGTGGCCCCCCATGACGAGCCTGAGCTGATTGTGGCAATAAATCCGGTCATTGTCCATGCCGAAGGTGAGGCCTATGAAGAGGAAGGGTGCCTCTCAGTACCGAAATACGCTGCCAATGTTCGACGGCATGCCCGGGTGGTGGTGAAAGGGCTCGATCTCGAAGGCAATGAACAGACCTGGAAGGCGGATGACCTGCTGGCAATTGCCTTCCAGCATGAGATCGACCATCTGGACGGTATCCTGTTTGTCGATCACCTGTCTCCGCTCAAGCGTGACCTGTTCATTCGCAAGGCAAAACGGTTGGCCGAATCGGGTGAGGCTGATCTATGAGCGGTCAGCGAGTAATTTTTATGGGGACGCCTGAGTTTGCCTGTCCCACCCTGCAGGTTCTGATAAATCGTGGTGAGAATGTGCTTGCCGTGGTTACCCAGCCGGACCGACCCAAAGGGCGCGGTCAGAAGCTGATGCCGCCGCCGGTCAAGGAGTTGGCATTACGTCACAATATACCGGTTCTCCAACCCCAGAAGGTCCGCGAACCGTCGGTGGTTGAACAACTGCGCGAGCTACGCCCCGATGTGATCGTGGTGGTTGCCTTTGGACAGATCCTTCCCAAGGCCCTGCTGGAGATCCCGCCCTGTGGCTGCATCAATGTCCATGCCTCACTGCTGCCGCGGTATCGCGGCGCCGCACCGCTCAACTGGTGCATTGTCAATGGCGAGCAGGAGACCGGTGTTACCACCATGTTGATGGATGTGGGGCTGGATACCGGGCCGATGCTGCTGAAACGATCGACTCCCATCGATGAGAACGAGGACATCGTGGCGCTGCATGACCGTATGTCGGTCATGGGGTCCGAGCTGCTCTCGGAAACCCTTGATGGGCTGCTGGCCGGCACGATTGTGCCGCAGGAGCAGGATGGCAGCCAGAGCTGTTATGCCGCCATGCTGAAAAAGGAGGATGGCCTGATGGAGTGGGGTCGCGATGCCCGTTCACTCCATAATCAGGTGCGGGGATTGATGGTCTGGCCCGGGGCGTACACCTGCCTGGACGGTCTGACTCTCAAGGTCTACCGCTCGCGGGTTGCCGACGGAAGCGGCCCTGCCGGGACGGTCCTGCGGGCTGACAAGCACGGTTTGGAAGTGGCCTGCCAGAGCGGCAGCCTGATTATCGAAGAGTTGCAGCTGGCCGGCAAGAAACGGCTGGACGCGGCCAGTTTTCTGGCGGGATATCCAGTTAAGGTGGGGACAGCGCTGGGTGCTCAGCCGGTTGAAGAGGTCAGTCCATGACGGCTCCGGTGGAAAAACTGGCGCCGCCACGCAAGCGTCTGTTTATAACCCTGATGGGTTTGACCTGCCTGATTTTGGTCGGCCTGATTTTCCTGGCCTGGTGGGTGCCCAACCGGGGCCTGGCCAATATTCACCCCAATCTGCCGCATGTGGTCGGCATTGTCATGGCAGTGCTTTCCGGTGTTGCCATTCTGGGAACCGGGCTGCTGGTGCTGACCACTGCCCTGGGGAAGGACATCTTTTTCACCCGTTTCATGCGGCTGGTGGTTATCAAGTTCCTGCTGCCGGTGATTGAATTCGTTGGCCGATTGATGGGGCTCGACAAGGACGGCATCCGTCAGTCCTTTATCGCCATGAACAACAGTCTGGTGATTTCCCAGCGCCAGAAGATCAGTCCCGATCGGATCCTGGTGCTGCTTCCGCACTGTATTCAGCTCTTTGATTGCGAAATCAAGGTGACCGGTGACATCACCAAATGCGTGCTGTGCGGTCGCTGCGACATCAAGGGGTTGGTGGACATCGGCAGGAAATACAATATCGATATATCGGTGGCTACCGGCGGCACCCTGGCCCGTAAGGTCATCGTGGAAAAACGCCCCAAGCTGGTGCTGGCCGTGGCCTGCGAGCGGGACCTGACCTCCGGCATCAAAGACTGCTATCCGCTGCCGGTAATCGGTGTACTCAACGACCGCCCCTTCGGCCCCTGCTTTAACACGACGGTTGACGTGTCCAAGATCGATGACGTCCTCAGCCAGATCCTGCAGGCTGACAAGCCGGCAGTGTCTGTCATGCCTTAATCTTTTACCGCACCTTCAATCTCATCCAGCATACTCAGGGCAAAGTTTTTGGCTCTGCCCGAGGGGGCAATGACGCCGTAGGCAATCGCCTCTTTCAGTTCGGCTTCTGTAGCACCGGCTTCCTTCGCGACCGCGAAGTGTTTCTTCAGTCAGGTGGGGCAGCCGGTCACAATAGCGCAGGCCACGCGGATCAGCTCCCTGGTCTTGGTATCCAGCACTTCTTCGTACTCGTAATCCAGAATCTTCTTACGGATCTTCATGGTCTTCCCTCCCCCAGAATCCGGTCGTAGCAGTCCCGGATTCTGCCGGTTGTCTCTTCATAGTCACAGATCAGGCTGGCACCCGGATTTTTCAGTTTTGGATCGTATCCCAGCCGCAGAGCCAGCTTGTTGATATAGTTTTTGGGGCCGCCCAGATCATTGACCGAATAATCGTGGATGATGCGCAGGCGATTTTCCAGCTTGCGCAGGAACTTGTAGCCGGCCAGCAGGGTTTCGGCTTCATTGTCGGCCAGAATTCCCAGGGTACGAATCTCTTTCAGGGCCACGATGGTGCTGGTGGTGCGTAGTTCGGGACAGCGGTGGCCGTACTTGAGCAGCAGGTACTGCACAGTGAACTCCACATCGACCATGCCGCCCCGCCCGGTCTTGATGTTGTAGGTCTCGGCCGTCTCCCTGGCCAGTTCGTTTTCCATGCGCATGCGCAGGCGATGAATCTCCTGACGGCCATCCTCGTCGATGGTGGCGCCGTAGACTGTCTGGCGGATAACGTCGTGCAGCTGACCGGCCAGACCCTGGTCTCCCAGCACCACCCGGGCCTTGGTCAGGGCCTGGCGCTCCCAGATCTGGGCTTCTTTGCGGTGGTAGTCGAGGAACGACTCCAGCGATGTCACCAGCGGACCGGCATTGCCCGACGGCCTGAGACGGGTGTCGATCTTGTAGACGTACCCCTCGCGGGTCTGCATGGTCAGGACCGAAATAACCTTCTGGGCCAGCTTGGCAAAATATTCATGGTTGGAAATCTGCTTGTCACCGTTGGTGTACCCCTGATGGTCATAGACGAAAATGATGTCCAGGTCGGAATGGTAGTTGAGGTCGCCCCCCCCCAGTTTACCCATACCGATCACCGCCAGGCTGGCCTGCCTCTGGTTGCCATCCTGCTGGTACATGGGCGTACCGAAACGTTTCAGCTCCTGCACCGCCAGTTGGAAAGCCGCGTCCAGACAGACTTCGCCCAGCAGGCTCAGCTGGGTGGTGACCTCACTCTGCCCCAGTTTGCCGTGGATATCGTTCAGCCCGATCCGCAGGAACTCTTCGTTACGGAAACGCCGCAGTACATCCAGCTGATCCTCAAAGTAGTCGCTTTGCGCCATCAGGCTGGCCAGGTCACGGGCAATCTCATCCTTGTTCTTGACGGGTGAAACTTCGCTGCGGGCCACCAGGCTGTCCAGCAGCTCCGGGTGCCCAATTAGGATTTTGGAGAGAAACTCGGACATGCCGAACAGGGATACCAGCAGTTTGAGGGTTTCATGGTTCTCGGCCAGCAGGGCGTAATAGGATGAACGGGTGCCGACCATGGCCAGAAAGCGTTCCAGGTTGGAGAGCGCCATGTCCGGGTCGGGGGAGGTGAAAATCTCCTGCAGCAGCAGCGGGGAGATCTTTTCCAGCAGCCGGCGGCTGCGTTCGGTCAGATTGGCTTTGTCGGGGCCGCTGCGCAGGGAGAGCAGGTTTTCGTAGGCACGATCGACATTTTCAAAGTGCCGTTCCGCCAGCATATCCTTGACCAGATCCTCGTCGGCCTTATGATCCAGGAAGAAAAGTACCTCCGGGGCGGCGGCCTGCTGCAGGTTTTCATCACGGCTGTGGAAGAGGGTGCCGTAGATGGAGGAAACGTTGCTGCGATGCTGCTCAAGTACCTCACGGAAGCGCTCCAGGCCGTTGGCGCGCAGAAAGCCGCTGCGGCGGGAAAGGGCCAGAATCTCGTCATCCTTGGTGGGGAGGTTGTGGGTCTGGCGCTCCTGCACCACCTGAATGCGGTGCTCGACCGTACGCAGGAAGCGGTAGGCATCGGAAAGCATACGATGGTCTTCCTCGGAGATCAGCCGGGCTGCCAGCAGCGTGCTCAGTGATTTCAGGGAATTGCGCTCGCGCAGCTTGGGGTTTTTGCCGGCATAGACCAGCTGTAGGGCCTGGATAAAGAACTCGATCTCGCGGATGCCGCCCCGTCCCAGCTTCAGGTTGGTCTCTCCCTCGCGGGAGCGTGCCAGGGAGGCGTCGATCTTCAGCTTCATGTTCTTCATGTCCTCGATCAGGTTGTAATCGAGGTATTTGCGATATACGAAGGGCTGCAGCATCTTCAACAGCTGCTCGCCCAGCTCCAGGGAACCGGCCACCGGGCGGGCCTTGAGCATGGCGGTCCGTTCCCAGGATTGCCCCCACGATTCGTAGTAAATTTCGGCCGAGCGCAACGAGACGGCCATGTCGCCCGATTTTCCCTCCGGCCGTAGTCCCACGTCAACCCGGAAAACGAAGCCGTCCTCGGTCACCTGGGAGAGCGATTTGCTGATCATTTCGCCCAGTTTGTTGAAGAAGGCGTGCAGGGAGAGCACCCCCTTGGTACCGCCGGAAGCGCTGCTGATGCCGCTGGTTTCGCCATTGTCAGATTCGTAGAAATAGATGATGTCAATATCGGAGGAGAAGTTGAGTTCGTTGCCGCCCAGCTTGCCCATGCCGATCACGGTCATTTCCGCATCCCGGAGGCCGTTTTCGGTCTGCACCAGCGGGGTGCCGTGGTCGCGGACCAGGCAGCGCCGGCAGACTTCGTAGGCCACCTGCAGAGAGGATGAGGCCAGGCTGGCCAGCTCGCCGGTTACCTCTTCCAGAGGGGACAGGCCGTTCAGGTCGCGGGCGGCGATGCGCAGGATCTCGGCCCGCTTGTAGCAGCGCAAAATCCGCAGCAGCGCCGTGAAGTCGGTCTGGTCGTCCACCCGGCTGCGCAGTTCGTTCAGGGTGTCGTCCGACGATCGTGACAGCTCGATGCCATTTTCCAGGAAGAGCCAGCGGAAGGCGTCGGGGGTCTTGAAGATCAGGTTGACCAGAAACGGTGACGATCCGCACAGGATCAGGAACTGGGAGAGCCTTTTCTTGCGGTGGGAGACCTCTTCCAGGTCGGTCTGGGGGATCACCCCGGCCAGGCGCTCGAAATTGTTGAGCGCCATATCCGGCGAAGGGGTCAGCAGGGAGCAGACCAGGATCCGGTGCAGGGTTTCCGTGGAAAAGTGCGGCTGGACCAGCAGAATGTTTTCGGCCGAGCGGGCCCCGTAGAGGTAGCCGTGTGACTCCAGGAATGTGGCCAGTCCATCCCGGCGCACAGCCTGATCCTCCAGGGACATGATGCGCTGGAAATCCTGGGAGAAACGTTCTACATGCATGTCAGCGTCCTGAAATCTTACGCAGTCCCGCGAGGTAGTCGCCTGAGACGATTCCGTTTTCCGTGATGATGCCGGCTATGTAGCGGGCCGGGGTGACATCAAAGGAAGGGTTGCGGACGGCCACGCCCTCCGGCGCGATGGCGATGCCCTTGATGTGGGTGACCTCGCTAGCGGGACGCTCCTCGATGGGAATCTTGGAACCGTCACTGAGGGTCAGGTCCAGCGTGGATACCGGGGCAGCCACATAAAAGGGGATGTTGTTCTCCTTGGCCAGAACCGCCACCGAATAGGTGCCGATCTTGTTGGCGGTGTCACCGTTGGCGGCAATCCGGTCGGCCCCGACCACGCAGCAGGTGATCTCGCCCCGGTTCATAAAGAAGCCGGCCATGTTGTCGGAGATCAGGGTGGTGGGGATGCCGGCCTTCATCAGTTCCCAGGCGGTCAGTCGGGCACCCTGCAGCCAGGGGCGGGTCTCGTCGGCAAAGACCTTGATGTTCTTGCCGGCCTCGTGGGCGGCGCGAATAACCCCCAATGCGGTGCCGTAGCCGGCCGTAGCCAGGCCGCCGGCATTGCAGTGGGTCAGGATTGTGGCCCCTTCCGGGATCAGGGTGGCCCCCCATTTGCCGATGTTGCGGCAGATGGTCTGGTCCTCCTCCTCGATGCGGATGGCCTCTTTCTTGAGCAGTTCCTTGATCTGGGCCAGCTTCTTGTCACTGTTGGCTTCAGCCACACGCTTCATGCGTTCGATACCCCAGAACAGGTTAACCGCCGTCGGGCGGGTGCGGGCCATGACGTCGCAGACGTTTTCCAGCTGACGATAGAATGACTCGTGGGTATCGGCGATAATATCCTTGGCCCCTAGTGCCACCCCCATGGCGGCTGCCACCCCAATGGCGGGTGCTCCCCTGATAATCATCCCCTTGATGGCCTCGGCCACCGCCTTGAAGTCCGTATAGGTGTTGTAGATCTCCTCACCCGGAAGGCGGGTCTGGTCGATCATGATTACGCTGTCATCGCGCCACTCAATCGTTCGGAAGGACATGCTGGGCTCCTTGATGGGAAAAGGTAAAGGCAGGGTCGTATTTGTACCACGGCGGGGCGGATTCAGGCAATCATTTCAAATCCGGCTGCCGTGGCTGCTCTGGCCCGCTGGTACGGTGATTGTCTTTGTGCGGTCTCCATTATATGGAATGTCCGTACGTGTATCACTGGTACGTGCTGGATGATGCATTATATATGATTCAAAATCATCTTGAAAACCGATTATGCATCATATAGACTGCATACATGTTATTCGAAATCGGTGAGCTGGTTCGAAAGGCCAGAAAAGAGCGAAGAATAAGTCAGGCCAGTATTGCCCGGACTCTGGGGATGAGCCGAACGACCATTGGTCAGATAGAAAACGGCGTCATTCAGGATATCGGGGTGCGCAAGCTGATCCGGATACTGGAGTTCCTCGGACTGGAGCTGCGGGTCAGGCCGGCCGGCCGGCCGCCCACGCTGGATGAGCTGCGCGAGGAGGAACCGTGATGACGGAGCCTGCCGAACTGGCGGTGTGGGCGGCAAACAGTCGTGCCGGTCTGCTTCTGTGTAAAAAGCTGCGGCACTATGTATTCGGCTATGATCCCTCCAGTGGGAGCGATCAGGCTGTCTCGCTAACGATGCCGGTTCGTCGGGAAAGCTGGGTTTCTCCCGAGCTGCACCCGGTTTTCCAGATGAATCTTCCGGAAGGAGCGCTGCTGGAATCGATTCGACGAGCCATTGCCAAGCTGATTGGTGATGACGACCTGTCGATCCTGCGGGTTACCGGCGGTAACCAGGTGGGACGCAACCGTTTTTCACTTCCCGGAGCCGATTCGCCCGGCGTGGTGGAGACACCGGAGTCTCTGGAAGAACTGCTGACGTTTCCGGATACCCATGAACTCTTTAATGAGTTGATCTCCCGCTATGCCCTCCGTTCAGGCATTTCCGGGGTGCAGCCCAAGGTCATGCTTGACGCAACCAAGCGGGGAACGCTTGCCGCTGCCGGATATATCGTCAAATCCTGGGGCGGCGATTATCCGCAGCTGGCGGCCAATGAGTTTTTCTGCATGACCGCCGCCCGGTTTGCCGGACTACCGGTGCCGGATTTTCACCTGTCGGAGAATGGCGGCCTGTTTGTGATGCGGCGTTTCGACCTGCCGTTGGATGGCGGCCCGGCCTGGGGTTTTGAGGATATGTGTACTCTCCAGGGTCTGGGTACTGCCCGTAAATACAGCGGTAGCTATGAACGGGTGGCACGCAGTATCCGTGATTTTGTCTCGGGTGAGCATCTCATGGCTGCCCGGGAGCAGTTCTTTGCCATGCTTGTTTTGTCCGTTGTGCTGCGTAACGGCGATGCTCACCTGAAAAATTTTGGCGTGATGTACCGCTCGCCGCTGGAAGCGGTAACCCTGGCTCCGGTGTATGATGTGGTCACGACTTCGGTGTATCTGCCGCAGGATGTGCCGGCGCTTTCCCTGGCAGGCACCAAAAAGTGGTGGTCGCGCCGGATGCTAGAACAGTTTGCCGTGGCCCATCTTACTTTGCCGCCGGCGGCAATTGCCCGGGTCATCGAACAGGTGACCGAAGGGGTCGTGGCGGCGCGGGATATGATCCCGGCCTATTGCCGCGATCACCCTGAATTTGCTGTTATCGGCGAAAGGATGATGGCAGTATGGGACGACGGTATTCGGGGTATGAACACGACCGCGTGATGAAATGTTCCAATTGGGTGGATGAGCGGTTCACGCGCGTGCGCGCGTGAACCGCTCAATAAGAAGTTGGAACGGCCGAAACAAAACGTCATACAATTGCTTGCCGAGGCAGGCAGAACTTTCTGAAAGGATTGGCCCATGCCCGCCATACTAGCACGATTAATAACAGAGCAATTGGACGCCACAATTGATCTCCGCCTGTGCAAAATCAGTGAACCACTTCCAAATGTTTTGCAGATCAGAACAAATATACAGGGATTAAGAATCATCTTTGCCCTGCTCTTTGCTATCCCCTCTCTAAGTCTACTAATTACCGCTGTCATATCGCCAACGGTTGTATCAATATTGATTGCGGTGTTCTTCTGCCCGGCGCTGACAGTACTTGCCGTATTAGCAGGATTAACAGAATATGAAAAAAAGTTTGACCTTCCCGCCAGAATTGCAACCAAATCACTCCGGCTTTTCCGTTTTTGTACACGCGAGTCACTGCCGTTACCTACCCATGGTATAGTCAGTCTGTCGTGGTCTCTTACAACCGGTGGCAAAACAAATCCGGGCAGTTCACATAAATACACCATATCAGTTCAACAATGTCCTGGGTTCATTTTTGCGATCCACAAAGACTACAATACCGCACGAAAGTTTGCTGAAAGGCTCTCAAACTTTCTCACCTTCACTCTTGACGACTGCGTGCCATCAACCTATCGTATATAGCATGTTTAAAGGTCTTTACGGGACGCCCTTCACAGATTCAAATTTGAGGGAAGAAGGAATGTCCCAACTCTCGTGCGGACTCGGCCGCGGCGGAAAATCTGCCGCGCCGGTCACACTCATTACCGTTATGATTGAAGATAAGAGTTGAAAATATCTTGCGCTTATCCTCATAAATCCGTACATTATGCGCATACAAAATGCGCATAAGGAGTGCATTATGCAGCTTAATTTTTTTAACCCGAACGCACAAAAAAAACCGACTAATTTGAGTATTAACAGTGATCTGCTCCAGCAAGCCAAAGAACATCATGTTAATTTGTCACAGACATTAGAGTTGCGCCTCGCGGAAATATTACGAGACCGGAAACGGCGAGAATGGCAGGTGGAAAATCAAGAGGCTATTGAAGAATATAATAGACGCATTGAAGCCCGTGGAGTTTTCAGTGACGGTTTGAGGCAATTCTGATGGCCCAGTTCGATGTATATACAAACCCAAATCCTGCAACAAATGGAACCATTCCCTTTTTGCTAGACGTACAGACAGACCTCTTGAACAGCCTGACAACACGCGTAGTTATTCCACTCTATACGGACTCTGCTATGGGCAAAGCCGCAAAACATTTGAACCTCCAGTTTTCCGTAAAACGGACCGCCGTCATAATGTCAACGGCTGAATTGGCCGGAGTTGCGGTAAATAGGCTTGGGGATAAAGTATGTTCCCTCAAGGAACATCGTACCGAAATCATAGCTGCCATTGATTTCCTCGTCACCGGCTTTTGATACGCCGACCAACTATCGGCACGACCGGGCCGAAATAAACACCCGTTCAGCCTCCTACCCGATAAACGCACCACAATTAAGGGACTTATGTCAATAAATTACAGCAAAACTTCGCATGCATAACTACTTCACCGACGACGCGCTGCTGCTGATGCGTCACGAAATTGGGGCGGCCTCCGGCAACGAGGTCTTTTTTATCGGCCGCACCAACGTGGACGGGATCGTCTGCGAGGTGGAGGCAATTGCCCGCGGTACCAAAACGGCCGTCCCCGCCATTCTGGCCCGGGCCGCCTGCGGTGATGTGGTCATTCATAACCACCCCTCCGGTGATCTGACCCCCTCCGGGGCCGATATGGAGATCGCCTCCGTGGCCGGCAATCAGGGAATCGGTTTTGCCATCATCAATAACGATTGTTCCCGCTGTTATCAGGTCGTTTCCCCCTTTGCGGAACAGAAAGGGGAGCTGCTCTCGCTGGATGAGATTGGCCGCGTCTTTGCACCGGACGGCATGATGGCTCACCTGAAGGGGTACGAACAGCGCGACGAGCAGCTGCGCATGGCCTTTGCCGTGGCGGAGGCCTTCAACAAGGATAAAGTGGTGCTGGTGGAGGCCGGTACCGGTACCGGTAAATCCTTGGCCTATCTTGCCCCCTCGATCCTCTGGGCGGTGCGCAACAACCAGCGGGTGGTGATCTCCACCAACACCATCAACCTGCAGGAACAGCTGATCCGCAAGGACCTCCCTTTTCTGGCCCGCAACTCCCAGACCGAGTTCAAGGCCGTACTGGTCAAGGGGCGCAGCAACTACGCCTGTCTACGCAAGCTGGAGCATGCCGAGGCGGAACCCTCCCTGTTTCCCGATGAGGCCACGGCCGAGCTGACCAGTATCATCGAGTGGAGCAAGAGCTGCCAGGATGGCTGCCGCAGCGATCTCTCCTTTATCCCGCGCGGTAGCACCTGGGAAGAGATCTGCTGTGAGGCCGACCAGTGCAGCCGCTCCAAGTGCAAACATTTCAACCGCTGCTTTTTCTACCGGGCCCGCCGCGAGGCCTCGGCCGCCAAGGTGCTGGTGGTCAATCACGCCCTGCTGCTGTCGGATATCGTCCTGCGCAAGGAGACCGGCTACGACGCCACCGCCATTCTGCCCCCCTTCACCCGCCTGATCTTCGACGAAGGGCATCATCTGGAGGATGTGGCCACCAGTCACCTGTCGCTGGTGATCTCCCGTGGCGCCATTCTTAAACAGCTCAATCGTCTGGTACCCCAGAAGGCGGCCCGCTCGGGCCTGCTGACGATCATCTCCAGCCGCCTGACCCGCGATCTGCCCGAAAGCATGGAAGCCCTGTACATGGAGCTATCGGCCCTGCTGGAAAGTCACTTGCTCCCCAAGAACCGCGATGTTGCCGTGCTGACGGAATCCACCATGGATTGGCTGGCCCTGGCGGTAGAGCGTCAGGCCGGCGGCGAGGGGGGGCGCGAATGCAAGGTGCGTGTGACGGTTGAGGTGGAGCGCTCGCAGTTCTGGCAGGAGTGCCGCCAGCGGGTCACTGCCCTGGCGGAGGCACTGGGTGATTACACCTCGGCCCTGCGGACGCTGGGACGGCGATGCGGCGACCTGCCGGACAAGATCAAGGAGAAGCTGGCCGATCAGCTGCTGGATACGGCCGGTATCGAGGGGCGCCTGCAGGCCATGGTGGACGGCATGGTCTTCTTCATCGGCAATCAGGAGGGGTACTGCAGCTGGATGGAAACCTCGTCGGGGCATCGCGGTGTGCAGGCCCGCCTCTGCGCCGCCCCGCTGGATATCTCCGGCCAGGTCAAGGAAACCATCCTGGACCGGCTCAAGACCATCATCGTCACCTCGGCCACCCTGACGGTCGGCGGGGATTTCAAATACCTCAAAAAGCGCACCGGCTTCGGCCTGCTCCCAAAAGAGCGCCTCAGTGAGTTGCAGCTGGCTTCCCCCTTTGACTACGCCTCCCAGGTTTTTGTGGCAGTACCGGACGACATGCCTGAACCGACCGGGCACGATTACCGCCCGGCATTGGAAGAACGCATCCTGCAGGCAGTCAGCATTTCCCGGGGCGGAGCCTTTGTCCTCTTTACCTCCTACGACCTGCTCAACAAAGTCTGCACTGCCCTGAAGCCGGAGCTTTCTCGCCTGGGTCTGACGGTCCTCAAGCAGGGGGAGACCAATCGCCATACCCTGCTGGCCCACTTCCGCAAGGAGGGCAATGCCGTGCTGTTTGGTACCGATTCGTTCTGGGAAGGGGTGGACGTGAAGGGGGAGGCACTACGGCTGGTGATCATAACCCGTCTTCCCTTCCAGGTGCCGACCGAGCCGGTGCAGCAGGCTCGTTCTGAACAGGTGGAGGCCAACGGCGGCGATTCCTTCCGGGAGTTTTCCATCCCCCAGGCGGTCATCAAATTCCGCCAGGGTTTTGGACGGTTGATCCGCAGCCGCGACGACCGCGGCGCGGTGCTGATCCTGGACCGCCGCATCACCACTAAGGGGTATGGCAAGATTTTCCTGCGGTCATTGCCGGATACGGAGCTGGTGCGGGGGGAGTCGGCTGAGGTGTTCGAAAAGATGGGGGCGTTTTTCGGGGGGAAGACACGATAAACGAAAAAACGGTTAACCACAGAGTACACAGAGGACAAGCAAGGCAGAGTAGCCTGAATATCAAGAACAAGGACCTTTTGGGATTAACATAGAAAGATTTTACCTCAGTAGCATCAATCTTCCGCTAGACTGTTAAAGATTCACCTCTCCCTCTGGGGGCTAGGGTGAGGGAAAAGTTGATTTTCAATCGTCATAAATCTCCCTCATCCGGCCTCCGGCCACCTTCTCCCAGAGGGAGAAGGGTTTAGCGGAAGATCAGTGCTGATCAGGAAACTTTATGATTCTCAATGTCCTCTGTGGTGAAAGCTTTTTTCTTCAGTTTCCCAGATTCATCCGTTTTTTCGCGCTGAAATTGAAACACTGGAAATAGGAGAGGAAGATCATCAGGAACGAAAACAGGGCGGTACTCTGGAAAAAAGGTGTGCCCAGTTTGCCGGCTTCCGGGGCCCTGAAGACGAAGATCAAAAAGAAGAGGATCAGTGAGACCTTCCAGAGATCGCCCAACAGCCTTTTCTTGCGCAGGGCTTTCAGGGTTTCAGCCGGCAGTCCGCTGACGCTGCTGTCCACTTCCACCCCGGCATCGTACCAGGCCAGTCGGTAGAGCGGGTATATCATGATCAGCTGGGCGGCTACCGCTGCCACGATACTCTTGAAAAAATGATCCGGCTTCCCCAGAGCGCCGTAGCGGCTTTGAAAGGCCAAGGCCATGGCGGCCAGCAGGACCAGCAGTAACACCTGGACAACACGGTAGATCAGTATGGTACGCTTCAAACGCTTGAAATCAAATTGTGACATTGGCATACTCCTGTTCTATTTGCGCTGAGCGCCCCGCGTTTATAGCAGAACTGCCGGCCGACAGGCAAGCACTCATACTGATATGAAAACAATCGGAGCATCATGAAACTGATTCGTAAAATTCTGCATCCCGTCATGGCGCTGATTGCGATCCAGCTGGTCTGGATCACGGTGGTTGTGCTCTGGATCTACTGGTTTGTCGGCAAGCACCGCGAGTTCCGGGAATTGGCGGAGAAATACCGCCCCGAGCTGCTGGGGCAGGGCTTCAACTGGCCGGTTATGATCGAGGGGCTGCTGCTGCTGGTCATCATCCTGGTGGGCGTCTATGTCATTTTCGTGTACTGGAACCGTCAGTCGAACCTGTATGCCAAGCAGCGCGACATTATTTCGCAGGTTACCCACGAATTGAAATCGCCGCTGGCCTCGATCCAGCTCCATCTGGAAACCATCCGCCTGCGCAAACCGGCTGAAGAACGTTTGGATGCCTTTGTTAATACGATGCTCTCCGATACGGATCGACTGCATTATCTGATCAACAACCTGCTGATGGCGGCGCGTTTGGAACAGCGTCGCAAGCCGGCCGAACGGCGCCTGACGGATATGAGCGCCCTGCTGGCCGAATATGTGGAGCGCGAGCGCACCACCCTGCCACAGGGGGGGAGCCTGACGCTGGAGGCGGAACCGGACATCAAGCTGCATATCGACCCGGAAGAGATGGGAATTGTCCTGCGCAATCTGTTTGAGAACGCGGTGCTGTATTCCCCCGCCAGCCCGGAGATCACCGTGCGGTTGGCCAAATCGGGCAATTCGGTGCGGTTGTCGATCCAGGACAAGGGGCGCGGTCTGGAAAAGAGTGAATTGAAACACGTCTTCGAGATGTTCTACCGGGTCCAGCAGGTGGACGAAAACGTCAGGGGGACCGGGTTGGGGCTGTACATTATTGCCACCATCATTCGCGGATACGGTGGAACGGTTCTGGTGGAAAGCGAAGGGCTGGGCCGTGGCTGCACCTTCATCATAACCTTGCCGGCGGTATAATATGACCATGCACAGTGAAAAACCGCATATCATGCTCGTCGAGGACGAGATTCATCTGGCGCGGGGGATCTGCTTCAATCTGGAGGAGGAGGGGTGCCGCATCAGCCACTTCGAAACCGGTGAAAAGGCCCTGACTGCGCTGGAGGTTGAGCATTTCGACCTGATCATCCTGGATGTCATGTTGCCCGGCATGGACGGCTTTCAGGTCTGCCGCTCTATCCGCCAACTGGACCCTCGGGTGCCGATTTTGATGCTGACGGCCCGTTCCGAGGATAGCGACCGGGTGGAGGGGTTGGAAAACGGTGCCGATGATTACCTGACCAAGCCCTTCAACCTGGTGGAGTTCCTGCTGCGGGTCAAGGGGATGCTGCGGCGCTCGTCGTGGTACCGTCCCGACCCGGTCGAGGAGGGCTACCGCTTTGGCAGCAACGAGGTTTTTCCGCTCTCCTACCGGGCCCGCACCGCCCAGGGGGAAATCGACCTGACCGAGATGGAGGTGCGCGTGCTGTCACTGTTCTTCCAGAAAGAGGGGGAGATCATCCCGCGCGGCGAGCTGCTCCAGTCCGTCTGGGGGTACGCCAACGACACCGAGACCCGCACCCTGGACAACTTCATCGTCCGGCTGCGCAAGTATTTCGAGCCTGACCCTACTCATCCAGAGCATTTTCAGACCGTGCGCGGCGTCGGTTACCGCTTCAGCCGCAAGGGATAATCCATGAAGCACCTGATTCTGGGCACCGCCGGACATATCGACCATGGCAAGACCTCGTTGGTCAAGGCCCTGACCGGCATCGACACCGATCGCCTCAAAGAGGAGAAGGCCCGCGGCATTACCATTGAGCTGGGCTTTGCCCATCTGGAGCTGCCGGGGGGCATCCAGTTTGGTATTGTGGATGTGCCGGGGCACGAGAAATTCGTGCGGGCCATGGTGGCCGGTGTGGGGGGCATGGACCTGGTCATGCTGACGGTCGCTGCCGATGAGGGCATCATGCCCCAGACCCGCGAGCACCTGGATATCCTCCGTCTGCTGGGGGTCAAAAACGGCCTGGTGGCGTTGACCAAACGCGACATGGTGGAGCAGGAGTGGCTGGAACTGGTGACGGAAGAGGTGCGCGATTTTGTGGCCGGCAGCTTTCTGGAGGGGGCGGCAATCGTTCCGGTCTCGTCCCGTAGCGGCCAGGGTCTGGATGAGCTGAGGGGTGAACTGGCACGCCTGGCGAATCTGGCCGACGAGAAACGGCGCGAGGGCAATTTCCGCCTGCCGGTGGACCGGGTCTTTACTGTAGCCGGTTTTGGAACGGTGGTGACCGGGACGCTGCTTTCCGGCGAGATCCGGGTGGGCGATGAAGTGGAGCTGCTCCCGTCAGGGCGTGAAGGGCGCGTGCGCGGTATTCAGGCCCACGGCGCCAAGTCCGAGCTGGGGCAGGCCGGCCAGCGCCTGGCCGTCAACCTGCAGGGCATCGATCTGGATCAGGCTCATCGCGGCGATGTGGCCGTGCCGAGGGGGATCTTCCGTTCCACCCGGGCCGTGGATGTGCGCTTGGATTACCTGGCCTCGGCCCCCCGTGAGCTAAAACACCGCAGTACCCTGCGTCTGCACTCGGCTACCTATGAGGTACCGGCCCAGGTAATCCTGCTGGACCGCGACACCCTCCAGCCGGGGGAGAGCGCCTACGTCCAGCTGCGCCTGAAGGAACCGGCCCTGTTGCTTTCCGGAGACAGCTACATTCTGCGTATGACCTCGCCGGCGGTTACGGTAGGGGGCGGCCTGGTGCTGGATCCCTTCCCGCCCCGGCGCCGTCGTCGGAACAGCGAGGCGCTAGAACTGCTGGAGGCCTTCGGTCAGGAGGAGCATAGCCGCACCATCGCCCTGATCATCTCCCAGAGCCTGCTGTCGGGCATCAGCTTTGACGAGGTGCTGCTGCGTTCCGGTGTGCCGCGCAAGGCGGCCGAGGCGGCCCTGACACCGCTGCTCTCCTCCGGTGAGGTGCTGCAGGTACTGCGGGAACCGCGTATGTATCTGGCCAAGGTGGCCTTTGAGGTCCTCAAGAAGGGTCTGGTGGATGAATTGTCGGCCTTCCTGGATGCCAATCCGCTCAAGGAGGGCATGGGCAAGGAGGAGTTGAAGACCCGTCTGCCCAAGCGGAGCGATGGGCGCTACTTCACACCGCTCCTGTCGGCCCTGGAAAAGGATGGCCTGATGCTGCCGGATCGGGAGATCGTCAAGCTGGGGGGCAAGGTTGTGCGCAAGAACATTCCGGTCGATGACCTCTCCGGAAAGATCCTGATCTTTCTGCAGGAGGGGGGCATCGAGCCCCCCACGGTGAAAGAGGTCATGGAGCGCTTCCGCTGCGATGAGAAAACCCTGCGCAGCAATCTGGCGCTGCTGGTCAGAAACGCTTCGGCCGTTCGCATTTCCAACGACCTTTTCTACAGCGCCGTAGCGCTTGATGGATTGCGGGAAAAGCTGGTGGCACTGCTGCGGGACAAGGGGGAGATCATCCCGACGGATTTCCGTGAAGTCAGCGGGTTGTCGCGCAAGTTTCTGATTCCGCTGCTGGAGCATTTTGACAGTGAAAAGGTCACGATCCGGGTGGGTGACAAACGGGTGGCGCGGCGGAAATAAATTTGGAAGATTGAAACACAGAGCAACGGAGCAACGGAGAAAAATCCAGAATCTTTTCCTTCTCCATCAGGGAGAAGGTGCCCCGCAGGGGCGGATGAGGGGCGATTTTTGAGGCCATGCAGCATAAACCGAAAACAGGCTTTGAAACACAGAGTCACAGAGAACACAGAGAAATACTAGAGATTTTAACTAAAATGACGTCTCAAACAGGATGTCCCGTTGTTTTTGTCTTTAATTTTCAAATTTGATGCTGAATCTAAGGTCTATCCTCTGTGAACTCTGTGTCTCAGTGTTAGATTGCTTTTCCAGGTTAAGTGTTAGGAGATTTATAGTGGAACAGTATCATCTTTTCATATTCGTTGTGAACACCCTGATGGTGCTGGTGGTTACGGCACTGGGATATTTCTTTGCGCCGGTGCTGATGTCCGGCATGGGCGAGCCGGAGTCGGTTGAGGCTGGTGTGCGCACCACCCGCGGGCTGCTGCCGATCGTGGTGGCGCTGTACATGTTTTTCAACTGCCTGGGGTATTTCCAGGGGCGCAGTATGTATCTGCTGTCGGTCAGCGGGCTGGTGCTGTTTGACCTGACCCTGCAGCTGTATATGCGCCGCAAACGGCTGGGCAGGAGCACCGATGAGGATGAAGAGTAGTTTAGGCTCCCCGCACATCCACTGCAACATCGTATAGCGTACTCCCCCGTCCGCCATCCGTCAGGCGCTGGGATGTCAGGGCGTTCACGCCGCGATCACCGCTGGTGAATTCATTCCACCAGACCCCCTCCGTTACGACCGTACCCGCCGGAACCCTTTCCGAAATGTTCAAACTGAAAATCACCTCTCCCAGATGATTGAACACTGACACCTGCTGGCCGTCAGACAATCCCCGCGCATCGGCATCGGCCGGATTCATGAGCAGTTCCATGCAGTGCTGCCGTGAGCGCAGTTCATCCTGTTCATAAAAACTGGAGTTGAGGGCAAAGGCGGTTACCGCCGGCTGCAGCCGCAGCGGAAAACCATCCTCACCTGCATTGGTCGGGAGCGGACGTGGCAGCGGCTCTGCCTCGTGCGGGTTCATAATTTCAATCTTTCCCGACGGTGTCAGCCAGCGGCGATGCGGATCGACTGGTGGTGTCAGAAACACCGGCTCGCCCTGACGCAGGCGTTCGGTGGTCGCCCCATCCCGCCAAGGTGTTTCGAAATCCAGCAGCTGTTCGATCAACTCATCCGCCGATTGCCGGAAGAAGGGCTCCTGCCACCCCATCCCCCCGGCCAGCAGGGAGAATACCTCCCAATTGCTTTTCGACTCCCCCACCGGCGGGATGGCTGCCGGGCTGCGCTGGCTGGTGTAGCTGCCGTAACAGCGGAACAGGTCCGACTGCTCCAGCGAGCTGGTAGCCGGCAGTACTATATCGGCATTGCGGGCAGTGTCGGTCATGAAGCGCTCGTGCACCACGGTGAAAAGATCCTCACGCTCTAACCCCCGGATGACGGCATTCTGGTCCGGTGCGATGCTAGCCGGGTTGGAGTGGTAAACGTACAGGGCTTTTACCGGCGGGTCGCTCAAATCGTTCAGCGCCAACCCCAGCTGGTTCATGCTGACCAGACGGGTGGGGCGCTCCATGAAAACTTCGCGGGTAACAACAGATGCCAGCGGGAAGGCCGCCCCGGTTGATGTGCCGGGGAACACGCCTCCACCAGCACGCTGCCAGGCTCCCGTAACAGCCGGCAGGCAGGCGATGGTGCGGACGGTCATGGCGCCATTGCCGTAGCGGGTCAGTCCGCTTCCCAGGCGGACAAAGGGGCGATGGGCCAGGGCAAATTCCCGCCCCAGCCGCTCAATTGTTGCTGGCGGCAACCCGCAGAGCCTGGCCATCTTCTCCGGGGTGCATTCCGGCAGGATCTGCCGTTCAAATTCCGAAAAGCCGGACACATTGGCGTCGATGAACTCCCGATCTGCCAAGCCGTCCCGCACGATAACATGCATCATCCCCAATGCCAGGGCACCGTCGCCACCCGGTTTGACGATAAAGGCCTCGTTGGCCGCGTCGCAGGTGGGGGTACGGTAGGTGTCAATGGCCCAGACCCGGGCGCCGTTTTTACGGGCCTTCTGGGCATCGCGCATGGCATGAATACTGGTTGCAACGGCATTGATCCCCCACAAAATTACCAGGTCACTCTGGTCCACCTCAGCCGGGTCCATGGCGGGGGTATCGCCCATGACCGCCTTCCAGCCGGCATCCTTTGCCGGGGAGCAGATCGTGCGCTCCAGGCGCGAGGCACCCAGTTTGTGGAAGAAGGGATGTCCGCTGTTGCGCTGCACCAGACCCATGGTGCCGGCGTAGGAGTAGGGCAGGATGCATTCGCCACCGTGCTCGGCGATCAAACCTTTCCAGTTTGAACAGATGCACTGGATAGCCTCATCCCAGCTGATGGGGGCAAACTGGCCGGACCCTTTGGCACCGCTACGCAGCAGCGGGGTCGTCAGGCGCTTGGGCGAGTGAACCGTGCGTTCATAGTGCAGCATTTTTGGGCAGAGCAGTCCTCTTGTCACAGGGTGATCGGGATCACCGCTGACGGACACGGCCCGGCCGTTTTCAACGGTAACCAGCAGGCCGCAGGTATCGGGGCAGTCATAGGGGCAGACGGAGCGGTGAATGGACATGGGGAACCTCGTAACGCAAAGGGTAAGGGGTGTGAATGACTATGTACGCCGGTACTCCATATAGCTGGCGGTCTTGTCGGCCATTTCGCTACCGAAAAGCTGTCCGACGACGTGCAGGCTCATGTCGATGCCTGCGCTGATACCGGCCGAAGTGACGGTTCTGCCGTTATCGATGAAGCGGGCCGACCGGTCGATCTCAGCTGTTGGTGCTATCTGGGCTAACAGGTCAAAGGCACCGGCGTGGGTGGTGACCTTCAGGTCGTCCAGCAGGCCGATCTTGGCAAGAAGCAGCGCACCGGTGCAGACGGAAAGCACCCTGTCGGCGGATTTCGCCGAACGCTCAATCCAGGAAAGCAGCCCGGCATTCTGCAGCAGCGGTCGGGTGCCCTGACCGCCGGGAATGATCAGTATCTGCGGCGGCGGAGCATCGTTGAAGGAGTAGTGCGGATTGATGGAGAGTCCGTTGCGGGCGGTGACGGGTGCCTTTTCTTCGGCAACCGTATAAACGTTCAGCAAGGCAAAATCGTTGAGTTCATTGGTAACGGAAAAGACCTCAAACGGCCCGGCGAAATCAAGGACTTCCACGTCGTCGAATATGAGTATGGCGGTATTGAATGGTGGCATAGTGGGCCTTGCTTCACCCGGACGGATGCCTGGTCTGGCGAAGGCAGGCGTGTCCGTACACCGGCTGGATGTTGGTTGTCAGTTGCTGAGATAGGTGGCTTTGTACCAAAGAAGCATGATAATCGGCGCTGATAGCAATGTGGCCGTAATGATGTTACTCAAAACGGATAACGTCTGTTTTGCGATTTTAGCCAGATTCGTATTTTGGGACGCTGCGATAAGCAATGGTAACGTGATAAATAGTATGAAATACACCGCCCAGATGGTTGCGCTGATTGCCAGCCACATGGTCGGTGATTTGTAGCCGACAGCTATCAGCATTACGGCGATCAGAAATTTCGGTCCCCAATAGCGCAATCTGTTTTCCTGGTTTTCATGTGAATTATTCATGTAATTTTGTTTCCTTTACTGGATTAAGGCCGGCCGGGCATCTTTGTGCCCGGCTGTGCCGATGGCTGGTAAACGGATTATTCGTAATGCGTCCACATTCGGATGATCTTGGTCGTCTGTTTGTTGTCCAACATTGTGGGGGCGCACCAGCGCACCCTTACCAAACTACAGTGCCACCGCCAAGGCCTCACGGGCTTCGTTGATGAAGATGAATTTCAGCTCCTGACGGACATTTTCCGGGATATCCTCCAGATCGTTCTGGTTACGTTCCGGCGCCAGGATCGTTCTGACCCCGGCCCGGTGGGCGGCCAGCACCTTTTCCTTCAATCCGCCGATGGCCAGTACCCGCCCGGTCAGGGTGATCTCGCCGGTCATGGCTACCCCGCGTTTGGCCGGCTTTTCCGTCAGCAGCGAGACCAGGGCCGTTACCATTGTGACACCGGCCGAGGGACCGTCCTTGGGGATGGCCCCGGAGGGGACATGGATGTGGATGGTACGATTTTCAAAAGCGTCGGCGGTAATGCCGAAATCGGAGGCATGGGCCTCGATGTAGGAGAGCGCCGCCCGGGCTGATTCCTTCATGACATCCCCCAGGGAGCCTGTCAGGATCAGCTCGGATTTTCCCGGCATGCTGGTGGCCTCTACAAACAGGATGTCGCCGCCGGTTTCGGTCCAGGCCATGCCGGTTACGACGCCGACCCGGTCCTGCTCGGCCGCGACTTCGTTGTGGAACTTTTTGGGCCCCAGCAGCTCAACTACCACCTCGGGCGTGATTGTGGTGCGCGGTTCCTTTTTCTGGGTGATTTCCTTGGCCACCTTGCGGCAGATAGAACCGATGGTGCGCTGCAGGTTTCGCACGCCGGCCTCGCGGGTGTAGTCGCTGATGACCCGCGTGATGGCATCGTCGCTGAATTCCAGCGGGTGATTGGCCAGGCCGTTTTCATCCAGCTCCTTTTTGATGATGAAGTTGCGGACGATGTGCAGCTTCTCCTCGGTGCTGTATCCGGCCAGACGGATGACCTCCATGCGGTCCTTGAGCGGGCCGGGGATCGGATCGAGCTGGTTAGCGGTGGTGATGAACATGACCTTGGAGAGATCGAAGGGGACGTCCATATAGTGGTCGTTGAAGGAGAAATTCTGCTCCGGGTCCAGCACCTCCAGCAGGGCGCTGGCAGGGTCACCGCGGAAATCGTTGCCCAGTTTGTCGACCTCGTCCAGCATGAAGACCGGGTTGTTGCTGCCGCAGCGGTAAAGCTCCTTGATGAAGCGCCCCGGCAGGGCGCCGATGTAGGTGCGGCGGTGACCGCGGATCTCGGCCTCGTCCCGCACGCCCCCCAGGGAGATGCGCACGAATTTGCGCCCCAGGGCCCGGGCGATGGATTTGCCCAGGCTGGTCTTGCCGACCCCCGGCGGGCCGACGAAACAGAGCACCGGACCTTTCATGTTCTCCTTGAGTGAACGCACCGCCAGGAATTCCAGGATGCGCTCCTTGACCTTTTTCAGGTTGTAGTGATCCTCGTTGAGAATCTCCTCGGCCCGGTTGATGTCCAGGCAGTCCTCGGTACTCTTGTTCCAGGGCATGCCGGCCAGGTAGTCCAGATAGGTGCGGGAAACGTTGTGCTCGGGCGAGGCCGGGTTGATGCGCTCCAGGCGTTTCAGCTCCTTGTCGGCGATCTTTCGGATTTCCTCCGGCAGGCCGGCCTCCTCGATCTGGCGGCGCAGCTCGTTCATGTCGGAGGTCTTGGGATCTTCATCCCCCAACTCTTCCTGGATGTGCTTCATCTGTTCGCGCAGGATGTATTCCTTCTGGTTCTTGCCGACCCGCTTGGTGACTTCGCTGGAAACCTCGTTTTTGACCTGCATGCGCTGGACTTCGTTGGTCAGGTGCACGTAGACCTTTTTCAGGCGTTCCAGGGGATCGACCGTTTCCAGCAGCTCCTGCAACTCGATCAGCGGCAGGTTGACATACAGCGCCACCAGGTCGGACAAGCGGGCCGGGTTGTCGATGTAGTCGATCATCTTCATGACATCGTCCGGCAGCGGTTTGCCGTGGGAGAGGGAGATTTTCAGCAGGGCATTCAGGCTCTGCACCAGCGCCTCGGAGACCATGTTCTTTTCCACAAACTCCCGCACCACCTCGCAGTGGGCCAGGGTTATGGGGCCTGCGGGCTCGCTGTCCAGAATCTGCAGGCGATTGATCCCTTCCAGGGTCACCTTGAAGCGGCCGTCCCCCATCTTCTTGATCTGGTTGACCCGGCAGAGTGTGCCGATGTCACTGACCTCACCGGGACGTTCGATGCCAGGGTCGCTGGGTCGTCTAAGTACGACGGCCACGAATTTATCGTAGTTATCGGCTTCGCTGAAGGTGCTCAGATCGCGGTCATTGACGTAGACCGGAAAGACCATATAGGGGAACGGCACCATGTCAGTCTGGATGTAGAGCGGCAGTTTTTCAGGTACTTCGATATTGGTGTGTGGCATGTGTTATTCCTGTGGTGCGTTTATTTTGTATGAAGCGCGCCGGCTGTGCGGGCGGCTTCCGTGCTGCTGCGCAGTGTGTCATAGGCCTTGCGGTCCTTGATGACCGGCAGGGAAAAGTCGCCGGTCACCTGCCAGGCGTTGCCCAGATAGATCCAGGGGGCGAAGGCCGAAAGCGGCACCCCTTTGTCCGGCTCGATCTTGCCGGAGCGCATGTCCTTGATAATCAGCCCCGTGCGGTCGGCCACAACCGTGTGACTGCCGCTGAAGGGGGTCGCACCGGGATCACTGAATTCCCAGGTGACCGGCTGCAACTGGGTGCCCTGCAGATCGGCGTGGCAGGAATCGCAGCTGCGGCTTTTGCCCAGTTTATGGGACATCTTGTCCATCTGGATCCAGAGCATGGCTTTGTTGTTCTCCGGCATGCCCCCAAACAGCCCCACATAAGCCCAAGCGTCGTCGGTGCGTTGCAGGTCGGGCAGGCTGGCCGGAAAGCGCCAGTACAGGCCGGGGGTAAAGGGGGATTCCTTCTGGTTCATGACCGCCATGGGGAACGGTTTGACCGGTATCCAGCGTCCTTTCTGGTCCTTGATCAGGATCGGCTGGGGCATGATGCCGTAGAAGGCCTTGTATTTGAAATACGGTGTTTCGGCTCCGGCCATTTTGCCCGGTCCCCAGTAGGTGGCCTGGTAACCGGCCACGCGCTGAATATGGCAGGCTTCACAGGAGAGGTTCTTGTGCCGGGAGCCGGCATGGCTCTTGACCGCGGCGGCGTGGCAGCGTTTGCAGGAGCCGTCGGCCTGGCGCTTGACGGTGCCGTGCCCCAGGGTCGGGTCCGATTTGGAGTTGTCGTGGCAATCCAGGCAGCCGACCTTGGCCTTGAGGTGCACATCCGGTTCATTTCCTTCGGGGAAGGAGAAGGGACCACCGAAATATCCGGCGCCGCGGCGGCGGTCTTCGGGGCCGGCGTGGCAGATGGAGGCCCGGCCGTTACCGTAGCAGCTCATGGCCGGTGGGATCTTGGCGAAGGTGTGGCTCCCCTGGGCCAGGTTGGCGGGGTTCTTTGGCATGGGGTTGAAGTGGCAATCCAGACAGCCCACATGGCAGGTGTTGCAGGCCTTCTGGTTGATGGCGTGTCCCTTCCTGTCCATGGGCACAGCCGTGTTGGCCTGCATCCGGTCAAACTGCCCCTCAAACCAGGGGCCGCAGTTGTGCGGACCGCGCTGCGTGTCGGTCCACCCCTTGTATTGGCTCTGCTTGCCGTTGGTCGCCATGGTGCTCTTGGAAAATTCGGCAAATTCTTTGGCATGACAGGCACCGCAGGTTTTCTTCATGACGTCGAAATCCTGGGTCAGGGAGTCGCTGCGTTTGTCGTGCCAAGAGAGCGCAGCCACGGAAGCATCCTTGGTTTTTTTGCCGTCTTTATCCGTTGCGGCATAAAGCTTGTTCATCGGGTTGGTGCCGTATTCCAGCGGATATTTACGAGGAGAGGTATCGGCGCTCAGTCCCTTTTTGCGCACAACCAGCAGGCGGGCCATGCCCTGGTGGGCGGCCGCCGTCTCCCTGGCCTCCGGGTTGCCCAGGTGGCAGTCGCTGCAGGTGGCAGGCATATGGCTCTGGGCTTCCACCTCTTTCTGGGTGACGGCAAAGGGGGCGTAACCGAGTGCGGCCATCTTCTGGCGGTCTTCGTGGCACTCGCGGCAGGAGTTGGCCGCCTGTACGTTGGTGGCCAGCATCAGCAGAATACACAATAATCCGAATCTCATTTTAAATACTCCTCGCGTACGCCGTTCAGATATCTTTATACGGTTTAACATATACAGGCCGATAATTCAAAGTTCAGATGGGTTTGCCGTCCCGTACCACGACATTGACAACCTGAACCCTGGCCGATTTGCCGGCCAGCTCACGGTACAGCAGTGCCAGAAAGCGCACCGTCACCAGACGGTGAATGGCGGCCTGGGTGAACTGGTACAGCCAGCGGCGCAGGAGCGATGGCGAAGGGCTGCCCAGCAGCAGGGGGCAGTAGTCGGAGAGCTGCAGGGAAACCTTGACGCCATCGTCGGATTTGTCGACGGAAAAATGCAGCTCTCCCCGGTCGCACTGGCGGGGCTGTACCAGCAAACCGCCGCAGATGCGCAGGACGATGGATCTCTCCGCCACGTCCGGTTCCAGAAAACTGATCAGGCTCAGCGAGGTTCCCATCAGGCGGAACTCGATCCCGGCCGGGGAGCGGGTCGGGGTGATTACGGCGCAGGTGGAACGGCGGATATAGGCCAGGTAGCGTTCGAGCAGACCGTTGGGGGTGAGCCCGGCAGCGATGGACAGCGGGAATATGCTCCACTGGATCGAAAAGACCGAGGAGTCTTCCACCAGTACCTGCTGGCAGGCTATTTCCTGTGTGGTGCGCGTGTTTCCCATGGCTGCATTCTGCCACCGGAATTTCATATTGCAAAGACTTTTACGGTGTGGCTACGTCCAACCCCACGCAGGTATGACGCTGTCATGTTCACTGTGTATGCCCCGCTGGAGCACCCGCACCGCTAATCAGTTTGCCTTCCGCGGTATTTGTGGCAGAATGTGTCCATGCAAACTGATACCAGAAAAATCCTGATCACGGGTGCCAGCGGTTTTATCGGCCGATTGCTCACCAGGCGGCTGCTGGACGACGGCTATAATCTGCGCTGTATGGTGCGTGGAAACAGTGCCGCTCTGCCGGAGGGGCTGGAAACGGTACAGGCCGACATGCTTGCACCGTTGACGCTATCCCGGGCGCTGGTCGGCATCGATACCGCCTACTATCTGGTGCATGCCATGTCGGGCGGTCGGGCCGGTTTCGAACGGCGTGACCGCGAGGCGGCTATCAATTTTGTTGCTGCGGCCGAAAAGGCCGGAGTACGGCGGGTAATTTATCTGGGGGGCTTGGGAGAGACTGGCGATGAGCTTTCCGAGCACCTCAAAAGCCGGCTGGAAGTGGCGGATATTCTGCAAAAAGGGCGCTTTGCCACGACCTTTCTGCGAGCTGCCATCATCCTGGGCGCCGGCGGGGCTTCCTTCGAAATGGTGCGCAGTCTGGTGAACCGTCTGCCGATCATGATTACGCCACGCTGGGTGGATACGCGCTGCCAGCCGATTGCCGTTGATGATGTCATCGCCTATCTGGCCGGCTGCCTGGCTGACGAACGTACGACCGGCCGGACCTTCGATATCGGTGGGCCGGATGTGCTGACCTATAAAGAGATGATGGAACGTTTCGGACGGATCGAGGGGCGTAATCTTTTCATTCTGCCGGTTCCGGTGCTGACCCCCAAATTGTCATCCTATTGGGTCGGCCTGATTACCCCGGTGCCGCCGTCGGTCTCCATGCCGTTGATCGAGGGGCTGAAAAACGAGGTGATCTGCCGGGAAAACTCCATCCGCGAGCTTCTCCCGATCCGTCTGACCCCCTATGATGAAGCGGTACGAAATGCCTTGGCAGCCGGGTCTGCCGAATAAATCTGGTGTAGAGCGAAGGAGGAATACCCATGAAAAAAATCGGAGTAGTACTGTCAGGCTGCGGTGTGTTTGACGGCAGCGAGATTCATGAAGCGGTGTTTACCCTGCTGGCCATTGATCAGGCCGGCTGCGAGGCGATCTGTCTGGCGCCGGACGGGGAGTTTGCCGTGACGAATCATCTGACCAAACAGGATGCCGGCGAAAAGCGCAATATTCTGGTGGAGTCGGCCCGCATCGCCCGCGGCAACATTCGCGACATCAAGGGGGTCACGGCGGCCGACCTGGATGCCGTGATCTTTCCGGGCGGTTTCGGGGCGGCCAAAAACCTGTGCGATTTTGCGGTGAAGGGGTCCGCTGCGACTGTAAATCCCGAGGTTGAGCGTCTGCTGAAGGAGATGCATGCTGCCAAAAAGCCGATCGGCGCCATCTGTATCGCGCCGGCCATGCTGGCGGCCGCCATCGGCAAGCAGGTCGCGCCGACGGTGACGATCGGTACTGATCCCGGTACGGCTGCCGAGATCGAAAAAACCGGGGCCAGGCACCAGATTTGTCCGGTGACCGATTTTGTGGTGGATGCCGGAAACAAGATTGTCACCACCCCGGCTTATATGCTGGCTGGGCGAATTTCCGAGGCCTACGGCGGGATCGATAAGTGCGTGAAGGAAGTTATCAAACTGATTTAAGGGCTGTTTTGACATTCATCGGCACGGGCGAAGACGGCGGTCTTCGCCCGTGCTGTTTTTAAAGGATCCGAATCTGATGAAATTCATTCTGTTGGGGCTGTTCATTGCCATTACCGCATTCAGCTACTGGCTGCGGCACATCAATCTCAAACATCTGAAACGCCACGGCGGCACGGTTCCGGAAGGGTTCGAGGCGGTGGTTGACGAGGAAAAGCTCCGCAAGAGCAGCGCCTATACCGTTGATTCCAGCCGACTGGGGCTGTGGGATTCGCTCTTTGATAATGCCCTGCTGGTTGTGTTCCTGTTCGGCGGCCTGCTGCTGCAGTATGACCGCTTCGTGAGCGGTCTGGGCAGCTCCTTCATCCTTTCGGGGCTACTGTTTTTTCTGCTACTGACCTGGACCCAGACCCTGCTGGGAATCCCCTTTGATCTCTATGGCACCTTCCGTATTGAGGCCCGTTACGGCTTCAATACCACCACACCGCGGCTGTGGATCAGTGACTTTCTTAAGTCCCAGGCTATCGGCACACTCCTGCTGGCCTTCCTGCTGGCGGTGGTTTTCTGGCTGATCCAGTGGAGTCCGCAGCAGTGGTGGTTGTGGGTCTGGGGCTTCATGGCGCTCTTCAGTCTATTCATGATGTTCATCTCTCCCTATGTGATCGAGCCGCTCTTCAATAAATATGAAGCGGTGACCGAGCCGGGGCTGGAGGATGATATCCGCGTCATGATGGAGAAGGCCGGTTTGAAAGTCGGTAAGGTTCAGCAGATGGACGCCTCCAAACGCAGCCGTCATTCCAATGCCTATTTTACCGGTATCGGTAAGGTCAAGCGGATCGTGCTGTACGATACTTTGATCAAGCAGATGAGCCATGGCGAGATAGTGGCGGTGCTGGCCCACGAGATCGGACACTGGAAAAAGGGGCATATCTGGAAGCGATTGGTCTGGGCGGAACTGCTGGCTCTGGGCGGGGCCTGGCTGAGTTTTGAATTGTTGGGGTGGGTTGGACTGCCGGGATTACTGGGGCTGCCGCCGGATATTTCGCTGCCGGCCAGGATGGTCGTGCTGGGGTTTGTGGGGTCGCTGGTTTTGTTTCCGCTGGGGCCGTTCTCGGCCTGGCGCTCACGCTGTCACGAGTGGGAAGCGGACCGCTTTGCAGCTGATCTGACCGGCCGGCCGCAGGATCTGGCCTCGGCCCTGATCAAGCTTTCGGCCGAGAATCTATCGAATCTCTACCCGCACCCGTTCTATGCCGGATTTTACTATTCGCATCCTCCAGTGATCGAGCGGGTCAGGACTTTGCGGGGGTGGGCGGAAGAAAAGTAGCCGGAGCGCTGGAGGTAGTCACCACTCGGGGGGCGGCCCGCTGGTGCCCAGCACGCAGTAGTGCCCGGCCCGTTTCTGCTCTTCGGTGACCGGCTTTTGGATGATGTTGCGCCGTTCAGGGCCGTCGTAGTTGTTGCCGCCATCACCACGGACCGGGTCGGCCCCGATCTTGACCCACTGCTCGGAGCGCCGGAACGCCAGAACAGAGCCGGAGGCTATCAGGCGCTTCAGATCGCGGGCATCCACATTTTCCATGGAGTCATAATGGGACATGACAGGTATCTTCATTGTGAACCTCCTTGATGCTGCGGAATACATGCAGAAACGGCAGCGCAGCGTGGGATTTTCGGGGGATGTGCTGCAGGATGATTATTCTTTTGAATACAGGACGGCTACGGCTTTGGCCTTTTCAGAGCCAACTGCAACCCAGCCGTGGGGTTGGCTGGAATCATAGTAGATGCTGTCGCCGGTCCGCAGGCGTAAAACTTCGTTGTTATAGTGAAAATCCAGCTCACCTTCGGTGACGTATAAAAATTCTTCGTCCCCGTCATGTTTGAAGAAGAGTTTTTCATCCCAGTCACGCCGGTCAAATTCCACCAGAAAAGGTTCCATATGTTTGTGGCGCAACCCCTGGGCCAGGGAGTGGTAGGTATACGGTCGGGAAACGTCATTGACTACCGGACGGGGAACGGTCTCATCTTCGCGCACGTCTTCGCGTCTGGTTAATACGTAGTTCTGACGATTGCTCTCGTCTTCAAAGAAAAAGTGGATGCCGACTTTGAGCCCTTTGGCAATTTTCAGCAGAGTAGCCAGAGGGGGGACGACCTGTTGATTCTCGATTTGTGACAGAAGCGGTTTTGAAAGGGTTGTCAGGTCAGACAATTCCTGTAAAGTCAGGCGCTTGTGCTGGCGCAGGCCACGAATCTTTTCACCGATGCGAAATTCCTTAATCTGTGCCTTGATATCGCTCATGCCCATCTCCCTGCGTAGTCCAATTAGTTTTCTGGATGGCAGGATATGGTCGCATAAACCGTTCTGCGATTCAATAACATTATTATGTCAGGTAGAACAGAATCTGGTGCGGGCGTGATCGGGAACTGTTAATTCCGTTGACATAAGGTGCAAATGTAGCTACTCTTTCACACCTTTAGATATATCCCGAACATGTTCCGGTAACACACTTTATGCACGTGTCTTTTCGATCATTGCGAACTTTGATACTGGTTGCCCTGTTTGCCGGCAGTATGGTCGGCTGCTCCGGGAAAAGTGATTCCCCGCTCTATCTGGAATCAAATCGTAAGGCCGGCCAGGCCGACGCGCCGGTCAAGGATGTCCCGTCAGACATTCTCTCAACCCAGAAAGCCTTCAGTACCGTAGCAAAAATAGTTACTCCCAGCGTCGTTAATATCTCGACGATCAGCCGCAAAAAAATTGTGCAGCCGTTTTTTGAAATGTCCCCGTTTTTTGAGGATTTTTTTGGTGGGCCGCAGTTCAAGCGTGATAAGAGTCTTGGTTCCGGATTCATTGTCAGCAAAGACGGCTATATTGTTACCAATGACCATGTAGTGCGGGAAGCTGAGAGTGTTCAGGTAAAACTCTCCAACGACAAGGTCTATGAAGCCAGGGTTATTGGCGGTGACCAGAAGACCGATATTGCAGTCATAAAGATAGATGCTGCTGATTTGCCGGTGGCAATTCTGGGTGATTCGGAAAAGCTGGAAGTCGGACAGTGGGCCATCGCAATCGGCAACCCCTTTGGGCTTGAGCGCTCAATGACGGTTGGTGTTGTTTCTGCTACCGGGCGTTCGAATATGGGTATCGAAACGCTTGAGAACTTCATCCAGACTGATGCCTCCATCAATCCTGGAAATTCCGGCGGACCGCTGCTGAACATTCATGGCGAGGTTATCGGTATAAATACTGCGATTGTCGCAGCCGGACAGGGCATCGGATTCGCAATTCCGATCTCCATGGCCAAACCGATTATCACTCAACTGCAGCAGAAGGGGAGCGTCAGTCGCGGCTACATGGGTGTAACGATTCAGCCGGTTACCGAGGATCTGGCCAAATCATTTGGACTTAAACAGGCGCGCGGCGCTCTGGTAAATGATGTCTTGAAGGGCGGTCCTGCCGATAAGGCCGGCATTCATCAGGGCGATGTGATTACGTCGTTCAACGGTACGGAGGTCAAGGACTCCTCCCATCTGCAGCGATTGGTTGCAGAGGCGGGGGTCAACACGGCGGTCAGGGTGAAGGTTTTCCGGGACGGTCGGGACGTTGAACTGAAGATGACCCTTTCTGCTGCCGACAATGCTCCCAGGCAGCGGCGCGAATCGGCCGGCAGCGGAGAACAGCAGGGAACAACCGACTTGCTGGGGCTTGTTGTGGATGATGCCGAGCAGGGAGGGGTCGTAGTTGTGGATGTGTCGGCGGGCAGTACGGCAGCCGAGGCGGGGATTCGGCGCGGCGACGTGATTGTATCAATCAACCGCAAAAAGGTTTCCGGAAGCTCGGAATATCGGCGTATTATTCAGCAGTCCGGACATGGCAGCAGCATGACAATTCTGGTTCGACGCGGCAATACCAGCATCTATTTTGCTTTACGGTTAAAATAACTACGATTAAGGAAAGAGTGATCATGAGCCTGATTGACAGTCCTGAACTTGCGAAGCGTTTAGCGAGGGCCATCCTCTCCGATGTTGCCATGTACAACCCGGAAAAGGTGGAGAGCGGCATTAAAAATGACAATATCTTTGATCTGCTCAACGACGAGCTTGAAGAGGGTCGCCAGCATTTCTTCTCGCGGGTTTCCCCCGATCTTAATCCCGAGATCATCTATGAGATTGCGGTCGTCGACGTTCTTATCAAGCGCGCCGGCAAGATAGAATCCTCTATCTGGTAGTCACTGAGAATCCTGATGATGTTTCTGAAGGCGTGCCCGCCATGGGTGCGCCTTCATTTTTATACAAATGCATCCTGCGAACGATGATTTACACGAAAGCCGGTTAAAATGAATACGATGACCCTGACATATCCGGATGGCGGTGGATCAATCCGCCTGGATCTTTTTATCAGCAGCCAGCTGGAAGGCGAGACGCGCACTGCTATCCAACGTCTGATCGAGTCCGGCAACGTGCTGGTGGAAGGTAAACCGGCCCGCCCCTCACTGAAGCTGAAAGGTGGGGAACTGGTTACGGTGGAGATCCCTGATCCGGTGGAAGCGGAGCCGCAGCCGGAAGCGATCCCCCTGGATGTGCTGTATGAGGATAGCGAACTGATTGTCATTAATAAACCGGCCGGTATGGTGGTGCATCCAGGGCCGGGCAATTCCAGTGGAACCCTGGTGAATGCCTTGCTGGCACATTGTACAGACCTTTCCGGAATTGGTGGCGAACTACGCCCCGGAATTGTGCACAGGCTGGACAAGGGAACATCGGGTGTTCTGGTGGCTGCCAAGAGTGACCGGGCCCATCAGGGGCTGTGTGCCCAATTCCATGTTCACTCGGTAAAAAGGATTTATCAGGCCCTGGTGTTTGGCTCTCCGCAGATGGACAGCGGCAAGATCGAGGGGACTCTCGGTCGCCACCCGACGGAGCGTTTGCGCCAGTCGGGAAAAGCCAGAAACGGCAAGCATGCGGTTACGCGTTGGCGGGTCAAGGAGCGCTACGGTCGTATCTCCTTGATGGAACTGCGCCTGGAAACCGGTCGGACTCATCAGATTCGGGTCCACATGACCGAGTCAGGTTTTCCGCTGTTGGGGGATCCGCTCTATCCGGACGGCGGACGGGTCAATAACCTGGCCGATACCAGATTGAAGAAGATGATTACATCATTAGGACGGCAAGCCCTGCACGCCCGGACACTCGGTTTTATCCATCCTGTGACGGAAGAATATCTGGAATTTACTGTCCAAATGCCTGCCGACATGCAGGCCCTGTGCGACTATCTGGCCAGCGTTGCCACCAGTCCCCCCTGATTCAGATCTTCAGCAGTTTTTTGAGTTGCAGCAGTTGCTCAATAGTCTGGCACAGGTATACCTGACAGCCGTGCTGCTCGGGCAGCCGCAGGTCCACATCGTAGCGATCCCCCACGAAAAGTGCTTCCTCAGGATCCAGCCCCGCCTCATCCAGAATTGTCTTCAACGTGCTGCTGTCCGGTTTGGCAATCCAGGCATCGTCGATGGCATAAATCTTCCTGAAAAAACCTCCCAGTCCCAGCACCACCATTATCCGGGTCGTCAGATCGCGGTTGTTGTTGGTGTAGAGATAAAGCGGAACGTGCTTTTTAAGGGCTTCCAGCAGTGTTATGACCCGCTGATCCTTCGTCAGGTAACGCTCCGGTTCCAGGCTGGTCCGGAAGAAGGCGTGCAACTCCTGGATCGTTCCTCCCAATTCGCTGCAGACCGACGAAAGCGTCGGAATCTCATCACGCTCCTGTGCCAGCCTCCGGCGCGTTTCGATGATTCTGCGCCGGGCTTCATCGTTCTCAATCCTGTTTATGTGGGCGATGTAGATTGCGGCCGCTTCCTGGATGGTGGCCGCAAACTCCTGCGATTCATACAGTGTTCCATCCAGATCGAAGACAATCCCGCGAATCTTAGAAAAATCGGACATTTCAACCGCCGATCCGGCGCTGGCAGAGCAGTTGCACCGGTTCAACACCTTTGGACTGGATCAGGATGCGGAAGGTATCCCCCATCCCCCCTTCAGGCATGATCAGTTTCTTCAGGGCCAGCCGCAGCTTGAGTTTGTATTCTTCCGATGTGTCGGAGCGCTCGATCTCC
The DNA here is from genome assembly GCA_942493195.1 of uncultured Geobacteraceae bacterium. GTDB lineage: Bacteria > Desulfobacterota > Desulfuromonadia > Geobacterales > Pseudopelobacteraceae > CAIPTY01. Next base: position 3,450,621 of record OW818669.1, on the reverse strand, counting down.
TCAATCTCCTCCACCAGTCCTGCTGCCAGCAGGAAACGGTATTGTTCGCCAAACCAGTGCGACTTTAGGCCTAGCTCGTCCCCTTTCTTCATCAGGCTGGTAAAATCCACATGGGCGGTAATATCCTGCTGCCCCAAACGGATGTAGGGATTCTCCTCGGTCTGGTGGCGGTAATAGCAGAGCAGGGTGCCATGTTTCCGGTGGGGGGCAAAGAGCTCTATGGCTGGGAATCCATAATCGACGGTCAATATAAAACCTTTCTGCATGGCAAGAGCGGCTTCGTTTAACCAGCCCTGTGCAGCCAGGTTGACTTCCGCTTCCTGGCCAGGAAACAGTTCAACCGGGATGCGGGCCAGATAAGCGCTGATCTCCGGGGTGGAGAGTGGACCGGACTCTTCACAAAAATCTCCATCTTTAACGGCTACGTAAATTTCCTGCAGCCCGTCTTCCGACATAACCACCCGATGAACCGGCAGGGCATCAATCAGCTCGTTGGAATACAGGCAGCCGCTAAAGGTGAAACTGCCTGAAGCAAACAGTTCCGGTGCCAGCCATGATACGTGTGCCGTGTGGGCTGCCAGCATCACTCTCTGGGCGGATTCCAGGGACGGTTCCATTTCCACAAGTACCAGATTCAACAGCGCGTACAATGCCGCTTCGCGTTCGGCCAGATAATCCATAATGTCACAGGCCAGTCGGCCGTTTCCGGCCCCGCACTCCACCAGCGTGAATTCAGCCGGAGACCCCATACAGCGCCACATCTGGGCCATTTCCCGGGCGAGGACCCGGCCGTAGGCGGCGTGCACCGAGATGCTGGTATAGAAGTCCCCTTCTGCGCCGACCTTGCGGCCCGGCGAGGTGTAGTATCCCAGGCCCGGTTCGTACAGGCAGGTGGCCATGAAGTCGGCAAACGTCAGTCGGCCGTGCTGCGCTATGCGTTGCAGTAGAATCTCTTTGAGGCGGTTGTCATCATTCATGCTGTACGGCTCCACGTTTTCGAAAGTGTTTTGATGTTGTTACGAGTGCTTCTTGCCGGCTTTGTCCGGCTTCTTGTCTTTGCTGCGGTAAAACTGGCGCATCTCCCGCACCTGGCGCTTGACCTCCAGGCGCAGTTCCAGCGGCTCCAATACTTCGGCATGCATGCCGTAGGAAAGTATCCAGGAGACCAGTTCCATCTCCCCTGCTGCTTCAAACTGTAGTGTGGCTCTGCCGGATTCGTCGACGGAAACGGTCTGGCCGGGTCGCCAGATGCGCTCGGAAACCGTATGGGCCACGTCCGGCGAAAAGCGGACCTTGACCTTCATGCTGGTGTCGCGCACCAGTCCGAAAGCACTGCTGAAGTGGCTTTCCGGCTGGTAGCCTTCCGGGATATCGAAACGCTGCCGGGTGACCTCGATCCCGCGAATCCGCTCCAGTGCAAACAGGCGCATGCCGGTGCGGTTGTGGGCCAGTCCCAACAGGTACATGCCCCCTTTGTGGAATACCAGGGTGTAGGGATCGACCTCATACAGCTCGGATTCCTTGTTTCCTTTTTTGGCATAGGAAAGCTTGACGCGATACTGATGCAGCAGCGCCCGTTGCAGTCCTTCCATGTGGGCGGCTGATGAAGAATAGTCCCGGGCTCCGTGCAGCAGCGGCAGTGAGACCCGGGCGATTCGTTCCAGGTGGGCGGCATAGCGATCCGGCAATACCGAGGTAATGTTGCGGAACAGATCGTCTATTTCGGCCTGAAACGGTGAACCGGCCAGATGGGCGCCCAGGGAACGCAGCAGGTACAGTGACATCAACTGGTTGAGCGTAAAGGTGATCGGCGGGATGTTGCGTGATTTGGTCAGAAAGCTGTAGATCTTTTTGCCGTCCTGCCACTCGGACGTGAGTGTGTAGCCCGCCTCTTCGACGGCATTCAGGTCACGGTGGATTGTGCGCCGGTCAACGCCGCATTCCTCTGCCAGGTCGTCCAGGGTCATGCCGTGCCGCACCTCCAGCAAGCGGATGATGGAGTGCAGCCGCCCCGCCTGTGAATATTTCTTTGCCGGTTTTCCTTTTTGCATGGTTCTCCCTTGCCGAAATCTCATTTGTGGCTACAATGTTGGCCGGTTGCCGGAGTTTACGCGGGGGTATTGTAGCCAATTGAATCATTTTGACAATCAATTTCTGACATATACTGTCATGGTGCATGACTGGTTGAATCAGCCAGGGTATCTATCTTTGTTCATGGTCAGTTTTCTGGCCTCAACGCTGCTGCCGCTCGGATCCGAATGGCTGCTGGTCATGATGCTGGCCGGTGGATATCCGGTGTCGGCAACGGTCGGGGTTGCGACAGCCGGAAACTGTCTCGGCGCCGTCACAACCTATCTGATCGGTCTTTATGGAGGGAAATGGCTGATTGAAAAGGTGTTGCGTGTCTCGGCTGAACAGCAGAATCGGGCACGCGCACACTACAGTCGTTTCGGGGTTTATTCACTGCTGTTTTCATGGCTGCCGGTAATTGGTGATCCGCTCTGTCTGGTGGCCGGAGTGCTGCGAATCAATTTCATGCAATTCGGGCTGCTGGTTGCCACCGGCAAGCTTGTGCGATATGCTGTGACTGCCTGGTTGGCACTGCAGGCGGTGTCACGGGCGTAATGTCTGAATATGACGGTTTATGGACGGTCGACAGCAGAGCCGGTCGGGAGGTCATGCGTGGAGGATGAACGGGACAGCGTTGCAGTCAGCGCAATACAGCAGCGTTTCAAGGGCTATGACCGCATCATGGGGAATATCTCCTGGCTGCTGATCGCCCTGGTGGCGCTTGCCAGCAGGTTGATCCCCTCTCCTGACCGGATCGACCTGATCTCTCTGACAATTATCTGTGTCCTGCTCTTTCTTTACAACATGAATGCCCGCTACGGCGTTTTATCCCGCAAATACAGTCAGTTCAAAACATTTGTGGATTTGATGGTCTTCCTGGCATTTATTGTTGCCGTCTGCTGGTATACCGGTAAACTCACCAGCCCCTTTCTCTCCCTGATTTACCTTGTCCTGATGGCTGCGGCCCTGACCCAGGGGCGCCGTATAACCTATCTGATGGCTGCCCTGGCAATTACATCATACGTTCTCCTTGCATCGGCGGATATGCGTGAACGTAACTATTACCTGACCCATGTTCTGGAACTGTTCCCGTATATGCTGATTGCCCATCTGGGAGCAATGCTGGCCGGCGAAACTGAGAGCGCCCGCAAGGAAGTTGAACGGTTGTCATTGACGGATGATGTTACCGGACTGAACAATATGCGAAATTTCTCACTGCTGGCCGATGTGCAGGAGAAAATGGCGAAACGTCACCAACGGCACTTTGCGATCTGTATGATTGATGCCGACGGGCTGAAGAAGATCAATGACCGCTACGGCCATCTGGCCGGAACCGAGCTTATTCGTCAGGTTGCCGCCGTGATTTTCAGGAATATACGGGCGTCTGATATTTGCGCCCGCTACGGCGGTGATGAGTTTGTAATCCTGTTAAACGAAACGACCAAACAGAATGTGACGTCGGTGGTGGAGCGCATTGTTTCAGAAATGGCGGCTGCATCAATCCCGTTTGAGGGGGCCCTTCTGGCAACAACTCTGTCGGCGGGCCTGGCTGATTTTCCCGGTGACGGCCCGGGTGTGAAAACCGTCATGGCAAATGCCGATGAGGCAATGTACATCAGCAAACGTACCGGAAAAAACCGTTTGACTGTCTACTCAGGTCAGTCTGCTGAAGATTCACCTGAATATCCTTCAGGAAGGGAACCGATCGCTTGATGGACAGTATTCAACTAAACAGCCTGGACCATTATTTTGCAGACTTCATAACCCGCCTGGAAGAAACCTCTCGTGAGGGGTTGTGGATTGCTGCGGCACTGGTAAGTGCGGCCTGCTGTCGTGGCGATGTCTGTATTGAGCTGTCAGCGATGCAGGGGTGCACAATCGTTCCGTTTGTTCCTGGCCGGGAGGAGATGAATGTCCCCCCGCCCGGGCGGTGGCAGGAACTGTTAAGCTGCTGCGGTACAGTCGGTCGTCCCGGAGAGTTTACTCCGCTTGTCCTGGAAAACGCCGGTCGGTTGTACCTGCATAAATTCTGGAATTTTGAGCGTCGGGCAGCCGAGGGGATTCTTGGCCGGAGCGGACGATGGGCTGGTGGAAAGAAAATAGATGAAGCGCTCTTTGATCACTATTTTCCGCCGGTTGACGGAGAAGAAGATCTCCAGCGAGAAGCTGCCAAGGCTGTTTTGACGAGGCGGTTTACCGTCATCTCCGGTGGGCCGGGTACCGGAAAAACTTCAACCGTAGCCCGGATTCTGGCACTGGTGGCCGAGTCGGCTGGTGATCCTGTCCCGAGGATTCTGCTGGCTGCGCCGACCGGCAAAGCGGCCATGCGGCTCAAACAGTCCATCGCACAATCAATGAAAGGGTTGCCCCTTACAGACTTTCAGCGATCACTCATTCCTGAAGATGTTACGACCATTCATCGCCTGTTAGGTGTTCGAACCGGTAAAACAGAATTCCATCACACCAAGGCAAATCCGTTGGAGTGTGATTTGATCGTGGTTGATGAAGCCTCAATGATTGATCTGCCGCTGATGGCCAGATTGCTGGAGGCGTTGCCCGAGGATGCCCGGGTTGTCCTGCTGGGGGATCGCGACCAGCTTGCATCCGTCGAGGCAGGTGCTGTAATGGCGGATATCTGTGCCGGTGTCGGGAATGTCCGGCCGGATGCGGAAAGGGTTCCGGCCGTTGTACAGTTGACTAAAAGTTATCGATTTGGCGATCAGAGTGGTATCGGCCGGTTAAGCAGGTTGGTGCATGCCGGTGACGGTGCGGGTTGTCTGGAGCTGCTTGTGTCGGGACAGTTTAACGATGTGCGCTGGCGCTCATTGCCGCCTGAAGCAGGATTTGCCCAAGCATTCAAGCGTGCTGTCAGTGATGGCTTTGGCGGTTTAATGCGTGTAACTACACCAGATGAGGCGCTGGTGGAGTTGGAACGTTTTCGTGTGCTGACTCCCCTCAGGGATGGCAGATATGGAGTTGCAGCCCTGAATCGGCATGCAGAATCTGTCATATTGTCTCCCGGACAGGGAACGTTTAAAGCGGTAATGGTGACAGGTAATAATTACGAGCTGGGATTATACAATGGCGATACCGGTGTTGTGAGTGGAACAGGACCGGGGCCTGTTGCGTGTTTTACCGATATTGATAAAGGTCTACGGAGATTTTCCCTGCAACGTCTGCCGACACATGAAACCGCCTTTGCCATGACAGTTCATAAAAGCCAGGGAAGTGAATTCGATACGGTTCTTTTGATCCTGCCGGAACAGTATTCGCCGGTGCTTTGTCGTGAACTGCTCTATACCGCAATAACAAGGGCAAAAAAACGGTTGGAGATATGGGGTGTGGAGGATGTGTTCTGCCGAACCGTAGAGAGATGTGTGCCAAGACGCTCGGGATTGGCGGATCGTTTGTGGGGAGAAAGGGTGTCATGAAGATATTTATAACGGGCGGAACGGGATTTGTCGGCGGGCATGTTGTGAAAGCCCTGCGGGATCGAGGGCATGTCCTGCGGTTGTTGGTACATTCCAGGAACCCGTATGTTGATGAAGGCA
>OW818669.1:2377500-3440000 GCA_942493195.1 uncultured Geobacteraceae bacterium | reverse complement strand
CCAAGGTTTCCTCCGTAAAGGTAATCTGCGGAGGGTTAGTCGATCCCTAAGGCGAGGCCGAAAGGCGTAGTTGATGGGAAACAGGTTAATATTCCTGTACCACCTGTTGTTGCGATGGGGGGACGGAGAAGGGTAGGCGAGCCGGTTACTGGTATACCGGTTTAAGCGTGTAGGGGGGGAGAGCAGGCAAATCCACTTTCCCATTAACCCTGAGACGTGATGACGAGAGCGTATGCTCATAAAGTCGTTGATCCCATGCTTCCAAGAAAAGCCTCTAAGCTTCAGACAGCAGGTGATCGTACCGTAAACCGACTCAGGTGGGTGAGGAGAAAATCCTAAGGTGATTGAGATAACACTGGTTAAGGAACTCGGCAAAATGACACCGTAACTTCGGGATAAGGTGTGCCCACACTAGGTGTAGCGATTTGCACGTGAAGCCGAAGTGGGTCGCAGAGAAATGGCGGTAGCGACTGTTTACTAAAAACATAGGTCTGTGCTAAGTCGTAAGACGATGTATACGGACTGACGCCTGCCCGGTGCTGGAAGGTTAAGGGGATTTGTTAGCGCAAGCGAAGCTTTGAACCGAAGCCCCAGTAAACGGCGGCCGTAACTATAACGGTCCTAAGGTAGCGAAATTCCTTGTCGGGTAAGTTCCGACCTGCACGAATGGCGTAACGATTTCCGCGCTGTCTCAACCAGTGACTCAGCGAAATTGAATTCTCGGTGAAGATGCCGAGTACCCGCGGTAAGACGGAAAGACCCCGTGAACCTTTACTATAGCTTGACAGTGACCTTCGGAATAGCTTGTGTAGGATAGGTGGGAGACTTTGAAGCTGGCACGCCAGTGTCGGTGGAGTCGTCCTTGAAATACCACCCTGGTTGTTTTGGATGTCTAACCTAGGCCCGTCATCCGGGTCGGGAACACTGTCTGGTGGGTAGTTTGACTGGGGCGGTCGCCTCCCAAAGAGTAACGGAGGCGCGCGAAGGTTCCCTCAGGCCGATTGGAAACCGGCCGTAGAGTGCAATGGCATAAGGGAGCTTGACTGCGAGACCCACAAGTCGAGCAGGTACGAAAGTAGGTCATAGTGATCCGGCGGTTCTGTATGGAAGGGCCGTCGCTCAACGGATAAAAGGTACTCCGGGGATAACAGGCTGATCTCCCCCAAGAGTTCACATCGACGGGGAGGTTTGGCACCTCGATGTCGGCTCATCGCATCCTGGGGCTGAAGTAGGTCCCAAGGGTTTGGCTGTTCGCCAATTAAAGCGGTACGCGAGCTGGGTTTAAAACGTCGTGAGACAGTTTGGTCCCTATCTACCGTGGGCGCAGGATACTTGAGAAGAGCTGTCCTTAGTACGAGAGGACCGGGATGGACGTACCGCTAGTGTTCCAGTTGTGCCGCCAGGCGCAGTCGCTGGGTAGCCACGTACGGAAAGGATAACCGCTGAAAGCATCTAAGCGGGAAGCCTCCTTCAAGATTAGGTATCCCCGGGTGTAACAACCCCTAAAGGCCCGTTGAAGACTACAACGTTGATAGGCCGGGTGTGTAAGTGCAGTAATGCATTTAGCTTACCGGTACTAATCGGCCGTGAGGCTTGACCATAAAATAATTAAAACGGCTCGGGGGAAGGTTTTCCTTCCCCCAGGCCGAATATAAATCGAAAACATACAACCTAAAAACTATCCATCCAAAGCAATTGCCAAGAAAATTAAGGGGCAAGGGGCAAGGGACAAGGGATAAGAGTAAATCAAGAGCGAAAGCTTTTGACTTTACTGGACCCTGGACCCTGGACCCTGCACCCTAAGAGTTTCTCGGTGGCTATGCCGAGGGGGTCACACCCGTTCCCATCCCGAACACGGAAGTTAAGCCCCTCAGGGCCGATGATACTGCATGGGTAGCTATGTGGGAAAGTAGGTCGCCGCCGGGAATAAAACAAAAGAGCCCTTAACTCAAGCAGAGTTAAGGGCTCTTTGAGTTCCAAATACAAAAAAAATGCATTACTCTGTAATATCATTCGAATGTCTGATATAGTGCCCACATGCACACCTCCTCTTTTTTCCAAATCCTTACATATACAATTATCAGCGTAGCTTTGATCGGAGTTTTGCTGCTTGCTGCCTGGTGGCTTGGTGCCAAACGAACCACTGTTGCAAAACAAGCACCTTACGAGTCCGGGGTTCTGCCAACCGGTTCTGCGCGCCTGGCATGGCCGGTGCCGTTTTATCTCATTGCCATTTTCTTTATAGTTTTTGATGTTGAAGCAGCATTTATTTTTACCTGGGCTGCTGTCTGGGATCTGCTTGGTCTCGTCGGATTAGTTCAAATTACAATATTTATCGTGATATTGGCTGGCGGTTTACTCTGGCTCTGGCTCAAAAAAGGTCTTGAATGGGGACCTTCGTCTCTCACTGCTCGAAAATCAAATGACTGACCATTTATCAACCGACAACATAGTGTTAACCAGGCTTGACGACCTAATTAACTGGGGTCGTTCCAATTCGCTCTGGCCGATGTTTTTTGGCCTGTCATGCTGTTTTGTGGAGATGATGACATCATTTACCTCCCGTTATGACATATCCCGTTTTGGTGCGGAAGTACTGAGAGGAACACCGCGTGAGGCCGATCTGATGGTGATTGCCGGCACACCATTTGTCAAGATGGCTCCATCGATCCTTCACCTTTACGAGCAGATGGCCGAGCCTCGCTGGGTCATAGCAATGGGAAGTTGTGCCAATTCCGGCGGTATGTATGATGTTTATAGTGTTGTTCAAGGAGTGAATCAATTCTTACCGGTAGATGTGTATATTCCTGGTTGTCCGCCACGCCCAGAAGCGTTTATGCAAGGATTGATGCTGCTGCAGGAAAAGATCAGAACCGGTGAACGTCCGGCTAGACCGGTTTTGCACATGTCGGGTGGTTGGCAGGGTACAACGGTTCCGGTTCTGGTCGATGGCGAAAGTAAAAGCTGTGATACCCGTGGCCCTGGTATGCGGTCTATTCCAGTGCGCGGTGTGCCGGTCGGACATCCGAAATCATGGTTACCGCGTAGTGACGAACAGTGGTGCCCACCTGCTCCGCAGCATAGCTACCCAGATTTTGGGCTGCCGGAAGAAATTTCTACTCTTTTTTCTGGATCCGTAATGGTTGACAGCACTTCAACGGATATGTTGACCCTCAAGGCCCCGGCAGAACTTATAGCTGAACTGATCTCCCATCTGAAAGAGCGTAAAAACGGGGCACGCTTCAAGCGATTGGAAGATATCGCAGCAGTCGATAATTCCTGCCGAAGCAATCCCGAAAAATATGGTGATTTTACGGTCAACTATCATCTTCTTTCCTTCGATACCCCCGGATATGTACGTATCAAAACGGAAGTGTCTGATGACGTGCCGGAACTGCCCAGTATCACAGGCATATTCCCGGCGGCTGCATGGTACGAGCGTGAAGTCTTTGACATGTTCGGGGTCCGTTTTACTGGTCACAACAATCTGCGCCGTATCCTGATGCCGCATGACTGGGAGGGACATCCGCTGCGTAAGTCCCACCCGTTCAGGGCCACAGAGATGAAGCCCTACACACTTGAAGACGCCCGGCGCCATGCCCCACTCCCCGCAGGTGATTTTTTTCAGCAGATTAACGACGGTGAGATGATTCTCAATTTGGGACCTCAGCACCCTGGCACTCACGGCATTATCCGGTGCATTCTTAAACTGGATGGAGAAGAGATTCGAGATATTGATTTCGATATCGGTTACCACCATCGCGGTGCCGAGAAAATTGCCGAGCGGCAGCACTGGAACCAGTTTATACCCTACACCGACCGGATCGATTACCTTTCGGGAGTTCAGAATAACCTTGCATATGTCAACTCGGTTGAGCGTCTCTGTGGCATCACCGTGCCGGACCGGGCTGTACATATCCGTATTATGCTGGCGGAACTCTTCAGGATTGCAAGTCACCTTGTCTGGCTTGGCACGTTTACCGCTGATGTGGGGGCAATGACCCCGGTCTTTTATACGTTTACCGATCGTGAAAAAATATTCGACATTGTCGAGATGATTACCGGCGGCCGGATGCATCCGGCCTGGTTCAGAATTGGCGGCGTAGCAGAAGACCTTCCCGATGATTGGGAACGTCCTGTAAAAGTTTTACTGGAGTGGCTTCCTCCCCGTCTTCGTGAATATGAACAGCTGATCAATGGTAATCCGATCTTTTCCTCTCGGCTGAAGGGAGTCGGGGCAATTTCAGCGGACGACGCGATGGAGTGGGGACTTTCAGGGCCGAACTTACGGGCATGTGGTGTCGAGTGGGACCTTCGTAAGAAAATGCCGTATGCAGGATATGAGCAGTTTGATTTTGATGTGCCGACTGCAGAGGGTGGTGACTGCTGGGCCCGATATCTGGTGCGTATGGAAGAAATTCGTCAATCCATGCGTCTTGTGGAGCAGGCCATGACAGCTATGCCGGAGGGGCGCTATATAACCGATGACTATCGTTGGGTCCTACCGCAAAAAAAAGATACACTCAACGACATCGAGTCACTGATTCACCATTTTGTAAACAGCACCCGCGGTATGGCGCCGCCTCGGGGTGAAAACTACAGTGCTATTGAGGCACCAAAGGGTGAAAACGGCTATTTTGTCGTTTCCGAAGGTCTGCCTATTCCCTACCGTGTCCGCATCAAAACACCCAGTTTCCCGCATATTCAGGCCCTTCCGGTCATGAGCCGCGGCTGGCTTCTGGCTGATTTTCTGGCAATACTGGGTTCAGTTGATTTTGTTTTGGCTGACCTTGACCGTTAGAAGCGTTCCCAGACTAATTCCCGCTGAAAATTGCATCAAACTCATCCTTAACGACATCGAATGCCTGGAGAATTCCGGGCTCGAAGTGCTCCGGCATTGTCCGTCCGTCCCCATTCAGGATAATATCGCAGGCTTTGGCGTGATCGAACGCCGGTTTGTATGTTCGACTGCTTCTCAGGGCGTCATACTGATCGACAATCATGACAATACGGCCGGCAAGCGGGATAGAATCTCCTTTCAGGCTGGCAGGATAGCCGCTCCCATCCCAACGCTCGTGATGGGAGGAGGCAATCAGGGCGCCCATTTGGAGCATGGCGTGGTCAGATCCGCGCAGAATTTTCTCACCAATAGTCGTATGTTGCTTGATTATTGCAAACTCGTCTGAAGTGAGAGAACCCGGCTTGAGAAGAATCGAATCGGGAATCCCTATCTTGCCGACATCATGCATGGCACTCGCTACAGAAATATTCTCGATAAAGTCATCGGGCAGTTGCAGATGAATGGCCATCCGGCGGGCGTACATCCCGATACGGGAAATATGCACTCCCGTATCCTCATCGCGAAGCTCCGCTGCGGCTGTCAAACGCTCGATAATTTCACTGCTCATACGGGTTAATTTGCGAAGGGCCTCATTCAATTCCGCAGTACGCTGATCGACGGTCTGTTCAAGTTCCCGTTTATAGTTCTTCTCGATATTCGTCAGACGCTTGAAGTTGATGCCTTTCTCTACGGCGTGGAGCAGATAGGGTGGTCGATAGGGTTTAATGATGAAATCAAAGGCACCTTTCTGGATAGCCTGAACCGCCGTATCCAGATCCGCGTAGGCGGTCATGAGAAGCACGGGGGTTTCCCGGTCCAGATAACGAATTTTTTCCAGTAGCTCTATTCCGGTCATAACCGGCATATTGATGTCGGTAAGCACCAGATCCACCGGTTCGGAGGCGAATCGCCGGATAGCGTCTCGACCATTGTCAAACGCAACAACGTTAAAACCAAATTCCTTCAGAAGTGTTGTGACACTTTCCAGAACGTAGCGGTCATCATCTACGACAAATATTGTCCCCTGGGATTCAGGCTGCATATTCAAGCACCTCCCTGATTTTCATCAACAGTTCTTTTGGCATAAATGGTTTGGCAATAAAGTTCAGGTGACAATCGTTCTCGCCTTCTCCTTCCATAATATCCGCAGTGTAGCCGCTACAGATAATAACCTGTACAGTCGCCGACTTCATTCGAATGTCCCGGTAAACATCCATTCCCTTCATATTCGGCATAAGGGCATCCAGTATCACAAGATTGATATGCTCTGAATGTGTGTGGAATAGATCGCGGGCCTGGAATCCGTCCTGAGCTTCAATGACGGTGTAGCCGAATTCCTCCAGCAACTCTTTTGAAAGCGCCCGGGTGGATACATCATCCTCAGCCAGCAGGATGGTTTCACTACCGGACTGGAAGGTTGTAACTGCGACGTGTGTGTCGTCTTTCGGGGCTTTTTCTTCCGTGATGGGCAAATAGATATGGAAAATTGTCCCAACGCCCGGCAGGCTGTGGCAGCTAATGTAGCCAGCATGCTTTTTTATAATTCCATACACGATTGAGAGTCCCAGTCCGGTGCCTTTGCCGGTTTCCTTCGTCGTGTAGAACGGTTCGAAGATGTGCTTGACTGTTTCCGGGTCCATGCCATGCCCTGTATCGGAAACTGTCAGCAGCGCAAACCTGCCGCTGTTGCCAAAGCCGTGAGCGGCAATGAACTGGGAGTCCAGTTGAACAATTTCGGTTGAAATAATCATCTCACCACCATCCGGCATGGCGTCACGTGCATTGGTGGCAAGATTCATCAGAACCTGCTCCATCTGCATGCTGTCGGCGAGTACAGGAAGTGGTTGCTCAGATGGCAGAACACTCAGACGAATGTCTTCTCCGATCAGGCGGATAAGCAGTTTTTCGACCCGGGTGAGGACTCCATTCAAGTCTATCTGGCCAGGATTGTTGACTTCTTTGCGGCTGAAGGCCAGCAGGCCCTGCGTCAAGGATGAACCTCGCTCTGCCGAAGCCAGAATTTGATCCGTGGTCGATTTCAGCGGACTCTCCTCAGGGATTTTCATTTGCAGGATGGTTGTGTACCCGATGATCGCGGTGAGAATATTGTTGAAATCGTGAGCAATACCCCCCGCAAGCTGTCCAACCGCCTCCATTTTTTGCGAGTGGCGCAGCTGGTTTTCCATCTTTTTCCGCTCGGTAATATCCTCTTTTATTGCCATGAAATGGGTTATCTCAAGACTGCTGTTGCGAATTGGGGCAATGAGAGCAAACTCCCAATACAGCTCACCATTCTTCTTGATATTCTGAAATTCTCCTCGCCATTCGTGGCCGGAGAGGATTGTTTCCCACAGAACTTTATACTCTGCTTGAGTTGTGTTGCCGGTCTTGAGAACCCTCGGATTCTGGCCGATCAACTCTGATTGGGTGTAGCCGGTGAGTTCAGCAAAATGCTGATTAGCAAATTCGATGCTGCCGTTCAGGTCGGTAATAACAATTGAAACCGGACTCTGCTCCACAACATGCGATAGCTTTCGTAGCTGTTCTTCAGCCTTGGTACGTTCTGCCAGTTCCTTCTGGGCAGCGTCGTAGAGGCGAGCATTGTCGAGAGCCAGCGAGGCCAATTCGCCGAATTGATCCAGTAAGGCCATCTGTTCGTCAGTAAATGTATTGGATGGGTCAATAAACGCCAATCCGAGAACTCCGATAACCTCGTCATTGGTTTTAAGCGGCACTCCTGCCATGGCGTGCAGAACATCGCGGTCCGGGTCGGGAAGTCGACCATGCCAGGAGAAATAGTCGTCAACGTGCACCGGTTCTCCCGTCACCCATACTTTTCCTGCAATTCCTTCTCCGGGATGGATCGGGTGGTGAACGAGGCTGTCATATACGCCACTCTGGAACAGCATGTCCATGGCTGTTCCATCACTATTTTTCAGATAGATAAAACAGTGCTCGGTGCCGACCAGATAACCGGCGCGGGTCACGATTGTCTGCAGCAGATTGGAAACGTCCAAGCGACTTATCAGCCCGAGTGTTGTCTCGTGCAGGGCCTTCAGGTATTCGTTCTGTCGGTGAAGGAGTGCTTCTGCCCGTGTGCGTTCGGAAAGGTCGCGAGCGACTGCAAGGATTGCCTTGCTACCTTCGTAGTCAATCAGGCTGGCACTTATCTCCACCCTCAGTGGAGTCCCTTCTTTACGGCGGTGATCAGTTGTGAAGGTGTGATGGCCATCTCTCTGGATGCTGCGTATCCGTTCGGGGATGTGCGGAACATGCTCCGGGGTATCGAAATCAGCCACGGGCATGCCGATCAGTTCAGAATAACTGAATCCGTACCTTTGGCAGGCTTCCAGATTGGCCTCAATAATAATTCCGGCACCATTGACGATAAAAATGGCATCACTTGATTTATCGAAAAAAAGGCGAAACTTCTGTTCTCGTTTGGTGAGTTCCTGATTTTTATGGGCGATTTCTGAAACGAGATTGTTGAAGGCTCCGGTCAGGGTTGCAAACTCTTCATCTCCGGAAGGCGTGAAGATAGGCGTTTTCTCCTCGGTAGACGAGAGGGCTTCCACATGTTTTGTCAGAGCAACAATCGGGTCGGTAAATTTTCGCAGGTAGCGTCTGATGAAGAAAAAAGACAGCAGGGAGAGCAGTGGCAGCAGGATAAAGAAAAACATCCTGAGTGTATAGACCGGTGCGTAGGCCTCGGCAATGGGATAATTGGCAGCAAGAATCCAGTCCTTGGTGGCCAGGTGTTTGAACGAAGAGAGCGTATGCAATCCCCGTGAGGTAGTGGTTTCTCCCGTGCCGTCAAATCCTTTCGTAGCACGATCAAAAAGCGGGTTCCTGCCCGGCGGCACATCTTTTTTCATAACCCTTCTGATATCGGGGTGCGAAATCAGCATGCGGTCTTTGTTGAACATGTATAGATATGCGCCTTTTGAAAGTTTAACCCGCGACAGTTTTTCCGTGAATGCGAAGCGGGTCAGGTCGATACTTCCGCCAAGTACGCCCATCAGTCTCCCGTTATCGCCACGTATCGGAGCGGTAAACATGATAGCGGCCGGACGATGGTTCTGAGTTGATTCGTACGGTTCTGACAGATACGGTTTGCGGGTGGCAACCGTTTGCTGAAAGTACTCGCTGCGTGAAAAATCCCGGCCGCTGCGCTCCAAGCCGAGTGGCAGTTCCGCTACAAGACGCCCGTCTGGACCAAAGAGAAACATGCCGTTGTCGAAAACGCTCAGGTGTTCATTCTGCTCGTGCAGGTATGCCAAAGCTATTTTGGGGTCGGAAAACATGATGGGAGTGATTTTTGTAGCGAGTTGTGCCAGGGTTTTATGATGATCGGAGATAGTGCGGTCGATTTCGTCGGCCATTATCGTCAAAACCTGATATTGCTGGTTCGATATGGAATCCTTGATGTAGCCCTGCACCAGAGTGTGCGTCACAAAAAGTATGCATGCAAGTATGAACGTCACCCCTAAGGGAAACAGCACGGTTACTTTGGTTTTGAGAGAAAATTGTCTCATGGTGTGTGCTCTTGTGTGTGTATTGGGGAGACTTTTCCGTGCAACACTAACACAGTTATATAAATTCGGTATGGCAATTTCTGCTGCCGGATATCTGCCGCATCGCATTCTAACTTTTCTTTGGACAAGAATTAACCCATCAAGTACTATAGCGAACTTTCAGGTCAAATAGACCGGACTCTTGCCTGGAATTGCGAATTAAAAGGGGTGCCTTTTTGGACAAGCTTATTATCAAAGGTGGAAAAAAACTGAAGGGTGAAGTGACGGTAAGCGGCTCAAAAAATGCGGCCCTGCCTCTCTTTGTTTCGACAATTCTGGCACCGGGATTGAATGAGATTCGCAACGTTCCCTTCTTGCGGGATATTAATACCACTATCAAGGTGTTGGAATCACTGGGTGCACAGGTAGAGGGCAACGGGCATGTGGTTAAAATAGATACGGCGGGCATCAACAGCCACGAGGCTACCTATGATCTGGTCAAGACCATGCGTGCATCTGTATTGGTGCTCGGTCCGCTGTTGTCCCGTTTTGGCAAGGCCAGGGTCTCGCTTCCCGGCGGGTGCGCCATTGGCGCCCGTCCGATCAATCTTCACCTCAAGGGGTTGCAGGCCCTTGGTGCTGAGATCACCCTTGAGCACGGCTATGTGGAGGCCAAGGCCAAACGTCTCAAAGGTGCCCGCATCAACTTTGATGTCTCAACGGTTGGTGGTACGGAGCATCTGATGATGGCGGCTGCTACAGCCAAGGGCGAAACCGTTCTTGAAAATGCCGCCCGTGAACCGGAGATCGTTGATCTCGGTCAGTATCTGAACCGCATGGGTGCAAAGATAGAGGGAGCCGGAACCGACACGATTCGTATTCAGGGTGTATCTGAGCTGTCTTCCGCCAACTATGAGGTTATGCCTGATCGCATTGAGGCCGGCACGTTTATGATCGCAGCGGCCATGACCGGGGGAGATATACGGATCAACGGCATGAAGCTGGAGCATCTGGATGCATTGGCTTTCAAGATGCAGGATGCCGGGGTTGAGATTACCAGCCGTGATGGTGTTGTACGGATCAGAGGACCCAAGCGGCTTAAGAGCGTCAACATCAAGACCCGTCCGTATCCTGGTTTTCCCACCGACATGCAGGCTCAGTTCATGGCCATGATGTGCGTGGCCGATGGCGCCAGTGTCATTAGCGAGAATATCTTTGAAAACCGCTTCATGCACGTTTCCGAACTGTTGCGTTTCGGCGCAGATATTACCATTGAAGGTAATACTGCCACCGTCAAAGGGATCAAGAAACTGTCCGGGGCTCCTTCCATGGCGACGGACCTGCGGGCGTCTGCGTCATTGATCCTGGCCGGCCTAGCTGCTGAAGGTACGACCGAGGTGACCCGTATTTACCATCTGGATCGCGGGTATGAGTCCATTGAAAAGAAGCTGGCCGGTTTGGGAGCTGACATTGTCAGAGTCAAAGAATAATTTTCCGTAGGGGCGACCGGTCGGTCGCCCCTACATTAGGAACGATATGAATGATTGGATTACCATAGCAATCCCCAAGGGACGTATCCTGGAAGAGTCGGTAGAGCTTTTCGGCAAAATCGGCATTGATTGCCGTGAATTACTTTCCGATTCCCGCAAGCTGATTTTTGAGAATGCTGAACAGCGCATGCGCTACATGATTGTTCGGGCCACCGATGTGCCAACCTATGTGGAGTACGGCTGTGCCGACCTGGGAATTGTCGGGAAGGATACCCTGATGGAACAGGGGAAAGATATCTATGAACCCCTGGATCTCAAGTTCGGTTATTGCCGGATGATGGTGGCGGAACCGGCCGGACTCGCCCGTGATGACGATCCCTCCGGTTGGTCCCATATCCGGATTGCGACCAAATATCCGCATGTTGCCGAGAGCTACTTCGCCTCAAAAGGCATTCAGGTTGAAATTATCAAACTATATGGCTCCATCGAGCTGGCTCCCCTGGTGGGACTCTCAGAACGCATTGTTGACCTGGTTTCCACCGGTGAGACATTGCGCCAGAACGGACTGGTGGAGGTGGAAACCATCGCTGAAATAACCACCCGGTTGATTGTCAACCGTGCCAGCCTGAAAACCAAGCACACAAAAATTACCGAAATCATACAGGGCCTGGAGCGCTTGCTTCAGGCGAGCGGAGCAGAGTAATAATGCTTTTCCTGCACATTCACGACCAGGATTTTGAAGCAACGTTCAATGCCATTCTTTCCCGCGGCGAAGAGAACGGGCGCGAAGTGGAACAGGTGGTTCTCGACATCATTGGTGATGTCCGCAAGCGTGGTGATGAGGCAGTGCTTGAGCTCACCAGACGGTTTGATCGACTTGAGGCATCATCATTGGCCGAGCTTGAAGTTACGGCCGCTGATATTGAAAAGGCCTTCGGTCAGGTTGCAGAGGCTGATGTGGCCGCCCTGCGGCTGGCGGTGGAACGGGTGTCCCGCTTCCATCAGAAACAGAAACAGCAGACCTGGCTTTCAACGGAAGAGCCGGATGTCATGCTGGGGCAGAAGGTGACACCCCTGCAGCGCGTCGGGATCTATGTCCCTGGCGGCAAGGCCAGTTATCCCAGCAGTGTAATTATGAACGCTGTCCCTGCCAAGGTGGCCGGGGTCGGTGAAATAATCATGGTGGCTCCGACTCCGGGGGGGGAAATCAATCCTCACGTTCTGGTAGCCGCCAGCCTGTCCGGTGTCGACCGCATTTTCCGGATTGGCGGCGCCCAGGCGGTGGCGGCCCTGGCCTATGGCACGCAGACGGTGCCCCGGGTGGATAAAATCACCGGGCCGGGCAATATCTACGTTGCAACGGCTAAAAAGCTGGTTTTTGGTCAGGTCGGCATCGACATGATTGCCGGTCCGAGCGAGATTCTGGTCATCAGCGACGGCAGCGGTACCCCCGCTCACATTGCGGCTGATCTGCTCTCCCAGGCAGAACATGACGAACTGGCGTCTTCGATCCTGATTACCACGGATCGTGCCTTTGGCGAAAAGGTTGCCATTGAGGTTGAGCGGCAGCTGGCGCTGCTGTCACGGGAAACGATTGCCCGTGCATCGTGGGAAAAATACGGGGCCATCATCGTGGCCGAGACACTGGATGAGGTGATCGAGTTCTCCAACCGGATTGCGCCGGAGCACCTGGAACTGGCTGTGGCAGATCCGTTTGCAATCCTGCCGCAGATCACCAATGCCGGTGCCATATTTATGGGACACTGGACCCCTGAGGCCGCCGGCGACTATCTGGCCGGCCCCAACCACACCCTCCCGACCGGTGGCACAGCCCGTTTCTTCTCGCCGCTGTCGGTGGATGACTTTGTCAAAAAATCCTCGATCGTGTACTTCTCGGAAGGCGGACTGAAGCGGCTGGGAAATGACATCGTTCGCATTGCCGGGCTGGAAGGGCTGGAGGCCCATGGCAAGTCGGTGGGAATCAGGCTGGGAGATGGCGCATGATTACACTTCGTCCGAATATTGCTGCAATGCAGGGGTATGTTCCCGGTTT
Source organism: uncultured Geobacteraceae bacterium (assembly GCA_942493195.1). Taxonomy (GTDB): domain Bacteria; phylum Desulfobacterota; class Desulfuromonadia; order Geobacterales; family Pseudopelobacteraceae; genus CAIPTY01. Next base: position 3,427,103 of record OW818669.1, on the reverse strand, counting down.
TCAGCCACCTGACATCGCTTCATGGATCAAGCTCAATACTAACGAAAATCCGTACCCGCCCTCTCCGAGGGTTAGAGAAGCCATTCTGGCGGAACTGGGCAGTGACGGCGCCAGCCTGCGTTCCTATCCCAGTGCCAGCAGCCAGGCGTTGCGGGAAGCCGCTGCCGAACTGTACGGTTTTGACCCCTCCTGGATCATCATGGCCAACGGTTCCGACGAGGTGCTCAATAACCTGATTCGGGCCTGCGCCGGGCAGGGGCAGGAGGTTGGATATGTGCACCCCTCCTATTCGTACTATTCGACCCTCGCGGAAATTCAGGGGGCTGTGGTGTGCACCTACGGACTCAATGACAAAAATCGTATTGAGGCCTTTCCGGAGTTTTTTAACGGCACAATATTTTTTCTGACAACCCCCAATTCACCGCTCGGTTTCTCGTTTCCGCTGGAATACATTGAGGATTTGGCTGGAAGCTGCGGCGGAATGCTGGTTGTTGACGAAGCCTATGCGGATTTTGCTGACGGTAATGCACTTGAGCTTGTGCGGAAATATGATAATGTTGTCGTGACCCGTACGCTCTCAAAGAGTTATTCTCTGGCGGGGATGCGTCTTGGACTTGCCATTGCCCGCCCTGAAGTGATTGCAGCACTGGATAAGATTCGCGACCATTACAACCTGGACCGTCTGGCGCAGGCGGCTTGCGTGGCAGCATTAAAGGATCAGGAGTATTTCAGGGAGTGTTGTCGTCGCATACGGGAAACCAGGGAATGGTTTTCGGCTCAGTTGAAGACCATTGGCTACGACGTGATTCCATCACAGGGGAATTTTGTTTTCGCCTCGCCGCCGGACCGTAATGGCAAGAGGGTCTATGACGGTCTGTATGACAGAAAGATTCTGGTGCGTCATTTTAGTGATCCGCTGCTCTGCCACGGGCTGCGCATCTCCATAGGCACCAGGGAAGAGATGGAAAAAACATTTGCTGCAGTTACTGAAATCGGATAGGGAGGGTGTATGCCGCTGAAAGATATGTATGAAATGTGTGGCCAATGCGGATTCGAGTACGGACGGGTCGATACGGAGGCATGGGGAAAGAATAGTGCCCGGCGTCTGATGTGCCCTGTATGCGGCTGGACCGCTTACGAAGAGATATACTGGGAAAACGATAAGCCAACCCTGTTGAAACGTAATGAATCAAAGGGATACGGAGCGTTCCGTCTGATTCCGCCCGGCGGATACTGTGGATATAATGCTTTCCATGAACCACCTGCTTCAGAGGTGCTCTACACACTCAAGTCACTGATTGTTGACAAGGGGTGGAAGGGGTACATCTCTCTGTGGGATGAAACTGACGGTAAGGCATTTCTGCTGCTGGGCAATCCGTTGGACAAATTCGCTGTCATTGAGAAACGCTAGATTTCTGCCGCAAGGACATGCGGCAGTCGGAGGTGTGTTATGGCCCGTGCGGCCACGCTTGAAAGAATTACAAACGAGACCAGAATACGTCTGGAACTGAATGTGGATGGTAGCGGTAAAGGCGCAATCTGTACATCAGTTCCATTTCTTGACCATATGCTCAATCTGTTTGCCCGCCATGGTTTGTTCGACCTGAAAGTTGAAGCAAGTGGTGATATCGACATCGATTTTCATCACACGGTTGAGGATATCGGTATTGTTCTGGGCGATGCCTTCAAGCAGGCTCTGGGTGACAAGAAAGGGATTCGTCGTTACGGCCAGGCTTCCGTTCCCATGGATGAAACCCTGGCATCCGTATCCATAGACATTTCGGGCCGCCCCTATCTGGTTTACAATGTCCGCCTGCCAAAGGTGAAGATCGGTGATTTTGATGTCGAACTGGCCCGCGAATTCTTTCAGGCCTTCGTCAATAATGCCGGGCTCAACCTGCATATCAATGTGATGTACGGTGAGAATGTTCATCATATCATTGAGGCTTGTTTTAAAGCGTTTGCCAGGGCGATGGATGTCGCCACCCAGACCGATCCTCGGGTTGAAGGTGTCATGTCCACCAAAGGCGTGCTCTGACGAGTGTCGCAGGTATCTGAGAATTGAATAGAAAAAGGGCGGTTCCTGTGTGGATCCGCCCTTTTTCTGTTTCACAGCTGTATACCAGCGCTTATTTGATCTCTTTTAGCAGTTCTTTTGCCTTGGCAGCCTCATCGTTTTTGGGGAAGCTTTCGATCAGCTTTTTCAGGACGTACTTGGCGCTCTTGGTGTCGTTGATAGCATTGAAAGCCATGGCCTGTTTGAGCATGGCTGCCGGAACCTTCTCTTTCAGGGGGTAGTTTTTGATGACTTCCTGGAAGGAGAGGATGGCCGGTTCATAGCTCTTTTCGCTGTAATGTGTTTCGCCGATCCAGTAGTGGGCGTTGGCAGCCAGGTCATGCTGAGGGTATTTTTCCAGGAAAGCGGTGAATATCTCGCGTGCAGCAGACATGTCGCCGGATTTAAACGTGTCCAGACCTTTCAAGTAGACGGAATCGGGTGTAGCGGGAACTTCCTTAGGCTTGGAAAAATCACTGAATTTTTTGGTGAGTTCGTCCAGGGCTGTTTGAAGTTTGATGATGCGGTCCTCCAGGGCGATGATTCGCTTGTCGGCGTCTTCGCGATAGCGGGTCAAATCATCGGTCGGTTTTTTCAGGGCAATACCCATGTCGTCGAGCTTGCCGTTCATGGCCTGCATTTCAGTTTTGGTGCTGTCGATCGTGGCCTGTATATCGGCCGCCAGTTTGCGGACAGCATCCACGTCGGACTTCAGGTTTTTCTCGATTGTTCCTATTCCCTCTTTTGACTCGCTGCGAATACCCCCTAGATTTTTTTCTACGGTGTACAGGCGGGACCTGAGCGAATCCATATCGTTACGGGTTGAATCCAGCGCACTTTGCGAGGCACAGCCGGCGAGACTTGTCAGGCAGGCTGCCACCAGTAAAATTCTGATTGATGTCATCGGTCTGCTCCTTTTGGTTGGGTGATAACAGACTAACCGTATATCACGCCGGCCGGACATTGACAAGGATGAGGGCGCATTGGACGGGCGGAACGTATGAAAAAAACAAATATATATTGACAAACAGCATCGATTCCTTTAACAATTTTCCGTTTTTGCATCTGATGAGATCGAGGCCTTGAAGGGCTACAATAGACACAGGAGGAGTTACAAAAATGGAACAGTATGCAGTAGTTTTTGCTCTGGTTTGCGCAGCTGCGGCAGTCGCTTATGGACTGATCTCGGCACAGTGGATCCTGGGCTTGCCACAGGGCAACGATCGCATGAAGCAGATTGCTGCTGCGATTCAGGAGGGTGCCGGCGCCTACATGAAGCGCCAGTACACCATCATCGCTGTAGTGGGGGCGATCGTATTTGTGATTCTGTTCGCACTTCCGGCGCCGCTCGGAGCAAAGACCGCCATCGGCTTCCTGATTGGTGCGCTCTTTTCGGGCTTGACCGGTTTTATCGGTATGTTCGTTTCTGTGCGGGCCAACGTTCGCACCACCGAGGCCGCGAAAAGCGGCATCAAAAAGGCACTCGATGTTGCATTCAGAGGCGGTGCCATCACCGGTATGCTGGTGGTTGGCCTGGGCCTGTTGGGCGTAGCCGGCTATTACATGGTTCTTCTCAAGCTTATGCCTGGTGCCCCGCTCAAGGAAGTTATCAGCCAACTGGTTGGCCTCGGCTTCGGCGGTTCGCTGATCTCGATCTTCGCCCGACTGGGTGGTGGTATTTTTACCAAGGGCGCTGATGTCGGCGCTGACCTGGTTGGTAAGGTTGAAGCCGGTATCCCAGAGGATGACCCCCGTAACCCGGCGGTTATCGCCGATAACGTAGGTGACAACGTTGGTGACTGCGCCGGTATGGCCGCCGACCTTTTTGAAACCTATGCCGTAACCTTGATCGCAGCCATGCTGCTGGGCGCCATGACCTTTACCGGTAACTCTGCGGCAGTGAACTATCCGCTGATTCTGGGTGGCATTTCCATCATTGCTTCGATCATCGGTACCTTTTTTGTCAAACTGGGTGCCAGCGGCAAGATCATGCCGGCCCTCTACAAAGGACTGATCGCATCCGGCGTGATCGCCTGTATCGCCTTCTACTTTGTCACCGTTCAGATGTTCCCGCAGGGGCTTACCAATGCCGCAGGAGTGAGCTTCAGTGCGGCTAATATCTTCATCTCATCTCTGGTTGGCCTGGCAGTCACCGGTGCCATCTTCTGGATCACAGAATACTACACATCCACCGAGTACGCCCCGGTTAAGCATATTGCCCAGGCTTCCACCACCGGTCACGGCACCAATGTCATCGCCGGTCTCGGCATCTCCATGAAGTCCACCGCTGCCCCGGTAATTGTTATTGCCGCAGGCATTGTTGTCTCTTTTCAGTGTGCCGGTGTCTACGGCATCGCCATCGCTGCCGTCTCCATGCTCTCTCTGACCGGCATTGTTGTTGCTATGGATGCCTACGGCCCGATCACCGATAACGCTGGCGGCATCGCTGAAATGGCTGAACTGGACAAGTCGGTTCGCGATGTCACCGATCCGCTGGATGCGGTCGGCAATACCACCAAGGCCGTTACCAAGGGATATGCCATTGGCTCGGCCGGTCTGGCTGCCGTAATTCTTTTCACCTCCTACGTTGACGAGCTCAAGGCTCTTCTGCAGGCTGGCAGCCAACCGCTTACCTTCGATCTGTCCGATCCTTACATCATCGTCGGCCTGTTTATCGGCGGCATGTTGCCATACTACTTTGCGGCCATGTGCATGGAAGCGGTCGGCACTGCCGGTGGCGCAGTCGTCGTCGAAGTCCGTCGTCAGTTCCGCGAGATTCCGGGCATCATGGAAGGTACCGGCAAACCGGACTACGCCGCCTGCGTCGACATTGTCACCAAAACCGCACTGAAAGAGATGGTCATTCCGGCCTTGATTCCGATTCTGGCTCCGATTGTTGTCGGCTTTACCTTGGGCCCCAAGGCGCTGGGTGGTGTGATAGTCGGCACCATCGTAACCGGTATCTTCGTGGCAATCTCCATGACCACCGGTGGTGGTGCCTGGGATAACGCCAAGAAATACATTGAAGATGGCCACCATGGTGGTAAAGGTGGCGAGGCCCACAAGGCTGCCGTTACCGGAGACACCGTTGGCGACCCCTACAAGGATACAGCCGGTCCGGCTGTTAACCCGATGATCAAGATCATCAACATCGTATCCCTGCTGATCGTGCCGCTGTTGGCAAAGTGGATGATGTAGTTTCGGTTTGTCGAATAACATTCGAGGCGGTACGGGGGAACCTGTACCGCCTTTTTCTTTGCTTTCAGTGCCAAAACATATATAATCTTTCAATTTTGAACTATGACATGGGGTTACCCATCTGAAAGGCCGCAACGTAATGAGTACTACCGTAAGCAAAAAGATGCTGATAAATGTTATGCACCCTGAGGAGGCTCGTGTTGCAATTGTGCATGACGGGCGACTGATGGAGCTGAACATAGAAATTACCGGCAAGGAACAGACAAAAGGAAACATATACAAAGGGGTCGTCCTGCGGGTTGAGCCCGGGCTGCAGGCTGCTTTTGTCGATATTGGGCGTTCCAAGCCCGGTTTTCTGCAGATGGGTGAACTGCACCCGGATTTCTGGCAGTGGCGGGATGACGTACCCGAAGACCAGCGTAAACGACGCCCTCGTATCCAGGAGGTCTTGCGTCGTGGTCAGGAGCTGATCGTACAGGTAGAGAAGGATGAGCGCGACCATAAAGGGTCGGCCCTCACCAGCTATGTTTCCCTGCCGGGTCGTTACATGGTGATCATGCCGGGAAGTGACTCTGCCGGAATTTCGCGCAAGGTTGAGCAGGAAGGCGAACGCAAGAAGCTGAAAGAGATAGTTGCCGGAATGAATGTTCCCGAAGGTATCGGATACATCATTCGCACCGAAGCTGTCGGCAGGACCCCGGAAGAACTGCAGAAAGATCTCGATAACCTGCTCGAAATGTACGGCAACATTAAAAAGAGTGCCGCAGAAATCAAAGGTGCCGGGGAGATTTATCAGGATCGCGGTCTGATCATACGAACGATCCGTGATTATTATTCCGATGACATAGATGAAGTACTGGTGGATAGCAAGGATGCCTACCGTGAGGCCAAAGAATTCTTTCGCGAGACCATGCCCAAGTGCGAGAAGCTGGTCAAGTTGCACAAGGAAAAGCGCCCGATCTTTTCTCGTTTCCAGTTGGAAGAGCAGATTGATCAGATTTATGAAAAACGGGTCGCGCTGCCTTCCGGTGGCTCCCTGATCATTGAACCGACCGAAGCGCTGGTCAGTATTGATGTCAACTCTGGCAAGTCCAGCGGTGAGCGTGGCATTGAAGATACCGCCTTCAAAACCAATATGGAGGCTGCCGAAGAGGTTGCCCGTCAGCTGCGGCTGCGCGACCTTGGTGGGCTGATTGTCATCGATTTTATCGATATGCGGGAGAACCGGCACAATCATGAGGTCGAAAAGACCCTCAAGCATGCCCTCAAGATGGACAAGGCCAGGGTCAATATTGGCCGCATTTCAGAATTCGGCATGCTGGAGATGTCGCGTCAGCGCATTGCCAAGACCCTTAACGATGCCATCCACTTGGAATGCCCCCACTGTGAGGGGCGTGGTAAGGTCAAATCGGTAGAGGCTATGGCGCTCTCTTTTCTGCGCAAGGTGCACGGTGCTGCTGCCAAGGGGACGGTAGCCGAGGTGCATGGCGGTCTGCCCCTGGAAGTGGCTTATTACCTCCTGAACCGCAAGAAGCGTGAACTAACCCAGATAGAGAATGATTACGAGATCGAGGTTACGGTTAAAGGTAAAACATCCTATCTGCTGAATCAGCTGGAATTGGAAACGGTGAAGCGTGAAACTCCGCGGGCTGAAGATTTTGCCAAGTCGGAGGCGGAGGCCAAAGAGGCCCATAAGCCCGCCCCCAAGATTGAACCGGTTGCGGAAAAAACCGTAGCTGCTGAACAGACGGAAGACGCTGCAGCTCTTTCGGATGGTACCAAAAAACGCAAGCGTCGTCGCAAAAAGAAAAAGAGTACAGGTGACAATACGTCGCTGGCCGCTGAACATGTTCCGGCCGTTTTGGAAACGGCCGAATCCGGAGTCGAATCGGTTGAGGGTGACGAGGGTGTCGGCGGCGAAAACAGTGGGGAAGACGCACCTGCAAAACCCAAGAAGCGCAAACGCCGTCGCGGTAAAAAAGGTGCTAAACCGGTAGATGAGCATGCGGGTTCGCCAGAGTCTGTAATTGAAGCTCCGGCTTCCGGACATGAAACGGATGTTGAAGCGACTCCGGACCCATCAGAGCCGAAGGAAACAGCGGAAAAGGCCAAACGCAAACGCCGACGCGGCAAGAAAGGTGCAAAGACGACGACTGATGGCTCGGCTGTCACAGTCGCCTTGACTGATGAAGCCGACGCAGCGGAAGTGCCAATGCCGGCAGAGGTTCCGACGTCGAAACCGTCTGTTGAAAAAAAGCCCAAGAGTGTTAAGGCCCCGGCAGATAAACCAAAATCAGTGAGACCATCCCGGGCGGCAAAGAAGCCTGTGACCGAAGAGGTCAAGCTGCCAGCGCCGCCAGTCAGTGAGCCTGCCGAAGATACTGCCGCCCCCAAACCACGCCGCCGGTCGCCGGTAAAAAAGAACGCGGAAGACCCTGTATTGCCGTTGGTGGTTGTTGCAGAGAAAAAGAAGAAGCCAGTGTCAAAGGCCCGGAATAAAAAGAAGACTGAAGAAGAGGGAATGTAACCTGCCAAGGTGTATTGCCTGGCGAGTTGTTTAAATGAAGCCGGTTGTTAACGTAGTAGTAATCAGGAGCTGGAGATGCGGAATATATTTGCTGTTATGTCACTATTGCTTGTGACAGTTTTATTAGGAGCGTGTGGCGGTAGTACCGGTAGTACCAATGTCATTCAGGTGTACGGCTCACCGGCTGCCGCAGATATTACGCCCAAAGCCTCGGCACCGGGGACCTTGTTAGGTGGTTCCGTTCAAGGCGCGGTTCTTCCGGTTTTCAGTAATGTATCTACCGTTGCCGGCATAGCGGGAACGATTGGTTCAGATGATCTTGTTGGAACACTGGCAAAATTTTATCAACCAAACGGTGTAACAACTGATGGGAAAGGCAACCTTTATATTACGGATTACTGGAACCATATAATACGCAAGATGGAACTTGCGACCGGAAAGGTTGAAACCTTCGCCGGCGTCAAAGGAATTGGCGGTTCTGCTAATACCGCCGATGGCCCGCCAACCTTTTATTCCCCTAATGCGATTACATCAGATGGTGACTTTCTGTATGTTACGGATGCGAATTTTACGGTTCGAAAAATCAATATCCTTGATAGAACCGTTACAACTCTCGCCGGATTGGCTGGGAATTCGGGGTCAGTAGATCATGTCACGGGTTCGGACGCCAGATTCAATCAGCTGAATGGCATAACCAATGATGCTAAATATCTGTATGTAACTGACTCCAGCAATACGATACGTTGGATTGATAAGGTTAGCGGAACCGTGAAAACACTAGCTGGGTCCTCCGGTTCAGTGGGATCAGATGACGGGATCGGCAGTGCCGCCAGATTTAATCTCCCCACCCGCATCACCTGCGACGGCCCGAATCTTTATGTCTGCGACTTTAATAACCGGACAGTGCGGGTCATCGATATTGCTACCGGCAAGGTTGAGCGAATTGCTGGCAGAACGGGTGTTACCGGCACTCCTGAAGCTCTTGTTGCCGATAGCAACCTATTTGACCAGCCCAATGGAATTACCACTGATGGCACATATCTTTATATTACCGATACCAATAACAGTACTGTCCGCCGTCTCTTGCTCGCGGATAGAAGCATTGTAACAATTGCCGGAGCCGCAGGGAGCTATGGAACCATTGATGGAAATGTGTCTGTTGCGCGCTTCCACTATCCTTCAGGTATTGTCACGGATGGGAAGAGTCTTTACCTTACCGATTCTGCAAATCATACTATCCGAAGAATTTATTGATCTAGGTTCGTTGGATACTTTATTTACCGCTGCATGATAGGAGAAACTATCAGTAGGCTTACCAAGAAAGGTCCCGTTTAACCATGGAAGAATTAAGCGAACTTTTGCTGCAACGTCGTCGTAAGGTGGATACCCTCTGGGAGGCAGGAGTCAATCCCTATCCCAATGATTTTAAACCGCAGCATACCTCGGCCGATTTTCAGGCTGCCTATGGTGATAAAGAGCAGATTGATGCCAAGGACGACATTTACGTTATAGCCGGGCGTATCCTCGCCCGCCGTTCTTTTGGCAAGGCGGCTTTCATTCAGTTGCAGGACCGCAAGGGGCGCGTACAGCTGTATGTGAAAAAGGATGAAATCGGTGAGGAGGCCTTTGAGGCTTTTGAATCCTTTGATATCGGCGATATCATCGGGGCTGAGGGGTACCCTTTCCGCACCAAGACGGGTGAACTGTCACTGCATGCCCGCACTGTCCGGCTGCTGGTTAAATGTCTGCATCCATTACCGGAAAAATTCCATGGTCTAACTGATGTGGAAACCCGCTATCGTCAGCGCTATGTTGATTTGATCGTCAATCCGGAAGCCCGCGACATTTTCATCAAGCGTTCCCGCATCGTAAATCTGATCCGGGCTTTTATGACGGGGCGTGATTTCCTGGAAGTAGAAACCCCTATGATGCATCAGATCCCTGGAGGCGCAACGGCCCGGCCGTTCATCACCCACCATAACGCCCTGGATATGGAACTCTACCTGAGGGTTGCCCCGGAACTGTACCTCAAACGTCTGGTTGTTGGAGGTATGGAACGGGTATTCGAGATCAACCGCAATTTCCGGAATGAGGGGATCTCCGTCCGCCACAATCCTGAATTCACGATGATGGAGTTCTATCAGGCTTATGCAACGTACGAGGACCTGATGGATTTCACTGAAGAACTGTTCTGCCATGTTGCCCAGGAAGTGCTTGGTACCCTCGATTTTACCAATCAGGGGCTGGAGATCAGCTTTCAACGGCCGTGGAAACGTCTGACGGTGCGCGAAGCCGTCCTGGAGTACGGTGATATAGACGCTAAACATCTGGATGACCGCGATCTGGCGCTGGCTTATGCCCGCAGCATCGGACTGGACCTGCCCGCTGACATCGGGTACGGCAAACTTCTGATGGAAATCTTTGAAGAGGTGGCCGAACACAAGTTGATTCAGCCGACTTTCATTACGGCATATCCCACGGAGGTATCACCGCTCTCACGCAAGAATGATCACAATCCGGAGCTGGTTGACAGGTTCGAGCTGATTATCGGTGGTCGCGAGATTGCCAATGCATTCTCGGAGCTTAATGATCCTGTGGATCAGAAGGAGCGTTTTCTGGCGCAGGTTGCCGAAAAAGACAAGGGTGACGAAGAGGCCCATTACATGGATGAAGACTACGTCCGCGCTCTTGAATACGGTATGCCGCCGACCGCTGGCGAAGGGATCGGGATTGATCGTCTGGTGATGCTGCTGACCGATTCGGCCTCGATTCGTGATGTTATCCTGTTTCCGCAGTTGAGAAAAGAGACCAGATAGTACAATGCCATTTGAACTGTTAATCGGTTTGCGCTACCTGAAGGCCAAGCGCAAGTCCACCTTCATATCTATAATTACTTTTATCTCTACTGCCGGTGTTATGCTGGGTGTCATGGCGCTGATTATCGTGCTGGCGGTTATGACCGGTTTTGAGGAGGATCTTAAGGAAAAGATTCTCGGAACCAATGCCCATGTGGTTGTGGTTCGTAATGGTTCCCCCATGGAAGATTACCGGGGGGTGATGGAAACGTTGAAGGGCTTCAAGGGAGTCACGGCGGCCACGCCTTTTATTTACAATCAGGTTATGCTATCTTCCGGCAAAAATGTCTCCGGGGTTGTTCTGCGGGGCATTGATGTTGCTACTGACCGACAGGTTACACGTTTGAGCAAATCAGTGGTAGAGGGGACGGTTGAACACCTGGAACCGAATATGAGAGAGGGTTCCGACGCGCTGCCTGGATTGCTGGTCGGAAAAGAGCTGGCCAAACACCTCAATCTGTTCGTGGGGGGAAAAGTCAACGTCATTTCACCGATGGGAAACATTACCCCGTTCGGTATGATGCCCAAGATGAAACCGTTTCGTGTGGCCGGTATTTTTAACACCGGCATGTTCGAATATGATTCGACGCTGGCGTATATCAGTCTAGGGCAGGCGCAATCCTTTTTTGATCTGGGCGATACGGTGACCGGCATTCAGCTCAAGGTAGAGGATGTTTATCATACCGGTGCGCTGGCCGGCAGTATAAACCGCGCCTTGGGTATCGAGTATCACGCAAGGGATTGGATGCAGATGAACCGGAACATCCTTTTTGCACTCAAGACCGAAAAGGTAGTCATGTTCATCATCCTGACCCTGATCGTTCTTGTGGCGGCCTTCGGTATCGCCTCAACGCTTTTTATGGTTGTCATGGAAAAGAACCGTGACATCGCCATCCTTAAATCTATGGGGGCGACCGGCACCAGCATCATGAAAATTTTTGTGCTGGAAGGGCTGGTTATCGGGATAATCGGGACTGTACTTGGGGTGGTTTCCGGTCTGCTGGTGGCTCTTAACCTCGAGCCGATTATAACCGTGATTCAGAAAGTCACAGGTCAGAATTTTTTCAGCAAGGATATCTACTATCTGGACCGATTCCCATCACAGGTGGTTCCGGCCGATGTTGTACTGATTTCTGTGACAGCGATCCTGATTTCATTCATTGCTACGCTGTATCCGGCCTGGCAGGCTTCGAGGATGTTGCCGGCAGAGGCATTGCGCTATGAGTAGCCTGCTGGAGATTCGTGCTCTCTGCAAAACGTACCAGATCGGCAAAAACAGCGTCGAAGTTCTGAAGGGTATCGACCTGACCCTGGAGGCAGCGACAACGACGGCGCTGGTGGGGGCGTCCGGCGCAGGTAAAAGTACGCTGCTCCATCTTTTGGGGGCTTTGGACCGCCCTTCTTCCGGGACCGTCGTGTTCAACGGTGAAGACCTTTTTTCCAAGGATGATCGGGAGCTGGCAGCCTTCCGTAACCGGAGCATCGGCTTTGTATTTCAGTTTCATCACTTGCTTTCAGAGTTCACAGCCTTGGAAAATGTTATGATGCCGGCATTGATCGCCCGGATTCCGCAGGCAGAGGCCCGCTCCCTGGCTGAGGAGTTGTTGACGGATGTTGGACTGGCAGAGCGCATGGAGCATCGTCCTGGTGAGATGTCGGGAGGTGAACAGCAACGGGTGGCAATTGCCCGCGCTCTGGTGTTGTCTCCGTCGATATTGTTGGCGGATGAACCGACAGGCAATCTGGACATGAAGACCAGTCAAGGGGTGCATGCTGTGCTGGCGGAACTGCAACAGAAAAAGGGATTGACACTAGTTATCGTTACTCATAATGAACAATTGGCTGCCGCCATGGGTCGGACGGTCCGGTTGATTGATGGTAGGTTGGAATAAATTCTGGTTAGTTGGGGGAAGAGTGCCCATTTCACGTATTTCGATTATATGCGTACTGTTGCAGCTGCTTGCTGTCGGAGCTGCCTCCGCTGAAGGCGATAAAATTGTCGAGGTGGTTGTCAAAGGTAATCGCCGCATTGAAAAGGCCGCTATTCTGAATGCCGTTAAAATAAAGGCCGGCGATGTTATCAGTGGTGAAGCGACCGATGCCGATGTTCGCTCCATTTACAAACTCGGACATTTTCAGGATGTACTGGCTGCCACGGAAGAATCGTCCAAAGGAACCGTGCTGGTTTATACGGTTTCGGAAAAACCGATAGTACGATCAATTACCTTTGAAGGAAACAAGGAACTGGCAACCGATAAGCTTAAGGAAGCACTGGAGTTCAGGCTGAACTCCATCTTTGCAGCCAAGGAGCTGACTAAAAGTGTTGCCAAGATCAAGAAGCTGTACGGAGATGAAGGCTATTACCTAGCTGAGGTTGAACCAGAAATAGTTAAAAGTTCTCCTACGGATCTGGCGGTGACCTTCAAGATCAGTGAAGGCAACAAGATCCTGATTCGTACGATCCGTTTTGACGGTAACAACGCCTTCAGCAACCGGAAACTGCGGGGTGTCATGGAAACTTCGGAACGGTGGTTTCTTTCCTGGTTGACGGGTGCCGGAACCTACAAGGAAGAGGTTCTGAAAAACGACGCCGCACTGATCGCCGATTTTTATATGAACAACGGCTTTATCAATGTCAAAGTTGGTGAACCGGCCGTTGTCATGTCTGCTTCCAAAGATGCTCTGGAGGTTACGGTTGGTATCACTGAGGGCGAACAGTTTCGTGTAGGCGAGATCAGTTTTATGGGTGAACTTCTCGAACCAGCTGATGAGCTGAGAAAGAAGCTCAAGAGTGAGCCGGGAGATCTTTTCAGCCGCTCCATACTGCGTACCGATATTTTTACCCTGACAGACGTCTATGCTGACAAGGGTTATGCATATGCAAACGTCAATCCTCTTACCAAGGTTGATGCTGAGAAGAAAAGTGTTGATCTGACATTTGACATGGAAAAAGGGGAGCTGGTTACGTTCGAACGGATCAATATATCCGGCAACCCCAAGACGCGGGACAAGGTAGTGCGTCGTGAACTGCGTCTGTCTGAAGGTGAGCTCTACAGCGCCACCGGACTGAAACGCAGTAAGCAGAATCTGATGAATACCGGCTATTTTGAGGAAGCGACCCTGGCAACGGCCAAAGGGAGCTCCGCCAACAAACTTAACGTGGATGTCACTGTCAAGGAAAAACCGACCGGCACATTTAGCATTGGTGGCGGTTATAGTTCACTTGACGGCATTATCGGACAGGGCTCAGTCCAACAGGCCAACTTCTTGGGCCTGGGTCTCAAAGCCAACTTGTCAGGGTCCATCGGCGGGAAATCCCAGACCTATTCGCTTGGGTTGACTGACCCCTATTTTATGGATACCAAATGGACGCTGGGTGGTGACATATACCGTTCAGAGCGCGAGTATACCGACTACAGCCGCCGCCTGACCGGTGGTGATATCAAGGCCGGCTATCCGCTTAGCGATTATGTCGGCACTTTTTTCATGTACAAGTACGAGTTCAAGGATATTTATGATCCCAATATCTCGTACCACACACTCAGCACCAAAGACCCGACCAATTATCCATTGGGTGGATCCACAACCAGTTCGGTTTTCGGCAGCATTACTCGCAATACAACCGATTACCGGCTTGATCCATCCAGCGGAATGATCAATTCGCTTTCTCTGGAGTACGCCGGACTGGGGGGGGACAACAAGTACGCCCGTTATATCGGCGAGAGTACCTGGTTTTACCCGATCTACAAGAAGCTGATTTTTTCAACGAAGCTGACGGTTGGGTATATTCAGGATGTGGGCAAGCCGGTTCCGATCGATGAAAAATTTTATCTCGGCGGTATCTTCTCGTTACGTGGATACAGGGCCAGGACAGTTTCTCCCGTTAAGAGCCAGACACTTCCCGATCACAACGGCAATGTTACAACTGAACAAATCTACCTGGGTGGCAACAAGGAGATTTTCGGCAACGCTGAATTCACCTTCCCGCTGTTACAGGAGGCCGGAATCAAGGGTGTGGTCTTTTTTGATTACGGCAACGCCTATGGTGAGGACCAGAAAATGTTCAGTTCCATTTTGATGAGCTATGGCGGCGGTATTCGGTGGGCATCCCCTATCGGGCCGCTGCGTTTGGAGTACGGCATTCCGCTCAATCCTCGCGGAGGATTGGATAGCAGCAGCGGACGTTTCGAGTTCTCCATCGGAAGCTTGTTTTAGAGTGCATGTTTCGGTTTGAACGAACTGTATAACCATATAAAAGGAGAAGGTTTATGAAAAAAGTCATTCTGGCAGGTTTACTGGCATGTTGTCTGGCGGCTACGTCGGGTTTTGCGGCAGATGTCAAGCTTGGCTACATTGATATGCAGCGGGCGTTGAATACCTCGGAAGCTGGTAAAGAGGCCAAGGAGCAGTTGGCGGCCCGCGTTAAGAAATATCAGGACGAGATCAATGCAAAGCAGGAAGAGATCAAAAAATTGAAGGATGATCTTGAAAAACAGGGCATGCTGCTGTCCGAGTCGGTCAGAGCCACCAAAGAGAAGGACTATCAGCAGCGCCTCAAGGAATTCCAGCGTTTTACCAAGGATGCCCAGGATGAACTGCAGGGGAAGGACGAGGAGTTTACCCGCAAAATTCTCGAGGGGATGGAGAAGGTCATTCAGGAGTTCGGTCGTAAAAATGGCTACTCCTTTATCTTTGTCAAAAACGAAGGCATGCTGTTTGTTGATGAGAAAGCTGACCTTACGGATGAAGTGCTGAAAGCTTTTAACGCCAGTCGCAAGAAATAGGCGGACGAGACCTATGCATCAGAGCAAAACAATCAAGGAACTGGCCGAATATCTAGGTGGCACCGTACGCGGCGATGAGGAATGCCGGATTGATGGACTGGCCCCGCTGGAAGCCGCCGGTTCCAGCAAGATCACCTTCCTTGCAAATCCCAAGTATGCTTCCAAAGTTGCCGAAACCGGTGCCGGCGCGGTGCTGATGGCACCCGGTGGCGAGGGATATGGCCGCAATGTCATCGAGGTGGCGAATCCCTATCTGGCATTTGCAAAACTTCTGACGCTCTTCTATGTCCAGCCCCATCCGGTTCTGGGGGTCATGCCCGAGGCCTGCATTGGAATCGGGGTAACGCTGGGTGAGGATATCAGCATCTACCCCGGAGCGGTTATCGGTGATAATGTTTCAATCGGTGACGGCTGCGTTATTCATCCAGGTGCTGTAATCTATGCCGGTGTGACCATCGGTGATGACTGCGTCATTCATGCCAATGCGGTTGTTCGTGAGCGGTGTCGCATCGGCAGGCGTTGCGTAATTCAGCCGGGCGCGGTGATCGGTAGCGATGGTTTCGGCTACGCGCCGGACGGCAACAGTTATTATCCGATCCCTCAGATCGGGATAGTAATCCTGGAAGACGATGTGGAGATCGGTGCCAATACCTGTATCGACCGGGCCGCACTTGAAGCCACAATTATCCGCCGTGGCACCAAGCTGGACAATCTGGTGCAGATTGCCCACAACTGCCAGATCGGTGAGGACTGCATGCTCTGCTCGCAGGTCGGCATCTCCGGCAGCGCCAAGGTGGGTAACCACGTAACACTGACCGGCCAGGTTGGTGTTGCAGGTCATCTTTCCATTGGTGACAATGTCATGGTTGGCGCTAAATCCGGCGTGCCCGGATCGTTGGCGGCCAACGCCGCCTACAGTGGCATACCGGCCATGCCACACAAACAATGGTTGCGATCCATGGCGGTTGTTTCAGCCCTTCCGGAACTCAAAAAAACCGTTTCGGCACTTGAAAAGAAGGTTGCCGAACTTGAATCGAAATTAGCAAAGGAGTAATTCCCATGGAACCAACATTGCCGATGGATATCAATGCAATCATGAAAATACTTCCGCATCGTTATCCGTTTCTGATGATCGACCGCATTGTAGAACTGGAACATGGCAAGCGCTGTGTCGGTATCAAAAATGTGAGCATCAACGAGCCCTTTTTTCAGGGACATTTTCCCGGTCACCCGGTTATGCCGGGGGTACTGATCGTGGAAGCCATGGCCCAGGTGGCCGGCATCATGGCCTATATGGCCTCCGATGACGAAACCAAGAAGAAGGTCAGCTATTTCATGTCGATCGACAGTGCCAAATTCCGCAAGCCGGTTTTCCCGGGTGATCAGCTGCGTATCGAGATTGAGACCACCCTCTGCCGTCGCGGCATCTGGGGTGTAAACGGCAAGGCCTACGTGGGAGAAACGCTGGTTACCGAAGCGGCGCTTAAAGCCACTTTTGCCGATTCGGCAACCTGATTCTGATGATCGACTACAAACCATGACGTTCCGGGAGAAACCCATGATACATCCAAGTGCGATCATTCATGAAGGTGCACAGCTTGCCGACGGTGTAGAGATCGGCCCTTATGTTGTAATCGGCAACCACGTCCGTATCGGAAAAGGGACCACAGTCGGGCCGCATACCGTGATTGGCGACTGGACCGAAATTGGTGAGAACAACCAGATCTATCACATGGCCTCGGTCGGCCCCGCTTCTCAGGATTTGAAATACCGCGGCGAAGAGTGCTGGACCCGCATCGGTAATAACAACATTATCCGTGAGTTTGCTACGGTCCATCGCGGCACGGTAACCGGCATCAGTGAAACGGTCATCGGCAATGGCAACCTGTTCATGGCCTATTCTCACGTGGCCCATGATTGCCGCATCGGTAATGGCAATGTCCTGGCCAATGCCGCCACCCTGGCCGGCCATGTGACGGTTGAAGACAACGTCATACTGGGAGGTCTTGTTGCGGTACACCAGTTCACCACCATCGGTTCGTATGTCATGGTGGGGGGCGGTACATTGATCGGCCTTGATATCCCCCCGTACATGATAGCAACTCTGGGAAAACGTGAGGCCAGCCTGCGTGGTCTCAATCTGGTGGGTCTTAAGCGCCGGGGTTTTTCCGATGACAGTATTTCGAAACTTAAAAAAGCGTATAAAACGCTTTTCATGGCTAAACTTAAACTGCCCGAGGCCATTGCCAAGATCCGTTCTGAAATTACGGATTGTCCGGAAGTTGAGTACCTGCTGGCATTTATCGAACGTTCCGAGCGGGGAATTACGCGCGGATGACATCCATGGCTGGTGGCTCTGTCACATCAGCACGTGACACCTCCACCGGTCGGCGTGTCATGATTGTTTGCGGTGAAGCGTCCGGTGATATCTATGGTGCCGATCTTGTAGAAAAAACAGTGCTGCTTGCTCCGGATCTGCACTTTTTCGGTATCGGCGGGGTCCGGATGCGTGAAAAAGGCGTCGAGACTCTCGTCGATTCGGCCGATATGGCTGTGATGGGTCTGGTGGAAGTATTCAAGCATTTCAGTGTCATCTCTGCCGCATTTCTCACACTAAAAAAAATCCTGCAGGAAAACCCTCCCGAACTCCTGATCCTGATCGACTACCCCGGCTTCAATATCCGCCTGGCCAAGGTGGCTAAAAAGGCTGGCGTGAAAGTGTTGTATTACATCAGCCCCAAGGTATGGGCCTGGAAGGCCGGGCGAATCAGGACCATCGCCGCCCGCGTCAGCCAGATGGCGGTGATTTTCCCGTTCGAGGTGCCGCTCTATCAGAAGGCCGGAGTGCCGGTCAGTTTTGTCGGCCATCCCATGCTCGATCTGATCCGGGTGGATTCAACCCGAGATGAAGCCGCCGCCAGTTTCGGTCTTGATCCTTCCCGAAAGATTGTCGGCCTGTTTCCCGGCAGCCGCAGAAGCGAGATTGAGCGGATTCTGCCAACCATTGTTGCTTCGGCTGTTCTGTTGAAGGAGCGATTTCCCGGTCTGCAGTTCGTGCTGCCGCTGGCCTCCACGCTGCAGGAAAGCGAGGTCGTGCCGTATTTCGCATCTTCCGGCATTTCGCTGGTTATCACCCGGGAGCGGATTCACAATCTGATCAGGGGGTGCGATACGATCATCTCCGTTTCCGGAACGGTCACGCTGGAAATCGCGTTGGTCGGCACACCGATGGTAATCATCTACAAGCTGGCACCGCTGACCTACAGTCTGGCCAAACGGGTTGTGAAGATCGAACACATCGGGCTGTGCAATATTGTGGCTGGGAAAACGCTGGTGAAGGAGATGATTCAGGACGAGGCCAACCCCGAGAATGTTGCGGAGGAGATGGGGGCCGTACTGAGCGATCCGGTCTACGAAGAGGAGATCAGAAACAGGTTGGCCGGGGTGCGTTCGCTCCTTGGAGGGGGCGGAGCGGCGCAGAATGTCGCCCGGTTGATCGTCACTATGATGGAGTAGGCATGAAACGGATTTTTTGGGCTGTCCAAACGGCCGTATTCTATCTCTTTTCGCTGCTGTTTTCATTCGTTCCTGAAGCGCTTGTCCGTGCAACTGGGCGGCTGGTCGGGGGCATCATGTACCGGCTGTTGCCAGTGCGTCGCGAGGTGGCCATCGACAACATTCGTCAGGTACTTCCCTACATGCGGTCACAGCCGGAGTGGAACTGCCCGCTGGAAACCCCTGAAGAAATTGCTCTGGAAACATTCAAAAATCTGGGGACTTCACTGGTAGAGACCTGCCTGCTGTATCATGGCAAAGGCGCTGCACTGATCGACGGCTTCGAAGTTCGCGGCATGGATAATTTCGATGCAGCCAGGGAGAAGGGGAAGGGAATCGTCTTTCTGACCGGTCACTGCGGAAACTGGGAGTTGGTGGCGTTGGCCTATAGCCGCATCTTCAAGGATTCCATGTCGGTGGTTGCCCGTCGCCAGAATAACCCTTACTTGAATACGATGGTGGAAAAGATGCGCATGCATTACGACAACCGGGTGATTTACAAAGACCAGGCCATGCGTAGCATGATCTCCGTCATCCGCAAGAACGGTACCATCGGTTTGCTGGTAGATCAGTCCGTGTCTCCCGAAGAAGGAGTCATGATTCCGTTTCTGGGCCGCACCGCCTGGGCCTCAAGGGCACCCGGTCTGCTGGCTCGCAAGACAGGGGTGATCATTCTTCCCTCCTTTGTTCACCGGGAGAATGGGCACCATGTATTAACGTTTAATCCACCCTGCATCTTTGAAGAGTCGAACGCGCACGGTTTTGAGGCAGAGGATGCAAAAAAATATTCCGGCTATATTGAACGCAATATCATTGCACACCCGACGGACTGGTACTGGGTGCATCGCCGCTGGAAGCGGGCCGGGGAGCATGTTTCGTGAATAAGCGGTTTTGGACGGAAATATCGCTGCTGGTTCTGGTTCTGGTAGCGGCAACAGCCCTGATCGCCGTCACCGGTGCCGATCTGGCAATTTCATCACGCTTCTGGATCGATGGGAAATGGCCGGTTGGCGACCAATCCTTCTGGCGATTGCTCTATAAGCTTGATCGGATTCCGTCAATTGGATTGGGTATTGCCGGGCTGATACTCTTTGTTCGTTCGTTTATGAAAAATGACAGTTTTTCGGGGAGAAAATCGGGGGCGTATCTGGTGCTGCTGCTTATTCTGGGGCCGGGACTGTTGGTAAACTCGGTTTTCAAGGAACACTGGGGGCGTCCTCGACCTCGAGATATCATCGAGTTCAGCGGCAAAAAGCAGTTTCTGCAGCCCTGGCAGAAGGGGGAGAGCGGCAAAGGGCGCTCATTTCCATCAGGCCACTCTTCGGCAGCGTTTTATATGGCCGCACCGTACCTGATATATCGGGGCAGAAACCGGAAAAGGGCGTACCAGTGGCTGTCCGGCGGCATCCTGTTTGGTATTGTCATGAGCGCCGCCCGTATAACACAGGGTGCCCATTTCCTCAGTGATACCCTGTGGGCCTTCGGGATGGTGGCGTTCTGCGCCCTGTTACTGGCAGCCCTGTTGAAACTGGACGAAGAACAGCGGCCACGGCCGGAGCCAGACGGACAAAACTAGCGATGTTCTACTGGATCTACAACATCATCTCGGTTTTTTTGTTGCTGCCGGTACTTGCCTACCACTTCTACCGCTCCGCCAGTCGAGGGAGGCCGCCGGCTTTTGCCGAGCGCTTCGGAATACTCCCCAAAGAGTCCTTAAAGGTTTTGAGCGGCAGACCGGTAATCTGGTTGCACGCTGTCTCTGTAGGCGAATCCATCGCCGCCCGACCTTTACTCAAAGCCTTGCGAAGTTGCTATCCCGGCCACGCCATTGTTGTTTCGAACACTACTGAAACCGGGCGCGGCATTGCTGCCGGTTTTCCGGAGCAGGATCTTTGTATCTATTTTCCCTTTGATTTTTTTCCGGCGGTCTGCTCCGCGCTGAACAGTATCAAGCCGCAGATTGTCATTATCATGGAGACTGAGATTTGGCCGAATTTCACCAAGGAGGCAACTCGTCGTTCCATCCCTGTTCTGCTTGCCAACGGACGAATTTCCGACCGATCCTTTTCACGGTACATGTCATTCAGCTGGTTCTTCCGCCACCCGTTAAGGCTCTTTTCTGAGCTCTGTCTGCAGACGGATACCGACCGGGAACGTATCATTGCCATCGGTGCCCCTCCTGATCGTTCTCTGGTCACGGGGAATCTCAAGTACGATATTCCGTATCGTCAGGTTTCCGACGACGAACGGCTCGCACTGCGACGACAGTATGGTGTTCCTGTGGATGCGCTGGTAGTTGTTGCCGGCAGTACCCATCAGGGCGAGGAAGAGGCTGTCGTGGCTGCATACCGTGCCTTGCTGGGTGAGGGAGCACCCCTGTTTCTGGTATTGGTGCCACGGCACCCCGAACGTGCTGAATCCGTTGCAGGAATTCTGGAACGGATTCAGTGTGCATACCGGCGACACAGCGCCGGAAATTCAGAGGGTTTAACCGGTTTGTCCATTGGTGATGTGCTTTTGATGGATGCGGTCGGGCAGCTTATGAATCTGTATGCCCTGGCGGATATTGCCTTTGTGGGCGGCAGCCTGGTCCCCACCGGCGGTCACAACCTTCTCGAGCCCGCCTCCGTGGGCATCCCCACAGTCTTTGGACCCCACACCGAGAATTTTCGTGAGATTGCCGGACTGGTCCTGCACTACGGTGCCGGAATTCAGATTGAAGGGGCGGAACAGTTAATCGATACCTGGCGCACGTTGGTGACCAGCGTGGAGTTGCGTCAGGTATTGGGACAGAACGGCCTGAAACTGATGCGTGACAAAAGCGGAGCAACACAGCAGCACATGGATGTCATCGGCAGGTACCTGTGAGCGGCTCGCTGTCTACATACTGGCGGGGAATGGCCAGCGGGCGGGATCGGGGACCATCGGCCAGATTATTGTGGTTCCTGTTGCTTGTCCCCTCACTCCTGTATGGATTGGTGCAGAGGGTGAGGGCCGGTCTGTTTGCGGCGGGCATTCTGAAGGTACATCGTCTTCCCAGGCCGGTAATCTCCGTTGGAAATATAACTGTCGGGGGTACCGGCAAGACTCCGGTTACGGCAATGATAGCCGGAATGCTCCTGGAACAGGGGCTGCGGGTGGCTGTCCTGTCTCGCGGGTATGGCGGCTCGAGCGAAGGGGAGGTCAAAGTCGTCTCAGACGGTTGTGAAATCTTTCTGAAGGCGCGGGAAATCGGGGATGAACCATATCTGCTGGCCAGCACTATTCCGGGGCTGATGGTGATCATCGGTGCTGATCGATACGCAGCCGGTATGCTGGCAATGGAGCGACTGCATCCCGACGTGTTTCTGCTGGATGATGGTTTTCAGCATCTGCGGCTGTACCGCGACATGAATGTACTGCTGCTGGATTATGCCCGTCCGTTTGGCAATGGTTTCTGTCTGCCGGCCGGCTTGCTGCGTGAACAGGCGCGGGCAGTCGGGCGGGCGGACTTGGTTGTGCATACCCGCTGTCCTGCAGAGATTGTGGCCAAAGCTATTGTGTCTGACAGGCCGAATTGTTACGCCAGGCACGTCCTGAAAGATCTCGTGCCGATCAATGGCGGTGATACTCTCTGCTTCGATGATCTGTCAGGAAGAAAAGTGTTGGCATGTGCCGGAATCGCGGACCCTGAAGCATTCTTTCACGATCTGCGAAGCCGAGGCCTGAATCTGGTCTCGACGATTTGTTTTCCAGACCATGCGGAATACAGTGATGCTGATATCGCTGAATTAGCCGGATCTTTTCTCAGGTGCGGAGCAGAACTTCTGCTTACAACTGAAAAGGACGGTGTCAAGCTCATTGCCCTGCCGAATGAGCTTCTTGCAAAAACACTTCTGTGCAGACTTGAACTGACCTTTGAAGACCCCTCCACACTGGCAATCGCCTTGAGTAATTTGCTTCAAAAATAGCTCCATTTGTGGCACTATACCAAATTACGAAAAACCGGGACAATTGCATGTTAGCCGTTGATATTTTTGCCAAGCTGACCAGCCTTGAATGTGCTCGCGGGGGTATTTCTGATGCTGCCAAAGCCACGCTTCGGTCCCTGGTTTTTCAAACTTCGAACGCGATTCCAGTCATGCTGCCGGATAGCGTGATTCCTCTGGAATCTAGAGACCTGTTGTGCCTATGAAGAAAACCATCGTTTACAGAACGTTAGGCTATTTTTACCCTTATTGGGGATTGATGGCCCTGTCCGCCATCTGCTCTCTGGTCGTCGGCGCTATGGACGGAGCATTTGCCTACCTGATCGAGCCGGTTCTGAAAAAAATCTTTGCAGGCAAGGATACAACCATATTCCTTCTGCTTCCTGCCGGCATCATTGTGCTGTTTGCAGTCAGGGGCGTCTGCCGTTATTTTTATGATGCAACTATAAAGCTGGCAGGACAGAAAGCTATCCAGGATATCCGTAACGATCTGTTCGCAAAGACGGTACAACAGGACATGTCCTTCTACCATCGTCAGGCAACCGGTGATCTCATGTCTACCATGACGAATGACATTACCACTATGCAAGAGGGGATGAGTCAAGTTGTTACGGGGCTCTTCCGGGATGTCATATCTTTTACGGCGCTTCTGAGTGTCATTTTCTACCGCAACTGGCAGCTTGCCATCATATCCTTTGTGGTCATTCCAATGACTGCCTATCCAGCTCAGATAATCGGCAAAAAAATAAAAAAGTCAGCACGGAAAAGCCTTGATGTCATGGGCGGACTTGGCATGATTCTTCAGGAAAGCTTCTCCGGTATAAAAGTTATTAAGGCGTTCGGTCTGGAAGCCAGAATCATCGGGTTATTCGGGAAGCAAAACCACGAATATCTGTTGCAGTTCAAAAAATTTATCAAATATTCTTCTCTGGCCACACCTATCTCCGAGCTCATAACATCACTCGGAATCGCTGCGGTTGTATATGTTGGCGGCAGCCAGGTAATGTCCGGAAAAATGAGTGCTTCGGAATTCTTTTCATTTATCGCGGCAATGGTCATGTTGTATACCCCGATAAAAAAACTACAGGGCTCTTACAACGTTGTGCAGCGGTCCGCCGGAGCAGCCGAGCGGGTGTTCCAGCTGATGGATGAAACTCCGAGGATTGTGGAGCATGCCGATGCCATTGAACTGGATCGTGTGCAGGGGCGTCTTGAACTTCAAGAGATATCGTTCAGATATGAAAACGAAACGGTTCTTGACAGGGTTTCACTCACAATCGAGCCCAATATGATGGTGGCGCTTGTCGGCCCTTCAGGCGGAGGAAAATCCACTTTGGCGGCGTTGTTGATGAGGCTGTACGATGTCAACGAAGGTGCCGTGCTGCTGGATGGCTACGATATCCGCCGGATACGCAGGTCATCGCTCAATCGGCAGTTTGCGCTTGTGGATCAGGAGACCACTCTCTTTAATGACAGTATCGCCAACAACATCCGGTACGGGAATGCAAGTGCATCGGATGATGAGGTGAGGGCTGCTGCTGCAACAGCCTTTGCCGACGAATTCATAACAGCTCTCCCTGAGGGGTACGAAACAAATATTGGTGATCGTGGGACCAGGTTATCCGGAGGGCAGCGGCAAAGAATATGTATTGCACGGGCTCTGTTGAAAAACGCACCCATACTGATTCTTGATGAAGCGACCAGTGCTTTGGATACCGAAAGTGAAAAAATGGTCCAGATGGCGCTGGATAACCTGATGCAGAATCGTACGACCATTGTAATTGCACACCGGCTTTCGACAATCATGCATGCCGACCAGATTGTTGTGCTTGAAGACGGCCGCATAGTGGAGCTTGGTACGCATGAAGATCTGCTGGCACAAGGTGGGCTTTTCGGACGGCTGCATGCACTTCAGTTCAAAAATTAATGCCCAACGTGACTAAAAAATGTAGGTATTCAAATTCTCGAGAAGGAGCGCCCGGACATGCTTAATTACCGTTCCATACTAATCACCGGTGGTACCGGTTCATTCGGAAAAAAATTCGTTGAAACCATACTAAGGGACTACCCTGAAATCCAACGCGTTGTCGTCTATTCCCGTGACGAACTGAAGCAATTCGAAATGTCACAGCAGTTTTCTGCCGATACCTATCGTCAGCTGCGCTATTTTATCGGTGATGTCCGTGACCGGGACCGTTTGATGCGGGCCATGGAAGGTATTGATGTTGTCATCCATGCGGCTGCCCTCAAGCAGGTTCCAGCAGCTGAATACAACCCGTTCGAGTGCATCAAGACAAATGTCATGGGTGCCCAGAATGTTATTGATGCCTGTCTTGCAAGCAAGGTTAAACAGGTTGTTGCGCTCAGCACGGACAAAGCAGCAGCTCCGATTAACCTCTACGGAGCGACCAAGCTCTGTTCAGACAAGCTGTTTGTCGCTGCCAACAATATGAAAGGGCAACGGGATCTCAAGATGTCTGTTGTACGCTACGGCAACGTTCTTGGCAGTCGCGGAAGCGTGATTCCGTTTTTTCTGCAGAAACGTACCGAAGGAGTGCTTCCGATCACCGATGAGCGCATGACCCGTTTCAACATATCCCTGAAAGAGGGAGTGGATCTTGTGCTGCGTGCTCTCGAAATTCAGTGGGGCGGTGAGATATTCGTCCCCAAGATTCCAAGTTACCGGATCACTGACGTTGCGACTGCAATCGCACCAAACTGCCGCCACGAAGTGGTTGGTATCCGCCCCGGGGAAAAACTTCATGAAGAGATGGTCACGGAGACCGATTCAATCAATACGATAGAATTTGATGACTACTTCGTTATTCTCCCTTCCATGGAACTCTGGGATGTCAAAAAATTCACACAGGCGTTTAATGGCAAACCGTGCCCGTCCGATTTTGCCTACAACAGCGGCACTAATAGTGAGTGGCTGACCGTTGATGAACTGCGGGTTCTTATCCGTGAGCATGTGGACTCAAATTTTACCCACGAGGGGTTCTGAGGTGAGCAGGTATATTCCATACGGTCGGCAGGACATCACACAAAGCGATATCGACACTGTTCTGGATGTGCTGCAATCGGACTTTCTGACGCAGGGCCCGATGGTGCCTCGTTTTGAAAAAACAGTTGCTTCATACTGCGGTGTATCACATGCCGTTGCCGTCAACAGCGCAACCTCTGCTCTCCACATCGCCTGTCTGGCACTCGGACTAGGGCAGGGAGACAGGCTCTGGACCAGCCCGATTACCTTTGTGGCGTCAGCCAACTGTGCGCTCTACTGTGGCGCCACGGTGGATTTTGTCGATATTGACCCCCGTACGTACAACCTCTGCCCCCGCGCATTGGAGCAAAAGCTGGTCGAGGCAGAGAAGAACGGATGTCTGCCCCATATTGTTGTGCCGGTGCACCTGTGTGGGCAGCCGTGCGATATGCGGGCTATTCATGCATTGTCCCGGCGGTTCGGATTCAGGATAATTGAAGACGCTTCCCATGCCATTGGCGGAAAATATCTGGATGAAGCAGTCGGTAACTGCCGTTACAGTGATATTACCGTATTCAGTTTTCATCCGGTCAAGATTATAACCACAGCCGAAGGTGGGCTGGCGCTGACAAATAATCAGGATCTTGCACAGCGCATGGATCTGCTTCGCAGCCACGGCATAACCCGTGATTCGGCCCTCATGACCCAGATCACGGATGGTCCGTGGTATTACCAGCAGATTGATCTCGGATTTAACTATCGCATGACCGAATTGCAGGCGGCACTGGGAGTCAGCCAGATGGAGCGACTGGACGCCTATGTGAGCAGACGGCATGAACTGGCCCGGCGATACGACCAAGTAATGGACGGTTCGCCCCTGACACTCCCATGGCAGTCTCCGGAGGGGTATTCTGCCTATCATCTCTATCCGGTCCGCGTGGAGTCCCGCCGGCGCCGGGAGATTTTTGAAATTATGAGAGGGGCCGACATCGGTGTGAACGTGCACTATATTCCTGTCCATACCCAGCCGTATTACCGGAAGTTGGGGTTTGTCGAAGGCATGTTCCCGGAGGCAGAGCGCTATTACGCGGAAGCTATCAGCCTGCCGCTGTTTGCCGGCATGACGGAGGGCCAGCAGGACAGGGTGGTCGATGTGCTCAAGGGAGCACTCGCATGAGCCGCAACCTTGCCATCATAACCGCCCGTGGTGGGAGTAAACGCATACCCCGCAAAAATATCAAACCGTTTCTGGGCAAGCCGATCATTGCGTATTCCATAATCGCTGCCCTGGAATCCGGATGCTTTGAAGCCGTCATGGTTTCCACTGATGATGAAGAAATAGCCGAGGTTGCACGCAGCTATGGGGCTGTCGTTCCGTTTATGCGTTCGGTCGAGGCTTCCAACGATTATGCTACCACTGCGGACGTTCTCAAAGAGGTGTTGAACGACTACCGTTGCAGAGGTGAATTTTTCGAGTATGCCTGCTGCATTTATCCGACAGCTCCGTTTGTAACGGCTAAAAGGCTTCGAGAAGTCTATGAGGTTCTTGTTCAGAGCGGTGCCGATACGGCATTACCGGTGGTGCGCTTCGGTTTTCCCATCCAGAGGGCTCTTGTAATTGAGAACAGCCGTCTGAAAATACTGGCACCCGAACACATCAACACACGTTCCCAGGACCTGGTGCCCGCATACCATGACAGCGGGCAGTTCTATTTCTTTCATGTCGAGCGCTTTCTTGCGTCGGGTGACCTGTTGGGAGAAAATACGGTGCCGATTGAATTGCCCGAGACTGAAGTCCAGGATATTGACACAATGGAAGATTGGAAGCTGGCTGAGATGAAATTTCAGCTTTTGCGCCAACCGCCCCTGGAGTGATGTGAGACTGATACGGGAAAATACAATTACACGGGGATTTGTCTGATGAAATACTGCAACCGATGTGTCATGCCTGATACCAAGCCGGACCTGTTCATTGATGAGGAAGGGGTCTGCAACGCGTGCAGAAGCTATGAAATGCGGCGCGAAGTAGACTGGGATGCGCGTTACCGGGAACTTCAACAGCTCCTGGAAAAATATCGTGTAAAGGATGGTTCCAAATGGGATTGCATTGTACCGGTCAGCGGCGGCAAAGACAGTACATTTCAGGTAGTCAGAATGCTGCAGATGGGACTGAACCCGCTCTGTGTTACCGCAACCACCTGCGCTCTCAGTGATATCGGCCGCAGGAACATAGAGAATATCAAAGAGTTGGGAGTGGACTATATCGAATTTTCCCCCAACAAGATTGTCAGGAAGAAGCTGAACCAGATCGGCCTGACCCAGGTTGGCGACATTTCCTGGCCCGAACATGTGGGCATCTTTACCATCCCCGTTCGTGCCGCAGTTGAATATGGCGTACCCCTGATCGTGTGGGGTGAAAATTCACAGAACGAGTATGGCGGACCGGCAGCCGCAAGCGAGAACAATATCCTTAACCGGCGCTGGCTCGAAGAGTTCGGCGGGTTGCTTGGTCTGCGGGTCTCCGATCTGGTCGGCATGAACGGAATTGAACAACGCCATTTGATCCCTTACCTCTATCCCAGCGATGAAGAACTGCAGAGGGTTGGCGTCACCGGTATTTTCCTGGGGCATTATCTGCCGTGGGACGGATTGTCGAATGTACTGATATCGCAAGGGCATGGTTTTCATTCCTATCCGACATCACTTGAGACGACATTTCTTAACTATGAAAATCTCGACAATCATCAGGCCGGTATCCACGACTATTTCAAGTATCTGAAATTTGCCTTTGGCAGGGCGACTGACCACGCCTGTCTCCATATCCGGCGCGACCGTATTACCCGGCGTGACGGTGTCGAGTTGATCAAAAAGCACGACGGCAAGTTCCCCTGGACATACCTGGGCAAGCCGCTGGAAGATATCCTGGCGCCCCTCGATATGACGGTCGACGAGTTTATAAAAATCTGTGACCGGTTCACCAACAAGAAACTTTTCTTGACTGATACCCGTGGCAATCTTGTCAAGGATAAGCATGGCAACCTGACCAAGATAAACTACCCGGAATAACAGTTTAAAGGTACCTATGTCTGTTCTGATAGTTGATTACGGCATGAGTAATCTCGGGTCGGTCAAACGTGCTTTCGAAGAGTGCGGCGCTTCGGTATTCGTTTCAGACGACCCTGCTGAATGCCTGCAGGCTGAACATATTGTGCTGCCGGGCGTCGGGTCATTTGCCGACGGTATGGCAGCCCTCCTGTCCGGAGGATGGGTCGGCCCGCTCCGTTATGCTGCTCTGGAAGAAAGAATCCCCCTGTTGGGAATCTGCCTGGGGATGCACCTGCTGGCCGATACCGGGTTTGAGGGGGGCGAGACCGCCGGTCTGGGGCTGATTCCCGGCGAAGTACGCAGGTTAGCTCCCGACACGCCCGAGACGCGGATTCCGCACGTTGGCTGGAACGAGGTGCACCATGACAGCATGAACCCGCTTTTTGCCGGTATCCCTGGCGGAGCGGATTTCTATTTCGTTCACAGCTATCATCTGGCGCCGGTTGACGCCGCCAACACCCTGGCTACCACGCCGTATTGCGGATCGTTCACCTCGGTTGCCGGCCGCGGCACCGTCTACGGCACCCAGTTCCATCCCGAAAAAAGTTCTCGCTATGGATTTCAGCTGATCCGGAATTTCCTGGCATTAACCAACTATGCGGTGTAAGCCATGCTCAAAGTAAGAATTATTCCCACGCTGCTCTGGAAGAATCTCGGTCTGGTCAAAGGCGTCGGCTTTGACAGCTGGCGCCGGGTCGGCACCATCATGCCGGCGGTAAAGGTCTACAACACCCGCCAGGTTGACGAACTGATCGTGGTCGATATTACGGCCACCTCGGAAGGGCGGGTGCCTGATTTTGACGAGGTGTGCGAGTTTTCGGCGGAATGCTTCGTCCCGCTCACTGTTGGCGGCGGGATTCGGAACATTGAAGATATCAGGGAACTTCTGCGGTCGGGGGCCGACAAAGTCAGCATCAACACGGCGGCTTACGAGCGTCCGGAACTGATCGGCGAAGCGGCGGAGCGTTTCGGATCGCAATGTGTCGTGGCCAGCATCGACGCCCGCAAGAACCCTGACGGCAGTTACAGCTGCATGAGCCGTAGCGGAACGCAGGATACCGGATACGAGCCGGGTGCTTGGGGTGCAGAGATGGAGCGCCGGGGCGCCGGTGAAATCCTGATTACCTCCGTTAACCGCGACGGCACGATGGAAGGGTATGATATCGAGCTTATCCGTCGCATAACCGACCGGGTGCGTATCCCGGTCATTGCGTCAGGCGGCGCGGGCACGTACGAGCATATGTATGAAGCTCTTGACAGCGGCAGGGCTGCTGCGGTGGCAGCGGCCAGCATCTTTCATTTCACCGAGCAGACCCCGCAGGAGGCTAAGAATTACCTGGCGGGCCGGGGTATCCCTGTGAGAAACGTGCAGGTTCTTCCCCGATGAAGGTCGTCATCCGGGCCGACTCCTCGGTTGCCATTGGTACAGGGCACATCATGCGTTGCCTGACGCTGGCCGAATCATTGAGGTCGCAAATGGCAGATGTGTTTTTTGTGTGTCGGGAGGAACCGGGCAACTGCTGTGATTTGATTTTTCAAAAGGGGTTCAAGGTCTTCCGTCTGCCGGGAGCAGAACCCTTTTCAAAGGTCCGGGATGCCGAGGTGACCGCAGCGGTCATGGGGGAACGAGCTGATTGGCTGATTGTTGACCACTATGCTCTCGATGCAGAGTGGGAGTGCCGTCTGCGCCGGCATGCGAGACGGATCATGGTTATCGATGATCTGGCTGACCGTCCGCATGACTGCGATCTGTTACTGGATCAGAATCTGTTTGAGGGTATGGAACTGCGCTACGACGGCCTGACATCTCCCGGCTGCCGGCTGTTTCTCGGCCCGCGTTATGCGCTGCTGCGTGACGAATTCATCGCGGCTCGCCGGACGCTGCGGGAGCGAGACGGCAACGTAAGGAGCCTGCTGCTGTTTTTTGGCGGCAGCGATCCGACTAATGAGACGGAAAAGGCGCTGCAGGCGGTCGCCAGCACGGAATTTTCAGATCTGGCCATTGATGTCGTCGTTGGTGGGGCAAACCCCTTGGGTGATTTGATTCATGATATCTGCGTCGACCTGCCGAACGCGACCTTTCATCGGCAGGTTACAAACATGGCAGAACTGATGACACGGGCCGATCTTGCCATCGGAGCGGGTGGGACGGCCACCTGGGAACGCTGCTTTCTTGGGCTGCCAACGCTGACGGTCGTAGTTGCCGATAATCAGGCTAAGCCTGCCGAAGCCGCCGATCGGGCCGGCCTGGCTTACCTGGTGGGACGTAGTGCCGATGTCGATGCCGCCAGGCTTTCGGAGGCCCTTCGGCTGACTCTGCAGCAACCGGTGGATCTGACGAGTATGGCAGCGCGCTGTCTCACATTCATGGGGGAGCGGGAGTGCCCGGTGCATGCTGAAATAGTTGATTTTCTGTTTGAGGTGACCGATGCGGCGTGAAGAAATCAACCTGCGCCCCCTTGAGGAGCGTGACCTGGATATGGTGCTGGCCTGGCGCAATTCGGAGCGGGTTCGCTCCTATATGTATACCGACCATATAATTTCTCCGGAGGAACACCGCGCCTGGTTTGAGCGCCTGGGGCAGGCACCCTTTGCCACAACCCTGGTTTTTGAATACAAGGGCGTACCCTCCGGCCTGAAAAGCTTCTCCCAGATTGATCGCCACAACAACCGGTGCCATTGGGGCTTCTATCTGGGTGACACCGAATTGCCGCGCGGCTGCGGAACGGCTATGGGCTTCCTGGCACTGGAATATGTCTTCGAACAGCATGATTTCCGCAAGCTGTGTGCCGAGGCGTTTGCCTTCAATGAAGGGAGTGTAAAGTACCACACACGTCTCGGGTTCGTCCGTGAGGGGCGTTTTGTGAAGCATGTGCTCAAAAATGGAACCTATGAGGATATTGTCTCGTTTGCCCTGTTCCGTGATGAGTGGCTGGCGGCAAAAACCGCATTGACGGCACAGGTATTTCGAGAGGAGTGCGCATCATGAACAGTATTACGATTGGCAACAGGGTTATTGGAGAGAACCAGCCACCTTTTGTCATTGCCGAGATGTCAGGCAACCACAATCAGTCGCTGGAGCGTGCTCTTGAAATTGTTGAGGCGGCAGCGGCCTGCGGAGCTCATGCCCTGAAGCTTCAAACCTATACCGCCGACACCATGACGCTTGATCTGGATGAAGGAGAATTTTTTATCTCCGATCCCAATAGTCTCTGGAAGGGGACCTCACTGTACAAGCTGTACCAGGAGGCACACACCCCTTGGGAATGGCACAGACCGATCTTTGACCGCTGCCGGGAACTGGGGCTGATCTATCTCAGTACCCCTTTCGATGCCACATCAGTGGATTTTCTGGAGTCACTGGACGTCCCCTGCTACAAGATAGCTTCCTTCGAAAACACCGATCTGCCGCTGATCCGGCGGGTGGCAGCAACCGGTAAGCCGCTGATCATCTCCACCGGCATGGCATCGGTGACCGAACTGGACGAGACAGTACGCGCCGCTCGGGAGGCTGGCTGCAACGACCTGATACTGCTGAAATGCACCAGCACCTATCCGTCCACGCCCGAAAATACCAATATTCGCACGATTCCACACCTGAAGGAGCTGTTCGGCATCCAGGTCGGGCTCTCTGACCATACCATGGGGGTCGGTGTCTCCGTAGCCGCGGTGGCTCTGGGTGCCACGGTTATAGAAAAGCACTTTACCCTCTGTCGCGCCGATGGCGGGGTTGATTCCTCATTCTCGCTTGAACCGTTGGAATTGAAATCTCTGGTGGTTGAGACAGAACGGGCTTGGCAGTCACTCGGCGCGGTTTGTTACGGTCCTACCGAAATGGAGAAAAAGTCGCTCGTTTTCCGGCGGTCTCTGTATGTTGCTCAGGACATGACAGCCGGCGAGGTGTTTTCCCCGCAGAACCTGCGGGCGGTCCGTCCGGGTCTGGGCCTTCCGACAAAATATGTGGATATATTTATGGGTAAGAGGGTTTCAAAAACTGTGAAAAAAGGAACTCCTGTCACATGGGAATTGTTGGAAACCTAGTGTCAGGAAATACACCGACAGGAAAACATGAAGTGGAAGCTGGCGAGAAGGCCTCCCGTTTTGTGAACAGGCAAACCGGGGCGCATATAACAAATATATTCTTGATCTATTCCCCGCTCCATTATCTGGTTGCTGAAAATATTGCAGCAAATTTTGAACAGACTGCCAGCAACGCTCTTTTTTACCTGAAGGAAGAATTCAGAAATCTCGTCGACACATCGAAATGGGATTGTGTGGAATTCCTTCCTTGGCCACGGTTTTATCCCGAGAAAGGCGTGTTTGGAAAGATTCGCCGTACCAGAAAAAATCTGGAGATTGTGAAAAATGTCTGTCCGGGTTCATCTGAAATTCGTTTGCACACACCGGTTATTGATACCGAGGCGGTCAACTACTTCATAAACTATCTGAGAAAATCAATCCCTGCTGCACGGTTCAGTGTCCGTCTTCTTCCCGACGGCCTGTTGAATGTACAGCGACATCCTCTTGGTTGTATTAAGGAACTCCTGCAGTATGGCAAGAAGCTGCGGAGGCTGATCAGCCCCGCCCTCGACTATTACCTGTTCAAGGGGGATCGGACGGGGTCTGACGCTGCAATCACAGATAGAATCTATGTTCTGAAAGATTTTCCGCATGAATATGATCCCGGCAAAGTCGTTGAACTATCACTGCAGCAGGGTGATAGTGATGGCGGAAGTGATTTGTCGAGAAGCAGGCGAGCCCTCGTTTTAGGTCAGCCTTTGGTCGCCTATGACCGTTTCAGTGTGGATGGAATGCGTGCAGTGGGGCTTGGAATCCGGGCATTTATTGCTGCCTGCGGAATCAATGATGTTATGTACAAGTCACATCCGCGTGATCCTGACCGGGATTTTTCACATCCCGATTATCACGAATTGATAATTTCCGCACCATTGGAGACCCATCTGACTGCTGAACAGTACGACCTGGTTATCGGCGTATGCAGCACCGGATTGCTGACGGCGCGCATGATTCTCCCCGCTTCGTGCAGGGTGGTGGCATACGGTATGGATATAATGATGTACCGGGGTGACAGCGATAAAAAGAACATTGAAGCACCGTTTGTCCGCCTCGGAGTGGAAATGGTACCCCATAGTGCTCCTTACATGGTGACGTCGCCAGACTGAGTGCTTTCAAATATATCGGAGATGATCATGAAAAACGTGGTGATATGGGGATGGCATACCGAAAGTGCCGTCAGGGCGATAACAGCCCTGCGTGAAAAGGGTCGGATCAATATTGTTGCATGGTTCGGAGAGGCTCGGGAGTGTACTCACGATCTTGACTCCTTTCTGCACCAGTTCCAGCTTGGAGACAGGCACTTCAGTGGTGCGGGTCGAAATGTCTACGAAGAGGTTTATGAATCGCTACCGGAGTTCATGGAAATTTATTCGCGGGTTTCCTATTCCATGGGCAGAACGTATCAGGAAACGCTTCACATTTTTAACGAATATTTTGATTTTCTGGCAGACCTGCTCCAGAGGAACCGTGTAGAAGTAGTTCTTTTTTCCAACCTCCCCCATTTTGGTATAGATTTTCTTCTTTATAAAATTGCAAAAAGCATGGGGATCGTGACGGTAATGCCGAACCAGTCCCTGGTTCCCAACCGTTTTTTTTATGTTACTGATATTGAGGATTTCGGGCGGTTTGCAACTGCGGAAGAATCCGATGAAGAATTTCAGCTAAGCATTGAGAACAGCTTTACCAAAGACCTGGGATTCTATATGTCCAAAATCCCCAAGGTAAAAAAATGTTGTATCTGCAGTCTGTTCAACGACCTGCTCCATTTGGCGATTTTTAAAAAACAGAAGCCCATGACATTGACCGGGGCAGTACAAAAGTTCCAGAACTGTCGGGCTTTCAACAAGCATATTACCCACCGCCCGGTAGCCCAGGTTGATTTGTCACGAAAATTTGTATATTTCCCCTTGCAGTTACAGCCGGAGTTGACGACTTCAGCACTCGGAGCGGTCTATGAGGATCAACTGCTGGCCATTGAGCGCATCAGTCAGATGCTGCCGGAAGACTGGCTTATCTATGCGAAGGAGAATCCCAAACAGACCCAGAGACAACGCGATGCTTTTTTCTACAGGCGTCTGGCGGCGATCAAAAAGGCGGTCTATGTTTCACCTTCTGTCAACACGTACACCCTTATTGAACATTGTCAGTTTGTTTCCACAATTACCGGAACCGCCGCCTGGGAAGCTGTGAGCGGGGGGAAAAACGCTCTGGTATTCGGCAGAGCCTGGTATCAGACACTGCCGGGAATATTCAAATACAGCGAATCTCTCAAGCTCAGCAGCATTCTTGAATTCAGATTTGAACATAGTGAACTGGAGCGTGCATATAATAAGCTCGTTCGAAAAACGGCCGCAGGCATTGTTGACCTGGATTACGTTTCACTGGTTGAAGACTACTCACACAGCCGGAATGCCCTTATGCTCGAAGATTTTGCAGGGAGATTTCTTTAACCGATATGCGTATTCTGATCATCAAAGCTTCTGCCATGGGGGACATCATCCACGCCCTGCCGGTACTGGATTATCTGCATCAGACCGTTCCGGCGGCCCAGGTGGACTGGGTTGTCGAAGAGCAGTTTGCCGACCTGCTTTCCGGCAATCCGCTTTTATCAAATTTATGGATTATCCGCACAAGACGTTGGCGTCGGCAACCTTTTCGCGGTGAAACCATTTATGAAATCAGGTCGCTCTGGCATGTACTGCGGGAACAGAACTACGACTACGTTTTCGATATCCAGGGAAATTTCAAGAGCGGAATTGTTGCCTGGGCTACCGGGTCTGAGCGGCGCTTTGGTTTTACCCGGGATTTCCTGCAGGAATCCATCAATCTTCTGTTCAGTAAACGGCAGATTCCACAAAGAAAGGTGGATGCTTATGCCGGCGCCCGCTATCTGAGGGTTGTCAGCGTCCCGTTCGGTAAGGATTACATCGGCATGGATCTGGCCGTCGACATACACACGGGCTCCGATGAAATTTGTGCAGCAGAATCACTTCTGCGAGAATGCGGAAGTGGCCCCGTCTTTATTTTTCATTGCGGAACAACCTGGCAAACCAAATTCTGGTCTGACGAGGGGTGGATTCAACTTGGACGCTTGGTCAGTGCCGGTATTCCCGATGCCACAATGCTCTTTTCGTGGGGCAATGATGCGGAGCGGACAACAGCGGAAACGCTGGCTGCGGCCATCGGACAGCGTTCGCGGGTTTTGGGTAAATTTACACTTAAAGGCATTTCCGCGCTGCTTAAGAGAGCCGATCTGGTTGTTGGGGGGGATACGGGTTTAATCCATCTCGCGGCCGCCCTCGGAACACCGACGGTGTCCTATTACCGGGCCAGTGACGGCAGTCTCAGCGGCCCGCGCGGCAATGACCACATAATTGTCCAATCACCCCTGCCATGCAGCCGCTGCCAGCGAACGTCATGTGACAAGGACACGGAATGCAGGGCCAGCATTTCTGCAGAAGTCATATATGCTGGAATCACGAACATAGTAAATACACCCAAAAACCTGTTGCTGACTCAGGTTTGACTTTGATCTTGCGGAAGCAACTGTTTGCACTATTGCGGGTATAAAGGAAGGAAAATGATCACTGTTTACATAGCAGGACAGGACAAAAATCATACCTCAAATTCAAACGAAACCGTGAGCATGTAACAGTGAAGAAGATTGCCCTTGTCAGATTGTCATCACTGGGTGACATCATACTCTGCATGGCTTCGCTGCAGGTGATTCATCAACAGGTGCCGGATTGCGAAATCACCTGGGTGACTGATCGCCGGTTTTCTGCTGTACTTGAACACCAGCCGGAGGTCCATCGTATTGTAGCCCTGGATCTCAAAGGTCTCAAAAAGAAGCCTTCCTGGTCGATGCTGCAGCGCGAATTCCGGGCGTTGCGTGAGAGCGGCCCGTACGACATGGTTATCGATCTGCATGGTATGATCAAGTCGGCAGTTGTTTCAATGATTATGGGTGGGGAGAGCTGTGGCTTTTCAGGACCGTCACTGAAGGAACCGTTGGCAGGTCTGCTGTACCGTAGTTCTTTTGATATTTCCCTTGAACTGCCGGCGGTTTCCCGTTACAGGGCACTGGTTGCCAACTGTCTTGGAATTCCGTCGGTGCCCTTACCTGAAACCGCCCCCCCAAAGCCTTTTCTGGGTTGGGAAGCTGTGGACCGGGCCGCTACCAATGACTACTTTGATGGGGCTCAGCGAACCACCTTGATTGTGCCGGAAACCAGCGCCCTCAACAAAAATTATCCACCGGAAAAATTTGTGCAGCTCGCGTTAATGCTAGGAGGCCCGGTTCTGGTCTGCCATGGAAATGATCGTGAACTGGTCACCGCCCGGCTGATTGCTGAACGTGCTTCCAATGTCAGAGTATTGCCACGCCTGACCATCAACCAGCTTAAAGCGGCTATTGGCCGGTCGGATCTTGTAATAGGTGGTGATTCCGGCCCGACTCACATGGCCTGGGCCAGCGGTGTTCCTTCAATTACCCTGTTTGGTGCGACTCCGGTATGCATCAATCCAACGGAAATCAATCTGGTAATCAAAACCGACACCATTGTCAACCTACGCAAACCTGATCCTCGCGATTTTTCGGTGCAGTCAATTCCTGTGGAATTGATTTACAAAAGTGCTTCAGGTTTGCTGGGGCGGAACTAACCGGACACTGCCGCTTTCTGTTTCGGGTGGAATCCACATGGTCAAAGAAGCCCCAGGATGGAGCTTTGCCGGGATAAAATCGTTGACGTGCCTGTTTGCAGTATGGTATTGAAATCCACCATGAAGATCAAACGTATCAACATAGCAGCACGAGCTATCAGCGCAGCGGCGCGTTACGCCGCAGGTGTATCTGCCGACTGCTGATCGACGTTGATCATTGACGAATCGTACAAGCCGTGGGCATCAGTCCATGGCTTTTTTATTTTGTCCGGAAAAATCTGCACTACATACATATTACAGGGGAGGATGGTAAGCATGCGTGTTGAACTGGTACGGCCCGGAGCCGGAGAGCTGACTTACGAAATCAGGAACATTGTCAATGTTGCTGAGAAGCTGCAGAAACATGGCGTCAAGATCAACTGGGAGAATATCGGTGACCCGATTGTCAAGGGCGAGATTATCCCGGAGTGGATGAAAGATATCGTGGCCAAGGCTGCCATGGACAACCAGAGCTGGGGGTATTGCCATACCCGTGGTGTTCTGGAAACCCGAGAATTCATCTGCGAGACGACCAATGCCCGCGGTGGAGCGCAGATCACACCGGACGACATCATTTTCTTCAATGGTCTGGGCGATGCGATTGCCAAGATTTATGGCTCGCTGCGCCCCGAGGCCCGGGTTCTGATGCCGTCACCGTCA
Organism: uncultured Geobacteraceae bacterium; assembly: GCA_942493195.1. Lineage (GTDB taxonomy): Bacteria > Desulfobacterota > Desulfuromonadia > Geobacterales > Pseudopelobacteraceae > CAIPTY01. The sequence continues at coordinate 3,388,634 of OW818669.1, read as the reverse complement.
TACACTACGCACACGCTCGGTGAGGTCGGTCATGCCCATGCCGCACCGGCCCTGTTCCGGCTCAAGTCCGAAGATAAATGGTATCCGGACCTGGACGATCTGCGTAACCATGTCAAGTACAACCCCAATATCTGCGCCATTATGATCATAAATCCGGACAACCCTACCGGCATGGTCTACACGGAAGAGACCCTGCGCGAGATCGTGAAGATTGCCAAGGATAACGACCTTTTCATCATCTCCGATGAGGTCTATATCAACATCGTCTATAACGGTGAGAAAACTGTGCATATCAGTGATGTCATCGGTGACGTGCCGGCCATCTCCCTGAAAGGGATTTCCAAGGAATTCCCCTGGCCCGGTTCGCGCTGCGGCTGGATCGAGGTTTATAACGGTCAGAAGGACGAGCAGTTCCGCAAATATATCAACCTGATCCTGACCGGCAAGATGAATGAGGTCTGTTCCACAACCCTGCCCCAGACGGTCATCCCGACCATTGCCCGCCATCCCGAATACAATTCCTATTTGGCTGAGCGGATTGCGGGTTATGAAAAAATGAGCAACATCACCTATGATTTCCTCAGCAAGGTTCCGGCCCTGCAGGTCAATCGCACCAACGGTGCCTTCTATATGGCGGTTGCATTCAAAGATGGCCTGCTGACTAATCGCCAGTCGATTCCGATTGCCAATGCCGAAGTCAAAGAGCTGGTCAACGGATTGGTGAATCAGCCGGGTGTGTCACCGGACAAGCGCTTTGTCTATCACATCCTGGCTGCCACCGGCATCTGCATCGTGCCGCTTTCCTCCTTCTCGACCCCATTGCAGGGCTTCCGCGTGACCCTGCTGGAAAAGGACGAGAACGAATGCCGGCGCATCTACAGCACCCTGGCGGAGAAGATCGAAGAATACCTGGCCTCCTGAGAACATAATCAGGTCCAAAAGAAAAGGGGAGAACCGCATGCGGTTCTCCCCTTTGTGTTTTGTACCCTGTTGGTCCGAATCAGGCTTTTTTGTCGTCCTCGCCCTTGGGCTTGATTTCGATCTCGTCCTTTCCATCGGAAGCTTTCTTGAAGTTGCGGATACTCTTGCCCAGTGCACCACCGATTTCCGGCAGTTTACCGGCGCCAAAGACAACCAGAACTATTACCAGTATGACAATCAGTTCGGGCATACCGAATCCAAACATTTTTTCCTCCTGTGACACGTTTTGATGTGAGTCGTTGTTGTTAATACAGCGCCTGATTCAGGCCAGGAAGTATCTCACTGACGGGTAAAAAAATCAAGCATTGCAATGGTGATGGATGCCGCGATTTGTGTATACGTGACATATTCAGAAGATGCTAAATCGTGAAAGCACCGCAGCTTTCGCAAAGCCCTGATTCGTTGACACTGCAACTGGCCGCGTGATACAAGCAGGAACTATACTTTGAAGCGAAAGGCCGCCGTATGCCGGAACCGCAGCAAGCAAACATTTCTTCCCGCAAAGTCCGTATGGTGCTTATGTCTCTGGCGCTTGCCATGACGGCCGGCGGGCTGCTGTGGGTGAACGGTGGCGGTTTTACGGTCTTTGCGGGCGTCGTCGGCACAGTCCTGCTGGTCACCTTTTACTGCGCCGGAATCATGGGTCAGGTCGTGGAGGACATCCGGTCCCAGCAGGAACAGGTGGTTGCCAGTCTCCAGCTCAAGGAGGATATTTCATCCATCAAGGCCGAACAGGATGATTTCAAAGCCATCATTTCTTTCGATACACTCATTATAGATACGGTTGAAAACCGCCGCAAGGAGCGCCAGCAACTTCTAAACCAGATCATTGCTGCAGAGGAACAGCTCAAGAATATCATTCACAACCTGATTACCGGTGATGATCAGGAAGTGACCCAGGTCAGGGATGCAGTACGTGCAATGGAAACAATGAAGATGGCATTTACCACGGTGATTGCCGAAATTGAAGAACTTTCAGGCAGAACGGAAGAGCGGGCCTCCATTTCAGCACAGATGAGTGCCACTACGGACGCTATTGCCGATAACATCAACCAGTATTCATCTTTTGTATTGGAAACCTCCGGTTCTATTGAGGAGATGACCAGCGCATCCCGGGAGACGGCTGACAATATTCGCGCGCTCTCCTCCTCGACCGAGCAGACCGTCGCAGCCATAACCGAAATCAGCATGTCGCAGGCCAAGGTGCGTGAAAATGCCGAGCGGGGTGCCACTGCCTCCGGCAATGTCCGTAACCATGCCCAGCAGGGTTTGTACAGCATGACAGCTACATTGCGGGCCATGGAGGGGATTGTCAAAAGCAACGATGAATCCTTTGATTCCATCAACCGCCTGTCGCGTTATTCTGCCAGGGTTGGTGAGTTTTTGAAGGTCATCCAGGATGTGGTCGAACAGACCAACCTGTTGTCACTGAACGCTTCAATTATTGCTGCACAGGCGGGTGAGCGTGGTAAGGCGTTTGCCGTAGTCGCCGAAGAGGTCCGGTCCCTGGCCCATCGGACTTCCGCATCCACCAAGGAAATCGAGGATCTGGTCCGCAATATTCAGAAAGAGACCGCCACGGTCCAGCGCTCCGTTGCCCAGGGGAAGGACAAGGCCAAGGAGGGCGTCAAGATATCGTCGCGGGCCAACGAAGCACTGGTGACCATAGACCAGAGTGCCGCAGAGGCCTCCCAGGTTGTTGCGCATATAGCGGATGAATCCGTTGAACAGTCGGTAGGTATTCAGCGAATTGCAAGTGAAGCGGAGAAAAATCTGGAGCGTGTGCAGCAGATCGCATTGGCCACCGAACACCAGCAGCAAGGCGCCACCCAGATTCTCCGGAACCTCGAACATATGCGGGAACTGGCCCATCGCATCAATTCATCTGCCCAGGAGCAGGCCAAGGGTAACCGCCTCTATCTGAAAAGTGTTATGGAAGACAATGAGCGTACCCGTGAACTAAAGGATGAGGCTTCCCGACAGGTCGAGATTGTTGAACGGGCGGTTGATGCCGTCCAGAAGGTTAATCTGCTGATTGCTTCCAACGCGGCCGACAGCATGAAGATCCTGGATGGGGTCAAGACACTGACGGAGCTGATCGACCATTACCGCACCGGTTCGGTTATGCCCTCAAAGCCGGAGACAGAGGAACATGCATAAAATATCAGTCATACTCGTCGTGCTAATTCTGCAGACCGGCAACGTCTGGTCGGCGGAGATGGAAGTTACTCCCTTCCGGGCGGTCAGCCAACGCCCGCTTGTCCGGATTTTTGGAATACCGCCTGACTCATCTGCAGAAGTCATATCAGATGGGCATGTCTCGCTGGTGGTCGCCCAGGATATTGCCAGCGAATACAGTGTCGGACAGACATCCCGTGAACAGCTCACCCTTGACGGGGAGTCCTGGCGCTGGACCCTGGCCGCCCGTTATGGCGTTAACAGACGTATCGATCTTGGAATCGAAATTCCGTATATTCTGTATGGCGGCGGTGTCTTCGATGGTTTTATTGAAGGGTGGCATTCCACATTCGGCATGCCCCAGGGGGGGCGTGATTCAGCGCCCCGAAATCGTCTGGCCTACAGCTACGTCAAGGATGGTGTCCAGAAGCTGGATATGAGACATGCCGGTTCCGGGATTGGCGATATGCTGCTTACAGCCGGCCTGAATCTGTATGAGACCTCTGATCCATCGGCCCATGACCGGCTGGCGCTGCGGGGGAGTGTCAAGCTGCCAACCGGTGATAGTGGCACTTTGCGGGGGAGCGGCAGTACCGATTTCTCCCTGGCCCTGAACGGCAGCATGAACAACTTTACCGAGTGGGGCAGTCTGGGGCTGTTTGCCTCGGCCGGTGGCATGGTCATGACCAGAGGGGATGTGCTGTCTGATCAGCAGAACCGGTTGGTTGGATTCGGCTCCCTAGGACTTGGCTGGGGAGCGGCAGAATGGATCTCCTTCAAAGTGCAACTGAATGGGCATACTCCCCTGTATCATGACAGCGATTTGGACGAACTGTCGCAACACTCCTTGATGCTGACCGGCGGTGGCGCCGTACTGCTGCCGGGAGGGTATCTGCTGGATATCGGGGTTTCGGAGGATATCGCCGTGGCTACCGCACCGGATGTGGCCTTGCATCTTGCTGTCAGCAAACGCTTTTAACCGTTACAAAAAAAGCCCCGAAATTTTCGGGGCTTTTTTGTAACGCCAGTACGATTCTGCTCACGGAGCGACAACAAACCAGACATTGTTGACACCCTGTCCCAAGGTGTCACCGGCAGCTTTATCCTTGAAGAAGTAGTACAGTGGCAACCCTTTGTAGGTGACCTGCTTTTTGCCGTCGTCTCTGGTGATTGCTCCAAGGTTGGCGGCATCAATCCCTGCCGCCGGTTCGATTTTTTCGACAAAGAACACCGGCCATTTTTCAAGGCATCCACCGGCAGCCACGCAGACGCTTTTACCGGGTGCGTCCTTTTTGAACAGATACAGTGTCATCCCCTTATCATCAACCAGAAAACTCCCCAACCCATCTTTTTCCTTGATATTCAAAGCCGCTGCCGATGCCAGACCGGCATACAACATTGAACCTGCCAGTATTGTAAAGACCATCATGGTCAGATTTTTTATGACTCTCATGACTGCACCCTCCTTTGAATCGATTCGTTTTGTATGATTCAACCTTACGCTTTTGAATAATTTGCAGTCAACACAAAAAGACCACATTTGTCCTTAATTGGTTGAATGCACAAAGAGGCGAAACATTTCAAATGCTTCGCCTCTTTTGCGCGATCGTATGGTTTTCAGGATCTAATAATTCTTATCAGCGTAATCCACCCAGCCGCCGGCCAGAACCAGAGCCTTGTCGAAGGGGGATATCTCGAATGTGAAAGTCTTCTGTTTGCCACCGCCGCTCATGGTCAGGGAGCCGGTCTGGATGTCGATGGTCATGCTGGCATCCTCATCAGCGGCATGGGACAAAATCAGGTCAATGTCCGCCTTGGGGAGTTCGATGGCCGCCATGCCGCAGTTGAACATGTTCTGGCGGAAGATGCGGGCAAAGGATTCGCCGATAACGGCGGTGATGCCGTTGACCTCGAATACCCAGGGGGCATGTTCGCGGGAGGAGCCGCAGCCGAAGTTAGCGCGGGAAACGATCACGCGGGCAGCCTTGGTCTTGGGGTCTTTGGGATCGAAGCCGGGCAGTTTCAGATCTTCGAGGATGTACGGTTTCAGGTCTTCCTTGGTGATCTCGGTCAGGTATTTGGCCGGGATGATTTCATCGGTGTTGATGTCGCTACGGTCGAGAAAGAGGACCGGGCCTCCGAAGGTTTTCATATTATGTAGCTCCTTTAAAAAATAGATATTCAAATGCAACCCCCCTCGGTCCCCCCTTGTCAGGGGGGATGTAAAGGCTCCTTCCCTGATAAGGGGAGGCGGGGGTGGGGTTTGTTACAGGTACTTTCTCGGATCAGCAATCTTGCCTTCGATGGCGCTGGCGGCCGCCGTTGCCGGTGACATCAAGTGCACCATGCCCCCTTTACCCATCCTGCCCATGAAGTTTCTATTGGTGGTGGAGGCACAGACTTCACCATCTGCCAGAACCCCGTTACTCATGCCCAGACAGGCGCCGCAGGTCGGGTTGGTGACGCAGAAACCGGCTTCCATGAAGATGTCGATCAGCCCCTCTTTAGTGGCCTGCTGCTGAATCTTCGGTGTTGCCGGGGAGAGGATGCCGCGCACGTTCGGGGCCAGTTTGCGCCCTTTCAGGATCTGGGCGGCAATCCGCAGGTCTTCCAGTCGGCCGTTGGTGCAGGAACCCAGGTACACCTGGTCAATCGGTGATTCCGGCATGTCGACGACAAACTTGGTCTGGTCCGGCTTGTAGCCGAAGGTTACCACCGGCTGCAGGGCGGATACGTCGATGTCGATGACCTGGTCGTACTCGGCGTCGGCATCGGCGCTCCATTGTGAGTACTCGGCCAGTGCGGCTTCCTTGCTGGCAAATTCGCCGCTGATGAAGGGCCAGAGGTATTCGACGGTGGTCATGTCCGGCATACAGATACCGGAGGTGCCGCCCGCTTCGATGGCCATGTTGCAGAGCGTCATGCGTGATTCCATGGTCATGGCTGCGATGGTGGAACCGTGGAATTCCATGACGCGGTCGGTAGCACCGTTTACGCCGATCTTGCCGATGATATGCAGGATGACGTCCTTGGCGTAGACCCCTTTGGGGAGTGTGCCGGTGACGTTGAATTTGATGGTTTTGGGCTGGCGGAAGGCGCAGACCCCTTTCAGGATGCCGACTTCCAGGTCGGTGGTGCCGATACCGGCGGCAAAGGCGCCAAAAGCACCGTGGGTACAGGTGTGGGAGTCACCCATGATGACGGTGTAGCCGGGGCGGATGAAGCCTTTTTCCGGGAAGAGGGCGTGGCAGACACCGTTGGCCCCCACGTCGAAGAAATCCTTGATGCCGTGGCGGCGGGCCCAGTCGCGCAGAATCTTGGCCTGGGTAGCGGTTTTGCTGTCCTTGCTGGGGGTAACATGGTCAATGACGGCCTTGATTTTGGTCGGATCGAACACGCGGTCCTTGTCGCGGCGGATCAGGTCGTCGATGGCAATCGGGGTGGTGATTTCGTGACAGAGTACCACATCGAGCTTGAGCACCTTTGTGCCGGGAAACGGCTCATTAACCAGATGAGCATCAAAAATCTTTTCAGCTGTTGTTTTACCCATGTGTAAACCTCTCTTGGTGTCAGTATTCTCAAGTTTGTAGCAGAAATCGGGGGTGATGTAAACCGGTGAACTAAAGTTTGATTTGGTTACACGCGGCATGCTTGCGGACCGAAAATTCGTGTAGCATGCCCGGCGGGCGTGGTGTATAAAACAGGTTAAAATATACTATCTGTAAGGACTTCAATTAATGAATCCCGACTTCGTCAAAAAAATGCTGGAAGCCGTCAAACAGGGGGACACCTCGGTGGACGAGGCCCTGGAGTGTCTGCGGCAACTCCCCTATCAGGATCTGGGGTGTGCCCAGGTGGATCATCATCGCGAGATGCGCCAGGGGATGCCGGAGGTGATTTTCGGCGAAGGCAAAACCGTTGCCCAGATCCGGCGGATCATGTCCGCCATGCTGGATAAGGGGAGTAATGTCCTCGTAACCAGGCTGGCCCCGGACAAAGCCGGCGAGATACTCCCGGAGTTCCCGACAGCGGAATACCACGACGATGCCCGCTGCCTGACGGTGCAGCAGCGTCCTCTGGAAAATCAGGGCCGCGGGACCATCCTGGTCGTTTCGGCCGGCACCTCCGATATCCCGGTTGCGGCCGAGGCGCTGGTGACGGCCCGCTTTCTAGGTAACGCAACCAGCAAGGTCTACGATGTGGGGGTGGCGGGGATTCATCGTCTGCTGGCCCGGCGGGAAGAGTTGGCCGCAGCGGCGGTGATCATCGTGGTGGCCGGCATGGAAGGGGCTTTGCCGTCTGTCGTGGGTGGCCTGGTGGATAAGCCGGTGATTGCCGTGCCGACCTCAATAGGCTACGGTGCCTCCTTCGGCGGGATTGCTGCTTTGCTGGGTATGCTGAATTCCTGTGCCGCCGGGGTGACGGTGGTCAATATCGATAACGGTTTTGGCGCCGCTTGCGCGGCCTCGCTGATTAATCGGGTGTGATGTTTTGTCCAGGAAATCTTTTCATAACGATTTAGCTCAAAGGAAATATGAGATTTTTTCAAAATAACTATTCATTGCCCGAGCTTGTCGGTTTCTCCAATGAAGAGAAAAAACGCATAATAAAAGCATCTCAATTTGTTACATTAAAGAATGGTAATGTACTGTTTTCATTGGTTTTGATGTTCTTGGTGCCTGGGATTTCTGGAATAATAATGCCGAAGCTTATCATCGTCTCCTCATGGTATTGGAAAATTGAATCTGAGTTAGTTCGACGTGTACTTATAGAAATAGTTCAGTGGCCTCTCTATATTTTTGTTCTGGTGTATTTTGGCTATACCTACAAGCAAACATTTTTATCAGTGCTAAAGTCCTATACCTCAAAACAGTAGCATGGTTAAGTTAGCAGTAGGTCACGTTACGTTCCATAACGTGACGGTAACTATGAGCAAAAGCAGGTCATTATGGGGTAATCCACTATGAGTCCAACAGTTTTTCGCGAGGCAGGTTTTCGGTTCTACTTTTTTTCCAGAGAAGAGCAGAGAATGCATATTCATGTGCAGTCAAGCAACGGAGAAGCAAAGTTCTGGATAGAACCAGAAATACAGGTTGCGCAGAATCATGGCCTTTCAATGAGGGAACTTAGCGAGGCAGACAGTCTCATAAAGGAGCATCAAAATGAAATCCGCACAGCGTGGCACCAACATTTTCCCAGCTGAAGTCACCAACATTTCGTGTAATGGAATCTGGATGCTGATTGATGATCAAGAAATGTTTCTGTCATTTGAACATTTTCCATGGTTTCAGGATGCATCAATAAAAAAAATCATGCATGTCGAAATGCCTTCAGAAAACCACCTGTACTGGCCTGAACTGGATATTGATCTGGATGTAAACAGTATTCTCTACCCGGAAAACTATCCTCTCGTAAGCCAGCATCACGTCGATCAATGAAGCGGGTTCACTCTGATTTCAAAGCACGAAAGCACTTACAATCATGAAAATACTCTATTTTGATTGCCAGGCCGGTATCTCCGGCGATATGAGCGTTGGTGCCCTGTTGGATTTGGGAGTGCCGCTGGAGCATCTTCAAGCGGAGCTGGCCAAAGTTCAACTGCTGGACAGTTCGTACGCTCTCTCCATTTCCCGGACTGAGCGGCAGCATATGGCGGCCCTCAAGTTTGATGTGGCAGTCCATGACCACCACACCCATCGCCACTATGCCGGCATCGATGCCATGATCGCCGGGAGCGGACTGTCCGATGTGACCAAAGAAAAGGCGCGGAAGATATTTCTGACCCTGGCGGAGGCGGAGGCGAAGGTGCATTGCGTACCGCTGGCGGAGGTGCATTTTCACGAGGTCGGGGCGGTGGATTCCATTGTCGATATTGTCGCCACGGCAATTTGCCTGGAGTATCTGGGCGTTGAGAAACTCTATGTTTCGGCACTGCCGCTGGGGAGCGGGTTTGTGGAAACCGCCCACGGTACCCTGCCGGTGCCGGCCCCCGCTACGGCAGAACTGCTGAAGGGGTTGAAGGTGCATGGTTGCTGCGGCTCCGGTGAACGGGTAACCCCCACCGGTGCGGCGATCGTAGCCGCCTTGGCTGTTGCCAGCGGTGATATGCCCGATATAGTGGTTGAGGGGCTCGGCTGTGGGGCCGGCTCAAAGGATTTCCCGGATTGTCCCAATGTGCTGCGGGCCTTCCTGGGTACGGCGCAGACCGGTGAAACGGATGAGGTGGTGGAGGCCAGCTGCAATCTGGATGATGTTACCCCAGAGATCATTGGTTATACGGCTGAAGCGTTGCTGGAGAAGGGGGCGCTGGATGTCTGGCTGACCCCGCTGCAGATGAAGAAGGGGCGCCCCGGAACACAGCTTTCCTTTCTCTGTCGCCCGACTGATCTGGAATCGTTGACACATCTGGTGATGGCGGAAACCGGCACGCTTGGTGTTCGCTACAGCCGGCGGCAGCGCCGGGTGCAATCGAGACGGGTTGAAAAACGCGATACCCCATACGGCCCGGTCAGTTTCAAGGTCGGGGATTTCGGGGAAAAACCGGAATATGAGGAGTGTCGCCGGATTGCCCGCGAGCAAGGGATTTCGTGCCGTGACGTTATGAAAAAGCTGATGGAGAGGTAGTGGCCATGAAAATATCAACATTGAGCGTCGGCGACGAGCTGGTCTACGGTGAGGTTACCGACACGAACGCGGGTTCGATTGCATCCGGACTTTTGCATAACGGCCTGCGGGTCCAGCGCCATATGGCTGTGGGCGATTCTGAACCGGATATTATTGAAGCCCTGCTGGAGCTGGCCCGCAACAGTGACGCCATTATTATTACCGGCGGACTGGGACCGACCGCCGATGACCTGACCGCCCGGGCAGCAGCCAGAGCTACCGGCCGAAGGCTGGTGGTCAACAACGTAGCCAAGGCCCATGTGCGCACCATGTCGGCCAAGCTTGAAACACTACTGGTCTGCCCGCTCAATGACAAGCAGGTCATGATCCCTACCAAATCAACTCTGATTCCCAACCCGCTCGGCACCGCCTGCGGTTTTCAGCTGATGCACAACGGTTGTTTCATGTTCTTTATGCCGGGAGTCCCCGCTGAAATGGTGCGCATGCTGGGGGATACAGTGATTCCGTATCTGGTTGAGCGGATGCCCCATAAACGGGTGATCCGCATGCGTCACCTGAATGTGTTCGGACCCTGCGAGGCCGAGGTTGATGAGCTGCTGGCCGGCATCGCACGCCCCGAACAGGGGCTGAATCTTGGGATTTGCGTGACCTTTCCCTGGATGCGGGTCACCTTGCGTGGCGAAGCGGAAAACGAAACGGCGGTGGATAATCTGCTTGAGCCGGCCGTTACCGAGGTGCGGACGCGTCTCCAGGAATATCTCTTTTCAACGGGTGATGAGGGCATCGATGAGGTAGTGGCCGGCCTGTTTCGTCAGGGCGGATTGAGTCTGTCCCTGGCCGAATCCTGTACCGGCGGGATGGTCGCCCAGCGCATTACGGCGCAAGCCGGCAGCTCGAACTATTTTCTGGAGGGTGCCGTTACCTACAGCAACCCTGCCAAAATTCGTCAATTGGGTGTGGATCCGCAGCTGCTGGATGAAAAGGGGGCGGTCAGCTCGGAATGCGCCTCGGCCATGGCCAAGGGCATCCGCACCCGGAGCGGCAGTGATCTGGGGCTGGCGGTGACCGGCATCGCCGGACCGGATGGTGGCAGCGAGGAGAAACCGGTGGGAACGGTCTACATCTCCCTGGCCGCTCCGGACGGCTGCTGGACCAAGCGCTTCCAGTTTAACGGGAATCGCGATGAAATTCGTATAATCACGACCTGGACGGCCCTGGACTGGCTGCGGCGCTACCTGTTGCAGCGGGCCTCCGCATGACCATTTAAAGCCTTGCGGCGCGGAGGCCAGATATGCTATTTTTAACCCCTTTCATTTCGGATATCCCACCCCTTCAGGAGATACAGACACCATGTCGGAAAAAGCCAGCTCAGCAGATCGTAACAAGGCCATAGACCTGGCCCTCAGCCAGATAGAAAAACAGTTCGGCAAAGGTGCCATCATGCGCCTGGGTAACGATGAGGCACTGCCGGGGGTGGAAGCCATTTCCACCGGTGCCATTTCCCTTGATATGGCGTTGGGAGTCGGCGGAGTGCCGCGTGGCAGGATCATCGAGATCTATGGACCGGAATCCTCCGGTAAAACCACCCTGGCACTGCATATCGTTGCCGAAGCGCAGAAGACCGGCGGCATCGCCGCTTTTGTGGATGCCGAGCATGCCCTGGATATCGGCTATGCCCGCAAACTGGGCGTCAAGACCGATGACCTGCTGGTCTCCCAGCCTGATACGGGCGAGCAGGCGTTGGAAATTGCCGAGACGTTGGTTCGCAGCGGCGCCATTGACGTGCTGGTTGTTGACTCCGTGGCTGCCCTGGTGCCCAAGGCCGAAATCGAAGGGGATATGGGTGATTCCCACATGGGTCTGCAGGCCCGCCTGATGTCCCAGGCGCTGCGCAAACTGACCGGCATTATCTCCAAGTCCAACTGCTGCGTGATCTTCATCAACCAGATCCGCATGAAAATCGGGGTCATGTTCGGCAATCCCGAAACCACCACCGGCGGCAACGCCCTCAAATTCTACGCCTCAGTCCGTATGGATATCCGCAAGATTGCCACCCTCAAGCAGGGGGATCAGATCATCGGCTCCCGGACTCGCGTCAAGGTGGTTAAAAACAAGGTTGCTCCGCCGTTCAAAGAGGTGGAATTCGATATCCTCTACGGTGAAGGTATCTCCCGTACCGGTGATGTCCTTGATCTGGCGGTTGAAAAGGGAATTGTGGACAAGAGCGGTGCCTGGTTCTCCTATGGTAAGGAGCGTATCGGCCAGGGTCGCGAAAACTCCCGCACCTGGTTGACCGATCATCCGGAAACCCTGGCTGAGATTGAGGCCACCCTGATGAATCTGCTCAAGGCACCACCCGTCGCAAAAAAATAGTTCTGTTGCTGGACGGGCGTGGTTGAAAAGCATCTTTGCTGGAAAAATGAACCATTTTTACGGACTTCATCGGAGGGTGTAATGGATCTGAACGAAATTCTGACGATTGCCGTCAAGGCTAAAGGTTCCGATATTCACATCAAAACCGGCTTGCCCCCGATTGTCCGAATTGACGGCAAATTACACCCGATTCCCAATGCTCCGCGGCTTTCGCCTGATTTTGTTTCCACGCTGGGACAAAATATGATGAACGACCGCCAGAAGCGGATCTTTGATGAAAACTCCGAGGTTGATCTGGCCTACGCCGTTCCGGGGTTGGGGCGTTTCAGGGTCAGCGTGTATCGCCAGCGCGGCACAACCGCCATGGTTTTTCGTTCCATTTCATTCTCGATTCCGAGCCTGGCGGGGCTGAATCTGCCTCCGGTCCTGCAGAAAATCTGCCAGGAGGAGCGCGGTCTGGTGCTGGTGACCGGAACAACCGGTTCCGGTAAGTCCTCCACACTGGCAGCCATGATTGACTACATCAACCAGCACCGCACCTGCAACATCATCACCATTGAGGATCCGGTCGAATTTCTTCATCGTGACAATAAAAGTATCATCAGTCAGCGCGAGGTCGGTTCGGATACCCCCTCCTTCTCCAACGCGCTCAAGGGTGCCCTGCGCCAGGACCCGGACGTCATTCTGGTGGGTGAGATGCGTGACTACGAAACCATTGAAACAGCCATGACAGCGGCCGAAACCGGCCATCTGGTCATGTCGACACTGCATACCATGGATGCCGCCGAGACGATCAACCGTATCATCGGCGTTTTTCCACCCTATCATCAGCGCCAGGTCCGGATTCAGCTGGCCAGTGTTATCAAGGGGGTTATCTCCCAGCGTCTGGTTCCCAAGTCAGACGGCAAGGGGCGTGTGCCGGCCGTCGAGGTCATGCTGGGTACGGGACGTGTGCGCGAATGCATCGATGACAAGGAAAAGACCAAGCAGCTGCACGATGCCATCGCTCAGGGCTTTGTCAGCTACGGCATGCAGACCTTTGACCAGTCGCTGATGAAGCTGTTTACCGCCAAGCTGATTACCTATGAAGAGGCGGTCCGTCAGAGTTCCAATCCGGATGACTTTGCATTGAAGGTCTCCGGTATTTCCGGCACTTCAGACGCATCGTGGGAAGGCTTTGAAAGCAAGGAAGATGAACTGGTTGCCGAACCGGAACCGCTTGCCATTGAAAAGTTCTGAACCATCCACCCCGCTGAGGGCCTACCAGTACGCCTTGCGGTTGTTGACGGTCCGGGATTACACAGAGGCCCGTTTGCGGGAGAAATTGTGCGGCAAGGGTTTTGACCCGTCCAATGCCGATGAGGCGCTGGACCGCATGGTAGCCGAGGGATGGGTGAATGATCGTCGCTACGCCGAACGGTTTGCCGAGACATCATTGGGCGGGGGGCGTTTTTACGGTGCCCGGCTTCGCCAGGAAATGCGCCGACGCGGAATTTCACCGGAATTGACGGCAGATGTGCTCTGCGCAGTCATGCAGGAACATGATGAACATCGTGATATACAGGCAGTCTGCGAGCGCCGTTTCAGCGCTTTTTCATTTGATGGCGCCAGCGAAAAGGACAAGCGTCGCGTGATCGGCTATCTGCAGCGGCGGGGCTTTGGTTTCTCCGCAATTATGAAGGCATTAAAGAATCCGGAACGGTAAGACATATCTATTTCACATGTGTTGAGGGGAACAATGACAGGCAAAGAGATTCGCGCACGGTTTCTGAAATATTTCGAAGAGCGGGGGCACGTGGTTGTTCCCAGTTCCGGGATCCTTCCCAAGAACGACCCGACCCTGATGTTTGCAAATGCCGGTATGAACCAGTTCAAGGACTGTTTCCTCGGTATGGAAGATCGTGGCTATTACCGGGCGGCCAGCTCACAGAAATGTGTCCGGGCCGGAGGGAAGCATAACGATCTGGAAAACGTCGGCAGAACTGCCCGGCATCATACCTTTTTCGAGATGTTGGGCAACTTCTCCTTTGGCGATTATTTCAAGAAAGAAGCGATTGCCTTTGCCTGGGAATTCCTGACGGTTGATCTGGGTCTGGACAAAAACCGTCTGTACGTGACGGTGTATACCGATGATGATGAAGCAGCTGATATCTGGCACCAGCAGGAAGGGGTGCCGCGGGAACGGATCTACCGCTTCGGCGAGAAGGACAATTTCTGGTCCATGGGGGATACCGGACCATGCGGGCCCTGCACCGAGATCTTCTGGGACAACGGCCCAGGAGTGGGGTGCGAATCTTCTGACTGCGCCGTCGGCTGCGACTGTGACCGTTATATGGAGATCTGGAACAACGTCTTCATGCAGTTTAACCGTTCCGCCGACGGCACCATGACGCCGCTCCCCAAACCATCCGTAGATACCGGCATGGGGCTGGAGCGCATCACAACCGTTATGCAGGGTGTTCAGTCCAATTATGACACAGACCTGCTGCAGGGGATCATTCGCCACATTGAGCGCCACAGCGGCAAGAAGTATGGCGACAATGAGAGGGACAGCGTCTCCATGCGGGTTATTGCTGATCATTCCCGTGCCGTAACCTTTCTGATCTGCGACGGGGCCCTCCCAAGTAACGAGGGGCGCGGCTATGTGCTGCGCCGCATCATGCGCCGTGCCGCCCGCCATGCCAAGATGCTGGGGGTGGGCGAACCGCTGCTCTACCGGATGGTGGAGGCGGTGCGCGAGATGATGGGGGATGCCTATCCGGAGTTGGCCGAGCGCGAGGCCTATATCAAGAAGGTGATCCTGGCCGAGGAGGAACGCTTTAACGAGACCCTGGACCGTGGTCTGGCCATATTGAACGATGAGGTTGCTTCCCTGAGAGGGGCCGGGAAAAATGTCATCCCCGGTGATGTGCTTTTCCGGCTGTACGATACCTTCGGGTTCCCCACGGATTTGACCGCAGATATTGTCGAGAGCGAAGGATTCACAATCGATGAGGCCGGTTTCGAGATCTGCATGGAAAAACAGCGTGAACTGGGGCGCGAAAACTGGAAAGGTTCCGGCGCCGCAGGCATTGCAGAGATTTACAAGCAGATTCATAACCGGGGAATCCATTCCCGGTTCGTCGGATATGATGCCACCACGGCCTATGCTCCCGTTCTTGCTCTTGTTCGGGGTGGGGCAGAAGTTCAGTCGGCTTCTGCCGGCGACCAGGTGGATGTCATCGTGGAAACGACACCTTTCTACGGCGAGTCAGGCGGCCAGGCCGGCGATCGCGGAGTGCTCTCCTCCGGGGGGGCCCATCTGGATGTACTTGACTCCAGCCGCCCGTTCCCGGACCTTATTGTACATCACTGCCAGGTCCGGGAAGGTGCGCTGACGGTCGGAGATGTGGCCAATCTGACGGTCACCGTCTCGGTACGTCGCGCTACTGCCCGCAACCATACAGCTACTCACCTGCTTCAGGCGGCGCTTCGCACGGTGTTGGGAGAGCACGTCAAACAGGCCGGTTCTTTGGTTAGCTCTGATCGCCTTCGCTTTGACTTTACCCACTTTTCGGCCATGACCGCGGATGAGCTTCGCCGGGTCGAAGATCTGGTAAATGGTTTCATAATGGACAACGATCCGGTGACAACCAGTCAGATGGCTATCAACGAGGCCATCGAAGCCGGGGCAACGGCGTTGTTTGATGAAAAATACGGCGATTCGGTCCGCGTGGTTCGAGTCGGCGATGTCAGTATGGAACTGTGTGGCGGTACCCATGTGCGGGCTGCAGGCGACATCGGCCTGTTCAAGATTGTAACGGAGGCCGGAATAGCCGCTGGCGTGCGGCGAATCGAGGCTCAGACCGGATTTGGCGCACTGGATGTCGTCCGTCAGCTTGAGGACAGCCAGCGTACAGTGGCGGGAATGTTAAAGGCTGAAGCCGGCAACCCGATTGATCGACTGGAAAAAGTTCTGGCACGGCAGCGAGAGATGCAGCGTGAAATCGAAGCTCTACAGGGCAAACTTAATGCGGCTGCCTCGGGTGACTTACTGTCGCAGGTTGTCGAGGTGGCCGGCATCAAACTGCTGGCTGTTCAGGTGCAGGTAGAGGATGTGAAGGCTTTGCGTGATCTTTCCGATACGTTGCGGGACCGTATGGGTGAAGGGGTTATCGTTCTGGGGGCTGAGACAGCCGGAAAGGCAAATCTTCTGGTTGCTGTCAGCAAATCGTTGACGGCAACCGTCAAGGCCGGCGACATGATCAAGCAGTTGGCACCACTGGTCGGCGGCAGTGGTGGCGGCAAGCCGGAGCTCGCTCAGGCCGGCGGCAGTCAGCCGGATAAACTCGGCGAGGCGCTGGCGGCGGCAGCAGGTATTCTCGGTGCGTGCAAAGCATGAAGCCGTTGAGTCATACGCGCCTGCACAGTTGTAAGGGTGTCGCATAACGTGAATACCACCGGCACACATCCTGGGTCTGTTCTGATTGTTGATGATGAAAGCATCATCAGGGATTTGTGCGAGAAGGCCCTCAGGGGGTACACGGTTTTTCAGGCCGGCTGTTCCCGGGATGCGTTGCGGATCTATAAACAGGAAACAATTGATCTTGTCCTTACCGATGTTATGATGCCGGGTGATAGCGGTCTTGATCTGCTGCGCCAGATCAAGGAGTTTGATCCGAACGCCGCAGTTGTTATCATGACCGGGTTTTCCGAAAAGGATATCATCCTGCGGGCTCTCAAGGATGGTGCCGACGATTTTATCAACAAACCGCTCAACATGTTGCAGCTGAAAACCTCTGTTGAGAAAACGCTGCTGAGAAAATCGCTCAAGGAAGAACTGGCGAACCTGAAAAACCTGGACCGACTCAAAAGTAATTTCCTTTCGCTTGTCTCGCACAAACTCAGAACACCAATAACATCCATATCGCTGTTTTTGCAGGATATTCAGAGGGGTAACTGCAATCTGGAAGATCCCCAGTTCCAGGAAAACGTGCGCATGATCAATGATGAAACTGTGTATCTGGGGCGCATGGTGACTGAGTTGCTGGCCTTCAGCCAGGTCATGGAAGGGGATGAGAAGCTCAAACGGGAACCATGCGATCTTAATATGATCACTGCGTCGATCGTGTACGGGTCGAAGGAGGCTCAGCAAAAACCGGGGATTGAAACGGATTTCCAGGAAGTCATGCTGCCGGTAATGAATCTGGACCGGGTCAAAATTGCCTTTGCGCTGCAGCAGATCATTGAAAATGCCTACAAATTCTCCAGTGAGGTCGGGATCGTTACTATATCGCTCTTTAATGGCGGTGATTATGCCTGTGTACTGGTTTCGGACAGCGGGGTCGGGATGGCGCGTGAAGAGGTTCCCAAGGTTTTTGAAAAGTTTTACCAGATAGATCCGCATAATACCGGTCAGATAAAGGGTTTTGGATTGGGACTTTTCTATGCCCGTGAATTTATTCACCTGCATGGTGGCAGTATCAGTATGGACAGCGAGCCGGGCTTGGGTACGACAGTAACGGTGATGATTCCGTTTCAATAACCTTTTGAGATTTTGTTGATTGTACGTTAGACTGCCCGCTTTACTGTTGGCAGTTTTGTTTTTAACCGGCTGATTGATGTGCGCCGGCATAGACATGTTTTTCAGAATCGAGGAGCAGGTACGCCATGGAACATCTGATTGAAAAAGCCACCACACTGATGGAGGCGCTCCCCTATATCCGCCGTTTTTCCGGGAAAACCTTTGTTATCAAATACGGCGGACACGCCATGTCCGATGAAAAACTGAAGGAGTCGTTTGCTCTGGATGTGATCATGCTCAAATCACTGGGAATCAACACGGTTATAGTACATGGTGGTGGACCGCAGATAAATGAAACCCTCAAGCGTTACGGCATCGTCTCCGAGTTTGTGCGCGGGATGCGGGTGACTGATGCTGATACCATGTCTGTGGTTGAGATGGTGCTGGTCGGCCAAGTCAACAAAGAGGTGGTCGGGTATCTCAATCAGCACGGCGGCAAAGCGGTCGGTCTGTCAGGCAAGGATGGCACACTGCTGTTGTCGAAAAAACTTCTGCAGGAAGTGCAAGCTGAGGATGGAACCATTGAAATGGTTGATATCGGCTTCGTGGGAGATGTGGTCAAGGTCAATACGGATCTGATCGCAGCCCTGGAGAACGGGAAATACATCCCGGTGATCGCCCCGGTGGGGGTCGGTCCGGAGGGGGAGAGTTACAACATCAATGCCGATCTGGTGGCCGGTCGTGTTGCAGCGGCGCTCAATGCTGAAAAACTGATCCTGCTGACGGACATCAACGGCGTCAAGGACAGCAAGGGCAATCTGCTGCAGAGCCTTTCTGTGGCGGAGTTGCACCGGTTGATCGATGAAGGTGATATTACCGGCGGCATGATTCCCAAGGTGGTCTGCTGTGCCGATGCTCTGGGCGATGGCGTCAAGAAGGCCCATATCATTGACGGTCGCATGCCCCATGCAGTGCTATTGGAGATTTTTACCGATGTGGGAATCGGAACGGAGATAACCAAATGAACAGTCAGCAATGGATAGAAAAATCAGACACATATATCATGAAGACCTACGGCCGCTACCCGATTGTGCCGGTCAAGGGTGAAGGGTGCCGCCTGTGGGATGCCGATGGCAAAGAGTACCTGGATTTTCTGGGAGGTGTGGCGGTCAACAATCTAGGACACTGCCATCCCAAGGTCGTCGCGGCACTGCAGAAACAGGCTGCTGAGTTGATTCACTGTTCCAACTATTACCAGATTCCCCAGCAGATCGAGCTGGCGGAGCTGCTCTGCCGGCACTCCTTTGCCGATAAGGCCTTTTTCTGTAACAGCGGCGCCGAGGCCAATGAGGCGGCCATAAAACTGGCTCGAAAATACAGCCGTGATACCTACGGCCCGCAGCGTTACGAGATCATCACCGCCGCCGACTCATTCCATGGCCGTACTATGGCAACGGTTTCTGCCACCGGACAGGAGAAGGTCCAGCGCTTCTTTGATCCGCTGCTGCATGGCTTCAAGCATGTACCCTTTGACGACCTGGATGCCCTGGAAGGTGCTGTCACCCCCACAACCTGTGCGATCATGCTGGAGCCGATCCAGGGTGAGGGGGGGGTCAATGTCCCGTCCCCCGGTTACTTTCAGGAGGTCCGTCGCATCTGCGACAAGCACGACCTGATCCTGATTTTCGACGAGGTCCAGGTTGGTATGGGGCGCACCGGAAAAATGTTTGCCTACGAACATTTCGATATTACCCCGGATATCATGACCCTGGCCAAGGCTCTGGCCGGCGGCGCCCCCATCGGTACGATGCTGGCCAAGGATAAGTATGCTTCCGCGTTTGTTCCGGGAACCCATGGTTCCACCTTCGGCGGTAATCCCCTGGTATGTGCCGCAGCAATAGCCACAGTGCGTACGATTCTGGAAGATGGCATCCTTAACCGTTGTGAGGAGATCGGCGAATATCTGGAGGGTGAGCTGGAAGCCCTCCAGCATAAGTACGGTTTTGTGAAAGAGGTGCGCGGCATTGGTCTGATGATCGGCATGGCCCTGAATGTACCTGCCGGCGATATTGTCAAAAAAGGGCACGAACGCGGTGTGCTGCTGAATGTGACCCATGACACTGTGCTGCGGTTTGTTCCGCCGCTGACCGTTACCAAGCAGGAAATAAATCAGATGATAGCGATCCTTGACGGCATTTTTGCCGAGATAAAGGCGTAACGGAGGTGGCTATGGCGCGACATTTTCTGGCGCTGCACGATTTCAACGAGGTAGAGCTTTACGGGATGCTGATGCTGGCCCGGGAGCTCAAGGAAAAGCAGAAACAGGGGATTCCCCATAAATTGCTCGACGGCAAGACGGTCGCTCTGATTTTCGAGAAGGCCTCCACCCGCACCCGGGTTTCATTTGAAGTCGGAGTGTTCCAGTTGGGGGGGCATGGCCTATTCATGTCATCAGGCACCTCACAGATGGGTCGCGGCGAGCCGATCAAGGACAGTGCCCGGGTCATGGCCCGTTACTGTGATGGCGTCATGATTCGCACCTTTGGCCAGGAAATCGTCGATGAGTTTGCCAGATATTCGGATGTGCCGGTTATTAATGGTCTGACGGACCTGTTTCACCCCTGTCAGATCATGGCCGATCTGATGACAGTGATTGAATATAAGAAAACCTATGAAGGGTTGAAGTTCGCCTGGATCGGCGACGGCAATAACATGGCCAACACCTGGATCGAGGCTGCCGCAATTTTCGGCTTTGAATTGTCCCTGGCCTGCCCGAAAGGCTATGAGCCAGACGCAAAGGTAATGGAGTGGGCCCAGGCCAAAGCTCCCGGTCTGATTACCCTGACAACCGATCCGAAACAGGCTGTCGCGGGCGCCGACGTTATCAATACGGACGTCTGGGCCAGCATGGGGCAGGAGGCCGAGCAGAAAGAGCGCGAAAAGGCCTTCGTCGGTTATTGCCTGGATGATGAATTGCTATCCCTGGCACACCCGGACAGCGTCGTGCTGCACTGTCTGCCTGCCCACCGTGGAGAGGAAATCTCCGATTCCGTCATTGAGGGGAAACATTCGGTTGTCTGGGATGAGGCCGAGAACAGACTGCATATTCAGAAGGCTATTATGGCCACGTTAATCAAATAGAAATCAACCACAAGGAGATACACCAATGGCGAAAAAACAGGAGATCAAGAAAATCGTTCTGGCCTATTCCGGCGGTCTGGACACATCCATCATTCTTAAATGGCTCAAGAATGAGTACGGCTGCAAGGTCGTAGCATTTTCCGCTGATCTGGGGCAGGGGGATGAACTGGATCCGGTTCGCGAAAAGGCTCTGGCAACCGGCGCAGATAAGGTCTATATCGATGATCTGCGTGAAGAATTCGTCCGCGATTTTGTATTCCCCATGTTTCGTGCCAATGCAATTTACGAAGGGCATTACCTGCTGGGGACGTCCATTGCCCGCCCTCTGATTGCCAAGCGTCAGATGGAGATCGCCGCCAAGGAGAAGTGTGATGCCGTTTCCCACGGTGCTACCGGCAAAGGTAATGACCAGGTCCGCTTTGAACTGGCCTACTATCACTTTGATCCGTCCATCAAGGTTATTGCGCCATGGAGGATGTGGGATCTGAACAGCCGTCAGGCCCTGATCGAGTACGCTAAAAAGAATGGAATTTCAATCCCGACCATAAAGAAGCGCCCCTGGTCATCAGACCGTAACCTGCTGCATATCTCCTTTGAAGGCGGCATTCTGGAGGATACCTGGGCCGAGGCTCCGGAAGAGATGTATGTCCTGACCCGTCCGCCGGAAAAGGCACCCAACAAAGCCCAGTACGTGGAGATCGAATTTAAAAACGGCAATGCCGTTGCTGTAGACGGCGTCAAGATGACTCCGGCTCAACTGCTGGCTCACCTCAACGAAATCGGTGGCGTTCACGGTGTCGGTCGGGTCGATCTGCTGGAAAACCGCTCGGTGGGTATGAAGTCCCGTGGCGTGTACGAAACCCCCGGCGGCACCATTCTGCGTGAGGCTCACTCGGCCGTTGAGCAGATCACCATGGACCGTGAAGTCATGCGGATCCGTGACAGCCTGATCCCCGAATATGCCAAGCAGATCTATGCCGGTTACTGGTTCTCACCGGAGCGCCAGATGCTGCAGACGTTGATCGACGATTCCCAGAAATGTGTCAACGGTGTGGCCCGTCTCAAGCTTTACAAAGGTCTTTGCCGCACAGTCGGCCGAAAGTCAGAAACAGATTCGCTCTTTAATCTGGATTTTGCCACCTTTGAGAAGGATCAGGTTTTCAACCAGGCTGATGCCGAGGGTTTCATCAAAATCAATTCCCTGCGTTTGCGGATTCGTTCGCTGATGCAGGCCAATCGAAAAAAATAGTTCAGGAGTGATGTAATGTCTAAAGACAAGCTGTGGGGCGGACGCTTCACCCAGCCTACCGATAAATTCGTAGAAGAGTTCACCGCCTCCATTCAGTTCGATAAACGCCTGTATCATCAGGATATTCGCGGATCGATCGCCCATGCCCGTATGCTGGGCAAACAGGGCATCATCCCGCTGGAGGATGTGGAGAAAATCGTCCACGGTCTGCAGGGTATCCTGGGGCAGATCGAAGCCGGTGAATTCGACTTCTCCATCAGCCTTGAAGACATTCACATGAATATCGAAGCCCGCCTGTCTGCCGCCATCGGCGAGGCGGGCAAGCGCCTGCACACAGGCCGTTCACGCAACGATCAGGTGGCGTTGGATATCCGCCTGTATCTGCGTGACGAGATTGTGGAGATCAGCACTTATCTGGACCTGCTTATTGATGCGCTGCTGGAGCAGGCTGAAGCTAATATTGACGTGATCATGCCCGGTTTTACCCATCTGCAGACCGCGCAACCGATACTGTTCAGTCATCACATGATGGCTTACGTGGAAATGTTCAAGCGCGACAAGGCCCGCCTCGAAGATTGCATGAAGCGCGTCAACGTGCTGCCTCTCGGGGCAGGTGCCCTGGCGGGGACCACCTTCCCGATCGATCGTCAGTATGTTGCCGAACAGCTCGATTTTCCTGCTGTGACTCGCAACTCATTGGATGCGGTTTCCGACCGTGACTTTGCCCTGGAATTCCTCTCCGATGCCTCGATTGTGATGATGCATCTGTCCCGTTTCTCGGAGGAACTGATCCTCTGGTCGACCAGTTCATTCAAGTTCATCGAACTGTCTGACGGATTCTGTACCGGTTCTTCGATCATGCCCCAAAAGAAAAATCCCGATGTGCCTGAACTGGTGCGCGGCAAGACCGGCCGGGTTTATGGCAATCTGATGTCCCTGCTGACCACCATGAAGTCACTGCCTTTGGCTTACAATAAAGATATGCAGGAAGACAAGGAGCCGCTCTTCGACACGATCGACACCGTCAAGGGGAGTCTCAAAATCTTTGCCGATATGATCCGCGAGATGCGCATTGAGAGCTCCACCATGCGTCGGGCGGCCGGACTCGGTTTCTCGACGGCGACGGATGTCGCTGATTATCTGGTGCGCAAAGGGTTGCCGTTCCGCGATGCTCATGAAGCGGTTGGTAAAGCGGTGGCCTACTGTGTTGAAAACGAGATGGATATCACGGAACTTTCACTGGCGGAGTGGCAGCTGTTTTCCGGGAAGATCGATACGGATATCTTTGAGTGCATCACGGTGGAAGCCAGTGTCAACGCGCGTAATGTTGTGGGCGGCACTGCCAGAGCCTCAGTGGAATTTGAGATTCAGAGAGCGCGAGAGGGTAAGTAGCCTCTGATGTACTGCGACTTTTTCGGCATCAGCGAAAAACCGTTTACGATTACCCCAAATCCGCATTTTATTTACCTGAGCGGAAATCACCGTGAGGCCTTTGCCCGCCTGCTGTACGGCATAGACAGTCATGCCGGCTTTATAGCCATGACCGGTGAGGTGGGAACCGGTAAGACCACTCTTTTAAGAACATTGCTGACCCAGCTTGATCCGGAAAAATATCGGATAGCCCTGATATTCAATCCCTGTTTATCAAGTGATCAACTTTTGGCCAGCATCTGTCGCGAATTTCAGATAGAGCCGGACGAAAATGCCAGCTTCAATCATCTGGATGCGTTAAATCTGTATTTACTTGATCAGAACGCTGCCGGCAAAACTGTTGTGCTTGTTATTGACGAAGCCCAAAATCTGGCTCCGGATGTTCTGGAACAGGTGCGGATGATATCGAACCTGGAGACAGTCCACAACAAACTGATCCAGATAATTCTGGCAGGCCAGCCAGAACTCAACGATGTATTGAGTCGCCATGACCTGCGGCAACTCAATCAACGCATCGCGGTCCGCTGTCACTTGACCCCGATGAGCAAAAGGGATACTGGCGACTACATTAACCATCGCTTGAAAATTTCAGGATGCCGATTGCATGGCCTGTTTTCCCATGGTGCAGTGAAACGTATTTTTCGATTTTCACGCGGAGTACCACGTCTGATCAATATGGCCTGTGAACAGGCTCTCGTCATGGCCTGGACTCAGGAAAGCAGAGTTGTTACACCGGCCATTGCTGCGCGCGTTATTAAGGAAGTTCAGCCTGTTACAGAGTCGAAGAGCATGATTCAGCGTTTGTATGGCTGGCTATGGTTCGGGAGATGATACGAATATGAGCTATATCCTTGATGCCCTTAAAAAGCTGGAACACGAGAAAGCCAGAAAGACCCGTGGTGGTGTGGTCAATATTGCCGGTGATCTTCTTGAAAACGAGCGCCCGCGGGCAGTAGGCTTGTCTCTCTGGAAGATTGTGTTGGCGGTCTCCATTGCCATTCTTGTAACGTTTGCCGTGACCTGGAAATTTTTCTCCTCTGGTGGTACCGCTCCAGCTGTTATTCCTGACCGCCGGGAAGCCGGCAAATCAGCAACATCTCCGGTGAAGAGCGAAGTGATTGTTCAGCAACCAGCTCCGCCCGCCGTTTCAACTCCGGTTGTTACGGCTCCTGATACTCCGCACGTAGTAACAACACCGTCACGCCCGGTACCGGTGTCTGTTCCGTTGTCACACCGAAAAAGGCAGCGGAGTGATACTGATGCCGAACAGGACGAAGAGGATACGGCTTCCGTGCTCACTCAACAGGAACTTAGCCGTCGCCTGAACGAGCGCAAAGGGGCATCAGGTACTGTGCTTCCAGGAATGGCGCCACCGGCTGATATCAAATTATCCGGTATTGCCTATCAGGATGAACGGCGTGCCCGCCGGGCTGTAGTCAATGGATTCCTGATGCGAGAAGGTTCGGTTGTTTCCGGTGCGACAATTACGGACATTCAGCAGGATCGTGTGCGATTTGTACTGGCGGGGCGTACGTTTGAGCTCACTCTTGTCTCCACGGATGCCGCTTCAGGCAAATAGTAGTTAATCTGTTGTGAAAGGTTCAGTCATGCGTCCTTATACCGTTTCGCTCTGCATGACCCTGATTCTGGCCGGCTGTGGAAAAAAAGGGGCGCTGGTGTATCCCGAAATGCTTGTTCCGGCCTCACCCTCAAACCTGGCAGCGCAGCAGTCTGGCAACTCCCTGAAGCTTTCCTTTCAGCTTCCTTCAAAAGATCTGGCCGGCCGCAGCGTTGCAGCGCTTTCGGATGTTTCCGTATTCAAACACGATGCCCCAGTTACTCGCGAACCCGGCTGCAGTACATGTGCCAGTGACTTTTCATTGTTCAGAAAAATAAATCTCGATGTTCTCACGTCCGGAACCCAGCGATACGGCAACTACCTGGTGCTGATGGATGACAGCGTAACCTCAGGCCGCACTTATACGTATCGTGTATCCACTACTACAACGGAAAATACGGAAGGAGCGCTCTCACAACCGGTTAGTGTGGCACTGGTACCAGCTTCTCTGCCGCCGGTGACTCAGATATTCAATCAACCAACAGAAGTGCAGCTTGAGTTTGTTGCCTTGAAACCCGACGAAGGAGTAATCACAGGGTATAATGTGTACCGTACTCTGAAGGGCGAGGCGTACTCTTATATCCCGCTGAATAATAAGCCGATTACGGGCAATTGTTTTGTGGATGTGGGTCTGGACCGGCGTACGACATATTTGTATCGAGTCAGGAGTGTGGTCATGCTGCAGGATAAAAGCATGATTGAAAGCATTCCGTCCAACGAGGTTGAAGGAAAGTTAAAAGACGACGAGTAAATAGACTGACAGGATTGTACAAAAAAAGGGCGTCCATTGCTGGATGCCCTTTTTCGATATCTGCTTATGCAGAAATTACTTTGCTACAGTTTTTGCCAGTTCCAGAGCAATATCCTTGTAGGGGTTAGCGAACAGGATGATCAGACAGACAACCAGGGCGTAGATCGCCAGAGACTCAATCATGGCCAGACCGATCATCATGGTGGTCAGGATCTTGCCGGAAGCACCTGGGTTGCGGGAAACGCCTTCTACAGCGCTTTTAACTGCCAGACCCTGGCCAATGCCGGTGCCCAGTGTTCCCAGTGCCATACCAATACCTGCTGCCAGAACGCACATTGTGAAAAAACTCATCTTTACTTCTCCTCTCTTCGTGTGGGTAATATCCTAAACAGTATAGGATTTAAAAATTGAGTAACTGTTTTATGTCGTCGTCTTAGTGGGCGTGTTCAAGTGATCCCTGAATGTAAATCATGGCCAGGAGCATGAAAACAAAGGCCTGGATGAAGGAAACCAGTACACCCATCAGGATCATCGGGAGGGGTACCAGGAACGGGGCCAGGCCGAAGAAAATCATCAGAACAAGCTCGTGGCCGTTCATGTTGCCGAAAAGACGCAGTGTCAGAGACACCGGGCGGCTCAGGTGGCCAATCACTTCAATGAAGAACATGATCGGTGCAAGCCAGGCGATTGGTCCCAGGAAATGCTTGATGTAGCCGGCGCCGTGGTGTTTGAGTCCAACAACGTGGGTGGAAATGAATACGATCACTGCACAGGCAGCAGTGGTGTTGATATTAGCGGTTGGCGGGAAGAAGCCGGGGACCAGGCCGATCAGGTTGGAAACCAGCACGAACAGAGCCAGGGTGGCGATCAGCGGGAAGAAGGGACGACCATGCTCTCCCATCGTTTCAACGACCATGTTCTCGATGCCGCCGACAACTACCTCCATGAAATTCTGCATTCCGCCGGGGATTGTCTTGATCGCCTTTGTTGCCAGAACAGAAAGAACCAGCAGCAAAATGATGACAAACCATGTGTAGATTACGGCGTCGGCACTTGCACCGGTAATATGAAACGGTGCCAGCAGACTGCGGAAAAATTCGAGAAACAGTATTGGGTGAACCATGAAACTAACCTCCTGTGCCTGATATGACACGGTATAGTGAAAGTGTAATTATAGTGACTGCAATAACCGAAAGTCCTGTCAGGATACCGCCCAGCGAGAAAAATCCGGATGTTAAAACAAAATATATGGCGAAACCCGTTACGGTGATTCGGCCAATGTAGCGTATAAAACCATGCCTGCCTGGGTTGGCCGGCAACACTCCGAGAATTCGTTGCAGGGTTGTCCGCATCCAGAAAAAATTGACGACCGCGATACCGCCGCCTGCCAGAACACCCAACGCTGTTTTGGGTGAAGTGAATACAAACGCAATAGTTGTTAAAATCGCCAGCAAACCGAGGCTTACTTTCATGATGACTGCGAAGAGGTTATCTTCGTGGAGCGCTGTCATCATCTCGGTGAATCTCCTTGCCGGCAATCACATAGATATTCTTAAAGCCGGCTGCGATGCCGATCAAGAGGAAGATGTAAAAGAACCAAGGTTTTGTGCCAAACCAGCGATCAAGAGTCAGGCCGAACCAGACACCAATTCCGATGGCCATGACAACTGAAATGCCCATACTGGACACCATGGCAAGGTTGCGAAACAGATCTTTTTTATCAGAGTTCATGCGGACTGTTTTGTATACATGGGCACAAAACCGGTATTGCTTACCATAAGATTTAGTGATGTGTCAAATGAAATAAGGTCTGTCATGCGATCAGTTTAAAACACTTTGCGGCCGCTGCCAGAGTTTTATCTA
Organism: uncultured Geobacteraceae bacterium; assembly: GCA_942493195.1. Lineage (GTDB taxonomy): Bacteria > Desulfobacterota > Desulfuromonadia > Geobacterales > Pseudopelobacteraceae > CAIPTY01. The sequence goes on along the minus strand of OW818669.1, from coordinate 3,360,922 downwards.
TGTCAGCGTCGGTCAATGCCGCTGATACAAAGGCCGTTTCAAATTGTGACGGCGCCAGGTAAATGCCTTCATCAAGCATGGCCAGGAAGTATTTTGCGAATGCTTTAGTGTCACACTGTGATGCCGTTGGCCAGTCGTACACCGGGGTCTTGCTGAAAAAGGCGCAGAACATACTGCCTACACGTGTTGAGTAGATGGGATAACCTGCTTCTTTGGCGGCCTTGGCAATTCCGTCCGCAACTATCTTGCTCTTCTCTTCTAGTACGGTGTAAAAGCCGGGCTGCTGAAGCAGTTTCAGTGTTGCAATGCCGGCAGACATTGCCAATGGGTTGCCGGACAGTGTACCAGCCTGGTAGACCCCCCCCGACGGCGAGAGCTTTTCCATGATATCGCGCTTACCGCCGAATGCACCAACAGGCAGTCCGCCGCCAATGATCTTTCCGAGTGTGGTCATATCGGGAGTGATGCCGTACAACTGCTGGGCGCCGCCGTATGCAACGCGGAAACCGGACATGACTTCATCGAAAATCAGTAATATGCCTTCATTGGTACATATCTCGCGCAGGCCTTCCAGAAAACCTTCAGCGGGTGGCACTGTTCCCATATTTCCGGCAACAGGCTCAACAATAATGCAGGCGATATCGTTTTTGTTTTCGGCAACTAGAGTTTTGACCGAATCCAGTGAGTTGTATTCTCCGGTCAGGGTGTGTTTGGCAAAATCGGCAGGCACGCCGGGAGAATCAGGAACTCCGAACGTTGCCGCTCCTGAGCCCGCTTTTACGAGCAGGGCGTCGGCATGACCATGATAGCATCCGGAAAATTTGAGGATTTTATCGCGGCCGGTGTATCCACGAGCCAAACGAATGGCGCTCATTGTCGCTTCTGTGCCGGAACTCACCATGCGAACCATTTCAATGGACGGCACGGCATCTATAACCATATTTGCCAGTGTAATTTCGAGTTTGGTGGGAGCACCGAAGCTGGCACCGTTATCCATTGCCAGTTTTACTGCCTCAACGACCTGCGGATGGCAGTGTCCGACGATCATGGGGCCCCATGAACCGACGTAATCGACGAAACTGTTGCCGTCTTCATCGATAATGCGATCACCAGACGCCTTTTGAATGAAAAGAGGATCAGCACCTACGGATTTAAAAGCCCGTACGGGGCTGTTGACGCCACCGGGAATGGAAAGTTTTGCCTGCTGAAACAGGGTGCTGGAAAGATCGTGTTTCATGATTGTACCCTCAGAATGTGTTGGAATAATGGATATCCTAAAGAGCGTTTTGGGTAGCATACTGTATGCAGATGTGTCAAGGGTAAAGAGGCAATTTTATTTAAAATTTAGATGGTTGTGAGTAGTTGCGTAGTGTTTGATAATAACAAAAAAAAGGGGAATAAATCTGCTTGACAAAGGATATCAAATAACCTATTTTTGCACCGATTTTGTATACAGTATACTGTGAATTGTTAGGAGGGCGTTCAATGCTCGGAGCATATCTTCCCATATTGTTGCTGGCGATTGTGGCCATAGGTTTTGGTCTTGTATCGTTGGTGATGTCATCGCTGATCGGTCCCAAAAAATTCTCAAAACTGAAGATGTCTCCGTATGAAAGTGGTTGTGAGCCGGTTGGTACTGCTCGGGAGCGTTTCTCGATCAAGTTCTACCTGATTGCCATGCTTTTCATTCTGTTCGATATCGAGGCGGTGTTTCTGTATCCCTGGGCAATCCTGTACAAAAAGCTCGGTGTCTTCGGGTTGGTTGAGATGGGACTGTTTATTGTGATCCTCTTTGTCGGTTATATTTATGTCTGGAAAAAAGGAGCACTGGAATGGGAGTAAACAATCCGCTTGGCGAAAACATTATAACTACCTCGCTGGATACGCTTGTAAACTGGTCCAGAAAGTCTTCGATCTGGCCGATGACATTTGGTCTTGCATGTTGCGCTATCGAGATGATGGCCACAGGTGCTTCACACCATGACCTCGACCGCTTCGGTATTATCTTTCGTGCGTCGCCCCGGCAATCGGATTGCATAATAATTGCTGGTACAGTTACCAAAAAGATGCTGCCGGTAATCAAGACGGTGTATGAGCAGATGCCTGAGCCGAAATGGGTAATTGCCATGGGTGCCTGTGCCTGTTCCGGCGGGGTGTTTGACACATACAGTGTTGTTCAGGGTATTGATGAAGCGTTGCCGGTCGATGTGTATATCCCGGGTTGTCCTCCGCGCCCTGAGGCACTGCTGTTTGGTCTGATGAAACTCCAGGACAAGATCATGAAGGAAAAGAACTCCTTTGGTTCTGCGCTTGGTCTGGGTGACAGATACGATTCAGCTGCAGCATAAGGTTGGTACGCACACACTAAATCAAATCCCAGAAAAGGGTTGGATGCCATGGCAGAAAATAATCGCGCAGTAGTAGCATTGAAAGAAAAATTTGCCTCCGCAGTTCTTGACGTTGTCGAGTTCCGTGGTGAGGTGACAGTTACAGTTAAGAAGGATGATATTCTGGCCGTTCTTTCCTTTCTGAAACAGTCTCTTCAGTTTAATCTTCTCACTGATGTAACCGCTGTCGATTATCTTGGTAAAAAAGAAGACCGATTTATGCTGGTATACCAGCTCTTCTGCATTGATACCAAGGAACGTTTGCGTATCAAGGCACCGCTTGCTGAGGCCGACGGACACATTCAGAGCGCAACACAGGTCTGGTCAACTGCAAACTGGCTTGAGCGTGAGGTCTTTGACCTTTTCGGCATCGTGTTCGACAATCACCCTGATCTGAGAAGAATTCTGATGACACCTGATTGGGAAGGTCATCCTCTCCGCAAGGACTACCCGCTCCAAGGGCCTGATCGTGAGCCTTACAAAGGTCGCTTATCGTAATTTACATTCACAAATCCTGAAACCGTATTTCGATCATAGAAGAGGCGATACATGGCTACTACGGAAAAAATGACATTGAACATGGGGCCGCAGCATCCCAGTACCCACGGGGTTCTTAGGCTGGTTCTTGAGCTGGACGGTGAGGTAATAACAAAAATCACCCCTGATATTGGTTATCTGCATCGCGGAATTGAGAAGCTTTCTGAAAACCGCACATACCATCAGGTGCTTCCGTTGACTGACCGTCTGGATTATCTGGCACCCATGAGCAATAACCTCGGCTATATTCTGGCTGTCGAGAAGTTGCTGGATATCGAAGTTCCCGAACGAGCTCAGACGATCCGCGTCATTATGGCGGAGATGACGCGTCTTGAGTCGCATTTGGTCTGGCTGGCATGTCACGCACTTGATATCGGAGCAATGACAGTCTTTCTGTATGCCTTCCGTGAGCGTGAAGTGGTTATGGAGACTTATGAGCTTATATCTGGTGCTCGTATGACCTCCAACTTCTTCCGTGCTGGTGGATTATCGATGGATGTGCCACCTGAATTTGAGAAAAAGGTCCGTGACTTTGCTGCCTCAATGCCGGGGTATTTGGATACCTATGAAGGTCTGCTCACGACTAACCCGATTTGGCTCAAGCGCACGGTTGGTAATGGAGTTATTTCGAAAGAAAATGCAATCGATATCGGTCTGACTGGCCCGGCTCTGCGTGGATCCGGCGTTGACTGGGATATGCGCAGGGATAATACCTATAGTGGCTATGACACCTATCAGTTCAAAGTGCCGGTTGGTGAGAAGTGTGACACTTTTGACCGGTACAAGGTGCGTCTGATTGAAATGCGTGAATCCTGCAAGATAATCAATCAGGCCCTTGACCGCCTGAAACCTGGCCCGGTTCTGGCAGATTGCCCCCAGGTTTGTTACCCGCCGAAGGAAAGTGTTTACAACTCAATTGAAGGTCTGATTCACCATTTCAAGATTGCCTCGGAAGGTTACCCGGTGCCTGAAGGCGAGGTTTACCAGGGCGTCGAGGCACCAAAAGGTGAGTTGGGTTACTACATCGTCAGTGACGGTAGCAGCAAGCCTTACCGCATGAGGATCAGGCCACCATCATTTGTGAATCTTCAGGCAATTGAGCAGATGTCAACTGGGACGATGATTGCTGACCTTGTTGCGGTAATTGGTACTCTTGACATTGTTCTTGGTGAGATTGACAGATAACTCCCGCACGATTCAAAGGAGACGGAACACATGAGTGACGCGGTAGCGCAACAGGCTGCAGAGCAGGAACCGGTAATAGACCTCTCGCTTGCCAATAAGATTATTGACAAATATATAGATATGCCCGGAAATCTCATGCCAGTTCTGCAGGCATCTCAGGATGAGTATGGATACATACCTCGCGTAGTTGCTGACCTTATTGCTGAGAGACTGAATGTATACCCAAGCCAGATATATGGCGTTCTTACTTTCTATGCTCAGTTTCATCTCAAGCCGCGTGGCAAGTTCATCATCAGAGTTTGTGTCGGGACAGCTTGTCACGTACAGGGTGCACCTCGTATTGTCGAGTCCTTTTTCGATAAACTGCATATCGGTCATGCTGAAACAAGCCCTGACCTGCGTTACACATTTGAGAAAGTTGCCTGTCTGGGTGCTTGCGGAATGGCGCCCCTGGCCATGGTAAATGATTCAACCTACGGTGCCATGACGGTACAGAAGGTCGATGATATTGTTGCAGATTACAACCAGAGACCAATGAAATAGCCCGTAGCTCGAAACTTTCCAGTAGGGGACAATTCAGTCATGAGCGATAACGAAGCAATTAAAATACTAATCTGCCAAGGAACCGGCGGGGTTTCGATGGGAGCCAAAGAAGTAGAGGCGGCCTTCGTAAAGCATCTTGCGGAAAAGGGCGTGAATGCCATTGTCGGCAAGCGCTGTGATGTTATCAAGACTGGATGTCGTGGTCTATGCGCCAACGACGTTCTGGTTGATATCATTACACCGGATCAGGGTCGCATCACCTATGACTTTGTCAAGCCAGAAGAGGTTGAAAAGATAATTGACGAACATCTTGTCAATCACACGGTCATGGAGAAACGAAAGGCCAAGCCTTACTACAATCAGTTTGTTGATGCTCAGATGCGTGTTGTCATGACTGGCTGCGGCCAGATCGACCCGGACAGTATTGATGCCTATATGGCAGAGGATGGTTTCAAGGCCATCGAAAAATGTGTCAAGGAAATGAAACCGGAAGAGGTTATTGAAGAGGTCAAGAAATCCGGACTGCGCGGCCGTGGTGGCGGTGGCTTCCCAACCGGTATGAAGTGGTCCTTCTGCAAAGCTTCGCCCGGTGATCACAAGTACCTGATCTGTAACGCTGACGAGGGCGATCCCGGTGCATTTATGGACCGTTCTCTGCTGGAAGGCGATCCCTATTGCATTATTGAGGGAATGATGATTGCGGCCTATGCAATCGGTTGCGACTTCGGCTATGTGTATGTCCGTGCAGAGTATCCACTAGCTGTTCAGCGCCTCCAGCATGCCATCGATATCTGCTATGAGAAAGGGTATCTCGGTAAGAATATTCAGGGCTGGGGTATTGATTTTGACATGCGTATCAAGATGGGAGCCGGCGCATTTGTATGCGGTGAAGAAACAGCGCTGATGGCATCCATTGAAGGGCATCGCGGCATGAGTCGCCCCCGTCCTCCATTTCCTGCTGTACGTGGTCTTTGGGGACATCCGACTAATATTAATAACGTTGAAACCTTTGGTAATGTTCGTCACATAATCAACAAGGGTGGCGACTGGTACGCATCGCTCGGTACAGAGACAACAAAAGGAACCAAAATATTTGCTGTTACCGGCAAAGTAAAACACACCGGTCTTGTTGAAGTTCCGGCCGGTATGAAGATTCGTGAGGTTATTTACGATGTCTGCGGTGGCATTGCCAACAACCGGAAATTCAAGGCAGTTCAGGCCGGCGGGCCATCGGGTGGCTGCATACCCGCCGAAATACTTGATACTCCGGTTGATTACGACTCACTGATCAAAGCCGGTGCCATGATGGGTTCCGGTGGTCTGGTTGTCATGGACGAGACAACCTGTATGGTTGATGTGTCTCGTTTCTTTCTTAATTTTACGAGAGATGAGTCTTGCGGCAAGTGCGTACCCTGCCGTATTGGTCTGAAGGTTATGCTCGATATTCTCGAGCGTATCACCGAAGGTCGCGGGGAATCATCTGACATCGAGACGCTTCAGGACCTGGGAGTTGCCATCAAGAAGGCCTCTCTCTGCGGTCTCGGTCAGACGGCACCCAATCCGATTCTTTCCACGATTAATTATTTCCGTGACGAGTACGAAGCGCACATCAATGACAAACGATGCCCATCCAACTGCTGCAAGGAACTGCTCTTGTGGCAAGTCGTTGAAGAAAAGTGTGTCAAGTGCGGCGCATGCAAGAAGGCCTGCCCGGTTGATGCCATCATCTGGGAGAAAGGTCAGCTTGCGGTTCTTGACAAGGAGAAGTGCACCAAGTGCAAGTCCTGTTATGACGCCTGTCGTTTCATGGCTCTCGAATAAATTTTGCAGATTTTCAAGTTACGCGAACGCACGGTCAAACACACTGACAGAGGTTGAGATGCTTAATCTGACAATAGACGACAAGCAGGTAACGGCTCCCAAAGACGCCACCATTTACGACGCCGCCAAACTGAACGGGATCAACATTCCCATTCTTTGCCACGACAAGAAGCTTAAGCCATTCGGTGCCTGCCGTATGTGCTTGGTTGAAGTTGAACAGATGAAAGGGCGTCAGATACCGGCCTGTACGACTCCAGCAACTGAGGGTATGATCATTCGGACAGCGACGCCTGATATCATCAAAGCTCGCAAGATGGTTCTCGAACTGTTGCTGCTCAACCACCCGCTGGACTGTCCGGTTTGTGACAAGGCCGGCGATTGTGACCTGCAGAATTTGACCTACGAATATAAGGTTGATGGAAATCGTTTTACCGATGAGAAATTTCATCACGAAATTGATTACAACAATCCATTGATCGAAAGAGATATGAATCGTTGCGTACTATGCGGCAAATGCGCACGCATTTGTGACGAAATTGTCTCTTTTGGTGCCCTGACTTTTATCGATCGTGGAATTGAAACAAAAATTGGATGTGAATTCGATGGAGCCCTCAACTGTGAGTTTTGTGGCTCATGTGTTTCGGTTTGCCCCGTTGGTTCGCTTCTTGCCCGCCCATTCAAGTTCAAAGCTCGATTCTGGTCATTGACTAAAAAGAAATCGGTCTGTGGATACTGTGGCACAGGGTGTAACCTTACGTTAGGGGTAAAAGACAATAAAGTTCTGACAACTCTCTATGACGAAAATCAGGGCTTTCATAGGGGGCAGCTTTGTGTCCGCGGTCGCTTCGGTTACCAGTTCATTAACAGTGACAAGCGCATTACCAAACCGCTGATCCGTAAGAACGGTCGGCTGGAAGAGTCCGGATGGGATGAGGCACTCGAGCTTGTAGCTTCAAAACTGAAAGGTGCAGGCAATTCTGCTGCAGCACTGGCTACCCCACGGCTAACCAATGAGGAGTTGGTTTGTTTCAAAAAAATGATGGAAGCAGTCGGTTCAAATAATGTTGATCATGCCGCAGGCTACGCTCATGCCGCATTAACTGAAGGGTTTGCCAAGAGTTTCGGAACAGCCGCAGCGCCTGCTTCCATGCTGGATATACAGAAAAGTGACCTTCTGTTGGTCATCAAGTCCGATGCCTATGAAACCCATCCGGTTGCCGGATTTGAGATCAATATGGCAGTAAAGAACAAAGGCGCAGCTCTAAAGATCCTTTCAGATAAAAAAGGGAAACTGTCCAAACTTCCAGATGCACGGACCCTGATTCATCAGCCCGGTAGCGAGGTCGTAATACTTAACGCGCTCGCAAAAGTGATTATCGATAATAACCTCGTTATCGCTTCCGCAAAAGAGTATTCCGGATATGCAGAGTTGGAAAAGTCGCTGGCTGCTTTCACACCAGAAGCTATTGCAGAGCAGAGCGGTCTAAGTGCTGTAGATATCAAGCTGCTCGCCAGTACCTATGCTCGTGCTGAAAAGGCACTTATCATTCTGCCAATCGGTCAGGCTTATCCCGGTCATAATGCTTCCGTTGCCCAGGCTGTAGCAAACCTTGCGATTCTGACGGGCAAACTTGGTAAAGAGGGCAGCGGAGTGTTGTGTCTTTCCGAAAAGAATAACAGCCAGGGTGCTGTTGATATGGGCTTCTTCGCATCAAACGGAAGCCTGAATGCGGCTCAAATTCTTGAGGGTTGTGCTGCCGGTTCAATCAAGACACTGTTCATTGCCGGTGAGAATCCGCTGGTTTCCTACCCTGACAAATCAAAAGTACAATCAGCACTTGAAAAAGTCGATTTTATGATTGTATCTGAGTTGTTTATGACTGAAACGGCTGCAATGGCTGATGTCGTTCTCCCGGTCTGCTCATACGCTGAAAAAGAAGGTACATTCACAGCATCCGATCGCCGCGTTCAGTACATAAAGCCGGCCATCAAGAAGGTTGGTCAGAGCAAATCAGATTTTGAAGTTTTCAGTGCACTTATGACAAAACTGGGCGGGACAGCGCCAACTGCACCCGCAGCAGTTTTTAGTGATATTGCAGCAGCAACCCCTGGTTATGGTGGCATGAGTTACATTTCGCTCGGTGAAGAGGGGGCTTTTGCAACGGTTGCTTGTAAGCCGGCATATGTGACACCGAAGACTGATGCCGTTAAAGCCGAGTCCGGCAAGTTAGCCCTGCTCACCGGCAGCGCACTGTACCATAACGGGACATTGTCGCAGTATGGAGAAGGGCCAATGTATGTCTGCCCAGAGGGGTATGTGGAACTGTCCAGGGAAGATGCATCGGCTCTGAATATGGCTGAAAATGATCTTGCCACGGTATCTTCCGAAAACGGTAGCACCAAGCTCAAAGTTAAAATTACCCCGCGATTGAACAAAGGCATTGTCTTTGCGCCGTATCACTTTGGAATCAATCAGATTTGGAGCGGATCGACTGTAACTTGGGTAACCGTTTCCAAATAATTGTAAATTGAAATCAGCTTTTAAAGATTAATTATAAACCAAGGAAAGAGGGTCAGATGGATATCGTGATTTTAGGACTGCCGATGATGTATTACATCGCCATGGTTGCCAAGGTCCTGGTAGCATTTGTCTTCGTACTGCTGACAGTAGCATATGCTACGTATGCGGAGCGTAAGATAATAGGTCACATGCAGGTGCGTCTCGGACCGATGCGTACCGGTTGGCACGGTTTACTGCAGCCGATTGCTGACGGGGTTAAGCTCTTTTTCAAGGAAGAAATAATTCCTTCACAGGCCAGTACCTTTGCATTCCTGATTGCGCCACTTATTGCCCTTGTCCCCGCATTTGTTACGTTTGCGGTGATACCGTTCGGTGGAGTTATCGAAGTCGCCGGGTATAAAATCCCGTTGCAGATCGCTGCATATTTCGACACGGCTGCAGGACGAGTATTTGATGTAAATGTTGGAGTTCTCTATATTCTGGCTATGTCTTCGTTGGGGGTCTACGGAATTGTTCTTGCCGGTTGGGCTTCAAACAGCAAGTACTCCCTGATGGGGGGGTTGAGAGCCTCTGCCCAGATGATCTCTTACGAATTGTCTGCCGGTTTAGCGATTGTCTCTGTGTTTATGCTTTCGGGCACACTCTCACTGAACGAAATCGTAACCCAGCAGTCCGCAATGGGTGGGCTTAACTGGTTTATCTTCAAACAGCCGCTGGCCGCATTCCTCTTCTTCATCTGCTCCCTGGCTGAGATCAACCGTACACCGTTTGACCTTCCTGAGGCTGAAACAGAGCTTGTCTCAGGATTCTGTACCGAATATTCAAGTATGAAGTACGCCATGTTCTTTATGGCAGAATACGCCAACATGGTTACGGTCTGTGCACTCACCGTGACCCTTTTCCTTGGCGGCTGGAATGGACCACTTACATCAAGTATGCCGCTCCTGGGACCACTGTATTTTGTTGCTAAAGTATATTTCCTGATTTTCGTCTGCATGTGGATACGCGCTACTTTGCCACGTTATCGTTATGACCAGCTGATGCATCTTGGTTGGAAGGTACTGTTGCCACTATCTCTGATAAATATCGTTGTGACCGGTATCATCGGTTACTTCATCTAGAAGAAACACTTACAGACCAAGTAACTCAAAAACAAGGATGGAAACATGAATCCGATTACACCAATTATTAATGGCCTTAAAATCACATTAAGCCACATGTTCAAAAAACCGATCACCCTGCAGTACCCGGATGAGCGGCCCAAGGTTGCAGAGCGTTTTCGTGGTTTGCATGCCCTGAATGTTTCGCACAATAAAGCTAAATGTGTGGCCTGTTATCTGTGCCCTACGGTTTGTCCTGCAAAGTGTATAACGGTTGAAGCCGGTGAAGACGCAAATCACGATAAGTATGCGGCAGTCTATGAGATTGATATGCTGCGCTGCATATTCTGCGGGTATTGCGTTGAAGCCTGTCCCGTTGATGCCATCAAGATGACCGGCGAGTTCGAGCTGGCTAATTATCGCCGCGAGGACTTCGTGTACTCCAAGGATCGTCTCTTAGAAAAGAAATAAAGGAGCAGTACATGGAAACCCTCTTCTTTTTAGTCGTTTCTCTCATAGCAGTTGTGTCCGCGATCATGGTGATCACGTGCAAAAACCCGATTAACAGCGCGTTGTCACTAATCATGACTTTTTTCTGCCTGGCGACCTACTACGTCATGATGGATGCTCCGTTTCTTGCTGCAGTTCAGGTAATGGTATATGCCGGTGCCATCATGGTTCTGATCGTGTTTACGATCATGCTGCTCAATATCAGAGTGAATGCATCCAAAAACACAGCCCATAATATCATTTTAGGTTGCATCATAGGATTTTTTACATTGATCAACACCGCCTTTATGCTGTTCAAAAGTCGTGCGGCCCTTCCGAACGGTCCGTTGACCGGTGAGATCATCAGGCAGCAGGGGCATACAGAACTAATTGGTAAGGAAATGTTTACCACATTTTTACTGCCGTTTGAAATTACATCAATCCTGCTACTTGTTGCTATTGTCGGCGCGGTAATTCTTGCCAAGAAAAAAATCTAGACTGAGGGACCTACTCCATGGAAAATCTGAACGGCTATCTCATAATCAGCGCAATCCTTTTTTCTCTCGGGACAATTGGAGTGCTTACCCGCAAGAATGCGATTGTTATCTTCATGTGCGTTGAATTAATGCTCAATGCAGTAAATCTCACCTTTGTGGCCTTTTCGCGTCATCTTGGAAATCTGGATGGGCAGGTGTTTGTTTTCTTTGTAATGACAGTTGCTGCTGCTGAGGCGGCTGTCGGTTTGGCACTGATGATTGCTTTTTATAATAATAAAGAGTCAATTGATGTCGATGATATGAATCTGATGAAGTGGTAGTTGCTGGTACTCGACGCAAACAACGTTTAACGATTTATAAAGGAGTCCTACATGTTTGACTACGTTTGGCTGATTCCGTTTTTCCCGCTCGTCGGTTTCCTGATTAACGGGTTTTTCGGGAAAAAGATCAAGAATGAGGCTGTCATCGGTGCGATCGGTACCTTGGCAATATTTTCATCATTCATTGTGTCTTGCATGATTCTTGTGGAGATGATCGGTCTTTCTCCGGAGCAGCGTGTTTTCGAAAAAGTAGTCTTCCCTTGGATTCATTGTGGAGATTTTAAGGCAGACATGGCCTTTTTGCTTGATCCGTTATCTTGCATCATGATTATGGTTGTAACAGGTGTCGGGTCACTAATTCACTTGTATTCAATCGGCTATATGCATGGTGAAGAAGGATTCTATCGTTTCTTTGCGTATTTAAATCTGTTCTGCATGTCAATGCTGTTGTTGGTGCTTGGCAGTAATATGCTCGTGATGTTTATCGGTTGGGAAGGTGTTGGTCTCTGTTCATACTTGCTGATTGGTTACTACTTCCATAAGAAATCAGCGGGGGATGCTGCCAAGAAAGCATTTGTTATGAACCGTGTTGGTGACTTCGGTTTTTTGATCGGCCTTTTCACCTTATACTGGTGGCTTGGTAGCAATCATAATATCTGGACAATTAATTTTATGGAAATTAAGGAGGCGTCCCACCTCCTTCCTTACGGTGGCGTTGTAACGATTGCAACACTTTGCTTTTTCGTTGGTGCAACTGGAAAGTCTGCTCAGATCCCGCTGTATACCTGGTTGCCTGACGCTATGGAAGGTCCAACTCCTGTTTCGGCTCTGATCCACGCAGCTACCATGGTTACTGCCGGTGTTTACATGATCGGACGCATGAGTTTTGTTTTCATCAAAGCACCCGAGACAATGTTGGTAATTGCAGTTATTGGCGCTGCTACCGCAATATTTGCAGCAACTATCGGTACCGCACAGAATGATATCAAGCGTGTTTTGGCCTACTCGACGGTCTCACAGCTTGGTTTCATGTTTCTTGCCATGGGTGTTGGCGCCTTCTGGGCAGGTATCTTCCATCTCATGACACACGCCTTCTTTAAGGCCTGCATGTTCCTTGGTTCCGGATCCGTAATTCATGCAATGCATCATGCACTGCATAAGGGCCACCTGCATGATGATGCACAAGATATGCGTAATATGGGTGGGCTCCGTAAGGTGATGCCAATCACATTTATTACCTTTTTTGTATCAACTTTGGCAATTGCCGGTATTTTCCCTTTCTCAGGTTTCTTCTCTAAAGACGAAATTCTCTGGAAAGCCTTCTCCAACCCATTCCACGGTGGATTGAATTATGTGCTATGGGCCACTGGTGCCATTGCAGCTTGTTTCACCGCATTTTACATGTTCCGTTTGGTGTTCATGACATTCTTCGGCGAGTGCCGTATAAATCCAAAGGTCAAAGATCATCTGCATGAGTCACCACTGGTCATCACGATACCTTTGATGATTCTTGGATTTATGGCGACAGTTGGCGGCTTTTTCGGCGTACCTAAAGTAATCGGCGATGTTTTCGGAGGTATTCCGAATGTTTTAGAGCATTGGCTTGACCCGGTTTTTGAATTATCAACCGAATTTGGTGCTAAATATGCCCATACAGGCGCACATCACAGTCATGCACTTGAGTGGGGCCTCATGGGTGGTTCGATCTGTATCGCAGTCGTTGGAATCATGATTGCTTTAACGCTCTATGTAAAAAATACCGGTGCACCGGCCAAGTTTGTTGCATCATTTCCTGGCCTGCACCGCGCTGTCTACAACAAATGGTACATCGATGAACTGTATGACTTTGCCTTTGTCAATCCTTGTAAGTCACTTGGGCAGTTCCTGTGGAAAGGTTTTGATGTGCTAGTTGTGGATGGAATCGTAAATGGCGTAGCCAATGTAGTAATGGGTTTCAGCGGTATTTTCCGTTACATGCAGTCCGGTCTGATTCAGAATTATGCCTGGTCGATGGCATTCGGTGTGGTTGTAATGCTGGGCTACTACGTATTCAAGTAAACAATAATAAGCACTTTGTATAAAGGAGCACGAATTCATGAGTAACCACCTGCTGAGCATAACGACATTCCTGCCGATACTGGGTGTCCTGCTGTTGTTGTTTATCCCTAAAGACAGCAAAGGTGTCTTGCGCGGTGTAACCGTGGCAGTAACTGTCGTCACCTTCCTCGTGTCGTTGCCGATTATGTTCGGCTTTCAGACAAATGCAGATTTTCAGTTTACTGAGAACCTTCCATGGATAGCAGCTGGACCGTTTGTCATGCGCTATAATGTCGGTATCGATGGTATCAGTCTCTGGCTGGTTATGTTAACAACCTTCATTATGCCAATTGCAGTGTTGTCTACATATACTGCTGTTGAAGAGAAGGTTAAGGAGTACATGATACTATTGCTTCTCCTTGAAACCGGTATGCTCGGCGCATTCATTTCGCTGGATATGTTCCTGTTTTACATTTTCTGGGAAGTTATGCTGATTCCAATGTATTTCATGATTGGTATCTGGGGTGGAAAAAATCGTATTTACGCTGCAGTTAAATTCTTTATCTACACAATGGTCGGATCATTGCTTATGTTGGTAGCACTGATTTATCTTTATTTTAAGGGATTGGAAGCGGGTTTCACAAACTTTGGTCTTATTCAGTTCTTTAATCTTCAGTTGCCGATGTCATCTCAAGTTTGGCTTTTCCTGGCATTTGCTCTTGCCTTCGCAATCAAAGTTCCAATGTTTCCTCTGCACACGTGGTTGCCGGATGCTCATACCGAAGCACCAACAGCCGGTTCAGTAATTCTGGCGGCAATATTACTAAAAATGGGTACGTACGGTTACGTCCGCTTTGCCATGCCTCTGTTTCCTGAGGCTGCACACAAGTTTGCTCCCCATATTGCAACACTTGCGGTAATTGGAATAATCTACGCTGCATTGGTTGCCATGGTTCAGGAAGATGTGAAAAAACTGGTAGCTTATTCCTCTGTAGCCCATCTCGGTTTTGTAATGTTAGGCGTGTTTGCCTGCAATGTTGAAGGTGTTACCGGTGGAATGTTGCAGATGATTAATCATGGTATCTCAACAGGTGCACTATTCCTTATTGTAGGTTTCATTTACGAGCGCCGGCATACACGATTGATTACGGACTTCGGTGGTCTTTCAAAACAGATGCCGGTGTTTGCAACAATATTCATGATTGTAACTTTTTCTTCAATAGGTTTGCCTGGCACCAATGGTTTTGTCGGTGAATTTTTAGTACTGATCGGTGCATTTGAGAGTGAATTGCGTTGGTGGACAATCGTCGCGTCAAGCGGTGTTATTCTCTCAGCTGTTTACATGCTCTGGATGTTTCAACGAGTCATGTTCGGAGAACTTGATAATCCTAAAAACCAGAAATTACTCGATCTTAACGCTCGTGAAATCGGAATTATGATACCGTTGATCATCATGATCTTTGTAATGGGATTATATCCAAAACCATTCATAGATAAAATGGAACCGGCAGTTAAGAAACTTGTCGGACAGATTCGTCCTGCGTCAATGAACGCTAAAAAAGGAGCTGAAGCGACACCGGCACCCAAACGATCTTTTCATACGGGTGGTGGGCAGGGAGAAGCTCCAACAATGCCTGCAATGCAACAAGGCGTAAATCCCCATGCCGAGGGTAAAGGCGCAATGCCTCAAGGTGAAAATCCTCACGGGGCAACAGTTGTAAATCCACACGAATCAAAGTAATTGGCGAGTCAACCTGACCGGAGGATATATTAGATGGACATGATTACATTACCAGCTGTCAACTTTACGCCGATCCTGCCGGAGATTTTTCTCTCAGTACTGGCAATGGTATTACTTCTCATAAACGTGTTTTCTCCAAGTGGTCAGAAATCATATCTGGGTTACATCAGTTTTATTGGGGTTGTAGCGGCAGGTGTGTTAGTAGGTGCCGGGTGGGGGGGATATATCCCAAGTTTCAGCGGCTCAGTAGTCTTGGATAATTTTGCTACGTTCTTTAAGATGATTTTTCTTGTTTCAGCTGGTTTGGCAATACTGATATCTGACCAGTACATGGAACGCGAAGGTTGCAACCATGGTGAATTATATCCACTGATATTATTTACTGTCGTCGGTATGATGTTGATGGCATCCGGCACCGATCTCATGACGATCTTCCTTGGGCTTGAAGTTATGTCAGTATCTTTGTATGTCCTTGCCGGATTTAACCGGGAAAACATGAAGTCGAATGAGGCCGGCCTCAAATATTTCCTGCTTGGAGCATTTTCAACTGGTTTCCTTTTGTATGGTATGGCGTTGATCTATGGTGCTACAGGCACAACTCGGATTGCGAAGATCGCAACTGCAGTTGCTCAGATCAGTCTGCCTTCATCGAATATCATGCTGGTTGCAGGTATGTTATTACTGTTGACCGGCTTTGCGTTTAAAATTGCAGCAGCACCTTTTCACATGTGGACGCCGGATGTGTATGAGGGTGCTCCCACACCAATGACGGCATTCATGTCTGCCGGTCCAAAGGCTGCCGGCTTTGCTGCCGCACTTAGAATCTTTCTCGTTGCTCTGCCTACTTTGCAGGTTGAATGGAGTCAGGTACTTTGGGTCCTTGCTGTCCTGACCATGACAATTGGTAATATTACTGCGCTGCGTCAAGATAATATTAAACGTATGCTCGCCTATTCCTCAATTGCCCATGCCGGATACGCGTTGGTTGGTTTTACAGCTGGAAACGGGACCGGAACTGCTGGCATACTTTTTTATATGCTCTCCTATGCCTTTATGAATATCGGGGCCTTTGCGATTATCATTCTAGTTGCTAAAAAAGGCGAAATTAATGGTAATGTTCAGGATTTTGCCGGTTTAGGCGCGAAACATCCGGTGCTTGCAGCCGCCATGTCGATTTTTCTGTTTTCACTCGCCGGAATGCCGCCAACAGCTGGTTTTATTGGTAAATTCTACCTGTTTTCCGGTGCAATTCAGAACGGCTATATCTGGTTGGCTATAATCGGGGTTCTCAATAGTGCCGCTTCAGTGTATTACTACCTGAGAGTGATGGTCTTCATGTACATGAAGGATTCGAACGAAGAGTTTGATTGGATGCAGGTAACAGCACCAATGATGTTATGTGTTGCAATCTCCGTAATCGGATCTCTTGTTCCAGGCATTGTACCATCACTGATTCTCCAGTTTGCTCAAGAGGCTGTGAAATTGATCTAATATTCTAAAATATAATGAATTAAGCAAAAAGGCGACCTCATAGAGGTCGCCTTTTTGCTGATACACTATTAACAATATAAATTGCTCAGTGAAAAGTTGGCAGTCGCTCCTGCATCAGTATATAAGGACTTAGTATGAGCATGGAAAATTTTTTGTGTTTGCTTTGGTCCCATGATTTTATCTGCGATTCGGTTGGTTTGCCAAGCAGTCCGTTATGAATCCATTCCTCGATTATTCCGGTTTCATCATTTGCGACTTTTACAGCAGTCTCGGCCAAATCCAGTGAGTTATCTACAAGTATCAAGCCACCGCGTTCGAGATGAGCACGCAACCAGTCCCATTGAGCTTCGTCAATCGATAATGCTAATTCCTCTTTAGTTGGTATCATTTAAAAAACCCTTTCTCAATACACTTATTCCGTACGTCTATAGTTGAATCTATTAACATCTTATTATCAGCTGTCATTTCGTGATAGCGGAGCTCGTCCTTAGAACGTACAAGCGTTTGTATATATCGCTCAAAAGTAACATCACGGGGCAGATTGATTCCAATGCATGTGCAGAACTTTTCTCTGGATACGGCTTTCATGCACTGCTCAGTTTTTATATCAGTGAGATCCTGCTGCTCTTTGAGTGTTTTTAATTCCTGAATCTGCTGTTCTAGCAGCCGAATCTTATCCATAACATCATCCTGTGCACATGCAGACGAAACGAAAAATATTCCCAGCGCGGCACATATCAGGGTTCTCTTCATTGAAGACCTCCTCAAATAAAATAGCTCTCAAGCAACACAAACAAAGTCTGAAATCTCATTAAGTCCTACAGATGCAGCGACACGACGGAATTGATCACGCGCACCGTGAACACCAATGGCAACGAGGATTTTGCTATCTGGATCATTTGAAAGAGACTCAATGCTCTTAACCGGAGATCCATGCAATTCACGTCCGATCTTACGAGAATCAACATCGATCCATGATGAAACAGAGATGCCGCAACCCTTTAAAGTTCGCTGCCAAGCACGTCCTTCCTGACCAGCGCCAGCAACAATAACAGAATTTCTATTTTTTAGAAAACCATTCAGGAGATGATGACATTTACAGGCGCGGAAAGCCGTCGCCGTGTAATCATTCATGACTCTGGTCGCTCGTTCGGGATGATCACGCCAAAAAAAGAGCGGTTCAGTTGTTCGAGCAAAACGGACATTATTGTGAGCCAAGCGCAACCAAAGATCATAATCCTCGGGCCATCCCATGTCGCGATAGCCGCCGGCAGCCGTTATAAAAGACCTCCTTGCCATTATGCTGGGATGCACAAAAGGTGATTCGACAAACAGATCTCTAAGAATCAAGTTATGGCTTGTCAGCGCGTTCTGCCATGATTCGTAAGTGCGCATGCCCTGTTTGATGATTTTGAGCGGAAAATGTTGAAATGAGCAGGCAATCAGACCGACATCAGGATTATTATTCAAAAATGAGAACTGATGTTCAAGCCGATTCGGGTGTGAAATGTCATCCCCATCCATACGGGCCATCAAAGGGGCTGTGCAGGCTTCTAAACCCGTGTTGAGAGCGGCAACAAGCCCACCACCCTCCCGGCGGATGACAATGACACGCGAATCATTCAGAGCAGTTCTGGCCAGGATTTCAGGCGTTGCATCTGACGAGCCGTCATCAACGGCCACAAGTTGCCAGTCAGTGAATGATTGGCGCAGGATTGAAGTGAGGGCTGCCGATAAATAACGGGCCTCATTGCGTACCGGCATTAGAATTGAAATTGCGGGTATACCGGATTTCAAGGTTTGCGGCTCCTCAGAACTTTCAAACGATTTGCTGCATCCTTCGACACCGGTGACTCAGGAAATTTTTTTATGAGTTCTTCATATAACGTGACTGCATGGTCAAAATTATTCTGTTTTTCTTCGAACTGGGCTGTATCAAACAATTCTCTGGCCTTTGAGTCACCGGATGAACAGCCGAATACAGAGCATGTCAGAACAATAGCTACCAGAGCATAAAATCGCATAAAGATCTCCTATTAATGATAGTTATTCCAGATCAGTTTGGCAGTTATAAGAAAAACCATGCCGATGAAAAGTGGCCTGATGAAACCGGAGCCCTTTGTGACGACCATTGTAGCCCCGATTTTTGCGCCGACAAACTGACCGGCACCCATTACAAGTCCTTCACGCCAAAGTACATGGCCACCGTGAGTAAACACCAGTAAAGAAGCAAAATTACTGGTAAAATTCATTACCTTGGTATATCCGGTAGCCTTGGTCAAGTTCAAGCCGAGTCCAAGCATCAAAGCAAAAACCCAGAACGAACCGGTTCCAGGCCCGAAAAAACCGTCGTAGAATCCTAAAATAAGGCCGGCCGGTACATAAAAGAAGTCAGGAGAAAATCGAGGGTGCATGTCGCTGCTACCAAAGTAAGGAGTCAGCATGGTATAGAGAGCGATTAGCAGAAGCAACCAAGGAATAGCCAGGCGTAAAATTCCCGGATCGAGACTCTGAATTGCAAAAGAGCCGCAGATGGAACCTAAAGCGGTGCAAATGATTCCCCTGCCACACTCAGACGCACAAACTGTTTTAGCACGAATGAATGTCAGCATAGCGCTGCCGGAACCAAAACTGGCCTGCAGTTTATTCGTGCCAAGAGCCGTTTGTGGCGGCAAGCCGACACCAAGCAGGACCGGAAGGGTGATCAGACCACCGCCGCCGGCAATTGAGTCCACGAGACCCGCCAGAAGTCCTGTTAAAAATAGTACAAGTAATAAAACAGACCCTGACAAAAGCAACGTTATTCAGGCGCTGACTGAATGAACTGAAATGCAATGCCGTCAGCAGAAGTTCTGACAACCCGCCCCCTTAGAACCGGGGCTTCATGTCCCATAACCTGAGAGGTCAGCTGAAGTTCCATGATCGTATCAATTTCAGGCTCCGAATCAAAAACAACCATCAGGAAGGCGCCGCCATCACTGAAGTCTTTGGTGACTGCTACCTGTTCGGCCTTGCCCGGCCACGTAACACGAATCTCCAACGGTAGTTCGAAACGCTCATGTGTTCGATTTTCACTCATGCCGGGTACCTTTTCATAGAGTCAAATGGGAACATAATGTTGAGCCACTTGTTACATCCGTATCACCACTTGGCACGCTCTGGGAGGCCGCTAGCGATGTAAACGATCGGAATACTTATAAGGAGCTCAGTTAAATGTATTTTGGTAGATATGTTTTGCTTGACGAATCAACAGTCGTCGTTAAGGATATACATAAAAAGCAAGGAATCAACGATGACTTCCAAGGCATTGACGGTATTTCCAACACTTGCTGAAATAAACGAACTGTTCGGTCGCTATCGATATACAAAACAGTACGCAGAGGGTCGAACTCGCGCTGCAGTAGCTATGGTCTTGCGTGAATTGACTGATGACATCGAAATTCTGTTTATCGAACGCGCCAGCGACGATCGCGATCCATGGTCCGGGCACCTGGCATTTCCGGGCGGCAAGGTAGAGCAGGGAGAGCCGGCCCGACAGGCTGCTGAACGAGAAACACGTGAGGAGATCGGGGTGGACCTGATCCCAGAGATTTATCTCGGCCGTATGTCCGACATAATCGGGGCAAACCTGCCGGTGCGGGTATCGTGTTTCGCCTATGGAATAAGAACTGCGAACGTGGAACCGCTTGTAAGTCCTGAAGTCCGCGACGTTTTCTGGGTATCTCTCTCTGATTTGCTGAAACCGGAGCACAATACCATTGCAACGGTCGGATTTTCAGGTCGTTCATTTAATGTGCCGGCGATCAGGATGCCACAGCCCGGTAAACCGGTCCTGTGGGGACTGACGTATCGTCTGGTTATGCAGTTTCTGGAAATCACCCGACTGCGTTTATAGCAGATTGTTGCATTTTCACGAAGAAGTCGTACACTGTGTGCCACACTCACTCATAAATTTCAGGAGGAATTGCCATGAATGAACAAACAGGAATCATAACTTTCAAAGGGAATCCGTTTACCCTGCTTGGGCCACAGTTAAAAATTGGCGATAAGGCGCCGGACTTTTCAGTCGTTGATAATGGTCTTGCACCGGTTTCATTGTCAAGCCACACCGGTAAAATCCGGATCATCAGTTCTGTCCCATCTCTGGATACACCGGTATGTGACACCGAAACGCGCAGATTTAACCAAGAAGCTGCAAACCTGCCAGGAAACGTTGTTGTTCTGACCATCAGCCTCGATTTACCGTTTGCCCAAAAACGCTGGTGCGGCGCTGCCGGAATTGATAAGGTCGTGACTCTGTCCGACTACCGTGAGCGCTCCTTCGGCCAAAACTACGGATTGCTTATCAAAGAACTGCTGCTGCTGACCCGGGCTGTAATTGTGGTAGATGCCGCTGATACGATTCAGTATATCCAGATAGTACCGGAAGTCACCAGCGAGCCGGACTATGCCGATGTCATTGCTGCAGTTAAAAAGCTTGTCTGACAATCCTGACAGCGGGGCGGGTGGACTCCGCCCTGCTGAATCAGGGAGCCAGTTTTTTCAACAGCCAGCCCATATTCTCACCCAGCACCTTCATGGTGGTGATTCCCTCTTCATCCTGCTCCACATCGCCGATATTCCGCCCGATTCCGACATTCCAGTAATTTGAGCCGGGAATGATCATCTGCCCGATCGTGTAAAAATGATTGATTGTATCAAATACGTTGATGGCACCGCCACGACGTACGGCTACAACGGCTGCGCCGACCTTCCGTTTCAGCATATCACCGTTTGCCCGTGAAACCATGCCGCACCGATCGATCAAAGCCTTGGTCTCGGGCGTCAAGGCAGCAAAATAGGTAGGGGAACCAATAATGATGCCATCGGATTCTACCATCTTCTGGAGGCATGAATTGACGCAGTCGTCTGCCACGGCACAACGCTGGTCCTTGCGGGCAAAACACTGGTAGCAGGCGATGCAGCCGTGCATCAGCTGGCCTCCGATCTGCACCATCTCTGTATCAATGCCTTCATTGTTGAGTGCCTTGAATACATGATTGATAAGGATTGCGGTGTTGCCTTCCACGCGGGGGCTGCCGTTAAATGCTGTGACTTTCATACGCGTCTCCATGGTGATTGATGTGCTGTATTAATAAGTTTCGGTTTACTTGTCGGGGTTGTAGCGGTCGATATAGGTGGATTTATTGATTCGGTCCAGGCCATGTGCAATCAGTCGAAGTCCCATCATGATCATGATCAAGCCGCCGATTATGACTGGAGTTACCCGGCTTGCAAGACTGAAAATACCGATCGTAAGGTAAGTGATGCCGAATTTCTGGCACGTATCCTGTTTTTCCTGTCCCTTGAGGGAAACCGCGTAGGCGTACAGCTGGTTGAACACAATCACTACCGCCGCCGTTGACATAAATTCAATGAATTGCAGCATGAATTACTCCTGTTTAAATTTTCGACGCTGCCGATAAAAGTATTCAGATCCTATGAATAATCCGTTTCAGCAACAGTGAATTGACAACTACGGAAACGGATGAAAACGCCATGGCCAGGCCGGCATATTCTGGTTTCAGGGTGATCCCGTACCGGGACAGGAGACCGGCGGCTACGGGAATTCCGAGAACATTGTAGGCCAACGCCCAGAACAGATTCTGACGGATCTTGCTCAAGGTCGCCCTGCCGATGGAAATGGCACGGACCACATCCATCAGGTCGTCGCGCATCAGGACGATGTCGCCGGTCTCCTTGGCAACATCGGTGCCACCGCCGATGGCAATGCCGATGTCAGCCTGTGCCAGTGCCGGAGCATCATTGATACCGTCTCCCGCCATGCCGGTTACCATGCCCTGCCGCTGATATTCCTTGACGACCTCCTGCTTGCGGGCCGGCAGCACCTCGGCTTCGAAGGTATCAACTCCGGTCTTTTTGGCAACGATCTCGGCAACATCCTTGTGGTCACCGGTGATCATGCAGGTTCGAATACCGAGACGTTTGAACTCTTTGATCGCCTGGATGGTGCCCGGTTTAAGGGTATCCCCGAACGCGGCCAGGCCGACAAGTTGCGACCCGACGGCGACGAAAATGACGGATTTCCCTTCTGCAGTCACTGAGGCTGTTTTTTCGGCCAGCAGACTGCAGCTCACCCCCTCCTCCTGCATCAGGCGCTGATTACCCACCGCCAGGCGGAAGCCGTTGTAACTGCAGGTAATGCCGTAACCGCCACGTTCCTCAAAGTCCTGCGCCTGGCCGGGCGTGATACCGGCCTCCGCCGCCGCAGAAACGGCCGCCTGAGCGAGTGGGTGGCTGGAATGGGCCTCGGCTGTGGCCAGACACTCCAACAGCTTTTCAGGATCAACATGGCGGCTGGCCGGCACCAGGTCGGTCATGGTTGGTGCACCGGTTGTTAACGTGCCGGTTTTGTCCAGTAGAATGACCTGCATTCCTGATATGGTCTCAAGCACCGATCCTTTTTTGATGAGGATCCCGCATCCCAGTGCGATGCCGCTCCCGACCATGATGGCGGTGGGGGTGGCCAGTCCCATGGCGCAGGGGCAGGCGATTACGATCACCGCAATGGCGAATTTGAAGGCCGGCAGAAAACCGGCATGCAGAACGGAAAACCAGATGAAGAAGGTCGCCAGGGAGAGCAGTACGACAATCGGGACAAACCAGGCGGAGACGGCATCGGCAAAGCGCTGGATCGGAGCCTTGTCCCCCTGGGCATCACGCACCATGCGTACTATCTGGGAGAGCAGGGTGGCCTCGCCGACCCGGGTGGCCCGCACCCTCAGAACGCCGCTGCGGTTGATGGTTGCGCCGGTGACGCTGTCTCCGGTTTTTTTGTGGATCGGCATGGATTCGCCGGTGACCATGGATTCATTGACCGTACCGCTGCCGTCAACAACCTCGCCATCCACCGGGATGGTTTCGCCGGGGCGTACAAGAACGGTATCACCAACCCTGATAATCGAGGCCGGGACATCCTTTTCGACACCGTCTTCAATCAGGCGGGCCTTGTCGGCCTGCAGGTGCAGCAGTTTTTT
Organism: uncultured Geobacteraceae bacterium; assembly: GCA_942493195.1. GTDB lineage: Bacteria > Desulfobacterota > Desulfuromonadia > Geobacterales > Pseudopelobacteraceae > CAIPTY01. The sequence continues at coordinate 3,337,216 of OW818669.1, read as the reverse complement.
TAACGCATCGCCGGCCTTGCCGCGGGCCCTGGCTTCCAGGTATTTCCCCATGCGGATGAAGGCGATCAACATGGCCGATGTTTCAAAAAACACCTCGTGGGCCGGTCCAAGCAGATTGGCGTAAGCCAGCAGAGAGTAAAAATAGGCGGCTGAGGTCCCCAGGGCGACCAGAACATCCATATTGGCACTGCGGTTTTTGAGGGCTGACCAAGCACCGCGGTAGAATGTCAGACCGGCGGAGAATTGTATGACCGTTGCAAGCAGCAGGTTGAACTGCAGGACGGCCCGGTTGGAGTGCATGCCCATGGTCAGCATGATCGGCAATGATGCGGCCAGCGAAAAGATCAGCCAGTTGCGTTCAATGCGCAGATCATTGTGGGAGGATTCGGGTGTGTCACGCAGTTCCACCGGCGTATAACCGGCGTCATGAACCAGTCCGAAAATGTCCGAGAGCGTAAGCCGGGAAGCATCAAAGCGCACATAGCCGGTTTCTGTAGCCAGGTTGACAATGGCCGCTGAGATGGCCGGATTCGTGGATAATTTTTTTTCCAGCCGGCTTACACAGGATGCACAATGCAGTCCCCGTACTCCGAATGTTAATTCGTCCGGATCTTCAACTCCGGTGTGCAACTCTTCGTTATCCACGTGTTTCAGCCTTCTTTCCGGAGGTTGAAATCACCTTTGATTGCATGCCCCCAGGTGATTTTGATTGCAGCAGCGATGGGGAGTGCCAGAACGATTCCCCAGAAACCGAGCATTTCACCCAGCGCCATCACCATTATAATGGTTACCAGTGGGTTGAGATTCATGGATTTTTTAAAAACCAGTGGTTTTACAATATATCCTTCCAGAAAATAGATTACGCTGAACGCCATGATGACCTTGAGCAGCATGGCAATGCTCTGCTCCTGGAACCAGGCAAAAAACAGGGCCGGTACCACGGCGATAATGACGCCGATGAACGGCAGTATAGACGCAGCGCCAGCAAACAGACCGCAAAAAATAGGGTGGGGGATGTTGAACGCTGCCAGCGCCAGTGATACCAGCAGAGCAACGGCGATCGAAACAAATACCTGTCCGCGGATGTATCCACCGATGCTGCCGTTGACCTCCTGTCCAATGCCGAGAACCAGGCTGCGGTGTTCTTCAGGAATCCAGGAAGCGATCGTGTCGATCACGGTCTGCTTGTAGTGCAGCATGAAAAAAACCAGGATCGGGGAGAGGATGATGTTGAAAAGATTGAAAAAAATCTGGCCGGCCAGATCATATGCCCAGATTCCGGCCTTCTCGGCAGTCGTATCAATATTTGCTGAAACCTTGTCAAGCAGCCACTGGATTTCTTCGGAGCCGTAGCGGTCAGGGATGCGAGATTTCCACTCCATGGCGATCTGCTTGATTTTCTGGATGTACTGGGGCAGGTCTTGCAGAAAGGCATCCCAGTTCATGGTAATTTTGGGAACGATGAATGTCAGGAAAAAGACCGTCAGAACTCCCAGAACAACGTACAGCAAACTTACTGCCGCTACACGTTTCATGCCCCGTTCTTCGGCCTTCACAATCAGGGGGTCCAGCAGGTAGGCGATGATCCAGGAGAGTAGAAAGCAGGAGATGGTGTGCTGCAGGGCGTAACCGGCGGCAGCCAGAAGGCAGAGCAGGAGCATGATGGCGATCAGCTTGCCATAATCATTACGTGAATGATGTTCCGGATGCGTTCTAGGCATTGTTCCTCAGGTTCTTAACGGTGACACGCTTCCCGTCTCGACGGTAAACAGGTTGTTCTCCTCCAGCCAGAATTTCACCCTGCTGGTGACAAATTCATCCTTCATCTCCAGCAGTTTTTCGTGCTCGTCGGGGTAGAATGACAGAATGTCATGAATGTTTCCATAGGGCTTAATGCCAGCCAGTGAGCCGCACAACAGATTTTTGAGATCACTGTTCTTGATCGAACCGATGAAACCGTTCATGATCTGCCGTTCGGAGCTGTAATCAAATCGAGGGATTTCAAGAAAGCGCTCGCTGTTGGTTTCAATCTGTCGCCAGAATTCCTCATCGTCCAGCGATGATGAGACGAAGAATACCTCGCCTGTGAACCGGTCCAGAAAATAGACCCGGTCGCCTGTCCCGCTGGCAAACGCATCCATCAATTCGTCCCATGCTATTTCAACGTTATGCACAAAAGCCATGTAAATACACCTTTCTTCTCTATTGACATCTGCGGGGAGTGACAGCACAATCCCTGCCATGCGCACGATTTTTCTGGCAGATGCCCATCTAAACGCCCCCGGGGAGCATAATTACCGCATGCTGCTGCGGTTTCTACGCGAATTGGAAGGGAATACGGAAACCCTGTTTATCATGGGAGACCTGTTCGACTTCTGGCTGGGTTTCCCCTCCAACCCTTTTCGTCAGTACGACGATGTGTTGACGGCACTGCATTCACTGGTAAAAAACGGCTGCCGTCTGGTCTATTTTGAAGGCAACCATGATTTCCATCTGGGTCAGGTTTTCAGCCGGCAACTGCAGGCGGAAATTTACTGCGGTCCGGCTGTTGTAACGGTGCAGGGACGGCGTCTCTATCTTTGCCATGGAGACCAGATCAATCGTGCCGATCATGGTTACCGCCTGCTGCGGCTGATCCTGCACAGTCCGTTGACTGCTGCGGCTGTAAAGGCGGTATCACCGGCGCTTGCCCAAAGTATCAGAAATTTTTTGCAGCACAATAGTCATGCCCGCTATCAGATCAGATCCCGGCGTTGGGATTATCCTGCCATTATCCGCGATTTTGCCCGTGCGGTTCGTGATCAGGGTTGTGATGCTCTGGTCACCGGACATTTTCATCATCCCTTCTGCGAACAGCTGGATGGATCGACCTTCACCATCCTGTCCCTGGGGGATTGGATGGAGCAGTTCAGTTATGGCGAGATCGAGGGTGGCACCCTGTGTTTGAAATCCTATCCGGTCAAAACTTCAGACGTCCCGATCCATTGAAACATCCTGAATTTCATTGATTGAAAAATTCCTCCAGAGCCCGTTCTCCTACCTGCGACGATTTTATCTTCCATTTATCCTGATTTATGACCAGTGACACCAGTGCTATGCGCGGGTTCTTTGCCGGTGCAAAGGCCGCGAACCACGAATAGTGGCCGCGTGGATCAGTACCGCTGATCGAACCGGTTTTGGCTGCAATATCAATATTCAAAAACGGCCGGCCCCGCCGGTCATGGAATGCGCGCCGGGATGTGCCGCTGGTAACGGTACTGGAAAGCATACGGGTCAGGGCTGCGGCCGTCTCCGGAGTTACCAGATTCCTGACCTGCCGCGGAGTGAACGATTCCTTGCTGGCCCCTTTCCCGTCGGTGATCCGGTCGGTCAGGCCGGGTGCCATCATTGTGCCGCCATTGGCAATGGCGGCCATCATAACGGCGGCGTGCAGGGGCGAGACCTTGACGTCATGGTCCAGACCGGCTCCCATGCGCATCAGCTCCTGCTCATTCTGTGGTTCGGCTGCTGTGCTCTCCTTGACGGAGGTGCCGGGCAGCAGCGACTGATTGAAACCGAAACGCCGGGCGCTCTCCATGACCGAGTTCTTGCCGGCAATATCGTTTGCCAGACGGCCATAGACCGGGTTAATGGACTTGCCCATGGCATAGGTTACGTCGATGCGGTTGTTTTTGCCTTTGGGGCTGGCCTCCCAGTAGCGCGGATTCTCCGATGTGGCGTTGCCGCGAAACTCGATAACGGTCTCAGGTGTGATCTTGCGGCTTTCCAGTGCTGCCGAGGCAGTAATGATTTTGAAGAGCGACGCCATGGGATACAGCTCAAAAAAAGCACTTTTTGACCATTCCGGATCAACCGCCGAATAGGCTGTCATCGCCAGGATGCGGCCGCTGGCCGGTTCAATGGCAACGAAGACACCGTAGGGGACCTGGTTTGAGGCCATAAAATCATGGACCCTTTTCTGCAGGTCACCCTGAATCGTATAGTGCAGTATATGCCCTTCTGCCGTGCGGGCCGTAAGCTGGTCCGCCGGACCGCCGGCCTCATCGAGCAGTCTGCTGGCCAGCACGAAGCTGCTGACCGGGGGCTGTTTTGCCGCCGTCGCCTCTTTGGGTTCTGCCACAGTCAATGAACGAACCCATTTGATGGAGGCCGTCGCCACCGTTGCTCCCTTCTGGATAATTAACAGGGCGACCGGGGTCAGCGCCAGTACCAGGGCCAGAAATAAGAGCAGGTATTTCAGCCTTTCCCGCTGTTTGCCCGTGGGTATCGGGAGCCGCAGGGGGGGGCGATCATCGGTGCGCGATAGTTTTCTGTTAGAGCGGCCGTTGCTGAAAAAACCGAAAAGGGAAGAGCGTTTTTTTGTGGATAGGTGTTTTAGGTCCTGCATGGCGTTCCAGGGAAAATGTGATCGTTGGACTATACAGGCAAGGCACGCTCCATGTCAATGCAAGAGGGGCGCGCCTTGCTGCGAAAAGACAGGTTTCAGAAGGTGTTGATGCGGTTTATGAAGGCCACCAGCAGGCCGTAATGATGGTGATCGAACAGCATGGAGATGCGCGGCAGTCCGGCCAGGTCCGGCTCATCCTGCTCTTCCGGGTAGGCCCCGCAGCAGTGTATCCGGTCCCCTTTTTTGATCAACTCGGAAAACTCGTCTTCCAGGGTGGCAATGTTTTCAGGTGAGAGCGGCTTGTTCAATCTCAGTACCAGCCGGTTTTCGATGAAACGCAGCGAGTGGTAGACACGATAAAAGGTGTTGATCACCTCAGCTGCTTCATTTTCGTCCTTGGTAATGGTGAACAGGGAGAAGTCCTCGCCGGAGATGAAACCCTTCACCAGCAGGCTCTCTTTGACAAAATCGAAGAAACGCTCCCAGTAGCCTTCCTGGTCGTCCACCAGTATCAGCGGTTTTGGCGATGTCTTGCCGGTCTGGATCAGAGTGAAAACCTCCATGGCCTCATCCAGGGTTCCAAACCCACCCGGGAACACGGCCACGGCATCGGCCTCCTTGACAAAGGCTACTTTGCGGTTGAAAAAATATTTATAGGTGACCAGGCGCGGATTGCGATACATGATCGGGTTCGGCCGCTGCTCGAACGGCAGGCGGATATTGACGGCAAAGGAGTTTTCGCTGCCGGCCCCCTCGTTGCCGGCCTGCATGATGCCGGGGCCGCCGCCGGTGATGATCATATAGCCTTTTTCCGCCAGCAGGCGGCTGAAGCGCACGCACTTCAGATACATCTCGTCCTGTTCGTCGGTGCGGGCGGAACCGAAGATGGTGACCTTTTTACGATGGCGGTACGGCCCGAACACCTGGGCCGTGAAACGCATCTCCCGCAGGGTGCGGTTGATCAGTTTGAGGTCGGCCAGATAATCGGTTTCCTGACCGATCTTGAGTGCCGACAGCAGCATTTCGCGGATAATGCGGGGTTGGTGGATGCCTCCGGCCGTCTCGATCAGCTGGTTTATCAGCAGATCGACCGGGTTGTTTGCGTGGGAAAAGCTAAGCTCCATTGCGGTGACCTCATGGGCGTTTCGTAGTAACGTGCCGGGGACGGTACCACATCTACTGCCGCCTTGTAAATACGGTCTCGCGCTGCTTATCCAGGTGCTCCGAAATAGTGCTGGGCAGAAATAACTGCAATGCGGTGTGAATACCGGTAAAAAGTTCTTGACAAAAATGAAGGTGTAAATTATCTATTAAATACATAGATATGATATCGAAAAAAACCAAATACGCCTTAAAGGCGCTGATTCATCTGGCTGGCGAGTCCATTAACGGTCCTGTGCTGATTGCCGACCTGGCCAGGGTGGAGAATATACCCCGGAAGTTTCTGGAGTTTATTTTGCTCTCCCTGCGCAAAGGGGGGCTTTTGCAGAGTAAGGTGGGCAAAGGGGGCGGTTATTATCTGGCGGCTCCCCCCGGCTCCATAACCTTGGGATCGGTCATCCGGATTCTGGAAGGGGACCTAGCCCCCGTGCAATGTCTCAGCACAACCAACTATGCCCGCTGCGAAGAGTGCGGTGATGAGGAAACCTGCGGCATCCGGCTGGTAATGGTGGATGTGGATTCTGCCCTCTCGCGGGTCCTTGACACATTGACGTTGGCAGATATGCTTGACCGCAGTGAAAATGCCAGAAATGTCCGGGCCAATGTGGTGGACTTCGCCATATGATCGCAGCAGACGTACCATCCAGATGACCGTTATTGATTCAGAAATCTTGTAGATCCCGCCGTACAGATCGTTATCAAAAGGAGACAGCACATGAGTAAAGTGTATTCGGACAATTCGCAGTCAATCGGCAATACCCCGCTGATCAAGCTGAACAGGGTTACTGTCGGTGCCAAGGCAACCGTGCTTGCCAAAGTGGAAGGACGCAACCCGGCCTATTCCGTAAAATGCCGCATCGGGGCCAACATGATCTGGGATGCGGAAAAACGCGGCATCCTCAAGCCGGGGGTGGAGATCATCGAGCCGACCAGCGGCAACACCGGTATCGCATTGGCCTATGTGGCTGCCGCCCGCGGCTACAAGCTGACCCTGACCATGCCCGAAACCATGAGCATCGAGCGCAGACGGGTTCTGGCCGCCTTGGGAGCCAACCTGATCCTGACGCCGGGGGCTGAAGGAATGAAAGGTGCTATCAGTCGGGCCGAGGAGATGGCTGCTGCCGAACCGCAGAAATATTTTCTCCCCCAGCAGTTTAAGAACCCGGCCAACCCGGAAATCCATGAAAAAACCACTGGTCCGGAAATCTGGAACGACACCGATGGTGGCGTTGATGTGATTGTAGCCGGTGTAGGCACTGGCGGGACCATCACCGGCATCTCCCGCTACATCAAAAACACCCAGGGCAAGCAGATCATTTCCGTAGCGGTAGAGCCCAAGGAAAGCCCGGTCATCAGCCAGAAACTGGCCGGCCAGGAAATCAAACCGGCCCCCCACAAGATCCAGGGGATTGGTGCCGGATTTATCCCGGATACCCTGGATCTTTCCATTGTTGATCGCGTGGAGCAGGTTTCCAGCGAAGAGGCCATCGAGTTTGCCAAGCGCCTGGCCCGGGAAGAGGGTCTACTGGTAGGTATCTCCTGTGGTGCCGCCGCCGCAGCGGCTGTCCGCCTGGCACAGCTGGATGAATTCGCCGGCAAGACCATCGTGGTGATCCTCCCCGACGGAGCCGAGCGTTACCTGTCAACCGCACTGTTTGAAGGAATTTGAGGTTATAGCATGTCTACTTCCGCACCTGATTATCGCCTGGACGGCATCTATACGCAGCGCCAGGATGGCTTTTTTATGCAGCGGGTCAAACTGCCGGCCGGGGTGATTTCAGCCCTCCAGGCCCGGACGGTTGCCGCGGTTTCCACGCGCTTCGGTCGCGGCACGGTTCATCTGACCAGCCGCGGCAGCGTGGAGATCCACTGGCTCCGGGAGCAGGACCTGCCGCAGGTCAAGCGCGAGCTTGCCAAAGCGGGACTGACCTCGCGGGGTGCCTGTGGTGGTGCCGTGCGCGGTATTACCACCGGCAGTCAGGGTGCCCAGGGATTTCCTGCCCTGGAGTCTCTGGCACGTCGCCTCCATCGCCATTTTACCGGCAACCCCCGCTTCGAACGTCTGCCGAAGAAGTTCAAGATCGGGATTGAAGCTGATGTGGTTGGGGGGCGGCATCTGATTCAGGACGTTGGTCTGGTACTGTACCGCAGCCAAGATGGCCACAGCTGGTACGACATCTGGATTGCCGGCGGATTGGGCAAAGAGCCGCGCCCGGCCTTTCTCCTGGCAGAACAGGTGGTTGAGGAACGCATCATCCCCGTTGTGGAAGCGGTTGTCAGGGTCTATGCCGCCCATGCACCGGCACCGAAACGCCTTAAATTTCTGGCCGCGGAATTTGGAGAGGATAAGCTGCGCGGTCTGATCGAGTCTGAGACGTCCTATGGTGAGGACGTTCCGGAGTTCAGAGGTATCCCGGATCAGCTTGTCTCAACTGTAGTCGGTCGCCAACGGCTGACTCTTCCGGTATTCGCAGGTGCACTTTCTGCCGATCAGTTGGAGCGGATTTCACACATTGCCGAGCAGCACGCCGATGGGGTGCTGCTGATAAGTTCCGATCAGGATATAACACTGCTGCTGGATTCCGACAGTGATAAAGCTGCCATTACTGTGGAGCTGAAACACACAACCGGACTCGATGCAGGTACCCTTGCAACGGTGCTGCGGGTCTGCCCCGGCAGCCATGAATGCCGGATGGGTTTATCGGCCACGCGCGAAATTGCCGCAGAAATCCGGAATCAGATGGGAACGCAGGGGCGGGAGCTGAGCTGGGCCCTGTCCGGATGTCCCAATTCCTGCACCCAGCCGCAATTGGCTGACGTGGGGGTTGTCACTTCCAGTCTGCCAAAGGATCAGCAGGGCCTTCGCACACCCCGTTTCGATCTGTACCGCCGCAGCGGGGGCGGTTTGGGAGAGGCTGTTGAGAAGGGGCTGGCGTTGGATGAGCTGTGTAGCAAGGTGCGGGAAATCGGTTGATGGCCCGCGCCGCACTCAGCGAAATACCACCATTAAATCCAACGAGGATACCCATGAAAAATACCATCATCACAATTCTGGCAGCTCTGACACTCTTCGGCTCCGGCGCAGCCCAGGCCGCCGACCTGACCCTGCTGAACGTTTCCTATGATCCCACCCGGGAACTGTATCAGGGCATTAACAGCGCCTTTGCCAAACAGTGGCAGGCCAAATTCAAACAGAAGGTAACCATCAGACAATCCCACGGCGGTTCGGGCAAACAGGCCCGTTCGGTGATCGACGGCCTGGAGGCCGATGTGGTTACACTGGCCCTGGGGTACGATGTCGATGCCATCGCCGATAAGGGACTGATCAAGCCGGGCTGGCAGAAGGAACTTCCCAACAACAGTTCTCCGTATACTTCCACCATCGTGTTTCTGGTGCGTAAGGGCAACCCTAAGAAAATCAAAAACTGGGACGATCTGATCAAGCCGGGTGTCGCGGTCATAACCCCCAACCCCAAGACCTCCGGCGGGTCCCGCTGGAGTTATCTGGCAGCCTGGGCCTTTGCCCTGCATCAGCCGGGCGGCAATGAAGCTAAGGCCAGGGAGTTTGTAGCCAGACTCTTCAAAAATGTACCGGTGCTTGATTCCGGCGCCCGCGGTTCCACCAATACCTTTGTGCAGCGCGGTCTGGGCGATGTGCTGCTGGCCTGGGAAAACGAAGCCTTTCTGGCCATCAACGAACTGGGGCCGAACAAGTTCGAGGTGGTGACACCATCGGAAAGTATCCTGGCCGAGCCGCCGGTTACGGTGATCGACAAGGTGGTGGACAAACGCGGCACCCGCAAGGTTGCTGAAGAGTACCTGAAGTTTTTATACAGTGACGAGGGGCAGAAGATTGCCGCCGAGCATTACTACCGTCCGATTAACCCCAAGATTCCTACCAGGTTGGCAAAGGTGAAGCTCTACACCATCGATACGGTTTTTGGCGGCTGGCGCAAGGCCCAGAAGACCCACTTTGCCGATGGCGGCACTTTCGACCAGATCTACGGCAGGAAATAGCCGCTTCAAGGAATCGACCGTGAAACTATTCAAACGCCATAACAATGTCCTGCCAGGTTTCGGGCCGACTCTGGGCTTCACGCTCTTTTACCTGAGTGTGATCGTGCTGATTCCGCTGTCGGCTCTGGTCTTCAAAACGGCCGGGCTGACCTGGGGCGAATTTATCGAGACCGTTACGGCCGAGCGGGTGGTGGCATCCTACAAGGTAACCTTTGGTGCGGCCCTGATTGCCGCCGTGATCAACTCCATCTTCGGTGTGCTGGTGGCCTGGGTACTGGTGCGCTACCGTTTCCCCGGACGCAGAATGGTGGATGCCCTGGTGGACCTCCCCTTTGCCCTGCCGACCGCCGTGGCCGGTATCACCCTGGCGACTATCTACTCCCCCAACGGCTGGGTGGGAAGCTATCTGGAACCACTTGGTATCAAGGTCGCTTTCACCCCCTTGGGCATCATTCTGGCCATGACCTTCATCGGGCTCCCCTTTGTGGTGCGGACCGTCCAGCCGGTGGTGGAGGAGATCGAGGTTGAACTCGAAGAGGCGGCCGCCTGCCTGGGGGCCAACCGCTGGCAGACTTTGCGGCTGGTGATTTTTCCCATGCTGTTGCCATCGATCCTGACCGGTTTTGCCCTCTCGTTTGCCCGGGCCGTGGGGGAATACGGATCAATTATCTTTATCGCCGGCAACATGCCGATGGTTTCGGAGATCACCCCGCTCCTGATCATCACCAAGCTGGAACAGTTCGATTATCAAGGGGCTACCGCCATTGCCTGTGTCATGCTGCTGACCTCTTTTGTCATGCTGCTGGTCATCAACATGTTGCAGAAGTGGAGTAAACGTTACGCCGATTAGATTGAGGTCCGCCTTTTTAAAGGGGGAGTGAGGTCAGGAGAGTATTCATGTCCGCACCAGCCAGAACATACGCTGCACACAACGCCGCTCAGCGGGCCCAGACCGAACCGGCGGTCATACGCTGGATTCTGATCGCCATCGCCCTGATCTTCCTGGCCCTGTTTCTGCTGCTGCCGCTGGCGGCTGTTTTCAGCCAGGCCTTTGACAAGGGGCTGACAGCCTACCTGGAGGCCCTCAAGGAGCCGGACACCCTGTCGTCCATCAGGCTGACCCTGATCACCGCTGCCGTGTGTGTGCCGCTCAACCTCTTCTTCGGCATCACCGCAGCTTGGGCCATCGCCAAATTCTCTTTTCCCGGCAAGAACCTGCTGATCACTCTGATCGATCTGCCCTTCTCCGTGTCGCCGGTCATCTCGGGTCTGATCTATGTCCTGATCTTTGGCCTGCAGGGCTGGCTGGGTCCCTGGCTGCAGGAGCATGATATCAAGATCGTCTTTGCCGTGCCGGGAATTATCCTGGCCACCCTGTTTGTAACCTTCCCCTTTGTGGCCCGGGAACTGATCCCACTGATGGAGGCCCAGGGCAAGGAAGAGGAGGAGGCCGCCTTGGTGCTGGGGGCCAGCGGGCTACAGACCTTCTGGCGGGTGACCATGCCCAACATCAAATGGGGCATCATCTACGGCGTCATTCTCTGTAATGCCCGTGCCATGGGGGAGTTCGGGGCTGTGTCGGTTGTATCCGGGCATATCCGCGGCATGACCAACACCGTACCGCTGCACGTGGAGATCCTCTACAACGAGTACAACTACACCGCCGCCTTTGCCGTGGCATCGCTTTTGGCCTTCCTGGCTTTGATCACGCTGGCGGTCAAGACGGTCGTGGAATGGAAGCAGCGCCAGCAGTTCGAAAAAAACTAAGTTTCAGCAGGTGACCTGATGAGCATCGAGATAGAAAACATAAGCAAGAGCTTCGGCAGCTTTACCGCCCTGGGTAATATCAATCTGACCATTCCGGCAGGTGAGCTGGTGGCCCTGCTGGGACCGTCCGGCTGTGGCAAAACCAGCCTGCTCAGGATCATTGCCGGCCTGGAAACCCCCGACAGCGGCCGAATCCTGTTCGGCGGCCAGGACACCACCCAGAACCATGCCCGGGAGCGGCGGGTCGGCTTCGTCTTCCAGCACTACGCCCTCTTCAAGCATATGACCGTGTTCGACAATGTGGCCTTCGGCTTGAACGTGCGCCCCAAGGAAACCCGGCCATCCAAGCAGATCATCAAGGAGAAGGTGCTGGAACTGCTGCGGCTGGTGCAGCTGGAGAATATGGCCGATCGCTATCCGGCCCAGCTCTCCGGGGGGCAGCGGCAGCGTATCGCCCTGGCCCGCGCTCTGGCGGTTGAGCCGCAGGTGCTGCTGCTGGACGAGCCTTTCGGTGCCCTGGATGCCCAGGTGCGGGCCGAGCTGCGCCGCTGGCTGCGTCGCCTGCATGATGAAATCCATATCACCAGCGTTTTTGTAACCCATGATCAGGAAGAGGCCCTGGAAGTGGCCGACCGGATCGTGGTCATGAACAAGGGCAAGGTGGAACAGGTCGGCACCTCGGACGAGGTCTACGAGAACCCCGCCAGCCCCTTTGTGCTCAACTTCCTGGGCAACGTCAACCTGTTTCACGGGCGTCAGCACCCCAGCGATGGCGATGCGTCCGCCCACCATGAAAGTGCGGTTTCCTATGTCCGTACCCACGATCTGGAAATTGAGCGGGCCCCCCAGGACTCGACATCCTTCAAAGCCGAAATCAAGCATATCCAGAAACTGGGCCCGGCGGTGCGCATCTCCCTCAAAACCGATCGAACCGGCGAATACATTGAGGCCGAGTTGACGCGGGACGTGTTCCAGACGCTGGGATTGCAGCAAGGGGAGCAGGTGTATGTGCGGCCGCGGCAGGTGAGGGTCTTCGTCGAGGACTACCAGATTTAAATATGAAATGCGCCTTTTTTGCCAGCTCTACGTAAGTTTCGGGATTACTTGTGCGACGTAGCGCTGCTGCGCCTCCGCGCAATCCCTCAACAGCCTTGATCTGACAAAAAAATCGCATTTCTGAGGAAAGTAGATGAAGACTATTCCAAATATTCCACCCTCCGCTTCCCCTGCTGAAATCCTGAAAGCCGGGCTCGAAACAGCCGCTGGCCCGGTTTCACTGGCCTGCTCCTTCTCCATGGAGGATGTGGCCATTATCGACATTGCCCACCAGGCCGGTCTGAAGATCGGGGTCTTTGCCATTGACACCGGCCGTTTGCACGAAGAGACCTATGAAGTGGCCGAGGCGCTGGTGGAGCGTTACCGTCAGAAGATCGACTGGTATTTTCCCCGTCACGGGGATGTTGAGCAGTTGGAGAGCAGCGCTGGGTTATTCTCCTTCCGGGAATCCCTGGAAAACCGGCTCAGCTGCTGTCAGATCCGCAAGGTGGAACCGCTCTCACGGGCCCTGCAGGGACTGTCCGGCTGGATAACCGGCATGCGCCGGGAGCAGAGCGTTACCCGCAGTGAACTGTCGGCGCTGGAACGGGATGATGTCAATGGCGGCATCCTCAAGATCAATCCATTACTCGAATGGAGCGAAGAGCAACTTGCAGCCTATACCGAGGAGCAGCGACTGCCCAAAAACCGCCTCTACAGCCAGGGATACCGTTCGGTCGGCTGTGCGCCCTGTACCAGGGCTGTTCGCCCGGATGAGGATACCAGGGCCGGCCGGTGGTGGTGGGAGAATCCGGAGAACAAGGAATGCGGTCTGCACAGGAGATAAAAATCAATGATCAAAAATCTGACCCATCTGCAACAGCTTGAGGCTGAAAGCATCCATATCCTTCGCGAAGTGGTAGCCGAGTTCGGCAATCCGGTTATGCTGTATTCCATCGGCAAGGATTCGGCTGTCATGCTGCATCTGGCCCGCAAGGCCTTCTATCCGGCTCCGCCCCCCTTTCCACTCCTGCATGTGGATACCACCTGGAAATTCAAGGAGATGATCCAGTTCCGCGACCGCATGGCCGCCGAATGCGGCCTTGACCTGATCGTGCATGTCAATGAAGAGGGAGTTCGGCAGGGCGTTTCGCCAATGACCCATGGTGCGCTTTACACCGATATCATGAAAACCGAGGGGTTGAAGCAGGCTCTGGATCGGTACAAGTTCGATGCTGCCTTCGGCGGTGCCCGGCGCGACGAAGAAAAATCGCGGGCCAAGGAGCGGATTTTCTCATTCCGCAGTGCCAATCACCGCTGGGATCCCAAGGACCAACGTCCGGAGCTGTGGAACCTGTACAATACCCGCATCAAGCCGGGGGAGAGCATCCGCGTTTTTCCCATCTCCAACTGGACCGAGCTGGATGTCTGGCAGTATATCCACCTGGAAAATATTCCGATTGTACCGCTCTATTATGCTGCGGTCCGACCGGTGGTGGAACGGGACGGCATGCTGATCATGGTGGATGATGACCGGTTGGAGCTCAAACCGGGGGAAACGATACAACACAAGTCAGTCCGCTTCCGCACCCTGGGTTGTTACCCCTTGACCGCTGCCGTGGAATCGGAGGCGGATACTCTGCCACGGATCATCCAGGAGATGCTGCTGACCCGCACCTCAGAGCGCCAGGGGCGTTTGATTGATCATGATTCGGCGGGGTCCATGGAGAAGAAGAAGCAGGAAGGCTATTTTTAGACGAAACGGTTCTTTTTCGCCCTGGCTGCGTAAGTCTTCGGCAGTAGTTGTGCGACGTAGCGCTGCTACGTCTCCGCCCACTGCCTCGACAGCCTTGCCAGGACGAAAAATACCACGTTTCAGGATGGGATAATAATATGGCACACCAATCAGATTTAATCGAAAAAGATATCCTGGCCTACCTGAAGAGTCAGGAAGAGAAGACCATGCTGCGCTTCATCACCTGCGGCAGTGTCGATGACGGTAAGAGCACCCTGATCGGGCGCCTGCTGTGGGATTCCAAGATGGTCTTCGAGGATCAGCTGGCGGCATTGGAGGCGGACAGCAAGCGGGTCGGCACCCAGGGGGGCGCCATCGATTATGCCCTGCTGCTGGATGGCCTGCAGGCCGAGCGCGAGCAGGGCATCACCATTGATGTGGCCTACCGCTTCTTCTCCACCGACAAGCGCAAGTTCATTGTAGCCGACACCCCCGGCCATGAGCAGTATACCCGCAACATGGTGACCGGTGCCTCCACCGCCCAGGTGGCGGTGATCCTGGTGGATGCCCGCAAGGGGCTCTTGACCCAGACCCGGCGCCACAGCTATCTGGTCTCACTGGTGGGTATCCGCCATATCGTGCTGGCCATTAACAAGATGGACCTGATTGATTTCGATCAGGAGAAATTTGAGGCGATTCGGAACGATTACGATCAGTTCGCGGCATCACTCGGATTCGGAGACATCACGGCCATCCCGCTCTCGGCACTGGGCGGCGATAACATGATCGAACCGAGCGCCAACACTCCCTGGTACCATGGCCCCACTCTCATGCAGTATCTGGAGAACGTGCAGATTGAAGGGGAGAACCGCGAAAAACCATTCCGGATGCCGGTGCAGTGGGTCAATCGTCCCCATCTGGATTTCCGTGGTTTCTGCGGTACAGTGGCCTCAGGGGTCATTCGCCCGGGGGATGAGCTGCAGGTGGTCTCATCGGGACGCACCAGTACCGTTGCCCGGATTGTCACCATGAACGGCGATCTGGACGAGGCCGTTGCCGGTCAGGCTGTGACGTTAACCCTGGCGGATGAGGTCGATGTCAGTCGCGGTGATATGCTCAGCACCCCGGTTGCATTGCCGATCTATGCCCGTCATCCCGAGGCCCATCTGGTCTGGCTGCACGACGAGCCGCTGCAGCCAGGGCAGATCTACCTGGTCAAGACCGCTACCGCCGTGACACCCGGCCGGGTCACCAGGGTCCAGTACGCCATGGATGTCAATACGCTGGAACAGAAACAGGTCCCGACGCTGGGGATGAATGAAATCGGGGTGGTCTATCTGGAACTTGACCGGCCGATCTCCTTTGATTCTTATCGCCAGAACCGCGATACCGGCAGTTTTATCCTGATTGACCGTTTTAGTAATGCCACCGTGGCGGCCGGCATAGTCATTTCAGCAGCACCGCTGGATGCCCGAAAAGAGGGGTTGATCGGTACGGCTCCCGGATTTTCGGAGCTGGAAGGTCTGCACCTCATACTGCTGAGCGAATCATTCATCAGCGGCACCGGCGTGAGTGCGGTCGATCTGACCGGAGAAGCGGGGCGTTTTGAGCTTGAAGCATCGGCCGGTTTTCTGGAGTATCTGGGCAAAGGCAACCGGGTGCTCTTCCGGCTGCGGGATGTGGGACAGCTGGAAGCGGTGGCCCAGCTGGCATACGACCAGACCCTGTCATTCGAGTTTGACCGTACGGTGGAGGGTTTGGTAAGTGTGCTGCTTTTCAAGCGGGGTACGCGGCTTGCGAACGGTGCCGCAAGTGATGACGGGACCGGGATCTGACGGTCAGGGAAGGTCCGTTCCCAGCTGCACGCTGCGCAGCAGCTCCAACTGGTCACTTAGTTCGCTCACGGGCGCCAGCCCACTCCATTCCAACAGCTCCGGCAGGGCCTGCTCCGGTTGGCAACGGGGGTAGGGTCCGGCCGAAAGATGGTGGATCAGCTTCATGGTCTTCAGGCCGTCAAACCAGCCATGGAAGGCCTTCAACAGTGCCTCCGGCCGGGGATTGTTGCGGCGCAGCTTTTCCCAGATATCCGTAAAACCGTTCAGTTCCAGATACTCCACCAGGGGGGCTGAAATCCCTCTGGCGCTATCCAGAATCCAGCCGCCCTTCTGCTGCAGGTTGTTTGTCACCAGCTCCAGCCATCCCCCCAGAACCTTAAAACAGTCACAGCGATAGAAGAGTGCGGCGCTGGTATCACCTTCCAGAATCCGTGCAATACTTCGCCCGGTGCCGAAGGGTACCCGGTGGGATGCCCGCTGTGACGGGTACACCACGGTTCCCGACACCTGCTGAACCCCGACGGTACGTGCCAGCTGCTGCAGAAAGTAGAAATCCTCCCCGGCCGAACGGCTGTTCATCCCCCCGATTTTCAGATAGGCATCCGCCCGGCAGGCCATGGCGCTTCCCACGGTGTGGAAGGCGTAGGGTGAACCGGCCCGGGATAATCCCAGAACATAGCAGCGTAAAAAGAGTTCATACCAGACGATAGCCCGGTCGGCCTGCGCGGACAGCCCCTTCTGGTGAATAAAAGGGATAATGGCAGCCCCGCAGTTGCCTTCTTCAAAATGGCGCGTCAGGGCAGTAAGGTAATCGGGGCGCACCAGGGTATCGGCATCCAGGCAGACCAGAAACGATCGTGGCTGTGCGGGGTTGAGTCGCGTCAGGGCCAGATCCAGACCGACTTTGCGGGCTAATCCGACACCACCGCTCCTGGCCGGCAGCTCACATCCGGGCGAGGCGGCATCGACCCAGGCCAGATTGAGCCGTGCGAGCGAGCCGCTGTCTTCAGCAAGTTTCCGTAAGGTGGCCAGGTTATCGTTCTTGTCGGCCTCCGGGGCGTCTTCGCGATGATTGACCACCACCAGCACCAGCATGTGCTGGCAGACCTCGGCCGGATTGTCCGCCAACGAAGAAAGGGTTGCAAACAGGTTGGCTGATTCGGCCAGGGCCGGTATGACCACCGCCCCTGAAAACCCGCCCTCTGTGCAACCCTCTATCCGCCACGGGCCGGCTGCGGCCCGTGATTTCAGATAGCTTTCGATCTTCACCGCACCAGCTTGGACAATTTCTTGAATTCATCGCTGCCGGCAACTTTCAACAGCTGGAACAGCACTGATTCGGTGCTGGTCGGGACGGCCCCGGCCAGGTTCATGGCCTCGATGGCGGTCTGCCAGTTCTGCTTATTGCGGCTCATGACGGCGTCCTTGACCAGGTGCACGGTGAAGCCGGCCTCCCTCAGTTCAATGACGGTCTGCAGCACGCAGACGTGGGTTTCCATGCCGGTGATGATTACCTGAGTCCGGCCGGTGGCCTTGAGGGCCTCCACAAACTCGCTGCTGCCGCAGCAGCTGAAGGCCATTTTCTCAAAGGTGGGCGCTGCCGCAGCCTTCTCCTTCAGTTCCGGCAGGGTGGCGCCCAGTCCCTTGACGTACTGCTCGGTGATCAGCACCGGTACCTTCAGTTCGGCGGCACTCTCCAGCAGGATGCCGATATGTTTGGTCAATTTGTGGAGAACCTTGTGGTCCATGGCCAGAGTCAGCTTTTCCTGTACATCGATCACCACCAGAACAGACTTGTCACGCTCCAGAAAAAATGTGTCTTGTATTGACATCGCTTCATCCTCCTAAATGATATCTCTTTCGCCAGAAATACAGCAGAAACCTCTTGTCTCACAAAGTCCACGAAGGTCACTAAGAGGAGTATAAACGTATTTCTTTGTGTCTTAGTGCCGTTGTAAGAGCAGCTTTTATTGAATTTAATCCCGCTTCAGCTCAATTCCCAGCTCGTGAATCTTCTTGCGCAGGGTGTTGCGGTTTATGCCCAGAATATCGGCGGCCTTGACCTGGTTCCAGCGGGTCTTTTCCAGTATAAATCGGATCAGCGGGCGTTCGACCTGCTCAAGCACCATGGTGTAGATCTCACCGTTTTCCAGTTGTTCGACACCATTCAGGCAGGTCCGTAATTTCGCATCCACCAGTGCTTCCAGGGAGGTCTCCTGGCTGGCGCCGGCCTGATGGCTGCTGCTGGCGGTGGCTTCCAGTCCCGCAAAATCAGTGGTTGCCAGAATCGGGTCGTTGGAAAGGATGACGGCCCGTTTGATAGTGTTTTCCAGTTCACGCACATTGCCCGGCCAGGCATAGGCGGTCAGGAGCGCCATGGCGTCATCGCTGCACTGTTTGGGAAGCACATCCATTTCGGTGCAGACCCGGCTGAGGAAATACTGCACCAGCAGGGGGATGTCTTCGCGCCGCTCGCGCAGCGGAACCAGATTGATGGGAACCACATTCAGACGATAGTAGAGGTCTTCGCGGAACTCCTTCTGGCGAACCTTCTCAATCAGCTCCTGATTGGTGGCGGCCACGATGCGCACATCCACAGGGATGCTCTGGTTGCCGCCGGTGCGGGTTACCTCGCGCTCCTGCAGTACCCGCAGAATTTTAGCCTGCAGATCCAGAGGCATGTCGCCGATCTCATCCAGGAAGAGCGTGCCGTGATTGGCCTGTTCGAACTTGCCCAGT
The DNA here is from genome assembly GCA_942493195.1 of uncultured Geobacteraceae bacterium. GTDB lineage: Bacteria > Desulfobacterota > Desulfuromonadia > Geobacterales > Pseudopelobacteraceae > CAIPTY01. Next base: position 3,318,540 of record OW818669.1, on the reverse strand, counting down.
TTACGCTCAACCGCGCCGGTAAAGGCACCTTTTTCACTGCCGAACAGCTCGCTTTCCAGCAGTTCGCGGGGGATGGCGGCACAGTTTATGGCTACGAAGGGTTTGCCCAGACGCCCGGAGTTGAAGTGGACCGCCCGCGCCACCAGTTCTTTGCCGGTGCCGGACTCACCCTGTACCAGAACGGTAACATCACTGCCGGCCACCTTGCCGATGGTCTTGTAGACCTCGCGCATGACCGGCGAGTTGCCGATGATGTTCTTCTCGACCTGATAGCGCTCTTTCAGCTCCTGCTTGAGCAGGGAAACCTGGCCGGCCACTTCCCGGGCCTGGCTGACCTTTTCGATGATGGCATCGATCACATCCAGGTCAAAGGGCTTGGTGATGTAGTCGTAGGCGCCGCGCTTCATGGCCTCCACGGCATTTTTCATGCTGGCCTCGGCGGTCATGATGACCACCAGCAGTTCTTTCTTTTGCTCGCGGATCTTCTCCAGCAGGTCAAGCCCGTTGATGCCGGGCATCTTGATGTCCAGAATCGCCAGGTCATAGCTGTTTTCCTGGATCATGGAGAAGGCCTGGCGTCCGTCGATGGCCAGGTCGACACTGAATCCTTTGCGTTTCAGGGCCTTGGAAAGGACCCAGCGCATGCTCTCTTCGTCATCTGCAACCAGAATTCGTGTAATCGGCATGTTTAAACCTCATTTTTGATGAAAACCAAATCAGTCCCTTCTCCATGGGAGAGGGCGGGAATTTATCTTATTGCACCAGCGGTAATAAAACCGTGAACTTTGTGCCGTGTCCGGTATCGGATTCCACCTTGATCATGCCGCGATGTTCGGCAACAATCTTATGGCAGATTGTCAGCCCCAGGCCGGTTCCGCTGGACTTGGTACTGAAAAAAGGCGTCCAGATATTTTCCAGATCTTCCGCCGGAATACCGGGGCCGTCGTCGGATATTTCCACGGCCACCATGCGCGAATGGCGCTCGTTCTGGGCCATGCGGTAATCGGACAGAACACGGCTGACAACGGTCAGCCGGCCGGATTCCCCCATGGCGTCGATGGCATTGCGGATCAGATTCAGGAACAGGCGCGTCACCATCTCCTCGTCGGCCATGAGATCCGGAATGCTGGGATCAAACTGCTTGGTGAAGGAGATCTCGCGGGAACCGACCGATTGACGCTGCAGCAGCAGGATATCCCCCAGAACGCGGTGCAGGTTGACCGGCGTAAGTTTCAGACCGCGTGGAGAGGCCAGGTCGAGCAGTTCGCGGATGATGCGGTCTATGCGCTCGGTCTCACGGATCATGACGCCCGTATATTCGCGCATCTCACTGTCGTTGGGCAGTTCGCGTTCCAGGAGCTGGGCCGCACCTTTGATGCCTCCCAGGGGATTTTTGACTTCGTGGGCCAGTCCGGCTGCCAGGGTTCCCAGGGTGGAGAGGCGATCGGCCTGGCGGACGGCCGCTTCCAGTTCGCGGACATAGGTAATATCCTTGAACGTCAGAATCGCACCGATATTTTCTCCGTTTGCCAGCATGAGCGGATAGCAGGTGACCGCAATCGGCGTGATCCGTCCGGTGTTGCGTACCACGACATTTTCGTGGTCGGAAATTGTAATGCCGGTCCGGATGGTCTTGGTGACCATTTCCAGAAGCGTTGTCTCCAGCGAGAAGAGCTTGTTAAAGGGGGTACCCAGAGCCTGCTTGCGGGAAAAACCGGTGATCTCCTCGGCGGCCGGGTTATAGAGGGTTATGCAGCCGTCAATGCCCACAACAATGACGCCCTCGCCGACACTGTCAATGACAGTGGCAAAATAATCTCCCAGATTGCCTGGCTGGCGGCCGGGGGTATCAGATGATGACGGGTTGTTCATCGGGTATGGCGGCAATCCTTTCCATGAGAACGTGGAGATCTTGAATGACTCTGGTGTTGTTGGCGGCCCGGCGAATATCTGCCGCGCCGGAGAAGCCGCGGGCGTACCAGCCGATATGCTTTTTCATCTCCCGCACGGCAATGGCTTCAGCAACCTCGCGACAGAAGAGTTTCAGATGCTGGCGGATGGCTTCGACGCGCTGCAGATTGGTGACCGGGGTTACCATACCGGTTTCAGCCAGTTCGGTTACCTGGCGGAAAATCCAGGGGGCACCCAGGGCGCCACGGGCAATCATGACGCCGTCACAGCCGGTTTCCTGCAGCATTCTCTGACAATCCCCGGGCGTGAACAGGTCGCCACTCCCGATTACCGGAATGGAAACCGATTCTTTCAGGCGGGTGAGCTGACTCCAGTCGGCCTGCCCCGAAAACATCTGGGAACGGCTGCGCGGGTGCAGGGTGATGGCATCACACCCTTCAGCTTCGGCAATCCGGGCGATTTCGAGATAGCTGTTGTCGCCGCAGTGCCAGCCGGAGCGGATTTTGATCGTCAGCGGCAGGCGGGAGGCCGCCCGAACCGCGCGGACAATTTCGGCGATCTTGCCCGGCTCACGCAGCAGGGCGCTGCCGGCACCGGTCCCCACAACCTTGCGAACAGGGCACCCCATATTGATATCCAGCAGTTCGCCCATGCCATCTACCATCCGGGCGGCTTCGGCCAGACTTTGAGGCGTGTCGCCGAACAGCTGGATACCCAGCGGCCGGTCCTCGGCATGGCTTTTCAGCAGGGCCATGGTGTTTGCGCCTTCACGAACGAGCCCGTTGACGCTGACCATCTCGGTAAAGGCCAGTGCTGCGCCTTCGCGGCGGCAGAGGATACGGAACGGGAGATTGGTGATTCCGGCAAGGGGGGCCAGCACGACGTTGTGCGCCAGTACAAGATCACCGATTTTCAGTGGTTTACGCATGATAGACAGCTTTGATGCAACCAGAGGAGGGCAGTAAAACCAAGGTCTGGTGCCTAAATTTTGTGCATACTAGCACAGGGATGGTAAATGGCAAGCGTAAAATATGAAATTTATATTGCCAAGCGAATCGATTACGGTTTTAATGGTTACCTTGGATTTTAACGGATGACCGTGGAGGAAAAGTCTCATGTTTGGAATAGGAATGCCGGAACTTATCATTATTCTTGTGATTGCCCTGCTGGTGATCGGTCCGCAAAAGTTGCCGGAATTGGCCAAGTCTTTGGGTAAAGGTCTGGCTGAATTCAAAAAGGCCTCGGATGATTTCCAGCGCAATATTCAGGAGGAAGCCCGCAAGGCTGAAGAAAAGCCGGCGGCTCCTGCTGAGCAGGTGGCTGTTTCCCCGGAGAAAGAGCACGTCACTGCAGCGGACCAGGCTTCACAACAACCTGTTGACAAGAATGTGCCCCCCAAGACCTCTTGAAGTGTGAGTTGACTGGCTGGATTTACTGTCAGGTTTTGATGATATGTGCAGTAACTTTTTTGAGATGGCCGCAGCGAATGTCTGCGGCCATTTTTGCGAATAAAATGGTTTTTGAATGAAATGTAAACTGTCGTGTGCAGTACCCGGGCCTCTGACGAACTGTAAGCTGACGAAACTGCTTCGCGGATATCGTGTCAGTTCGTGCCTGCTGCAACTTTTTTGTGACGTTTAGAGGTATTTACTTCGGCTGACATAATCAGTTTCGGTTGCTGGCCGTGAACGCCGAGGATTTTGGTAATTTCTTTCAGTTCGACTGAAATCTGCTGCAACTTTAGAACGGTATGGAGCGCAAGCCCTTTGACCAGAAGGTTTTGCGTCACTTCCGGAGAATTTTTGACGACCTCTCTGCCGCGCTTGGTAAGCTCAATCTGAATCACCCGCCGGTCATGCTGTGCCCGCTTTCTCTGAATCAACCCCTTCCCTTCCAGTCGGTCCAGTATTCCTACCATGGTTGCCGGATGTAAATACGTCAGCTTCGCCAGATCAGCAGCTTTCATGGGGGCCGATTCCTCCAGCAGTTTTACGACCCACAACTGTGATCCGGTCAGTCCTGTCTCCTGCTCGACTCTTTTTGATTGTTCAACCAATGATTGAAAAATCCGTCTGATATCATCCACAATTGCAGCAACCAGAGCAGCTTTCTGTCCCATTATTATCCCTCCTAAAACAATTGTTGCCAAAGTAGAACCTGTAACTGTCTGTTAAATATATACTAGCTTACAAAATGCCCACGGTCTATATTTTTGTGTTGTCATAAAAATAAAAAACAGTTATAAACTTTGAAAAGTTTACTACACAAACTATTTGAAACACAAATTTTAGGTGTTGCAAATTATCAGTCGGTGATTGAGCGAGGTACAGAATGCAGCACGAAACCAGCGCTTACACGGTTCAGTCGGTCCATAAGGCATTTGAACTTATGGACATCTTATCCGATATACCTGACGGAACCAACATCAACGACCTGGCATCACGAATTGACATGACTCGCAACAAAACCTTCAGACTGCTTGCCAACCTGTGTGAAATCGGTCTGGCGGAGCTGGATCAGACGTCGGGAAACTACAGAGTCGGCATCTCGTCCCTCTCGCTTGCGCAAAAACTCGTCAGGCATTCGAATGTGATCTGTCTGGCACATCCGATTTTAGAACAGCTTGCCAGAAAGCACGATGAAGACGTGTATATGACCATCATTAGAGATGATGATGTGCTTTTTCTTGATATGGCAAATTGTGACCAGCAGGTAAAGGCCATGTCCCTGCTGGGAAAATCATTCCCCTGTTTTACAAATGCTGCCGGGAAAGTCATGAAGGCGCTGGAGTCCACAGAGGTTGTTGAGTGGCTGACCAGCAAAAAGAGTTTGAAAAACAAAAATATTTCAAATCCTGAATCGCTGGCGTCCGAACTGCTTGAAATCAGATCAAACGGCGGTGTTGCCATTGAAACCGGGGGGCTTGGTGATGGTATTATCACCGTTGCCGTTGCAGTAAAAGACTACGCAGGACAGGTGATCGGTGCCATTACGATGCTTGGCCCGTCGTTCAGATTTCTCAAGGATCGCCTTGAAACGGAAATCATTCCATCACTTGTAGAGGGAGCTGCGCTCGCCTCCAAGAAATTCGGATACATGCCTGCATAATCAGTTCAGTCTATGAAGGGAGGAGTAGTCGCATTACACACCACACTTTTAAAAAAGGAGAATCTCATGGCAGAGAAACAGTACGATTGGGCTGCAATAGCCAGAAACCCCAAATTCGTTGAATTGCATCACAAGAAAACAGCCTTCCTCTTCGGCTGGTGGATTTTTTCGAGCGTTTATTACTTCCTGCTCCCGATTGGGTCAGCCTATGCGCCGGGACTGTTCAAAATCAAGATTATCAGCAACATCAACTTCGGTTACCTGTTTGCGCTTTCACAGTTCTTCGTCTCCTGGGGCATCGCCATGTACTATGCCCACGTAGCCAACAAGGACTTTGACCGTCTGACCAGGGAACTGGTCGATGAAGTTGCCAAATAAACTGATTCCACGAAAGGAGGCTGAGATATGAAAAATGTTTTTATCGCACTAATGCTCGTATTATCGCTGGGCACACTCTGTCTGGCTGAAGAACCCAAAAAAGACGCTCCCGGTTCAGCTCCGGCAGCGACCGCACCCGTAGCCGGTCAGCCGGCCGCTGCTCCCGGCGCACCCGCCGTTGCAGCCCCTGCAGTAGCCACCCCGGCTCCGGCCGCCACTCCGGCCAAACCGGGCAGTGACGGTAAACTGAAGGCCAACCCCAAGGTCACCATCCCGATCTTCCTGATCATCATCGGCGCCACCATGGCGGTTGTTGTCTGGTCGGCCAAGCAGACCAAGTCGGCTTCCGACTTCTACACCGCCGGCGGCGGCATCACCGGAACACAGAACGGCTGGGCGATTGCCGGCGACTACATGTCGGCCGCCTCCTTCCTCGGTATTTCCGGCATGATCTCCCTGTACGGCTATGACGGTTTCATGTACTCGGTCGGCTGGCTGGTGGCCTACATCACCGTGCTTCTGATCGTGGCCGAGCCATGCCGTAACGCCGGCAAGTACACCCTGGGGGACATCCTGGCCTTCCGTACCGAGCCGAAGCCGGTCCGCGCTGTGGCCGCCATCTCGGTTGTTGCCGTATCCACCTTCTACCTGACCGCCCAAATGGTCGGTGCCGGCAAGCTGATGCAGCTGCTCTTGGGCATTGACTACAAGATGGCCATCATCGGCGTCGGTATCCTGATGGTCGGCTACGTCGTTTTCGGCGGTATGACCGCCACAACCTGGGTTCAGATCATCAAGGCCGGTCTGCTCATGACTGGTGCAGCCATTCTCTCCCTGCTGGTTATGCTCAAGTCGGGCATGAGCCCGCTGCAGTTCTTCAGCGACATTGCCACAAATGAAAAGATCATCGATCACGTCAAGCTGCTGCCGATCTACCTGAAAGAGGTTGATGCCGGCACAGCCACGGCAGATGCCGGGCAGCGTTTCCTTGAGCCGGGCCTGTTTTTGACCAACCCGCTTGACCAGATCTCCCTCGGTATGGCGCTGGTACTTGGTACCGCCGGTATGCCGCACATCCTGATGCGCTTCTTCACCGTTCCGACTGCACAGGCTGCCCGTAAATCCGTTATCGTGGCCATGTTCATCATCGGTTCATTCTACATCCTGACCACCCTTTTGGGCTTCGGCGCCGCTATCCACCTCAGCCCGCAAGGTATCCAGAAGGTTGACAAGGGCGGCAACATGGCTGCCATGATGCTGGCAAAAGCCCTGGGCGGCGACATCAGTCCGTTCGTCGGCGACCTGTTGCTGGCCTTCCTCTGCGCCGTTGCCTTCGCCACCATCCTGGCCGTTGTTTCCGGTCTGGTTCTGGCAGCCTCCGCAGCTATCGCCCACGACATCTATGTCAACGTTATCAAGGACGGTCATGCCGACCAGCATGAGCAGGTTCTGGCTGCCCGTATCACCTCCCTGGTTGTCGGCGTACTTGGTATCATCATCGGTATCGCTGCCGAGAAGCAGAACGTTGCCCATCTGGTGGCACTGGCCTTCGCCGTGGCCTCCTCCGGCAACTTGCCGGTTGTCGTACTGTCGCTGTTCTGGCGCAAGTTCAACACCGCCGGTGTTATCAGCGGCCTGCTGGTTGGTACGATTGCCTCCATCGGCCTGGTTATGGTTTCCCCCAACATGACCTACCCGAACATCGTGGCAGACAACGCCAAAAAGGCTTATGTAAAGCTTGAGAAGGAAGTAGCTGACGGCAAGGTCAAGCCGGAAGCCATGGAAAAAACCATGAAGACCATCGCCGACAAGAAGGCTGAAGAGACCAAGAACCGTGGTGGCAAGTCCATCCTGGGTCTTGACAAGCCGATCATGACGCTGAAGAACCCCGGTATCATCTCGATCCCGATGGGCTTCATCGCCGCTATCCTGGGTGCTCTGCTGTTCCCCAGCAAGCGTTCCGAGGATATGTTCGACGAACTCTATGTCCGTCAGAACACCGGTATCGGTATGGCCAAAGCTATCGATCACTGATGTATAACGCTGAATAAGCGGAAAAAACAAAAGAGGATGACAGAAATGTCATCCTCTTTTGACGTACCAAACCTCACAATGTAGAAACTGCAAACGTGCCTCCTGAAAAGCGTCAGACCTGTTTGACAGTGATGTTGATCTGCTTCGGTTTTGTTTCTTCCTTCTTTGGCAGGGTAATAGTCAGAACCCCTTTTTCACAGATCGCCTCGACCCCTTCCTGATTTATCGTTGCAGGCAGGCTGAAGCTGCGCTGGAAGGTGCCGAAGTAGCGTTCGATCCGGTGGTAATTCTCCTTTTTAACTTCCCCTTCATGCTTGCGCTCGCCGCGCAAGGTCAGTGTGTTGTCCTCAATCCGTACATCAATATCCTTTTGGTCCACATCCGGAAGCTCCGCCTTGATGACAATCGAATCCACAGTTTCAAAAATGTCGACAGCCGGCTGCCAGATACCATCCTTCATGTCTTCTCCCGGAATATCGTGATTCCAGGATACATTGAGCAGCCGGTTCATCTGCTCCTGCATGCTGCGGAGTTCTCTGAGTGGATTGTACTTTACCAGTGCCATGACCGTGTCCTCCCTGACTTAAAAAGTGTGAGCCGTAAACGCTCGTACACTTAAAGAATAGTAACGCGCATGCTCAAATGTCAAGGGGCGGGGTTAAGCTCTGAATCCTTTAGTACCGGTTGTTTTTGCAGGCGCTTGTAATAAAAATTCTGTCCATACAGCACGGCGATGGGGTTATGACCGGTAACGCGGTCCTTAACAATCAGGGTGGTTACCGGTGCCTTGGAGTGCCTGTTGAACAGCATGTCGTGTCCGACGCACAGTCCGACGATAATGTTCATGTCCGTTTCCAGCTGATTGCAGATTTCAGCCTGAGCAATCGGATTGCAGGCCGGTTCAAAGGTGCCCGGTCGGACCTTGTCCGATTCGTTCAGTCCAAGTTTAAGCTTGTCGATGCTGCCGGCCTTGCAGCAGACACTCTGCGGATCGAATCCCTGTGCGCGCAGGATGGCTGCCAGACGTTCGGCTTCATCCAGCAGGCCGATGCAGGTGGCCATGCCGATTTTTTTGTAGCCCATCAGTTTGGCAAAAGCGATGGTGTCTTCGACCCGTGTCCAGCGGGCATTGACGGTATCGCTGCCCGGAACCGGCTGGTAACACAATCCTTCTACACGAGCAGCAACAAAGGCGATACGGGCGTCTTCGGTCTCTCCATGATACTCATCAAAGCTGCTGGTAACGACATCGTCAAACTGCTCGGAGGGACAGTTGCCCGGTTTGGGAGGAGCTGATGCGGGATCTCCGCTCCAGCAGTTGGTTGTGCCGCACTTTTGCCATACGGCTGCACATTTTGAACAGGATACGGTTGCTTCATCGGACATGCCGAACCTCCTTGTTGCATAGCTCGGGAGTGTGAACAGATCAGCCTCGGGTCAGACCGAGACCATGGAGTGGAACAATATATCGGCTTCACGGGGTGATTTATCGAACTCGACGGCGAGTTCCTGAAGAAATCCGTCCAGTGTATCTGCCAGCGGTTTACTGCTGAGTTGTTTGAGGATATGCCAGGAGCTTTCTTCGGACCGACCGGGGACCGTCGCCTGAGCGATTCCGCTGGCCGGGGTCCTGGCCAGGCTGAAATAATCCGCCAGGCTGATAATTGCGGTCAAGAGCGGATCCTCAGTGGCGGCTTCGGAAGAGTGGTGGTAGGAAATGATGTCGCAGTAGACCGGCGGAAAATTCCAGCGCTGGGCCAGGCAGAGACCTATTTCGCAATGGCTGGTGCCGAAGAATTCCACCTCGGCTTCGTAGGTCGTATAGGGCTTGCCACTGATAGCCTCCAGCATCTCAACGTATTGCTCTTCGAAGTAGTGGCCGAGGAATACCTTGCCGATATCGTGGATAATACCGACCAGGTTGGCCTTCTCCGTATCGCGATACCCTACAATTCCGGCAATGCGCTGGGAGATGACGCCAACGCTGAAGGAGTGCAGCCAGAACGTGCGGATATCGAAGGCCTCTTTGCGCCCCTTGAAGGCTCCTACAAAATAGCTGGTAAGGATCATTTCGCGGACGCTTTTGAATCCGAGAAAAAGCAGGGCGCGTTTTACGGAGGTTATTTCGGATGAGGAACGGTACAGAGGTGAGTTGACAATTCTGATGATCCGGGCGGCCAGAACCTGGTCTGACAGCATCAGATCGGCGATCGCGTCGGAGTCGGAATCCACATCCTCCAGCATGCTGACGACTTTGGAGACGATTCCTGGAATAGCCGGCAGGTCGTCACAATCCTTGACCAGCCTGCGAGCTTTTATCATCATTGATACTTTATCCACGACAGACTCCCCTTGTTCCATTTTGAAGAAAAGTAACGCGTGCAGTGTGCTTGGTTTCAGCCGTCCTGTTCCAGCATGGCAATGAACTCTTCCTCACTCAGCACGGTTACACCAAGATCTCTGGCTTTGACCAGTTTGCTGCCGGCTTCCGTGCCGGCTACAACATAGCTGGTTTTCCGGGAAACGGAACCGACCGCACTGCCCCCTTCGGCCTCAACCATTGCTTGGGCTGCTTCTCTGGTAAGGCGCGCAAGGGTGCCGGTAAAGACAAAGGATTTTCCAGTGAAACGTCCACCGACCTGTTTCTGCTCGACGGTCGGGAAAACGCCTGCATCGAGCATGCGCTGGATGACATCCCGGTTGTTCTGATTCTGGAAGAAGGTGGTAATGCTTTGTGCCACGGTGGCACCGATATCGCGTATGCTGACCAATTCATCGAAGGAAGCCCGCTGCAGATTTTCCAGGTTGCCGAAGGCGCGGGCCAGGGATTTGGCAGTGCGTTCTCCCACATGGCGGATGCCGAGGGCAAAAATGAAACGCCCCAGGTCACGATGTTTACTGGTTTCGATTGCGTTCAAAAGATTTGATGCCAGTTTATCACCCATGCGATCAAAACGCATGAAATCATCCCGCGTCAACCGGTATATATCGGCAACACTCTGGACAAGTCCCAGTGAATGTAACTGCTCGACAAACTTCTCTCCAAGTCCTTCAATATCCATGGCGGTGCGGGAGGCAAAATGAACGATTGATTCGCGGATCTGGGGGGGGCAGGAGAGCCCCATGCAGCGCAGGGCCACCTCATCCGGAATATGGACAACGGCGGAGCCGCACTGTGGGCATGACTCAGGTGGTGGCGGTGCCAGTTCCGAACCGGTTCGGAGGTCAGCAAGTACCTTGACAACCGCTGGAATGACATCGCCGGCACGCTCAACAATAACCGTATCACCAATGCGGATATCCTTGAGCGCAATCTCATCCCAGTTGTGCAGGGTAGCACGGGAAACGGTCACACCGGAGATCTCCACAGGACGCAGTATGGCTACCGGTGTAATTACGCCGGTACGACCAACCGAGAGCAGTACATCTTCAATAACCGTCCTGGCCTGGCGGGGAGGGAATTTGCAGGCTACTGCCCAGCGAGGGGAGCGGCTTTTTTCTCCAAGCTCGCGCTGTAAAGCGAAGGTATCAACCTTGATGACTGTACCGTCGATTTCGTAGGGGAGGGTGTCACGTTGTTCCTGCATTCCAATGTAATAGCTGACGGCCTCTTCAATGCCGTTTGTCACTCGTGCCAGCGGATTGACCGGTAGTCCCCATGACGAGACTGCAGCCAGAAACCCTTGGTGAGAGGAGAAATCAACACCGTCGCACTGGCCAGGGGCATAACAGTAGATCGAAAGCGGTCGCCGGGCGGTAATGCGTGAATCAAGCTGGCGCAGCGAACCGGCGGCGGCATTGCGGGGATTGGCAAAAGGGGGTTCGCCGTTCTCTTCCTTTTCAGCGTTGATGTGCTGGAAGGCATCCAATGCCAGGAAAACCTCTCCCCGGACTTCAAGCACCGCTGGAATGGCAGCACCGGTCAGGCGCAGCGGCAGGGTGCGGATCGTCCTGATATTCTCCGTTACATTTTCTCCCGTAGTGCCATCGCCACGGGTTGAAGCAACGCTGAGCAGACCGTCGATATATACCAGTTCGACCGCTAACCCATCCATTTTCGGCTCGCAGATGTACTCCATCTGATAGTCAGGCGACAAGCCGAGCATCTTCTTGACCCGCTGATCGAACTCCCTGATTTCGTCTTCATTGGCGGCATTTTCCAACGACAGCATTGGTAGACGGTGGGTAACGCTTGCAAATTTTTCAAGCGGGGCACCGCCTACGCGCTGGGTCGGCGAATGCTCGGAGCGGAGTTCAGGGTGCTGTTCTTCCAGAGATTGCAGTTCACGGAAAAGGGCATCGTATTCGGCGTCCGTCACTTCGGGGGCATCAAGAACATAGTACTGCCGGTTATGGTGTTCCAGGGAGCTGCGTAATTCTTGGCAGCGTTGTGCGGCCAAGGTACCGGCGGTATTGGAGATTTGTGTGATAACGTTGGAATTATCGGAGCTGTTCAGGCTGGTAACCCGGTTTTCGGGGACGGTGTCGCAGGAGTCGAGAAAAGACAGCTGCTGTGCGGGTTCACGGTCGGATCTGGTTGACATGCGGTCAGGGTACAGTATTATGCAGACAATTTCAATCCATCAGACGTTATGAGACAACAATGAATCAGTCGCAATTCAACGAACTGCAGCGCTGGTTTGACAGCTATGTCAACCCGTTCTGTGATACAGACCCGGAGGGCCTGCGCAACATCCGGCTCAAGATCGATCATACGGCGCGGGTCTGTGAAAATATGGATATTCTTGCACGTGGTGAGGGATTGTCAACGGGTGACCGTCTGATCGCCGCAACCACAGCCCTGCTGCATGATGTGGGGCGGTTTCCCCAGTATCGTCGCTGGCGTACCTTTCGCGACAGTGAGTCGGATAATCATGCCCGTATGTCGGTGGATGTCATTCGCGAGCAGGGCATTCTGGAGGCGTTTGAACCCGTCGAGCGTCTGCTGATCGAAGAGGCGGTACGCTTCCATAATCAGCTGGCCATGCCACAGCGGATGAAGTCCGCTACTACGCTGTTCCTGCGCCTGATCCGGGATGCGGATAAACTGGATATCTGGAAGGTTTTTCTCGAATATTTCACGACACCGGAGCAGGAGCGGGCATCAGCCACCATGCTCGGCCTGCCGGAATCTCCCGGCGTGACACGGGTGTGCCTTGAACAGTTGTCGGCCGGTTCGATTGTGCGTCTGGAAACGGTGAAGTGCATCAATGACTTTAAGCTATTGCTGGTTTCGTGGGTCTATGACCTGAATTTCAGCTCATCGTATCGTCTGGTGCAGCAGAACGATTTTCTGGGGGCCCTGACCGCGCTTCTGCCTGAACAACCGGAAATTGCGTCTGCAATTCAGACTGCCCGTGAGCATATCAAATTGAAATCAGACGCTTTTTCGTCTTGACATACGGTCCTGCGGCACACACAATACCGCCCATTTCACCCTCCACCAGATAAGGAGCCACTGATGGCGCTCGACAATCTCCGGATTCCGCTGAACAAGCTTCGCTGGACCTGTGACCCCGACAATTTTGATTTTGAGACGACCGCTGAGCTGCCTGACCTGGATTATGCCATCGGCCAGCAGCGGGCTCTGCGTTCCATCGATTTCGGTCTGGGGATGGAGGAGACCGGCTTCAATCTCTACATTTCCGGCGAGACCGGCACCAGCCGTACTTCTACCATCAGGAATATTCTCAAAAAACGGGCCAAAAAAGAACCGCCTCCCAACGACTGGGTCTACGTCAATAATTTCAAAGACAGTGACTCGGCTGTCTCACTTTCTCTGCCGGCCGGAAAGGGGAGTGAGCTGGCCGCCGATATGAAGGAGCTGGTGGATGCTTTTAAGAAGGATATTCCCAAGGCACTGGAAAGCCCGGAATACGAGGCCCGCCGCGCCGAAATTCTGGATCAGTACCAGAAAAGCAATAACGAGCTGTTCCAGCTACTGGAGAAGGAGGCCGATGGCAACAGTTTTGCGTTGCAGCGAACAGTTTCCGGTCTGGTGATTGTTCCCCAGAAGGGGGGGCGCAACTATACCCAGGATGAGTACGAGGGACTGACGGAGAAAAAACGTCAGAAGCTGGATGATATCGGCAAGAAGCTGACCGAACAGTTGAATGAGGTGCTCCGGCGGGTCCGCGACAATGAAAAATCCACTAAGGATCTGCTGTTGCAGGCTGACCGCGAGCTGGGTATGTCCTGTCTGGGGCATCGCCTGGATCCACTGCGTGAAAAATACAGCGGCCAGGAGAAGGTTTCAACATACCTGGATGCGGTTCAGGAGGATATCCTCAAAAATCTTGACGATTTCAAGCCTCAATCATCACAGCCCCAGATTCCGGGGATCAAGATGGCACGTCAGGAGCCGACCTTCGAGCGTTACGATGTCAATGTGCTGGTTGACAACAAGAATACCGAAGGGGCTCCGGTGGTGTTCGAGTCCAATCCCACCTACAACAACCTGTTTGGCCGTATCGAGCATGTCATGCAGTACGGTGGTACGGCGGTCACGGATTTTACCATGATCCGCTCCGGCGCACTGCACCGGGCCAATGGTGGCTACCTGGTGATTGATGCCCGCGAGGTGTTGATCAATCCCTTTGTGTGGGATGCTCTCAAACGCTGCATCCGCACCGGTGAAATCCGCATCGAGGACGTGCTGGAACAGTATCGCTTCATGACCATGGTGACACTCAAGCCGGAACCGGTGCCGCTGCAGACTAAGATCATCATGATCGGTACACCCTGGATCTACTATCTGCTGTTCTACATGGATCCGGATTACCGCAAATTTTTCAAGGTCAAGGCCGAGTTTGACACGCGCATTGCCCGTACCCCTGAAATCATGCGTGACTATGCACTGTTTGTGGCTACTCATTGCCGCTGTGAGAACCTGCTCCATTTTGACCGTAGCGGTATTGCCCGTCTGCTGGAGCATACCTCCCGCATGGTTGAGGACCAGAACAAGCTGTCTTCGCAGTTCATGGAAATCGCCGACTTTATCCGCGAAGCCAGTTTCTGGGCCCACAAGGATGGTCATACGGTTGTGAACGGTGATGACGTACTGCGGGCAGCTGAGGAAAAGCTGTACCGGGTTAATCGCCTGGAAGAGCGCATGCACGAACTGTATGAAGACGGCACAATTATGGTTGACACTGATGGGGCTGTCGTCGGTCAGATCAACGGCCTTTCGGTGATCGGTCTGGGAGATCACACCTTTGGCCGTCCGTCCCGGATTACCGCCCGTGTCTACGCCGGGCAGAGCGGGATGGTCAATATCGAGCGGGAGGTCAAACTCTCCGGTCCGATCCATGACAAGGGAGTCATGATTCTGACCGGCTACCTGGGGGGCACATTTGCCGTCAAGCGTCCGCTTTCTCTGTCGGCCTCTATCTGCTTCGAGCAATCCTATGACGGTATTGAAGGAGACAGCGCCTCCTCCACCGAACTGTATGCACTCCTGTCTGCCCTTGCCGGGGTGCCGATCAAGCAGGGAATTGCCGTTACCGGCAGTGTTAACCAGCACGGGGTGATTCAGCCCATCGGCGGAGTCAACTTCAAGATCGAAGGCTTCTATGCGGTCTGCAAATCCCAGGGTTTGACAGGGCAGCAGGGGGTCATGATACCGAAAGCCAATGAACGCCATCTTATGCTGAGTGACGAAGTAGCCGATGCCGTGGCCACCGGCCGTTTCACGATCTGGAGTGTGGAAACCATTGAAGAGGGCATCGAGATTCTGACCGGTATGCGGGCCGGGGAGCGCACCAAGAGGGGTGGCTATACACCTAAAACGATCTTCAATCTCGTTGACAAACGGTTGTCAGATATGGCAGAACAAATACGCTTACAGGACCGAAAGGGTCCAAAAAAACCGAAAAGACTTGGCAAGTCAGTACGTACATAGAAATGTGAGGAGATAATCATGGGAATCGAATGGCGGGATTCACTATCCGTAGGTGTTGAGGAGATTGACAACCAGCACAAGCAACTGCTGATCCATTTTGATCGTTTGCTGAAGGCCTGTGAAGCAGGGCAGGGACTGGAAGAGCTGAAGAGGCTGCTGGGGTTTCTGGATGATTACGTCGTCAAGCATTTCAAGGATGAGGAAGGTATACAACGTCTGCGAAATTTCCCAGGATACCCTGAACATAAAAAAGAGCATGAAACCTTTATTGCCCAGCTGACCAAGGTGAAGCAGGAAATTCAGGAGGAGGGGGTTGCTCTCCATCATGTGATGGAAACCAACAACTTGATGCTGAAGTGGTTGGTCCACCATATTTCCACGGTGGATGTGCAGCTTGGTACCTTTATTAAATCTCAGAAAGCCTAACAGACACTGATCTTCTCAAAATAAAACCAAAAGGGTACCGGCGTAGATGCTGGTACCCTTTTTTGTGCAGTTTCAGGTCAGAAATTCAGGTGCAGTCTTCTCGCCACAAACAGGCACATTGTCCGCATGTTTCCGCTTTGCCCGAATCGAAACAGACATCATTGTTTTCCGCCTGCTGTATAGCCCGTATCAGATCGGCTTTTTTCATTTTTCCAGCCTTGATGTTATGCAGCTTTGCAATTTCTTTGATGTCGTCCAGTTTCATATGACCTCCAACGATGGTACGTTCCATACATCAATTGAAAAAAAGCGTATCGCAGTTTATGTATTTGTCCAGTCCATACAAATTATTTTTAACAAAAAAAGGCAGGCCTCTGCGGCCTGCCTTTGATTTTTTACTGATGTGTCCGCTATACCGTGATGCCGGCGATGCGCTGTAGAGCTTCCCGATATTTCCCGGCAGTTTTTTCAACGATTTCAGCCGGAAGCGGCGGAGCCGGAGCTGACTTGCCCCAATCCAGGGTCTCCAGATAATCGCGAAGAAACTGTTTGTCAAAGCTGGGCTGCGGTCCACCCGGTTTATACTGGTCCATAGGCCAAAAACGGCTGGAGTCCGGGGTCATGCACTCATCGATAATGATCAGTTTGCCTTCAAATACACCGAACTCGAACTTGGTGTCGGCGATGATGATCCCTTTTTCAGCAGCGATGTCACGGGCACGGGTATATATTTTCAGAGTGTAATCGCGAGCCTGCTCGGCAAGTTCCTGACCGCACTCTTTGACCATCTCCTCAAAAGAGATGTTTTCGTCATGGGTGCCCAGTTCAGCCTTGGTGGAAGGGGTGAAAATCGGTTCCGGTAGCCGGTCGGATTCTTTCAGTCCCTCCGGCAGTCGGATGCCGCAGATCGAACCGGTGGCTTTGTAATCCTTCCAGCCGGAACCGGAAACATAGCCGCGTACAATGCATTCAGCTGCCAAAGGTTTGGCCTTCTTGACCCACATGGAGCGGCCCTTGAGAACATCGGCGTAGGGTTGGCATTCGGCCGGGTAATCGGCCACATCCGTTGAAATGATGTGATTCGGAACAATATCTTCCATCTGGCGGAACCAGAACGACGATATCTGCGTAAGTACAAAGCCTTTGTCAGGAATCGGTTCATTCATGATGACATCAAAAGCGGATATGCGGTCTGAAGTCACTAGCAGAAGCGTGTCGCCCAGGTCGTAGATATCACGAACCTTACCGCGAGTAATCAGTTTCAGTCCTGGGAAGTCAGTTTGCATGACGAGCTGTGACATGAATATTCTCCTATTTGTCAGCGGCAATTGCCGGATCTATTTCTATCTTTGCTTTTGATCTGAGCTCCTTGAGCCACGCTGCCAGCGCGTCATCCTGTTTTTGAGGCAGAATCTTCTTTTTAATCTCTTCCTTGGTTTTGTCAAAATCTGCTTTTGGGGCTTCTGTACGCTGCTTGAGGCGGATTGCAATCCAACGGTTGCTCACCTTGAAGACCGTATCCACGGCAGGGGCGGCGGAAGTCAGTTTGAAAGCCGCTTCCATTACTTCCGGGGCGTTACCGAGGGAGGGGATGTCACCCTTTGCTGTGAAACCAAAGCTTCCGGTTGTCTGGGACTTGATCTGTGCCTTGGCAACATACTGCTTGGCGGCATCTTCTGCTTTCTTCTTGGCAAGATCCAGGGACTTGGCAGCCTTGGCTTTCTGCTCTACTGCAGCTTTTATGTCCGCCAGCGGTGGCACAACCGATTCTTTACGTTCCTTGAGTTTCAGGATGTAAATCCCTTTCGGAGTTTCAACCGGTCCGCCCAGCTCGCCCTGTTTAAGCTCAAAGACTTTTTTGAGCAGAGCAGTTTCACCGGCCAAAGCGGCAGCTGGGGCATTGGCAGCAAACAGAGGCGTCTCCTGAACTTTCAGACCCAGCTGCCCGGCCACCAGATTCAGGTCGCCGGACTTGATGTTTTTGTAAAGTGTATCGGCAGCCAGCTCATACGTCTGTTTGGCAGCTTTCTGGCGCAGTGCATCAGCCTTGGCCTTGTCCTTGACATCCTTAAGCGGCTGGATGCCGTCCTTGCCCTGGAACTTGTCGATATTTTTCTGGTAATAGGTCTGAATTTCTTCTTCTGTCACGGTGAGCTTTGCGGCCTGTGCGGCAGGATCCAGCATGATGTAGGAAACGGCGGCCTTTTCAGGGGTTTTGAAGTCGGCCGGATTTTTTTGCAGGTACTCGTTCAGTTCGGTTTCCGTCAGTTTTATCTCACCGATAACATCGGCCGGAGCATAAGCCACATATTCGAGGTCAATCTTGTCATTTTCTTTTTTGAACTGAGCCAGTGCATCTTCGTCACTGACTACAGCCTTATCCTTGACAGCATTACGGGTCTTTTTGATAATCAATTCACTCTTCTGTGATTCTTCGAAATCCTTGGGTGTCAGACGGCTGCTCTTCAGGATCTGCTGATAGAGATCAAAATTGAAAGCACCATCCTTTTGGAAGGTAGGCATGGATGCAATTGCGTTGGAAACCTCATCCTTGGTGACCGTGATGCCCATCCCCTTAGAAGCTTTCATAGCCAGCACATTGTCGATCAGATTGTCCAGAGCCACCTTTTTCAGGTTGAGTGTTTTTTCTATCTCAGGCGGAAGTGTCTGGCCGTAAATCTGCTGGTACACATCGCGAATTCGTTGATAGGAACTCTGATACTCTTCCATGGAGATTCTGCTGCCGTCCACTTTGGCCGCATAACCCGTACTGCCGCCCATGCCGCTACGTCCTTCACCCCATACCAGAAACATGGTGCCAATAAACGAGAGGACAATGACAACAAAGACAACTTTAATTACAATCGAATCCTTCTTCTTACGCATGAGATCCAGCATGGCCAAAATGCTCCTTGAAAAGTGAAGTGTCACGCAAAACGCCAATTACGGCGGGTTTAAGGCGGGAATACTACTATACGTTCCTGTTGATTGCAAGCCCTTGTTTGTATGGGGGTAATGCAAAAAAGCCCACCGGGAAGGCGGGCTTTGATGTTGTTGCGGAAGTATGTTGGTAGCAATTATTTTTTAAAAGTCTTTACGATGTAATCGGCAACTGACTTTGCATCGGCATCTGAAATAGATTTCTGATCATAAGCCGGCATGCCGCCGCCACCTTTACGAATTTTCTTAACAATTTTTTTGGGATCTTTCATCCCTTTGATCTGCTCTTTGGGGTTCATTATGTTGCCGCCATCAGGATGGCAGGATGCACATTTTTCCTTGAAGAGTGCTTCTCCGCTTTTTTGCTCAGCCAGCGCGCTGCTAGCGGCGATGGTGGTTGTCAGTGCAGCAATGATACACAGTACGGATTTCTTCATGATTGCTACCTCCTTGGTTTGTTTACAGATACACCGGTTTAACATGTCTGCTTCAATTGAAGCAACCGAAAAGGTTGATTTGAAATTGATGGTTTGGTTGCCAAAAATGATTAAGGGGAGCCTGGTTCAGAAGCATCTCCCCTTAATCGTACAGCGTTGCGAATTTTGTTGGTGCAGCATCTCGGCAGCAAGCTATTGAGCTGAAGAAACCTTGTAGTGATGACATTCATTGCAGGTCACTGGGCCTGCAGAGAAAAGATCGTGGCAATCGGTGCAGTTTTTGTGAGCCCACTCTTTTCCGAATCCGGCAATCTTATCCGGATTGTTGGTCGTAACGGTTTTCTCATCATTGGAAACGGTCACGTTCTCGTGGCATACATAACATTTGCCGACCTTTTCGCTTTGGTGCCCCTTATGATTAAATGTCATACCGTTTTTGAACTGAATAACATCAGAGGCTGCCGCACTGGTAACAAGACAGAGCACCAACAGTAACACTTTCAACATTGATTCACCTCCAAGTAGTTTTTTTATCTGCAGTTATAAGTTTTTATACATGACTGTGTATTAATGATCAAGTAAAAAAAGACAAAAACAATCCAATTTGTTTTGAAAGCAGGAATGTCTTGGGTCGGCTGTATTTAAAAGCAAATTGTTATAGTGGGTTATGGGTTTGTAGCGGATTTTTCCAGTGGCCTTAATTCTGTCCGCCGGAGGATAGCAGTAATGGTCGTCTGATGTTTGAGGTGGCCGTGGTAAGCAAAAATACACAACAAAACTACAACTAATGTGACTATCGAGATGAATGATCTGGATAACAAGATCTTGAGTGCTGATGTCATCAAGGACAATTTAAAGGTCTTTAAGGACGTCTATGACTTTTTGACCATAGAGGAAAAATATGACCAGCTGCACATGCTTATCAAGAAGGTTGTTTACTGGGAAGGATCGAATGCGGATGCTGATGGAAACAAGGTGGGTAAAATAGAAATGGATCTATGGGAGTTGCCGCCCATAGATCCATCTATTGTAAGCTCTGCAAACGAATTTGCTGAGCGTCCGATTTGGCTCCCCAACCCGGACTCGAACCAGGGACAAGGTGATTAACAGTCACCTGCTCTACCAACTGAGCTATTGGGGAATAGCAACAGGAAGAAGTGTATTTATCAAATATGATCAGGCTCGTCAAGTCAAAAATTCCATCCGTGGTGTGTGTGGCGTTAAAAATTTGGCCAACTGCCAGAAGTCAGCCCCGACCGGCTGAATTCCTGACAAATTTGTCTGGATATGGTATACACGGTGCCGTCAAAAAAAGTGCTGTCTCGGGTCGCACATCGATGTTTCAGTTGGCCAATCACGTAGGCAAGGATCAAGCATAGTATGCGCATAGCAATTCTCTCACCGTACTCACGGGGGGCGGTGAGAGGCAACCTGATTACTGTCCGGCGGATCGCGTCCGCATTGGAGCGCGACGGGCATTCGACGGTAATCTTCGCCATGGATACCGCGAATGACGGGGAAATCGAAGCAGGTCTGGATACTTTTGCTCCGGAAGTGATCCTTGGTTTCCACGCATATCACTGCGGCGAGAGCGTTTGCAGGCATGGTCGGCGTCTGAAGGTCCCCTGTGTCGTGACCATAACCGGCAGCGATATACATGAAGCGCACTTCCGGGAACACCCCAGTATGCAGTCGGCGATGAAATCGGCCGATGCGGTGGTCTGTTTTGATGAATCATCTTCTGCGCTCGTCAGTCGATATTTCCCCCTTTGTACTGCTCGGGTAGCCTTGATCCCCCAGGGTAGCGAAGTTCTGCCGACTGGTGGACCGCTTGATAAGAGGATCTCCGAGTCGGCAACTGTTATCCTGCTTCCGGCGGCATTGCGGCCGGTCAAAAATGTTGAATTGCCGTTACAGGTCCTGGGAGGGCTCGTTACCCTGATTCCCGGCCTGCAGCTGGTTATTGCGGGTGGAGTTATTGATCGCGAGTACGCCGACAGGATTCTATCGGTGCTGGCGGATGCCCCGTTTGCGCTCTGGCTGGGAGAGGTGCCCCATGATCGCATGGGGGCCTTGTATGCCCGTGCTGATATAGTGCTGAACTGTTCGCGTTTCGAGGGGATGCCCAACAGTCTGCTGGAGGCCATGGCCCTGGGGCGGCCGGTGGTTGCGGCTGATATTCCGGGCAACCGCTCACTGATACGTGACAAGGAGACTGGCTGGTTGTATAGTGGCGCGGTTGAATTGGGGGATAAGGTGCTGGAGCTTGTCGGGAATCCTGAGCTGCGGGACCAACTGGGCAAAAATGGCAGGGAGTTTGTCCGCGCACATTTTTCTTCACGCAGAGAGGCCGGTCGCTACATTGAATTATTTACTACACTGGGTGTCGTTGCACCCGGATGAAAAAACAGGAGAGGAAGGTATGAAAGGAATGTGCTGCAGGATGGTAGCTGTACAGCTTTTTGTTCTGGTGTTGATCATCTCTGTTGGGCCCGTTGCGGCGTCCCAGGTGAATGCTGCTTCAAATTACGAAATCCCATTGGTAGAACTGCAGAAGGTAAAGAAAGAACGTCCGGCGAAACGCGACAGCCGTGAACGCAAGCGCAAGAAGAGCGATGTGGCTCCGGAACAAAAAACGTACGGTGTTACAGTACAGCCTGAAACTCCTGCCGCTCCGAAAAATGAGGGCGAGTCCAAACCTGTGACTGCTGCCACGCCGGTGGAAAGCCCCCTATCAATCCATCATGAACCTTACAGCTATCTGTTGACCGGCAAGCGTACGATCATCCAGTCTATTATAAGTGGCACAAACAGTATTGCTTCGGTCTATTGCCGGTTCCGTTCGGCTGAAACCGCCGGCTTTGCCCGGGTGCAAATGTCGACGGTACCTGGCACATTTTTTACCTACAGCGCTACATTGCCCGGACTGGCGCCGGCCAGCAAGGAGTTGCGCTACTCCATCATTGCGATAGATACCGCGGGAAATGAGATCAAAAGCCCTGAATATGTGACAGCAGTGAAGGCTTCATCGGTTGTTCCGGGGTGGCAGTTGGAGAGTGCTCAGGAGCCTCTTAAGGTGTTGCTGGAAGACAAGGAAAAACCTTTGGAAGGATTTTCAGATCCGAATTTAACCCAGTAAGTTTTGCCGATACCTTTTTTGAAACGAAAAAAATGCAAAAAAATGCCTCAAAGTCAGTAAACACGCAACTTTGTTGTAGACAGCCCGTAATTTGAGCTATATATAGATAAATCTCATTTCAGGAGGACTTATGACCAAAGTAGAGCTTGTAGCGAAAATTGCAGAAGAAGCAGGACTCACAAAGGTACAGGCTGAGAAGGCACTCAACGGCTTTATCGCAGCAACCACCGCAGCTATCAAGGCTGGCGACAAGGTTACTCTGGTAGGCTTTGGTACCTTCAGCGCAGTAACCCGCTCCGCCCGTACCGGCAGAAACCCGCAGACCGGCAAGGCCATCAAGATCGCTGCCAAGACAAACGGCAAGTTCACTCCCGGCAAAGCCCTGAAAGACCTGACCGCCAAACCGGTAAAGGCAGCTCCAAAGGCCAAGGCTCCTGCAAAGAAAAAGTAATTTTTTAAAGCAGCCAGACAGCGAAAAAGCCCGCCTCCATCTACATGGAAGCGGGCTTTTTGTTTGCGGTTGCCGGTGATGACTTTATGGCAGTTCAGACGTACCCATCAAGTAACGATCGCACTCGCGAGCCGCCCCGCGCCCTTCGTTGAAGGCCCACACGACAAGACTCTGGCCGCGACGACAATCGCCGGCGGCAAAAACGCCGGCCTGATTGGTGGCATACTGCTCGTAGTCGGCCTTGATGTTGCTGCGGGGATCGAACTCCAGCCCCAGTGATGCCGGCAGCGCCTGCTCCGGTCCCAGAAAGCCCATGGCCAGCAGCACCAGTTGTGCCGGTACAACCTTTTCCGTTCCCGGAACCGGTTTGGGGATGAACTGCCCCTTGTCATTCTTTTCCCAGTTAACCTGTACGGTATGAACCGCTTTCACGTTGCCGTCGGCATCGCCTTCGAACTTTGTAGACGTTGTCAGATAGGTACGGGGATCGGCGCCGTATTTGGCGGCAGCCTCTTCCTGGCCGTAGTCGATCTTGTGGGTCTTGGGCCATTCCGGCCAGGGGTTGTCGGCAGCCCGTTCGTCAGGGGAGCGCGGCATGATTTCCAGTTGGCTGACAGCGCTGCAGCCGTGGCGCAGGGAGGTACCGACACAGTCGGTGCCGGTGTCTCCACCGCCGATGATGACGACATCTTTACCCTGGGCAGAGATCGCGGCAGGTGAGCCTTCCAGAACCGCCTTGGTATTGGCGGTCAGAAAATCCATGGCAAAATGGACCCCCTTCAGGGGACGCCCTTCAATGGGGAGGTCGCGCGGCACTGTTGCGCCAACGGTCAGGATAACGGCGTCAAATTCACCCTTCAGCTTATCCACCGGATAGTCGCTGCCGCCGATCTCGGTGTTGCAGACGAAGGTGATCCCTTCGGCCTTCATCAGGTCAATACGGCGCAGGATAACCTGTCGCTTGTCCAGCTTCATATTGGGGATGCCATACATCAGCAGTCCGCCAGGCAGGTCGGCCCGTTCGTAGACCGTGACGGTGTGGCCGGCCTTGTTGAGCTGGGCCGCAGCCGAGAGACCGGCAGGGCCTGAACCGACCACGGCAACCTTCTTGCCGGTGCGGGTGGGCGGGGGATTGGGTACGATCCACCCTTGCTCAAAGCCGCGCTCGACGATACTGACTTCAATGTTCTTGATCGTGACCGGCGGGTCATTGATACCGAGCGTACAGGAACCTTCACAAGGGGCCGGGCAGACCCGGCCGGTAAACTCCGGAAAGTTGTTGGTCTTGTGCAGCCGGTCCAGTGCCTGACGCCACAGGTTGCGGTATACCAGATCGTTCCACTCCGGGATCAGATTGTTGATCGGGCAGCCGCTTGCCATCCCACTGATCAGCTTGCCGGTGTGGCAGAAGGGGATGCCGCAGTCCATACAGCGGGCACCCTGCGTGCGCAAGGCTTCGTCCGGCATATGCAGATGGAATTCGTTCCAGTCGTTGAGGCGCTCCAGCGGATCCCGGTCCGAAGGGATTTCTCGCTGATATTCCATGAATCCTGTTGTTTTTCCCATGATTAGATCCTGTATAGGTGATTTGTCTGAATAAAATGCGTGATTAAAACCTAACCCCCCACGTTCCCCCCTTATCTAAGGGGGGAGGCCGTAAAGTCTCCCCTTAGGTAAGGGGAGATTAGAGGGGTTAGCCGTAGCGTTATTATGCCCCACCGGCCCGTGCGGCATCGTGGGAGTTCTCTTCAAAGGCGGCGGCCAGAGCTTCGTCTCCGCTCAGACCGTTGGCCTTGGCTTTTTCCAGGGCCTGCAGTACGCGTTTGTAATCCATCGGCATGACCTTGATAAACTTATTCAGGTAACCGTCCCAATCGGCCAAGATGGCTGCAGCCCGTTCGCTGCCGGTCCGCTCGGCGTGCTGTCCGATCATCTCCCGCAGTGTGGTTTTGTCACCTTCACCCAACTGCTCCAGGCCGATCATCTCGGTGTTGCAGCGTGTGGCAAAGTCGCCGGCTTCATCAAGCACATAGGCAATGCCTCCGCTCATGCCGGCAGCAAAGTTGCGTCCGGTAGAACCGAGGATAACGACTGTTCCGCCGGTCATGTATTCGCAGCCGTGGTCACCAACCGCCTCGACAACCGCATTGACGCCGGAGTTCCTGACGCAGAAACGTTCGCCGGCCATACCGCGGATGTAGGCGGAGCCGCTGGTGGCTCCATAGAAGGCCACATTGCCGGCAATGATGTTTTCTTCGGCCTTGAAGCTGGAGCCTTTGGGTGGAAATACTGAGATGATCCCGCCGCTGAGCCCCTTGCCCAGATAGTCATTGGCATCACCGACCAGTTCCAGCGTTACTCCGCGCGGTACGAAAGCGCCGAAACTCTGTCCGGCCGAGCCGTTGAAGCGCAGCTTGACGGTGCCGCCCGGCAGGCCGTTGGCACCATGGCTGCGGGTGATCTCGTTGCCGAGAATCGTGCCGACCACGCGATCGACGTTGGTAATCGGTAGTTCAACAGAGACCTTTTCACCCTTCTCGATAGCCGGCTTGCAGGCCTCCAGCAGCTTAGTCATGTCGATGGATTTCTCCAGACCGTGATCCTGCTCTTCCTGACAGTAGCGACCAACTTCCAGGCCGACTTCGGGCTGATGGAGGATGTTGGAGAAATCCAGACCCTGGGCCTTCCAGTGTGAAATCGCCTTCTTCGGTTCCAGAATGTCCACGCGACCGACCATTTCGTTGAGGGTGCGGAAACCGAGCTGGGCCATGATCTCGCGCAGTTCCTGCGCAACAAAACGCATGAAATTGACCACGTATTCCGGCTTGCCGGTGAAATTCTTGCGCAGTTCGGGGTCCTGGGTGGCCACACCGGTCGGGCAGGTGTTGCTGTGACAGACGCGCATCATGACACACCCCAGGGTCACCAGCGGCGCGGTGGCGAAACCGAACTCTTCGGCACCCAGCAGGGCGGCAATGGCTACATCCCGGCCGGTCTTGAGCTGGCCGTCGGCCTCAACCGTAATGCGGCTGCGCAGGTTGTTAAGCACGAGGGTCTGGTGTGTCTCGGCCAGGCCCAGTTCCCAGGGGAGGCCGGCATGCTTGATGCTGGAAATCGGTGATGCACCGGTACCGCCATCATAACCGCTGACCAGGACGACGTCGGCATGGGCCTTGGCAACGCCGGCGGCGATGGTGCCGACCCCGACTTCCGACACCAGCTTGACGCTGATGCGGGCGCGGCGGTTGGCATTTTTCAGGTCGTGGATCAGTTCGGCCAGATCCTCGATGGAGTAGATATCATGGTGCGGCGGCGGCGAAACCAGGCCGACCCCCGGGGTGGTGTGACGGGTCTTGGCGATCCAGGGGAATACCTTGGTGCCGGGCAGTTCGCCCCCTTCACCCGGTTTGGCCCCCTGGGCCATCTTGATCTGGATCTCACGGGCGTTGGTCAGGTAATCGCTGGTAACGCCGAAACGTCCCGAAGCCACCTGTTTGATGGCACTGTTCTTGGAGTCACCCTGCTCGTTGGTCCAGGTGAAACGCTCGGGATCCTCGCCCCCTTCACCGGTGTTGGAGCGGCCGCCGATGCGGTTCATGGCGATCGCCAGCGCTTCGTGGGCCTCCTGGCTGATGGAACCGTAGGACATGGCGCCGGTTTTGAAGCGCTTCATGATCTCTTCGACCGATTCAACCTCGTCGAGGGCAACCGGTACGACCGCTTTGCGGAACTCCAGCAGGCCGCGCAGGGTGTAAAGCTCGGTATTCTGCTCGTCAATCAGTGAGGAGAATATTTTGAATTCCTGATAGTCATCGGTACGCACAGCCTTCTGCAGCGAAGTAATCGTCAGAGGGTTGTACTGGTGATCCTCGCCATCCTTACGCCACTGATAGACACCACCTGCTTCCAGGGCGGGTTCGGCCGGCACGCGTTCCGGATAGGCGCGCTTGTGACGGGCCAAAAGCTCGGTGGCGATTCCCTTCAGATCGGTTCCTTCGATACGCGATGGGGTCCAGGTGAAATATTTATTAATCACGCTGTGATGCAGACCGACCGCCTCGAAAATCTGGGCACCGCGATAGCTCTGTACGGTGGAGATGCCCATCTTGGCCATGGTTTTGACCACACCCTTGATGGAGGCCTTGATGAAGTTCTTGACCGCTTTCTTATGGTCGACACCCGGCAGCATACCGAGCTGAATCATGTCGTCCATGGACTCGAAGGCCAAATAGGGGTTGACGGCGTTGACGCCATATCCCAGCAGTACGGCAAAGTGGTGCACTTCACGGGGTTCGCCCGATTCCAGTACCAATGATACCCGGGTGCGGGTCTCGCTGCGGATCAGGTGGTGATGCAGGCCGGATACGGCCAGCAGGGCCGGGATGGCGGCATTGGTGCGATCGACGCCGCGGTCGGACAGGATCAGGAGGGTATGGCCTGTTTCAATCGCAGCATCGGCGGCGGCAAAGAGTTTGTCCAGCGCCCGTTCCAGACCGCCGGTACCTTCAGCTGCCGGGAAGAGCATGGAAAGGGTGGTTGATTTGAATCCTGGCTGATCGATCTGACGCAGCTTTTCGAACTGCTCGTTGGAGAGCAGCGGGTGGTCAAGCTTGATCATGCGGGCGCTGCCTGCACCAGGCTGCAGCAGATTGGCCTCGGAACCGAGCAGGGTCGTCGTCGAGGTGATCAGCTCTTCGCGGATCGGGTCGATCGGCGGATTGGTCACCTGAGCAAAAAGCTGCTGGAAGTAATTGTAGAGCAGCTGCGACTGGCTGGAAAGCGCCGCCAGCGGTGTGTCGGTGCCCATGGAACCCAACGGCTGAACGCCGTCGCGGGCCATGGGGCCGAGGATTACACGCTGGTCTTCGAAGGTGTAACCGAAGGCCTGCTGACGCTCCAGGATGCTGGAGTGGTCAGGTTCCGGTCGGTGTGGTGCTTCCGGCAGTTCTTCCAGCAGGACGTGGTTCTCTTCCAACCATTGGGCATAGGGGTGGGCGGCCGCCAGCTCCTTTTTGATCTCTTCATCGGGCACGATGCGCCCCTGTTCCGTATCCACCAGGAACATGTGACCGGGCTGCAGGCGTCCCTTGTGCAGGACCCGCTCCGGCTCGATGGGGAGTACGCCGGCTTCCGATGCCATGATCACCAGGTCGTCCGTGGTGACATAATAGCGAGACGGGCGCAGGCCGTTGCGGTCCAGTACAGCACCGATGCTGCGGCCATCGGTAAAGGCAACCGCCGCCGGGCCGTCCCAGGGTTCCATCAGGCAGGAGTGGTACTCATAGAAGGCCTTCTTGTCGGCACTCATGGTTTCGTGGCTTTCCCACGGCTCGGGTACCATCATCATGACGGCGTGGGGGAGGGAGCGTCCACCCATGACCAACAGCTCCAGGCAGTTGTCAAACATGGCCGAGTCGGAACCGTTGGTGTTGATGATCGGCAGTGCCTTTTTGATATCGTCGCCGAACAGTTCGCTCTCCAGCATTGACTGGCGGGCGTGCATCCAGTTGACGTTCCCGCGCAGGGTATTGATCTCGCCGTTGTGGGCCAGGAAGTGGTAAGGGTGCGAACGGTCCCAGCTCGGGAACGTGTTGGTGGAGAAGCGGGAGTGCACCAGTGCCAGGGCGCTGACCATGTCCGGGTCGCACAGATCGGGGTAGTATTGGTCGACCTGGACCGGCATGAGCATCCCTTTGTAGATGATCGTGCGGCTGGAGATGCTGGCAACGTACCAGTGCTCATCAACGCCGGCGCGACGGATCTCGTTGGTGGCGCGCTGGTTGATTATATACATCTTGCGGTTGAAGGCCTGCTCGTCGGCGCAGCTCTCCGGGCGCTTGAGGAACAGCTGGCGCACCTTTGGCTCACCGGCCTTGGCGGTGTTCCCCAGGGATGAGTTATCGGTGGGGACATCGCGCCAGCCGATGATTTCCATCTGCTCTTCGCGCAGGATCTTTTCCAGAATGTGACGGGCGCTGTTGCGCTCCGGCGCATTGGGTGAGGTAAAGATCATGGCGACGCCGTACTGGAAGGGGGCGGGCAGTTCGATGCCCTGCTGGGCACAGACCTTGCGCAGGAAGCTGTCGGGCATCTGCATGAGGATGCCGGCACCATCTCCGGTGTTGGGCTCACAGCCGCAGGCACCACGGTGGTCGAGGTTGACGAGCACCGTCAGCGCTTGGCGGACGATTTCATGGGATTTTCTCCCTTTCATATTGACGACGAACCCGACCCCGCAGGCATCGTGTTCGAATTGCGGATCGTAGAGCCCCTGCTTCTTTGGTGGTCCGATGTTTTTCATGTGGCAACCTTCGTGAGTGTTAGTGATGGTACTGGTTGTAAAACGGAACGAACGTGCAGGAACAATAGCAGAGAGTATGCCACAAAGGATTCAACCTGCAATTGCCGGTGTATTAAATCCATTTATCAGGCTGTTATGCCGGTATGGTACTCGTAAAATTCAATCGTGTCCTCCAGGCTGATTTTAAAATGAGTAGATGAATAACTCTATTGAGTAAAATACTGTCGGAATGCTGTCAGGCCGGGTGGCGCAACGAAGCGCCGCAGACCTGAAACGCTTGTAATCACCCGCTCCCGTGGTATAGTCTGGACTGCGTAACGTTTCCCAAGGGGGGATTATGGATAATTGCGGAAGAAGAAAATTTCTCGGCATCGGATTGGGCGGTATTTTTGCCGCTCTGGCAGGGGTGGCTCTCTATCCGGTTTATCGCTATCTGGCACCGCGCTCCGGCAGCGGGACGGTCGCCAAGGTTGTCGTAGCGGAAAAGGATGTGCCGGAGGGTGAGGCCAAATTTTTCGAGTACGCCGGTTCGTCGGCGGTGCTGGTCCGGAAGAAGGGTGGTGAGCTGGTGGCGCTCTCGGCTGTCTGTACCCACCTGGGGTGCATCGTACAGTGGGAAAAGGATAAACAGGATTTTCTCTGTCCCTGCCATGCCGGACATTACTCAGCCGATGGTGCTGTGACGTCCGGGCCGCCGCCCAAACCGCTCCCCAAACTGCCCTTTGTCGTGACTAACGGCACTATTACTGTGGGGTAAGGGATTTAAGACTATTGGAACGTATCTCCGTTCATGGTGAGCCCTTCGTCGTTGCTCAGGTCAGCCTTGTCGAACCATGAACGGCCACCCTTCGACAAGCTCAGGGCGAACGGATTTTGTAGTCGCGATTTTTTACACGCCCCACATGGAGGATGCATGACACTTCTTAAACAAGTTATTGACTGGATTGACGTACGGGTCGGCATCCGTGAAATTGCCGACAAGGAACTGACCGGCTACACCCTGCCGCGCAGTATCAACTCCTGGTATTCCCTGGGTAGTGTGCTGCTGGTGGCTTTCGGTCTGCAGGTGCTGACCGGGATCCTGCTGCTGATCTACTATGTGCCGGACGCCGACAAGGCCTTCAAGAGTGTCAGTTACATCATGAACGATGTCCCCTTCGGCTGGCTGATCCGCATGATCCACGCCGTGGGATCGAATATGATGGTGCTGGCCCTGTTGCTGCATATGCTCTCGGTGCTCTTCATGGGGAGCTACAAGCGTCCGCGGGAGTTTAACTGGCTGACCGGTTTTATTCTTTTCTCCATGGTACAGGGGATCTCCCTGACCGGCTATCTGCTCCCCTGGAGCCAGCTCTCCTTCTGGGCCACCACCGTGGCCACCAACAGCGCCAACGCCATTCCGGTGATCGGTCCCTACCTCGTGGAATTCCTGCGGGGCAGCAAGCTGGTCGGTCCCCCCACCCTGGGACGTTTCTTTGCCATGCATGTGGCGGTTATTCCGGCCGGCATGGCGGCCCTGATCGGTGCCCACCTGTTCTTCCTGAAACGGACCGGGGTCTCCACACCACCCTTCGGCCAGGAAGATTCGAAAGTCCAGTGGAAAGGGGACCGCTACCGCTATGAGGACCACCCCGGCGGGATTCCCTTCTTCCCCAATTATGCCCTGGAGGATCTGCGCTCCGTGCTGATCTATCTGGCACTCCTCATGGCAGTGGTATATTTCAATCCCTATATCTTCTTTCCCAAGGATGCCTTCCTGCCGGCCAACCCGCTAGTCACCCCGGCCCACATCAAGCCGGAATGGTACTTCCTGGCCAACTACCAGACCCTGAAGATTTTCCCCAATGAGTTAATCGGTCTCTCCATTCAGGGGGCGGCCATGACCTTTCTGGCACTGCTCCCCTTTATTGACCGCGGCTCCGAACGGCATCC
Source organism: uncultured Geobacteraceae bacterium (assembly GCA_942493195.1). Taxonomy (GTDB): domain Bacteria; phylum Desulfobacterota; class Desulfuromonadia; order Geobacterales; family Pseudopelobacteraceae; genus CAIPTY01. The sequence goes on along the minus strand of OW818669.1, from coordinate 3,287,583 downwards.
GCTCAAGCGCCCGCTGTTCCTGGCCTGCGCGGTGGGCGGCATCCTGCTCTGGATCGGGCTGAGCGTCTGGGGGCACTACTCATGAGATACGGGGAGAACAGCATAATGAAACGAAGCGTACTGGTGCTGGTGTCTTTTCTGGCGTTCCTGTCTGTCTCCTGTGGCAGTGTTCATGCCGAGGAGATCGTCTGCATTACCTGTCACAGTAGCCTGCCACCCAAATACAGCGACCCGGTCAAACTCTGGAAGGGGAGCATCCACGAAGAAAACGGCATCACCTGCCAGGGGTGCCACGGTGGTGACCCCAAGGATGCCGCCAATGCCATGAAGCAGGAGCGCGGCTTTCTGGGTGTCCCGAAATACAACGATGTCCCGGCGTTTTGCGGGCGATGTCACGTGGGGGTCCTCAAGGATTACCTGGCCAGCGGGCATGGTCGGGCCCTGGGCAAAGGCGGTCCCAACTGTGTGACCTGCCACGGCAACCATCAGGTCGTAAAGGCCTCACTGGAGCTGATCAACGAAAAATCGTGCAGTCGCTGCCACAGCTTTGACCGGGCAAAAACCATCAAAACCGCCATGCAGGAGACTGAAGCCTTGATTGTCGTCATGGATGGCCGCATCAAAGGGTACAAACAGGTCGGTGTGGATGTGGAGAAGCTCGAGAAGGAACTGTTTGCCACCCGCAACAGTTTCCATTCACTGTTTCACAACGTGGATGTGCAGAAGGTCACCGCCGAATCGGCCCGCATCAAGACCGAGCTGAAGAAAATTGAAGCGGCCCTGAACGGTTTGGACGAGCGGAAGAGCGCCCGCAAGTTGGCCGGCGCGGCAGTAGTGGCCGTGCTGTTGGTGGCGGCGCTACTGGCGCACCTGATGCGCAAGACCTACGAGTAATGGCTGAATAAATTATTCGGTGATTAAAACTGGAAAGGCCGGTGGTCCCGTGGGGGGCATCGGCCTTTTTGTTGGATAAACGTTGGTATTTAACCTGTAACTATCAGGTTTTCCTCCGTGTTCTCTGTGCATCTGTGTTTCATATGCTTTTTAGGATTTAAAGGAACACTCAAATTCACCGCGGCTTGCGCGGTCCCGGCGCAAAATACCGCCCCAGCTTTGCATCCATTTCATCGATCCAGCCGGCCTTGGAGTCCGGAAAGGCATCGGCGTAGGGAACGTAGGGTTTGATATCCAGAACGGGTGTGCCGTCCAGAAGGTCAACACCACGCAGGTGCAGCGTCCTCCCTTCGATTTTGATCAGTTCAACGGCCGATAGTCCAATGGAGTTGGGACGGTGGGGGGATCGGGTGGCCAGGACACCTCGCTTCGGACCGCCGCGAGGAGGTTTGACAGTGCTTTTCCACCCTTCGCTGAGGTGAAAGGCAAATATCAGCCAGAGCCGGTCGAAGCCCTCCAGATCTTGGATAGCCTTCGGGTCCAGCCACTCCGCAAGTTCAAGAGTTGCTGTGGCAAAATCCCCGGATTCCGTGCCTTCTACCACCGTACTTTGATGTGGCGCATCAATGCGGCGGGCGTAGGGGGAGTGCAGGGTGCCAATGGGGCGATAGGTGAAGTGCTGGTCCTGGGTCATTGTTTCAAGAATCATTTCTCGTTTTCGTCCCACCAGCGGAGTTCCCGTATTTCTGGGTTTTGACTCAGAATTGAGTCCAGGGCAGTTGACAGTCGCTCAATATCCCGTGTTGTATCAACGGATTTAAACCACCCCGTGCGTACGACAGGTTTTGATGGATCGATGAAACAGAGAAAATGGTTTCCGCCAGGTTCCAGCTGATTGCTGCAGCCAATGGACATCGGGAACGCCTCGTTGCAGACCGGCAACTCCCAACCCCAGTCTTCCGTGTAAAACTCTTTTGGCGTAACACCATACTTCGGGAGTTGGGCAGCCAGGAACTCCACCAGTTTCCTGCCCCAGATTCCCGGATTTATTTCATCGGCCTCCCCCGGATATGCCGGGAATGCATCGGAAACAAATTCAACGTGCGTTCGCATTGTGTTCTACCTCGTTAGTCATGATGAACTCCACACACTCAGTTGATGTGTCATCGAGATCAGGTGGCCGCCATCCAATACTACTGGTTAAACGCCTTCCTCATCATTTGTATCCAGGTTTCGCATTCGCTGATCCCCTGACGTCGGTTTATTTCAACGAAACGCTCCATCGCTTCGAGCAGTTTCTTGCGCTCTTCGTCGTCACGTTTGGTTGATTCGGGCGGGATCTGACGCAACTGTTCTAGCCCAGCGGAGATTGCAGTGCGACAATTCTCTTCGTTGGGTGTCGGCGCCGCATTGGTATTCTGCAGAAACGTTGATAAACACATAATGAGCACGACTGAGCAAATTCGAAGTTTCATGGCCAGATTCCTATTTTCGCAGTTCCGCAGGTCGCGTTACGGAGCGTGCTGGCTTTAATAGTTCGACACTTCGATCAGATTCTTATCCGGGTCTCTGAAGTAAAACGAGTTGATTTTTCCAATTGCGCCGGTCCTTGCAACAGGACCTTCTATGATCTCAACCCCCCTGCTGCGAACATGCTTCATAGCTTCATCAAGAGGGATGTCGGTAATAAAACATAAATCGGCAGAACCGGATGTCGGTTTGTCTGCCTTCGGCTCAAATTCTTTGCCTACCTGATGCAAATTGATTTTCTGATTTCCGTATTTGAGCGCCAACCTTCCTGCACCAAATGCTTCTTTTTCCATTCCAAGAACGGATACGTAGAACTGAACAGTACATTCGATGTCTTTAACCGTTAGAACCAGGTGATCAAGTCTATTGATGTTCACTTTTTTCTCCTTCACGTAGCGGTTATGAGGCTGTTCCGTCCTCGGCGGGTCTTGCCGTTGTTGGGTATATTCGCCGGTCTTGAAAAAGGAGAAAGGCTATTTCACAAATTTATTCTGAAAAATAGCCTCTCTTTTTTGGTGCCTGAATCCAACATTTCCTAATTGCCTGATCCATTCAGTCGCAATAGCCGATGCCCTTCAAAAACGGTAAGTATATCGATTCGATCACCATTCAATCGGTAGACAATGCGATATCCCCGGTAAATAAGCTCTCGAATATCAGGATTTCCTATTTCCGGCACAGTTCTTCCGCCTCTCGGATTGTCAGCCAAAATCGCTTCAGTCTGGTCAATCAGGGTATCAACGAACAGAACAGCGCGCTCCACACTGTCACGTGCAATAAACTCCTCTATATCAAACAGGTTTTTTCCAGCTTCCTGTGACCATGTAACGATCATGGATCACCCGCACTTCTTCGGGCTCGTAGGGCTTTTCGTAGATCGTCTGTAGTTTGGGTACGCCCGTTTTCAACGTCTGAGATCCCCTTCTCAACAGAATCAAGAAAAGATTTTCGGTAAACCAATTCATCGTAATCCGAAGCGGACAACAGTACACCGGCTGGTTTGCTGTTTTGGGTAATGACGAGTGGATGTCTGGATGTCTGGAGTATTTTGAACCACTTGGAAATATTGGTTTTAAATTCTGCAATTGGAACAATATCATTACTGATTGAAATAGTTCTCATTGTTTTGCCCCCTCTGATACGAATCTCTTTGTGGTCAAAATATAGACCAACAAAGCGACCAATGCAAGTGCTCGATTTCATGTTTGGCCCAACAGCATTAACAGATTACAAATTATTTTTGCGCTTTTCATGCAGATAATATTTTGGCTAACGCACTATCCCGTTTGTCGGGGTTAGGAAAACAACCTATCGTGTTGGATAGGTGCATTTTTTCAGCTAGCCATAAAAAACTCAACACACTCAGCTGCATGCGTCATTGAGATCAGGTGGCCACCATCTATCAAAAGATCAACATTCTGCGGTGGAGGAATCACCAGGTCATTTTTTCCATGAATCCGCAGGATGTTAGCAGTCTGTGGAGCAAGCCCTTTCCAGGTGAAGATGGCAGCACACATGGCACGGATGAACGACGGCTCCGCATTGGAAAACATCTGAGCCAGTTCTGTCGGAATCTTGCCCGCTGAAAACCGAAGCAAGTCAATTGGGGCAATCTGGGCTAATGGATGTAGGAGCGTGAGCAGGGTGCTGATTTCTTCTTTCTTGGTGGCGCTGCCGATCAGATACAGACGGGATATTTTACGGATTCTGGTGATCTCGCAAGCCACCATTCCTCCAAGGGAGGCACCAATCAAAACATCGCCGTCATTGATCTGGCACGAATCACACATTGAGTGGGCCATCTCACACAAGCTCTGCTCACCTGAATAAGACACCCAATCATGGGCTATGAAGTCCGGGATACTCGTCCAGGGTGGTGGGTACATCCTATGGTCAGCGCCCATGCCGGGTGTAATTTTTCACGACCATTCCCCCACTTTTTGACCTGATTTTTCAAAAGCATTCCCCCACCTCTTTTTCAAGAGCATTCCACCACCCCGGCAACAATATCCGCACGGCGCTCACAACAACCTGTAGCATCGTTCCTTCATAAATTTCCTGGAGGAAGCGATGGCACACAAGGAGTATGGCGTGACGGACATAACCGATATTTTACGCAGGGCACGTGCAGGTGACAGTATTCGGCGGAGTTCCAAAGCCACCGGCCTGGATCGCAAGACCATCAGCAACTATCTGCGGCTTGCCGCCGGACATGGTTTTTCTGTTGATACTGCTGATGATCAGCTGGATGGCATCGCGTTGGCGGTATTCCGAACCGTGCATGGTATCGAGAACAAGATGCCACCCCCCGGTGGTGCCTCCGCACCGCTCATCCCTCACCGCGATTCGATCAGTGACTGGTTGGAGAAGGACGGTCTGACCCTGACCAAGGCGCACATAAAACTGGGGCGGATGGGAGTTACGGTTTCCTACAGCGCCCTGTACCGCTATGCCCGCGAAGAACTCGGTTTCGGCGGCCCCAAGGTAACCGTCCGGATGGCGGAATCGTTACCCGGCGAAGTGGCCCAAGTGGATTTCGGCCAGATGGGGTTGGTCTATGATCCCGAAACCGGACGGCGACGCAAGCTGCACGCCCTGGTGGTGACACTGGTGTACAGCCGCCATCAGTATGTCTACCTCACCCACCGCCAGGACCTGGATGCCTTGGTTTGTGGCATCGAGGAAGCCTGGGAGTTCTTCGGCGGTGTTGCCAGGCGTCTGGTTCTGGACAACATGAAGGTGGCTGTGGTGAAGGCGGATCGTTATGAACCGGTGTTCAACAAAACCTTTCAGGAATACTCCCAACACCGGGGTTTCATTATCGACCCGGCACCGGTACGACACCCGGAGGCCAAGGGGTGTGTTGAGAACCAGATCAAGTACGTCCGCGGCAACTTCTTTGCCGGCGAGGAATTCACCGACCGGGAGCATACCCAACGGTCAGCAATTACCTGGTGCCGCACCACTGCGGGTCTGCGGTTGCACGGCACCACCCGCAAACGCCCCCTGGTGGTCTTTGAGCAGGAAGAGCTGAAGTCACTCCTGCCGCTGTCCCCTGAACGGTTCGACGTACCGGTCTTTGCCGACTGCATAGTCCACCGGGATCACCACATCCAGTTCAAGCGGGCTATCTACTCCCTGCCGACTCAATACATAGGCAAGGAGGTCTTCGTACGTGGTGACAAGGCTCTGGTTCGCATCTATTACCAGCAGCAACTGATCAGAACCCATCCAAGAAAAAAGGCGGGCGAGCGTTCAACCATCTACGAGGACTATCCGCAGGAGAAGAGCGCCTACGCCATGCGTGACGTGAACTACTACATTCGCACAGCAAAGGAGAAGGGCGAACAGCAAGGCGTCTTCATGGCCGAGCTGCTTTCCGGTGATGTCCCTTGGGCGTTTCTGCGTCAGGCGCAGAATCTGCTCAGACTGAACGATAAATACGGCAGCGCCCGGGTGGAGAGTGCCTGTGCCCGGGCGGTGAACTTTGGTCTGATGAACGTCAAGCGGGTCGAAGGAATCATCAGGCAGGCGATGGAACGGGAATCAACTCCGGCAGCACACATAACATCAACAGTCACGCATCTGTCACCGGCACGGTTTCAGCGTCAGGCTGACTACTTCACTCATCACACCACCAAGGAGAATGACCATGGAATCAACCATTGAACTGAGGCAGTACCTAAAAAAACTGCGACTGTCACCAATCATGGACACCCTGCCGGAGCGGGTGGCCTATGCCGCAGGTAACAAACTCTCGCATCTGGAGTTTCTCGAGATGCTGCTCTCCGATGAGGTAGAGCGCCGCAATCACGGCGCACTCGCACGGAGACTCCAGCAGGCAAAGGTCAATCTCGACCAGGTGCTGGAGCGCTTTGACTGGGACGCAAAAATCACCCTCGACCGGGACCGGGTGAAAGCGCTCATCGGTCTCGACTGGATCGACCGGAAAGAGAATGTGATCCTCACTGGTCCGGTTGGTGTCGGCAAGACATACATTGCCAATGCCCTGGCCCATGTCGCCTGTCGTCGCAACAAAAGCGTACTCGTCGTAAAGGCGGTTCAGATGTTCAAGAACCTTTACGCCGCCAGGGCGGACAGCTCACTGGAGAAGGAGTTGATCAGGTTGATTGCACCAAGCCTGCTGGTTATTGATGACTTCGGCTTGGGGAAACTCACCCCGGAACAGGCCCATGACTTCTATGAGATTGTCAGCGAGCGGTACGAGCGGGCATCAACTATCATAACCAGTAACCGGGACATCGCCGAATGGGTCAATCTCTTTGACGACGCAATCCTGGCGAATTCGGCACTCGACCGACTGGCTCACAATGCTCATCAGATGGTCATCGAAGGAGAGAGCTACCGGAAAAAGAAGGGAACATTGAAGACGATTATGTGATATAGGGGAACAATAACTCAGAGCGCCGTGCCTGGTGGAATGGTCTTGAAAATAGGGTGGCGGAATGCTCGTGAAAAATCACACCGGGCAGTGCATGTAGCATGATTTTATTCACCAACGGTGTGGCGCTTGACCTGTCGGGCGGTTCCATGCCCGAACATGGTCTAAGCGTCCGGTTGGGCCTCGATCTCAATCTTCAGTTGACGACAAAAAATGTGCGCCACACCAAAGTCGCCACAGATTCTGAACTCACCGTCATTAATCTCTTCAAGCTCGTCTATGTTGCCGTAGTCCAGTTCGCCACTGGCGTCAGTGCTGGATCTCACATTGTCGATAGACAGCAGACCTTGCTGCGACGATACGCCCTCAAAGAGAAGTTTCCCCCTCTGATAGCATGTCCATTCATTTGGTTTCGGTGTTTGGTACTGTGGGTGTTCAGGCCACAGGCTAAACTCCACATCAAAAACAAGTGAATCTCTATTCATGCCCCAAGACAGAACAAATGAATCTTGCAACTGTATGCCTATAAGTTCTTTGATCATTCCTGTGGTTCCTATTTTGGCGCCCAACTCATTATTAACCAGATCCGGTCAACACCCCAATTTGGAATGTTATACATCAAGCACCCGATAACCGCTTACATGGGCAGCTTTTTACTTCAGCTTCTTAATCACCGTATAAATCCCCTGCGGGGTCGAATCAAAGGTCTCCACCCGGCATCCCAGGCGATTGCCCAACTCTTCCAGCGAGACATCATCCAGGAAAACCCCTTCACCCTCTTTGAGCATCACATCCGGAATCAGCAGCGCTCGCCCGATCGGCCTTCCTTCCAGGGCTGCAGCGATGTCGTTGCCGGCCACCAATCCGCTGACGGTGACGCTGGGGCCAAACAGGCGGTTTTCCACGGCGACGGCCTGCAGATCCAACCCGGTTTTGGTCGACAGCTTGGCCAGAAAATCCGCTACAAAACCAACGGACGAGACGCCGGTGACAACGGTTACGCAACCGGCCCCCAATGGTTTGGCCGACTTTACGACCTTGGCGGCGTCCCGCAGAAAGAGCGGTACCAGGCCGACACCGTTTTCGATCTGGGGCAGGTCGCCGTACTCCCGCAGAGGAGGGAAGGGGAGTCCTCCTTTGAGGTAGAATTCATCGGCCAGGAACAGGAACGGTTCACCCAGGCGCTTGGACAGCTGATGCACGCGTGGGCCCCATATTTCAACGAAGCGTTTGGCGTAGGCGCTGTCGACGGCCTGGAGCTGTGGCAATCCGGCACGATGGCTGGTTAGTCCCAGCGGCACGATCGCCAGGGACTGCACGGCCGGGTAGAGCGCGGCCAGATCATCGACGGTACGCTCCAACTCCGCGCCATCGTTGACACCGGGACAGAGCACAATCTGGGTGTGCAGGCTGATGCGGGCATCGGCCAACAGCTGCAACTGCTCCAGGATCGGCGGGATACCCTTTTTGCCCAGTAGACGCTGACGCAGGTCGGGGTTGGTGGCGTGTACAGAGATATACAGCGGGGAGAGGCGTTGTTCGATGATGCGGGTCAGTTCGGCCGGTTTCAGGTTGGCCAGGGTGACATAGTTGCCGTTGAGGAAGGAGAGGCGGTAATCCTCGTCCTTGACGTACAGTGGTTTACGCAGCCCTTTGGGGAGCTGGTGGACAAAGCAGAAGATGCAGTTGTTGCGGCAGCCGGCCGGTTGGGGGGGGGCAAAGGTCAGTCCCAGCGGCTCGCCGGCTTCCCGTTCGATCTCCAGCTCCCAGATTTCTCCGTCAGCTCGCTCGACCTCCAGCAACAGGTCCTCTTCGGCGGAGGTGAAGTAGCTGTAGTCGATCAGATCCCGCAGGGGGTGATCGTTGACCGAAAGCAGGCGGTCGCCCGGGGCCAGCTCGAATTCATCGGCGATGGAACCGGGGGCTACCCCATCGATCAACAGCCCTTTCATGGCGTTCCGCGATAGAACTCGGTTTCCCGGTACCAGGCTGTTAATGAGCGTAGGAAGACCTGCAGTACGGCCACGACCGGAACGGCCAGCAGCATGCCCATCAGGCCGAATATCTGCCCTCCGATCAGCAGGGCCACAATCGCCACCAGCGGGTGCAGGCCGACGGTGTTACCGACGACTTTTGGTGTGATAATGCTTCCCTCTAACCCCTGGACCAGGCTGAACCATCCCAGGCAGAGTAGGGGGTGCAGGATATCATGGAACTTGAGGAAGGCCATGACCATCGACAGGACAATGCCGATGACGGTACCGACGTAGGGGATGATGAAAGTAACGCCGGCCAGGGTGCCGATGGCGATCGCCAGATCTATGCCGATGAAGTACAGGCCGATGCTGTAGAGCACCGCCAGGATGGCACAGACGGAGAGCTGGCCGCGGATGAAGCCGGCCAGAACCGTGTCAACCTCTGCCAGCTTTTCTGCGTAGGCCGCCCGGAAACGCTCGGGAATAAATGATTCAAGAAAAACTTTCAATTGCGGCCAGTCGGTCAGCAGGTAGAACAGGTAAACCGGAATGATGATATACCCCAATAATGCCAGGATCAGACCGATGGTCGAGCTAAAGGCCTTCTGGAGAAAGGCCATGACCGGCTTGATCAAGGTCGGCGCGATGTCGCGGGCCTGCTGCAGCAGTTCGTTCATCCGCAGGACCAGCTTGTCGGGTGTTTCGATCCCCAGGGAGGATTTGACCGTGACCGGTGTGACCTCATACAGGTGCTGGGCGTATCCGGGCAGGTTGAGCTGCATGCTGGAGAGCTCACTGCTGATGGAATACACCATGAAAACCGTGAAGCCGCTGCAGACCACCAGTGCTATGCCGAAGACAATCAGGATGCTGACGATACGGTTGACTCGCTTGCTCTCCAGGAACTCAACCGCGGGGTTGAGGATGTAAGCCAGGGCAAAAGCGATGAACAACTGCAGAAACACAGTGGAGGAGTTGTACAGAATGACTGCCGTCAGGGAAAACAGCAGCAGTGCAATGGTCAGCAGGATTTTGGTCTGTTTGGTCATGGAGGCCTGGTGCGAAAGGAAACCTCCGGCGCGTTACAGCGCCGGAGGTTCAGGTTAGTTTCGGCCTACTGGTGCAGGCGGAAGTTTCCATCAACGGATGTGATGGTGGAAATGGCGTGCTTGTAAATCAGGATGTCGCCGTTGGAATCCAGCAGTACGGAAAAGTTGTCAAAGGATTTGATGTGCCCTTCCATCTTATCGCCGGACATCATGTGGATAACAACTTTGATGCGCTCTTTACGGGACTGGTTGAGGTATTGATCCTGGATATTGAAAGGTGCTTTTGCCATGTCAAGACTCCCCTCTATTCAAAAAATTCAATTGCATGCTTCAAAATAGTATCAAACTTTGCCGGATATTCAAGCCATAATATGTCTTGGTCGGCCTTAAACCAGGTCAGCTGGCGTTTGGCGTAATGTCGGGTGTTGCGTTTTATCAGACGAATTGCCTCATTAAAGTCGTGTTCGCCCGTCAGAAATGCGGTCATTTCCTTGTAGCCGATGGCTCGCAGGGCTTTCAGGTCGGGGCTATAGCCGTGATCCAGAAGAGTCTGTACCTCCTGCTGCAAACCTTCCGCAATCATGCGATCCACCCGTTGATCTATGCGGCTGTAGAGCAGCGGGCGTTCCACATCAATACCGATCTGCAGGCTCCGGTAGCGCTGTCGGGAAAAACCATGCTCCTGCTGATAGCGGGAGAGCGGGATGCCGGTCTGGCGGTAGACCTCCAGTGCCCGGATGATGCGGATCAGATTGTTGGGGTGCATGCGTTCCGCCAACTCCGGATCGACCCGCCGCAACTCCTCCAGCATGGCCTCGTTGCCGTGCTGCGCGGCCTCGGCATGCAGCTCACGGCGGATTTCTTCCGTACCGGCGGGTGAATCGACCAGTCCCTTCAGCAACGAGCGGATATAAAGCCCGGTGCCGCCGACCACAACGGTACGTTTGCCACGGGTATGGATATCGCAAATGGCTGCATCAGCTGCGTCGGCAAAGTCGGCGGCGGAAAAGGGGCGGTCCGGTTCGACGATGTTCAAGAGGTGGTGGGGGATGCCGTTCTGCTGATCGGGGGAGGGCTTGGCCGTACCGATGTCCATGCCGCGGTAGATCTGCATGGAGTCGGCATTGATGATCTCTCCGTCCAGCCGGTGGGCCAGACGCAGGGCCAGATCACTTTTGCCGGAGGCGGTCGGGCCGCAGATGACGAGGAGTTTGGGAAGCATACACTTACCTTGAATAATTCAAAAGCTACTTACCACAGAGGACACAGAGGAAAAAACGGAAAATAAGTTGAGAATCAAATACATCTAAAAAAACCAGAGGGGAATAAACACCAATTGAATTTCCATATTGACTGATCTTGATACCCTCAGATGTTGTGCCGTTCTCCGAGCCCTCTGTGGTAATGCTTTTACTACGTCCGTTTAAAGATCTTTTCCAGTTCGGCCAGGGTGATGACATGCGAGACCGGTCGGCCGTGGGGGCAGCTGGCGGCGAAGTCGGTTTCATCCATGCTCCGCAGCAGTTCCGTCATCTGGCGCTGCTCCAGCGGATGCACGCCGCGCACCACCGAATGGCAGGCAATGCGGGAAAACATGTCGTCCAGGCGTTTCTGAAAGGCGGCACTGGCGCCAATGGTGGCAAGGTCCGCCAGCAGGTCTCGTACCAGGCGGACGGCATCCTTTTCCGAGGCCAGACGCGGGACGGCCGAAATCATCAGGGTGCTGCCGCCAAAGGGCTCCAGTTCGAAACCGATGCTGTTCAGCTCGCTGCGGAATTTTTCGGAAACAGCAACTTCACCGAAGGAAAGCTCAACCGTTTCGGGAAACAGCAGGCGCTGGGATTCGACGCCGCCGGAGTGGTGCTGCTGTTTCAACTTCTGGTAGGCCACCCGTTCGCTGGCGGCGTGCTGATCGATCACCACCAGTTCGGTGCCGGCCTGGCAGAGGATGTATTCCCCATGGAACTGGCCGATGACGGCCAGTGATGAAAAATATCCCCGCCGGCATGATTCCGATTCTGTCTGAAATGGCACGGCCGCTTCCCTGACGGTGACCGGTTCCTCAAGGATTTCAGCAGTAAGAGGCGTTGCCGGCTGCTTGATGGCGCTGCCAGGGGAAAACGGCTGCGGTGACGATGTATAGGCCGGTTTGGATGGCATATCCAGCGAAGCTTGGGCAGCCGCGGCTATCCGCTCGCGATAGGCCTGTCCGGTTGGTGGAGCAGATGGGCGTGGCGCTGCACACTTTCCAGCCAGCCAGGGGGAGCTACGCAGGACCTGCTCCACGGCCGCCTGGATGGCGTCATGCATGGCCGATTGATGCCGGAAACGGACCTCATGCTTGGTGGGGTGAACGTTGACGTCGATTTCCCCGGGCGCAAGTGTAATGAAAAGTGCCATGACAGGGTAGCGTCCGCGATCTATTACGCCGCGGTAGGCCTGCAGAATGGCGTGCTGTACGACCTTGTCCCGTATGAAGCGCCCGTTGATGTAGGTATACATGGAGTGCATGCCGGAGCGGGCCAGGGCTGGTCCGGAGATGAAGCCGCTGATGGTGGCTCCTTCAGCGGTGTACTCTACCGGATAGAGACCGGCGGCGGTATCTTTGCCGATGACCTGCGACAGACGCCGCTGCAGGTCGCTACGCTGCACCTTCAGCAGCTCGCGGCCATCGTTGATGCAGGAGAAGGAAACTTCCGGACGGGATACCGCCATGCGGGCTACAACATCTCCGATATGGCCGGATTCGGTTTCGGCGCTTTTCATGAATTTGAGGCGGGCCGGGGTGTTGAAAAAGAGGTGTTCAACCGTAATGACAGTGCCGGGAGCCATGCCGCAGGCCTTGACATCTTTGACCTTGCCCCCTTCCACGTAGATTTCGGTTCCTTCCGGATTGCCGGCTTCACGAGTGGCCAGGCGAAAACGGGACACCGAGGCGATCGACGGGAGTGCTTCCCCGCGAAACCCCAGGGTCAGGATGTGTTCCAGGTCACTGTCGGTTTTGAGCTTGCTGGTGGCGTGTCGCTCCAGTGACAGCAGGGCGTCCTCCCGCGACATGCCGTGGCCGTTGTCGGTTATGCGGATCAGACGACGCCCGCCGGCCGCGATTTCAACGGAAATATCAGTAGCTCCGGCATCCAGGGAATTTTCAATCAGCTCCTTGATGACGGAGGCCGGGCGCTCGACGACTTCGCCGGCCGCGATTTTGTTGGTGAGGATTTCGGGAAGGATGGCAATGCGCTGGGACACTTCAAATCTCCGTGGATAAAAGCCAAAGCCCGTTTCCTGAAGGATTCAGGGTTAACGGGCTTAGTGATGTATCGAAAACAATCTGGTGCGGCTATCTGATCCGCTGTGAAGCTAAAGAGCTATTTTTTCTCGTCCGAATCGCCGAACAGGGAATTGAAATCATCTTCGGCTGATTTTTCACTGTTGCCGGTCGCCTCGTCAGGTGTGTCGTCCCAGGAGAAGTTCCCAATTTCGGTACCTTCTTTTGTTGCAGTTGATTCAGACTGGGATGTTGATTCGAGAAGGTCGGCGAAGGCATCCTCTTCTGCCTTAGCCTGAGCCGCTTTGGCCTTTTCATCCAGGCCGAAACCGCCGCCGGACAGTGTTGTTGCCGGCTCTTCATCAAAATTAAAGGGGTCATCAGTAACGGAAGACTCCGGTGCGGCATCCGGGACATCAAAGGAGAACATATCCATCGGAGCCTCACTCGGCTCGGTCTGTGCGGCACCCAACGCTGATTGAGCCAGCAATTCCTGAGCCATGCTGGCGCGGACTTCAGCAGGAAGCACAATGGGTTTGATTCCATAAGTGGCTTTGTAGCTGGTGAGGTCGTTTGCACATTTTTTGCAGGAATCGTAGTATTCAAAACTGTTGAATCCGCATTTTGGGCATTTCATCGTTGGCTCCTTTAGTCAGATGTCGTCACATGTATACTGTAAAATTGCCATTATGGCAATAGCGGCAGTTTCTGTTCGCAAAATTCTTGAACCAAGGGTAACCGAATGAAAGCCATGTTTGGTGAAATGCCGGGCTTCGAGCGGATCAAACCCCCCTTCGGGGCCGATTGCAACGATGATTGATGCAGGGTTGGGGGAACTTGACAGCACTTCTTTAAGGCGGGTTTCCCGCTCACTTTCCCACAGAATCAGGCGCAGGTCATGGGTGACGGAGTCGGCCGCCTCGACGGCGGTGGGAAACCACTGTACGGCCGGCACGGTCCGACGACCACACTGACGAGCCGCTTCGGCGGCAATCCGGTTCCAGCGGAGAAGTTTGCTCTCCAGCTGGTCCTCACGTACACGGGCTACCGAGCGCCGCCCCCCGAACAGCCAGAAGTCGTGGGCGCCCAGCTCAGTCCCTTTTTGCAGGATCAGGTCTATCTTTTCGCCTTTGGGGAGTGCCTGACAGATCGTGATGCGCGGCCCGCCGTCTTCCTGGCTGGGGCCGAAGTTCGATTGGGCGATTTTTACTGCCACCCACTCCTTGGCTACCTGATCGATTACACCAGAGTGTTCAGCACCCTTTTCGTCCACCAGTGTCACCGTGTCACCGGGGGAGAGTCGCAGTACCCGCACAATGTGGTTGAACAGATCTCCATCAAAGGAAGCGTAACCGTTGCGGATGCTGCGTGAACTGATCATGAAGCGACGGCCGCTCATGGAGTGTGCCCCTTCCGGTAGTGAATGGCAACCCACTCACCCTGCTGAAGCGTCCGCTGGTATTCCAGCGGTTGGCTTGCAAAACCGTTGCGGACAAGCGCCTCCTTCTCCGTCAGAATTCCGGAAAGCACCAGACTGCCGCCGGGAGCCAGACGTTGATTGAGGTGCGGTGCCAGGCGGACCAGCTCTTCGGCCAGAATGTTGGCCAGGATGACATCGAAACACCCTTCCAGTGATTCAAGCGGGGTGGTGCTGCATTCCACCTGATCCGACAGGTTGTTGATCGCCAGGTTCTCCCGGGCAACTTCAATTGCCAGAGGATCGATATCCACGGCACAGACTTTTCCTGCACCAAGTTGGACGGCGGCCATTGCCAAAATGCCTGATCCGGTCCCCAGGTCAAGTACTGACGGTGACAGCAAAGTCGGCATGCTGTCCATAATCTCTTCCAGCAGTTCCAGGCAGAGCCGGGTGGTTTCATGACCACCGGTGCCGAAGGCCATGCCCGGGTCCAGGCGCAGAACGATATCGTTTGCGTGTGGCCGGGGTTCTTCCCAGGAGGGGACGATTAGCAGACGGTTGCCGACCCGGAGCGGTTTAAAGTTAGCCTTCCAGCTGGTGCTCCAGTCCTCAGTGGATACGGATGAAAGCTCGGGAGGGGGCAGTACCAGACCAGATTGTCGGCTGGCGAGTTCCTTCAGATAGGTTTCGATTTCTTGCAGACGCAGGCTGCTGTCATCGGTGTCTGGAAAATATGCTTTAATCTGTACGGTTGTCGACTCGGGAATTTCGCTGTGGGAAAAGGCATCTACGTTCAGGTTTTCAACGCAGACGCCGGCGCCGGAAAGGGTTGTGAGATATTCGGCTACGATGTCAGCCAGTTCAGTCGGGACGGTGCAGGAAATTTCAACCCATGCTTCATTCATTATGTTCACCATTAACTTAATTATTTCAGAAGTTCGGTACGTTAGCAGAAGGTAACCAGGCAGGCAACAAAAAATCTTGACAAAATAGCTCGACTGGAATCTAATCCTCATTAGAAAAATCAATTTAGTGCGGGTTTAATTCCTCCTGTACCCAGGTGGTGTCCGGTTGTGAACAAGATTATCTATGTTTTATCCGATTCAACGGGAGAAACAGCCGAACGGGTAATCAGGGCTGCTCTTTCGCAATTTTATGACGAGGATGTAAGAATACTACGCCTTTGTCAGATCCGCAACCAGGCCGATGTCCATCAGGCGCTGTCGGTTGCAGTTAATGAACCGGGCATGGTGGCATACACGCTGGTCGACCCGGTCCTGGCGGAGACTGTTGAGCGGGTGACGGAAGAACATGGCCTGTTTGCCGTCGATCTGCTGAGTGGGCTGATTTACAGTCTGTCGCGCTTCCTGGGAGCTACATCCCAGGAAAAGCCGGGACTGCTGCATCGCATCGACACTGATTACCACAAGCGGGTTGAGGCCGTGAATTTTACGGTCAAGCACGACGACGGTCAGGAAACACGCTATCTTCACAAGGCCGATCTCGTTCTGGTGGGGGTTTCAAGGTCATCCAAAACGCCCCTGTCCATGTACCTGGCCCACAAGGGATACAAGGTTGCCAATGTCCCGCTGGTCAAGGGGATTGCCCCGCCCGAAGAACTGTTCCAGATTGATCAGAGCAAGATTGTGGCACTGATTATCGATGCGAAGCGTCTGGTGGAGATCCGCACGTCGCGCCTGATCACCATGCGCCAGAGCCCTCGCGGCAGTTATGCTGATTATGAGCAGGTGGAAGAGGAACTTTCATACTGCAAGCAGTTGTATCGTCGTCATCCGCAGTGGATGGTCATTAATGTAACCAACAAATCGGTGGAAGAGGCTGCCTCGGATATCATGCGCCGAATTGACAGCCAGGCCATCGAATAGATTCACATTCAAATCGGAAAAAATAACCAATGCAACGAAACAGAAACTAACGGAAAAAGGAGAAATGCAGATGAAAATTCTTGTGGTTGAAGATGAGAAGAAGGTTGCCGGATTTATCAAACGCGGTCTGGAAGAGGACCAGTACGAAGTGACCGTGACGCACGATGGAGCCGAAGGGGCCAAGCTGGCTCTGGAGAATGATTATAACCTGATCATTCTGGATGTGATGCTCCCAAAAAAAGACGGTGTTGCCGTAGTAAAGGAGCTGCGTGAGGCCGGAAAAAGGACTCCCGTACTGATGCTTACGGCCAAGACGACCACGGAGGATATTGTTTCCGGTCTGGATGCCGGTTCTGATGACTATCTCACCAAGCCCTTTGCCTTTGCCGAACTGACTGCCCGCGTGCGGGCCCTGCTTCGTCGTGAAGGTCAGGACCGTGGTGCTGAGATCGTCTTCGCCGACCTGCGGCTTGATCCGGTTACCCACAAGGTCTGGCGCGGTAATGCCGAGATCGAACTGACCGCCAAAGAGTATGGTCTGCTCGAGTACCTGATGCGCAACCCCAATACGGTGTTGTCCCGTGCCATGATTGCCGACCATGTCTGGGATTACGCATTTGACAGCTTTACCAACATCATTGATGTGTACGTCAACTATCTCCGTAAAAAAGTTGACAAAGATTATCCGGTTAAGCTGATTCACACCGTGCGTGGCCAGGGCTACGTTATGCGTGAAGGTTAACCGGCGGGGGGTTGACTTTTTAAGGCATACTACGTATCTTTCTTCCCAGTAGACAGACAGGGGCGGAGTTGTGCAGGATCTGCGCGACCCGCCTCTCTCAGTTCAATCACCACACTGGATACAGGGAGGTCAGAGCATGGTAAAATCGTTCGTAACAGCAGTTCGTATACTGGTCACAGGTCTCGTATTCACACTGGCAGCACCATCATTTTCTACTGCCCAGTATGTCAGTCCCGACTTTGTCGAACTGGCAAAAAAGCTCAAACCCTCGGTTGTTAATATCCGCACCGCTAAGGTAATCAAACCGAAACAACGCATGCAACGCCCCCGTATGCAGTCGCCGTTCGACAATTTCTTTGATGATTTCTTCGGGCAGCTTGATCAGTCACCCCAGCGACCGCGCCGTGAACAGGGTCTGGGGACCGGATTTATTATCAGCCCGGATGGCTATGTGCTCACCAACAATCATGTGGTCAACGGCGCTGACGAGGTTATGGTCAAATTGTCCGATGGGCGTGAACTGAAGGGTGAAATCAAAGGGGTTGACGAAAAACTGGATCTGGCGCTGGTCAAAATCAGCGACAAGGGGACCTTCCCCTTCGCAGACCTGGGTGACAGCGATGCCCTGGAAGTGGGCGAATGGGTGATGGCAATCGGTAATCCCTTCGGTCTGGCACAAACCGTGACTGCCGGAATCGTCAGCGCCAAGGGTCGTGTGATCGGCAGTGGACCCTATGATGATTTTATCCAGACCGATGCCTCCATCAACCCCGGCAATTCCGGTGGACCGCTCTTTAATGCCCAGGGCAAGGTAATCGGAATCAACACGGCTATTATCGCCGGAGGCCAGGGGATCGGCTTTGCCATCCCCGTCAATATGGCCAAGGGTATTGTTGACCAGTTGCGTGATTCCGGCAAGGTCACCCGCGGCTATCTGGGGGTACGCTTTCAGCCGTTGACGGCTGACCTGGCCAAATCCTTCGGGCTCGAGTCGGACAAGGGTGCCCTGATTGCAAATGTTGAAAAGGACACTCCGGCAGAACGGGCCGGTCTCAAGGCGGGCGATGTCATTCTGGAGTATGATGGAAAAACAATTGCCGAAAGTAACGAACTGCCGCGTCTTGTGGCCGTGACACCGATCGACAAGAAGGTTAAGGTTGTTATCCATCGCGATGGCAAGCAGCAGAATGTATTTGTCGTCGTTGGACGCCTCAAGGATGGCGAGAGTACTGCTCTTCCCGGCGGCGGCAGTGAAAGTGAAAAAATCGGCATTACAATCCAGGAACTGACACCTGACCTGGCAAAACGCTACGGACTCCGGGACAGCAAAGCCGGCCTGGTAATATCCGAGGTGAAATCCGGGTCAGCCGCCGAAGAGGTTGGTGTGAACCCCGGCAGTGTCCTGATCGAAATTAACGGCCAGCGACCTGAAACAGTGGAAGCATACGGCACAGTCATTTCGAAAATTGCCAAAGGTGACGTCGTACGCCTGCTGCTGAGGCGTCCCGATGGCAGTGTCCATTACGTTGCCATGAAGGCAGAATAAAACGCCGGCGGGGCAGGCAATGGTCTGCCCCGTCTATTTTGTGTAGTCGGGAGTTCCATGTCCACCCGTTATGTCCAGCCCCTTCGCATTCTGATCCAGTTCTGTTTTCTGGCGTTTATGCTTTGGGTCGGTTTCCGGTTTTACCAGTTTGTCGCCCATGTCCGCAGCGGCGGGGTGACACCGTTTGTGCCGCGTCCCGAGGGTGTTGAAGGGTTTCTTCCCATTTCGGGCCTGTTGGGGCTTTCCGCCTGGATTCAGGGGCTGGGCATCAATCCGGTTCATCCGGCAGCGGTGGTGATCTTTGTTACCGTACTGGCCGGTGCATTTTTGCTGAGGAGATCGTTCTGCTCTTGGATCTGCCCGGTGGCCACAGTTTCGGAATGCGCCTGGAAGGGCGGTTTTTCCCTTCTGCGGAAGAACATTCGTCTTCCGGTCTGGCTGGATATCACACTGCGGGGTATCAAGTACCTGCTGCTGGCATTTTTCCTGTACACAGTGGCGTTCGTTATGTCGCCCGAGGCCTTGCAGGGTTTTATCTATTCCGATTACCACAAGGTCGCCGATGTGCGCCTGTTGGATTTCTTTCTGAATATTTCGGCCCGGGCCCTGGTGATCTGTGCGGTCCTGGTCGGGGCTTCGCTGTTCCTGCGCAACCCGTTCTGCAGGTACCTCTGCCCCTACGGTGCCCTGCTCGGGCTGATAGCCATGCTATCGCCGGTGCGCGTCACCCGCGACAGCGAGCGCTGTGTCTCCTGTGGTGTCTGCAGTCAGGTCTGTCCCACCTATATTGATGTCATGCACAAGTCCAGTGTTATGTCGCCTGAATGCATCGGTTGCTGGCGCTGTATCAGCCACTGTCGTGTGCATGGGGCGCTTTCCATGCGCTTGGCCGGCCGGGTACTGATTCCGGGCCTGCTGTTTGCCGCATTGGTGTTGCTGGTATTCCGGGGAGGGACGCTGCTTGGAGCCTGGAGCGGCCATTGGGGTACATCCCTGACGCTGGCCGATTACCTGCAGTTGTTGAGTAAATAACAGAAAGGAAACAAACTGTCCTATGGGTGTCTATGCAAACACCGTCAGTATAACCCAGTTCACCGTCAGCGGAGATCTGCCGAAGAATGAGCAGTTTCAGTGGTTTTCAGAGAAACTTTCTCACAAGGGTTTTCAGTCTATCGAAAATTCCTCCGAGGAATCTTCAGAAGGGTGGGCCCTGGTGGACCGTCCTGATGATGCCGGTTTTGAAGCGCCGGGCGATTTCTGGCGTGACAATTTTATGGTATTCTCTCTGCGCCGCGACCAGCGCAAGATCCCCTCAGCCGTGCTCAAATCGCACACCGGTCGAGAAGAAGGGGCCTTTCTGGCCCAGCACCCCAACCTGCGCCGCACCCCCAAGAACAAGCGCCAGGAGATCAAGGAACTGGTACAGGTGCGCCTGCTGACCAAATGCCTGCCGGTGCCCTCCAGTGTCGATGCGGTCTGGGACCTGAAAAGCGGCGTTCTGACATTGTTCAGTCTGGGTTCAAAGGTTATCGAACGTTTTGAGGATTACTTCCGCAAGACCTTCGAAGGCTTCAATCTGGTTATGATTCATCCCTACGCCCGGGCGACCAGACTGGTGGACGGCCAGGTGCTTGAAAACCTAGAAAAGGCCAATTTGGCTAATTCCGATGCAGTTACCGCCCTGATCCGGGACAATCAGTGGCTGGGTTGGGAGTTCATGCTCTGGCTGCTGCAGCGCGGTATCAATGGTGAGGGGGAGTTCAGCGTTTGTCAGCCTGGCCATTTTAACAATGGCGAGCGTTTTTCGGCCTGGATCGACGATCGTATTCAACTCCAGGGTGGCGGCGAAGAAGGTGGCATTCAGAAGGTTTCCGTTTCCGGTTCCCAGGACAGCTATCTGGAGGCCATCTCGGCCCTCAAAGGTGGCAAGCGCATCACCAGCGCCACGATCTGTATGGAGAAGGACGAGAATGTCTGGAAACTGACCCTGAAGGGAGAAACCTTTGGGTTTGCCTCGTTCAAGAGCCCCCAGATCCGTATTGAAAAAGATTCAACGGTTGATGAAATGAGTGAGCGCGAAGCGGCCTTCTACGAGCGCATGTATCTGCTGGAACAGGGTGTGCAGCTCTTTGACAGCCTGTTTACAGCCTTTCTGAAGGAACGCCTCTCCGGCAATTGGGCCGCCCGGGCCACCGCCATTCAGGAATGGCTGGACGGTAAGTAAAAAAACTGAAAAAGCATTTCACCACAGAGTACACAGAGAGCTCAAAGGAAAATCGATACATTGCGTTTTTTTGTCACACCGGACAAGTGACTTTAATACACGTTTTAATTTAAGTAGTTTCTCTGTGACCTCTGTGGTTAATAGTAATTTGGATTAAAGTGAGCAATCGAGGTGCAGTTTGAAGTTTATTGATGAAGTAACCATGTTTGCCTCCTCCGGACACGGCGGGGCAGGGTGTATCGCCTTCCGTCACGAGAAGTTCATTGAATTCGGCGGCCCCAGCGGCGGTGACGGCGGCAAGGGTGGCGACGTAATTTTTGTTGCCAAGAGCGGCATGTCCACGCTGCTGGAACTGCGCCATCGCCCCCATCAGAAAGCCGAAAAAGGGCACAACGGCATGGGTAAAAACCGCCATGGTGCCGGCGGCGAAGACTTGGTGATCACCGTTCCGATCGGTACGGTCATTAATGACGTGGAAACCGGTGACCAACTGGCTGATATGAACCAGGACGGCATGCGGGTTGTGCTGCTCAAGGGTGGACGGGGCGGGCAGGGCAATGCCCGTTTTGCCTCGGCAACCAACAAGGCCCCCAAGTTTGCCCAACCGGGTGAAGAGGGCGAGGATCGCAAGCTGCGGCTGGAATTGAAGCTGATGGCGGATGTCGGTCTGCTGGGGCTGCCCAACGCCGGCAAGTCATCCCTGATCAGCAAGATTTCGGCGGCCCGCCCGAAGATTGCCGACTATCCTTTCACCACCATGGTTCCCAGCCTGGGGGTTGTGCCCTATAAAAACTATCGTTCCTTCGTCATGGCCGACATCCCCGGCATCATTGAGGGTGCTCATGACGGTGCCGGTTTGGGCCATCGCTTCCTGAAACACCTGGAACGCTCCGGTATTCTGCTGCATCTGGTGGATATCTCCTGGATACCGGATCGCGACCCGCTGGCCGAATACCAGGCGGTCAGCCGCGAGCTGGCTCTGTTCAGCAGTGAACTGGCTGAAAAGGAACAGGTGGTGGTCATCACCAAGACGGACCTGCCCCAGACCAGGGAACACCTGGCCGAAATTACGGCCTGGTTTGTAGAGCGAGGAATCAAGGTGTTTCCGATCTCCTCCGCCACGGGCGAAGGGATTCCGGTGTTGCTGGATGAGATCGCACGAAGGCTGTGGGGAAAGGCCGAGGAGGAGTGGTGATGCGTGCTGAACTGCTGAAACCGGTCAAACGGATTGTTATCAAAATCGGCAGTCGCGTACTGACCGATGATGAGGGCGCCCTCGATATGGCCGTTATCGGGCGGATCTGTTGTGACGTTGCCCGGCTGCGCCAGCAGGGGAAGCAGGTTGTGGTTGTTTCATCCGGGGCGATTGCCGCCGGGCGCAGCGAATTGGGGTTGACTGAAAAACCGAAAACCATCCCCCAGAAACAGGCTGCTGCGGCCATTGGACAGACCCGGCTGATGCGCGCCTACGAAGAATCCCTGGCTCCCCACAGCCTCAAGGCTGCCCAGGTTCTCCTGACCAGTGAGGATCTCAACAGCCGCCAGCGTTTTCTCAATGCACGTGCCACTATCGACACCCTGCTCGGCTTCGGCATCGTCCCGGTCATCAATGAAAATGATACGGTTGTGGTGGACGAGATCAAATTCGGTGATAACGATAATCTTTCAGCCCTGGTTACCAACGTGGCCGAAGCCGATCTGCTGCTGATCCTGACGGATGTGGACGGCCTGTACAGTGCCGATCCCGGCAGCAATCCCGATGCCCATCTGATACCTCTGGTTCACAGCATCACCCGTGAGCTGGAGCGGGCGGCCGGCGGTTCCGGTTCCAGTGTGGGGACCGGCGGTATGGCAACCAAGGTGGCGGCTGCCAAAAAGGCCGCCAAGAATGGTGTCCCGACGATCCTGATCGCCGGTAAACGGGAAGGGATCATTGCTGCAGCCATGGCTGCCAAAGAGGTCGGAACCCTGTTTCTTCCAAGCGGCGAAGGGCTCAATCGTCGCAAACACTGGATTGCCTATACCCTCAAGCCGGTCGGTCGCGTGATTGTTGATGACGGTGCCAGGGATGTGCTGCAAAAGAAGGGTAAAAGCCTGCTGCCGTCAGGTGTGGCAGGAGTGGAAGGGCGTTTCGAACGTGGCGGCTGTGTAAGGGTCTGTACGTCAGACGGCAAGGAGTTCGCCCGGGGATTGTCGGATTATTCCAGCAGTGAGATTGCTCGATTAGCCGGTCACAACAGCAGCGAAATCGAACAGATTCTTGGGTATCGCTATGCGGATGTGATTATTCATCGTGACAATCTGGCCGTACTGTAACGGTCTGAACGTTTAGTCGGTAATCCTGACGCAGATCGTTTACAAAAGAAAGACTCAATCCTTGATGCTCTGTTCCAGCGATTTCATCAGACAGTCCGGCATGATCAACCGGTAATACAACTGAGTACCCTCAAAACGGCTCATTTTCAGATAGATGCCTTCGGATGCACCTGCTGAACAGCCTGATTTAAAAGGAATCAGCAGCAGATGGCTCTTCCTGTCGTCGAGTGTCACGTTTGTAACCGGCGGACCGGAAGTGCGGTCACCGGCACTCTCTTCACGGATTGTGAAATCGTTGTCTCCACTGCGACCTTCGTACACAAACGATGCGCTGGTGGGGGTGTAAACCTTATCCCGTAACACTTCAGCACGATAGGAAATCAGTGTATCTCCCGGTGAGGCGATGGCAAAGCGGCTTAAATCAGCGGAGATTGTTAGCCGTGTGACCGGATTTACCGGAGAATAGAAGACAAATTCCTTCTGGCTGGTCGATTCTGCCTTGGAAGCTCCCTGGCGATCCTGTTGCACCGTTTCATCCTCGCAGACCACTTCACTGTGATCGGGATACTCCACCACCCGGCACTCGGCAAAGAGACCAACCGGAAATATCAGAGTTGTGATGCACAGCAAGAGGCCAGCCAGTTTATACCTTCCGAAAGTCATTGCAGACACCCCCCGTCTTACATTGCGTCACCTTGAAGATTTCCAGCGAGTGTACCCACTCAGTGGTGGAAAATCAAGAGGTGCGCCTGTTTATTGAAAGTCGTTTTCAATAAACAGGTGATCTGCTATAGTGAACTCAATCAATGAAAGGGGGGCGAGTCATGAGAGACGACGAACTCATATCCGGGTCACTGGAAACAGAATTCATCCCTGTGGATTTGCGCAGAGTGACGGTTGAAGAATTCGAGCTGGGTGATGGTGAACCTTGCATTGCAAGCTCTGACTGATAGCGTGCGTCCTGCGGATTGCCAATGGCCGATTTCCCACGAGTCGGCCATATCTGTTCGTACAGCCAATAACCGGTTGCTGCACCTATCCCGTGGGGGTATAGTACGACGTGGGGCTGCAACCTGTCAGGCTGCTCACACCCACTAAATCCTGAACAAATCGGAGGAAATCATGCGGAATGTTCGTTGTGGAATTGTTGTGCTGCTGCTGGCGTGCTGTTCTGTAACTCCGGTATCAGCCAGTGTCAGCATCGGAATCGGATTGCCCAATGTCAGCATCGGCATAAACCTGCCGGTTTTCCCGGAACTTGTGCCAATGTCCGGCTATCCGGTCTATTACGCCCCGCGTCTTGACGCCAACTATTTCTTTTATGACGGCCTGTACTGGGTCTATACGGATGACTACTGGTATTCAAGCTCCTGGTACAACGGCCCCTGGTCAGTCATAGAGCCGGCCTATGTTCCGCTGTACATTCTGCGGATACCGGTGCGTTACTACCGGCAGCCTCCGGTCTATTTCCGTGGATGGCACCGTGATGCTCCCCCCCGCTGGGGACAACACTGGGGCCGCGATTGGGAAAATCAGCGCCGGGGCTGGGATAAGTGGAAGCGCGGCAGTGCTCCCGGGCGTGCACCGCTACCGGTCTACCAGAGGCAGTACACGGGTGACCGCTATCCTCGTGGAGAGCAGCAGCATGACCTGCGCCGTGAACATTACCGCTACCAGCCCCGGGACAAGGCGGTCCGCCAGTACTTCCAGCAGCGCGAAGATCGTAGAGACACAACGCCTGTCACGCGGGAACGTCGGGAAGAACCCCGCATGAGAGGTACCGGACCTCAGGAGGTCCAGCGTTCGCAGCCACAGCAACGTGGATCGGCACCTCAGGAACAAAGACAGGAACCGCGGCGGGAACAGCGCTTCGAACAGCGCCAGGATTCCAGGCCGGAACAGCGTCAGGAACCCCGGAGGGAACAACGCCAGGAACAGCGTATCGAACAGCACCCGCAGTCTCGCGGTGAACAACGCCAGGAACCGAGAGTTGAGCAGAGGGAACGGCAACAGGAACCTCGCGGCCAGGGTCAGGAACATCGAAGAGACGAGGGACGCGGCCGGGGTCGCGACTGACCGCAGCATGTCGGGGCAGGCTGAGACTCATCCCGCATACTCAGTCTATGTTCCAGCAATTGAAACAACCACGGCGACCATACGGTCGCCGTGGTTGTTTCAGGTACACCGTTTCGCGGTCGTAGCCGGATACGGTTCCGGATTATTAGACAAAAATGGAGCACATCGTACATCGGGTAGTGTGTGCCGGAATTTTCCGGTCTGGGGCGCGTCGTGTCGATTCAGCCCCTAACGTTTCCTGCGTGTGCGGTGCGGCGGAGCCGGCGGTATGGCCGCCGTCATGAACTCGGGTTCATAGCCGATTTCGAAACAGGTCGCATCCGCATTACGCATACTCATAAAATGAGCGTTATCGGTATCAAACGGGCACATCGGCACCCGACAGGGCTCAAAACCGAAGCGCGAGTAATAGCCCGGTTCGCCCAGCACAAACAGAGGCTGGCTCTTGATGGCATCCTGGCGCAGGGCAAAATTAAGCAGTTCTGTTCCTACCCCTTGCTTCTGAAAATCGGGAGCCACCGCCATGGGTGCAAGGTGCAATCCGCTGACTTCCCTGCCATGATAGGCATTGGAGAAAGCGATGTAGGCTATGGCCTTGTTGACATGGAGACAGACCCATTCATGCAGGCTCTTGCCATTATCGTGAAGTTTCTGAATCAGCAGAGTTTCGTAACCGCTGCCGGGGAAAGCCCGCTGCAGCAGAGCATAAACCTTGGGGCGGTGTTCGATTGTTACGTGCTGGATTTTCATGGTATGTGGCGCTTCCTTTCTCGACAAGGCACACTGCCGGCGTGACCTGGTAACCAGTTACATCGGTCTCAAGCTAGCGGACTGCAATTCCTGAAACCGTCAGCTTGCCTCTGGAAATTGTCAGCACCCCCGGCAGCCGGGTAACGGCTCCGGCCTGCAGATTCAGCAATGATGCATCGTACCCGCCGACCAGATTCAATTCAATACCGTCACCCAAGGTAAGAATTTCGTTTATTTCGCCGCTCAGAAGCCGTACCGTGGCGCTACCACCGTCAGGAACAGCTGATACGGCCGCTGCGAGCGAAGCGTAATTAACATCCGGCTGACCGCCAATCACCTCGCGCGCCACGGCGGTAACAATTGTCAAGCTGGCACCAGTATACGAAATGATGTAGTTGGAACCGCCGCTGACAGTTCCCTGAAGAATGGC
Organism: uncultured Geobacteraceae bacterium; assembly: GCA_942493195.1. GTDB lineage: Bacteria > Desulfobacterota > Desulfuromonadia > Geobacterales > Pseudopelobacteraceae > CAIPTY01. The sequence goes on along the minus strand of OW818669.1, from coordinate 3,261,074 downwards.
ATAGGAACCGACCGACTCGCCGGCAACGCGAACCAGGCTACCGGACATGACAGACAGGGAATCGTCATTTTTGAATCCGCTGGCGGTATAGCCCAGAACCGGGTCCGGGTTGCCGTAGACCTTGTTTCTGCCAGCGGCTGTGACCGCTAGAGCAGCGGGGCTCACTACCTGGGTGAGCATCGACGAAGTGGATGGATTGCTGCTGGTATCGCCGCCATAGGAGGCGGTTATGGTGTGACTTCCGGCCACCAGGGATGAGGTGCTGTAGACGGATGTTCCCGATATCACAGGCGTACTGCCCAGAGTTTCAGCGCCATCATGGAAGGTAACGGTACCAGTGGCAGTGACCGGGGAGACCGTGGCGGAGAGTGTTACCGACTGGCCGTAGGTCGAGGGGGTGAGGCTGGTGTTCAGTACGGTGACGGTATCGTTTTTTATAATGCTGGCCATAACCTTCACATCGTCAAGAATTAGCCAGATGCCGCTTCCGTAGTGACGAAAACGCAGCATAGCGTTAGCGTAGCCTCCTGCCGACGACGAGAGATCCACATTAACTGTCTGCGGCCCTTTGAACAGACCGGCCTTGCGCCAGACATTGGTCCATGGTCCGGAGGCGCCGTTCAGACTGACATCCACGTCCGTAGTGGCGTCCGAATCTTCGATGCTGGTCTTGAATTCAAGACCGACGGAGTTATAGGCCGACAGGTTCAGAGCAGCTGTCCGTAACTCACTATCGTACGGGCCACTGCCGGATGCCGCTCCAAGGGCACATTCACCCGTCCCGCCAGTATTGTTGTAATTGTCATACGTGAACCACCAGCCAGCTGACCCGCTGGCGGTCGACTTTATCCAACCGGTGGGTGGGTTGGATGATTGAGGATCAAAATCTTCGTCAAGTATCAATGTGGTCGTAAAGTTTGCCGTAACGCTGGTGTTGGCCGACATGCTGACGGTGCAGCTTCCGGTGCCGGAACAGCCGCCACCCGACCAGCCGGTAAAGGCGGAACCCGGAACTGCCGTCGCCGTCAGGGTTACGAGCGTTCCGCCGACCGGCAGATATGATTCGGCACAGTCAGCACCACATGATATTTCAGCAGGGTTGTTGCCGGTGACAGTGCCACTGCCGATACCCGTCTTGGCCACCGTCAGGGTGGCAAGAGTGCTGACGGCATCAATCGCAAACGTGGCCGTCATCTGCTGGCCGGATTGGGAGATACCGGTTACGTTGACGCGGGAATCCACACCGAGATAATCCCGGCTGTTCGGACCGGTTACCGGGGAGAGGGTTTTGCCAGGCTGGTAATACATGGCCGCATCTGCCTTGGCACTGGCAGTCTCGATCCGTTCCAGCCCATCGGCCTGCATGAGCTTGAGCAGCTTGTGATCGGTATAAGAATTATCGTATTTGAAGTCAGTTCCTGCAGCATTCAGCCGGGCGTCCACATGCCAGATCAGCATGCCGTCGGTTGGATACCTGTTGCCCGCAGAAGGAGTCTCGGACGGATCGTTGCCGACACGATAACGATTCTGGACAACAAAGAACTCCCGGAAGGCATCCGTGGATGTGGCACCGGGCATAACCACCACTGCGTCTCCGTACGTGCCGGAAGGGTTGAGCATCAGAGTCTGGCTGCCGGTCGCCACTACTGTCGGAGTCAACCAGTCGAGCACCCATTTGCTGAAGCTGTTGTGGTCTCCCCAGTTGCCATGCATCATGTCAAGGCTGCCTACCCCGCCATCTGGGCCGGAGTCATCATCGTAGTCGTAATAATCAGGCAACCCCAGGGCGTGCCCCATCTCATGTATGGCAACATATGGTTCAAACGGAACCGCATCACCGTAATCACCGGCCCACATCCAGATATATTTGCCGAGACTCATGCCGTCAACGGTATAGTTTGAATCATCCCAGCCCGTCAGGTAGGCCCACCAGAAATTTGACCAGCCGTTGTCCGGTCCGGTCCAGAGGACTATGAAGGTTTCGATTTTGTTATCAGAGGTTTCGTTGTTGAACTGAGTGAAATCTACCGTATCATCAAAGGCAGCCAACGCTTCTTTAATAAGTTGTTCACGCTGGGCATCTGTTGGACTCGCGCCCATGGAGGCCCGGGTATAACCGGCCCGATACCAGCCAAGGGTAACACCTTCGGAGAAATGGAGCTGGCTGTACGATGAGCGTTCGTAGAAATTGTTCAGGCTTTCGTAGGGGAACGTGTTCGCAGGAATAGCGCTGCCGTTTCCAAACAGGGCGGAGTGGATCTGTGGCTGGGTACTATACCCGCCGGTACCAGCCGGGTAATCGGGGAAATCTATCAGCAGGGCAAACACCTTGACGGTGCCTGTCGTCGGCATCAGTTTCCGTCCTGACGGCGGCGCGGCCTGGATTGCTTCCACCTCCACACCCTGCTGGATGTCAACCAGTCGCCTGGCCCTGGACAGAGCCTGTTCCAATAGATCCCTATCAATCAGGTGATTTCCCAGGCTTTTGGCCTTGGAAAGCTGTTCCTCGTAACGCCCTTCTTTTTTGAGCCGTTCGATTTCGCCCGGAGTTGGCGGTTGCAAGGCAAAAACCGGCTGCACCACCGTAAGAACGATTCCAAACACCGTGCACGACAACACGGTACTCCGGGCATACGCCAGAAGAAGCTCCCTTACACCAGTGAAATGCAGTTTTCTACGCATAGTGTCTACCTTGCCGGTCACCGACAGAAGCCATGGACATGGCCTGACCATAGCAGTTTAGGGACTATTTTGTTAGCATAACGTAGCCCAGGCCACTCCCGGGCCATCTGTTTTCATGTGCCGAACCATGTGCTCTATCCTCGCCCAGATGATCGATATCGTCAATATCTGACTTGTGTAATGGCCGACTTTTGAGCAAATGTTACTATCGTCGCAATTATCGGGCCTGCTAAAAATAGTCGGCTAATCCGTTCTCAATCCGTTCAAAGCCTGCCAGCCTGTCAGGCGGAACACCGGCCTGCAGGGCGCTCAGCTCTGCCCTTGACAACTCCGGCTCCAGCAGCAGCGGCCGCCGCTCCAGATAGAGCGGACGTCCGCTGGCCAGTACGATCTTATCAAACGGGGCGCGATAACTGGGGCTTTGCATGAGGGCGGTTTCGCTGTAATGGACACCAGCTGCCGAAAGAGTCCTCAGGAAGCCGGGTTCGGTCACGGTCTCATCGGGGCCGCAGATGGACTGGGCCGCACGGCGGCGGGAAGCGGCAAGCTGAAAGCGCCGTTTGTAGGTGAAGGAACAGTAGTTCACCGGCAGGGGGATACCCTGCTCCAGGCCAAAACGGACCAACCGCAGGGCACACAGCTCCGACTCCAGCAAGGTCACCTTCTCGCCATGGAGAAATGTGTAGCCCCGCGCCGTCAAATGGGCGAAGTTGTACGGCGTCAAACGCATCTGGTGCAGGTTGAGATGCTTCACCCCGGCCTCGGCCATTTCAACCATCTTCAGCTTCAGCAACTCCTCATCCTCCGGCACCGCCGGAATCTCCACCGTCACCGTCGGGATGCAGCCAATCGCCAAGCGCAGTTTTTTAAGATGGTAGCGGACCGCCCCCAGGTCAAAGCGAATTTCGTCCAGGCCGGCATCCTTGAGCCTGCTGCAGAGATCGGCCGTCAGCATGGTACCGTTGGTGTACAGCCAGAGATGGACGTTGTCACCACAGCGCTTCCGCACGGCCTGCAGATAGGATAAGGCCAGCTCTGGCGTCAGAAGCGGTTCGCCACCACTGATACTGACGCCGCTGAAACCGAAGGTGGCCACATAATCGGCATACTCGTTCGGATCGTTAAATGCCAGTCCGTTGGTAACCGGAGGGCCGTGATCGTCCTGCGCCGTCGGACAGTAAAAGCATTGTCCGTTACAGCGACCGTTGACGAACAGGCAGGACCAGCCACCATCGCCGCAGTGCCGGCAACCGGGAGAGAGGCTGTTGCAATCCACCTTGGTCCCGGCATAACCGAAAGCGGCGTGCCGGGCCAGCCATTGCAGCAGTTCCCGGCGCTCCTCTTCCGCAGCAGCCAGCCGGGCACTGCTGGCAAAGTTCAACAGGTGGTAGCGGGGGCCATATTCACGTTGATTGGCTTCAATCAGACGCAGTTGATTACTTTCAATGAGGGACAACGGCAGACGGGGGTACGGAGTAGATGGCACGGGAAGCTCCTTGGGATAAGGAGGGGCAGTGCCGGGTAGAGGCGTCCTTAACGTAGTGCCGGTTCAATCACGGCACGTCACGCTCTCCACTGTAGGCCTTTACAGCAGATCCGTATAGTTTATATCGTGACAGCAGCCCCTGCGCTTACATGCCGGGCATGGCATCAGCGCCCTACAAGCGACCACCCGGCTTTTATTTTCTTCACCCACAGCTCTCCACTAATTGGTTTGACTTGTCTGTGTCACTTCGCGTAGATTTGTCCAACACACATTGAATACGCAGTGTCGGATGAAGTCGCTACCTGTCATTACGTTTAATCATGCAGGGTTTTTCCAGAGCACAGCCGGATGGCCGGGTTACAGCGTAACCGGTACCGGTTTTTTTATGTCCTCCGCGTCGCATCAACCTGTGTCTCAATCATGTTTTCAAACAACCCTATCAAGGAGTTTACGTGCAGTTTCCGCAATTAACCGTTCAATCATGCCAACGTGCCTTCCCGCTGTTCTTCCTGCTCACGATTCTCACAGCCTGCACCGATCACAAAGCAAACAGACCAAACGCACCGGCAGCTAAAACTGCGGTTGCCGGCAATTATAGCAGCCAGGTAGAACCCACCGTCTTTTCTGCCACCAGCAGTGCCGTGCGCCAGGCGGCCGTCCTTGCCAATTCCTCGGCGGCCCGCACCGCGCCAAAAATCAAGTACAACTCCGGGGAAAGCCCCGAATTCGCCAAGAAACACGGCTGGCCGGTCAACGCTCCGACACCGTTGCCCGGCTCGATCCTGCCCGGCAAACGCATCGTAGCCTACTACGGCAACCCGCTCTCCAAGAAGATGGGGGCCCTTGGGGAATTCCCCAAGGATGAAATGCTCAAGAAATTGAAGGGTGAAGTTGCCAAATGGCAGGCCGCCGACCCGGCCACCCCGGTTCAACCGGCCCTGCATCTGATCGCTGTAGTGGCACAGGGTGCCCCCGGCAGGGATGGCAAATACCGCATGGTTATTACCGACAAGCTCGTCAACCAGGTGTATGAATGGGCCAAAGAGACGGGGGCGATCATGTTTATCGATATCCAGACCGGCCATGACGATATCCGCAACGTGCTGCCGCGCTTCGAATGGATCCTGAAAAACCCGGATGTCCACCTGGGAATCGACCCGGAATTCAACCTGATCGCAAGCGGTAAAAAACCGGGCACGAAGATAGGCACCTATGACGCGGCCGACATCAACTACGCTTCGGGGTATCTCAGGGACCTGGTTAAGAAGTACAACCTTCCCCCCAAGGTCTTCACGGTGCATCGTTTCACCAGAGGGGGCGTCACCAACTCGAAAGCGATCAAGCTGCGCCCCGAGGTGCAGATGGTCATGCATATGGATGGCTGGGGCGCCCCCTGGCTGAAGCGGGATTCGTACAAGGATTACGTCGTGGCCGAGCCGGTTCAGTACACCGGTTTCAAGCTGTTCTATCACAACGACACCAAGAAGGGTGATCCGCTCATGACGCCGCAGGATCTCCTCAAATTGAACCCGAAACCGCTGTATATCCAGTATCAGTAAAACATAAAAGCCCGCAGTGCTGCTGAGGGTGAAGACATCCAAGGGGACCGGCAGCTGCAGCAGTCGGTCCCCTTTTTCACATCCATCGAATTACTACGGATTTCCAGAGAGGTGTTGCCCGCGCCGGCTGAAAATGCTATAGTGCGCGACCCTCTTCCCAATGCCGACATGTGGGCTCATATCAAATCTGTGAGGTTGAAAAAATGACGACGAAACAATTCGGTCCGACAAAACTGGACGCAGCGCTTGTCCCGAAAATAGCTCAGCAGTGGGGCACACCGGTCTATCTGCATGATCAGGAATACATCGAAAACAGCTGCCGGCAGCTGCTGAACATGCCCAACGCCTACGGACTGCATGTCCGCTACGCCATGAAGGCCAACTCGGATCGCACCGTCCTGCGGGTTGTCACCAATCAAGGGCTGGACCTGGATTGCTCGTCACTGGATGAAGCGGCCCGCGCCCATGCCGCCGGCGTGCCCTATTCGCGCATGATGCTGACCACTCAGGAGGTTGCCTCCGGCACCGAGCGTGCCGAACTGGAAAGCATGATCAAGGCCGGCCTGAAGTACAACGTCTGCTCCATGACCCAGTTTCAACTGATCGCCGACTTTGCCACAGCCAATAAAATTGACCTGTCAATGCGGGTCCATCCTGGCGCCGCCGGTGGCGGCGAAAGCGCCACCCGTGATACCGGCAGCGAATACTCCTGCTTCGGCGTTCACCTCAATGATGTCCCGACGGTTAAGGCCATGGCTGACAAACTCGGGCTGCGCTTTACCCAGGTGCATGTCCACATCGGTTCCGGGGGAGACCCGGAAAAATGGCGCCAGAACATCGACCGTGAACTGGGCTTTGTGAAAAGCTATTTCCCCGATGCCACCACCGTCAGCTTCGGCGGTGGTCTCAAGGTCGCCAGGATGCCGGGGGAAAAACAGGCCGACATTACCGCTTTGGGCGCCTATGCCAAGCAGCGCATCGAGGAGTTCAAAACAGCCACCGGCCGGGAGCTGCAGATGGAGATCGAGCCGGGCACCTTCGTGGTGGCCAACTCGGGCCATATCATCACCCGCATCATCGACAAAAAGCTGACCAATGAGCTGAACTTCCTGATCGTGGACGGCGGCATGGAACTGCTGACCCGCCCGCTGCTGTACGGCTCCGAGCACCCCATCGCCATCGTGCGCCAGGATGGCACCCTGCTTTCCAGCGAGTACGACTGTACACCAACCGCCGGGTTGAAATCCTTCGGCATCGTGGGGCGCTGTTGCGAAAGTGGTGACTCGGTCCGTTTGGACAACGACGGCAACATCGTGCCGGTGCTGATCGCCGAACCTGAGATCGGTGACTATGTGGTCATCGGCGGTACGGGGGCCTACTCCGAGAGCATGTCACCGGAAAACTACAACTCGCATCGCAAGCCGGGCGCCGTTATGAAGACCAAGGGTGGCGGACTGCTGCAGATCCGCAAGAAGCAGGTTCGTGAGCAGATCTACCAGAATGAACTTGATGTGAAGCTGTAATAGACGGCAACATCATAGACCATCAGAGGCCAGGGGGTATGCATCCCTTGGCCTCTTTTTATATGTGACATACGATAGATAGCTCTCCGAAAAAATTGCTGATGTATGAGAACAAAAAAAGGACCGGCTGCAGTATGAAATTGCATAGTACGGCATCGGTTGTTTACTTTAATACCCTTGATTATTGGCATGTTGGGTGCTAGCTTTATGGTATGGGAACGTAGATGGGTGCTGTGCGTATTGCGGCACAAATTCTCACGTTCCGGGAGGTGAGCCATGCTAAAAAAAATCGTATGTGTGCTCCTCTGCACTGTTTTACTCGGTGTGCCCGTGGTGAACGCCGACCAGTATCCATCAAAGGTAATCACCATCGTGGTACCGTTCTCGGCGGGCGGACCGACCGATACGCTGGCGCGTCTGCTTGCCCAAACCATGGGGACCAATCTCAAAACCCAGATGATCATTGAGAATGTGGCGGGCGCCGGTGGTACCGTAGCCGCAGCCAAGGTCGCCACATCCAAACCTGACGGCTACACGATATTTTTCCATCATATCGGATTTTCCACGGCACCGTCCCTGTATCGCAAGCTGCCGTACGATACGATTCGCGACTTTGAACCGATCGGTATGATCGGCGATGTAGCAATGACGCTGGTCGCTCGGAAGGATTTTCCAGCCAGGGATCTGAAAGAACTGATAACATATGTCAAGGTGAACAAGGACAAAGTTAATCTGGCCAACGCAGGCCTGGGCGCCGCGTCGCATCTGTGCGGCATGCTCTTCATGTCGTCAATCCAGACCGATTTCACCACAATCCCTTACAAAGGCACCGGTCCGGCAATGAACGATCTGCTCGGAGGTCAGGTAGACTTCATGTGCGATCAGACGTCCAACACCACAAGCCAGATCAAAGCAGGCAAGATCAAAGTGTACGGGGTGACGACCAAATCGAGGTTGCCATCTTTACCTCAGGTGCCGACCATGCATGAGGCCGGGTTGCCCGGATTTGAGATTGTCGTGTGGCAGGGGCTCTATGCACCGAAAGGGACGCCCAAGGCCATCATCGATACCCTTTCAAAGGCTCTGCAGTCAGCATTGGCTGATCCCGGGCTGAAAAAACGGTTTGATGACCTTGGTACCATTCCGGCGTCGAGGGAAAATGCCACACCGACGGCCTTACGTAACCATCTCAGATCAGAAATTGACAAATGGTCGCCGATTATCAAAAAATCGGGTATTTACGCCGACTAAACAGGATGGCGTTGTTGTAATTGTGGCCGGAGAGCAGATTTCCGGCCACAGTCCCACAAATACTTCAAATCGGATTATAACTTTGACTCCAGCCATTAAGAGCACCAGGGACTTCTGGGCCGGCCTATTGTACGTCGGTATCGGGGGACTTGCCCTGATACTCTCCCGTGATTACGAAATGGGCTCTGCCCTCAGGATGGGCCCCGCCTATCTTCCAGCACTGCTCGGCGGCCTGCTTGTCCTGATCGGGGCTGTGTCCCTGGGTCGCTCCTTTTTCCGGCCCGGGGCTCCGATCACAGGATTCCAGATCAAAGGACTGGTACTGGTTACCGCAGCCACACTGCTCTTCGGAATTCTGGTCCGGGGAGCCGGACTTGCGATTGCACTGCCGCTGCTGGTAATCATGAGTTCTGCAGCCAGCAGATACTTCCGTTGGGGGTATGCGTTCATTTTAGCTGTCGGGCTCACCCTGTTCTGCAGCCTGGTATTTCTGAAGGGTCTGGGGGTACCGCTCCCCTTCCTTGGATCATGGTTCTCCGGTTGATACCGGGACATCTCAAAGGCGCACATGGAACTTCTTGCACATCTTGGGCTGGGCTTCTCCACAGTTCTCACCCCTGAAAACATTCTGTACTGCCTGGCGGGGGTGTTTCTTGGCACCCTGATCGGCGTGCTGCCCGGTCTCGGGCCGACGGCAACCATCGCCATGCTGCTGCCCATAACCTTCACCCTTCCGCCGATCGCTTCGCTGATTATGCTGGCCGGCATCTATTATGGTTCCCAGTATGGCGGCTCCACGACGTCGATCCTGATCAATGTTCCAGGAGAGGCTGCATCGGTGGTCACCGCGCTGGATGGGTACCAGATGGCGCGACAGGGGCGAGCCGGAGTGGCCCTGACGACGGCGGCGGTCGGTTCGTTTTTCGCCGGTACAGTCGCCACCCTCCTGCTGGCACTGTTCGCGCCGCCGCTGGCCGAATTTGCACTCAAATTCGGCCCGGCCGATTATTTCTCGCTGATGGTGCTGGGGCTGATTGCCTCAGTGGTGCTCGCCCAAGGTTCCCTGCTGCATGCCATCGGCATGGTGGTGCTCGGCCTGCTGCTGGGTTTGATCGGAACCGACATCAATTCCGGCGTGCAGCGGTTTACATTCGGCCTACCGCAGCTGACCGACGGCATTGGTTTTGTCGTGATCGCCATGGGGATGTTTGGGTTGGCCGAGATACTGCGCAACCTGGAACGACAGTACGACCAATCGCCCGAGGTAACCAGGGTCTCCAGCCTGATGCCATCCAGAGAGGACTGGAAACGGATGGCCGGGCCAATACTCCGGGGAACCGCCATCGGCTCCGTCCTTGGCATCCTTCCCGGCAGCGGCTCCATCCTCGGTGCCTTTGCGGCATACTCACTTGAAAAGAAAATTTCGAAAAATTCCGCAGAATTCGGCAAGGGGGCCATCGAGGGGGTGGCGGCCCCCGAGTCGGCTAATAATGCCGGCGCCCAGACATCGTTCATCCCGTTGCTCACCTTGGGAGTCCCGCCCAACCCGGTGATGGCACTGATGGTGGGCGCCATGATCATCCAGGGAATTCAGCCCGGACCATCGGTGATCGTCGAACAGCCGGCACTGTTCTGGGGAATCATCGCCTCCATGTGGATCGGCAACCTGTTCCTGATCATACTTAACCTCCCCATGATCGGGATCTGGGTCCGGATCGCTTCGATCCCCTACAAGTACCTCTACCCGGCCATCATCGTGTTCTGCTCCATCGGGGTTTTCAGTCTGAAAAATTCGGAATTTGACATCTACCTGATGGTACTGTTCGGCGTCCTGGGATACCTGCTCTCAAAAATCGGCTGTGAGCCGGCGCCGATGCTGCTGGCGTTCATCCTCGGTCCCATGATGGAGGAGTATCTGCGGCGCGCCCTGCTGCTTTCCCGCGGCGATCCGATGGTGTTTTTGAGGCGACCGATCAGCGCAACCCTGCTCATCCTGGGTGTACTGGCAGTTATTGCCGTAAGTTTGCCGGTACTCTTCAAAAAACGGGACGAGGTTTTCCACAAGTCGGATACATGTTGAAGGCTCCGACAAGAGGACGATAGAAATTTGCTGATCAACGATGAGCGTTAGAGGCCACGGATATGCGTCCCGTGGCCTCTTTTTTATCGATAGACAGCTGTTCCGTTTACAGGCTGACATCTGGCATTCAACGAATTTCACCGTCCGGATTCCGGCATCTGAAACTTTATTGCCCCACCGCATTTATTGTATTTTACCGACAAAAGACTATAATTATCCCATAACGTTACCACCTGTAAATTTGGGTAAATATTTCTGACAACAGAACATCATGAGAGGAGGAAATGGTCATGACTTCCACCGTAAAACCGATTCCGGATGGGTACCACACGGCGACACCGTATCTGGTGATAACGAACGCCGCGCAAGCCATCGAATTCTATAAAGAAGCATTCGGAGCCACAGAGCTGATGCGACTGGCAGCTCCGGATGGAAAGCTGATGCATGCTGAAATCAGGATTGGAGATTCGCCGATCATGCTCTGCGACGAGTGCCCGGACTGGAATGCGCTCAGCCCTCAGACAATCGGCGGAACCACCGTATCTATCATGCTCTATGTGAACGATGTGGATAGTGTCGTCAACCGGGCAGTTGCGAAGGGAGCAGCCGTGCTAATGCCGGTTGAAGACCAGTTCTGGGGTGACCGGATGGGCACGGTGATCGACCCGTATGGCCATAAATGGTCTGTCGCCACCCATACGGAAGACGTACCGCCGGAAGAGATCGACAAACGCGTCAAAGCCCTCTTTAGCGGGAAATGATTCGGCCACATTGATACCTGAAACTACAATCAAGGAGAACTGATATGACTAACGACAGCAAGTGTCCGGTGACGGGAAAAAACCACAAATCCACGGCCGGCAGCGGCACGTCGAACAAAGACTGGTGGCCGAAGCAGTTGAACCTCAAGATCCTGCATCAGCATTCTTCCCTGAGCAACCCGATGGGCAGGGAGTTCAGCTATGCTGAAGAATTCAAAAATCTCGACCTGCAGGCACTGAAGAATGATCTCTATGCCCTGATGACCGACTCCCAGGAGTGGTGGCCGGCTGACTACGGACACTACGGTGGGCTCTTCATCCGCATGGCGTGGCACAGCGCCGGCACCTACCGCACCGGCGACGGCCGTGGCGGCGCGGGGTCGGGCACGCAGCGTTTCGCTCCGCTCAACAGCTGGCCGGACAACGGCAACCTGGATAAGGCGCGCCGGTTGCTCTGGCCGATCAAACAGAAATACGGCAACGGGATCTCCTGGGCGGACCTGATGATCCTTGCTGGTAACTGCGCCCTGGAGTCCATGGGCTTTAAAACTTTCGGTTTCGGTGGCGGTCGCGAAGACATCTGGGAACCGGAAGAGGACATCTACTGGGGGGCTGAGGACGAGTGGCTTGGCGACAAGCGCTACGCCGGTGACCGGGAACTGGAAAATCCCCTTGCCGCCGTGCAGATGGGGCTGATCTATGTGAACCCGCAAGGGCCGAACGGCGAGCCGGACCCGGTTGCGTCGGGGCGCGACGTTCGTGAAACCTTCGCGCGTATGGCGATGAACGATGAAGAAACCGTCGCCCTGGTAGCCGGTGGGCACACCTTCGGTAAATGCCATGGCGCCGGTGATGCCTCCCATGTGGGGCCTGAGCCGGAAGGCGCCCCCATCGAAGCGCAGGGGCTTGGCTGGATCAGCAGCTTCGCTAGCGGCAAAGGGGGTGACACGATCACCAGCGGCATCGAAGGGGCCTGGAAAGCGAATCCGACCACTTGGGACATGGGCTACCTGAACACGCTGTTCAAATACGAGTGGGGGCTGGTCAAGAGCCCGGCCGGCGCGCATCAGTGGCTGGCCAAAGACGTTGCTGAAGAGGATATGGTGGTGGATGCCCACGACCCGACCAAGAAACACCGGCCGATGATGACCACGGCCGACCTCTCCCTGCGCTTCGACCCGATCTACGAGCCGATCGCACGGGGCTACCAACAGAACCCTGAAAAGTTCGCGGACGCCTTCGCCCGGGTCTGGTTCAAACTGACCCACCGCGACATGGGCCCGCGCTCGCGCTATCTCGGCCCGGATGTGCCCAAGGAAGAGCTGCTGTGGCAGGACCCGGTTCCGGTTGTCACGCATCCATTGATTGACGGGCAGGATATCGACGCCCTCAAGGGGAAAATCCTCGCTTCAGGGCTGTCTGTTTCACAACTGGTCTCGACGGCCTGGGCGTCGGCCTCCACCTTCCGCGGCTCCGACAAACGCGGCGGCGCCAACGGTGCGCGTATCCGTCTCGCCCCGCAGAAGGATTGGGCGGTCAACCAACCAGCCCTGTTGAAGACCGTGCTGCAGACCATGGAGGGCATCCGGGATGAGTTCAACAGCGCCCAGTCCGGCGGTAAGCTGGTTTCCCTGGCCGACCTGATTGTGCTGGGGGGCTGCGCAGGAGTCGAGCAGGCCGCCCGAAATGCCGGTTTTGACGTGACCGTGCCCTTCGTGCCGGGGCGCACGGATGCCTCCCAGGAACAGACCGACATGGCGGCCTTCGCCGTACTGGAGCCGGCTGCCGACGGGTTCCGCAACTACCTCAAAACAAAATATACCGTATCGGCCGAGGAACTGCTGGTTGATCGGGCCCAACTGCTGACACTGACCGCACCTGAGATGACAGTACTTCTGGGCGGCATGCGGGTTCTGAATGCCAACGTCGGCCAGTCCCGGCACGGCGTCTTCACGGCGTGGCCGGAGGCGCTTACCAACGACTTCTTTGTCAATCTGCTCGACATGGGCACGGTCTGGACGGCGGCCCCGGCCGGCGACGACCTATTCGAGGGGCGTGATCGCTCTACGGGCGAACTCAAGTGGACCGCTAGCCGGGTCGACCTGATCTTCGGTTCAAACTCCCAGCTCCGGGCTCTGGCGGAAGTCTATGGATGTGGGGACTCCCGGGAGAAGTTCCTGCATGATTTTGTGGCGGCGTGGAACAAGGTCATGAACCTTGACCGGTTTGACCTGGCCTGAAGTTGCGTTCGAGGCAAAGATTGATGTAAACAGCGAAGGCGGCCGAATGGGCCGCCTTCGCTGTTTTGAAAGAACCACTGCAATCATATCATCAAGATTTAGTATCTTTTAACGCATCAGTTATAGTGCCGGGAGGAACGGTAAATCAAATTGGAAGATTTGATGGTTAAACAGGTTTTGAGCGGTAAGACCGATACCACGCTTCACGCAACCCTGAAGCCGCTTTAGGACCTGCTGCCGCGTCGGCCGGTCTTGGGGGCGGGACGTTCCGGTTCCCCCTTCTTCCTACGTGGTGCCTGGCTTTTTTTCGGTTCCAAAGCGGCCCTATCCTTGACTTTTCTGGCCTTGACCTGTCCAAGGGTCTTTTTGATTTCCTGCACCCGTTGGCTGCGGCGGGCCGCCATTACCGGGAACTCCGCCAGGGCCGCACGCGGTATGGCATGACCGAGCAGTTTCTCAATCATGGTCAGATGCATTCTTTCCTCCGGACTGACCAAAGAAATTGCCACACCCGCTTCACCGGCCCGTCCGGTGCGTCCGATACGGTGGACATAATCTTCGGCCACCTGGGGCAGGTCATAGTTGACCACATGCGGCAGACGTTCGATATCCAGCCCGCGGGCGGCCACATCCGTGGCCACCAGCACACGGAATTCACCGTGCTTGAAGTCGGCCAGTGTCCGGTTACGGATCGACTGGCTCTTGTTGCTATGGATAGCAGCGGCTTTGATGCCGTCCAGCAGCAGCTCTTCGGTCAGCTTGTCGGCACCGTAGCGGGTGCGGGCAAAAACCAGCACCTGGTTCCAGCCGCCCTTGCGGATCAGGAACGACAACATCTCCCGTTTGCGGCTGCGCTCCACCTCATACAGTTCCTGACTCACCGCCGCGGCGGCAATGTTGGGACGGGCTACTTCAATCCGCCGCGGATGATTCAGGAGCTGATCAGCAAGTTGCTTGATGTTTTTGGAGTAGGTTGCGGAAAACAGCAGGGTCTGGCGTTTTGGAGGCAGGTATTCCGCCACCTGCCGGATGTCGTCGATAAAACCCAGGTCCAGCATGCGGTCAGCTTCGTCCAGCACCAATATCTCTATGCGGGAGAGATTGATCGTGCCGCGCTCGGCGTGGTCAAGCAGGCGTCCCGGGGTCGCCACTACGATATCGACGCCGCGATGCAGCCTTTCAATCTGGGCCTGGATGGTCACCCCGCCGTAGATCATGGTGGAGCGCAGCGCCAGACGTCGGGCAAAGGCGTTCATCTGTTCACTGACCTGGGTTGCCAGCTCACGGGTCGGTACCAGCACCAGGGCCCGAGGCTTGCGGCGCTTCTCTTTGGGAATCTTTTCACTCAGGCGCTGCACGATCGGCAGGGCAAAGGCGGCCGTCTTGCCGGTGCCGGTCTGGGCCCCGGCCAGCAGATCGACCCCTTCAAGAATCAGCGGAATTGCCCCGCTCTGAATAGGCGTTGGCTTGCTATATCCCTGGCTGGTAACGGCGTTCAGCAATTCGGCGCACAGACCGAGAGTTTCGAATGATGATAACGCAACGGCATCAATCTGCGGTGTTGATGGTATTTCATCGTTCATGGCTGGATCTCCCATAGAAAAACCACAGGGGGGATCCCTGTGGTTCTGACGTGATACACATTGGCTTGATACGGATCATACTTGAAGCCGGAAGGACCGGCAGTAGATTGAATTGATTGTCTGGAGCTGCCCTTAGAGATATTGTTCTTTCAGATCCCGGATGATATCCACCTGCAGCGTGAAGATGAACTGTGAGATCAGCAATTCAAGCTTGTTATCCGGAGTAAACGTCACGACAGCCCGGCAGCCCTGTTCTGTATCAATGAATTTAAGTAATTGAGCCGATATCTCAACTCTTCCGTTTGGCAAATCGCAGACAAAACGCCCCTTGATACCGGCATCAAAAGTCGGCGTGGCAGGGAGGGCCAGGGAAATACCTGAAACAGACATATCGGAAACCGTGCCGGCCAGTTCCAGACCCTGAGCACTAAAAGTGCCCGGCAACGGAAAATCAATCTCGACACGCACCGCACCGCGTTTTTCCGCAGTAATCTGGGCATAGGCAAAACGGGTCAGAATCGTGCGGCCACTACTGACATTGGTCATCGCCACAAAGGAATGGACCCCCAAACCCTTGGGAAAATATTCGCACTTGATCAGACACTGTTTCTCATGTTTCAATACAACCGCCTGATTCTGATGCACATTCATATCGATGCGGTCTTCCATGACACCGGTAATCGAGGCGTTGAAACTGACCGGAACTTCCCGGTAATAATTCAGAAGCTTTATATCGCAGGGAATTATGCCAGCATGAATATCCTTGAAAACCTTGACAATCGCATCACAATCTTTCTGCCCATCTTCCAGTGTAACTAATTTAAAAAAATCACTGAATGCCATTCCTTTTGCTCCATCTGTGTTCTTATTTGACCCTGTTGGGCACGTTTCATCAATCCCGGCCGAAAAGGGAGCCTTTGTGCCTCTTAAACCCGTCAGCGCCATGATTGTGTTCGTTACAGTTCCATGAGTGAGGGTTTGTGAGTATACGTTCCCTTTGACCAAAATGCAAGAAAGCCTTACAGAATATGCATTTGCTGTCATTAATCACAAATGTGGCCAAGAACTTCCGGTGCCTTTGATTGCCGGAAATGACAGCTTGTTGCGTAGCCTAAACCGTTACGAGCAGCACTGAACATATTGACACGCTGACTAATTATTATCGCTCTGACGTATTGTTTGATTGACTTATGAAATTTAAAGGCGCCTAGTGTAACAACGTCTGAAATTAATCAGATAAAATCGAACAGTAGAATTAGGAGAAAGTACACATGGTAAACGGAACAGTTAAGTGGTTTAACGACAGCAAGGGTTTTGGATTTCTTGAGCAGGAAAATGGCGAAGATGTATTCTGCCATTTCTCAGCCATCGCAGGCGACGGTTTCAAATCGCTGGCTGAAGGCGATCAGGTAACGTTTGAAGTAACCAAGGGTCCGAAAGGGCTTCAGGCCGCAAACGTAATGAGAGCCTAAACACCGACTCCACCAGACATCAAAGGCCCCGGGGAAACCCGGGGCCTTTTTAATTGCCGATTCTAAACATATCAAACTGGCGCATTCAATGCCGACGTTTCCGCCGTATGATTTTGAACGTCATCCGGTGAGCAAGGCAGCGCCCACAATCACGGAAGGGAGAATCACAATGGCAAAACCGAATTTCCAGTTTCAGAAACGCCAGAAAGAGCTGGAGAAAAAGAAGAAGAACGAAGAGAAGCTGCAGCGCAAGCTGGCAAAAGGAGTTGAAACTACAGAAGAAACTACTGAGTCAGAGTCGGACCCGGACGACACGCTGCCCGTTGAATAAACAAAACGGCAGGCTGTACATCCAACTCGCAGCCTGCCGCCTTATCATCTTCTTCGTATGATCCGTTACCTCATCAACAGTGAAACCGCATGCAGCAGCAGGCCGATCACGCCCCCCACCAATGTACCGTTCATACGGATGAACTGTAGGTCCGAACCGATGCTCAGTTCAATCTCGGTGGTATAATCTTCACTCTCCCACTGCTGCATGGTGCCGGAGATATGCCCGGCGATGGCAGTGCGCATCGAATCTCCATACTGCAGCACCAGCTTTTCCAGATGTTCGTTCAGCGAATCCTTCAGTCCCTGATTCTGCGCCAGCGTTGTCCCCAGACCAGTCACTGCCGCTGCAATCCTCTCCTGTACCTGAGATTCGGGCTGCCGTAGATCAGTATTCAGCCAGTTTTTGAGATCACGCCCAATCCCCCGGGCATAATCGGATATAGCCTGGTTATTGACCACATCTCGCTTGATCGCCTCGACCTTGTCGCGGAGAATTGTGTCACTCTTCAACCGGGCGATAAATTCAGTCACAACCGCGTCGAAACGGTAACGCAGTTCGTGGGTCGGATCGGCGTTCACATCCTGGATATAGGCGTTGATCCGCTTGACGATCTTCTCGCCGGCCCCCCGGGCAAACTGGTCCTTGTTGGGCATGAATGCCATTAACAGCGGATACTCCTTGGCCGCCAGGTCTTCGATGGCCCTGGCCAGTTTTGTCTGGGCTTCTTCGCTGGCCAGCCACGCGGCGCCGCGCCGCAGCAGATCATCCAGTACTGCCTGGTGACGGTTGTCTTTACGGAGCGCATCCAGAACCGTACCGGCGGAAGAGGAAACATCAAAGCTCTCGATGCGGCTGTTCAGGGTGGTCCGCAGAAAGTTCTGTACCCGCTCGTCATCGATGAAATCCAGGGAATCGGCACACAGGCGAGTCAGCCCCCTGGCCAGGCCGGCGGCGTTGTCCCGCGAAATAAGGTACACAGCCAGATGCCCGGCCGGATTGTAGGCCCGCATCCTGGCGATCAGGGTTTCGCTGGCTAAAAATTTGTCGCGGATGAAACAGGCCAGGTTGCCGGCAATGGCGTCCTTCTTGTTTTTGATGATGGCCGTATGGGGGATCGGTACCCCCAGAGGATGGCGAAAGAGCGCCACCACGGCAAACCAGTCCGCCAATGCCCCCACCATGGCCGCCTCAGCA
The DNA here is from genome assembly GCA_942493195.1 of uncultured Geobacteraceae bacterium. Lineage (GTDB taxonomy): Bacteria > Desulfobacterota > Desulfuromonadia > Geobacterales > Pseudopelobacteraceae > CAIPTY01. Next base: position 3,242,909 of record OW818669.1, on the reverse strand, counting down.
AAAGCCGCTACCCATTCCCAGATACCCTCACCTTTCTGCAGGCGGGCCACGACGAACAGCAGCGCCGCACCGACCATCAGCCCCGTGGCGATGGCCTTGTTTCTTTTCAGTAGTTGTTCCCGCTTGTCCACACCCGATCCTCCGTTTTTTCAGCATTCCGGCAGCATTGAAATACAAAAACCGCTCCATTTGAGAAGCGGTCTTAACCATGCCACGGTTTTATGGCACGGCAGTACCTTACTTGTCAACCCTGGCAGACCATTGACGTGACAGCGCCAGGTTCATCAGGCGTTCTCCCCCGCTCATTTTCGGTAACTGATGCGATAGATAGTGCCTGCCTTGTCGTCAGAGACTAGCAGGCTGCCGTCTGGCATGACCTGCACATCGACCGGTCGTCCCCAGACGCTGCCGCCCCGCAGCCACCCCTGGGCAAACGTCTCATATGATACGGCCCGGTTGTTTTTGATCCGCACCAGAGAAATGCGGTACCCATTGGGAGTAGACCGGTTCCAGGAGCCATGCTCGGCAATAAAAATCTGGTTGCGGTATTCCTCCGGAAACATGCTGCCGGTGTAAAAACGCATCCCGAGCGAGGCAACATGGGGACCTAATTCAATTTCCGGGGCAATGTACTCCAGATCGCCCCCCTTTTTGCCAAACTCCGGATCACGTATGGAGCGGCCATGCCGATAGGGAAAGCCAAAATGCTGGCCTGCAACGGCGGCCCGGTTAAGCTCGTCCGGAGGCTGATCATCCCCCAGCCAGTCGCGGCCGTTGTCGGTGAACCACAGCTCACCGGTGCCGGGATGCCAGTCGAATCCGACGGTGTTACGCACCCCGCGGGCATACACCTCCAGGCTGCTGCCATCTGGGTTCATCCTCATGATCGAGGCAAAACGCCGGTCCTTCTCGTCACAGACGTTGCAGGGAGCTCCCACCGGTACATAAAGCCGGCCATCCGGGCCGAAACGAATGAACTTCCAGCCATGGTGGCTCTTGTCCGGAAAGGAACTGTTGATCGTAACCGCCTTGGGGGGTGTTTTCAATTGCGTCTCGATGTTATCGAAACGAAGTACACGGCTGATCTCGGCCACATACAGGGAACCATTGCGGAATGCCACCCCGTTGGGCGACCGCAGGCCGCTGGCAATGACATACTGCTCGTCGGCCGTGTCATCTCCGTTGCGGTCCACCAGGGCGTAGACCCTGCCTTCACTGCGACTGCCGACAAACAGGGTGCCCTTCTGACCAAGGGCCATTGATCGAGCACCAGGGACGTTGGAGGCATAGACGGAGATACTGAACCCCCTGGGAAGTCTGATTTCGTCCGGCCTGAGTTCCACGCTGCTGCAGCTGGTGGCCGTTGCCAGCAGGAACAGTGCCGTGGCAAGATAGCGGAAAATTGTCAGAATACTCATACGCCCACCTCCATGCATCGGCAGCAGCCGGTAAAACCCGCCCCTGACGGACCGTCACACCACTCAACTCAGCTTTTAGCGCGGGAACGCACCTTACGGGTTTTCAACCCACAGCCGGGACAGCGTCTCTCCGCCACCAGCCGCTGACAGGTTTCACACCAGTACATAAGCAGCGCGCCGCTGGTGCAGGCTGGGCAGTCGGCCCCTTGATTTTTCCTGTTTGAACAACACGCCTGATTGCCCATAATCATCCACCTGTTTATGACGCACACCGATTCGCATACCTAGATTCTATGCCGGTTAGGCGCCGACGAAAAGCAGATAATGCGTGATTGAATTTTTTCAGGACGAGATAACAATCGGACATTTTTTAGACACTCCTATCGGCCATAAAGGAGTAAAATAATCCTGTAAGTATCAGTATGAGCAAACAGATGGAGGACGCCATGATGACAACGTACCACTATAACCGACTCGACAAGAATGATGTCGCCGTACTGCTCGTTGACCACCAGTCAGGTCTGGTCAACCTCGTCCAGGATTTTTCTCCGGACGATTTCAAAAATAATGTTCTGGCTTTTGCCGATGCAGCCAAATACTTCAAGCTTCCCACGATTCTTACCACCAGTTTCGAGGATGGCCCCAACGGGCCGCTCGTGCCTGAACTGAAAGCGCTTTTTCCGGATGCGCCCTACATCGCCCGACCCGGCAATATCAACGCCTGGGACAACGATGATTTTGTCAAGGCTGTCAAAGCAACCGGCAAGAAACAGCTGCTGATTGCCGGCATCGTAACCGAGGTCTGTGTGGCGTTCCCGGCCTTATCGGCCCGGGAGGAAGGTTTTGAGGTTTTCGTCGTCACCGACGCATCCGGCACCTTCAACAAGACAACCCGGGATGCCGCCTGGGCACGCATGGTCCAGGCCGGCTGCCAGCTCATGACCTGGTTCGGTGTCGCCTGTGAATTGCATCGCGACTGGCGTAACGACGTGGAAGGGCTGGGAGCCCTGTTCTCCAACCATCTACCGTCCTACCGCTGCCTGATCACCAGCTACATGGCCGGAAGGAGTTCTGCGGGGAAATGACATCGGGTGGGAGTCCCCGCACGTCAGTACAGAGAAATACGCCTGATAAACGAAAGGAGGTGACAGTTATGGCAACGACGATTCTGTTTCTGATGCTCATGCTGCTGACAATGGTCAGCATCTCTTGGATTGCCGACAAGGGCCGCAGTGACCTGCATCATATCGATCTGATGGCCGGTGCAGAATAGAATAGACCTGCCCGCTCTTTTCACGGGCTTCAGATAAGCGAGGTGATTGGAAATGCGCATCATACTGATTGGCGGATCCGGGACGATCGGCCGGAAGGTGGCAGAGGCGCTGGCGGTCAATCATGAGGTCGTTACCGCCAGCCGCATTGGCGGGATGGTGCGGGTCGATATAAGTGATCCTGGCAGTGTCGAGCAGATGTACCGCGAATCCGGCAGTTTTGATGCCGTTGTATGCGCCGCCGGGAGCGCACGTTTCGGCCCTCTGGACGAACTGGAATACGAGGATTTTCAGTTTAGCTTTCGCAACAAGCTGATGGGCCAGGTCAATCTGGTCACAGTCGGCCGGAAGCACATCAATGACAACGGTTCATTCACCCTCACCAGTGGCGTGCTGGCGCGGGAACCGCTGCCCGGCAGCAGTGCCGTCAGCATGGTCAACGCCGGATTGGAGGGCTTTGTGCGCGCTGCACAACTGGAGCTTGAGCGGGGCGTGCGGGTCAACGTAGTCAGCCCGGTCTGGGTTCAGGAAACCTTGCTGGCCATGGGAAACAAACAGCTGGAAGGAATGCCGGCCGCCCTGGTCGCCAGGGCCTATCTGGCCGCGGTCAATGGTACCATGCGTGGGACTGTTCTGGATGTGAACGATTATACCTGACGGGGAGGAGGAACTATCAGGAGGGACATAGCGCGCGGGAGGTACTCTATGAAAATGCTGCTATTCCTGACAATGGTTTCACTCACATTGGCCGGATGCGTTGCCGTGCCGGTTTATGACGGCGGCTATCCCTACTACGCCCCCTATCCATATCCATCCGCCTACGTCTATGGTGGGCCTGAAGTGCGTATCCACGCGCCGGTTTTTCATGGATATTACCGTTTTGACAACTGGTATGGCTTCCACGGCGGGCACGGTCATCATCGCGGCAGACGCTGAATGAATTTGTGTCCGTGATCATGGTTTGTCTGTGAATGGTTCCGGGGTGCGTTGGGGTGTTGTAAGGGTGGGGCGGATATGGTGATAGAAGCGCTAGGCTAGGTTTATCATCTGCGTCAATATCTGCGTCAAAAATAAAACGGCTACAAACAGTAGATTCTGTAAGTAGCCGTTTTTATTGTGTTTAAGTGGTGCCCAGGGACGGAATCGAACCGCCGACACGAGGATTTTCAATCCTCTGCTCTACCGACTGAGCTACCTGGGCGTGAAACAGAACCGGTTTTATACCCAATCCAGTTCAACCTGTCAACTACTTATTTTGCCCTTCCCGTTGAACCTTGATCGGAACATAGTTACAGAATGGTTCTTCTTCCATGTAGTCGCCATGCACGGCATCGGCTCTGGCGCGGCAGCCGCCGCAGACATTGATGTATTCGCACTGGCCGCATTTACCCTTGTAGGATTTGAAGTCTCGCAGATTTTGGAAAATTTCCGAGTTTTCCCAGATTTCACGGAAAGGGATCTGCTTGACGTTGCCTGCGGTGCGGTGGAAATAGGAGCAGGGCTTGACGTTGCCAAAACAGTCGATCAGGCAGATGGTCTGGGCAGCGATGCAGCCTTTGCCGCCGCCGGTGGAGAAGGTCAGGGAACGGCGCTCAAATTTAACCCCTTCGGCTTTGGCTTTTTGCGGGACGATCCGGTAGTAGTGGGGTGCACAGGTCGGGCGCATGAGGATATCGTCCTCAAGCTTTTCCTGTTGGTAATGCCAGTCGAGGATCTCTTCGTAATCTTCTTTGGAGATCAGTTCGCTCATGATGTCTTCGCCGCGGCCGGTGGGTACAATCATGAACATGTACCAGGCGGTTGCGCCGAGCCCTTTTGCCGTTTTAAAGGTGTTGGCAATATCGTGCTGGTTTCGCTTTGTGAAGGATGAGTTAATCAGGAACTTCTGGCCGTTCTTGCGGAAGAGTTCGGCCGCACGCACGACGCCGTCGAACGAGCCGGGGCACTGGCGGAAGTTGTCATGGACTTCTGCTGTTGAGCCGTCCAGGGAGAGTGAAACCATTTTTATGTCGGCTTCTTTCATCTTTTGACAGACTTCGTCGGTAACCAGTGCGCCGTTAGTCGCCATGCACATGCGCAGACCGAGTGAGGTGCCGTAACTGGCCAACTCGAAGATATCCTGGCGCAATAGCGGTTCACCGCCAGATAGAACAACAACCGGTTTCGAAAAATCGGAAATCTCTTTAAGGAGTTTTTTCCCTTCTTCGGTTGTGAAATCGCCCTCTGAAGAGTTCATTTCGGAAGAACAGCGGCAGTGGACACAGCGCAGATTACATTTTTGCGTGGTCTCCCAGGCAACCCATTTGGGTATGAATTCCGTTTGCATAATGCTCCGATCTCGTCGTAGTGCTGGTCTGTTACAGGTATAAAAGCCTACCCGAAAGGTCAGATAAACTCAAGAATATTTCCGACGGCACTGCTTCAGGTGCCGAAAATGGTGTAAGCAGCGTATTTAATAAGCTTGAAACGGTAAATTAATTCTGATATAAGAAGCCGATGCAGTGATTCCCCTTAATTTATCGGCGGTTTTAATTCGTCAGGTCTAGGAGAGTAGCATGTCCAATCCTCAGATGGTCATGTACGAAGAAGAGTTCCAGGAAATTAACATCGTGATTGAGCGGCTTCTTCAAGAAGCTAATGCGAAGGTCATTTTTCTGGTGGACAAGAACGGGCAGCTTATTTCAGGCGTGGGTGACACCGAGCGCTTCGATACGACCTCCCTCGCGTCCCTGACAGCCGGTAACATCGCTGCGACGGGGGGCTTGGCCAAGTTGATCGGCGAGAAAGAGTTTTCAATTCTTTTCCACGAGGGCGAAAAGGATAATCTGCATATCTCCATTGTTGGGGGCAGGGTCATCCTGGTCGTTCTGTTTGACAGTCGCTCGTCTCTGGGACTTGTTCGCCTGAGGGTCAAGAAATCCTCCGATGAACTCTCGGCCATATTCGAGAAGCTGGTAAAGAAAGCCGAAGACAAGGAAAAGCGGGGTTCCTCCGATTTCCCCTTCGCTGAAATTACTGACGACGATATTGATAATCTGTTCAGCTAGAGACCACGGGGTAAGCAAACGATGTCATTCATCAACTACGCCTCTCGCGAGATAAATTGCAAAATTGTGTATTACGGACCAGGGTTGTGCGGTAAAACCACAAACCTTCAGTACGTGTACCAGAAGACCGCTCCGGACGCCAAAGGAAAGATGATCAGTCTGGCTACCGAAACCGAGCGGACACTTTTCTTTGACTTTCTGCCGCTTGCTCTGGGCGAGATCAGAGGCTTCAAGACGCGTTTTCATCTTTATACCGTTCCCGGTCAGGTTTTCTATGATGCTTCCCGTAAGTTGATCCTAAAAGGGGTTGACGGGGTTGTGTTCGTAGCCGATTCCCAGGAAGAACGTATTGATGCGAACATCGAGTCTCTTGATAACCTGCGCTACAACTTGAAAGAGCAGGGATACGACTTGGATAAGCTGCCGTACGTTGTGCAATACAACAAGCGCGACCTTCCAAGTGCCATGACAGTCGAGGAAATGAGTCGCGATTTAAATCCAACAAACGTGCAGGAGTTTGAAGCATGTGCTACGACCGGAGAAGGTGTATTCGAAACCCTCAAGGCAATTGCCAAGCTGATCCTGATAGATCTGAAAAAAGGAAAATAATTTCTGTCTTCACACAGTTGCAGTTTTTCATTTGATTTATATTGTGCAGCATGATAAGTAGAGAACCCTGTTTTTTGGGGGGACTATTAAGAAACGGAGAGATGGCCGAGAGGCCGAAGGCGCTCGCCTGCTAAGCGAGTATACTGGGAAACCGGTATCGAGGGTTCGAATCCCTCTCTCTCCGCCACTTAATGCAGAGCGGATTTGCTATTTGAAGAGAATTGCCACCCCACAAACAGCGCTGTTTGCTACATTATTCTCCCTTGGTGTTTTGAACGGTTGTCAGGAACATCAACCACCTCCCCCTAAAGTTGAAACCGCACACTCTCACCCGGTGAAGAAAGAAGCGAAGATTGTTGTACCCCCCACTGTTCAAGGTAAGTGGAGAGCGGTAAAGATTGCCGTTATCGACAAATCGAACGTTACCCAGAAATCCTACACGATCCCTATTGGTGAAAAACTTGCCATACCAGCATCTACTCTGGTCGTAGAGGTTGAGTCGTTTCTTCCTTCCTTTACCATGGAAGGGTCCGTCATGACCTCTTCCTCCAATGAACTGAAAAACCCCGGTGCCAAGGTAAGGATTACCGACAACGGGGTGACGATCTTTAACGGCTGGCTTTTTGCCCTGTTCCCTAAAACCCATGCATTTATGCATCCCAAGTATGGTTTCACTTTGATGGATGTTGTTCCCGCCGGCAAAAAGAAATAATTTTTCCCATGTTGCCTAAAGATTTGTGATGGCGTTACGGGCCAGTTGGTCACAACGCTCGTTTTCATCGTGTCCGGCATGTCCGCGGACCCACTTCCATTCGACGTTGTGCCGTTTGGTCTGTTCCAGGAGTGCCTCCCACAGGTCGCGATTGACGACCGGTTCTTTTTTGCTGTTTATCCAGCCCTTCTTCTGCCAGCCAGAAATCCACTCCGTTATGCCTTTAACCACATATTGAGAATCGGTCGTGATACATACGCGGCAGGGGCGGGTAAGCAGGCGCAGCGCCTCGATGGCGCCGCTCAGTTCCATGCGGTTGTTGGTTGTATCGGGAGATCCACCGCTGATCTCCTTCTCCTTGCCGCCGTAGCGTAGGATGGCACCATAGCCGCCCGGGCCGGGGTTGCCGCTGCAGGCGCCATCGCAAAAAATCTCAACCAGCGTATTCTCAGGCTTGGCCGACATAGGCGCCCTCCTTTTTCAAGAGATCGGCAATGGCAGCCATGACCCGGCCAACAATGATATTGTGGGTTTCCTTGTTGTCCTCCATGGTGTAGCAGTCGCTGAAATCCAGCGGCTGACCGAACAGTACCGTGGCGGGCTGCCCGAAGCCGGGAAACTTCCAGTAGTTAAAGCCGATCAGCGCCGTGGGAACTACAACCGGGCGGGTATCATAAATGATCTTGCCTACGCCGCGATTGCCCTGGCCCAGTTTTCCGTCCTTGTGGCGCGTGCCTTCCGGGAAAATCATGACCTTTTGATCGGTCAGCAGGGAGTTGATGGTGCGGTTGGCCTTGACGTCGCGTTTGCGGCGTACCGGGAAGGCTCCCCAAGACGAGTAGATCAGTCGCTGGAAGGTCTTTTCGAAGAGCTCCTCCTTGGCTGGCGCCCAGAGCATCTGCAGCGGATGGTGCTTGATGACCGCCCAGGGGAGAAAAATGGTTTCATAGGCGGATATGTGGTTGGAGGTCAGCAGAACACCGCCGGAAGAGGGGATATTTTCGGCGCCTTTCACAACTAATTTATTGAGGGTGGAGGCGTAGAAACCGACCACATAACAAGAGAATGTGACCCAGGCGCGTTGCGGAAACGAGGCATGCACGGTATTGCCATCCTTGCAGACTGCGAGATACTCAGTCCGGATTTGAATTTGAACCTGTAGCTTATAGCACTTCAGGTGCAGGACGGCAACTGTGAAGACCTCCCGAATAGTCGTTGGAAAAGCGTGGCGGTATTGCTATAGTGACACTCCGCACCAGATTCGGCACGGTTGGGGATGTGCCATCCAGCAAAGAGAACATACCATGATTTCACACAACCACTCGGTCGTATTTTCCGGTCTGGTTATAGATATTGAACAGATGGACGTGGAGATCGGCCGTCATGGACGCCACACCTATCAGATCATCCGTCATCCCGGTGGTTCGGCGGTGCTGCCGGTGCATGACGACGGCACGGTATCGCTGATCCGGCAGCTTCGTCCGGCGGTTGACCGGATTCTGGTGGAGATTCCGGCCGGACGGCGTAATCCGGGTGAGGATCCTCGTATCTGTGCTGAACGTGAACTACTGGAAGAAACCGGCTTGCGTGTTTCAAAGATGATACCACTGGGGCTGATGTACTCCTCGCCCGGTGTCTTTGACGAGGTGATCTATCTGTACGCCGCCACCGGTCTTGTGGCGGGGGTAGCCCAGCCAGAGGATGACGAGGAGATTGAACTGCTGCGGATTCCGCTGACGGAGGCGCTGCAGATGGCGGCCGACGGTCGTATCAGCGATGGAAAAACCATGGCGGCCCTGCTGCGCTGGGAGCTGATGGGCCGCTCCGGAGCGCACAGCCATGCCTGAGTTTGCCGTCAGTGAGGAGAAAAACCGCTGGCTGCAGCGCAAGATGGCGGAGCTGCAGGTGCGGGAGGAGGATCTGGAGGAGAGTTTTGTACGCTCTTCCGGCAACGGCGGCCAGCACGTCAACAAAACCTCCACCTGTGTCCAGCTCCATCATAAACCGAGCGGTATCAGTGTCAGCGCCTCCCGTGAACGCAGCCAGTCGGTCAACCGCTTCCTGGCCCGTCGAGAATTGCTGGAACGCCTGGAAGCCTTGAGCGGCATTCAAACCCCCGAGATGAAACGCATCGAGCGGCTGCGCAAGCAGAAGGACCGCCGGCGCAGAAGAACGGTAAAGAAGGATCCATGATCACCTCCGAAACCCTCAAACGACTTGAATTCGACAAAATCCTGGCCGAAATTGCCACGCGAGTCCACAGCCCGGTTACCCGCCAGCGGGTCCTGGAAAGCATGCCGCTTGTCAAACGTGAGGCAATCGAACTGATTGCAGGGCGGGTGGCTGAGATCCGCCGTCTGAGTGGCCTGGGCATCGGTCTGCGCCTGGCGGCCTTCGAGGATCTCCGGCCATTGCTGGAAAACCTCCGGCCCAGCGGCGCCTTTCTGGCCCCCCAGGAGTTATTGATATTTATTCCGGTGCTGCAGATTCTTCGGGACGTGTCCCGGCAATTGGCGCCGCGCGAGGATTTGCCGCAGCTGATGTCGCTGGAGCCCCGTCTGAAAGGTTTTCCCGAAATTCTGGAGCCGCTGTCGGCCTCCATCGACCACGACGGCAGCATCATGGACAGCGCTTCACCCCAGCTGCGGGAGATCCGCCGGGCCAAGCGCGGCCTGGCGGCCCGCATCCGCAAAAAGATCGAGGAGATCGTCCGCGCCAATGAGATTGAGATCTTTCTGCAGGACGACTTCATCACCCAGCGTTCCGGGCGCTGGGTCATTCCGGTGCGTATGGATTCCAAGGGGATGGTCAAGGGGGTTGTGCACGATGTCTCCTCCTCGGGCGAAACCGCCTTTATGGAGCCGCTGGAGATTATCCCGTTTGTCAACGAATTGGAGAACCTGAGCGCCGAGGAGAAAGCTGAAGAGATCCGCATCCTGCGGCAGCTGTCGGAGTGGATCCGCGAGGATGCCGGGGAAATCGGGGGGTGTTTCGAAACCCTGGTGACGCTGGATAGCCTCAACAGCTTTGCCCGCTTTGCCGATCACTATGGGTTGGAAGCGGCTTCCATGAACGATAATGGCGAACTGCGGTTGACGGAGGCCCGCCACCCGCTGCTGCTGATGCTGCTGCCGAAGGTGGAGCCGCTTGATTTGGTGCTGAGCAGCAGTCGAGCCCTCACCCGGGGGGAGCAGGATGCCGAGGCGGCCGCGGTTATGGTCATAACCGGTCCCAACGCCGGCGGCAAGACCATCGCCCTCAAAACCGCCGGGGTGTTGACCCTGATGGCCCTGTGCGGCATTCCGCTACCGGCCAATGGTGCCCGCTCCACCTTCCCGCTGCTGGATACGCTGCTGGTGGATATCGGTGATGAACAATCCATCGAAGAGAGCCTCTCCACCTTTTCGGCCCACATCGCCCGGATCACCGCCATCCTGGGACAGGCCGGACCACGCACGCTGGTACTGCTGGACGAACTGGGGGCCGGCACCGAGCCGCAGCAGGGTGCCGCCATTGCCTGCGGGGTCCTGCGGGAGCTGCAGCAGCAGGGTGCCACCGTGATTGCCACCACGCACCTGTCCGATATCATCGGTTTTGTGCACCGTTCGCCTGGCATGGTCAATGCCGGTATGGAGTACGATGCCGCCAGTTACAGCCCGCTCTATCGCCTGATCTGCGGCGAGCCGGGGCACTCTCACGCCATCGAGATCGCCCGGCGCTTCGGTATGCCCGAGCGTGTCATCAGTTTTGCCCGGGAGATGCTCGGTTCGGCCGGGGCCGACTTCACCGCCCTGCTGGCTGAATTGCACAGCAAACGTGACGAGCTGGATCAGGCCCTGCGCCAGACGGAACGCCAGCGGGAGGAGATCCACAGCACCCTGCGGCAGTTGGATGAGCGGGCCGCCGGCATCGAGCAGGCCCGCCGCGAGGCGCGGGAAAAGGGGTGGAGCGAGGCTAAAGAGCTGATTTCCGCCAGCCGCCGGCGCATGAACGAATTGCTGGAGGAGTACAAGCGCGAGCGGCGCAGCGAGGTGATCGACAAGATCCGTCAGCAGGAAAAGACGATTACCCAGCAGCTCAAGCCGTCCGAGGGGGAACAGCCCGAATTGCGCCCGCTCACAGCGGTCACGGTCGGAGATGCGGTGTACGTACCGTCGCTGGGGCACGACGGTGTGGTGCTGTCCGTTGACAGCCGCGGCGGCAAGGCCCGCGTGCGTGCCGGACGCATGGAGCTGGATGTGGCGGTAGTGCAGCTGTGTGCCCCGCTGAAAAAGGGTGGCACCAAAGCGGCGCCACCGGTCAAGGGTGCCTGGAAGATCGATGCCGGTGAGAGTGAAGAACGCGAGCTGAAGCTGATCGGGATGCGGGTGGATGAAGCCCTTGACCGCCTGGAGCAGTTCCTCAATCACGCCTCGCTGTCCGGCCTGCGCGAGGTACGGATTATTCACGGCCTGGGAACCGGCCGCCTGCGGGATGCGGTGCGGGAACATCTGGCCCGTCATCCGCTGGTGGATAGCCAGCGTCCCGGAGAGCCGCATGAAGGGCGGGACGGGGCCACGGTGGTGACGTTGCGTAGTTAGGAAACGAAGCTTTCACGCCAGGGCTGCGTAAGTCTTCAGGATCGATCGTCAACGTAGCGCGGCTACGCCTATTCCCGATCCTTCGACAGCCTTGCCCTGACACGAAATCTTCATTTCCGGTATCTGAAAAGGATAGAAGCACATGGATCATTTTACCGTAGAAGTCAGTGAACAGGAGGCCAAGCGCGAACGGGACAAATCCCGCGAACTGCGCCGCAGCCGCTGGTGGCAGACCAAGCTGGCCCAGGGTGTCTGCCACTGGTGCGGGGGAACGTTCCCGCCCGAAGAAATGACCATGGACCATGTCATCCCCATTGCCCGGGGCGGCAAGGCCTCGCGTAACAATGTGGTGCCGGCCTGCAAGGAGTGTAACAGCAGGAAGAAATACCTGCTCCCCATGGAGTGGGAGGATTATCTGAATAATCTGAGAACACCGGAGTAAACCTGAACCATGACTGTCATCAACAGCCGCTATAAACTGGTCATCTACGATTGCGACGGGGTCCTGCTGGACACCCTTGATTCCAACTACATCTTCTACAACAGCGTCATGGAGCATCTGGGGCGTCCGCCGCTGGACCGTAACGACCTAGCGGCCCGGGCCGTGCTGCATACCTACTCCTTCAACAACGTCATGGAGCATTTTTTCGCCGGTGATGACCGCAAGGAAGCTGCCTGGGAATATGCCAAGACCATCCGTTACAAGGATCTGGCCCCCTTCATGCGGGTGGAGGACGGACTGGTGGAAACCCTGGAAAGGCTCAAGGGGAGTTTTTCTCTGGCGGTTTGCACCAATCGGGCCACCTCCATGGAGATGATCATCGAGGATTTCGGTCTGACAGGCTTTTTCAGTTGCGTCATGACCGCCGCCAGGGTGACCAACCCGAAGCCGCATCCGGAGCCGCTGTTGAAGGTGCTGGAGCACTACGGTTTGCAGCCCCGCGAGGCGCTCTTTGTGGGCGACAGCGAGGTGGACCGGCTGGCGGCTCAGGGGGCCGGCGTGCCGTTTGTGGCCTACAAGTCCGACCTGGAGGACGCCACCCGCATTGATCATCACACGGATATCTTTCAGCATCTCTGACGGATTCTGGCGGGATGATTTTCTGTGTGTTTGTGCCCCTTTGTGAGAGCAATCGGTGTGTTTTATATGAAGTTCCGCCAGCCCTGGTCAACCTGCCCCAAACCATCCATATTTATTGACCTTTAACTCTCTGCTGTGCTATAAATATCCACTTTTTTATCCGGCATTCTGGACAGTTACCGGCGGGACGCTCACCTTCAGAGCAGCTACCACTGACACGGCTGTTATCCGGTGGTGCGCTAGTTCTTCTGTAGCCGCACGGAATTACCGGTTTCGACCATCCATTACTGAACCAACGAAAATACAGGAGGCATCACATGTTTAAAGGAAGCATCGTAGCAATCGTAACCCCCTTCAGAAACGGCGCGGTGGATGAGCAGAAACTGCGGGAACTGGTTGATTTTCAGATTGAAAACGGTACCGACGCCATCGTGGCCTGCGGCACCACCGGCGAGTCCTCCACCCTGGATAACGAAGAACACCTGAACGTCATCAGGATCGTATTTGATCAGGCCAAAGGGCGCGTTCCGGTCATCGCCGGCACCGGTTCCAACTCCACGGCCGAGGCCATCAATCTGACCCGTGAGGCCAAAGAGATCGGTGTGGCCGGCGTGCTGCTGGTGACCCCCTACTACAACAAACCGACCCAGGAAGGGCTCTACCGCCACTACACCGCCATTGCCGATGCCGTTGAAATCCCCCAGATCCTCTACAACGTACCCGGGCGCACTGGCGTCAATATGCTGCCGGAAACCGTGGCACGCCTGGCGGAGCACAAGAACATCGTCGCCATCAAAGAGGCCACCGGCTCCCTGCAGCAGGCTTCCGAGATCCTGGCTTTGTGCGGTGACAAGATCGACGTCTTCTCCGGCGATGATTTCATCACCTTCCCCATGATGGCCTGCGGTGCCGTGGGTATTATCTCGGTGCTGGCCAACATCATGCCGAAAGAGGTCGGTGACCTGACCGATGCCTACTTCGCCGGTGATCTGGACAAGGCCCGCAGGATCCACCTGGAGACCCTCAAGATCGGCAACGCCATGTTCATGGAAAGCAACCCGATCCCGGTCAAGACCGCCCTGGGTCTGATGGGCAAATGCTCCGACGAGGTACGCCTGCCGCTCTGCCCGATGAGCGATGCCAACAAGGCCAAGCTGGCCGCGATCATGAAAGAGTACAAACTGATTTAATTGCAAAAATAAACACAGAGACACAGAGTACACAGAGAAAAGCTGGAATTGTCTGGGTGTATCCCCGAAACCGATTTTGGGTTTAACCCTCAAAAGAATGATTTGGTCTACCTCCATTTTTTTCAGTTTTGGTTTCCTCCGTGTTCTCTGTGCCTCTGTGTTAAAAACGAGGTTTACCATGATAAAGATAGCAGTCTGCGGCGCGGCCGGACGGATGGGTCAGCGCATCATTGTTGCAGCCAAGGAAGTCGGATGCACCATCTCCGGTGCCCTGGAGCGTCCCGGACATGAACAGGTCGGCCAGGATGCCGGTTTGATTGCCGGTTGCGGCGCACTGGGTGTGGCCATCAGCGATGATCTGAATGCCGTGGTGGCCGGTTGTGATGTCCTGATTGACTTCACCACCCCCAAGGTCTCCCTGAAAAACCTGGAAGTCTGCGCACTCAAGAAGAAATCCATCGTGATCGGCTCCACCGGTTTCACCCCCGAGGAGCGCACCTTTGCCGCCGAACTGGCCAGGGATATCCCGGTCGTGCTGGCGCCCAATATGAGCGTTGGCGTCAACGTCTGCTTCAAGGTGCTCAAGGACGTGGCCAAGACCCTGGGAGACGACTTTGATGTGGAGATCGTCGAACTGCACCATAACAAGAAGAAGGATTCCCCCTCCGGCACCGCAGTCCGTATGGGCGAGGTGGTGGCCGAGGCGTTGGGGCGCGATTACAACCAGGTGGCCAACTACCACCGCGAAGGGATCTGCGGCGAGCGCACCAAGGAAGAGATCGGCATGCAGACCGTGCGTGGCGGTGATATCATCGGCGAGCACACCGTCTATTTCATCGGCCAGGGCGAGCGCATCGAGATTTCCCACCGGGCCATGACGCGCGACATGTTTTCCCGCGGTTCGGTGCGGGCTGCCAAGTGGGTCGTGGGCCAGCAGCCCGGCTTGTATGATATGCAGGATGTACTCGGTCTGAAATAGTTTCAGCCTTCAACCGCTGAATTCGGGGGGAGTACAATGCAGCCCGAAATCCCGTTAGTCCGACAAAGTATCACCTTCAAGTTGACCCTGGCGGTCGGTATTTTCCTGATCCTGTTTCAGGCAGTGCTTGCGCTCGTTGTCTTTGTCTATTTCAAGCGGGAATTCAAGCAGACCCTGTCGAAACAGCAACAGACCCTGCTGACGGTCGTGACCCAAAGCATCGACCAGAAACTGCTGGCTTCGCAGAGGATTGTCGTTGATGTTGCCCGGCAGCTCACCCCCGCTGCCGTAGCGGACCCGGAAGCAGCGCAGCGTTTTCTGGACAATCGTCCCGGAACCCACAGCAATTTTGACAACGGCCTGTTTCTCTTCTCTGCCAAGGGAACGATTATCGCCGAGTCCCCCTATCGTGATAATCGCCGTGGACGCGACATCTCGTTCCGCGAATACTTCATCCGCACCATGTCCACGGGACGGCCGGTGATTTCCGATCCGTATGTCTCCACCCACACACCGGGGGCACCAGCCATCATGTTTACCGCTCCGGTGCGGGATGTCGGCGGACAGATTGTAGCGGTGCTGGGCGGCAGCCTGAACCTGCAGCGGGACAACTTTCTGGGGGAGCTGTCGCGCACCCGGGTGGCCGAGAGCGGCTACCTGTATATCGTCAACCGCAACCGCACCATGATCATGCATCCCGACAAGAACCGGATCATGCAGAGTCCGGAAATTGCCGGATCAAATGCGCTGTTGGATGAGGCCTTCAAAGGTTTTGAAGGGAGTGCCGAGAATGTCAATTCACGGGGATTGCACTCGCTGACCTCCTTCCGGCGGTTTCGGTCGACGGACTGGATTATGGGTGCCAACTTTCCCCTGGCTGAAGCCTACGCCCCGATCTACAAGCTGCAGCGCTATCTGCTGGCGGCAGTGTTGTTTGGGTCAATCGTCAGCATACTGGTTATCCGCTTGTTGATGGTGCGCTATACCAAAGCTCTGGTGAGGTTTGCCGAGCATGTCAGAACCATATCGCTCAAACAGAACGAAGAGCGCCTGTTCCATGACGAAGCCGGCGGTGAGATCGGTATCCTGGCCGGTACCTTCAACGCCATGATCCAGCGGGAAGACCAGAGGAACCGGGAACTGCTGCATGCCTGCACCCACGACGCCATGACCGGCTTGTACAACCGGGCCTTTTTCGACAGCGAACTGGACCGCCTGTCCCGCAGCCGGATCGCCCCCATTTCGATTGTGGTCGCCGATATCGACGGTCTCAAACATTGCAACGACACCGTCGGCCATGCCGCCGGAGATCAATTGATCAAGACCACGGCACGGGTTCTGCTGGATTCCTTCCGGGCAGAGGATATCATCGCCCGCATTGGCGGTGACGAATTTGCAGTGATCCTGCCGGGGGTCGACGCAGTCAAGGCCAGCCAGGCGCTGGACCGCGTGCGAAGCGTGGAAAAAAACGGCCTGCCGCTGGAGGGGGACTGCCCTTTTAAAATATCGCTGGGGCAGGCAACCAGTGAAACCGCCGACGGGGTCCACGAGGCCTTCAAACTGGCTGACAAACACATGTATATGGACAAAACCTCCCATCGGAAGCCGTTCGCCGAATAGCCGGAACCGGAATTTCAATTCGATTCATATCGATACAGCTACACATATTTCACTGCGCATAAGGAGATTTACGAACGATGGCAAAGATCAACGACAACTACCTGAAACTCAAAGCCGGCTACCTCTTCCCCGAGATCGGCCGCCGCGTACGCGAATTCGCCACCGCCAACCCTGACGCCAAGGTCATCCGCCTCGGCATCGGCGACGTCACCCGTCCGCTGGCACCGGCCGTTCTGAAGGCCTTCCATGACGCCGTGGATGACCTGGCCACCACCGACAAGTTTGCCGGCTACGGCCCGGAGCAGGGCTACGACTGGCTGATCAACGCCATCATCGAGAAATCCTACAAGCCGCTGGGTGTGTCACTGAAGACCGAGGAGATGTTCATCTCCGACGGTTCCAAGTGCGACTGCGCCAACATCCTGGACATCTTCGCCCTGGAAAACGTCGTCGCCATCGGCGACCCGGTCTACCCGGTCTACAACGACACCAACGTCATGATCGGCCGCACCGGCGAGGCCGACGACAAGGGCTACTACGCCAACGTGGTCTACATGCCCTGCAACGAGGCTAACGGTTTCATCCCGTCGCTCCCCACAAGCAAGGTGGACATCATCTATCTCTGCTTCCCCAACAACCCGACCGGCACCGTGGCCAGCAAGGCCGAGCTGAAGAAGTGGGTCGACTACGCCAACGCCAACGATTGCGTGATCTTCTTCGACGCTGCCTACGAGGCCTTCATCACCAACCCGGAGATCCCGCACTCCATCTACGAGATCGAAGGGGCCAAGAAGTGCGCCATCGAGTTCCGCTCCTTCTCCAAGACCGCCGGCTTCACCGGCGTCCGCTGCGGTCTGGTGGTCGTACCGGAAGAGGTTATGGGCACCACGACGAGCGGCGAGAAGTACAGCTTCAACAAACTCTGGCTGCGCCGCACCACCACCAAGTTCAACGGCGCCTCCTACCCGGTCCAGCGCGCCGCCGCCGCGGTCTATTCCGACGAGGGGTGGAAGCAGACCAGGGAGATCATCGATTATTACATGGAGAACGCCCGCATCATCCGTGAAGGGTTGAGAGAAGTCGGCGTCACCTGCTTCGGCGGCGTGGATGCCCCCTACATCTGGCTCAAGACACCGGGCGGCATGACCAGTTGGGATTTCTTCGACAAGCTGCTCAACGAATGCAACGTGGTCGGCACCCCCGGCAGCGGTTTCGGCCCGAGCGGGGAAGGGTACTTCCGCTTGTCGGCCTTCGGCCATCGCGAGAATGTGATTGAGGCGGTGGAGAGGATAAAGAAGAATTTGAAGTAGATCGAAATTGAAAGGGCGCCCATTGCGGCGCCCTTTGTTTTTTGTATTGGAAATCTGTATTATATCCCCGAAATTCGTGCCCCCAAGATTGGACAAACGTCTATGGGATTAATTAACAAATGTAAGCTCGGCGTTATCTGGTGTTACAGAATTTGCCACCTATTGATAGCAGGGGGAATGCTGGTATTGGTGATGTTTTTTTCCGTGTATTCAGGCATGATCTCCTCATTTCCTACCGCAATTATAAATGGCAACAGATTGATGCTTTTCAAAGATATGGCCATCCTGCTCCTGATCGCAGGTTTTGTTGCCTTGGCGTTTATTCCAAGTTTTATCTGCTGGGTTCAGAAACCGTTAAGACATTACCTCAAAAACCGAAGTATTCAGAGCCTAGGACCGGCACCCATAATCACGACATCGAAAAGTGTAATAGCAATAAATACTTTTTTTGCACTGGTCCTGATTGTTGCCGTTTCGACTTCGTTCTCTCTTTTTCGTGAAAAGATGGCACGGTCCAATATAATCGATGTGTTTTCAGTTGCAGACGAAGCCAAATTATCTGTTGATAATTTCATTGAATCGCATAATGGCCAGCTACCTAAATCTATTGCAGAAACCGGATTTACAAACAAGCATACCAACAGTGTCAGCTCAGTTATTTTCAATGTTGATACTCCCTCGATAAAACTCGAACTGAAGGAATTTTACAAAGTGCGAGCGGGGGCAAGCCTGACTTTTGTCAAGCGCGACCAAGGGTGGGATTGTTTTTCCAGCGGGATTCCTCCGATCCATTTCATGCAAAGAAAGTGTCCCGAATCGACTGAAACCACAGCAAAGTAAAAACCCGCCGGCCATGCCGCCACCAGCTAAGTCGGGGAGATGCAGCTATGCACACTTTCCTGTCCCCTTATCGTTCCTTCAAAAGTACAAGATCCGCAGGGAATTTCGGGGATAGTTTATTTAATTCATTCAAAAGGCGGCCAATTGGCCGCCTTTACTGTTTCTGCATTCAGTTCATCTCAAGCGCTGCGGCAATTCTCGTCTTGAGCTGCCCCGGATCCTGCCGGGACCACCTTTGGGGTCAGGCTTGACTTTCTACTATTTACGCGGGGGGGGGATTGGGGGGATTCCGGGGACAGTTCACTTGATTCCACTTACTATCTTCTGGACAGCGTCGATCAACATCGGTAAATCGTCACGAATAGTATTCCAAACTATCTCCAGATCAACCCCGAAATATTCGTGTGCCAGCAGATTACGAAAATCTTTGACGTCTTGCCACGGTATCTCTGGATATCTGCCCTTCAAATCCTCTGAAAGCTTACCAACGGCTTCACCGATAATCTCGAACTCGCGGATCACAGCCGAGTAACGCATGCGGTCCTGAATAAACACATCACAAGTTATACCTTGAATATACGACTGTATGGCAGAACCGGATTCCAGAATATCCTGGCAGTAGAGAAGCTGTGGGCGCTCAGACATGGATGATCTCCTTGGCTACCATTTCACGCGCCAACGGCTTCAAGGTGCTCTCAATTCCCAGATCGACCGTCTTGCCAAACTGTTGTTCGAGATAGCGTCTGACGCCAAGGAAGTTCCCCAATGACTTCTTTTCTGACATGATCTCTATGGCAATGTCGATATCAGAATCGTCACGAGCCTCTCCACGGGCATAACTGCCGAAAAGGCCGACACTCACCACACCGAAGCGCTGTGTCATTTCATCTTTGTGCGTCTGCAAGAACGTGATGATATCGTTTTTGTTAGTGACCATGCCACTGCTCCTTAATCCTGATTGATGGGAGTATACGTTTGCGCTGTTCAAAATGCAAGAAGGGCCGAGGAAACGATATCAGTGGGTTCGGGATCGGTGTGCAGGGGAAGGCAAGCTCCGGGTCCCGCTGTTATGATGTGGTAGTCAGGTTGAACAGTGGTAAGGTGATTTATATTTTCGGTGGCTGCGTGTTCGAGGAGAGAATGAGCCGCAATTGGGTCGAGGGGATCAGGCATGCACCTGAGCAGGCTATTAGCAAATAATGACGGATTTCCGGGTTTCCGGGAATAATTAGGGACACTTCCCATATTTCTGTTGCCCACTCTCCGTCTCTGCGCTAACATCATGCCATGCCCCGCATAGCCCGCATCATAGCCGCCGGTTATCCGCATCACATCACGCAACGCGGCAACAATCGCGCCACGGTTTTCTTCGATGACGAGGACCGGCAGACCTATCTGAACCTGCTCCTGAAATATACTCACAAATACAATGTGGCCATTTGGGCGTACTGCCTGATGGGCAACCATGTCCACCTGCTGGCCGTGCCGGGGACAGATACCGGACTGGCGCGGGGGATCGGTCTGACCAACATGCTCTACACCCAGTATCTGAACCGCAAGCTGAATCAGTCCGGGCGTATCTGGCAGAATCGCTTCTTCTCGTGCCTTGTCGAAAGCAATCAGAATCTGTGGAGCGTGGTGCGTTATATCGAGCGCAACCCGGTGAAGGCGGGCCTGGCTGTAACCGCGATAGCCTATCCCTGGTCCAGTGCCGCAGCCCATGTGGCGGGCAAGGGTAACCAACTGCTGGCAGAGGTGTCGTGGCTGGCGCCCGATGAGCGGTGTGGATACGCGGCATTCCTCGACGCAGTGGATGAAGAGACGGACGACGGCATCCGCCGGGCTACTCGGACCGGTCGCCCGTTCGGGTCGGAGCAGTTTATCGACCAGCTGGAGTTAAGTCTGAACCAGAAATTACGGCCGAGCGGACCCGGCAGGCCGAGAAAACAGGGAAGTGTCCCTAATTTATGATGACCTACCGTATGCTGGCTGATCTGTCCCTGCTGGCCCATACCCTGTTTGTACTTTTTGTGGTCTGCGGAGGGGCGGCGGTGCTTCGCTGGCCACGTTTGGCGTGGCTGCACCTGCCGGCTGCTATCTGGGGGGCTGTTATCGAATTCAAGGGGTGGCTCTGTCCCTTGACCCATCTGGAGAACCATTTTCGTCGCATGGGGGGCGAGGGCGGCTATGGCGGCTCCTTCATCGAGCATTACCTGGAGCCGCTCATCTACCCGTCGTGGCTGACGCCGCGCGTGCAAATTTTCCTGGGGCTGGTGGTCGTCGCGATCAATGTCGTACTGTATGCCCTGCTGTGGAGGAAACGAAGGTTCCAAGCGGGGAATTCCGGGGACACCCATACCTAATACAAAAGGCGCCCAATCGGCCGCCCATGTTGCTTCACTGCTGCCGATTGTGGATTGCAGCCATTTATCTGCTACACTGATATGACAATGAAACCATCACTCAAATACTGGATATTCATCCTTGGTATCGCCTGCGCCATCTTCGGTGTGATCCTCGCCAGCGTGTCCGGCTCGTGGTTCAGCCTGGAACCCCACGAACAGCAGTATATTGCGGGGCTGGCGGACCGGATTCTGCCGTTTCCGTTCCTGGGCGCTTTTACCCTGTTCCTGGTTATCGGCGGTATGGTCAGCCTGTTGTTCCGCTACTACATCATCCCGATCATGCGGATGGCTGAATCGACCCAGCTGATCTCCCTCTCAAACCCCGACCACCGGGTCCCTGTCACCGGTGCGCGGGAAGTTGCTCACCTGGCCGGAATCATCAACGCCTCGGCGGACGCCTACCAGAAACTTCAGCAGGAGGTGGAGACCGCAACCTACGAGGCCAGGGCGGATCTGCTGGAAGAGCGCAACCGCTTCGCCGCGTTGATGTCGGAGCTGCCGGCCGGAGTGCTGGTCTGCAATATCCATGGTCAGATCCTGCTCTATAACCGCCAGGCCCAGATGCTGCTGCAGGCATCGACCCACGAGAAGTTCTCCGGGCTGGCCGGGCAGAACGAGGGGTGGATCGGCCTGGGACGGTCACTGTTCGGCGTGATCCCACGGGAACCGGTGGTCGCCGGGATCGAGCGGCTGCAGCAGGCGGTGGCCGCCGGGCAACCAGATCTGACCGCCCGCTTCACGGTGGAGCGCGGCGAGGGGTGCCCCCTGAACGTCTCCATGGCACCGGTGTTCAGCTTCCACTGCGGGCAGCACGACGAGTGCGTCCTGTGCGATCGTCACACCATGTCGGGGCTGGTCTTGACCATCGACGACAGCTGTGCTCCCCAGGCTGCGGCTGTTGACAACCCTGCACGGCTGAAGGAGCGGACGGGTGAGGAGACGCAACCCCCTGCCGGAAAGCCGTTGGTACGGGAGTCCCGGCCGACTTTCTACGAGTTTGATCTGTTCCATCAGCACGCCCCGGGAGAGCTGGGTGAGCAGCCGCTGCGCCGGCTGACCTGCGTGGCCTTTGATACGGAGACTACCGGACTTGATCCGGCGGCGGGAGACGAGATCGTCCAGCTCGGCGCGGTGCGGATAGTCAACGGCAAGCTGATCCGGGAGGAGCTGATCGACCAGCTGATCGACCCGCGAAGGCCGATTCCGGAGGCCTCTTCGGCGATCCACGGCATCACGGAACAGATGGTTGCCGGCCAGCCGACCATCGACCAGGTGCTCCCCCACTTCCACCACTTCGTGGAGGGGGCCGTGTTGGTGGCCCACAACGCGGCCTTTGACATGCGCTGCCTGCAGCTGAAGGAGTCGCGGACCGGGGTAAGATTCGAGAACCCGGTGCTGGATACGCTGCTCCTCTCTTCCATTATCCACCCCAACCAGGAGTCCCATTCTCTGGATGAGATCGCCGCCCGGCTGAACCTGACCAATATCGGCCGCCATACCGCACTGGGGGATGCCATCGTAACCGCGGAGGTGCTGCTGAAGATGATTCCCCTGTTGGAAGTACGGGGAATCGTGACCCTGAACGACGCCCTGAAGGCCTCGGCCCGCTCTCCATTTGCCGCCATCAACTACTGAGAGGAATTCCGGGGATAGTATATGAATTTCAAAAGGCGACCAACCGATCGTCTTTGCTGTTTTGTCACGGAGCAGGACTCTGGTTCAGGTTTCAAATATAACTTTCCCCGATTAACCGGGACTTGAGCAGACGTTGTTGATCAGTGTTCAGGTTCAGGGCACACGCACGAATCAAAATCTTCATTCAAGCACTCTTTGCAGATCCCACTACCTCGGCGCGTCTCCTCTATGGCAGCGATGTCGATCTTCTTCATAGTCATCATCGCATCGAACGCCCGTTTTGCGGCGGCGGGGTCGGGATCGCTGATCGCCTCAATCAGGGCGACCGGTGTAATCTGCCACGACAGCCCCCATTTATCCTGGCACCAGCCGCAGTCATTTTCCGTGCCGCCGTTGCCGACGATGGCATTCCAATACCGATCCGTTTCTTCCTGGTCAGCGGTTGCGACCTGAAACGAGAAGGCCCAGTTGTGCGTGACTTCGGGGCCGCCATTAAGCCCGAGGCAGGGAATCCCCATCACGGTAAACTCCACCGTCAACACATCCCCTTGCTTGCCGGACGGGTAGTCCCCCGGTGCCAGGTGTACAGCATCAACAGATGAATCAGGAAAGGTTGCTGCATAAAACCGCGCTGCCTCCTCGGCGTCACGGTCGTACCACAGGCAAATCGTGTTCTTTGCATGCGTTTTCATAGTACGTCTCCTTCGTGGTGCTCCTCACTAAAATTATTTCGGCATCGTGCGGCCGGTGAATTGGGCCATTACGATCTCTCAGTTACCTTCATTCTATGCTCTTTGACGAATAAATTTATAGAAAGTTTTCCGCATCCCTATTGCCGTAGGTGGCGTACAATAAGACAGTAACGCGCAGTATCTACGACATGCGTTACAGCATTGCACTGTCCCGACAGAAGCGGGCAGAAAGGAGTACCACATGTACGCAATTATCGGAGCAACAGGACATATAGGGAGCCGGGTGGCAGACATCCTGCTCAATAAGGGTGAAAAGATACGGATTATTGGTCGGGATATTTCAAGGCTGCAGCAGCATGTCAGCCGGGGGGCCGAACCGGCGGTAGGGGACCTGAAAGATACGTCGTTCCTGACTGGTGCCTTTAAAGGGGTGGATGCAGTTTTCGCCATGATCCCGCCCGACAACGCAGCCCCCAATTTCCGGGCCTATCAGGATGTAGTTGGTATCAGCATCGCGACGGCTATCCGTACTGCCGGTGTCAGTCATGTAGTGAACCTGAGCAGCCAGGGGGCGGAGCTGCTCCGCGGCACCGGACCGATCCTTGGACTGCACGAACAGGAAGTTCGGCTCAACACTCTGCACGGGGTGAATGTTCTCCACCTGCGTCCGACCTACTTCATGGAGAATCTGCTAGCTACTGTGCCGCTGATCCATGAGCAGGGCTTTGCCGGTTCGGCGGTGCGGGGCGACATGAAATTTGCCATGATCGCCACGGCTGATATTGCCGACGTTGCCGCCGGCCACCTGCTGGCACGAGATTTTTCCGGAGCATCTGTCCGGGACCTGCTGGGGCAGCGTGATCTCTCACTGCAAGAGGCGTTCACGGTCATCGGCCGGCGAATCGGTATCCTTGATCTGGCCTATCGTCAGTTCACACCTGAGGAGTTTGGCCAGGCACTGATCGGTATGGGGATGAGCCGCGATATGAGCCGGCTATTCATCGAGATGAGTGAGGCCCTGAACCGTGGCCTGTTCGCGGTCAACCGGCCGCGTAACGCCGAAAACACCACGCCGACCACCATCGAAACTTTTGCCGGGTGGTTTGCCGAGGTCTACCACGGCGCAGAGCTGCGCCGCGCGGCCTGACGGGCCCGGCGGCAGTTCACAAATAATCATGACTGCAGAGCACGGGAGGTGGCTGTAATGGCAGACATACTTCATCGTATAGGGATCAGGGCCCCGGTAACGCGGGTCTATAATGCAGTGACAACACTGGAGGGGCTGGCCGGTTGGTGGACCGAGGATGTCCGGGGTGCGTCCCAGGTCGGCGGAAAGATCGAATTCCGCTTTCTCACAAAGGGCGGCGAACTGCTGGGCGGTATGGTCATGGAAGTGCAGGAGCTCGCTGAAAATAAAGCTGTGCACTGGCGCTGCGTGGAGGGGCCGGAGGAATGGGTTGGAACAGAGATCACTTTTCAACTGTCGGAACAGGACGGTCAGACGATTGTCCTATTCGGCCACAGAGGCTGGCGCGAGGCGGTTGAGGCAATCTATCACTGCAGTATGAAGTGGGCCACGTTCCTGTTAAGCCTGCGTGAGTATCTGGAAACAGGCACCGGGAAACCCTCACCCCATGATCTGAAAATCGATAACTGGAATTAGCAGCCTGCCCATAGAATTCCGGGATCTCACCAGTTATCATCCCGGGAAGGGAGCAATGGTTATGTCAACAAACACCGTCAGATTACACCGTGTTATCCGCGCACCGGCTGAAAGGGTCTACCGTGCGTTTCTCGATTCCGATGCGCTGGTCAAATGGATGCCGCCGCACGGCTTCACCGCCAAGGTTCATCTGATTGACGCAAAGGTTGGCGGCAGCTACAGGATGTCGTTCACCAACTTCTCGACCGGTCAAACGCTCGCCTTCGGTGGAACCTATCTTGAGTTGGTTCCCAATCAGCGCATTCGCAACACCGACCGGTTCGACGACCCCAACCTGCCCGGCGAAATGGTAACAACAGTCTCCCTGAGGGGGGTGGCGTGCGGTACCGAATTGGAGATCGTGCAGGAAGGAATTCCTGCAGCCATCCCCCTGGAGGGATGTTACCTTGGTTGGCAGGAATCGCTCACACTGCTGGCACAGCTGGTCGAGGCCGAGATTCCAGGGTGATGTTGACTTGGCGGGTAATTCTGGACGGGGGATGTTGCTGAGGTATATGTAATCAGAAATGTGGCTCGTAATTGTGCGGGCAACCAGAAGGGTAGTAGTGCTGCAAAGGCGCCGATCGGTCGCCTTTGCCATTTCCATGCTTGAAATTTCCAAGCCAACTGGGCAACAATAGGCCGCATGCAATTCTTTCCCTCCCATAACACAATGACCAACCGATGTGTCATGCAGAAAGCTTCGGATACAGTGAGCACCGTATGACTACACTTCCGTGGATACCCGGTACCAAACCACTGATGCTGGCGCCGATGCAGGGGCTTACCAACCGGGCCCTGCGTTCCTATTTCATTGAACATGCTCGCCCTGACGTGATTTTTACCGAATTCATGCGCGTCAATACCGCACCGGCCGGCGCGGGTCTCACCGCTGTAGATCTGCGGGATGTGGCCACCGATCAGGAGGGTGTGCCACTGGTGGTGCAGCTGGTGGGACATGATCGGGAGGCGTTGGTTCTGGCGGCGCAGGTTGCGCAAAAGGCCGGTGCCGCGCATGTCAACCTCAACATGGGGTGCCCCTATGGCCGCATGGGGGGCGGACTGACCGGCGGTGGTATGCTTCGCCGCCCTGACAATCTGGCGGATGTCATCCCCGCCTTGCGGGGGGCCATCACCGGCTCCTTTTCCGTCAAGATCCGGTCCGGTTACGACGATCCGGATCAAATCTTGCGCCTGTTGCCGCTCTTCGAATCCAGCGGGGTGGATTTCCTGGTGCTGCATCCCCGTACAGTCCTGCAGAAATATGAAGGCGTAGCCGACCACGGACTAACCGCCCGAGTGGTGCGGGCTACCCGGCTTCCGGTGATTGCAAATGGGGATATCCGCGACACAGTCCACGGTAGCCGGTTGTTGGCGGAGACCGGTGCAGCCGGTTTGATGCTGGGGCGGGGTGCGATTGGTGATCCGCTGCTGTTCCGGCGTCTGCGGGGCGAGCTGAACCACGAAATCAGCCGGGAAGAGCGCAGAGCGGAGGTTACGTGCTATCTACGGGAGGTGCTGACCCGCTATGCCCAGCTGTTCTGCGGCGATGCACAGGTACTGAGCAAGGTCAAGGAGATCCTCGCATATCTGCACGACCCCGAACTGGCTAAGCCGCTCAAGGAGCTGCGGCGGGCCAAAACCGTGCACGCGTTTGAAGCTGTTTTGCAAGGGGAATGCTGAATAGCGGGCCCGGTCGGGGGCTTTTCGATGTCACGCTTGGTATTGGGGATGTCAAAAGCGAGGAGTTAAGCCGGTGTGGTCACTTTAAGCATAATAACATCTTTGTGAACATCTTTTAAAAGTTGTTCGATTTCTTTGCGCAATGATTTCTTTTCCGGGATAACGGCCAGTTTCTGTTTGAAATCATTGGCGGCGATCCGCAGCAGCAGCTCCGTACTGGCTCCAACCGTTTCGTTCCGGAAATCTTCCGATACAGTCACAATTATGAGCTTGAGATTATCCAGGGTAACGATATCCCGCTGACAGTCATCCAGATAGGTGGGGTTACTGGTCTTCTCCACCACTTGGCAAAGCACCGCCTGGATCTCATTGCAGGCATTGATGATTGAGCCGAGTGTGTCCAGGGTGTGAGATACGTCAGTCTTGGTCATTGGATCGCTCCTGAAACAGTTCTGTCAGGCGAGTGTAACCGCAAATTGGATATTGTCAATCAAGCCCGGTGCATGTCATGAATAGCCACCGTTGTTACGCACATTACTCACACACCCGTATGCGTGTATCACCACGTACTTCTCCGGCTAAATAGTTTCAGCCCGGGGCACGTTGGAGCGTTTCTGCTCAAACAGGTTCGCTAAAATTTCCTGACATGTGGTATGGTAGTCGCTCCCGAGAAAGGAAACGCAGTATGGGAATTTCAAAACATCCTTCCGTTGTCACCATGCCGCGTGCCGATCTGCCATACCCCTCAATTGCAGCATTTCTCTGTACAAAATTTCCTGCTATCCCGGAGAACGTCTGGGAACAGCGCATCCGGTCCGGCAAGGTGCTGGACGAACATTCAGAACCGATCACGCCGGCCAGTGAGTATACCCCCCATCGCCGTCTGTTCTATTTCCGTGAAGTCGGATGTGAACCGTGCATTCCCTTTGCTGAAAAAATTCTGTACCGCGACGATCAGATCCTGGTGGCCTGCAAACCTCCCTTCCTCCCGGTGACACCCGGCGGCAGATACGTGGATGAATGTTTGCTGAATCGCCTGCGCCGCAGTACGGTAATCGACGATCTTGTTCCGCTGCACCGCATTGATCGGGCCACATCCGGTTTGGTACTGTTTTCGGTCAACTCCAAAAACCGGGGGGCGTACGGCCGGCTGTTTAAAAACGGCCTTGTGGAGAAAACCTATCAGGCGATCTCACGGTGCCGACCACTTCAGCAGACGGACTCCTGGAGTATCGAGAACAGAATCGAGCAGGGGGAACCCGGCTTCCGTATGAAGGTGGTACCTGGCGGGATAAATGCCAGATCGCGCATCAATCTGGTAGAGGTCAAAGGAGAACGGGCCTTTTTTGTCCTGAAGCCGCACACCGGCAAGACCCACCAGCTAAGACTTCACATGAGCAGTATCGGTTTCGGGATAGAGAACGACCGCTACTATCCTGAATTGCAGGCTGAGCAGGAGGATGATTTCCAGACCCCGCTCCAGCTGCTGGCCCGTTCGCTGAGATTCACGGATCCGCTCAGCGGCAGGGATCTGGAATTTACGTCTGACCGCGCGCTGAATTGGTGAATCTGTGTTCGAGTCTGGTGACGGGATCACACCTTCGCAGCCTTGAGCCGTTTCAGAATTTCGGCAAGAACGGCCTCTTCTTCCTTAAGCTCGGCATGCCACTCCCGGTTGTCCGTGCCGACCCGCTCTGTGGTCAGATCGGGCAGATACGATTCCAAGGCAGCAATCAACGTCGTTGATTCTTTTGCACTCAACTCAATGGTTAACATGGCAAACATCCCTTCCATAACCCCGCACGCATGTTCCGCAGGGAAACACTCTTGCTTCGTGATACCGGTAGTTCAGGTTTTACGCCCTTTGCGACCGACCATCAGCTTGCCGTGGTGGGTGATGACGTGAACGTTGTGATTCATCATCATGCGGTGCTTTTTTCCCAGCAGGGTTTTCATGGCCGCGCCGATCCGGCGGCGAGGTAGAATACTTTTAGGTGTCATGGTTTTCATGGAATTCATCTCCTTCCGGCCTTTTTGCTTACTCCTCTTTTCTGCCCGCACTACCGGTTTTGCCGCTGCCATTTCTCAGGGAGTCGATGCTCCAGATACCGCTCCCCTGGGCTGCTATGAACAGGAATACGAAACAGTACAGTGCTGCCAGTTCGCCATCATTCTGTAGCGGCAGCAGCGCCTTGGTGCCGTGCCCGATCCAGTAGGCGAAGGCCATCAGGCCGCTGGCAAGAAAGGCGGCCCAGTGGGTGAACAGCCCGATCATAATCAGGATGCCGCCCAGCAGTTCGATCGGTCCGGCAATATACAGTATGAAGGCGGGAGCGCCGGCCGGCATGCCACCGGGGAAATCAAACAGTTTCTGGCTGCCATGCCAAAGAAACAGAAAACCGGCCACAATCCGCATCAACGCATAACAGTGTGAGTGGTATTTCGACATGAACAGGGTCATGGTACACCTCCTGTGTGACACTCTCACTCGCGGAAAATATCCCGAGTCCACAAGATTATTTTAGTCCTTTACGGGGTTGAGTAAAACGACAATATGTGATGCGGTAAGGTGGAGCAAAGAGCGGTTGACGGTGCCGGACCGGCCGGGGCTATGGCAGCTGAAACGTTGACAAGCGCCCCTTCAGCGGTTATATCAATCCCATGAAACGACTCTTGATACAGCTGGTAGTAGCACTGATTCTGGTTTTTCCTGTGGCGGCACAGGCAACCGAGGAGTACGCCAAAGAGACCGGTCACGAATGCGCCTTCTGTCACGTTGATCCGGCCGGCGGCGGGGAACTGACCAAGGCCGGGGCCGAATATACGATGCCGCACACGCAGGCAATTCCCAAGCCCGGTCACTCGCCGGCTGTCAGGCTGTTTCGCTTTGCCGTCGGCTACCTCCATCTGATCACCGCCTTTCTCTGGTTCGGCACGATCCTGTACGTCCATCTGGTGCTCAAACCGGCCTATGCCTCCAGCGGACTGCCGCGTGGCGAGATGCGGGTTGGTATTGGTTCCATGGTGGTCATGGGGATTACCGGAGTGATTCTGACAAAACTTCGGGTCGGCTCCCCCGAACTGCTGCTGCAGTCCCGTTTTGGCATTCTGCTGCTGGTAAAGATTTCACTGTATCTGGTGATGGTGACTTCGGCCGCCTTTGTCATTACGGTAATTGGTCCGCGTCTGCGCAGAAAACGCGACCTTGGCGAACCGCTGATTACGAACGGTGACATGAATGCCGGGGAGCTGGCTTGCTGCAACGGCACGGAAGGGCGTCCGGCCCTGTTTGCCTATCGGGGAAAAATCTATGATGCTACTGCCAGTCGGCTCTGGAAGCAGGGCAACCACATGGGGCGCCACCAGGCCGGTGAGGATCTGACGGACGTTCTGTCCCAGGCGCCCCATGGTGCCGAGCTGATGGAGCGATTGTCAGCGGTTGGACAGCTGGTGGCAGGTGTTAAGCGTCCGGCTCCGCTGCATGAACGGGTTTTTTATTTCATGGCCTATATGAACCTGATCAATGTATTCCTGATTGTGCTGATCCTGGCGCTCTGGCGCTGGTGGTAGCACCATTGTCAACACGCGAAAAAGGGCGGCCGTTTGGTCGCCCTTTCTTATTGCTGCAGCATTGTTCAGAGCTGACTACACCTTGTGATAGCTGGACGTCATCACCACCTGCCAGGTGCCGTCAGATCCCAGGATGTGCGACGTCAATGTACGATGGTCACTGTCCTTGAGCTGGATTACATCCCGGTATCGGGCACTTTTACCCGATTCGACCATATCGGGACCTTCCGTGTCCAGCGTCAGGGTAATTCCGTCTGCTCCCAGCTCACCCTCATACAGCCACAGATGGGTCATCATCGAACCAACCCAGGTTCCCACGTATTTACGTTTCTGCGGGTCAAACCCAAGTGTAAACAGCATGGCCGCCGCGCCGCCGCCCGGCATCTCACCGTCACTTTCGGCCACAATCCAGAGACTGCCCAGGGAACGGACATTCTCTGTGCCGGAGCATTTCAGGGGCGCTTCGTCTCCCCCCATGACAATCTCTGTTTCATACCGCCATGTCCCGACAAACTGCTGCAGCCAGTTATGTTCCGCCACCGCTTCCGACGGCTTGCAGGCGCCCGCCTGCGAATCTTTCTCAGACATACACTCATCTCCCTTCACATTCCCTGCTCAAATATGCTGGTTACTCAGCCGGTTTGCATGCGGCAGGGTTGACCTGCCACAGAGCCAAAGTGGCGCCGGTGGGGTCGGTGAAGATGCTGAACCACCCCATGCCGGGCACCTCAGTGATATCCTTGCAGATGGTGGCACCCAGCGTGCGGGCCTTTTCGGTAGCGGCTTTCAGATCATCCACCAGCACATAGGCCATCCAGTAGGGGTGACAGTCGGGCTGCACCGTTTTCATAATGCCGCCGCCGGTCCCTTCCCCCACATTGATGAGGGTGTACTCCATGCCCGGCACCTCGTCCAGTTTCCAGTCAAACAGACTGCTGTAAAATTCCTTGGCCCTGGCCACGTCGTTGGTTGCCAATTCCACATGAACAAATGGATTTGCCATGACACACTCCCTTACGGTTGTAATAGTACCGCCTGCGTTTGATTATACGCCTCTGGCGGAAAAGCGGCTCCAAAAGAATTCAGGTTGTACGAAAGCCGGGTGACAGCTGCCGTTTGATTGGTAGTGGAAGTTCCCGGCATGCTGGTGTATAAAATGAAGGCAACTACGCATAACAAATCCCGCAGGAGAACGAACCATGCATGTAGATTTGAATAAACTGAACACCCTGATCCACAAACGGTCCGATGAAATCGAACGGAGCGTAGCCGGGACCGGTTACCTGACCCGGACCGTCATGGGGGTCTGTACCTATCTGATGGATAATGAGGGGGATGTGGAGCTGCTGTCCGCCAAGCAGAAGCTGACCTTCGAACGATTTATCAAACCGTTGCTGGATACGCCGCGTCGTTAACCGGATATTCCACGTCAGGAGGATGAGATGCAAAAAAAACTGCTGATCCGCTTTGTAACTGTATTGATTCTGTCGGGGATGGTGCTGGCCGGCATGGCGACCGCTGCCGAAAAGGATACCCTGACCGTGGGGATGGAGCTGGCCTATCCCCCATTTGAAATGACCGACACAGCCGGCAAGCCGTCCGGGGTGAGTGTCGAGCTGGCCCAGGAACTGGGCAAGGCCCTCGGCAGGAAGGTCGTCATCGAAAATACCGCCTTCGACGGCCTGATCCCGGCCCTGAAAACCGGCAAGATCGACCTGATCATTTCATCCATGACCGCCAATGAGGAACGGGCCAAATCCATCGACTTTTCCGACGCCTACCTGAGCACCGGTCTCTGTCTGCTGGTTAAAAAGGGCTCGAATGTGGCCGGGATCAAGGATCTGGACCTACCGGGGCGGACTGTGGCGGTCAAGAAGGGTACGACCGGTCACAGCTATGCCGCCAAAAACTTCAAGCAGGCCAAGGTGCTGGTGCTGGACAAGGAATCGGCGGCGGTCCTGGAGGTGGTGCAGGGCAAGGCCGACGCCTTCATCTATGACCAGATGTCCACCTATCAGAACTGGCAGCGCAACCAGTCCACTACCAAGGCGTTACTGGTGCCGTTTCAGAAGGAATCCTGGGCGGTCGGCATCCGCAAAGGAAACGAACCACTCAGGGCCAAGGTCAATGCCTTCCTGAAGGAGTTCCGGGCCAAGGGGGGCTTCGATCGACTTGGAGACAAATATCTGAAGGAGCAGAAAGACGCCTTCAAACAGCTGGGTTATCCCTTTTACCTGTAACTGCCACTCCTGAATGAATATCTGGTTCCGCACAATGTTTTTTGAATCCCCCTCCACGGGGGAGTGTCTCGGCACTCTGTTGCCGCGCCTGTTGGGGTGGCTGATTGCCCTGCTGCTGGTGTCACTGCTGTTCGTTTTTGCCTTTTCACAACTGCAGTACGGCTGGAACTGGGGGGCAGTACTGGCCTACCGGCAGAAATTTCTGCAGGGGTGGCTGATGACCGTAGCCCTCTCGGCTGGGGCGCTTTGCAGCAGTCTCTTCATTGGTCTGGCAGCCGCCCTGGCGAGACGCTGCCCGTTTCTGCCGGTCCGTTCCTTGGGGACGCTGTATGTTGAACTGATTCGCGGGACCCCCCTGCTGGTGCAGATCCTGGTCTTTTTCTACGTTGTCGCCGATGCCTTTGGGGTTTCCAACCGCTATCTGGTGGGGGTGATTACCCTGTCGCTGTTTGCCGGTGCCTATATCTCAGAGATCATCCGGGCCGGGATTGAAA
Organism: uncultured Geobacteraceae bacterium; assembly: GCA_942493195.1. GTDB lineage: Bacteria > Desulfobacterota > Desulfuromonadia > Geobacterales > Pseudopelobacteraceae > CAIPTY01. The sequence continues at coordinate 3,209,831 of OW818669.1, read as the reverse complement.
GTATAGGTGAATCCCAGTTGGAGTCGGCCCGCGCCATCGGACTCAACCGCTGGCAGACCTACCGGTATGTTGTGTTCCCCCAGGTGCTGCGCCGGCTGCTGCCGCCGCTGGCCGGCCAGTTTGCCTCCATCATCAAGGATTCCTCCCTGCTTTCGATTATCGCCGTCAGCGAATTCACCCTGAATGCCCAGGAGGTCAATGCTTTCACCTACAGTACCCTGGAAAGCTATCTCCCCCTGGCGGTTGGTTACCTGCTGCTGACCCTGCCGATCTCCCTGGCCAGTCGGTTCCTGGAGCGGAGGTACCAGTATGCGACTTGAGCTGAACGGTCTGGAAAAATGGTTCGGCGGCCAAGCGGCGGTTCGCGGCATTACGGAGACGGTGGCCGACTGCCAGGCCCTGGCGATCATCGGGCCATCGGGGGGTGGGAAAACTACGCTGTTGCGACTGATTGCCGGGCTGGAGATCCCGGACCGCGGAACTCTGGCCGTTGACTGTGAGATTCTGCGGCACGATCGGCAGAGTCTCATGCGCCATCGCAAGGGGATCGGCACGGTATTCCAGTCCTATAACCTGTTTCCCCATCTGACGGCCTTGGAGAATATCACGCTGCCGTTGGAGAAGGTGCATGGCTACTCACCGCAGGAGGCCAGCGACCACGCCCTGGGACTGCTGCAGCGGTTTCAACTGGAAGCCCATGCCCACAAGCGCCCGGCCGAACTTTCCGGCGGTCAGCAGCAGCGAGTGGCCATCGTGCGGGCCATCGCCATCAAGCCGCGTTTTCTGCTGTTCGATGAACCGACCTCGGCTCTGGACCCGGAGATGACCGCCGAGGTGCTGGAAGTGATCGAAGAACTGCGCCGCGAAGGGCGCGACCTGATCATGGCCACCCATCATATCGGCTTTGCCCGTCGGGTGGCTGATTACTGCCTGTTTGTCTGTGACGGAACGGTGGCCGAGGCCGGTCCGGCGAGTGAACTGTTTGCTAACCCGCAGAGTGCCGAGCTCAGAAATTTTCTGGCAAAGGTGCTCAAATACTGACCCTGTTCTCACCGACAGGTTACTTATCCCACTTGGAGCTGCGTTATGAAAATTGTCTCCCGAATCTGTCTGGCGGTGGTGCTCTTTCTGGCTGCCTGTACCCCCTACATGTACGGCGTACCCCAGGAAAGATGGGATCGCATGAGCGAACCGGAGCGGATCGAGGCCATGCGGGTCTACGAACGCGAACAGCAGGTCCGCCGTCAGGCGGCTGAAGAACGGGCCAGGCGTCAGGCGATTGAGGAGCAGGCCCGTCGCCAGGCCGCCGAAGAGCGCGCACGGCTGGAGGCTCTTGAGCGCCAGCGGGAGCAGGCCCGGCAGGCCGCACTGGAACGGGAGCGTCGCGAGAGGGTCGAACGAATCCACCGTGGCGACGGTGCTTATGGTGAACTGGTGCGGATCCGGTTGCAGGGGGGCAAACTCAGGATTGCCGACCGGCTCTACCGCTACGAGCCGCTGACCTTTGCCATTGCCGAAGGGGAGGCGCGCCGGTTTCCGGTGGTTGAGCTGCAGGGGCGGATTCTTGATCTGGATGTCAATTATGTCGGTGGGGCTTTGGTGATCGAAGGGGTTCGCTTCTCCTATGATCGCAGCTGGGGTCGCGGTCGGGTGTACCCCAATGTTGATTCCGGCGGGGCCATGCAGCTGCGTAACGTGGATGTTTTTGTGGAGGTCCGCGACCGTTCCAGCCGCCACGAACGAGAGCCGGCGCGCATGGTGATCTACCGCGAGCCCGATCCGCCACAAGTGAAGGGCCGCGATCACCACGCTCCTCCCCCACCGGCTGTGATCATCAAGGAGAAGGAACACACCAGACCGCCGCAGGTACTGCCGCCCAAACCGCTGCCCCCCAAGCCTCCCGTGGCTGATCTGCCGCCCCGTGGCGTCGAGGTTACTCTGTTGACTGGCGAGATGAAGGTGCGTGGCCGCATGCAGCCGGTGGAGCAGGTGGCGTTTCGTCTGGCGGATGGCGAAAGTCGCGAAATGATTATTCGGGCCGGTGCAGAGAAACGAGCGGTTGTGTTCTACTATGGCAACGGTGAGCTGTATATCGACGGAGCCCCGGGACGTGGACGCGATTTCCAGAAACTGACCTATGAAAAAGGGTGGCGGGGCGGCAAGACTTATCGCCTGACCCTGAAGGGAAAAAACCAAATTGATAAGGTGGAGCTGCGGGTCTCCGGTCTATAGTGTACAGTGATTTGAAGCCTGTTCACCGGTCAGGCTGAAATGGTATACTGAGCACGTAGTGAAGCGCTTAGAGGTGCAGGAGGATGTCATGGCGATTTTGAGACAGATAGCCCAATTGGGTCAGCCGGTACTGCGTGAAACAACACGCACGGTTGACGATCCGCATGCCCCTCCGGTTCAGATGCTGATTGACGATATGCTGGCGACGGTGGCCGACGCCAATGGAGTCGGACTGGCGGCGCCGCAGGTATTTGAGTCGTTGGCACTCTTTATTGTTTCATCGCACCCCAATCCCCGCTATCCGCAGGCTCCCGAGATGGAGCCGACTGCCATGATCAACCCAGAACTGCTCTGGGTTTCGGATGAAATGGAAAAGGATTGGGAGGGGTGTCTGAGTATTCCCGGTCTGAGGGGGCTGGTCCCACGCCATTCCCAAATCGGTATCCGTTATCTGACCAGGGGTGGGGAGGTGTTCGAGCAGGAACTGACCGGCTTTTTGGCACGGGTTTTTCAGCACGAGTTCGATCATATCCGGGGAGTTGTTTTCATTGATCGTCTGGAAAGCACTCGCGATCTGATTACAGAAAAAGAATATGTGAGGAGGATGAGCAGCCATGCATGACCTGTTGCCGGATGGAGAGGATCTACGCCGCGCCGTAAAATGGATTTCGGGAAATTTACAGGAAGATCCCGATCAGAAGGTGATGCCGCTGGTACAGGAGGCGATCTTCAAATTTGACCTGTCTCCGCGGGATGCGGATTTTCTGATAGGGTTTTACAGTAGAAAGCCTGATGTGACTGCCCCTTAAATACTGAAAGGCGACCGGAACCGGTCGCCTTTCAGTATTTACGTAAGTTGAAGTCGTCTAGCGATACGGAGATTCAACAGTTATGAAACCGTTAGGAACCCTGCGGAAGTAGTTTTCGTCAGTGGCGAAGAACGAGACGCCGCCAATGGACAGACTTACAGCATGACTCGGCAAGCTTGGAACCCGGACTCCGATCGGGGCGCCAATGACGATGAAACCATCGTTATGGCGGTCAAAAAAACGTCCCTCATGGAAAAAATGGCGACCACCCCGGTGGGATATTTCAATAGAACCGCTGGGCATATTTCTGAAAATCGTTCCATGCCTGCCGCCGTGATCATCAAAACCACCACCGCTATGGCGACCGCCACCGTGACTCTCAATTCCTTCCCCGCTGTGGCGCCCCCCGCCATGGCTCTCAAACTCACCGCCACCACGGCCTCCACCGTGTCCTCCTCCACCACCACCCTTGGCAAAGGACGTATCAGATAATGCAAGTGAGAACACCAGGGCTAATGTCACAACCAATGCCCGTCTCGAATTTTTGACAGCAGCTTCAAAGCATTTCATGGTCTTGTCCTCCCTCTTTTTGCCGGGACAATTCATCAGTATGTCAAAGGCAAATAATACTAAATCGATCTTGTTGGTACTTTAGCACACTATAATTGATTGTTGCAAAGAAATTAACGTGTGACATCTGAGGTGCCGATGTGTGAATGGCAAGATGACTGGCGAGATGACTTTGAAAGCCAGCGGTATCCGTGTTAGTATACTCATCCGCTATACTTGCTGGCAGGGCATTCCTGCTGTTGCAGTTTGCATCTGCTAGTGCAGGTGCAGAGTTGAAGAGGACGGAGTGACGCAAATCAATGAAATCATACACACGAAACGTACATTTTATATTGCTGCTGACTGTTCTGTGCCTGTTCGTCCCGGGGGGGACCGTCCGGGCGGCGGAACCGTATGCCACCTATCCACCGCTTGGGTACGGCTATTCCTCCATCAAGGTATTCGATAGTCAGCGTCGCTTTGTTGGCCGGATTTTGCCGGAGAAACGTTATTGGGTGACGCTGGACCGCATTCCCGTTTTTCTGCAGAAGGCGGTTGTGGCCGTGGAGGATGCCCGCTTCTATGCGCATGGCGGCATTGATGTGCGCGGCATCGCCCGGGCGCTGGTCAAGGATGTTGTCAAAGGCAAACTGGTGGAGGGGGGCTCGACCATCACCCAGCAGCTGATCAAAAACCGTTACCTGAGTGGCGCCAAAACCATTGAGCGTAAGATCGATGAAGCCCGCATGGCCATGGACTTTGAGACCAGATATACCAAACAGCAGATTCTTGAGATGTACTTCAATGAAATCTATTACGGCAATGGAGCCTGGGGGATCGCTCAAGCGGCCCGGCTGTACTTTGACAAGAACCCGGAGGAGTTGAACGACGCCGAATGTGCCATGCTGGCCGGTGTCCAGAAGAATCCATCCCGCTATAACCCGCTGGGCAAGGCCGAGCAGGTTACAAAACGTCGGGATGTGGTCATCAAGCGCATGGAAGATCTGAAGATGATCACCACTCAGCAGAAACAGCAGCTGAGGGCCAATCCGCCGTCAGTTACCAAGCCGGGGCAGGCCCCGCAGTATCTGGCCCTTGTACGGGCCAAGCTGCTGGAACGCTATGGGGCTGAGATTGTTGAAACAGGAGGGCTGGAGGTGACGGCCGCGCTGGATCTGAACCTGCAGAAGCTGGCCGAGCAGCTGGTGCGGGATGGTGCCAAAAAGATCTCTCCGGAACTACAGGGTGCTCTGGTTAGCATGGATCTGGCTACGGGTGATGTGCTGGCGGCCGTGAGTGGAACAGATATCACCCAGGCCGGATACAACCGCGCCTTTGCAGCCAAAAGACAGCCCGGTTCCACCATCAAGCCGCTGATCTTTGCGGCTGCTCTGGAAAAGGGAATCACTGCCGCATCAATCTGGGATGATACTCCGGTCAGCTATAACAAAGGTAACGGTGAGGTCTGGAAACCGCTGAACTATGGCAGGGAACAGTACGGGAAGCTTTCCCTGCGCCAGGCACTGGCACACTCTAACAATGTCATCACCGTGAAGCTGCTGGATACCATCGGGGTGCCTTATTTTGTGGAGTTTGCAGCAAAACTCGGACTGCAGCTGCACCCTCAGAACGGTTTGTCGCTGGGATTGGGGACCGATGAAACTACCCTGGGAGAAATGGTGCAGGCCTATTCGGCGCTGGCAACTGACGGGACCCGTCCGGAAGCGAGGACAATTATCAGGGTATACGACAGTAAACGTCGTACGTGGCTGGAAAATCCGCCGACGACCTTCGGTGTCATTACTCCGTCCACATCCTACCTGACGACGGCCATGATGAAGGATGTACTGACCTATGGTACCGCCAAGGGGCTCAAAAAATTCAGCCAGACCCGACCGGCTGCTGGAAAAACAGGCACGACCGACGATTATCGTGACGCATGGTTCATCGGTTACACCCCCAGGATCATAACCGGTGTCTGGTATGGCTATGACAAACCGCGGCCGGGTGGCAAAGGATTTACCGGCGGGGCGGTGGCTGCCCCGGTGTGGGATCGTTTCATGCGTAAGGCCGCAGCCTTGCGTCCGGCTGAAGATTTCACCCGCCCCGAGACGGTCAATGCCATTGCTATTGATGTTGCCACCGGTTTGTTGACAGCGGAAGGGTGTGGTGAACAGCGCCTGGAATTTTTTGCCGCAGGAACGGAGCCGAATCAATACTGCAACCAGATCGGCATGGATCCGGGTGTTCCACCGGAGGGTGAAACCATGCCTCTGGTCGAGCAGCCCGGCATGTTGCTGAAGGATGCAACAGACGCCGTAAAGGGCGAATAACGAAAATGTAATGCAACCGATTTCGTGGGGGTGACCATGACAATTACAGGCAATCTGAAGATCGAGGAAAATCCCTTTGCCGTAAAATTGGGTATCAAGGAGTGGCAGAAGCGTCCCTGTATTCCGCCCAAACCCGAAGAATATCTGGTCGATCAACTGATCCCGGCGAATGCACTTGTATCGCTGCAGACCAATGGAGTCTTTGGAAAAACCACACTGGCCACGCAACTGGCCATGTCGGTCGCCTTCGGGCTGCCGTTTCTGGACCGTTATCCCTGCCTGCAACCGGGCAAGGTCCTCTACATCAATGCCCGTGATACGGACGAAGACAGCCATCGCCGTTTCAAACGTCTTTCCAGGGAATGGTCCAGTGTGCCGGATCTGTCCGAGCGCATCGACCGCAACAGCGACAATTTCACCCATATTTCCCTGTTCGACGAATGTTTCGGTGTTTCACCGCACCTGATCGATGTCTCCGGCAGTATGACCAAGACCTACACCTATCTGCACCAGTTCAGCGAATACTTTAAATGCAAGCTGATCGTACTGGACCCCATCGAGGATTTTTTTCCGGAGAACCTCAAGAATATCTCCGAGCTGTATCTCAAGCTGCGCCATATCCCGTCTACCTTCCTGCTGGTGGCTGACCACAGCCGCAACGAGGCCTTTCACAAAGTTGAAGTCGGCATGTCCATAATCGATGGGGGGTTGAGGGTCCATAGCGATTATCTGGGGTGCCGTGACGTCGGCATGGCCATGGGAGCCGGCATCTGGTTCCCCACTTCCTGATGGAGCGCATTGTATTTTCCTGCCACCATATCAAACCAGCCGGCGCTGTTAAGGATTAATACAATCCTCTTGCTTCTTGCGAATTCCTCCCGCGAAGGCCTACAATAAAACTGCACAATCAAGCCGATGGCCTTGTGTTCTTCTCACAGCAAGGAGGTTTTGTCATGTCTGACCTATCCCACAATGAACGTGCTGCCGGTGCTATTCTGGGCGCATGTATCGGTGATGCCCTGGCGCTCGGCCCGCACTGGTACTATGATCTGGAAGAATTACGTCGCGATTATGGCCCCTGGGTCAGCGGGTACACCGATCCCAAACCGGGCCGCTACCACGCCGGACTTACGGCCGGTCAACTCTCCCAGGCCGGAGAAATACTCAAGTTGACCCTGCGGTCACTGGTGGAATGTGGCGAATATGATGAGGCCGATTTCTGTCGTCGCATGGACGAGGAGCTGTTGCCACAGCTGGATGGAACTCCGCTGAATGGCCCGGGGGGGTATACCAGTCAATCGATCCGGGAACTCTGGCGTCGGCGGGTGCAGCAAAAACTCCCCTGGGGTCAGACCGGCGGGCATGCCGATGATACGGAGGCCATTGAACGCACCCTGGCACTGGCGGTGCGCTATGCCCGTGATCCGGCGAAACTGGCCGAGGTCGTGGCCAGCAATACGACACTGACCCAGATCGATGAAACGGTCATTTCCATGACCGTCGCCTATGCTGCCGTTCTGGGAATGCTGGTGCAGGGGCATATTCTGAACGAGCATCTCTCCGGCAAGCTGATGCGCCTGGTCAACAAGGGCACCCTGCCGTTTCACCACATCACCAACGATAATCTCCAGCCGCCGGCACCCGGTGACCCCGACCCGCCGCGGGCAGGAAAATTTGCCTCCCCGGATGCCCTTCTGACACCATCCTACATGGCGGCAGCGGCCCATGATCCGGAAATCCGCATCGAGCCGGCCTGGAAGGTGTCGATTGTCTATGGCATGCCCTGCGCCATCTATCACCAACTGCCGGCGGTCTATTATCTGGCGGCCCGTTTCCGCGATAACTTCGAATCGGCTGTGCTGCATGCCGTCAACGGTGGCGGGCAGAATATGGCCCGGGCTATGCTGACTGGTGCACTGGTGGGCGCGCAGGTCGGGGTGTCAGGGATTCCGCAGCGGTTTATTGACGGTCTGAAGGATGGGGAGGAGTTGTGCCGGTTGGCACGAGAGTTGTCCCGAAGTCTTGGGGATTAATTCTATTAAACCGAGAAAAGCAATTGAAACACTGAGGCACGGAGAACACAGAGTAAAATCTGATGATTATAAGTGGAGCAAGACGTTTATAGTTCACTAAACATGATTTCGTGTTTAAAACATTAGGCCTTTGTTTTCTCCGTGTTCTCGCTTAGAAGCGCCTACTTTTGGCTGTGACTCCGTGGTGAAAACAGGCTTTTCAAGATGTAACCTGCTCCAGTAGTGTGGCCAGCATTTCGACACGCGGCATTGCGGCCCCATGGGCCTGTCCATACTCCAGCGGTTTGCGGAAGATGGAATCAATCTCCAGCTGGCGCCCTTCGGCCCGGTCGATCTGCATGGAGGGGCGGTAGACGCCCATGTTGTCGGTGAATTCCAGCATGCTGTCGGCGAATTTTTCGGAGATCGGTTTGGAGATGTCCTGGGTGTTGGCGGCGCTGATTACTTCCAGCATGAGTTCCCGCACCAGTGCCCGGCAGGCCTGCGGAGCCAGTAGCTGATCGACCGGCTGTTGCAGCAGGGCGCACAGGCCGTTGAAGGGGATATTCCAGACCAGCTTTTCCCAGCGGCTCCGTTTCAGATCATCGGTCGCCCGACACTCCACCCCGGCCTTGGCAAATAGCCCCACAACCTGCTCCAGTCGCTGGCCCTCACCACGCAGATATTGGCCCAGCACGATCCGGCCGGCTCCCAGGTGATGTACCTCGCCCGGTTCACCCCGGTTGGAACAGAGAAAGGCGACTCCACCAAGAATCCGTTCCGGTCCAAAAAGTTCCGCAAGGCGCTCTTCATTTCCCAGGCCGTTCTGCAGCGTCAGGATCTGAGTGCCGGTTGCGACCAGCGGGCCGATCAACTCCCGGTAGCTGCTGTTGGCAAAGGTTTTCAGACCGATCACGACCAGATCGACCGGCCCGATATCGGCCGGGCAGCGGTAACAGTTGACCCGGGGCAGGCTGAAATCACCAGCAATGGAAAAGACCCTCAGTCCGTTGCGGCTGATGGCGTCATAATCTCGTCGCAGCAGAAAATGGACATCTGCACCGCTTTTCTGTAACAGGGCGCCGTAATACAGTCCCAGAGCACCGGCCCCTATCATGGCAATCCGCATGGCTTCCTCGTTTTACTGTTTTTTATCAGGGATGGTGATGCAGAGGCATTCACCCACGGCGTAGGTCGTCTTTTCGCAGAAGATTCGGCCATGGACCATGATCTTGCGACCTTCGGCCGAGATGATCTTGCTTTCAACGCTGACTACTTTCTGCAGTGGCAGCAGATTGCGGAAGTTGACATTCAGGTTGCCGACCACGATCGGGTAGCCGGCTGCCCAGGCCGATAACCCCAGGACTTCATCGAATACTGCGGCCATCGAGCCGCCGTGGGCATGGCCGGGAGGGCCTTCGGTTTCAGGGCCGAACCAGATGCGGGCTTTGAGATGCTGTGCGGAGTCCCGAAAATAGCGGACCCGGAAACGGTTGCCCTGCGGGTCGCCGGAGATGAAGCGCAGAGATTCCCCCACCAGTGCGGCGGCATCGAAGGGCACCCAGCCTGCTTCTCCCGACAGATCCGGTGCTACACAGGCTGGTTCACAGGTCAGGGTGTTTGCTGAAACTGACACGAATAATTCCTCCAAGGTGTGTAGTGTGGAGCAGGCGCAACAGTAGCAGAGTTTGCAGGCTGAATAAAGTGCTTTGCAGCTGATATAGCGGACCTGTTTTCTGAGTGCGGAAAAACCAAAAAGCCCGCTCATCATTGTGATGGCGGGCTTTTTAGGTGCCTGCTGTTGGATTGTTACTTGGCCTGGGCTTTGATCACTTCAATTTCCAGCGTGATGAAAACGTCGTCACCGACTACTACTCCGCCGGTTTCAAGGGCCTTGTTCCAGACCAGTCCGAAATCCTTGCGGTTGATCTTGGTAGTGGCGGAGGCGCCGCGACGCTGATTGCCCCAGGGATCTTTGATCTCTTTGGCAGGACCTTCAACATCAAGTATGACCTCTTTGGTGACGCCATGCAGGGTCAGGTCGCCGGTTACTTTCAGTTTGTCCTTGCCGGCTTTGGCGACTTTCTTGGATACGAAGGTCATGGTCGGAAATTTGGTCACATCCAAAAAATCAGCGCTGCGCAGATGCTCATCGCGCTTTTGCACGTTGGTATTGATGGAGGCAGTATCAATAGTGACTTCGACTTTGGATTTGGTGATGTCCTTGTCGTTGATATCAACGGCGCCGCTAACTTTTTCAAAGCTTCCCTTGACGTTGGAAACCATCAGGTGGCGAACCTTGAAGCCGATGTTGGAGTGGTCGGGGTCGATGTTCCAGCTGGCTGCCAGAACCAGTGCCGGAAGTGCCAGGGTGATGATTGAGGTGATGGTTGCGATAATGCGTCTCATGGTGCTTCTCCTTTTTTTTGTGGTTATTTATTGTGTGTGGTGCTGCAGAATGTCGTGACTAATGTTGGTTTACGACGCTGACCCCCGTAATCCCAATTTCTTGCACAAACGCCCGAGCGTCTGCTGTTCCTCGTCCGAAAGGATGGACATCTCCTGAAGTATTGATGTTTGTACGCGTGTAAATACCATTTTGATCAGTTCTGTACCCGCTTCCGTCAAATGGATGGTGAAATAACGCCGATCCTGTGGATCCCGCTCCCTGCGTACCAGCTGGCGTTTCTCCAGATTGTCGATCACCAGTGTCATGTTGCCGCTGCTCTTGAGAATCTTTGATGCGATATCCCGCTGACAGAGCGGCCCTTTGTGGTGCAATGCCTCCAGAACCCCAAACTGGCTGATTGTAAGGTTTGCCTCACCCATGGTGCGGCTGGTGCGGTTCGTAACCGATTCGGCTGCCCGCATCAGCTTGGTGTAACTGTTCAGGGCCTGGTATGTTGTTTCGTTACGGAGTTTCATGGTCGTTCTCAAATTGCGTTGATGTGATATAGCTTAATGTTAAACTATTTCATCGGACAAAAAGAGTCAAGAACTTTTTTTAAAGACCCATTGGTTTTGTTGACCAAAAATATGCATTAACGGGTGTGGAGATTTAAGGCCGGAATGCATGAGTGGTTGAAATTATGGGCTGAATATAGGAAGATCACAGCCGCTCAATACCAGAACCAAGGACACCGGATTGAAATTTACCCTTTTGACCCATAGCAAGGAATTTGCAAAGCGCTCCAACACCGGGCAGCTGGTTCTGGATGTCCTGGGTGAAAGAGCCGAACAGGTTCGCTGGGACCGCATGAATCCACCGGCGGAGTTGCTGGCGGAGATCGAAGCGGGCGGGGTGGCTCTGGTGTATCCCGGTGCGGCCGATGAAAGGGATGGCGACCTGAGTGGGATCGACCGTTTTATCCTGATCGACGGCACCTGGCACGAGGCCCGCAAGATTCACCAGCGCAGCCCCTATCTGCAGAAGGTGCGCCGGGTCAACCTGGTACCAAGCGGTGCATCGCGTTACAACCTGCGAAAGAATCAGAAAGAGGCCTGCCTCTGCACGGCCGAATGCGTGATCGAGGTTCTGCGGAGTGCGGGCGAGATCGCAGCGGCGGATCATCTGGAAGAACGCTTCCTGGCGTTTATCAAACAGTCGGGAGCCAAACCGGATGCCGCCCGGGGGTGGTGTGATGAAGCTTGAGAGCAAACCGGCCAGCATGCTGGCGTTATATCTCGGGATAATTTCCGTTGGAATGTTGCTAATGTGGCTGGCCCGGGATTTTGCCCATGGTGGAACTAATGTCATGGCCGGGTTTCTGCTGGGCTGCCTGCTGGCTGGGCTTGGTATTCTGGGATTGGTGATCGGGGAAGCCCGCACGGTCGAACTGGATGAGCGCCGCAGAGCAATTCTGCTCGATGTGACCCGTCGTGTCGGGGGCAGTCGCAGGATTACCATCCCGTTTAACTCCATCGAGGGCTTTTCCATCGGACTGCAGGGCAAGGCCAGTTCAGGAACCCGCTTTTACGATCTGGTTGTCCGCCAGCGGGATGGCAAGGAGATTAATCTCTTTGGCGGCTGCGTGTTCGAGGGGCGTATGAGCAGGGAATGGATTGACGGTCTGAGGGGGCAGTTTGAAAAGGCGGTCTTTCAGTCGCAGGACGGTACGAAAGGGAATGTATGATTGTTCGAATACTTGTAATTGTTGTTCTGACAGGTTTACTTTTGGGCTGCAGCAAGCTTACGGCTGCCAATTACGAGAAGATCAAGACCGGTATGGAGTATGGCGAAGTGGTTAAAATACTCGGGAAGCCTGATAGCAGTTCCGATGCTGTGATTATGAAAAATTGCGTCTGGGGGAATGAAAGCCGGAACATCACCGTTAATTTTATCGGTGACAAGGTCATGCTTACCACCAGCAAGAACATAAAATAATCAACTGGAACCGGGCGGCTTTGGCTGGTCCACGCGCCGTGCTTTTTTGCGTTTCAGATATGCCCGCAGGCCGAAGAAGGCCCCGTTGGCGGCCAGAACCCAGATTGTGATAGTGACGGCCAGTTCGCTGGTGGTGATCATGGTGACTCTCCTGATGACGCTATAATGTACCAGTATTACACCGGACGAAGGGCACTGCCATTGACGCAGGTCAAACAGATGGCATTACATGCAGAGTAGGCCGGATTAGTGTATACGACTTGAAAGGAAACCGGAATGACACACAATGATCTTCTGCGCCGGCTTCGCTACGCGCTTAACCTTGACGCTCAGGAGATAGCCGATATCTGTCTGCTGGCTGGCTTGATCATCAAGCCGACCGATGTGCTCAAACTTCTGAAAAAAGAGGAAGAACCCGGTTTCAGCGCCTGTGACAATGCCACGCTGTCTGCCTTTCTGGACGGGCTGATCACCAGCCGGAGGGGTGCCCGCGAACCGGCACCCGGTGCAACCCCGGAAGCGGTTGCTGAGTTGAATAATAATCTGATTCTGCGAAAGCTCAGGATCGCCCTGGAGTTGACGGATACCGATATGCTGGATATTTTCCGCAAGGCCGGGGTTGCGGTCTCGAAAGCGGAACTTTCAGCGTTGTTCCGGGGAGTAGGGCAGAGAAATTACAAGGAGTGCGGTGATCAACTGCTGCGCAATTTTGTAAGGGGCCTGACATTGCAGGTCAAAAAAGATCCAACGGCATGACAGCCACATTTAATAAGGCCTGGAGGGGGACTGTTTCCTCCAGAGCCCAGGGAGAGACAATGAAAAAAATTGCTAAGGATACGGTGGTAACCCTCAGTTACGAGGTCAGCGACCCGGATGGAAATGTGCTGGATGCCGGCGAAGAGCCGCTTATGTACCTGCATGGCGGTTACGGTGACGTCTTCGAGATCATCGAAGAGGCTTTGGAGGGCAAGGGTGTCGGAGATACGGTGACGGTCAAGATGCAGCCGGATCAGGCCTATGGTGAGTATGATGCCGAACTGGTACTGATCGAGTCCCTCGATAATCTGCCGCAGCCGCTCAAGATTGGCATGCAGATCGAGGGGGAGCCGGAGGGCGAACCGGATGAGGTTGCCTTCTATCGTGTGACCGATATTGCCGACGGCAAGGCCGTTCTGGACGGCAATCACCCCCTGGCCGGCATGGCGCTGGTCTTTACCGGGACGGTGACATCGGTGCGTCCGGCCACCGCTGCCGAGCTGGAGGCTGGTCAGGTGGCTGATTAGGGTCAGCTCTCATGGGTTGAAATGATAAGGCGACCCCAGCGGTCGCCTTATCTGTTTGGATTGAAGTGCATCTATTTCCCGCAGCACTTCTTATACTTCTGACCGCTGCCGCAACTGCACGGGTCGTTGCGGCCGATCTTTACAACCGTTATCGGTTTGGCCTTGACCATGGCGCCGTCGGTAAAAAACCAGCGGTCTCCCGTCTTTTTGAACTGGGCATTTTCGTGGTGTTCCCGGGCAACGCCCTTCTCCTTGAAGCGGGCGATAAATTCCACTTCGCCGGTTGAATCCTTTTCGCCCCCTTTGGACGTCCCGACAATTTCAAGCCCCAGCCATTCGGAGCTTTCGGCCCACTCTTTTGTGCCATCATGGTCGTACCCCTGGCGGTGGTCGGGGTGGGTAGTTTCAAAGATAAAATCCATCTTGGCGCCCACATAGGCAGAATAGCGGGCCCGCATGAGCTGCTCGGCGGTGCCGGCCGGTGTTGTTCCGCTGATGATCGGCTCACAGCAGGACGTGTAGGGTGCGGAATTTCCGCAATAACAGGTACTCATGTACAATTCTCCTTCACGGTAAGTGGTGCTCTTCGGTGCCATACGAGCAGGCACTTTGTCAAACGGATTCTAGAAACTATCCGGATTTTCGTTATAACTTTCTCAATCAGCCAAACTCTTAACGTCCAAACACCTTCTTCAACAGTTCGGTGCCACGGGCAGCGGGATCTGTTCTGATCTTCTTTTCCTCTTCTCCCAGCATGCTGAACAGTCCATCCACGGCCTTGGATGTGACGTAATGCTCCAGGTCAAAGGTGCCGATCGCTCCAGCAAAGGGGATGGTCTCGAACTTCTCTTTCATCTGGGAATAGTTGCGGGTCACGCCGACCTCCTTCATCTGGGAGACGACCACCGGCTTGAAATCGGCATAAATCCTGTCGCCGGTTTTCTTGCGGAAATACTGGGTAGCCGAGGTTGAATCCCCCTGCAGGATCGCTCGGGCATCCTCGAAGGTCATGGCCTTGAGGGCCGTCACGAAATGGTCGGTGGCCTTGGGGGCCGCCTTTTCCGCCGCCCGGTTCATGCTGAGCACAAAATCATCCACCTGCTGCTGAAAGCCAAATTTACCCAGCAGGTCGGCAGTGCTGCGGATCTTTTCCGGCAGCAGGATCTTGATCATCTCATTGCCGAAATAGCCGTCGCGCTGGGAGACCGCCTTGACGGCCCGGCTGGTTCCGGTGGCCAGTGCCTCCTTGAGCCCTTTGGCGATGGTGGTGTCATCCAGACCGGTACCCGCACCGGCACCCACGCCGAGTACGGATGTCAGGTCATCGAAAAACCCGGCCTGCACCGGTATGGTTGCGGTTGAAAGCAACAGGGCAACAGCCATAATCGAATATTTTACCAGGGACATAGGGCCTCCTTGCGAGATGGTGGGCAATCATAGCACAATGAAAAAGGTGGTGAGGAGCTATTTTTCTTCTCCAGCCGCTGCAGGTTTAATGATATGGTGGCGCCATGACAGCCAACACGCACCCCTTTCATGTTCTGACCCCCGATTTCATTATGGACGCCGTGGAAAGCCAGGGTTTTCGCTGTGATTGTCGCACCTTTGCGCTGAACAGCTACGAGAACCGCGTCTATCAGGTGGGGATCGAAGACGCCCAGCCGTTGATTGCCAAGTTCTATCGCCCGGAGCGCTGGAGTGCCGCGCAGATTGCTGAGGAACACAGCTTCTGTTTCGAGCTGGCCGAGCATGAACTGCCGGTGGTGGCGCCCTGGAAAAACACCAGTGGAGAGAGCCTTTTTCACTACAAAGGTTTCCATTTCGCGCTTTATCCGCGCCAGGGGGGACACGCCCCCGAGTTCGATAACCTGGACAATCTGCTGATCCTCGGGCGCATGCTGGGCCGCATCCACAGCATTGGTGCCACCAGGCCCTTCACACATCGTCCGACATTGGACAGCCGGAGTTTCGGCCACGCCAGTGTGGCCCTGATCAGGGAGCGCTTTATCCCCCCGGATTATCGCCCCAGTTACGAAGCCGTTACCGGTCAGCTTCTGCAGGTCATCGACGGGATTATTGAGGCGAACGGCCCGATCCAGTTCATCCGCTCCCACGGCGACTGCCACGCCGGCAATATCCTCTGGCGCGACGACGCCCCCCATTTTGTGGATTTTGATGATGCCCGCATGGCGCCTGCGGTGCAGGACCTCTGGATGATGCTGTCGGGTGACCGCCAGCGCCGCACGGCCCAGCTTGAATCGCTGATGGAGGGGTATCGGGAGTTCTGTCCCTTCGATCCCCGGGAACTGCGCCTGATAGAACCGCTGCGTGCTCTGCGCATGCTGCATTACAGTGGTTGGATTGCCAGTCGCTGGGACGACCCGGCCTTTACGGTGGCCTTTCCCTGGTTCAATACGGTGCAGTACTGGGGCGAACAGATTCTGGCCCTGCGCGAGCAGTTGGCCGTGCTGGAAGAGCCGGCGTTGGAGCTGGAATAGCAGATTGCGTCGTTATTGCAGGGTGTTGGGTTTTGTGATACAAAAACAGTCCGTCCGATTGGCGGAACCGAATGACCTAATTATATGAATCGAGGAAGCACCATGTCGATGAAACTGCTGGACGGAAAGGTGTGTGCCGAGCACCTGATTGCCGATATTTCCCGGAAGGTGGCCGGTTATGTAGAATCCGGGCTGCGCAAGCCGCATATGACCATTATCCTGGTGGGCAACCACGCCCCCAGTGAATCCTATGTCAAATCAAAGATTGTCTCCTGTGAGAAGGCCGGTTTCGAGGGCAACCTGGTGCGCCTGCCGGAAGAGATCACCGAGGCGGAGCTGCTGGCCCGCATCCATGAGATCAACGGGGATCATTCCACCGATGGTCTGATCGTGCAGCTGCCGGTTCCCAAACATATCGACCAGCAGCATATCATCAATGCCATCGCGCCGGAAAAGGACATCGACGGCTTCCATCCCACCAATTTCGGCCGCATGACCCTGGGGCAGAAGGCCTTCCGTCCGGCCACCGCCTATGGCATCTGCAAACTGCTGCAGTTCTACGAAATCCCCACCAAGGCCAAGCATTGCGTCGTCATCGGTCGCTCCAACATCGTGGGCAAACCGATCTCCATCATGCTGGCCAACGACTTCGATATCGGCAATGCCACCGTGACCCTGACCCACATCGAGACCCCCCGCGAGCTGCTGCTGGATGAAACCCGCCGGGCGGATATCGTGATCGTTGCCGTGGGTATCCCCGGCTTTGTCACCGAGGATATGGTCAAGGAGGGTGTGGTCCTGATCGATGTGGGGATCAACCGTCTGGAAAGCGGCAAGATCGTCGGCGATGTGGATTTCGAGAAGGTGGCTCCCAAATGTTCCTGGATCACGCCGGTGCCGGGTGGAGTGGGGCGCATGACCGTGGCGGCCCTGATGATCAATACCCTCATGGCGTATCAGAATAATTTCGAGTTGGCCTGACGAAAACAGTCTGAATCGTAGCAGGAGGTAGCTATGGGCAAAGTGGGAATATGTATCGCATCTGCTCTGTTCGTGGGTGTGCTGGGGCTCTCTGGGTGTAGTCAGGAGACCACGCGCTCACCGGAAAATACACCTGCTAAGGTTGACACTCCGCCGGCATCGGCTTCCGGTGAAGAGCTGTTTAAACGCTACTGCTCCAGCTGCCACCCCAATGGTGGCAATGTGAGTGACCCGCAGCGCACCCTGTTTTCTTCGGCCCTGAAGCGCAACCACATCACCACCCCGGATGATATTGTCCGGGTTATGCGTCACCCGATTTCACGCATGATCCGCTTTGATGAGGGGACACTGTCCAATCAGGATGCCAGGGCAATTGCCGAGTATGTTCTGACCACCTTCAAGTAACCCTTAAAACCGCATTTATTCACGCGGGGACGCGGAGAATTTCAATACGTCGTGTCAGAAAAATGAAAGGCCCGCCAAGTTGTTCGGCGGGCCTCATTTTTATCATGTAATTCCCTTTTCAAGGGCTGTTCCGGCTACAGTGCTCTACCGGAAATATGTTTCCATGTTCTATGTTGGGGACTTGCTTCCTCGGTGATGTCGCCCTCCTTATAGAGACAATCTGTTTCTTTGCTACGGTAGTACTACCTGATTTAAATATAGAGCCTATTATTCGAATAAAACAGTCTGTTTTTATTTTTTTTATGCGTATATACTCGGAAACTCACGTCGGGCTGCGGGTACTCCGCGGCCCTTTTTTATTGGCGCAGTGGGTCAAAGAGGAATTCCAGACCGTTGATCTTGATCTCGTGGACGGTCTGCAGCATGCGACCAAGTTTGCCGGGGGGGAAACCCTGCTGGGCAAACCAGACCACATACGGTTCCGGTAGGTCGATCAGTAGCCGGCCGGCGTATTTGCCGAAGGGCATACGGGTTCTGGCAAGCTCCAGTAAGTCGTTTGGATCAAAGTTTTCGGGGCAGTCGATTGTTTCGAAATGTTCAGGGGGCATGGTTTCACGGGGCCGGGGCAGCTGTGGGGCCGCCCCGGCTTTTTGCGGAGGGTTGTTACGCCAGGATTTCCAGCAGGGTGACGTCGAAGGTCAGGTCTTCTCCGGCCAGCGGATGGTTTGAGTCGAAGGTGATGCTGTCGGCCGTGACTTCCACAACCTGCACACCCATCTCTTCGTCATCTTCGTTGGTCAGGATCAGTTCATCGCCCACTTCCGGCTGCAGGTCGTCGGGCATGTCGCTGCGTGGTACAACAAAAACCTTGTCCTTGTCATACTCGCCGAAGGCGTCCACTGCCGGGATGATGACGGACTTTGTTTCACCGGGTGCCATACCCACCAGGGCTTCATCGACCTGGCTGAACAATTCACCCTCTCCGATGGTCAGCTCCATGGGGCCGCTTTCGTGGCCGCCGCAGCCGCACTCTTCATCGGCGCAATCATCGCCGCAGCTGTCGGACTCGCATCCTTCGCTGCCGCACTCGTCTTCCAGGGTAGAATCGAAAACAGTGCCGTCTTCGAGTTTTCCGACGTAATCAATTTTTACTTTGTCGCCATTTTTTGCCAATGCCATGGTAATACCTTTCTCTTGTGAGTTGTGACTGTGATAAAGTTTTGGCACAATACGGGAGAGAGGTATCGGTCGTCCACAAAAAAATTCATGTTCCGTATGTATACGGGGCTGCAGGGGAAAGGAACCGAACATGGATCTGAAAAACACCCGAACAACTATCCTTGCAGGTGGCGATCCGGAACAGAAACGCCGGGAAATCCGCGATTATTTCCACGCTACCTACGACATCGATGAAAAACTCTACGAAACCCTCCGCACCGATGAAACCTTTTACATGCGGGCCGACCGTCTGCGGCATCCGCTGATCTTCTATTACGGCCACACCGCCACCTTCTTTATCAATAAACTGATCATTGCCCGGGTGATCGACACGCGCATCAACCCGAAATATGAATCCATGTTTGCCGTGGGGGTCGATGAAATGTCCTGGGATGACCTGGATGAGCGCCACTACGACTGGCCCACCCCCCGGCAGGTCAAAGCGTACCGCGATCAGGCCCGGGCCGTGGTGGACAATCTTATCCAAACCCTGCCGCTGACCCTGCCGATCACCTGGGAATCCCCTTGGTGGGCAATCATGATGGGGATCGAGCACGAGCGCATTCATCTGGAGACCTCCTCGGTGCTGATCCGCCAGCTTCCCATTGACCAGGTTCAGCAGCTCTCTTTCTGGGATATCTGCGGCGAATCCGGCGAACCACCCGCCAATGATCTGGTGACTGTCTCCGGCGGAAAGGTCGTTCTGGGGAAATCCAAGGAGCACCCGCTCTACGGCTGGGATAACGAGTACGGCTCCCATGAGGCCGATGTGGACGGCTTCAAGGCCGGAAAATACCTGGTCTCCAACCGGGAATTCCTCCCCTTTGTGGAGGCGGGATGCTACGGCGATCAACAGTGGTGGGACGAAGAGGGGTGGAACTGGCGGCAGTTCAAGCAGGCCGAACATCCGCTGTTCTGGATTAAAGGTGCTGATGGCTGGAAGCTGCGCACCATGGCCTCCGAGTTTCCTCTGCCGTGGAACTGGCCGGTGGAGGTCAACTGCCTGGAGGCCAAGGCCTTCTGCAGCTGGAAAGCGAAGCAGAGTGGCAAGGCCATACGTCTTCCTACGGAAGATGAATGGAACCGGCTGCGGGATGTTTGTGATATTCCCGACCAGCCCTATTGGGATAAAGCACCGGGCAATATCAACCTGCAACAGTGGGCCTCATCCTGTCCGGTGGACCGTTTCCAAAGCGGTGATTTCTTTGATGTGCTGGGTAACGTCTGGCAGTGGACCGAAACCCCCATATACCCCTTTCACAGCTTTGAGATCCACCCCTGGTACGACGATTTTTCCACCCCCACCTTTGACACCCGTCACAATCTGATCAAAGGCGGCTCCTGGATCTCCACTGGCAATGAGGCCACCCGTGATGCGCGCTACGCCTTCCGTCGGCACTTCTTTCAACATGCCGGTTTCCGCTACGTTGAGAGCAATGCCCCGGTAGTCATCCACGATGATCGCTACGAGAGCGATGCCCTGGCGGCCCAGTACTGCGATGCCCACTACGGCCCCCGGCATTTTGATGTCCCTAATTTTGCGGTGGCCTGTGCCGGAGCGGCCTTGGCGGCCATGGCCGGGCGGGAAAAGGGGCATGCCCTGGATTTGGGGTGTGCCGTTGGTCGGGCCTCCTTCGAACTCGCCAAGGGGGGCTTTCAAAAGGTCACCGGTCTGGATTTTTCAACGCGCTTTTTCCGTCTGGCGGCCCGTATGCAGGAGGAAGGCTACCTGCGGTATGCCTTTCCGGAGGAGGGGGAGATCGTTTCGTTCCACGAGATCGGACTGCTGGAACTGGGGCTGGCCGGCGTGCGCGAGCGGGTTCTTTTTTCCCAGGCCGATGCCTGCAATCTGCCGGAGAAATTCACCGGGTATGATTTGATATTGGCCGCCAACCTGATTGATCGACTCTACTCGCCACGCCGCTTTTTGAGCAGTATCCACGAACGCATGAACCCCGGCGGGGTGCTGGTGTTGACTTCTCCCTATACCTGGCTGGAGGAGTACACCAAAAAAGAGGAGTGGCTGGGGGGCTACCGCGACGCAGGCGAGCCGGTCTGGACCCTGGATGGATTGAAGGAAACCCTGGCACCACATTTCCGGATGCTGGGTCAGCCGCGTGACGTACCCTTTGTGATCCGCGAGACCCGCAGGAAGTTCCAACATACAGTGGCGGAATTGACGGTGTGGGAGTTGAAGGATTTCAGAAATGGTTAAACAATCGGGAAGCCCCATCGGGGCGTTTGATGATAGCCGTGGGATTCATCCCACGGGTTGATGCGGCACACACCAATCATCCGTCGCGTACGCGACGAGAGGCCGCGTTGTTTCGTTTATCCGGGGAATGAATTCCCCGTCTACCGTCATGTTGTCCCTACGGGACGGAACGACAAAGCCCCATCGGGGTGATTGATGATAGCCGTGGGATTCATCCCACGGATTGATGTGTTCCCGCTATTTATCCGTCGCGTATGCGACGGTGGATATGATGTTAAAGGACGAAGGGAAATATCGTGGCCAATACATATTCCGCATTGCATTACCATATTGTGTTCAGCACCAAAAACCGTGAGCCATGGCTTGTCGCTGACAAAGAGGCCAGAGTGTGGGAATATCTCGGCGGTATTGCCCGTGCAAACGGGATGAAGGCGTTAAAAGTTGGAGGGTATGACGACCACATACATCTGCTTTTGGCATTACCTGCCACAATTTCCGTCAGCAAGGCGGTACAACAACTCAAAGGTGCTTCGTCTCGTTGGATTCATGAAAGTGATAACGATATGATGGCGTTTGCATGGCAGGACGGCTACGGAGCATTCACAGTAGGTCTTTCCCAGATAGCGGACACTGTGCGGTATATTGAGGGCCAGCGTGCACATCACAGGATGAAATCTTTTCAGGAAGAGTATGTTTATTTTTTGAATAAGCATGACGTAGCATTTGACGAGAGCTATGTGTGGGGATGAGTAAAAGCCCCATCGGGGCGCTTGATGGTAGCGCCGGGATTCATCCCGCGGGTTGATGCGCCACAACCCATTCATGCGTCGCGTACGCGACGGGAGGATATGTTGTTCCGCTTGTCCGGGGAATGAATTCCCCGGCTACCGTCGTATCGTCCCTACAGGACGAAGCAACAAAAGCCCCGTCGGGGCGTTTGATGGTAGCCGTGGGATTCATCCCGCGGGTTAAAGCGATTGGCCCCTTATGAGTTAGGTTAATAAAGGACTAAACAAGAATGAGGCGACCACGAGACATAGAAGCAACTATTCATTTTCTTTCAACAGAGGAAGGTGGAAAAACGAGGCCGATTTTTGACGACTACCGGCCACAGTTTTACTATGAAGGAGGAGATTGGGATGCGCCTCAAGAATATCCTGATGTTTCAGAAGTAAGACCAGGTGACACCGTTAGAGCATATCTTGCTTTTCTTAGCCCACAATGTCATTGGGGTAAAATCTATGAAGGCATGAAATTCCAAGTACGCGAAGGAACCAAAGTTGTTGCTGAAGGCGAAGTAACACGAGTCATGGAACTTGAAGAATCAGCTAAAAGAGCTTGCGAAAAAGACCCTGATGATTGTTTGAAAGGTTGTTGAGTCACCAGGAAGAAGCGGTGGCCTATAACCGCCGCTATTCTCCCACGACGTTACAGAACTGAGACCCATTATGACACCACACACTACACCCCTCATGCCGGCTCTGTTCATCGGTCACGGCAACCCGATGAACGCCATTCTGGACACACCGTATTCTGCCGCCTGGCACGGGGTAGCCAGGTCAATTCCGACACCAAAGGCGATTCTCTGCATCTCGGCCCACTGGGAGACGGAGGGGAGTTTTGTCACCTCCATGGAGCACCCCAAGACAATCCATGATTTTTACGGTTTTCCCGACGAACTGTATGAGGTGCAGTACCCGGCCCCCGGTTCACTGGAGCTGGCCGAGCGGGTGCGGGATGTGGTGAAATCAACCGCCGTGCGGCTGGATGACGGCTACTCCTGGGGTCTGGACCACGGTGCCTGGTCGGTACTGCGGCGTATGTATCCCAATGCCGATATTCCCGTTGTGCAGCTTAGTCTGGACCGCAGCCAGCATCCCCGCTTCCATTATGAACTGGGGCGGGAATTGCAGGCGCTCCGTCAGGAAGGGGTGCTGATTGTGGGAAGCGGCAACATCGTCCATAACCTGCGCCTGCTGCAGTGGAATGCCACCGAACCATACCCCTGGGCTGCCGAGTTTGACTGTTTGGCGGCAGAGCTGATCCTGGCCGGTGAGCACGACCGGCTGGTAGCCTATCCCGGTCTGGGAGAGGCGGCTCGCCTCTCGATCCCCAGCAATGAACATTATCTACCGCTGCTCTATATCCTGGCCCTGCAGCAGCCGGGCGAGGCGGTCTCGCTCTTTGCCGAGGGGTTGCTGCTGGGTTCCATCTCCATGCGCTCGGTACGAATCGGATAACATCACAGTAATTTTTACAAGGATTGAATCGCCCCTAGAATCATAGACACTCCTGAGTTATAAAAGATGACTTCAGGAGGTCACCATGAGCGACAAGCGTTACACTGAGGAATTTAAGTCAGAAGCAATCAAACAAATCACCGAGCGTGGTCATTCGGTAGCTGATGTTGCTAACCGCCTCGGTGTCACCACCCACAGCCTCTATGCCTGGCTAAAGAAGTATGGCCACAGTTCCCAACATGCTTCCAACCTTGACGATCAACAGTCCGAGATCCGACGCCTGCGTGCTGAACTGAAGCGCGTTACGGAAGAGCGAGACATACTAAAAAAGGCAACGGCATACTTCGCAAGAGAGTCCAAGTGAAGTATGCCTTCATCAAGGCAAATCAAGACGAGTTTGCTGTCCGCAACCTCTGCAACATGCTGAGGATTCACCGTAGTGGCTATTACGCCTGGCTTAACCAGCCTAAATCGCCTCGGCAAAAGGATGATGAACGACTGCTAGGGCTCATCAAGCAGTTTTGGCTGGAAAGCGGCTGTGTTTATGGTTATCGCAAGATCCACAAGGACCTTCGTGAACAGGGCGATACCTGTGGCAAGAACCGTGTTGCCCGTCTGATGAAGCTTGAAGGCCTGAAAGCGCAGGTTGGTTACCGTAAACCTCGCTATAAAGGCGGCAGTGTTGCCATCCTGGCCGAGAATCACCTGCAGCAGGATTTCGATGTCCAGCACCCCAATCAGGCCTGGGTTACGGACATTACCTATATTCGCACCTACGAAGGTTGGTTATTTCTCGCCGTTGTGATCGATCTGTTCTCTCGGCAGGTAGTTGGCTGGGCGATGCGGCCCACGATGCACGTTGATCTGGCACTCAATGCCCTGTTGATGGCCGTCTGGCGGCGCAAACCGAAGAGTCAGGTCGTGATCCACTCTGATCAGGGCAGTCAGTACACTAGCAGTGACTGGCAGAACTTTCTGAAGTCGCACAACATGATATGCAGCATGAGCCGGCGGGGGAACTGCTACGACAATGCAGTCGCAGAAAGCTTTTTCCAGCTATTGAAGAGAGAGCGAATCAGGCGGAAGACCTACAAAGATCGGGAAGAAGCAAGGCAGGATATATTCAACTACATCGAAATGTTCTACAATCCAATCCGGCGTCACGGATACAATGACGACCTGTCACCGGTTGAGTTTGAAAGACGGCATTTATTGAAAACTGGAAGTGTCTAGATTACTGGTGGCGATTCAGATATACAGGGTGGACAGGATTAAAACCTGAATCTAGAATAGAGCCTTTTGAATATTTTTATCCTGTATATCCTGCTCATCCTTGTAAGATTATCATTTGGTATAAAGTAGACAGGAACTCCATTTCATGACGCATAGTGATCAGTTTGACTTTGATATCCCCATCGACCGCCGTAACACCTCCAGCGAAAAGTGGGACAAATATGCCGGACGCGATATCCTGCCGCTCTGGGTGGCGGATATGGATTTTCGCTCACCGCCGGCGGTGATGGAAGCGCTACATGCCAGGGTCGACCATGGTGTGTTCGGTTATTCCGGAGTGCCTGAAGAACTTGTCGTTGCCGTTCAGAATATGCTGCAGCGCGACTACGACTGGCGGGTTGAAAAGGAGTGGCTGGTCTGGCTTCCGGGGCTGGTTTGCGGTCTGAATGTGGCCTGCCGGGCCGTGGGTGAGGTCGGTGACGGCGTAGCCACCTTTACCCCCGTCTATCCGCCGTTTTTGTCGTCTCCGGGATTGGCGGGCAGGGAGTTGGTGGCGGTGCCGTTGGCTTGTACAAATGACAAGTGGCAGATGGACCTGGATGCCCTGGAGCGTTCCATCACCCCCCGTACCCGCCTGCTGCTGCTCTGCTCGCCACACAATCCGGTGGGGCGGGTCTGGAGCCGTGGGGAACAACAGGCCCTGCTGGAGCTGGCTGTGCGGCATAATCTGGTGATCTGTTCTGATGAGATCCATGCCGGGCTGGTACTGGAGCAGGGTACGCGGCATATCCCTTTTGCCGCACTTTCTGATGAGGCCGCCCGACGCACTATCACCCTGCAGGCCCCAAGCAAGACCTACAACATCCCCGGGTTGGGCTGCTCCTTCGCGGTCATTCCGGACAAAGCTCTGCGGCGCTCCTTCCGTCACGTCATGGCCGGTATTGTGCCGCATGTCAATCTGCTGGGCTATACGGCCGCCCTGGCGGCCTACTGTGATTCGGAGGAGTGGCGAAAGGGGCTGCTTGACTATCTGCGGGGTAATCGTGATCTGGTGCTGTGTGAGGTTGCTGCAATGCCGGGATTGAAAACGTGGCCGGTGGAATCAACCTACCTGGCCTGGATTGATGCCCGTGGATTGGGGCTGTCCGATCCGGCCGGTTTCTTCGAGAAGGGGGGCGTGGGGCTGTCCGATGGCGCACCTTTTGGCGCACCCGGTTTTGTGCGGCTCAATTTTGGTTGCACTCGGTCAACATTGATAGCGGCCCTGGAGCGTATGCGCAGGGCATTAACGGTAAAGGAAAACGGGAACTGAAATGGAAGAGAGAGTTACGGAGCTGGAGCTGCGCTTCATGCATCAGGAAAAGACGATTGCCGAACTGAATGACACCGTTTATCGCCAGGAACTGGCCATTGAGCGAATCCAGCGCGAGCTGGCGGCCATGCGCGATCAGTTTATGGTCATGACACCATCGATCAACAGAACGGCCGAGGAGGAAGACCCTCCGCCGCATTACTGATGTTCCTTACTCCAGCACCCTCTCAATGGCATCGAAGTCGATCACCTGTTCGGCCTGGCTGGTAACCAGGGAAATTTTTTCCGTATCTTCAGCGGAGATCTTGGAAACATGATTGTTGAGGGCCGTAAAGGCCTCGGCGGTGTTCTGCTCGATGCGGATGTAGGGGATGCCGCTGTCGTCGATAATGCGTTGGGTGATGGCGGTTACCGGAGCATGGCCGGGAATCACCAACCCTGCAATCTGTTTGTGATAGGCCGGGATATGGTACAGCGAGGATAGTGTCACCAGCAGTTCGTCCCGTGAGCTGGTGGTGATCAGCAGGGTCGAATCCTGCAGGTTGTCGATGACCTTCTGCGATGAGGCTGCCCCCAGCTGGATATGGTGGATGATGCGCTGTTTCTGGTTGAGATCCCCCCGGAGCGGGCTGGCAAGGAGTTTGGAAACGCTGTGCAGCGTGGGGTCAGCCAGCACGGGTGAATAATCGAAGGCTCCACAGACGCGGGTCTGGCTGGTCTCGAAATATTTGGACAGGTATGCCAGGGACTTTTCCCGTTTTTCAGCTAGCAGCTTGTTGATCAGCAGCATGCGCACGTCGACGCCCTGTTTTTCGTAGAGCGCCAGGTTGAGCTGGACCGAGTCGATGACATTGCCGATACCGCCGCCGGCCACCATAATCACCGGCGCATCCACCAGTTTAGCCACATCGGCGTTGTTGAGGCCGATGACCGAACCGACGCCGCCGTGCCCGGCGCCTTCTACCAGTAAAACATCACAGCAGGATTCCAGTTTTTTGCAGGCTGTGCTAATCTGCTCCGCCGCCCACTCACGCTGCAGTTCGCCATCCAGGAATTTGCTGGTGGCACCCTTACCCAGGACCAGCGGTGACATCAGGGCGATCTGCTCTTCCAGGCCGAAAACCTGGGCCATCAGAACGGCATCTTTATCGGCAACCACGCCGTTGAAGGTCTGACACTTTGGGCCGATCGGCTTGATGTAACCGACCCGGCCGTAGCGCTGGCGCGCCAGGTGCATCAGCGACAGGCTGACGGTGGTTTTTCCGCAATGCTGTCCGGTGGCGGCAATAAAAAGTTTCTTGCACATGGTGGGGTATCCTCTGGGTGGCATGGAAGGAAACAGGGCCAGTATAGCCAGCCCGTACGGTGGTGCCAATTGTGTATACCTGTCTACGTGTATACGGATGATGCGAACTGAAATTACGAGGAGGATATAATGGAGAATCTGTTGAACGAGGTTGAAGTTCGAGTACTGGGTTGCCTGATAGAAAAGGAGATGACCACTCCGGAGTACTATCCCCTGTCTTTGAATTCGCTCACCAATGCCTGCAACCAGAAGTCAAACCGCGATCCGGCTATGGCGCTGGCTGAAGAGGATGTGGTGCGGGCGCTGAACCGGCTGCGGTTTAACCAGCTGACGGTCGTGTCGGGCGAAAGCAGCCGTGTGGCGAAGTATCGTCATCTGCTGGCGGAAAACCTGGAACTGGTCCCTGCAGAGTTGGCGGTCATGTGTGAGCTGCTGGTGCGTGGTCCCCAGACGGTGGGCGAACTGCGCACCCGGGCGGAGCGCATGCACTCCTTCTCCGATTTGGCTGCAGTGGAAGAAATCCTGAAAGAGTTGATGGAGCGGGAGCATCCATTGATAACCCGCCTGGCTCGCCAGCCGGGTCGCAAGGAAGCCCGTTATGCCCATCTGTTTTCCGGGAAACCGGTGGAAACGGCTGTGGAAGAGGGAGGCACACCCCTTGAACCGGCCCGTCAGAGGGTGATAGCAGGTGATGAACGGATTTCAAGGCTGGAGGAAGAGGTGGCCGCCTTACGAGAAGAGGTGGCCGGACTGCGGCAGATTGTGGAAGAGTTCAAGGGGCAGTTCGAATAGCAGATTTCTGCCGGAGGGGCAACGATGAACAGATGTCTGATTGTGGATGATGAAATAACCAGCAGGTTTATTCTAAAGGCGATTCTGGACGAATATTTTGTTTGTAATCTGGCTGAGAACGGTGAAGCTGCGCTGTGCGCCTTTGATCTGGCCCACATGACCGGCGAACATTATAATGTGATCTGTCTCGATATCACCATGCCTGGCATGAACGGCCTCAAAGCATTGCAGGCCATTCGCGAAGCCGAGCTGGCCCTCTGTCTGGACCCCTCCCTGGAATCCAAGGTTATCATCATTACTGCCGACAACACCTCGGCAACTATTCTGAATTCATTTTTTGCCTGCGGTGCCTCGGCCTATGTCACCAAGCCGGTAAACCGGAAAAAGCTCATTCAGGAGCTTAGCAATCTGGGCCTGATCCACTGAATCCGGGTGATGGTCGCTATGGCTGCTCCTGCCATTCCGGCTCAATATCCTCCGGCCAGAAGCGCCGCTGAAGTTCGGCCATCAACGGTTCCAGGCTCTTGCGGTCGCGGGCCGACACGGTGATGCCGTTCTGGGTGCGGGCCGATTGACGGATCCGCAGAAACGCTACCGTATCCTTCTTCTTCATGTCATTGAGCAGGTCCGACTTGTTGAAGACCAGCAGTTGATCCTTATCCCCCAAACCCAACTCTTCAAGAATCGTCCGCACCTGGATAATCTGATCCTCAAACCGGGGATTGGAACTGTCAACCACGTGCAGCAGCAGATTGGCGTCCTGCAACTCCTCCAGGGTGGCCTTGAAGGCCCCCATCAGTGACTTGGGAAGCGAGCGGATAAAGCCGACCGTGTCGGTGATGATGACCTCCCGCTCCCGGGGGAAACGCAGGCGGCGGGTGGAGGTGTCCAGGGTGGCAAACAGCAGGTCTTCGGTAAAGACGTCGCTCTTGGTAAGGGCGTTCAGCAGGGTTGACTTGCCGGCATTGGTGTAGCCGACGATGGAGATGATCGGCACGCCGGACTTGATGCGCTGCTGCCGCCGTTGAGATCGCCCCCGGGAAAGGTCTTCCAGAACCCGCTCCAGGCTGGCAATCCGGTCACGGATGCGCCGGCGGTCGGTTTCCAGCTTGGTTTCACCCGGCCCACGTCCGCCGATGCCTCCCATCAGACGCGACATCTGTACGCCGCGGCCGGTCAGGCGCGGCAGCAGGTATTTGAGCTGGGCCAGCTCCACCTGTACCTTACCGTCCAGGCTTTTGGCCCGGCGGGCAAAAATATCCAGGATCAGCTGGCTGCGGTCAATGACCTTCAGTTCCGTCAAGGCCGAGATGGAGCGGATCTGGGCCGGGGTCAGCTCCTGATCGAAGATCAGCATGGTGGCACCGCGCTGCAGGGCCCGGATCACCACGTCCCGCATCTTGCCCTCACCCATGACGTAGCGTGGATTGAGGCTGTGGGGCCGCTGAATGAATTCGTCCAACGCTTCGACCTGTGATGTGCGGGCCAGTTCGCGCAGTTCGGCCATGGAATCTTCAGCATCCTGACGCGTCCCGCCGGTGGTCACGGAGATCAGGATGGCCCGTTCCAGTGCGTCGCCCGCCTTGACTGTCCGGGCATTCTTCTCCAGCTCCGCTTCCAGTTCGGGGATGAAATGAAGACAGTCCAGATCGATCCGTTCCAGTGCTGTGACCGGTTCTGTCGTAGCCGGAGAACCGCTGTGGCTGCCGGACAGCCAGGCCAGCTGGGTGTAGATCTGCTGCTTGCCCGGTACGAACAGCAGGGTTGCCAGCAGATCCAGCCGCAAGAGCGACAGGTCGGTGATGTCATCTTCGGTGATCGGCTCGTTTTTCAGGTGGGTGTGGATCAGGCGTAGGCCGCGCAGGGGGCGCTTGCCCAGAGGGTAATCGTTCAAGGCCGGAATAACCAGCCCCTTTTCATCACCGACAATCACATACTCCACGACACCGCTGCGGCTAACCAGTATGCCGATCTGGCGGCGGATATCTGCGGACAGTTCCACCAGTCGGCTGGCAAGATCGTGGGAACAGAATTCTGCGGGGGGGATACGTCGGCGATAAAGGCGTTCCAGGGCCGAGATTTGACTTGATTTGAGACCTGCCAGATTTCCGTGCGCTTCTTTGATGGGGGGCTCCGGGGTGAGTCAGATTGGGGTTGCGGCCGGTAACGACCGGGTGGTGCCAGTCGTTACCGGTGTTCTGTATTACAGGCCGGTGACGTTGTAGCCGCCGTCGACGTAGTGAATCTCGCCGGTTACACCGCTGGAAAGATCGCTGCAGAGATAGACCGCCGAGCGGGCCACGTCATCCTGGGTGATGGTGCGGCGCAGCGGGGCACGCTCCTCCACGCTGTGCAGGATCTGGGAAAAGCCATTGACACCCGAGGCGGCCAGAGTCTTGATCGGGCCGGCAGAAATGGCGTTGACGCGGATTCCTTCCGGTCCCACGGCCTCGGACAGGTATCGCACCGAGGCTTCCAGGGCGGCCTTGGCGACTCCCATGACATTGTAGTTGGGAAATACCTTCATAGCGCCGTAGTAGCTGAGAGTCAGGGCTGTGGCGGCGCGTCCCTGCATCATAGGCAGCGCCTCCTT
The DNA here is from genome assembly GCA_942493195.1 of uncultured Geobacteraceae bacterium. GTDB lineage: Bacteria > Desulfobacterota > Desulfuromonadia > Geobacterales > Pseudopelobacteraceae > CAIPTY01. The sequence goes on along the minus strand of OW818669.1, from coordinate 3,179,436 downwards.
CATAATACCCAGAAAGGAGTAAACGCTGATGTCCATGGCGGTGGCAAAACCTTCACGGGTGGTGCCGATAATCGTACCTTTCAGCTCTTCCTTGTTGGCAAAGGCCACTGAGTGGACGATGATATCCACCCCATCCCAGACCTTTGAAAGCTCGCTGAAAACAGCCCGGATGTCATCGTCGCTGGTGACATTGCAGGGTAGAATTGCAGCAGCATTTAGTGACTCTGCCAGGGGGACGACCCTTTTTTCCAATGCCTCACCGGCGTATGTGACGGCCAGTTCTGCGCCCTGCTCATGAAATGCCTTGGCAATAGCCCAGGCGATGCTTTTATCGTTTGCGATTCCAAAAATCAGCGCTTTTTTGCCCTGCAACAACATGTGTAAAGTCCTCCGAAAAACGGTGCGTGGTGTATTTCTGCAGATATGAATCAGGCAGGGGAAATTGAGGGCGGCGAGGTACAGAGCTCCGCTGCGACGGGATCCGGTTCGGCCGGCGTTTCGGGGGTCTGGCGTGATGCCTCTGCCGCCTGGATTTGCACAAGTTTCCCTTCAATTATCGACAGCCTTTTTTCCAGCGCTTCCAGCAACTCCAGCGTTCGATCCTGTTTACCCTTTATGGCGAATACCACAAACGGCATGATCAGCCACACAACAGCCAGAAACAGGCCGATGATGCTCATCATGACCATGAACCCGCCAAAAACTTCCATATAATCTCCCCGAAATTAAATGTCGTATGTCTATACCACAGCACAGGAAAAATGTTAAGGCGAAATGTTCCCCACAATCGTTTACGTTCAAGCGGTTATCTGCCAGGTCACGCATACATTCCGGTACGTTAGCGACGGAAAGCTCCAGGTCGTGACGTGCCGACTGCGCTGAATAATGTGCAGGCAATGTCAGCAGGCGACCTGACAGTGCAAAAAGCGGTGAAAATTGGTCCTGACCTATGCTAGATTATGCCGATTACACTATTTTGACAGGTGACTGCGTGAAACTTATTCCCATAACTTCCCCCCGTTTTATTCCCCCGGAACAGTTGACGGCCATGCCGGAATGGTCCGGGATATTTGGTAATCACAACCCGATGCTATTCGAGATCGGCTGCGGAGTCGGAGACTTTGCGGCCCAGATGGCAACGCTGCATCCCGACTGGAACTATCTGGCACTGGATTACTACAACAAGGGGTGTATCAAAACCTGCAAGAGGGCCGACAAGATAGGGCTGGACAATCTGCGTGTGATTCGGGACGAGGCCCGCTCTTTCATGGATCGTTGCATTCCCCGGCAATCACTGCGGGCGGTGGTGATCAACTGCCCCGATCCCTGGCCGAAGATCCGCCACCGCAAGCGGCGATTGGTCAACCCGGAATTTGTCGGCTATCTGGAGGATTTCATGCTGCCGGGATCCGATCTGTATTTTGCCACCGATTTCGAGGATTACGGCCAGGATGTAGCCGAATTCATGCCCGACTGTTCCGGTTTCGAGAACATCCTGGCTCCCGACCTGTTCCGGCATGCGCTGGAAGGATATCCCCTGTCCAAATATATGGTAAAGTTTATGGCAGAGGGAAAGCAGATCTATTACATTCACTACCGTAAGAAGATGCAGGCAGGAGGTTGATATGCCGGACCGCAGCGAGAGCAGGGGAACCAGTTTTTTCAGGCCGCAGGGGAGAGCCATGCGCAGCGAGGTGCGGGTCATTCGGCTGGTGCTGGCCGGATGGTTGCTGGCCATCGTCGGCTTTCAGGTGCTGGTATATTCGCTGGAGATCAACTATTCGGAGTTGCTGCTGAATGAGCTGACCTTCTTCAATCTGCCGGTTCATTTCTGGTTGACCGGCCAGTTTCTGCCGCTCTGGTTCATCATACTTTGTGCAATTTTTAATTTCTGGATGGACCGCCATGCGGTTAAAAGTCTGGATGGTTCCCTGCGCTTCAGAGTGCCCGGTTCGACAAGGGTAGAGGAGGAGTAGTCCATGTCATCTTCCACGGTACAGTTTTTACCATTGGCCATTGTGGCCGGCATGTTTGCCGTACTGATCCTGTCCGGTCTGCGTACCCGTTCGCGGCAGGCCACCGACTACGGTTTTCACGGCGGCTACACCGGCCGGGTCGGCATCGGTGCAGCCATCGCCAGCAACTGGATGAGTGCTGCCAGTTTCATGGGGCTGGCGGGGATGTTCTACCTGAAGGGTTATTATGCCATGGCCTTCGTCGTAGGGTGGACCGGGGGATATGTGCTCCTGCTGGTGCTGATGGCCAGCCAGATCCGCCGCTTCGGGAAATTCACGGCCCCCGATTTTGTCGGTTTCCGCTACGAATCGGCCAACGCCCGTACGCTGGTGGCGTTCATATCCATACTGATCGCTGTGATCTACAGCGTGGCCCAGTTTCGCGGAATTGCCCTGCTGGCTTCCTGGCTGTTCGGTATTGACTATACCCCGGCCGTGATACTCGGGGCATCCATGGTAGTGCTGCTGGTGGTGGTATCAGGCACTATGGGGGTGGCCCGTAATCAGAAGCTGCAGTATTTTGTGCTGATTGTGGCCTTTATTCTTCCGCTGATGCTGCTGACCCGCAAACTGGGCTATTTCTGGATCCTGCCCCAGTTCGGCTATGGTGCCGCCATAACCGATCTGCATCAGCAATTCGGCTTTGCCTGGTCAGAGCCGTTTTCCAACGAATCCCTGTTTCACTGGCTGGCGCTCTGCTTTACCCTCATGTTCGGCACTGCAGGATTACCCCACGTTCTTTCGCGCTTCTACATGGTTCCCGGTATCCGTGATGCCCGCTGGGGAGTCGTGTGGGGTCTCTTCTTTATCGCCCTGATCTACTGGTCGGCTCCGGCCTACGGTGTTCTGGGACGTCTGTTCGAGGCCCGCGGCGGACTACCGTTTACGCCGGACCCGGCCAACGCCGATATGGTTATTCTTTCTGCAGTCAGTTATGCCGGCCTGCCGATCTGGGTAGTCGGTCTGCTGGTGGCAGGGGGCATGAGTGCCGCCTTTTCAGCGGCTGCCGGTCTGATGCTGTCAGGTTCAGCCTCCTTTTCCTATGACATTTATTCGCGCCTGATCCGCCCGAATGCCTCGGAAAATGACAAGGTCTATGCTGCCAAGGCCTTTTTTCTTCTGTTGGCCATCATTGTTCTCTTACTCACCCTGCAACCCTGGGGGATGATTGCCGAGATTGCAGCCCTGGCGTTTGCACTGGCCGGCAATACCATCTTTCCGGCCTTTCTGCTGGGGATCTGGTGGGGGCGGGCCAATGCAACCGGTGCCATCGTCGGCATGCTGTCCGGCATCGTTATCACCTTTCTTCCCTTTGTACTTCGGGATGTCGCACCGGTTCTGGCCTATGTGCTTCCCGTAACCTCATCGGCCTTTATCGGCGCACCACTGGTGATTGTCATCATGGTGGTGGTCTCACTGCTGACGGAACCGCCTTCAGAAACAATTCGCAGTTTCCTCGCCAAAAACGTGCATGACTGTACGGAGGAGTAATGGCACTTCTGGTTTCTGCCAAAGGAAATGATGTCCTGGCCTGGCGCGCCGCCGGCGATTTTACCGCCACCTTCCGTCAGCAGCTTCTTGCACGTCTGGAGTTCTGCAAGTCCGGTGAAGGGGAACAGCTGCTTGCGAGTGCAGGTCAGGCGCTTGATGAACTTGTGGCTGAAAATGACAGTTTTATCCTCCGTTGTAAAACAATCCTGGATGAGGTTTCGGTCTGTACCGACCACTCCCGCTTCAAGGAGTTTACCGACGCCTATTTCACCACTCTTTACGAGCATGTCGGTATTCACCACTCGGCCACGGCGTTTTACGAATTAAGCGACCGTTTTCTGCGGGTACTGTCCGGAACGATCATGCGGCAAGCACGTGTCACGCTTGGGAAAGCTGCGGAAAATCTGCCGCAATTGAAGTTGATCGCTCTGGGGCCGGCCGGTCGCCAGGAGTTTTCTCCATTCTGCCCGTTTCATACGATGCTGATCCACGGAGATGTGGACAGCGTAGACCGCGGGGCAGTTAACCGCCTGGGGCAGTTGATCCACGAAGGTTTTGCTGCCTGTGGTTTTCTGATTGATGAAAAGGTGTCGCCGTTTAACGAGGCCTGGTGCGGCAGCCCGGCCGATTGGCGAAAACGGCTGCTGCAGTGGTTGGATCAGGGAGAGTTTGACGATCTGATCGATTTTTTCAGGCTTTCAGACCAGTCATTGCTGTATCAGGATGAAGGTTTCGACGATGATTTTTTTCAGCTGTTCGTGTCCCATCTGAAAAAATACCGGGCCGCAATGGATTTTCTGGTGACGCGGGTACAGGGTCTGTCCCACGGCATCGGTATTCTCGGGGGCATGCGTTTCGAAAAAAAAGGGCCGTACCGGGGGAGATTTGCCTTGCTGGATAACGGCCTGCATCCGCTATCAGCGGCAATCTCCGCTCTGGCACTGATCAAAAACTTGAGTGCTGCCTCAACCCCGCAACGTATCCGCGAAGTGCTCTGGAAACGTAAGCTGAATGTGGATATGGCCGAACGGCTGCTACACGCCTGGCATGCCTTGCATGAACTCCGTCTGCTGCGCGAAGCGGGGAAGCATCCTGTGTGGAGCGACGAGGGAGCCCTGCATCTGGAAATTGACGACCTCAGTGACAGCGAACAGGCGACATTGCGTGAATCACTGGAAACTGTGGGAGTGATCCAGCGACATGTGGGATTGACCTACAACAGCATGGAGGGCTGAGATCCATGCGCATTTCGCTTTCAACCGGCTCGTTGTTTACCCTCCCGATTCACAGAGTCTGTGAACTTTCGGCGGAGGCCGGTTTTGACGGCGTAGAACTGATCATTAATCAGGATTTCCAGAAAAACAGCCCCACCAAATTGATCTCCTCGCTACAGAGCATCACCACGATTCACTCGATCCACGCCCCGTTCATGCCGCTGGATGGCTGGGGTGGCCCGATCGATTCCCTGCGTATCTCAGTCGAACTGGCGGCTGACCGTTCGATTCCTCTGGTCAACTTCCACCCACCCTCCTGGATGGGGGGCGAGGTCGGTTTCTGGCGCTGGCTCTACAGTGTCCGCGATTTTCAGAAAGAGATCGGTCGTAATGGCCAGGTGATTGTAACCATCGAGAATATGCCCTGGGTCGGGAAATACAAAATCAATCCCAACATCCTTTCCAACACCCAGCGCATGATTGATTTTCTCCACGAGCACAACCTCTTTATGACCTTTGATTGCACCCACATGGGATCGGGCAAGGCCAACTTCATCAACGACTTCTATCTGTTCTATGAATCGGGGCGTATCCGGAATATTCATTTTTCCGACTACGGTCACGGCCGGGAGCATCTGCTGCCCGGGCACGGCATACTGCCGCTGACACGATTTCTCAACCATCTGCGCAGCACGGAGTACGAGAGCACTGTGACTCTGGAACTTGATCCGGCGGAATTTCCGAAGAACGAGGCTCATATCCTGGAAAGCCTCAAGGAGATTCTGGCGTTTCTCCGCAAGGAAACCGGCAGTAGTACGGATTCCGTCCTCACCTATGATCAGCAGTTTCAATCTGTCCCGCAGATGGTGGCATGATGCCGTTTTCTCCGGTTTTCCAGGTTACCCCCTGATATGTCAGACCGCTATGTAGAAAAATCTTTTCTGGTACTGCTGGTTGTCTCGCTGCTGCTGCACGCGGCGGTCGGGGCGCTGTTGTATTATTTCCCCGCCCAGAAGCCGCCTGCACCGAAGGAACCGGTTTTTATCGATTTGCAGCAGATGCCCGAGTTGAAACCCCGGATCCCTGATGTTCAACCGCGAACACCCCGCCAATCAGAGCAGGAAATTCGTGTGCCGCGTGAGAGCGCGCCACGAGGGCTTGACGCCATAAATACGGATGTTCCCAAACAGTCCGCTGCCGAAACTCGTAAACCTCAGCCGGTCCAACAGACACGCCCACGCGACAATACTTCAGCCACGGTTCGCGAAACTCCGGTTACGCCGGGATCTTCGGCATACAGCCTTCTGAAACCAAAAACGCCGGCCGCACAAGCTACTCCGCAGCCGCAGCTGTTTCCCGGTGCCAACCGCCTGGCCAAACTGGAAGAGAGCTATCGCAGAAAATTTGAGCGTGACATTGCTGAAGGTGATACGCGTCTTTTGAATAGCGACGATGTCCTGTTTGGTTCTTTTCTGAGGCGCTTTGAAAATTCAGTGTACGGTGTCTGGCGCTATCCTCAGGAAGCTGCCATGAAGGGTATCGAGGGCATTACTCCGGTCAAGATCACCTTCAACCGGCGGGGTGAGATTGTAGCTACGCAATTGCTGGAGAGTTCCGGTGCCAAGGTGCTTGACGACGAGGTATTCCGGACGCTTAAACTGATCGGCCCGGTGGGCGGTTTCCCCAAAGGGTATGATAAGGATGAATTCCATCTGATAGCGTTTTTCCAGTATGGCGGGGCGCGGAGATCACTGCGATGAATACAAAAGGCTTCCTGATAGCCGCCCCCCAGAGCGGCAGCGGCAAGACCACTGTCAGCCTGGCGATTATGGCCGCCCTGACCCGTCGTGGGCTGGCGGTGACGCCTTTCAAATGCGGCCCGGATTTTATCGACCCCGGTTATCATCAGCTCGTGACGGGTGCTCCTTCCATCAATCTGGATGCCTGGATGTGCCCGGAGGAGTTTGTGCGGGATACATTCGGCAGGCATGCCGCTGGCGCCGGTGTGGCGATCATTGAAGGCGTCATGGGGCTGTTCGACGGTATCGGTTCATCCTTCCGTCAGGGTAGCAGTGCCCAGATTGCTGCCATTTCCGGTGCGCCGGTCGTGCTGGTGGTCAACGCACGTGGTATGGCGGCCAGTGCCGCAGCCTTGGTGAAAGGTTTTTTGGATTTCGATCCTGCAATTACCATTGCCGGGGTGATCTTTAATAATGTGGGGAGTGCATCCCACGCCGATCTGCTGCGGCAGGCGCTGGCGGACTCCCTGCCGCAGGTGCGTGTGTTCGGCTGCCTGCTGCGGGACGACTCCCTGGCGATATCCTCCCGCCACCTGGGATTGGTGACGGCCGGGGACAATCCGCTGCCGGAGGCGTTTGTTGATCGTCTGGTTGCCATGGCCGAGGAGTGTCTGGATCTGGATGGACTGGCGGAGTTACATTTAGAGTCAAGGGTGTTTGAAAGAACTCCCTCCCCCTTGACGGAGGAGGGTTGGGGTGGGGGTGAAGGTGCTACGGATTGCACAATAGCGTGCTTCCCCCACCCCCCAACCCCCTCCCGCGAGGGGAGGGGGGCATAGGCAATGCCGAAGTCCGCATCGCCGTGGCCCGCGATGCCGCTTTCTGTTTCTGCTACCAGGACAACCTGCGCTTGCTGCGTGAAGCCGGCGCCGAGATTGTCTTTTTCTCGCCGCTGGATGACAACGCTCTTCCGACGGATATCGCCGGTATCTACCTGCCGGGGGGCTATCCGGAGCTGCATGGCGACGGCCTGTCTGCCAATCGTGGCATGCGCAGCGCCATTCGGTCGGCCGTTGAGAAGGGTCTGCCGGTCTATGCCGAATGCGGCGGGCTGATTTACCTGACCGCAGGGCTTGAAGATGGCGCCGATCTGGTGGGGATCTTCCCCGTGAGGGCCCGCATGCTTGCCAAACGCAAGGCGCTCGGGTATCGCCAGGCCGAACTTTTGGCCGACTGTGCTGTTGGTGAGCGTGGTGCCGAACTGCGCGGCCATGAATTCCACTACTCGGAGATCGGCCCCATGCCGGAATCAGTGGAGCGGCTCTACTCCGTCAGTCGCCGCGGGGAATCCCTGGGGCTGGAAGGGTATCGGGTCGGCAACTGTCTGGCCTCCTACCTGCACCTGCATTTCGGCAGTCATCCCGGAATAGCCGCCTCTTTTGTGCAGGCTTGCAAAAGCCAAGGTGCCATGCTACAAGGCTAAACATTTTGCTTCCAGCTGTAGGGAAGCCGGTTACATTCCGGCGCTGCCCCGCAACTGTACGGGGGGACCGAATCCGCATGAACGCCACTGGTAAGACCGGGAAGGCGCGGAGGAGGGGTGATCCCCAAGCCAGGAAACCTGGCTGGAAGCCATCCGGTTCCATATCAAGTTGCTATCTTCGTTGGCTCGTCTTCGGCTCCTCAACGTACTTAATTGTACGCCTTCGTCGCCTCAGACCTCGCCGCCTTGATTTCATTCTCGATCTGAAACCGGTACGACATCACTCCAACCGTGGGGACGGGAGCGTATCATGAAACATCGTCGCATCATTCTGTTGTCAGCCTGCCTGCCTGTCGTACTTCTGCCATCCCATGCTTTTGCCATGCATATCTCCGAAGGGATTCTGCCGTTTTCCTGGGCGCTGTTCTGGTTTGTGGCCTCGGCCCCGTTTCTGGCCCTGGGGCTGCGGACGCTGGCGCAACGCTCGAAACATGATCTTTCCAGCAAGCCCCTGGTGGGTATGGTGGCTGCAGTGGTATTTGTGATCTCCTGTATGCCGGTGCCGGTCCCCCTGGCCGGAACCTGTTCGCACCCCTGCGGAACCGGACTGGCGGCGGTTCTGCTGGGACCGACCCTGGGCGTTGTGGCAGCGGCCGTAGCCCTGCTGATCCAGGGACTGTTTTTATCCCACGGTGGATTGTCTACCTGGGGTGCCAACCTTTTCAGTATGGGTGTTCTGGGATCGTTTGCCGGGTACTTTGCGTTTCGCGGGTTGCGCCTGGCCGGGGTAGGGGTGGTCGTGGCCGCCTTTGCAGCCGGACTGCTGGCAGACTGGGCCACCTATGGCGGTACGGCGCTGATTATGGCGGCAGGTCTGCGGGGGAGTATGCCCTTCTGGCCGCTGGCGGGGAAGATCGTGCTGGCCTTCGTCCCGACCCAGTTGCCGCTTGGCATTATTGAGGGGTGCATTACCGCCGGCATGGTTTCGCTGATCCGCAAGAAACGGCCGGACCTGCTGGCCCGGACGGCCCTGGCCGGGATTGAGAGGGAACGCTGATGGCACGAACGGTAGGAAGATTTTTGGTGTTACTGGTCATGTCCGCCGGTTTGATGAGCGGCGCTGCATCTGCTGCTGAAAAGTGGCCGGGTGTGGACGAGGCCGTAGTCAACAAGATTGCCCGGGAGCAGGGGCGTCCGGAGCGGGCCCCACTGATTCCCACAGCGGAGGGTGATCTGCAGCTGTTCATGTTTCTGATGGCCGGGGTGGTGGGCGGTTTTGTGGCCGGCTATTACTGGCGGGTGCTGCTGGAAGGGAAAAAAAGATGCAACGGAGAAAATAACATCCGATAAACGGATAACAGAAAGATCTCTTATTCCTGAGGTGGCAGGCGCCCGGTTCTAATTACAAAATCGAGTTCGGCCTTTATTTTTGCAACAGCTTCGGCACAAAACGTCCAGATCCGGTAACTTTCAACACCCAGGATGGTTATACCGGCACCAAATACCGCCCAATAATTATCTTCAAGCGCTTTCCCGAAATAATAAAAAAGATAGAATGCGGCAAGATAGCCTGCATGACAAAAACTGCTCCGGTGTTCAATGCCTGTGGTCATGCGCGAAAGGCTCAGGATTATGGCCGAAAAAGTATAGAGCAGGAGCACGATGCTGATCATCCGTGCCGTTGGAGGGTTCCCCAAAAGGGCGGTGACTGTTTCGGGCTTCGGCAGCAGGGGAAAGTCCCACCAGGCAAGGATGCTGATAAATAAAAATAGTGCCAGTGCCTGAATACCCCGGGTGGAAAATCTATTCAGACGATTGATCTCACGGGATAATTCCTGGCGCAGATTTTCACTGCTCGTGCCGGGCTCATTACCGGTACCCGTCATATTGTTTTCACGCATGTCAGTCATGAACGCACCGATGCTGCCGCACAGATCCTGTCTGATATTTCCATACGTGCGGTTTCAGGAAGTATGCTCATCGTTTTTGCGGTTTGTTGATTTGTTGTAGAAACGCGCCGCTATAATGTCGAGATCATGCGGCAGATATGGTGGCGGTGGCGGGTCATCGTTGTCCATTGCGGCGGACTCCACGTACGTGCGCAATTTTTCCACCGGGAGAAAAACATTTCTTCTCAACAGAGCCGTAACACCACCGATTGTCAGGACCAGACTCATTAATGTAAAGATGAGCATCTGGATACGCAGCATGGCAAGTGATCGTTGATGCTCTCCCCGCGACAGTCCGATATCCAGCGTTCCCAGAATCTTTTGTCCGGGAAGGTGGACATGACAGGCGGCGGTTGAACAGTCAGGCTCATTGTAAATGGGAGCGGTAATTGCGATCACATCCAACCCATTCTGGTTTTTGAATGTACGGACCTGTTGCATGTTCCCCAGGGTAGTGTCAGGCACCGCCCCATTGTGGCAAATGATGCACCCTTCTGCATTTTTATCCACCTGATGATTCAGTTCACCCGTTTTGGCGGAAAAGGTAACAACCCCCTTCTTATTGAATATTCTGACATGATCGACACCTTTTTGCTCTCCCACATTCCGTATGATCGTTGCCAGCGTATCGCGATCGGATTTGTGCATTGCATAGCGGGTTGATTTCAGGATGGTATCGGCAAGATTGGCGGCATGAACGATCTCGCTGTGATGCAGGTCTTCACGGATAACCGAGTACAGAACCAGGCAGCAGACAACCATGAATCCGGTAACTGCAAGACCGACCGGAACCAGGGCTTTTCCTGCAAGAGTTGCAAACATATGTATCCTCCGCATTGTGTGTATCGTTCAGGCCATAGGGATACAGCTACATTTTATGGCATGACTCACATTTGTCCTTCACGCTGAATGCCGTTGTGCCATCATGGCAGCTTCCGCAGGATTTCCCCGCTTCCATCGCTTTCATTGATACCTTCTTTTTGCTGCGAACCGTAGCGTACAGGGCTGTATGGCAGTCCGTACACGTGTAAACTCCGGAATGAAACGCGTGGCTGAACGTTACGTTACCGGCGTCCTTGTCCTCAAATACAAGTTCCCGGGTCGGGTGGCACTTTGCGCACTCTTTCACGGAAAAGGCCTGTCTGGAATTGTGGCATGCGCCGCATGATTTTCCCTTCTTCATCTCAGACATGCTGACGGGTTTGTTGCGGCCGGCGGTAAAAAACACCGGATGGCAGCTGCTGCAATTCGGATATGTTGTCAGATGCGTCAGATGACTGAATCTGACGGTCCCTGTTGATTTGACCTTGTAGGTTATTTCCCTGGTTTGATGACAGCGGGTGCAGCGGCTGAGTCCGAACCCCTTTTTTCCGTTATGACATGTCCCGCACGATTTCCCTTTTTCCATCTCTTTCATTGAAAACGATTTTTTCTTTTTCAGATCGAAAATTGCGTCGTGACAGGCCCGGCAATTGCCGGCCATCCCTTTCTGCTTGCTGTGAATCGTATGACTGAACACCACCGTGCCGGCATTTTTGGTGGTATAGACCACATCCCGCATTGTGACGGCTGATGCCGTGCTGTGCAGTATCAGACTTATTAAAACAGCATAGAGTATCGGGACGCATTTCATCGGTTCGCTCCCCTGTCTGGGTTTCAAAGTACGTTCCGCCGCCTAGCGTTCAGCGGTCTCTACGGAATCACGGTCCTCGACGGTTTCTTCCTCCCATCCGTTCCACATGGGCTTGAAATGAGCCAGCGGGGTGTGCCCGAGGGTTGCCAGATAGATATGAATGAAAAGGAAGGCGGTAAAGCAGCAGGCAAGCAGAAAGTGTGTCCCGACCAGCATTTTAATGCCACCCAGCAGGAGCAACAACTCTCGCAATGGTGCGACGTACATCAGTAGAACACCACTTGCTATTACCAGCGGCAACAGTATGAACATGATTATCAGATAGGCAGCCTTCTGCATGGGGTTGAATTTGCTTTCGGGTGAAGCGTGGTGCGGGTTCGGTTTTCCTAGAAAGTAGGTGAGAAAATAGAAGTAGGCTTGACGCAGGATTCCTGATTTCAGATCGTCAAATGTTGGAACGTAGAGTTTTATAAGACTTCTAGCGACGACCATGTAGTAACTCAGCCAGAGCAGATAGGAAACGGAAACGACCGCACCGGCGGTGTTGTGCAGCCGTATGGCGGCTTTGTATGCCCCAAAGATGTTTATGTAATCGGGAAACCGTATCTGAAGGCCGGTCACACACAAGGTAACGATCCCGAAGGCATTCAGCCAGTGCCAGATCCGGACAGGCATGGGGGTAACGTACATCATTTCTTTATGCATCTGGTCCCTCCTCCCTTCGGTTTTTTCTGGTCAGGAATCGGAAGAAACCATGGCTTACCGGAAAAGCCAATCCTGCGGCGACGATCAGGGCGCCGATAATGTTAAGAGGAGTGCTTCTGGTTGTTCCGAGCATGTAAAAATCAGGTGTTCCGTAAAGGATATCAAGGATGGCACCCTTTTCTACAGCAAGCCTGGTATACCCGCCGTTTTTTTCAGGAAATGCGATATAGCTTTTCTGCATGGCCTTTGGTCCGGAGGCGTGGCAGAAAGAGCAGTCCCAGCGGTTGTCAAGAATCTGGTAGCTGTGCGTGACAATCTCCGGAGTCATCATGCCCCATAGGCGCATATTCTGGCCACGGAGTCGATGATTGAACTCCCTCAACTCTTTGAGCGACACAAGGCTGTCGCCATTCACGTCAATCACCCTGCTGATATCCCCTGTTTTCGTCAGTTTTACCAGCTCATCATAACCCGCAATGTTGAAATCATCGCCGCTACCGGCGCCGCGACTTTCAATTGACATGGTAATGACATACTCTTTCGAACTGGTATGACAGGTAATGCAGGGCAGTGAATCGATATGGAGGTCCGCCTGGGGCAGCCATTTGGAGTGGCTTTGGATGGTTTTGCGGGTGTCGTGACAGCGGGCACATTTGCTGTTGATTTCGTCGCCGGACATAAACATCGGCAAGCGTACTTCGTGCGGGTTGTGACAGTCATTGCAGCGGGCTTTTGATCCATGCATGCTTTTTGAGTATTCATCAAAAACCGGGCCGTGACACTCTTTGCAGGTTGCTTTCTGTGGAATGTAGCCGTCTTCCGGATGACCCGGAGAAACCCGGTCGTGGCATGACGTGCATCCGACAAGCGCGTGCGTTGTACCTTTGAATCTGAGCGGATCAATAAAAACGTTCCTGGTGCTCGAACCTCGTAATTCTGTGTTCCCATGACAACTCAAACAGGTTTCATTCTTCACGGCTCCCGAAACGGTTGCTGCCGAGAGCATGCAAACAGCCCAAATTATCCAACGTATCGTGGCGTCCCGATTCATGGTTTTTACTCCCGAACCTGCTGCATTTCATTACACGGAATCAGTTGGAAATCCATATGTTCTACAGTTCCTTGTATCACGTGTTTTCAATCTTACAACCGTACCGGCGATAATAGGCTTTAATGGATTAGCACCAGCATCTGTTGCAGGAGGTTATATTTCATCACATCCGCCAGCCATTTGACTTGTTTGAAATAGCTGGTAGCTTTTAGTACGACACAGCTAGAGGGCAACTAATGGAACAGATCAGGCTTCTTATAATTGATGATGAGGCCGTAATCAGGGACGGTTTGAAACGTATTCTGGAGCGGGAATCATTTGTTGTTGAAACCTGCAACAGCGGATACAGCGGCATTGAAGCCCTGCAGAAACGGGACTTTGATCTCATCATTACCGATTTGAAAATGCCTGGAATGAGCGGGATTGAGGTTTTAAAAAGTGTCCGGACCCTGCAGCCCAATACCCCCGTCGTGCTGATAACCGGATATGCCTCTGTTGATACGGCCGTGGAGGCAATGAAAAACGGCGCATCGGATTACATATCGAAACCGTTTGCCCCTGATATTTTACTGGAAAAGGTGCGAAACGCCCTCAGCCGGCGTTGCACTGTTTCCGATGACGTGTCTCTTAAAAGTGAAGTCCGTCTGCAGCACGGTTTTCATCAGTTTATTGGTGAAAGCAAGGAGATGCAGAAGGTGTATCACCGGATTATGCATGTTGCCGCCACCAACAGTACGGTTCTGATAACCGGAGAGAGCGGAACCGGCAAAGAGTTGGCGGCACGCGCAATCCATGACAACAGTCCCAGAAAAGAAAACCCTTTTGTGGCGGTGGACTGTTCTTCTCTGGCTGAAACTCTGCTTGAGAGTGAATTGTTTGGACACGTGAAAGGTTCTTTTACCGGTGCAGTTCAGGCAAAGACCGGGTTATTCAAGATTGCGGACGGCGGGACACTTTTTCTGGATGAAGTTTCAAACATCAGCCTGTCCACCCAGGCAAAACTCCTGCGTGCCCTGCAGGAACGCAAGATCACACCTATCGGCGGTACACAGTTGGTCCCGATAGATATTCATCTGGTCGCAGCAACAAACAGGAATCTGAAAACCATGGTTCGTGAAGGAATCTTCCGGGAAGATCTCTTTTTCCGCCTGAATATAATCCCCATCGAACTCCCCCCGCTTCGTGACCGTAAGCCGGATATTCCGATCCTGATACGTCATTTTCTGAAAAAATACACGGCTGAGATCGGCAAGGAAATCAAGTCCGTTGCCCCTGATGTCCTTTCATTTCTTGAAAACTATTCGTATCCGGGCAATGTGCGTGAGCTGGAAAATATGATTGAACGGGCGGTCGTGCTGGCGGAAGGCGATGTTATCCGCAACGAGGACCTTGAACTGTGGGATGGCACGGAAACGGAGATCTCTGCAAACGGCACGATAGAACGTGTCCCGCTGAACGCCGAAGAGCTGAAGGAGATGAAACGACATATCCGTGACCATGCCATGGATGCCCTGGAAAGTCTGTTTGTAAGGAATGCCCTGGATCGGAACGGCTGGAATGTCACCAGAGCGGCTGAAGAGACCGGCATACTGCGGCCGAATTTCCAGGGTATGATGAAAAAGCTGGGTATTTCAGCCCGGGGAGAGCATTGACCGTTCAAAAGAGACCGGAAGCATGACCGTAAACGTTGTTCCTGTTCCGACCGCACTTGTTACCTCGATTTTCCCGCCATTGTTTTCAATTATCCCGTATGAAATTGATAATCCAAGCCCGGTACCTTGGGGCTTAGTTGTAAAGAAGGGATCGAAAATCCTGGCAAGATTTTCTTCCGGGATACCGGTTCCGTTATCCGTGAATGACGTGCAGATATAGGAATCGTCACTGGAGCGGTAGGTGGCAATTTCCAGCTCTCCGCATCCAGGCATGGCATGCCCTGCATTAATAACAAGATTTATGAAGACCTGCCGGATCTGGTTGGGATCGACAAATACGGACGGCAGACCCGTGCCGTAATTCTTCGTGATAACGATTGAGCTGAAGTCCGGTTGCTGATGGAAAAATGTCACCACTTCGTCGAGAATTCGATCAATGGCTACATCCTCTTTTTCCGGTAACGACTCCCGGCTGAATTCGAGCAGATCCTTTACAATGTCGGCGCATCTTTTCGTCTCGGTCAGGATCTTCTCCACATCAGGCAACAGACGTGGGTCGAGTTTCTTGTCACTGTTCAGAATTGAGGCATACAGGAGGATTCCGGTCAACGGATTATTGATCTCATGGGCCACACCGGCTGAAAGCGTACCGAGAGAGGCCAGTTTTTCAGAGCGCCGCAGCTGTTCCTGCATATACCTGATTTCTCTGCTCCGCTCCTCCACCTTATGTTCAAGGCTGTCGGCCCACCCTTTCAGCTCCCTGTCGGCCCTGCCGAGGTTTTCGGTCATATGGTTAACGGATTCCGACAGCTCCCCCAGTTCATCACTGCTGCTTACAGGAACCCTTGACTCAAGATCGCCCGTTGCAACCTTGGTACTGTGCCGGACCAGTCTCTGCACCGGAATATAGACAAGATAATGCGTCAGTGCGGTTACCAATACCCCCGTCAACAACAGAAGCAGGCATGTCAGCAGGGCAAATTCCAGACGGTATTCATGGGATTTCTGTTGAAGCGTTTCCAGGGAAATGGAGATATCCAGCAGGCCAAGCACGGTGTCGTTTCTGCCATGAAAATGACAGGAAGCGCTAAAACAGGCCGGTTGATTGTAAATCGCCTTGGTAAAGCCAAGTGTCTGTCTGCCGGACCTGGCACGTATGATCCGGCTGTGATTCATGGTGAGAGAAGGGTCACCTGGTTTTGCCGGGCTGTGACACATGCTGCATTCGTCAGCATGCTTGCCAATCACCGAGCCGATTTCATTTCCGATGTTTGAAAATACAACTCTGCCTCTTTGATCAATCAGTCGAATGTGTTCAATGGTATTGCTTTCGGCAATTCTTCCAATCATGTGATACAGACTGGCCTTGTCGTTTTTCAACATGGCGTCGTATGCACTTTGATTAATGATGTCGGCAACTTCTTCCGCATGGGAAACAGCGTAGTTGATCATGACCTTGTGGAAATTTCTGAGATTGATGAAATCCAGCACCCCCATAAACACCAGCAGGATCAGGGATGTGGCAAAGGTGAATTTAACGATGAGCGAGATGCGCATTTTCATGCACTGTCGTCCTTATGACCAATGTGATGTAGCAATATAAAATTTTTATACATCTGATTTTAACACTATTTTCCGGTAAATCTTTCAGGGGCGCTCTTTTCTGGAAATGAGGGTGTGGCGGCGTATAGCTTTTCTATACATTTTTTTGAATCGTAAGTGCGTATGATCATGGCTTTGGTATCGCAATTTATTGCAACATGCTTGAATCATTGCAAATAAATGGTGCGGTGTGATTTGCAAATGCTCTGGCACGCTCGATGCAGTTTCAGTAGCAGGCACAGAAAAGATTTGAAAGGAGGACGTCATGAGAACGTTAGCCACCCTGATAGGAACAATGGTTCCCGCTACAGTACTTGCCGCCGCGAATGCACAGACTGGAAACGATGGAGTGTTTATCTGGATTTTTCTCGGCTTCTTCGCATTGATTGTAGTCGGGCAGTTAGTTCCCGCCGCCATGCTGCTGATAGGAATGGTCAAGGGAATCACGGCAAAGACTGAAACAAAAGCTGAAGCACGGTAGTTGTTGCAACGTGTGGCGCGGGCTGAAGCATCTGTCCGCGCCTTGAGTTTGATGATGGTTTTCAGGGGGTTGATTATGTGGCGGCCGCGTGAAAATGTATTGATAAAATACCATATAGCCGGATCGGTCGCGACGTTTGTGTGTGGCGTCACGATTGTGTTTATAGGGATTGCTCCCGCATATTTCCCGAGCGTCTACAGGTTTCTGATTGATGATCGTATCGGTTTCGTTATACCCTACCTGCTGTTTATCGCCCTTGGAGAATCCGCCTTTTCAATCTGGTATTTCCTGTTTAGAAAATAGCGCTGTGCAGATCTGGAGAAAATTATTGGATAATCAACCGCTTGACCAAGTGATGTTTGCGAATGTCCAGAAGAGGACGAGACGCCGTCGAAAATATTTATTCGCCACGGTCCTTATGTATGTTCCCGCCGTAGTAATTACCTATCAAATTTCCCCCGCCAACAGCGTCATGGGCACGCTGTTTGGTGTCTGGCTGCTCTTTTTGGTGTTCTTTACCGCTCTGGTTGCGGTCTGCAAATGCCCCCGCTGCGGCAATTATTTCCATGTGCATGGCATGACCCTTTTAATTGTAAGGAGATGCCTTCATTGTCAGCTTCATATTGGCTCCGATACGAATCAAATCTAAAAGGCCACCCGGAGGCGGCCTTTTAGACATTTTTACGTCTCATGTTTTTCTCCTTTCTCATTTCTTGGCGGTAGCCAGTTCCTCTTTCACTACAGACGTTATTCCTTTGGCCATTCCGAATGTTAACAGCACTGCCGGAATAATCTGTGCCACCACGATCAATGCGCAGAAACCGAGAAAAATCCATACGAAAATCCCACTGCTGTCTTCACGTGCCCCTGATGCTGCAAACGCAGTTGCCGGGGCGATGATTCCCATTAACATAGTAGCTGCTCTCATGACGTCCTCCTTTTGCGTATTTTTTGTGAAGTTTCCAATTGCTCTTGTACTTGCCATTGCATAGCGGGTGCCAAGTAGGCACCTGCTCGTGGGACGTGTCGATAATGGTCTGATATTATTAGTATAAATCGGGTAAATATGAGAACTGGGAAGAGGGTAGAGCTTTGTGCGGGAGTATGTCAAAACAATACAAATTACAGAGTGTGGCGGGCATTTTATTAATTAATACAGCAGATTAACTCTGGTGGTGCTGTTACAGACGTGTATAGAACATATATACAGTCGCTCGCTGTAGAATCCTGACTAGGTAATCTGCTGCAGAAAATCCAGGCTTTTCAGCCTCCGGCCGGCATGTGCGGCAATCGCTTCATGCAGCAGGGTGCCCGCCTGGCAGAGTGTTTCCGGCTGGAATTCGATCTGCCCGAAGGTGCCGGTTTTCAGGCAGGCCGCCAGGGTTTTGAGGGTGGCCGAGGAAAGCGGGTAACCACCGGCGCTGCAGAAGCGGCAGACGGTCTCGCCGCCATCCTGCAATTGGGCACCGCCCCCATCAAAAGGGCTGTCACAGCGACTGCAGGACTCCAACGCAGGGCGGTACCCCAATATGTTCAAGACATTGATTTCAAAGAATCGGCGATCGGCTTCGGTCGCCGTTTCAGTTTCAAGACGTTCGAGGTAGGCGGTCAGCAGGCGAAACAATCGAGGAATGGGGTGACCTTCTGGGGTGATGACGTCCACCAGCTCGCAGGCATACAGAGCGTGGGCGATGCGCTCGAGGTTGCCCCGGATGGCGGGGTAGATCGAAATGATATCAGCCTGCTGCAGCGAAGAAAGGCCATCCTTGAGGCGGGCCTGAACGTCAATACGTGCAAATGGTTCCAATGCCGGTCCGAAGCGCTTGCGGCTCTTGCGAGCGCCCCGGGCGAAGGCCTTGATGCGGCCATGCTCCAAGGAGAACAGCGATACGATGCGGTCGCTGTCGCCGTAATCAAGGGCGGAAAGTACGAAGGCCTGGAGTTTTTCAGACTGCATGATGTCAGTGTGCCTCGCTCCAGTTGGCTCCGTAGCTGATATCCACCTTCAGTGGCACCTTCATCGTCACCGCCCGTGACATCTCTTCTTCCACCAGCAGTTCCATCGCCACCAGCTCCTCTTCGGGAACCTCCAGGACCAGTTCGTCATGGACCTGCATGATCAGGCGGCTGCGGCGCCCTTCTTCGCGAATGCGCCTGTCAACCTTGATCATGGCGCATTTGATGACATCGGCCGCTGACCCCTGGATCGGATAGTTGATGGCATTGCGGCGGGCGAAGGCCAGCACGTTGCCGTTGGAACTGTGGATATCCGGGATCGGGAGCCGGCGCCCCAGGACGGTGGTGACGTAGCCGTTTGCTTCGGCCTGGCTGATGCAGCTGTCCAGGTAGGCGATGGCGCCGCTGTGGCGCTCCTTGTAGGCTGCGATAAAATCCTCGGCTGTCTTGCGGGATGTTCCCAATTGCTTGGCCAGGCTGAATGCCCCCTGGCCGTAGATGATGCCGAAGTTGATGGTTTTGGCCTGGCGACGCATCTCGGGGGTGACCATTTCGGGAAACAGGCCGAAGACTTCGGCGGCGGTGCGGGTGTGGATGTCCTCGTCGTGGGCGAAGGCGTGGCAGAATACCTGGTCGCCGGACAGGTGCGCCAGGACACGCAGCTCGATCTGGGAGTAGTCTGCCGAGAGAATTACATGCCCCGGAGGGGCGATGAAGGCGTGGCGGATCAGGCGCCCTTCCTCCGTGCGGATCGGGATGTTCTGCAGGTTGGGATCGGAAGACGACAGCCGGCCGGTGTTGGTGACGGTCTGGTTGTAGGATGTGTGCACCCGGCCGGTGCGAGGATTGATAAGGCGCGGCAGGGCATCGCTGTAGGTCGATTTCAGTTTGGAAACCCCGCGATAATCCATGATCAGACGGGCAACCTCATGTTCTTCGGCCAGGGCGGTCAGGACCTCGTTATCCGTCGAAAAGGCGGTTTTCCCCTTGGTCTTTTTGCCGCTCTGCAGGCCCATGCGCTGGAATAGCACCTCACCGAGCTGTTTGGGTGAGTTCAGGTTGAAGGGACCGTCGGCCAGTGTAAAGATGCGCCCCTCCAGATCGGTCAGACGTGCGGAAAAGTCATTGGAAAGCTGCGCCAGCATCTGCGTATCCAGCAGAACTCCGTACTGCTCCATAGCCCCCAGAATGGAGACCAGCGGCATTTCCACGTTATGGAAGAGTTCTTCCACTCCGTTTTCTTTCAGGACCGGCTCGAACTTTTGCCGCAGCAGCCAGGTGGCATCGGCATCTTCGCAGGCATAGCACGAGGCCGCTTTGATCTCCACCTGGGAAAAATTTTTCTGATCCTTGCCGCTGCCGGTGACC
Organism: uncultured Geobacteraceae bacterium; assembly: GCA_942493195.1. GTDB lineage: Bacteria > Desulfobacterota > Desulfuromonadia > Geobacterales > Pseudopelobacteraceae > CAIPTY01. The sequence continues at coordinate 3,159,097 of OW818669.1, read as the reverse complement.
TCGCTGTAGCTGATCATCTTATGCCCCAACTGATCCTGGGAGAGGGAATCGAGGCCATGACCCTGGCGGGCAGGGTTGATGCAGTAGGAGGCCAGCATGGTGTCAAACCAGACACCGGCCAGTCTGATGCCATGGGTGTCCAGCACCTGCATGTCGAACTTGATATTCTGGCCTACTTTGCGCAGTGCCTGGTTTTCCAGGATAGGGCGCAGCCGTTCCATGACGCTGTTGTAGGGAATCTGTCCGGGGGCCAACCCATCCCTCTCCCGACCTCCCCCTTGAGGGGGGGGGGGATTAAAGGCAAACAAAGTTCCCTCCCCTTCAAGGGGAGGGTTAGGGTGGGGATGGGTTCCCGTGACATGCCCGACCGGTACATAAAAGGCCTCATGCTCCGTAAAGGAGAACGACAGCCCCACAATCTCCGCCAGGCGCGGGTCCAGGCTGGTGGTCTCCAGGTCGAAGGCGAATTCACCGGACTGCTCCAGGTTGCTAGCCAGTGACTCCAGCTGCTCCGCTGTTGTGACGGTGTGGTATTTATCGGTGGATAGCGTGGCGGTGGCGGTCAACTCCTTGATCAGGGTGTTAAAGCCGTACTGTTTGAAGAAGGCGTTCAGGGTGGCGGTGTCAGGTTCACGGGCGCAAAGTTCCTCCGCCGAAACCTCCAGCGGCACGTTCAGCTCGATGGTGGCCAATCGGCGTGACAGCAGGGCCTGTTCGCGAAACTCGCGCAGCTTTTCGCCGATTTTCCCTTTAACCTCTCCGGCCCGCTCCAGCAGTTGGTCAAGCGTTCCGAACTCCTGCATCAGCTTGATGGCCGTTTTTTCACCGACCCCCGGCACACCGGGGATGTTGTCGGAGCTGTCGCCGGCCAGGCCGAGGATATCAGGCACCAGTTCCGGCACGACTCCAAAACGTTCGAGCACATCCGGTATACCGGATGCTTTGCCCTTCATAGTGTCCAGCAGTGTGACCCGCTCGGTGACGATCTGCATCAGATCCTTGTCGCCGGTTACGACGACAACGCGGCCACCGGCGGCGCTGTGGCGGGCGGCCAGGGCACCGATAATGTCATCGGCCTCGAACCCCTCCAGTTCCAGGGCGGGGATGTTAAAGGCCCGCACCACCTCGCGGATCGGACCGACCTGGGCCCGTAGATCATCGGGCATGGAGGCGCGGTTGGCTTTGTATTCGGGGTAGATATCGTTACGGAAGGTAATCCGGCCGGCATCGAACACCACCGCCACGTGGCTGGGTTGGTGATCCTTGAGCAGTTTGAGCAGCATCTGGATGAAGCCGTAGATGGCATTGGTCGGCTGTCCGGACGGCGATGAAAGATGACGGATGGCGAAGTAGGCCCGGTAGATGTAGGAGGAACCGTCAACCAGATAGAGGGTTGTATCCTTAACCATTGGCGGAATCTCCGTTTTCCCTGGTAAAAAGCACAAAGGCCATGGAGGGGCGTCGGCTGGATTCGCGCATGGCAAACTGAATCCCGTTGAGGCTCCAGCCTTTGGCGGTCCATTCGTTGAGTGTCTCCTCGATGGTCTCCTCCGTAACGGTTCCCAGTTCGATTACTTTGTAGGTCAGCATGCTCTGCTCCTCAGGTAAATTACTGCAGCCGGATAGTAGCCAAAGCCGTCCCGGTCAGCAAGTACAAACGAAAAAAGGCGGCAAAAGCCGCCTTTTTGGTGATGGTGTTGAAGGTTTCCTATTTCTGGAAGCCGAGTTTGGCCGAAATTTCTTCCGAAGCCTTTCTAACCAGGGGAATCAGCTCTTTTTCCACACGCTCATCGGGGAAGCGCATGGAGGGACCGGAAATGCTGACTGCGCCGATGATACGGCGGGTGTAGTCCCTGATGGGGGCGCTGACACATTTGACGCCGATATCCAACTCCTCGTTGTCGATGGCGTAGCCCTGCTCGGCAATGGCCTTGAGCTGCTTTTTCAGCAGGTCGCGATCGGTAATCGTGTTGTCGGTAAAGCGTTTAAGCTCTTTGGTGGGGAGGTAGTTTTCAAGCTCTTCGTCACTCATGTAGGCGATCTGGATTTTGCCGGCTGCGGTGCAGTAGGCCGGCAGACGTGAACCGACGCGAGGAACGACCCGTACGGTCATGTCGGTTTCGACGGCATCCAGGTAGATAATGTTGAAGTCCTTGAGAATTGCCACATAGGTAGTCTCGTTGCACTCCTTGACAAGGTCCTCCAGAACCGGCTTGGACTGCCGCAGCAGGCCCATTTGACGGATGAAGGTCTGGCCCAGTTCCAGGGTTTTGAGGCCGAGGCGATAGTTTTCCGTCACCTTGTTCTGCTCAATGTAACCGCGGGATTCAAGGGTTGCCAGAAGACGGAACACGTTGTTTTTGTGCAGCTTTAAGCGTTTACTGAGTTCCGTCACGCCCAGTTCATCGGTTTCACCGTGGAACTGTTCGAGAAGGTCCAATGCGTGGGAGACCGCTTGGATGAGATAGTCTGATTTTTCTTTTTTTGCCATGTCGGTGTCCTGTGAAATTAATTTTGTAAACAAACTGAAGTTACAACTTTATGAAATAACTAAAGAAAGTGTAAAATAACCAAAAAAAGACGCAATATTCGCGTTGGGTGAGTAATCCTAGAATATTGTTTTATAATTGTCAAGTATGAAAAAATGCATTACTATTTGGCACATCTGGTGCTAACTTCATTAAAAATTGCGCCCGGTCACATGCTAGCCATAGGCGGTAACTATGCTTAATTTAAGAAAAAAGATCCTTGTTGCCATTGATGGTTCGCCCCAGTCGGACAAGGCGGCCGAAGAGGCCATCCGCATGGCCAGTGGAAATCTCAGCCAGTTCAGGAGCTGTGTATACGCCATGCTGGTTCTGCCGAATGCCCCAACCTCCACCTACACGGATTTTGTCCCGTCGGCGCCGCTGACGGAGACGGAAAAATGGGATGAATTGAGACGCCGTATTTTTTACGTCGTGGAAAAATGCGCCTCGGAAAATGACGTCCCGCTGGAAATGATCGTGGAATACGGAGAACCGGCCGACAAACTGCTGGCCTTTGCCAAGCGGGAACAGATTGATGTAATCGTCATTGGCAGTTCGAACAAGGGTTTCATCGAGCGTAAGATCAAGGGGAGCGTTTCCCACCGCGTGGCCTCGTCGGCAGATTGTTCTGTGTATATCGTCCGCGGCTAGACAATAGGCGGTTTCGCTGCCAAGCAACTCCATCCTCCATAAAAGGTTGTCCTAATGCTTACACTGCTGTCCCGTTTGTTTGTGGTTCAGATGTTTGTTCTTCTCTTTTCCGTTTCCGCGTATGCTGCCGAATCCTTCCGCGTGCCGATCCTGCTGTACCACCGCCTCGGTCCGACTGTTGCCGACGGCATGACCATTACGACGCCGGTCTTCGAAGCCCACATGAAGTACCTGCGTGATAACGGCTACACGGTGATTCCTCTGCGGCAGCTGATTGATCATTATCGCGGCAAGGCGCCAGCTCCCAAGGCGAAGTCGGTAGTGATCGTCCAGGACGATGCCCATAAATCGGTCTACAGCGACATGTATCCGATCATCCGCAAGTACCGCTATCCGGTCACAATCTTTACCTATCCCTCCGCCATCTCTAATGCCAAATATGCCATGACCTGGGATCAACTGCGGGAACTCAAGAAAACCGGACTATTCGATGTCCAGTCCCATACCTATTGGCATCCCAATTTCAAAAAAGAGCGCAAGAAACTGTCCGGAGCCGCACTTGATCAACTGGTCATAAGCCAGCTCCGTAAATCGAAGGCTCGCCTGCAGACTGAGTTGGGCGGAAATGTGGACATGCTCGCCTGGCCGTTCGGTATCAACGACGACTACCTGATCGGCAAGGCTGGTGAGGCCGGCTATATCGCAACCTTTACGATTGAGCGGCGACATGCCACATCCAGCGACAATGTTATGAAGTTGCCGCGCTATCTGCTGGTCAATGCCGACAGCGGCAAGGCCTTTGCCCAACTGCTGGAAGGAAATGCCGTAAAACGAAACGTTGCATACTGAATGGGTGACGGCGCCCCAAAGAAACATCCCTGCCCCGATTGCACCTTTTGTCAATGGTGCTCTGATGATCGCTGCCGCTTGTGTCTGAACGAATCAGGATGCTGTAAAAAGAAAAGGAAATTGTCTCTTGAGGAACAGATCCGGCTGTATGAATCACTGAACAGTGACATCGCACAGCCGGATGATTCCAAGGGGTGAGCGGAATGTGCCGGCGGGAAGTTTAGCGCCGCAGATTTTCTTCCAGTCGTTTGGCCAGGGACGGGTTGATGGCTTTCAGGTGGTCGAAGGCTTCGGTTGCTTTACCCCAGTTGCCAAGACGTACGGAGAGCAGTCCCAGATTGTACCACGCCAGATCATATCCGGGATTGACCCACACAGCATTTACAAATGCGTCCAGGGCTTTGCCGTATTGTCCATAATATTCGTATACCAGTGCCTCGTTATTACGAATGACCGCACTCCACTGATTGAAACGGCCATAGTCTAATTCCCCGCTGTTATAAATTCCGTTGCCCGGTAGAATAAACTCGGTCCCCTCACTAAAACGTCCATTGTAGAGATTGAGGGCTTTCATGCAGGTTCCTAAGCCTATCTTGACTCTGAATTCTATATTCGGACTCAGCTCAATAGCCTTTAAATAAAGGGGGAGCGCCTTGTCCGGCATATTCATTTTCAGGTACTCCACCGCCAGGCTAGCCTGCACCAGTCCCTTATTGGGCGATTTTCGGGCGGTATCCTGCCAGAGCGTCAAGGCATCTCCCCAGACTTGGTTCCGGAAATAGGTCGTAATCCCCAAGGAAAGGCAACAGAGCGCCAACATTGTCATAATTGTCGAATTTGCTAATTTCCATTTGTGGGCCATCAGTGCTGTCAGCGCTGAAACGGCCAGGAAAAAACCTGCAGAGGGAAGGTAGACGCGGTGCTCGAAGATCACATCACGGATAGGGACAATACTGGACTCTACCGCCAGGGCCAGATAGAACCAAATGATCCCCAAGGCCGCCAAACGCAGGCAGATGGCGACCTCCCCTGTGGACTTCCGTGCCAGGCGCAGCATATACAGGGCTGCACCGGCCAGACAGAGGTGCAGTGCCAGTGCCGCTAGAACCTGGACGTCCAGCAGCGACTTGTAGGTGGGATAATCGTAGAACAGGTTCTGGTTGACCGGCAGCACCAGCAGGCGCAGATAGGTTGCCACTACTCGGATTTGGGTAATGAAATAGACGGTGCGGGACATGAACTGGTTATCTGACGTGGCATGGCGCAGATCATAGAGAAAATCGCCCAGTGTGCCGTTGTACCACTGGAAGAGCAGAAAGGCGGGAACCGCCAGCAGAATTAAAGCACAGATTCCGAAGAAGCGGCGGTTAAGCAGGCGACCATTGAAGAGGATATACTCCAGAACCATCAGCATTACCGGCAGGGTCGCGGCAATCTGCTTCGTGCCGAATGCCAGCGACGCGGCAACAAGGGTAATACCAGCCCACAACCAAGTTATTCTGGAGGAATGCCGTGCCTCAAGCGCTATCCGGAACCTGACGAAAGCCAGCGCGGAGAACAGGTAGAAGAGTGTTGCCAGCGAGGTATAGCGCTGAATTGTATAGGTAACCGCCTGGGTCTGCAGCGGATGGGTAACGAACAACAGCGTCGCTGCCAGTGGAATGAAGCGAGCCACGAAGGACGCCTCACCATGCGGGAGTCCCCCCGGAGTAGTCAGAGCAGACTTCACCAAATGGTACAATGAAAATGCGGCCATCAGATGAATCAACAGATTGGTAATGTGGTAGCCTGGCAGGTCGTTGCCGTGGAGTTTGTAATTGACGGCAAAAGTAACATCGGCAACCCGGCGGGCACCGCCGTTAAGCAGCAGTTCGCCGATGCTGCTGGCTCCGAAGAACTGGATGCTGTAGTTGTCGTCCAGGACAAATGGCACATTAAAGCTGTTGGAGTATGCCACAATCCCTGCCAGGGCGATCAGGAGAAGATGTAGCCAGGGCCGATGTCCGTTCGAATAATTTTGGTTATGAGAGTTAAGGAGATGCAGACTTTAGTCCTCATTAGAGATTTGCTGAAGGTCAGCATAGCGAGTTAAATTCGAAATTAAAACATCAGCGCCGCAGATTTTCTTCCAGTCGTTTGGCCAGGGACGGGTTGATGGCTTTCAGTTTTGTGATGGAGAGATTCACCCTGTCCCAGGCATCTTCCCCGGCGGCGAACAGCCCCAGATTGTACCAGGCCAGATCATAGTCAGGATTGATCCAGATTGCATTCTGATAAGCATCCCAGGCCTTGGTTTTTTGCCCGAAATATTCATATGCCAGCGCCCGGTTGTTAAACAGAACCGCTTCCCACTCATTAAACCGCCCGTAATTCAGGACGCCGCTGTTAAAGGTCCCGCCCGCCAGTATATACTCATGCCCCGTGGTAAATCGTCCTTCGTAAATCCGGAGGGCCTGCATGGATACTCCCAGGCCGGCTTTGACCCGGAAATCGAGATTGGGACTCAGTTCAATGGCTCGCATATAGAGCGGCAGGGCCTTGTCGGCCTGTCCCAGCTTGAGGTGCTCCGCCGCCAGATTGGCCAGAACCAGTCCTTTATTGGGGGATTTCCGGGCGGTGTCCTGCCAGATTGTGAGAGCATTGCCCCAGACCTGATTTCTGCTGAAGGTAGCTATCCCCAGGGTGAGACAGATGGCCGACAACGTTATCCAGGCCGACAACCGAAAGGATGGCCGATTACGAACCGCCAGGGCGGTCAGGGCACAGACGGTCATAAAGATTCCGGCGGACGGCAGGTAGGCACGGTGTTCGAAGATGACATCCCGGATAGGAACTATGCTGGATTCAACCGCCAGGGCCAGATAGAACCAGACGATTCCCAATGCCGCCAGGCGCAGGCAGATGGTGACATCGCGTTTGTCCAATGTCGAAGAGCGACGGGACAGGATCAACATGTACAGAGCGCCCCCGGCCAGGCAGATATGCAGCGTAAGGGAGGCCAGTACCGGACCGGCCAGCAGGGATTTATAGGTCGGATAATCGTAGAACAGGTTCTGATTCACCGGTAGAATCAGCAGCCGCAGGTAGGTGGCGACCACGCATATCTGGGTAATAAAATAGGTTCCGCGCGGCATGAATTGATCGTCGGACGTGGCATGGCGCAGGTCATACAGAAAATCGCCAAGCGTGCCGTTGAACCACTGGAACAGCAAGAACGCCGGGACCAGCAGCAGGATCAGGCTGCCGGCAAGCATAAAGCGGCGGGTCAGAAAGCGCCCGTTGAACAGGATGTATTCCAGGACAATCAGCATGACCGGCAGGGTGGCGGCGATCTGTTTGGTGCCGAATGCCAGCAGGCCGGAAACGAGGGTCAAAAGTGCCCAGCTCCAGACCCTTGCGGGCGATTGCCTGCTTTCAAGCCCACAGCGGAAGCGGATGAAGGCCAGTGCTGAAAACAGGTAGAAAAGCGTCGCCAGTGAGGTATAACGCTGAATGGTGTAGGTGACGGCCTGGGTCTGCAGGGGGTGGGCCACAAAGAGCAGTGCTGCGGCCAGCGGGACAAAGCGTCCGGTGAACGTCGCACCGTTGTCCGGTAGCCCATCCGGTGTGCCGAGTGCGGATTTTATCAGGTGATACAGGGTAAAAGCGGATAGGAGATGGATTGCCAGGTTGGTGATGTGGTAACCCGGCAGGCTGGTGCCGTGAATCTTGTAGTTGATGGCAAAGGTTACATCCGCAATGCGTCGGGCGCCCCCGTTAAACAGAAGTTCCCCGATGGAGCTCTTTCCAAAAAACTGGATACTGTAGTTGTCATCCAGTACAAACGGGACCTGAAAACTGTTCGAATAGGCAGCAAGTCCCAGGAGTGTAAGCAATAGCAGCTGCAGCCAGTTTCGATCAAAAAGTGAGGAGCGGCTGGCTTGTACATCATCTCTGTTCAAATTCAATTCGATCCCCGGCACGTATTATAATATTCGTTCAATTACAGTGTGATGCGATCCGCTCGGTTCAGGCCGGGCGATCATCCGTTTCCGTGCTGACGACCCTGGCAATGTCAGCCCGCAGCAGGGCATTATCCTGGGCCAGGTTTTTAACCTGATCGGTCAGGCGCGAAATTTTGATGGAAAACTGAACGGCAATCAGCATCAGAAACATGATCGAAAAGATGAACAGGGTGGTGGTCGGCAGGCCGGCGCCGATAAAGCCGGTCAAGGCCACCAGCCATTCATACCTGATGACAAGCACGAACATGAAGAGGCTGGTTACGATCCAGAGGACCGAATACTCCTCCCTCAGTTTCCGTTTGCGCACCAGATTGACCGTCACCACAAATACAAAACAGCAGATCAATAGTGCGAATATTTTTTGACTTATGGGCATGGTCTACCTCGTGTGGAAGGTGCGGCTGTCAGAAGCCCTTTCCCTTTTCTCTCATGAGCGTTACGCCGATGGACAGCAGCATTTTGAACATATAGTAGATCGGCTTAAGGCCGCTGTGCATGGATTTCCCTTCGCTGTTCTCGTACATGCGCACAGGAAGTTCAGTCAGGCGGAAGCCGGCCCGGTGCAGCATGATCAGCATGTCCGCATCCGGGTAATCGACCGGAAAGATGTCGGAGGAAAAAAAACGGATCACGTCGCGATTAAAGGCTTGGAAACCGGAGGTTGTGTCGGTGATGAATTTTCCCGTAACCCGGAAGACGATCTGGCGAAAGAGGGCCATGCCCAGGCGCCGCGCCAGAGGCGGTGTATAGCTGTTGCCCAGGAAGCGTGAGCCGATGGCGATATCGGCTTCGCCGGCCAGTACCGGCGCCAACAGTGCCGGAATGCAGGTCGGATCATGCTGGCCATCGGCGTCCAGCTGGACCAGAAAATCGTATTCCTTGTCCCGGGCGAATTTGTAGCCGGTCTGGATAGCGGCGCCGTAGCCCATGTTGAAGGGATGGGAGACAACAACTGCGCCGGCCCGGCGGGCGGCCGCCGCGGTGTTGTCACGGGAGCCGTCATTGACCACCAGAATCTCTGTGCCCGGCACCGCACGTTGTATGGCTGCGATGACCGAGGCGATCCGTTGCTCTTCATTGAATGCAGGAATAAGGACGAGATACATAAGAAACCTTTTGTGAAAATCTGATCAGTTCGATTGTATTTCAGGCGGCCGGGGTCGCGGAGCTGCTCTGCCGGCTGCGTTCACCAATATGTTTGTTGCTTTTTGAAAAACGGGCATACAGCCAGCAGTACAAAAATGCCAGGAGCGGTCTGATGCTGCAGAACAGCCACATGAGGGGGCCGAGACGGACCCCGGGGCTGCTGCGGTAGGTCAGGAAAAGCCGTCGCCCCTCCGTCAGGATGCGCAGGGACTTCATGTTTTTCTTGGTCTCCTGGGTGTCGTGCTGACGATACAGGCAGAGTACCTGTGGTGAAAAGGCAAAATCACCCTGTTCCAGCAGGTGCAACCAGAGTTCCATGTCGGTGAGCTGGGCGTACTCCGCGTCATAGCCCCGTCGTGCCAAAGCCCGGCGGAACAGTACGGCGGTCGGCTCACCGACGATATTGCCCTTGATCAGCATATTTCTAATACATTCCGCCCCGCGTACGAACTCTTCCTGTCCGGAATAGGCCAGATAGGACGAATATTCGCTTCCGGTAACGATCCCCCGGGCGCAGGAGGCCAGCGCCGCCGAAGGGTACCGGTCGAGGAGTTCTGAAAGTACCGCCAGGCAGTCCGGTTCCAGCAGGTCGTCGGAACATAGGAATTTTACATACTCAGCGCGTGCCAGGGAGAGACAGAGATTCCAGTTGCCCACCATGCCTAGATTCGAGGGATTGCGGATATAGCGGATACGCGGGTCGTGGGCGGCATACCCCGCAACCACCTCAATCGTATCATCCGGCGAGGCATTGTCGGTGATCACGATCTCGAAATCCTGCAGGGTCTGCTTCAGGACGGATTCGATGGCGGCACCGATGTATGAGGCGTGGTTATAGGTCGGTATGCAGACGGAAACCCTGGCCATCTAGCTCTCCCGCTGTTTGATATGGAACAGGCCTGCCAGAATTCTTCGTTCAAAATCATCCAGGTAGGCACTTTTAAGGATCAGTATACCTATCAGAAAGAGATACAGAAGTGAAGAAATCATCAAGCTCCCGATGTGTGCCAGACTGAGATACGAGTCGATACAATAGAGCGAGATGGCCACAGGTATGGAAAACAGGAATGGTTTGAAAAGCACCGTGCCGTACTGTCCTCGCTCCAGTTCGGGCAGTACCTTGTGTAACATGGATATAAAATAGGTGGCCGAAGCAACCAGCGATATGCTGATGCCGATGATCAGCCCGAAGTACCCGACCGTTTTCACCAGACCATAGCAGAGCAGCAGATTGGCAACCCCGGCAAAGAAGGTCGAACGCATGGCCACGTCAGGGCGGTTGATGCCGTTCAGCACGAAGATGCCCGGACCGGTCAGGACGCTGACCAGATAGGCCGGGACCAGAAGCTGCAGGGTCAGGGCCGACAGCTCGAAGCCGGCTCCCATCCACAGACGGATAAAGGGGTTGGCCAGCGCCATGACCAGGAAACAGAAGGGGATCGCGATGAGCGCCATGAATTTGAATGAACGGGTGTACAGACCGGTAATCATGGCGCGCTCGTCCTGTGCCTGCAGGGCCGAAACGGCCGGTACGATCGGCGCGAAGAGCACGCCCAGAAAGGTCTTGGCGTAGAAGGCGATATTGCTACCGACTTCGTAGAAGGCCACCGCCTCCAGCCCCAGATAACGGCTCAGCAGGATCCGGTCGAGCTGGAAAACCATCAGCTGTGAGATGCTGGTAGCCTGGATTTTCCAGCTGAAGCTGAAGATTTGCTGCAGCATGGCGCGGTCGGTCCATTTCCTGAAGTTTAACCGCAGTTCAGGAAACAGCCGGCGCGCGAAGTAGATGTTTAATGATCCTGCAACGGTTGCGACAATGGCGTTGGCGGCAACCAGTCCCCGCAGCCCCCAGCCCTGATGCAGAAAAAGAAACGTGCCGATCACACCGACAATGCAAGTGGTTATATTGATGGCACAGGTGTATCCGATGTTTTGCGAGCCAACGATCAGGGAGGCGAAAATTCCCAGCACCATATTGAACAGAAAGATGATCACCGACAGACGGAAAATAGCCAGAGCCTCTGTCTGAAGGTCGGGCGGTATGTTGAGGACCTGGCTGGTTATGAAAGGGAGGACCAGGTATATGACACTTCCAAAAGCAACGGCCAGAACCAGCATAAATAAGAAGGCGGTATTTACCAACCGATTCAGACGAATGTCGTCCTTACCGGCATGGTACTCGGCGGCATATTTGACCAGGCTTTCGGTTATGCCGAAATCGCTTAGCTGGGCGTAGGAGGTCATCACCCCGGCTAAAGCCCAGACACCGTAGCGAGCCGTCCCGACAGTTTTTAAAATGTACGGTGTGACCAGCAGCATGGCGGCCATGGCTACAACGCTTTTCAGGGCGTAATAAACCGAATTTCTAGCCAGTTGTGGTGCTATATCAGTGGCCACATCACCCTCAGGATAGTACAATTTTTAGTGGCGGCAGAGCGTCGCTTATCATTCCGGTCATGCAGGAAATAATGCTGTTAACAGGCAGGGATAGCGTACTGGCAGATTCATACGTGAGAATGTCCGTTTCGCAAGATCATGAAAATGATGTTTCTGTGTAAGGTGCTCCGCCGTCAGCCGGCGTCCAGCAGTTCTTTAAAGGAAAGTCTGTAGGTGTTCAGCAGGTTCTGGATTTCTCCCGCTGACAGGCGTCTAATCGTGGCCCGCCGCTTGCGGTAGGTTGCCGGCAGGCCCAGCAGCATGTCCCGGATGCCCCGCAGAACCGCAGTGGCCAGACCGCTCGAGGACGATTCTCGAAACTGTGCCCCGGCCCCCCGTCCACCCAGAACCAGTTGCGCCTGGACCAGGTAGCGTACCAGCGTCCAGAACGGCAGGGCCAGCAGCATGGAGAGCGGAAAGCATTTCAGGGCGACCCAGAAGTGGTTGCGTTCCACCAGATAGAGCTTGAAGGGTGAAAAGGTGCCGCCGCTTTTGGAATAACGGTGCAGAACCACCGCATCGCGGGCCAGTACCGCCCGCCAGCCCGCCAGCCGGCCGCGCAGGCCCAGGTCAGTATCCTCACAGTAGGCAAAAAAATCATCGTCGAAAAATCCGGTCTCTTCAATCATTTTCCGTCGGTACAGGGCGGCGCAGGCACTTGGTAGCAAAATCTCCTCAATCTTGCTCAGCGTCAACCCGGAAAAGCGTGCCAACCGCCGGCTACCGCGGGACATGCCGTCCGGACAGATGGCAACCCCCAGGGAGTCGATCAGGTCCGGGTCATCCCAGCTGCAGACACGACTGGAAACCATGCCGATGTCGGCCTGATCCTGTACCGGGGCGATCAATTCGGCCAGCCAGCTACGTTCAGCCCGCGTGTCGTTATTGAGCGCCACAATATACTCCCCTCGGGAAACCGCGTAACCGGCGTTGTTGCCGCCGGAAAAACCGGTGTTGCGGGGGAGCACCACGACCCGCACCCAGGGGTAGTTGGTCTGGAGAAGCTCCAGCGAGCCATCCTGCGAGCCATTATCCACTACAATCGCTTCGAAGTTGTCGCAGGTCTGTTCTTTCAGGCTGTCCAGGCAGGCCGGGAGGTATTCCCGGCCGTTCCAGTTGACAATGATGATCGAGACCAGCGGAGCTGTCATTGCGACTTTCCGATGCTGCGGAAGAAAGCCTTGGCGCCGATCAGGACACCGCGCGTCATGGCCGGGTTGCCGATCAGGCGCCGCAGATAACCCAGCACGATACGTGGCCGCAGATAGAAACGCTTGAGCATGTCGCGCTGGAACTGTTCGATGTACTCCTGCGTCAGACCGTGGGGGACGAAGACCGTATTGAGCAGATTCATGCGGGACCAGTCACTGTCGAAGGTGCCGAATTCCGCCGCCCGGTTGTAGATTTCCGTGCCGGGAAAGGGTGTCAGCATGGTGGCGCTGATGTCGTCAAGCGGCAGCTTCAGGGCAAACTCCAGGGTGCGCGCCAGCGTCTCCCGGGTTTCGCCGGGGTGCCCCACGATGAAGAAACCCTTGCTGAGTATCTTCGCCTCGTGACAGAGGGTCACGGCCTTCTCGATCTGTTGCAGGGTCACGTTTTTGTGGATGGTCTTAAGAATCTCCGGACAACCGCTTTCGATACCGAAGCTGATCTGCCAGCAACCGGCCCGCTGCATCAGTTCCAGGGTCTCCTTGTCGACGCTGTTGACCCGCCCCAGGCAGGTCCAGGATATATCCACCCCCAGATCGATGATGCCCTGGCAGATGGCCACCAAACGCTTCTTGAAGGTGATGAAGGTGTCGTCTTCAAAGCTGAATTCCCGGATGCCGAAGCGTTCCACCAGATAGCGGATCATCCCCACGACATACTCGGCGGAAAAGGCGTGGCAGCTGGTCCCGAAAACGGAGCGGTCGCAGAAGATACAACTGTTGGGGCAGCCCCGCGAGGTTACCACCGAAGCTGCCGGGATCTTGCGTACCTTGAAGGGGGCCGGGAGATATTTTTCAGGGAAGCCTTCCAGCAGGTCCCAGGCCGGGTAGGGGAGTTGATCCAGATCCGCCAGAAAGCTACGGCGGCCTGTGGCAATCAGTTCTGTCCCTTTTCTGTGGATGATTCCCGGAATCTCATCCAGAGCGGTCTTTGAGTCCAGTCCGTTCAGCAGGTCGATGACGGTTTCTTCCCCTTCGCCAAGCACCGCCAGATCAAAAATCGGGAAGCGTTCCATGGTTTCAAGGGGGGCGGCGGAGACATGGGGGCCGCCGATTATGATGACCAGGTTGGGGAATTGCTCCTTTGCCAGTGCGGCAAAAGATGCGGCGTGAAAGATGGAAAAGGTTGTGGCGGAAAGCCCCAGCACATCCGGCTGTTCAGCCTGAACCCGTTGGAGCAGTTCTGTACCGGTGAGGCTGAGGGCCGAAGCATCGGCCAGGGCGGTTGGAAACCCGTTGTGACGGGTCATTGCTGCAAGAAAGAGAATACCAAGCGATGGAAGACAGCTACCGGCGCCGGCCAGTGAGCCGTAACGTTCCTCCATGCTGATGGGGGGAGTTGCAAAAAAAACCTTCGGCACGGACGCTCCTCTGAGGGGTGATTGGTAGGGCAAACTTTATAACACAGCCGTACGTATGTATAGAATAAAGTTCACAAATGAATCGGCAAGCAGAAGTGATGCCATGTTTAATGACAGCATTGTTGTCAGATCTTCCGGCGATAGTCTCCAATTGATATATTCAGAAATGTGCATTTAGCGACTATCATTTATGAATTTCCGGGATATACTTCGCAGTGGCTATGCCGGTCAGCGGTGTTTTGCGGCATTTTACAGAGCGGCATCGCTATTGCATATAGAAAATCATATACATAAATAGATGGTTACTGGAATAGTAGGTTTTGTAGTAGTATCTTCTTGTTTTTCAGTTAGTTAATTTCACTGTTCAGGAGGACATACATTTTAATTGGTACGTTAATTAACGGAAAAGCACCAGTACATTAACAGGCAGCATCACATACCACAACACGAGGAGGAATGGATGAAGAAATCAACAAAGCAACTTGTATTATCAGCTCTGGTCGCGGCATTGGTACTCCCCCTGACAGCACACGCAGCGGATGATGATCTGCAGAAGCGGATCGACAAACTGACCAAGGAAGTGGCGGATCTGAAAGGGTCTGTCAAAAAGGTGGAGGACAAATCCATCGGTAAGTGGCTGACCATCGGCGGTGATTACCGTTTCAGGGTTGACTCCATGCATGGAACGACGGTGCCGTATTCGGATGCCATCGGGACGATGCAGGACATGACAAAATTTTTCTTGGGAAACATCGCAGATAATCCAGGTATTTCTAAGCCGGCAGGAACAAATTGGACCAGTGGTGTCTCTTTCTTTGCGTTAGGAAAGCCTGGCTCTTTGTTTACCGGCGACCAGATGGGTGTTTTGCTAAATCAGTACATGCCTGCTGCTATGGGAACAATGCTGGCAGCTAACTCAGGTGGCGCTCCTGGTCCTACAGGTTCATTCCTTGCTAACCTGGCTGCAAACCCCGCTGGCAGCGTTGCCGGGTTCCCGGCATTTGCGCCGCTTACTGTCCAGCAACAAAAAATATTGGGCGGACTTGTGAACGGTTTACCTGGGCAGAGTACCTCTGTATTTAACGCAGCTGGTGCATATTTCGCCGCTAATGGTGGTGATATGGCCCAGTTTGGCGCGATTATGTCTGATCCCGTCAAGGCTGGTTATTTAATGCAGGCAATGATGCAGGCATTTTTAGGCGATCCGTCAAAATTGCCGGCTGGATTGCCAGCTTCATTCCAGTCCCCGAGGATTCTCAAGCAAGTTCCGGCCTATAAACCCAAGAATGAAACCCTCTATACCAACAAATTCGGAATTGACCTGACCGCCAAGGCTACCCAGGATATCACCGTTCATGCCAAACTCGATATGTACAAGGCCTTTGGGTCTCAGAGTGATTCCACCACCATGGGCGGGTATTTTGCCGACCGCGTCGGAGTATTTGACGGAACCCTCAGTCATGTCCCTTCCGACAGTCTGTTGAATGTTGACCGTGCCTTTGCGACCTGGAGCAACATCCTTGATCAGCCGATGTGGTTCTCCATCGGTCGCCGTCCTTCAACCAATGGCGCACCCAGCAACCTCAAGCTTAATAACGAGCGTCCCGGCAATGGCGGAACTCCGGCCCTGCTGGTTGACTATGCCTTTGACGGTATGACAATCGGATACGCCCCGGATATCGACATGCTGCCGGGTGCTTATGCCAAGGTCTGTTACGGCCGTGGTTTCGATAGTGGTATAAAGACATCCTCCAACAGTATCAAAGATACCGATATGCTCGGTATTGCCTTAATCCCGGTTGACACCGATCCGCTGCGCGTCTGGCTGCAGTGGAACCGTGGCTTCAATATTTTCGACTTCCCCGCCATGAACAATACACTTTTTGGTAATACATCTCCGGCAGTTAATCTTGGCAGTATTGACTGGTATGGAGCCGGTGCCATGAGTACCCTCAAAAAAGTCGGCCCCGGCAGCCTGAACTTCTTCACCGACTTCGGTTTGAGCGTAGCCCATCCAGGTGCCAATGTGTCAAGTAATGCCGGTTTTCAGGGCCTGATGAGCGGTGAATTCTTTGCTCCTGATTCAAATCGTGCCGACCGGGTAGGCTGGGCAGTCTTTGCAGGCGTCCGCTACGATCTCCCTTCAAAAACCAAGATCGGTTTTGAGTTCAACCACGGCTCGAAAAACTGGATCACCTTTGCTCCGGCCGCAGACGATATGTGGACCAGCAAGGTCGGTACCCGCGGTAATGTGTATGAGCCGTACATCATTCAGGAACTGGATCTCAAACCGATCTCTTCCTACCTGAGTAAAGCCTTCTTCAAACTCGGTTACCAGTATTATGACTTTGAATACACCGGCAGCAACAACTGGGTTGGTGCTCCCAAGAAGATCTCTGAGATCCAACCGACTGACCTGATGCTACTGGCTCCAATGAAAGAAGCCCATGATGTCTACGCTACCTTCGAAGTGAAGTTCTAGATCCCTTTCCCGGGCAGGCACCTGCCTGCCCGGGAAAATATTGTTCAGTCGCTTGCGAATCGCAAAAAATATGTCAGAGTAGCCTTGAAACACCCAATGAACGCTACAGACGTAGCAAGGAGTCAATTATGAAAAAGATAATTTCGGTTATGATGCTTTTCGCAGTAATGGTCCTTTCGACATTGACGTTTGTACAGTCCGCCAGTGCTGATGATGTGAAAATGGTGGGTGCAATTTCGAAAATTGAGATGGCGGCTGACGGAAATTCAGCCACTGCTGTCCTGAAAGATAACAAGTCCGGTGAAGAGGTTTCTATCCTGGTTACCGATGAACTGACACTTGACAAGTTCAAAGACAAGCGCATCGTCGAGGGTGATGAAATCCGCTGCAAGTTTGAGAAGGTTGACGGAAAAAACACCAGCAAGATGTTTAAGAAAACGGCCGGCTGCTGATTTGGCCAGCGTGTCATTTATGAGTACATACACCCAGATAGTATTCGGGTAATTTCAGCATAAGGAGACATGTATATGATCAAAAGGACGGCGGTATTTACGGTATTGGCTGGTGCGGCGGGAGTGATGGCGGCTTTTGCTGCTGACCCAGCCCCGGTTGCCAAACCATCAATTGCGAAAATCTGTACTAACTGCCATAAGGCTGAGCCCAATGCTATTCGTGGCTATTTTGATAATGTGGCATTCAAGGCCAAGACTATTCAGGTCAAGATCGACGATGCCACTGAATTGATCAAGTTTGACGAAGACGAGATCAAGGTCGTTAACGGTGCCGGAAAAACCGGTGATGGTGAGTTCCTCAAGGAAAACAAGGTCAAAAAAGGGCACGAAATCAAGATTGAGTATGTGGAAAAGGATGGTGTCAAAACCGCCATCAAATTTATCGAAAAACCCCCGGTGCAGATTCCGGCCGAAATGCTGATGAGCACTGCCGATGTGGAGAAGCTGGTGGCCATGGGGCCTGAAAAGGGCAAGTATTTCCTGTTTGATTCCCGACCGCTGCCCCGTTTCCAGGAAGGTTCCATACCGACTGCGGTAAATCTGCCGTTTCCTGCCTTTGACAAACTGGCAGGAAAACTGCTCCCCCAGGACAAAAATGCCATGGTGATTTTCTACTGTGCCGGTCCGTCCTGTAACATGAGTCCTGGATCCGCCGATAAGGCCAAGAAGCTGGGTTATACCAACCTGAAGGTTTACAAGGATGGCATGCCGGCCTGGTTGGGCAAAAATTACGGCGTGCTTTCTGCCCAGTTCCTGAAAGAAGCCTGGATTGACAAGGACATCCCTCACGTTCTGCTGGATGTACGTCCAGCCAAGGAAGCCGCCAAGGGTTTCATCAAGGGTGCTGTTTCAATGCCGGCTGCCAAGGCCGCCAAGCTGATCAAAACCCTTCCGCCCAAGGATAAGAAACCGCCCGTCATGATTTATGACGGCAAAGACGGAGTTCAGGCCGGCAAGGTTGCGCAGCAGTTGGTCAAGGCCGGCTATGGCAAGGTGCTGATTATCAGCGGCGGCTATGACGCCTGGCAGTCTGCCAAGTTTGAATCGGCCACCGGAAAACTGGCAACAAAGGCCACCTATGTACCCAAGCCTCGTCCCGGCGAAATCAATCTGGATGAGTTCAAAAAATATGCTGCAGAACTGCCGGCCAACGTCATGATCATCGACGTTCGCAATACGGATGAAGGCAATTCCGGCATGCTCAAATCCGCCAAACTGATCCCTGCCGAAGAGATCAAGGACCGTCTGGCCGATATCCCTAAAGACAAGCTGATTGTGACTCACTGCTCCACCGGTGTTCGCGCCGAAATGGCTTACCACTCCCTCAAGCAGTTGGGATATACCAATGTAAAATTTGTTAACGCCAAGATCGATTTTGAAAAAAATGGCACCTACAAGATCTCCAAGGATTAAGGTGTGACGTTAAAACGCGTGCTGCATTTGGCTATATGGCCGGGTGCGGCACGCGTATTTTTTTACCCTGTATAGTATGCTCAGTTGAATAAACAATTATATGGAAACACATATAATTGGGTCGGGCGTTGCAGTCGCGAGGATGTCTGCAGAAAGTTAATGGTGTGGAGAATGATATCTTGCCACCATGTTTTGTCACTGTATCAAAGTGAACCTTAGTGTGATCCTTTGATGCCAATCCGATTTTAGGAGGTAACGCGTGTCTTCAAAATTTTCACGAAGAACCTTTTTCAAGGTGACGGGGGCAGCCGCTGCAGGCGTCACGGCCGCTGCTACGGTACCTAAAAAGTTTATGTCCTGGGCCGAAGAAGCCGGGCAGAAAGAGATGAAACAGATTCCGACCTTCTGTGAACTCTGTTTCTGGAACTGCGGACTGATCGCCAAGGTTGAGAACAATAAAGTTGTCAAGGTTGATGGTAATCCTCTGAGCCTGCGCGGTCGCGGACGTCTTTGTGGCCGAGGTAATGCCGCTCTGGGTGCGCTGTATGATCCGGATCGACTCAAATATCCGATGATCAATACCGGCACACGCGGGGCCCCGGTCTGGAAAAAGGCGAGCTGGGATGAAGCTCTGACCCTGATTGCCGGGAAAATGAAGACTATCAAGGAAAAATACGGTCCGGAGTCCATGGCGCTGATCTATCACGGAACCGGTGCCGCCTTCTGGAAACATCTGATGCATGCCTATGGCAGCACCCTGTCGGCAGCACCGTCTTTTGCCCAGTGCCGCGGACCGCGCGATATCGGTTTTGTGCTGACCTTCGGTTCCGATGTGGGGTCTCCGGAATATTACGACTTCAGCAAGAGCAAATACATTGTCCTGTTTGGCTCGCACCTGGGGGAAAATGCCCACAACAGCCAGGTACAGGATATCGTCAAAGGGTACTCCAACGGTGCCAGAATGACGGTGGTCGATCCGCGGCTTTCCAATATCGCCTCCAAGGCTGAGCGCTGGCTTCCAATCAAACCTGCCACCGACCTTGCTTTAATGCTGGCGTGGATCCGGATCATCATCGAAGAAGGGCTGTACGACAAGGAGTATGTGGCCGCATACGCCACCGGTTTCGATGAACTGCGGGCGGCAGTGCAGCAGTACACGCCCGAGTGGGCCGAAGCCGAAACCACCATATCCCGTGACGTGATCGTCAAAGTTGCCAGGGAAATGGGCGAGTTTGCTCCGCACGTCTGCGTCGGTGCCGGACGATACTCCACCTGGTACGGCGACGATACCCAGCGTAGTCGGGCGATCGCCATTCTGAATGCCCTGCTGGGCAGCTGGGGACGTGAAGGAGGCTACTTCTTCCCCACCGGTGCCAAGGTGCCGGAATATCCGGGACTGCCGGCCTATCCCGAGCATGTCGAGGCGGCCAAGCTGGACGAAGCCTACCCGTTTGCCATGCTGCAGACCACCACCTCCATCAAGCAGGCCTCCATTTCAGGCAAGCCGCGCCCGGTCAAGGCCTGGTTCGTGTACGGCTCCAACCTGATGAAGACCATGCCGGACAAGCAGGAGACCATCAAGGCTATCCAGAATCTGGATCTGATGGTGACAATCGACACCATGCCCATGGATATTATCAACTATTCCGATGTTGTTCTGCCGGAGTGTACCTACATGGAGCGTTACGACAATATCAACATCGGCAAGTTCAAGGGCGAGGCCGAGATATCCCTGCGTCAGCCGACCGTCGAACCGATGTGGGAATCGAAGCCGTCCTGGTGGATGACCAAGGAGCTGGGAGGCAAGCTGGGGTTGGCCGAGTTTTTCCCCTGGAAGGATGGCGAAGAGTATCTGGCAAAGCGTTGTGAGGCGGGAGAAATCGATTTTGCCCAACTCAAACGGGATGGCGTCATCAACAAGAAAGGCGGCGCTCCGTATATAACTGCTGAGAGCCAACCTGAATTCGGCACCCCCTCCGGAAAGATAGAGCTGTATTCTAAGCAGCTGGAGGAGAAGGGTTTTGATCCTGTGCCGAAATACACCAGACACCCGACTCCGCCGGCCGGTCATTTCCGTCTGCTGTTTGGACGGGCTCCGCTGCATACCTTCTCGCGCACTACCAACAACTTCATGCTGACGGACCTGCAGAAGGAGAACTACCTCTGGATCAATACCAAAAAGGGGAAGGAACTGGGATTGAAAACCGGCGAGTACGTATCGCTGGTCAATCAGGATGGTATTGCGGCCAGCGGGAAGATAAAGATCAA
Source organism: uncultured Geobacteraceae bacterium (assembly GCA_942493195.1). GTDB lineage: Bacteria > Desulfobacterota > Desulfuromonadia > Geobacterales > Pseudopelobacteraceae > CAIPTY01. Next base: position 3,138,239 of record OW818669.1, on the reverse strand, counting down.
GCTGACTCAACGCCTGCGGGACGATGCCGTCTATATGAACCACGGTTTCGGGGTACATGCCAAGGGGATGTCCCGTGCCAACGGCATGGGCATTGCCGATGACGACATGACCACCAAGAACGTCATTGATCCGTTGATGGGTGGTACTGCCATGCGTGTGAATTTTGTCAAGATCGTGAAGGGAGCCTAACTATGCAATTATTCGGAGTTCTGATTCCTGAAAAGGAAAAGCTGATAGGTACCGCGACGGATGTGTTCAAAGGCAGGGCCGGCCTAACTCTATATGCTTCCCTGTTTGGTCTGGCAATCGGTTTATTTGCAATCGCGTCCATCTTCATTCGTGGACACGCCCACACCATCAATACCTCCAGTCTGATTCCCTGGGGACTGCAGATATCCACCTATGTCTATTTTGCTCTCCTCAGCACCGGCTGCACCTTTGTCAACTTCTTCGGGCATGTATTTTTCAAGGATCAGTACAAGCCCTTCGCATCACGGATCATCTTTGTTGGCATCATCACTGCGGTAGCGGCTTTCTTCTCCCTGGCGACCGAGATGGGGCACATTGAACGGATGTATTACTTCATGCTGTCACCCAATCCGAAATCTCCAATGTTCTGGATGGCCATCTGGTATACTACCTACCTGATTGCCATCATTTGGGAATACATCAATATCCAGACAAACCGGCATTCAGACAAAGTCATGTGGGGTGCGTTTTTTGTCGCAATATTCACCCACAGCACACTGGGGAGCCTTCTGGGTTCGGTCAGTTCGCGGGTTTACTACTACAGTGCCCTGATGCCGATCTACTTTCTGTTTATCGCCTTTCTGACAGGGTGTTCGCTGACGACCATCATTGCCGCCATGACGGTCAAACAGAAGAAACTGGACGCAGACTATCATCTCCATCCGTTTGTAACGTTGCTCAAGATTGGTCTGGGGCTGGCGCTGCTGATCACTTTCTGGCGGACCATGATCGGCCTTTCATCTCATCTGGAAGGTTCCGAGGTGTTTTCTCTGACATTGATCAACAGTGTGCTGTTCGGAATCGTGGTTGTCATCATCATTCCCTACCTGCTGCTTAAAATGGGCAAAAGTGCCAACTGGCTGATTTTTGTGGGTCTTTTTATCATGGGTACCCAGCTTAAGGCCCGCAATGACCTGGTTGTCGGCGCCTTCAAAATCCCGGTATTCAGGGTCTATGATATGCCTGAGGTTGTGCATTACACGCCATCTATCTACGAGAATCTGGTTGTTGTGGCATCCGCTTCGCTTGTGACGGTGTTGTATATTATTTTCGAACGATCAGGCGTCTTTGAGGCCCGTACCATCAAGGAGGAGCGCTGACCATGGAACAGTTTGACGGAAAAGATATATTGGATATTATGCACGCTGACCTACAGCGGGCACTGAAAAAACCACGCAAGGAACGCCGATGGGCCATGGCCATTGATCTGAAGAAATGCATTGGCTGCCACGCTTGTACGACCGGCTGCATGTCTGAAAACCTGACCCCCCCCGAGATTCACTATCGCCCGGTTAAAGAGGAAGAAATCGGTGAGTACCCCAATACCGGCATGCGCTTTCTTCCGCGCCCCTGTTTTCAATGCGATTCTCCGACCTGTACACCGGTCTGTCCGGTTACAGCGACCTACAAGCGGGATGATGGTCTGGTGGTGATCGATTACAAGAAATGCATCGGCTGCCGCTATTGCATCGTGGCCTGCCCGTATGGAGCGCGATCGGCTGATTCCGGGCATTATTTCACGGGTGACTTCCATGGCCAGACCTATGAAGTGGAAAACTCCGGTGAATATGGCGGCAATTTCAAGCGCAAGAGTCACTGGCATTCCCCCATCGGCAACGCCCGTAAATGCCACTTCTGCATCCATCGTGTGGAAAAGGGTGAACTGACCCGCTGCACCACTACCTGCCTGGGACATGCCACTTTTTTTGGCGATATCAATGACCCGCAGGCGCTTATAACCAGACTGGTCAGCAGACCGAATGTATTTAAATACAAGGAAGAACTGGGTAACAAGCCAATGGTTTATTACATCTCCTGAAACAACTGGACATTTAAGTTCAATATGCTAAAACCTGAATATTGATTTCAGGCCGGTTCGCCGGAACACATTCAAAGGAGAAATTATATGAAAAAGATCGTAGCGATGTTTGTGGCAGCACTGATGACACTGAGTTTCTCGATGGTTGTCATGGCCGAAGAGAAGAAGGATGAGAAGGCAGCTGAGACAAAAGTTGAGAAGAAAGAGGTAAAAAAGGACAAGAAGAAAGACGCAAAGAAGAAAGATGACGCCAAGCCGGCGGCCAAAGGGAAAAAAGAGGTTTCGGGCTGCTGATTCAGCCTGTTATTGCCGGATAAAAGGCGCTTCGGGTTCGAAGCGCCTTTTTAATTGCAAAATTGCTGTGATATTTGAAAGAAATAAGATTTATGGTATTCTCTCAAAAATTTGAACGTTGTCACAATAGCGGGGGGCGTGCATGAGCTTCAGTATTAAAAACAAGCTGTTGGGGATCACTCTGTTTCTACTGGTGTTGATGGTTGCCGTCGGCATTATCGGACTGGCTGGTTTTCGCCAGAGCAACCTGGCTTTTGAGGAAGTCTATCAGGTTAATATGAAGAATACCGGCCTGTTAAACAAAATTGACGGGTTGATGCGTGCCAACCGCATTCAGATGCTGCTCTCACTTCAACACGACCCCAATAACGAATTCAGCTCACTGCACGAACATCCCACCAGTATGCATACTGATCAGGCCCAAAAGTACATCGGTGAAATAGATCAATTGTGGAATGAATTTTCGGGTCGTTTAACAGATCAGAAAACCAAAGAGTTGGCTGAAATATTCAACAAGGAACGCACAAAATATATCAAAGAGGGGCTTGAACCGGCTGTTGTTGCGGTACTGACCGGCAATTTCAAGGAAACCTACCAGATTACTTTTGATGTGATTAATCCGACCATCCAGAAAGCCAACAAGGCCATGGAAGCGCTCATGCAGCGTGAAATGGAACTGGCCAAGCAGGATTTTGACAGCAGCCAGAAACAATACATTCTCTATAGAAATGTAATTATAGGATCCATACTGGCAGCACTTGTCTGTGGTCTTGCGGCTGGTTTAGTCATTGCCGGAGCAATTGGCCGTTCATCGATGCTGCTCAAGGAAACCGCTTCACAGCTCGCTTCAGGAAATCTGACGGTACGGGCTTCAGTTGCTTCCCGTGATGAACTGGGTGTCATCGCTGATAGTTTTAATCAGATTGCCAATACCCTTCAGGCTGCCATGGAGCGTGTCAGTTCCTGTTCGAACGAGCTTACATCAGCGGCCGGGGAATTACGTGCAAATGCCGAGCAGATTGCAAACGGCTCGGAAAACGTAGCGGCCCAGGCCGTTACGGTTGCAACCGCTGGCGAAGAGATGGCGGCCACCTCCAACGATATTGCCAGCAATTGCACCATGGCCGTTGAAAGCGCCAATCGGGCCTACGAAACTGCCACAAATGGTGCCGGTATTATTCAGCAGACGGTTGATGGTATGGCCCGCATTGCCGGCAAGGTTCAGGACAGTGCCCGTACGGTGGAGAGTCTCGGTGTCCGGTCCGATCAGATTGGTCAGATCATCGGGACGATTGAAGATATTGCCGATCAGACCAACCTGCTGGCGCTGAATGCCGCCATTGAAGCGGCCCGGGCCGGAGAGCAGGGCCGCGGTTTTGCCGTGGTGGCCGATGAGGTGCGGGCCCTGGCCGAGCGTACAACCCGTGCTACCCGCGAGATCGGCGAGATGATCAAGGCCATCCAGGGTGAAACGAAAAATGCGGTGTCGGCCATGGAAGAGGGGGTGGTGGAGGTTGAGCGTGGTACCAACGATGCCGCCCGTTCCGGTCGAGCGCTGGACGAGATCCTGGCGCAGGTCAACGAGGTCACCGGCCAGATCAACCAGATCGCCACGGCTGCCGAGGAGCAGACCGCCACCACCAACGAAATCAGCGGCAACATGCAGCGCATCACCGAAGTGGTCCAGGAAACGGCGGCCAGTTCGCAGATGACCGCCGGAGCGGCCGGACGCCTGGCTTCCCTGGCCGGCGAGCTGCAGGGGATTGTCAACCAGTTCAGACTCTAGTACTGTTCACAAATCGTTTCGAAAGGCAGTGTCTATTTTCCTGATGTCGTTTCACAGATACAGGGCCAGCCGGATGGCGACGGCCCTGTTTTTTTGTTGGCTTGTCCTGCAGCTATCGGGCTGTTCCGGGGGGAGCCAAGCTGAACAGTGCCTGAGCTGTCACCAAGGGATCGAACATGCCTCTGCTTCGCATGCGGGATGCATCAGCTGCCATGGCGGTGATCCTGCGGCCGGCACGAAGGACGCGGCCCATGCCGGGATGCGCGGCCCGGCCAATCCATCGTCCCCTGATGAGTGGGAGGCGGCCTGCGGTGTCTGTCACCGCTATCAGCTGGAGCGGGTCAAGACCACCATCATGCAGACCAATGCCGGTATGATCCGCAACATCCAGCTGACCTGGGAAGGGGAGGATGGCCGCAGCTACACGACATCTGGCGGTAAGGCCTTCGATCCGGCCGGCTTGCCGACGGAATCCCTTTCAGTTGCAGAACTGGATAATCTCTCCGGCGAGCTGTACCGTAAATTCTGCTCGCGCTGCCATGTGGGTATTTCCAATAGTGAGTCCTATGCCGCCGCCCATGCCTCCGGTTGCGCCTCCTGCCACTTTCCCTGGAACGATACCGCCACCTACCAGGGGCGTGATAAATGCATGCAGGGGCGGGCCGGACACTCCGCCAGTCATGCCATCTCCCCGCTGCCGGATACCCTGGTCTGTGCACGCTGCCATAATCGCAGCGGACGCATCGCCTATTCTTATCAGGGATTGTATGACGGCAACAATGGCCTGGTCCCCACCCGCGGGGGCGAAGGGGGCCCGGAGATGGTCAGCGGCGCCCGCAACCTGACCCATATCACACCGGATGTGCATTTCGCCGCCGGCATGGAATGTATTGACTGCCATACCTCGCGGGATGTCATGGGGGATGGATTCAGCTATCAAAGCATGTACCAGCAGACCGAGATCGCCTGTCAGGATTGTCATGGCGATGCCGTTGAACTGCCGCGCTACCGCGAGATCACCCGCGAGAACGACGAGGCCCTGCGGGAATCCAGGAGTTACAAGCAGCCGGTCCGTTCGGGCATGCGCATGATCCAGACCGCCAAGGGGCGTAGCTATTCCAATGTCTTTTTCCAGGACGGTGCCATCTGGCTGCAGGGCAAGCGCAGCGGCAAACTACACCGCAGCAAGGTGATTACCGGCACACCGGAGCATACGATTGCCGGCCATAGTCGCCTGGAGTGCTATGCCTGCCATTCACGCACCTCGGTGCAGTGCTACGGCTGTCACACCCGCTACGACAAGGGTAAGGCGGGGATGGATTTCATCAAGGGGGAGGAAACGTCCGGCGCCTTCAGCGAGACGGAGGATTACCGTAAGCTGTATCCCTTTCCGTTGGCCCTCAACCAGCGCGGCCGCATTTCTCCGGTGACCCCCGGCTGTCAGACCTTTGTGACGGTGGCCGAGGCCGATGGCTCGCTTTCCCGGTCGGAATATGTCGCAAAATTCCGAGGCATTCAGCAATTGCGCTTTGCACCTTTTTACTCCCATAATACCGGCAAAAAGGCCGTAGGCTGCGCCGAATGCCACGGCAACCCAGCCTTTCTCGGCTTCGGCCAGCATGTGGTCGAAGGGGGCAGTATCAAGGCTACTTTGATCTGTGAACGCTCCGATAGCAAACCGCTGGATGGTTTCCTGACCATGGAGCGCGGGCGGGTCAAGGCCCATTCGGCCATAACCCGCGAAAAGGGGCGGCCGCTGAACGGTGCCGAAGTGAAAAAAACATTGGCGGTCAATCTCTGCCTCCCCTGTCATGATAAGGCGGCCGACCCGATCTACCGGAAAGGAGTGGATTATCGTGCACTGGAAGATCGTCTTCATCGCCGCATACTGTTTGCTCCTTAGCTCCGGGGCAGTGGCGTCACATGGTGGCCTGGAGTGTGTCTCCTGTCATAACCGGAGCAATGGGCCTGTACCAAACGGTTGTGCGGTCTGCCACAAGGGCTATGACAACATCTTCCGTTCCCCCATGGCTCACCGCAGCGGCGAGAAGCAGTTCGTACAGCGCAGCTACGGCCGGGTTGATTCGGAGTTCTGGCAGAAGAACTGCGATTCCTGCCACCTGAAGAGCTGCCGTGACTGTCACGATGGCCAACTGCCGTCAAAACCGACGGTCGCTGCCTGCCAGAAGTGCCACAAGGGGTATTACACCGGCTGGGACTACTCCGGTCGAGCGCCCCGAGAGGACAATATGCGCTATCAGCGCGGTATTGCGGTGAATGGCGAGACGTTCCTGAAAATGTCACCGGATGTGCATTACCGGGCCGGAATGACCTGCGGCGCCTGCCACTCCATGGCCAGTCTGGCACGGGGCGAACGTTCATCAAAGGGGTGCCGCGACTGCCATGTCACCAGCCGGAAGCCGGTGGAACACCGCATCGAGGCCCACATGCAGCGACTGGAGTGCTACGCCTGCCATTCCGCCTGGGGGGCGCAGGAGTACGGCACCTTTTTCCTGCGTTTTCGTGACGAGAAGCTCAAGGAGGATTTTGACCTCACGCCGGGGCCCAGCTCCGACTATCTGCGCAGCGCTTATCTGAAAAGCCAGGATGCACCGCCACTGGGGCTGAACGCCGCCGGCAGGATCAGTCCGATCCGCCCCCAGTTCATCGCCTTTTACACGGATATCCTGCAGGCCCGTAACGGTGGTCCGGAAAACACCCTGCTGGCCTCCGAATGGCGGGCCTTCTTCCCCCATACGATCCGGCGCGGCACGGTCACCTGTGAAGGATGCCACGACAATCCCCGGCGCTTTCTGCACGAGCCTGAATCGCAGCGGATCTATCAGTTGGGGCGGGATGGCCTGCCACTGGAATCGTTCTGGAGTCAAAAGGGGCAGCGGGTTGTCAACGGAAATTTTGTCAGCGCCAGCCGCTATCTGCGGCTGAGCAGTAAAAGCCCGGCCTATACAAAGGCCTATGTGGAAAAATGGAAATCATTTCTGAATCGCGTCGAAAATTCATCACAACAGTAGGCCTGCTGCTCGCATCGGGCGGACTGCTGCTGAAATACCTGACCCCGCGCGCCACGGGTACCCGGCAGGCGCTGGTCTCGTGCGCTAGCGGCGACCTGCCGCGCAACGGAGCCCTGGTTTTTCAGGAGCAGCGCATTGCCATCCTGCGAAACCAGAGCGGGCTGTTCGCGATCAGCCTTGTCTGTACCCATCTCGGTTGTACGGTGGTCGTCTCCGGTTCTGAAATCTCCTGCCCGTGTCATGGCAGTGTTTTTGATCGGGAGGGGCGTGTGGTGAAGGGACCGGCGGACAAGCCGCTCGCTCGTTTACCGGTGAGTGAGAGAGATGGCTTTATTGAGGTAACGGAGGGATGACGGTAGCGGCACTATGCGTCGTGCCGCTTTTTGCACGCGGCACCGTTAAAAGAAAAGGCGGCTTCGTTACCGAAGCCGCCTTTTCTTACAGGCTGAAATTGAGAGGTAAAGGGTACAACTTACTCTCTTGCTCTTTTCAATCGCCGTTTATAATGCTTACGGTTTTTCGGACAGGTAGTTAAGTTTGGTTTGCCCATAATCGCGGAGGCAATTATGATGGCAAGCATGAGAACGAAACGTACGTCCGAATTCAAAGCAAAGGTTGCTTTGGCTGCAATCCGGGGAGATCAGACCATCACCGAACTGGCTTCCCTCTACAAGGTGCATCCGAACCAGATCACCACCTGGAAGCGTCAAGCACAGGATCAACTGGTGGCAGCCTTTGATTGCAAGAAAGCCAGGTCGATAAAAGCCGACGAGAAGCTCAAAGAGGAACTGTACCGCCAGATAGGCCAACTCAAAGTTGAACTTGACTGGCTCAAAAAAAAATCTGGTCTGTAGAACCGCTCAAAAGCGTCTGCTGATAGATACGAAGCATCCCGAGATCAGCGTTGTCAGACAGTGCCGTCTGTTGGGTTTGAGTCACTCCAGTCTGTATTATCGGCCTGCTCCGGTGTCGGCTGAGAACCTGACCTTGATGCGGTTGCTGGACGAGGAGTACACCCGGCATCCCTTTCTGGGCGTTATCAAGCTGACGGACTGGCTCAAGAAGCAGGGCTATCCGCGTGTAGGAACACGGCGCACCAGACATCTGCTACGTTTGATGGGGCTGATGGCGATTTACCCCGGCCCCAACTTAAGCCGCCGTGCACCGGGTCACAAAATATACCCGTACCTATTGCGCAACGTACCGATCGTACGAGTCAACCAGGTCTGGAGCGTAGATATAACGTACATCCGGCTCAAGGATGGCTTTATTTATCTGGTGGCGATCATTGACTGGTTCAGCCGCTATGTCCTTGATTACGGATTCAGTATCACCCTGGAGGCTGACTTCTGTATCGATACACTGGAGCGGGCACTGGTCAGAGGAAAGCCTGAAATATTCAACAGCGACCAGGGTTCACAATTCACGAGCCCCCGGCACACAAAGATTCTGAATGATGCCGACGTTCTGATCAGCATGGACGGCAAAGGCCGCGCAATTGACAACATCTTTGTCGAACGGCTCTGGAGGTCACTGAAGTACGAGGAAGTCTACCTCAAAGATTATGAAACGGTCCAAGAAGCAAAAGACGGCATCAAGATCTATTTCAATTACTACAACAATGAACGGCCGCATCACTCGCTGGACATGAAAACCCCGGCAGAGGTATACTTCAGCGAACTACTTGAACAGGCTGATCTTTCAAAGAACAGGGACAGTTAAACTGGGCTGAACCAAACTTAAATTCTTCATTTTTCTGTCTAGACAACCGTCAGTACCTTAGTTTTCTACCTCGTGATGCTCCTGCTCAATACGCTATTGGCGCTGTCAAAGCTGTATCCGGCTTTGCTGATGCCGCCTACCTTAAGCGTATAGGTCCCCCGGCTGCCGATGGTGCTGAATCTGGCGATGCCGGTTGAGCTTGTAGTCGAGCTCTGCCTTACCGCACCACCCCCAGGGATGGCCCAGGTTGATGAGACCACTGCGCCGGGTATGGCCCTGCCGTTGCTGTCCTTGACAGTAACAGTGCCGGTTACGTTGACCCTGCTTCTCTGCAGTGAGGCCGACAGGCTGATAGCGGTACTCTTCATGGCAGGAGTAACGACGACAGGGTTTACCGTGATAGTCGTCGTTGCAGTTGCACTGGTCGCATTGCTGTAGGTCACCGTCAACGTGGCGGTATAGGTGCCGGCTGCATTGTAGGTGTGGCTTGAAGAACCGGTAAATGTCGTGGTGCTGTTTCCGGCATTCAAAATAAACTGGTTGTTGGTTCCGTCACCATAGTTTATTGAGTACGAGTTGATGAGCGGGCCGTTCGAAGCACTGGTGGCAGAGCTGGTAAAGGTGACGGCCAGTGGTGCAGTGCCGCTCACCGGTGTTGCCGTTATAGCTGGCGGCTGCGCAGGGATAATACCGGGGCTGACGATGATTGTGGCCGTTGTGCTGACACTGGTATTGTCGGTGTAGAACACGGTCAAGGTTGCATTGTAGGCGCCGGGCAACTGGTAGATGTGGCTTGAATTCTGATTAAGGGTGAATGTCGAAGTGCCGTCGCCGAAATCAATGGTTCCAGATACACCAGGGCTGTTATCGCCGTAGTTCAGAGTAACCTGGCTGATGATGGGGCCGTGCGGATCGGTGGTGACGGAACGGTTAAAGTTTACGGTCAGTGGCGCAGTGCCGCTCGATGGTGTTGCGATAAGAGTCGGGGGTTGCAGTTGTGGGGGAACAACTGTGCCAACTGGTGTCAGCAGGACGCCGCCAGTCTGGCCGGTAAGTGTGTTTCTGCCCAGAGTCGCCACAACGCGCTGATCGTTGACCTTGACCCCGTTGCCGGTGATTGCCCATCCTGCCGAAGTAACAGACGTATCCAGCAGGCTGTTGAGTGCGTAAACACCGAGGCCGATAAAGGATATACCGGCGCCCTGCTCCCCGTAGCCGATATCGCCGAGGCTGTTGATGCTTGATGCTGTGGTGTATTGGCTGGACCCGGCGATAAAATTCCAGCTTGCGATTCCATCGTGACGGAAGACAGAGAGGATATTAAGTGAGGAGGACCTGAGCGCTGCGTAGCCTGCCATCATGCCGCTGTTGTTGATGGCAACTGCCGTAACCGGATTGTAGCTGGCCGGACCGCCGCCGATGATGGTGACATTTCTTGCATTGAGATCCAGCAGTTCAATGCCGGCAAGAATCTTACCACTATCATTTATGTCAGTGGGAATGACTGCTAATCCGTAGGTAGCGAAGAGGTCTACCAGACCAAGCGTATCGCTGTAGAGCCAGCCGGTGCCTTGGGGGGTGTATCCCATGGCACTTCGTGTGCCAACGATCTGGCCGAGGTTGTTGATGGCGGTGGCATAGGAGGATGAACTCCCAGGGAGAAAGGGCAGGACTTCAACAGTGTAGCTGCCTCCCCCGGCAGGCTTCCAGCGAACCGCGGAGGCAACCCAGTTGGTATAGGAAACGCCGACAATGACGTCATTGTCGTTCACGTCGGTCGGGAATACACTTTGGGCGCCGGTGGGAACTGGTAGCGGTGCCCAGGGAGAACCATTGCTGCTCACCAGTGGTGAGTAATAGATGCTGTTTAGCTTCGCTCCCACAACCGTTCCATGATTGTTGATTGCCACCGGTGAGCCGTTGCCAAGGTAGGTGAGCGCATAGCCGGGTGGACTTTCAACCGCACATGCCGAGCGCACATCTGCGATCCCCAGCAGAAGTGTAATCATCAGCAGGGAGATCATGCCCATTGAACGCAGAATACCGGACGTTCGCAACTTCTGGGACGCTTGTGCACAAAGGTGGCTACGGTCTGTACCTGATGTTTTCATGGAGTCTCCTATTCAATCGTTTAGATAACAACACAGGACCTGTAAATCCTTACTTACACACTAGTGGTTTTGAAAGGAAACGTCTGTGACAAAGTCACATTTGATTGTCAGGCGTCTATAAAACGGTGATTTTGCTCCAAGAGACATGTATTTCACCCATGATTTCCAAATTGCGGAGAATACGGGTGACAACCTCCCGTGATGTGCCCAGTTCATTGGCAATGGTTTGGTGGGTCGCCTGCAGGATGCCGTCGCATGATTTTTCAAGCAGGTAATCACGGACCCGGTCGTCCATCCTCCGGAAAGCGACCTCTTCAACCAGTTCCATTATCTCAGTCAGTCGCTGGCCGAGCAAAGAGTAGATGAAGATGCGGAGCGGTTCATGGCGGGCCATCAATTGGCGGAAGCTTTCAGCAGGGATCAGCAGTGCGTGGCAATCCACCAGGGTGACTGCGTTGGCCGGGTAGCCCTGGCGACCGATTATGCAGGCTGCGTTGAGGATACAGGTTTCGCCCGGAACAATCTCGTACAGAGATATCTCCCGGCCGCTTTCGGAGCATTTGTATACCCGAACTGCGCCGGAGAAAAGGAAGGCGATCGCCTGGCAGGCATCGCCCTGCATGTAAATCTGGTGGCCTTGGGAAAGGTGTATAACATTCCCTGACTCAACGAAGTCAAGCAGTAAACCCTGATGTTGGCGGAAAAGAGGGAAATGTTCCCTAATCTCGATTTCCTTTGCTTCTCGAGTATCCATGACACGCTCCTGAAGTCGTGAATCCTAATTGTTATATTTGTTCAACTCGTTAATCACCGGTTTACCAGGTCAGTATTCTTAATCTTAACGAGCTTCAATGTATCATGCACCCTTTGCCGCCACCAATTAAAAAAACACTATTTCTAAGCCGGGGCACTCGAGTTTAAAAACTACGATAATATATACTCATAGCGTAACGGTCGAAACGATGAATGAAGCAAAGAGCCCGCTGGATTTCTGAGTTACCAATTTATTCAAAAAAGTGTATATCTGTTTCCATGATCACCGATTTTCTGAAACATCTCTTCCCCCGCGTGGTACTGGAGAAAAACCTGCGCCTCAGCTACACCTTCTGCCTGGGTGGGCTTGCGTTCAGTGCCTTCCTGGTCATGCTGGCCAGCGGTATGCTCCTGCTCGTCTATTATCAACCGACGCCCGAGCGGGCCTTTCAGTCGATCCTGTTCCTGGAATCGGGTGTCTGGGGGGGGAAGTACCTGCGCAGCCTGCACCGCCTCACCTCGCACGCCCTGCTGATTCTGCTGTTCCTGCACACCCTGCGGGTTATCCTGACCGGCGCCTACCAACGCCCACGGGACCTTAACTGGGTGATTGGCATGCTTCTTCTTCTTCTGTGTCTTTTCGCAGCCTATACCGGCTATCTGCTTCCCATGGATCAGCTGGCCTATTGGGCCACCCAGACCGGCATGGAACTGCTCCGCTCGGCCCCTTTCGGCGAAATAATCCGGTCAATCCTCGTCCCGGACGGTATCGGCCAGGCGTTGTCACTGCTCCGTTTCTATGCCCTGCATATCGTGGCGCTGCCGCTGGCGGTGCTGCTGCTGTCGTTTCTGCATTTTTACCGGGTGCGGAAGAACAAGGGGGTCTTGCCCTACCTATGAAAAATGGATTCGTCAAAAGCTCCCCGCATTTTTTTCGCCTGATAAGTCGCTCCGTCTGGCTGCTGGTGATCCTGCTGCTGATGCTGGCCGCACTGGTCCCGGCGCCGCTGCAGATCGCCGCAGATCCGGCCGTCACCCCCAATCCGGCCAAGTCGGCCTGGTTTCTGCTCTGGACCCAGGAGCTGGTCAGCTATTCCCGCTGGATGATCTACCCGATCCTGCTGCTCGGCCTGCTGTTTCTGCTGCTCCCCTGGCTGCCGGGACAGCTGCGGGTACACCACGCCAGCTGGTTTCCGGCCGGTACAGGCAAAATTTCCTTGCTGACACTCGTGACGTTTCTCGCCATTCTCACTCTGACGCTCGTGGCATATTTTCTGCGGGGGGCTAATTGGTCGCTCGGCTTCTGATAGGGGTGATCGTACTGGCCGTGTTGCTGCCAAACCGTTCAGAAGCGGCCCGGCAGCGTTGCCTGGAATGCCACCGTCCGCATTACGTTGAGCGGGGTGGGTGTCTGCGCTGCCATCGCGGCAATCCCACGGCCACACGGAAAAACATCGCCCATCACGGGTTGATCGCCGGGCGCTATTCCCGTTTTCAGCTGGCGGAGGATCCACTGCTTCAGGAAGGGCGCCGCCTGCTCGACCAGTACGCCTGCCGCCGCTGCCATGCAATCGGCGGCAAGGGGAACCGCCTCTCGGTCAGCCTTGATAACTCTGCCCGGCATCGCACTCCGGAGGAACTGGATTCCGTCATCAGTAAACCGACGGACAGCATGCCGGACTTTTGTACGAGCGAAGCACAGCGCAGGGCACTGATTACCGCCCTGCTGGCCGAATCAGAGAACGCCGCGCGATCCGGCAGTGCCCCGCAGGTGGTACATTTCAGCGATGGTGCTATCGGGAAGGATATTTTCAGCGTCAAGTGCGGTGGTTGTCATCGTGTACTGACGACCCGTCTGGGTGGGCTGGGCAGGGGTGCGGCCGGACCCAATCTGTCCGGTCTCTTAAGCATTTTCTATCCGGCAACATTTCGTAACGGACAGCCCTGGAACGAGGATCGATTGAAGGAGTGGCTGAAAAACCCGCGTCAGATCCGGCCGACCGCGGTGATGCAGCCTGTGGCTCTGACGGAGAAGGAATTTCGGGAATTGGCTGGAATTATTCGGTAGGGTGAGGTGTTAATGCGGTTCGACTGATTCTACGGTTCGGGAGGACATCGGCGATTTTGGCTGATGTTTCTGCCTGGTTCAGGGTGTTTTTGTTTTTTGTCTAGGGCTGACGACTCCGGGAGCTATCGTTAAACGGAAAACAATAATCCCTTTTCCGGATAATGTTTCACGTTTCTGGTAGCTACCTTGTATCCCTTAACAAGTGCCGTTGCAGCGATCAGGCAGTCAAGTGAAGTAAGCGTAACTCCTTTAGCACGATATTTTTGATACAATTCCCCACCCTTTAATGCAATCTCTGGAGTAATTGGTTCAACAGCGCAGGCCTCTATAAAATTATGCGTCACAACCTTCTCCTCATCACGCATACCAGCTGCTAACTCATACACAGTCAACACACTTATTATCGCCTGGCCATCGTTCCACAAACTACCCATCAGGGGCTGTGTGTAGGCAGTTCCCCGTAGAAAGTCAATGGCAATATCAGTATCAATGAGAACGCCCGGCATAGTCGCGATCCCCCTCTTTTCTCAGGTCGTTCACAATGTCTACGCTTGTGTCTTCTCTACCTTTCCAACTGCCAAAGGATTCCATCGCCTTCTGCACTTTTCGCTGGCGGATGTGCTCTCGCAGGGCCTCAGTGATGAAGCTGCTTACATTTTTTGACATCGTTTTTGCTTCCTGAAGGAGATCGTCGGGTAGGGTAATTGAAGTTTTTACGAGGTGCATATATCCTCCTTGTTAGTAGTATTTAAATATACTACTAAGGAGTGTGTGTAATGTAAAGAATTGTTTGATTAACCTCTACGCTTCCCGGATGCGCCCAGTCAACGGTTGATGTGTGATGACCATCTGCAGATTGTGGATTAGGCAACAGATGTTCGATCTAGAGTGTTATCCAACACAAAAAAAACCGGCATTCCCGCCGGCTTTTTTGTGAATTTGGTATGTGATTGTTATTTTCCCGCCAGTTCCTTCGACTTCTGGCAGGCGGCATCGACCGCATCCATGACGACCCCGCGAAAGCGGCCGTTCTCCATGCTGTGCAGGGCCGTGATGGTGGTGCCTCCGGGTGAGGTGACCTTGTCGCGCAGCAGGGCCGGATGTTCGCCGGTTTCTGAAAGCATTCTGGCAGCGCCCAGTACGGTCTGGATCGCCAGCTTCAGGGACACATCGCGTGTCAGGCCGTTCTTGACGCCGGCATCGGCCAGGGCTTCCACAAAGGTAAAGACATAGGCCGGGCCACTGCCAGAGAGGCCGGTGACGGCGTCCATCTGCTTTTCTTCGACCCGCACAACCAGGCCGGTCAGGGCAAAGATGGTTTCCACCCGATCCAGATCCATGGGAGTGGCTTTGCGGCCGGAACAGATGGCGGTGGCGCCCAGGCCGACCAGGGCCGGGGTGTTGGGCATGACGCGCACGACGCGGGTGCCGTTTTCCAGAGCTTCTTCGATGGAACCGGTGCGAACGCCGGCCATGATCGATACGATCAGTTTGTCGGGGCTGAGAGTCCGCTCCAGCGTCGTCAGAACACTGGTGGCCTGTTGCGGCTTGATGGCCAGGATGACGATCTCGCCCCAGGCGGCGGCCTCGGCACTGTTTTCCACAATCTGAACATTTGGATAGGTGGCTTTCAGGTAGCTGCGGCGCTGTTCGGAAATCTCGGCAATCATCAGCGGTACCGCTGAGCTTTCACGCAAAAGCCCCTTGACGATTGCCTCTGCCATATTGCCGCCCCCCAGAAAGGCGATGCGTTTGATATCAGCCATGGTGTAATTCCTCCCTGAAAATTAGCTGCCGCTGCTTTTTGTAATCAATACTACCCCGAGACAGACCAGGCTGATGCCGGCCCAGCGCATGGGGCTGACGTTCTCTCCCAGAAACCATTGGGCCAGAAAGGCCACTACGATGTAGCTGAGCGCCTGCAGTGGCAGCGCCACGGAGAGATCCTCCCAGGAGAGCACCGCCAGCCAGAGACCGAAATAGACGGCCTGCATGGCGGTGCCCAGAATCAAGCGCCAATTGGTCAGGGCCTTCAGCACAGTTTCAAAGATCTGCCTGAGACCCATGGTGGAGAGGTCGCCGAAGCTTTTCATCCCCTGGGTCAGGAAGATGTCGCCGATGGCGCCGGAGGTGATCGCGATCAGCATGACGACCAGAGTCTTTAACATTTCACGTCTCCACGGTAATTTTGTACACGGATCCCCAACTCGGTTATCTTCTGCCGCACGCGGGGACTGATGATGGCGGCCAGCTCGTCACCGTGGCGGTAATCGGGCATGCGGCGGGTTATCTCGGCATCCGGCAGAACTCCGGGATGAAAGTAGAGTTCAGTCAGACCGTCATTCAGTCCGTCCAGGATCTGCAGGATATAATCCTCCGTCATACGCCCCGAATTGAGCACCCCCTTGACTTCACCGGCATAACCGATACCCAGTTCCTGCAAGGTCGGGCGGGCGTGGCGTGCCAGCAACCCGAAGACCATCCACTCAACGGTTTTACCACCCCGGCGCTCCGGGTTGAAGCGCAGGTTGTGCCCCAATCGCTCACACGAGAGGCGGAAGCTGGTGATGCCGTAGCGCGGCATCAGTTCAGTCAGGAAGGCAAAGACGGTGGGGTGTAGATGGATATTGAGGTGCCCGTCGATGTGGGAAAGCGCCAGGCCGCTGTCGGCCACCCGCTGGATCTGGGCCTCGATTTCGTTGCGCAACTGTTTGTAGAGACCCTTGTCAAAGAAGTAGCGCATACCGGCTTTTACGGGATTGTCGTCGAACTCACCGGACTTGTTCACCAGATCAGGAATTTGCGCCGGTGGCAATACAGATTTTCCCTGCACCAGCGTCAGGTGCAGGCCGACCTGCAAGCCAGGATTGCGCCTGGCGATTTTGACCGCTTCGTCAAAGGCAGCCCCCCCCGGCATGATCGAGGCGCACGTCAACAGTCCTTCCTGCCAACCCTTTTCCACCGCGGCGTTGACACCTTTTGAAAGACCGAAGTCGTCGGATGTGATGATGAGTTGTTTCATAGTTCCGAGTGTTTCTGGGAAGTTTCCTCACCTTCAAGGGGAGGGCTGGGGTGGGGATGGGTGAAAGGACACGTTGTATGCCGCCCACCCTGACCCTGACCCTCTCCCTGATGGAGAGGGTAAATTGTTTACTTGCAGTCGGAGCAGGATTCCTTGCGTTTGCGCATGTAGGCCAGATACTGCTTGCCTTCCTTGAGAAGTTTCTTGCGCTCGGCGCTGTCCACAATCATTTTGCCGATGCTGCGCATGATGAACTTGGGGCGGAAGTAGAACTTGTCGTAAAACTCCTCAACGGAATTGAAAATCTCGGCGTTGGAGAGGTGCGGATAGTTTATCACGCATTTCTGGTGACCGCCTTCATCCAGGAAACTGTCTGAACTGATCCAGCCCTGTTCCTTGCACATGGTGTAGAACTCGGTGCCGGGGTAGGGGGAGGCCAGCGAGGCCTGGATAGAGTTGAGATCCATATCCTTGGCAAACCGGATGGTTTCCTGGATAGTTTCACGGGTTTCACCCGGTAGCCCCATGATAAAGGCGCCATGGACGGAGAGTCCCAGCTTTTTGCAATCTTTGGTGAACTGGAGGGCCTGCTCTTTGGTGACACCCTTCTTGATGTTCTTCAGGATCTGGGCGTTACCGCTTTCAAAACCGACCACTACATGGCGCAGACCGGCTTCGCGCATGATCCTGAGGGTTTCAAAATCGGTATTGGCCCGGGCGTTGATTGTCCAGGAAATATTCAGAGGCTTGATCAGGCGGGCAATTTCCTGGGCGTGCTGGCGGTTGGCGGTGAAGGTATCGTCATCAAAGGAGAGTTCACGCATCTCGGGAATGTTTTCCGTAATCCATTTGATCTCTTCATAGACGTTCTGCGGGCTACGGGTGCGCATGCGCTGGCCGGAAAAGGTCTGGGGCCAGAGGCAGTAGATACACTTCGACGGGCAGCCGCGGCTGGAATAGATCGAGACATACGGGCTTTTGAAATGCGGGATGACGTATTCACTGATCGGCAGATCGCGCTTGTAGATCGGTGCCACGAAGGGGAGGGCATCCAGGTCTTCGATCATGGGGCGATCGGGGGTATGGACAATCTGGCCGTCCTTCATGAACGTAAGCCCGTCGATCTTGTCCCACTGGCGCCCTTCGCAGAGCTCCTTGGTGGAATAGTCAAACTCACCGCGACAGATGATATCTATGGCGCCTTTACCGGCTCGCAGTGATTCCTCCGGCAGGATCGTGACATGCGGTCCGGTCAGAACCGTGACGATGGCCGGCTTGACTTCTTTGATGCGGCGGGCGGTTTCGATGTCGATCATCAGGGTGGGGGTCGAGGTATACATGACCACCATATCGAAATCCTTGGCGATCGTCAGGCACTCTTCCAGGGTGAACTTCTGTACGGGGGCATCAACCACCCGGCTTCCTTCGATCATGCCGGCCGGAAAACAGAGCCAGGTCGGATACCAGAACGAGGTCACTTCGCGGGATGCCTGATAGCGCGCACCGGCGCCGCCGTCGAAGTCCTCAAAGGTGGGTGGATTGAGAAAAAGCGGTTTCATAATAACTCCTTAGTGCTGTGCGTAAGCGAGCCAATGTATAGATATCCGGTTGTAAAGTCAAGGTTTGCGCGCAACCGCTTCGGAGGGAAACAGGCGGGGCATCCACTGTGGGATGCCCCGGAGAACCGCAGGGATATTACTTTTTCGGCTGGGTGGCGATAATCAGATCCTTGGTTTTGTCATAAACCGGTGCCGGAACAATTTTGCGTGATTTAAGCTGGGATTTGTTGGCGTAGGGTCGGCCGGCAACAATTTTGGCGGCATAGGTGTCACCGATACCGGGGACGGCTTTCAGCTCTGCTTCGCTGGCGCTGTTGATGTCGATCAGTTTTGCTTTAGCCTTGTCGGTAGCTGCCTTGGCATCACTTTTGGTTTTGTCGGCGGATGCCTTGGCGTCGGCTTTGGTTTTGTCAGCTGCTGCCTTGGTATCTGCCTTGGTTTTATCCACGCCCGCTTTTGCATCAGCCTTGGACTTGTCAGCAGAGGATTTGGCGCTATCGGCAGTTGCTTTGGCAGCACCCTTGATGTCCGGGGTTGTTACCTCGATTGCAAAGGCCACGCTGCCGGCCAGCAGCAGTGCAGCTGCGGCCAGTGTCATACGTACGATACTGTTTTTCATAAATACTACCTCCTGGGATGAATTTCTTGCGATGTGTATCAGCTGGAGAATTGCTTGTCAATCTTGTCTGCAGGGGGCGGGTGTATGTTTTTGGTTCCATCGGTGTGGTGGAATGTGATACATGAATGTGAAATAATTACCCACGACAGGAGAATAACGATGAGCCAGCGTAAACCCGAAATCAAATTCAAGTACGTATTCAATTACGGTTACAATCCTACCTATGTGAACGGTGCCCAGGGCGGCTTTTCACCGCGCGGTGAAATGGTGATCAATTTTTATCTCGAGCGCCAGCCGCTGCCGGAATCCATCTGTCACGAGATTACCCCGGAAGGCGCCATTGGCGGAGAAACCGCCGTGGAGCCTCGTGATCTGGCACAGAGCATGGTTCGTTACATCGATACCGGTGTGGTCATGAGCTACGAAAACGCCAAGGTCTTTCACGCCTGGATGGGTGAGAAACTGCGTGAGGTTGAGGAGATGAGCAAGGCCCGCAGCGAATTCGAGGCCTCAAAACCGGTTGGCGAAGCCTGATTTTCGCTTCATATGCTTTCAATCCAAAGGCCCGCTTATGCGGGCCTTTGGCGTTTTAAAAGATCAAAAATCGAGATTATTTGCTGAGATACTCCCCCAGCACTCCCCGGCTATGTTCATCATCGTGACAATGATTGCAGAGGTTTTCCCAATTGGAACCGTCGGGGGGGTTGTTATGATGGTTCCCATCGCGATGATGCACCGTCAGCAGTTGGATGTTGGATGCATCGAATTCCCGCCCGCACTTGGCGCAGACCGGGCCGTGGATTTTCAGTGACTTGGAGCGGTAGTTGCTGTTGCTGTCAATCTCGCCGCGCATTTGTTTCAGGAGGGCGGAGGCTTCATCGGCACTGGGGAGTGGTACGGTGCGGGGTGATCGTGGTTTCATGTTCATTCCCTTTTGAAAACTCATTCGGATAATCCGTATCCGGCGCTGGAATCTGACGACACAATGTATGTAGCTTGCTGTCTGTTGCTGGTCAACAGAAAAGGGCAGCCAAACTGCGCTGCCCTTCCAGTTATATTGTTCTGTGACGTGTCAGTTTTATCTCGTAATACTTCGGCTTAGGACGCTATTGGCGCTGTCAAAACCGTACCCGGTTTTACTGATGCTGTTGATTTTGAGCGTATAGGTCCCACGATTGCCACTGGTACTGAACCTGGCGGTTCCGGATGTGTTGGTTGTAGCAGTCTGTGTTACTGTCCCGCCCCCCGGCCTGGTCCAGGTTGCTGAAACTACAGCTCCGGGTACGACAGTACCATTAATGTCTTTTACGGCAACGTTGCCGGTTGCAGTTACTCTACTTCTCTGCAATGTAGCTGACAGGGTGACAGCCGAACTCCGCAACATTGGGGTTGATATGACAGGGTTGACGGTAATAGTGGTCGATGCACCGGCACTTGTCGCATTGCTGTAAAAGACTGTTAATGTCGCAGTGTAGATACCGGGATTTGCATACGTGTGACTTGAAGTTGCAGAAAAAGACGGCCTGCCGCTCCCCGTGTTTATAAGAAACTGGTTGCTGGTGCCATCCCCATAGTCAACCACATAGGAGCCAATCAGGAGGTTCGCGCTGGCTGCAGAACTGGTAAAGGTGACGGCCAGAGGTGCGGTGCCGCTGGCTGGTGTGGCGGTTATCGCCGGTGGCAGCGAAATACCGGGGGTAACGGTGATTAAGGCGGTGGTGGTGACACTGGTATTGTTGACGTATACCACCGTCAAACTCGCGGTGTAGACGCCAGGAAGCATGTAGGTGTGGCTTGAATTCTGGTTTAGGCTGAATGTCTCTGTGCCGTCACCAGAATCAATCGGACCGCTCAGGCCAACGCTGTTGTCACCGTAGTTCAATACTACAGTGCTGATGACGGGACCGTTCGGGTCAGTGATGACCGATCGGTTGAAGTTGACGGTCAAAGGCGCGGTCCCGCTGGCAGGAGTTGCGGTCAGAACAGGCGTGTAGTTTGCCGGGGCAGGAATCCTCCAGCAGGTGACCAGTGCATCATAACCACCGGCAGCACAGAAATCGCCGTTGGGCAACGGGGTGGCCCAGGCTATCGGCAGTTTGGCGAAGGCTTCCCATTGAGGAACGCCGGCGGTGTTGTAACCGACCGTTACACCCTGCATGTAGGAGTTGCCAAGAACGTCACGGGTTACCGGACCGCTGGTTCCTGATACCACGGTGGTGCCGTCGGCGCGCACAAAGACAGTTGCTGGCAGTTCGTCCCCTGACAAGGCCTGGTTACGCAGGGCCTGCCATTTTATCGACCCGTTATTGTTCAACGCCACAGTCCACCAGTCAAAATATCCACCCGCCGATGTCAGTCCGGCCACAACCAGGCTTCCATCTGGTGCCAGAGCGATACGAGCACCGCGGGCATTGCCGGTGGGCGGGTTGGAATCGGTCCTCCACAGACGGGCACCGGTTGCCCGGTCATATGCAATAACGGTTAGAAATCCGTTGATTCCCACATTCCCTCTGCCGGTTACATACACGCGGGTTGCATCCATGACAACGTCACTGGTGCCGGTGCCTTCCGGTGCATCCACCAGCCATTTTCGGGTGCCGGTCTCCGCATCAAACAGCGCTGTAATCCACGCCACGCCGGCGCTGACGGCTCCCGTAAGAACGACTTCGCTGCCGTCAGGACTCAGTATCAAGGATGTTGAGTATTCGTTGGCCAGCAAGCCCGATGAAATCAGCTGATACCACAGCAGGGTGCCATCAGGACTATACTTGTGCAACACGATATCCTGGCCGTCTCCGATTGAGTTCATTGCTAGATAGGTGTTGCCGGCATTATCTGCACGTAATCGAGCAACTCCAGGTCGCCAGCCCGTGGGGATATCCTTTCGCCACATCAGAGTTCCATCGGTTGCATAACGAACCAGGGTGACTCCGAAAGGACTGCCATGCGAATCGACATTTATGCCGACAGCTGCGATATCACCGTTAGGTGCCGCAACTACCCAGTTACCCGCAAAAGTCCCGGAAACGGGGCTGACCGTCTGCTGCCAGCGCAGTGCTCCGGCTGCCGTGTACGATGTGACCGCCAGGCTGCGAGCAAAGGCCGGCCCTGACACAATTGCAATATTACCTGACGAATCTGATGCTATGGCAGAGGCCTGTCCTGCACTGTCGTTGCCGGCCGAAAGTCCACCGGCGCTCCAGAGAACCGGAAGCGTGGTTGTAGCAGCAGCGGCTGCAGTAACGTGACCCAGTGCCAGCGTGATGAAACAGACCGTTAGTAACAGGCTGCGCATCAGATGGCGGTTCATGCGGGTGAATATTCTTCTTCTCATGGTCGTTCTCCTCTCCATACTGAGGGATGGTGCTGCTGTGATATCCCTGATTGAATGTTCTTCTGTGTGAATTGCTTGCCAGACCCCGTAAAGGATCAACCCGATAGTGTTGCTCTTTTTTTGTGCCATGTATCTGAACCCTGAAATGCATATTCCCTGCAGAGAATCGTTTCAGGCCGAAAGTGCGATCAACTCTTTAATGCCCGCAGGCATTGCCATTATTTCGATTGTATTCTTCGGCTGGCTAACGTTAACAAGAACGATGAATACAAAACAGCCGGGAGCCTGATATCGGAAATCGATAATTCGGCAACCCGGCTGTCTCGGAGAGATCCTAAGGCTTTCCGTCCTACCCTTGCGGATAGTTTAGTATTGTCGTGTATCTTCTTATTCTGTTTTATTTATCATTTGAGTAGACAATAAAGTTTTAGGATTTGTAAGTCAATATTTTTTTAAAATAACTAATTAATTAAAATAAAGTTTGTGGGTGGTGTTGCGGTGCTGATGGATAATCATAACCCGTTTAATAATTTGACCGTGGCCCGGCCGTCGGCATAGTAGTCAATGATATTGTAGCAGCCATAGTTCTGCTCGATGTTGAACATGCCGGCCAGGGGCGCACCGATGACGCTCAACAGAATGATGCGGTTGACGCCGCCATGTCCCACCACCAGAACCTCCTGCCCACTGTGACGCTCGATGATTTCGGACATCACCGGCATGACCCGTGCTTCCACATCCAGCAGATTTTCGCCCTGCGGGACCCGGTAGTTCACCAGATCGGCCAGGCGGGCCTGCCACTCCCGGGGCCAGCGTGATTGTATCTCCTGCCAGGTCAGTCCTTCCCAGATTCCGATATTCAACTCACGCAGTTCGTCGCGTCTGACCGCTTCGATGCCAAACTGGCGGCAGATGATATCGGCGCCGGTGACGCAGCGGGTCAGGCTGCTGGTGTAGCAGGCCGAGATGGGGGCGTTCGTCAGGCGCTCCTTCAGGTAGTGGTACTGTTCGATGCCAAGATAGGTCAGGGCCACATCGGTCTGGCCGTTGTAGCGTTTCTGGTCAAAGCCGGCGACCTGGCCGTGGCGGATAAGATGAATGCGGGTGTGCGGTGTCATGTCGGTTTGAATCTCCTCTGAAGCTGTAGCTGCTGAGGGTTGTATCCTATCAGGATTCCCCGAAAATTAAAATAGCGGCAGATCATTGCACAGGCTGTAGGAAGATCTGGCGAAGCTGGTGCAGATACTGTCCGGCCAACTCATCCAGTGAACCGGCCGCAGAGTTTTTAGCGGCGGAACAGAACGACAGGAAGGCTGCTTTCAACAAGGCATTGATTGTGCCATGGCGGCTGGTTTCGGCTGCTTGCAGGGAGCAGCTTCCGTCTGTCCGGCCGTGATCATTGAGCAGTTTGAAGTAGGATGACGCCAGGCGTCCCATGGCAGCGCAGATCGATCCCACCCGTTCGTCGCGGAAACGGTAGCGGGCCTCGAAGGGCAACTGCGGATCCGTCAGCAGGCGACCATCCTGATCAAAACGATCCCAGGCTGCAGAACCGCGCAGCACAATCTGATTGTGATACAGCAGGTTGGCGGTCAGATCATGGTGTGTCAGCAGGTTGAGCTGTTCCAGAAAGGCATAATTCTCCTCCAGTTCGCTCAGGGTAGAGTCCGGTTCGAACATGATGAAGCCAATGGTCAGCTGGATGCCGCTGTTTTGAACAGCCTGTACAGCCTGTCTGGTCTGCTGTGATGTGATGCGCTTGCCGATGCGTGCCAGCACAGCATCGCAGCCCGATTCTATGCCGAGAAAAATGGAGGTGGCGCCGTTGGCAGCCAGGGTATCCAGAATCTTCGCGTCGATGCTGTCCACGCGGGTTTCACATCCGAAAGGGAGATGGTACTCCCTGGCTACCCGGCTGATGGCGGTCACCCGCTCCCGCTCCGGAGCCCCCTGGCCGATAAAGCAGGGGTCGATCATGTACAGTGAATCGACGCTGCGGCGTTTCAGACGCTCATGCAGCTCCTGCTGGAATGAGGCCACCGAGCGTGTTCGCCGTTTGCTGCAGCCGTAATAGCGATGAATGAAGCAGAAACTGCAGTGACCGTAACAGCCGCGGCTGGCGGCAATGTTCAGGCAGTTGTAGCGCAGGTTGGCACCCACGTCGTCCGGTATCGGCAGATGGGACAGGTCGTTGATCAAGGCACGGGGTATGAATCCGGAACCGCGCCGGGCAATACCGGGGAGCGCCGGGATGGTGGCGCCGTGCATGAATCCGGGCAGCAGATCTGCCAGCGTACCTTCAAATTCACCGGCTAGGATAAAATCCAGATGATCTGCGTACCGCAACAGATTCTGCCCGGCCAGAGTAGGGAAGAGGCCGAAGGCCCCCAAGGGGGCGGCGGTCTCCCCTCGCAGCAGGGCCAGGGTATCACGGACGATCTGCTCGTGACCCCAGGAATAGACCCAATGAAACAGGATCAGATCGGCATCTTCGTCCAGAATCGCGGCCGCCATTTCTTCGATGTTTCCGGTGTGGGCGCCGAAATCCAGGTAGGCCGCATCCCAGCCGGACCGTCGGGCAACTGCCAGGGCATAGCCGCAGTTCAGGCTGGCCGATAGCGGGGCATTGGCAACGTCATTGTAGTGCTCGAGCGTTAAGGGGCGGGGATTTTCGACGATGACAAGTTTCATAGATGTACCTAATCCACCAGCAACAGTCCGATGTACTGGACAAAATCATCACTGTTCTTTAACGGGCCGACCGGGATGCCGCAGCGTTCGGCCAGGGCAAAGACATCACAGCCGCACGATTCCAGCGACGGTCGGCGCTTCTCCGGATGACTGCAGCGCTCGGTTGGGCAGCTCTCGCACCAGCAGCAGGGGCCGCCGCTGAATACCAGCGCCTTTTTAAAGCCTCCCAGAAAGGCCTCCTTCTCCAACCCCAGCAGATGCTCCTGAAAGTCCCGCAACGGCGGCTGGCCGGCTACCAGCAGGGCCCGGGAATATTCCCCCAGCAACCCTTCAAAACCGGCCTGGTCCAGGGAGTGGGGCGGACAGCTCCAGCGGCTTCCGTACTGACTGCAGCCGTAGCTGCACTTGGCCCGCACCCAGGCCTCGCTGCGAATGGTGGTAGGATCAAGCTCGACGGCGGCGAAGAAACCGTGGGCGAGGGCGTGCTGTTTCAGGCCAAAGAGCGAGGCCATGGTCTGGTATGGCGTACTTCGGGTGGCAATCAGCGCCAGGGAGTGCGACGGCAGTTCCATGGTGGTGGTGTGCTGAAACCTGGCGCCCTGCAGCAGTGCAACCGTCTCGCCGGTGGTATAGCTGCGGCCGTTCCAGGTGTTGACCAGCATGTGCAGGTCGTAGAGGGCACCGAAGCTGTTGGCGTCGCGGAAAAAGTCATGGACGATCAGCAGGCCATCCGCTGCCAGTAATTCAGCGGTCTGTTGCAGCAGCGACTGGTTCTCGGCCGGGCTGTAACAGTGGATGATGTTCGAGAAGACAAGCACAGCGGCCTTGCCCCGGTAGCTCTCAATCAGGCCGGCCAACTCCTGCGGATCAAGGATATTGCAGGGATACAATGTCAGATTTTCAGAGGTTTCATTCAGTACAAGCCGGTTGCAGACATCCGGAAGATCACAGGCAACCCCACGCCAGTGGGGATGCCGTTTCAAAAATTCCCGCAGATAGGTCCCGTCCCCGGCACCGATATCGATGATCGTGCCGCGCTCGGACAGGCAGGCAATACGGTCCCACAGTTCCCGTGATCGAACGCTTGCCGCCTCACTCATGGCCTGCTGATAGAGCTGCAGGCGTTGGGCGTATTCCTCTGGGCTCTTGTCACCGATCAGGGAACCCTGACCCTGCTCCAGCACGCTCCCAAGCTGACTCCAGTTGTCCATCAGGATCGGTTCAAATTCCAGCACATGGCGCTGGCTGGTGTCACTTGAGGCGCTCAGGTAGCTGCGGCTGAAACGTGACAGGTAGAGCTTCTGATCGTACTGTTCCAGCAGCCCGACCTGCAGCAGTGACTCGATGAAACGTCGCCCTTCTGCGGCCCGCAGGTTGGTGGCATGCAGCAACTCCTCCGGGCTGCATTCTCCCTGCTCCAGGCGGTCGATAATTCCGCAGTGGATCGCCTCCATCATGACGTGGACCATGCGGTAGCCGCTGACCAGATCACAGAAGGTTTTGTACGAGTTGCCGGAGGGGAGGATTTTCATGGTTGTCCTTGTTAAACCAAAACTGCATTGGAATAACACAGAGGCACAGAGTACACAGAGAAATCAGGTGCAGCCTGCTCAGAACGCTTCAATAGTTGAGATTTCCTCTCAATTTTAAGACGTTACTCTGTGTCCTCTGTGACTCTGTGTTTCAATTTTTTATGAAAGGTTAGATTTTATCACCCTTCAAGTCGCAGGCAAACAGCTTGCCGGCCCCTCGTGAGGCACAGAAGTCACCGCACATGGTGCAGGTGTCCTCATCCTCCGGTGTGCGGCTGGCCCGGATGGCGCGGGCATCCTCCGGGAAGAGTGCCAGTTCGAACTGTTTATCCCAGTTCAGGTCGCGGCGGGCCTTGGACATCTCCTTGTCGCGCTGGCGCCCCTTTTCCGGGTATTTATTCATGTCGCCGATGTAGGCGGCCAGCTTTGCGGCCTTGACCCCCATGCGCACGTCCTCTTCGTTGGGTAGCGCCAGGTGCTCGGCCGGGGTGATGTAGCAGATCAGGTCGGCCCCGAAGCGGCTGGACTGGGCGGCGCCGATGGCAGCGGTGATGTGATCGAAACCGGGGGCCACGTCGGTGGTGATCGGACCGAGCATATAATAGGGTGCCCCGCCGCTCATGCGCTTCTGCAGCTGGATGTTGCCTTCGATCTCGTCCAACGGCACGTGTCCGGGACCTTCCACCAGCATCTGACAGCCCATGTCACGGCCGATCTCGGCCAGTTCGCAGTTAAAGAGCAGTTCCTGAATCTGGGCCCGGTCCGAGCTGTCGTGGATGGCGCCGGCCCGCAGACCGTTCCCAAGGGAGAGTACGGTATCGTACTTTTTGAGGATGGCGGTTACCCGGTCGAACTTCTCATAGAGCGGGTTTTCCTTATTGTTGGCGATCATCCAGGCCACCATGGAAACGCCCCCCTTGCTGACCAGGCCGCCGTAGCGGTAACCCTGCTTGCGCAGGCGCTCGACGGTGCAGAGGTTGATGCCGCAGTGCACGGCCATGAAGGCCATGCCGTCGGCGCACTGCTGCTCGATCAGGTCAAAGAGCATCTCTTCATCCAGTTTGTTAGGGTCACCGTATTTGCGGGCCGCTTCGCAAAAAGCCTGGTAGAGCGGCACATTACCAACCGGCAGCTCCACGGCGGCGATGACCTCGCGACGCACCCGATTCAGGTCGCCTCCGACCGAGAGTTCCATCAACGTATCGGCACCCGCTTCCTGGGCGATCAGGGCCTTGCGGACCTCTGCTTCATAATCGATGATGTCCGAAGAGGTGCCGATGGAGGCGTTGATCTTGGTGGACAAACCCTTGCCGATACCGGCAACGCGGGCCGGTTTGCGATTGTGGTTCCATGGGATGACGATCTTGCCCTCTGCCACCATCTGGCGGATGTATTCGGTGGTCAGCTGCTCGTTGGCAGCCACGGTCTGCATCTGGGGGGTGATGATGCCCTGGCGGGCGGATTCAATCTGAGTCAGCATGTAATTCTCCTTGTTGTAATTATTTAAAATTCATTTGCCACAGAGGTCACAGAGGACTTCAAATGCAAAAGCGTTTATTGCATGATGGACAGGATAAATGGATAACGGTTCAAAACTGAATATTCGGTGGTGCATCTAACGTCGTCGTATCTAAGGTATTTGAATCTAGTTTGTCCTAATCATTCCTGTTATTTGTTTTTTTGATTTCCTCTGTGTTCTCTGTGGCTAATCGATTTTTGTTGTCTGTATCCTGCATTCCCGCCAGCCGCGGACCGAGTTGACCAGCCAGATCGTATCAGCGGCCTGCAGGTCTTCCAGCGTCAACTCCGTCTCGCGGACCGCTCCCACCTCCAGCAACTCTTCCCGCAGTACGCCCGGCAGCAGGCCGCAGTCCAGTGCCGGCGTCAACAGCTGCCCTTTCAGGGAGATCACGATGGTGTTGAAACAGCCTTCGGTCAGTTCGTCGCGTTCGTTGAGGAAAATGACATCGTAACAGTCGGGATGGGCGTTCAGCTGCCGGTCATACAGGGCCCGCCGGGTGGTCTTGTGATACCGGAATGGATCGGCGGAGTTGATTCGTTCCGCAGCAATCGCAATCTGTGCCGGAGCAGTTCCGTTCTTAACTTCCTCCACTGCTTGAAATTCCAGGGTGATGCCGCCATCATGCGCCACCAGGAGGCGTACCTTGTGAATCCCCTCCAGCTCTTGTGCAAGCGTTTCCAGTCGATTGCGCAGATCGTCAACATCGAACGCAAACCCGAAGTATTCCGCCGATCCGGCCAGTCTGGCCAGGTGCCGCTCCAGCAGCAGATGCCCCTGGCGGTCGAAGCGGATTGACTCAATCAGCGAGAACTCCTCGCTGTCCCTGCTCAGAAAGGCACTTTTCGAGAGACATTCGCGCAGTTCGTCGCCCCCCTGTGAATCCCAAGTGATGCCGCTGCCGATGCCAATTTCAGCGTCACCGGTGGCGGCGTTGACGACGACGGTGCGAATGGCCACGCTGAAGACCGCTTCACGGCCGGGCGAAACATAGCCGATGGCGCCGCAGTACACCCCGCGCGGTTCATCTTCCAGTTCGTTGATGATCTCCATGGTGCGGCGTTTGGGGGCACCGGTGACGGATCCGCAGGGAAACAGGGCCCGGAAGATATCGGTCAGGCTGGTTTCCGGTTGCAGCCGGGCGGTAACCGTGGAGGTCATCTGATGCACGGTCGGGTAGGTCGTGACGCGGAACAGCTCCGGTACCTGGACGCCGCCTGTTTCCGCGATCCGGGACAGGTCGTTTCGCACCAGATCGACGATCATCATGTTTTCGGCCCGATCCTTGGTGCTGGTGGCCAACAGCTCCCGCTGGGTGCGGTCATCATCCGCCCGGGGGCGGCGTGGCGCGGTCCCCTTCATCGGCTTCATGGTCAGTTCATTGTCTTTCAGGGCAAAGAACAGCTCCGGTGAGGCCGAGAGGATTCTGTGGGAACCGATATCGAGCCAGCTGCAGAAGGGGGCCTGCTGGTTGCGGCAGATTCTGCGGTAGAGCGCGAAGAAATCGCCACTAATGCGGAAACGCTGGCAGGTCGTGAAGTTGACCTGGTAGGTTTCACCCCGGGCAATGGCCCCATGAATCTTGTCGATGCTTTCCAGATACTGCGCTTTGTCGATGGATAGTTCCGGAGCTGATAGCTGGCAGTCTTCAGGTGAATCGGAGGTCGATTCTGGACGGTACTCCTGGCGCTCTGCAAAGATGCCGAACCAGAGCAGCGGCAACTCGCCCTGTTTGGCAACGGGCAGCTCCGGGTTCAATCCTGAGGCGGCTTCGTAGGAAACAAAACCGGCGGCATGTTTCCCTGCGGCAACGGCCGCTTCGACGTCTGCCAGTGCAGCTGTCACCTGGTCAGGAGTGATGGCCTGGATAACCTTTTCACAGCCGCTGAAACGAAACGAACGGGAGTCTTCGCCCGTGGCAAATGACTCCAGCAGAACATCCGGCTGGTTCGGCAAAGAGGGCATACTCACAATGGGATTCCGGCAGACAGCACGATCAGGGCCGTGATTTCGGCGAGCTCGTTGGTACAACCGATGATGTCACCGGTCAGCCCCCCCAGGCGATTCTGGAAATACCCCTTGATGATCAGGGTCACTGCAAAGACAGCGGTCAGGGCGATCAATCCCTTGAGCGGCAGGAGCAGCAGACAGGCGGAAACGGTCATAATCAGTGCCATGACCAGCTGCCACAGGGACATGCCCTGGATAATGGCGGCTCCCAGGCCGTCCTGACGGGCATGCTTGGCGCCGGTCAGGGCCAGTACCTGTGCACAGCGCCCCAGAATAGGAAAGAGCAGCAGTGCCTGCCAGGTGATTCCGGTTGGTACTGCCACCAGGGCCTGCCATTTCAATAGAATCCCTAAAACCAGCCCGACGGCACCGACCGCTCCGGTGTGGGAATCCTTCATAATTGCCAGAAAACGCTCACGGTTCCCCCGTGCTGCCAATCCATCGCAGACATCGGCCAGGCCGTCCAGGTGCAGGGCGCCGGTGACCGCTGTCGAAGCGGTAATCACCAGGGCGGCGGTGAGCGGCCGGCTCAGCAGGGGACCCAACAGCCAGTACAGTCCCGCCAGCAGCCCTCCAATGGTCAGTCCCACCAATGGAAAACAAGCCGTTGCCCGCCCAAGATCCTCTTTCTGACAGCGAGTGTCAAAGGGGAGCGGGATGATGGTCAGGAATTGTAGGGCGATCAGGTAGAGTCTCATAGTAGGGTCAAGGTTCAAGGGTCAAGGGTCAAGGGTCAAGGGTGGTGTCTTTCTTTCCCTTGCTTCTCCCTGCCCCTTGACCCTGCTTTTTAGTGCGTCACTCCGGCCTCTTCAAATGTAGCCATCTCTTTTAATATTTTGATCCCGGCATCGATCAGACCCATGGCCAGGGCCGCACCGGTGCCCTCTCCCAGGCGGAAATCCAGATCCAGGATCGGGCGGACACCGATGCGTTCCAGCATGAAGGTGTGGCCGATCTCCACCGATTGGTGGGCGGCAAAGATGTAGTCGCGCACATTGGGGTGAAGTTCCGAGGCGATCAGGGCGCCGGCGGTGGAGATGAAGCCGTCGATGACCACCGGGATGGCATTGGCGGCGCACCCCAGCACCAAGCCGGCGATGGCAGCAATTTCCAGTCCCCCCACTTTGGTCAGGACATCCAGTGGGTCAGCACCGTTCGGTTTGTTCAATGACAGTCCCTGCTCGATGACCCGGATCTTGTTTTCCAGAGCGGCGTCATTGATGCCGGTGCCGCGGTGGGTCAAATCCCGTACGGATAAGCCCGAGATGGCGGCGATGATGGCCGAGGAGGGTGAGGTGTTACCGATCCCCATTTCACCGGTACCGATCAGTCCGACCCCTTCGGCCTTGCATTGATCGGCCAGATCGATGCCGACCTGCAGTGCGGCCAGGGTTTCGTCACGGGACATGGCCGGACCTTTGGCAAAGTTGCGGGTGCCGCGGGCCACCTTGCGGTGCAGCATGCCGGGGGTGTCACCAAAGTCATGGTCGACCCCCACATCAACCACGCGAACTTCTGCGCCGCTGTGACGGGCCAGAACATTGACCCCGGCGCCGCCGTTCAAAAAGTTGAACACCATCTGGGTGGTAACTTCCTTGGGGTAGAGCGAAACACCTTCCGCCACGATGCCGTGATCTCCGGCAAAGGTGAAGACGACCTTTTTGCTCAGGTCGGGATCGGCAGAACCACTGATGGCAACGACCCGCCGGGCAAATTCTTCCAGTCGCCCCAGCGAACCGGGGGGCTTGGTCTTGTTGTCCAGGCGGGCCTGGGCCTGGGTCAACAGTTCCGTGTTGACCGGTTTGATGCGGTCAAGGATATCTTGAAGTGATCTCATTGTTTCTCCTCGCCAAAAATTCAAAGCATATCTCTCACTCGCTCACTTCGTTCGCTAAAGCTCACAGCCAAAAGTAGGCGCATTTATGCGAGACACAGAGAAAGTCAGACAAATAGAGCTGAATCATTATTTGGGTGTTCTCAGTGAACTCTGTGCGCTCGTCTCTGATTCCGACTTTCTTGGCGACTTTGTGGGCTTTGTGAGAGCCGGTTTTCAGTTCTATTTTAGTTTTACTGGTATTCCGCTAGCCACCAGCCAGGCTTCCGCTGCGGCCGCTGCCATGATCTGGTTGGCCTGGCCGGCAATGTCGCGAAACATCCGGCCCAAACGATGTTCAGGTACAATACCCATGCCGACTTCGTTGGAAACGATGATGACCGGCGTGGTCATGCCGCGCAGGGTGGCTGCCAGTCGATGAACCTCATCCATCAGGCGGCTCTCGGTCTCTTCCCCCAGATCTTCATAGAGCAATACGAGGTTAGAGAGCCAGAGGGTCAGGCAGTCAATCAGAATGACGCTGTAGATGCCGTCATTGACAGCCAGGCTCTGAGTCAGATGCAGCGGTTCTTCGACCGTGTGCCAGGAATCGCCACGGCGCTGCTGGTGCTTGCGAATGCGCTCTCCCATTTCATCGTCCAGAGCCTGGGCGGTTGCCAGGTAACAGTGCGGTGCCGGGAATTCTGCTGCCAGCTGTTCTGCAAACCTGCTTTTTCCGCTGCGGGTGCCGCCGGTAATAAAAATTGAACGTGACATGATCTACCTCTTGTGTTCCGTCGAACATACAATAAAAAAGCCCCTCTCCGGTGGAAGGGGCTCGAAATCGTGGGGCGCTGATGCACTCCGGTTCCGGCCCCTCGTTCCACGGAGGTTCCAAAACAGCATCGGAGTGGCAGGTTTCCTGGCTCGGGTATCATCCCTGCTTCGCGCCTTCCCAGGTCACCCCAGTGGCATTGTGCGAAGCCGGTACTCCCTTACAGTTGCGGGACAGCGAAGGAATTTCACCCTCTTCCCTTTTAACCGCACCCTGCAGGAGTGCGGCACCAGACCGGTGGAATCAGTTGTGCTGACGTTGTAGCAGATGGACGGCTCAAAAGTCAAAAATAAAACCGGCCAGATTTTTTTCCAGTTACCCCTTGATTTTTGACAGGGCGCTGTTTATATTCCAACCATCTTAGCACTCAGCTGATTCGAGTGCTAAATTTATCTCGACTTTACGCGAAGTCATCATACGAAAGGAGTAGGACAACATGAATTTGAGACCACTGCAGGATCGTATCATCGTCAAGAGGGTCGAAGAAGAAACCAAAACCGCCGGAGGACTTTTTATCCCCGAAACCGCAAAAGAGAAACCGCAGCGCGGCGAGATCGTAGCTACCGGTAACGGCAAGAAAACCGAAGACGGCAAGGTGCTTCCGCTGGATGTCAAGGTTGGCGACATTGTTCTGTTCGGCAAGTATGCCGGTACCGAGATCAAGGTTGACGGTGAAGATTTCCTGATGATGCGCGAAGACGACATCCTCGCCGTTGTAGAATAAATGAGACGTAGGGGCGCATGGCGTGCGCCCGGATTCTATCGGTTGAAAAGCGGGCGAATACAATTCGCCCCTACCATACAAACACATTAATTTAATGGAGGAATACCAGAATGGGTGCAAAGATTATCAAGTTTGACCAGGAAGGGCGTAATGCCATCCTGAAGGGCGTAAATATCCTCGCCGATACAGTAAAAGTAACTCTCGGTCCCAAAGGCCGCAATGTTGTTATCGATAAATCCTACGGCGCACCGCTGATCACAAAAGACGGCGTAACCGTAGCCAAAGAGATCGAACTGGACGACAAGTTCGAAAACATGGGCGCACAGCTGGTTAAAGAAGTTGCTTCCAAGACTTCCGACGTTGCCGGCGACGGCACCACAACTGCAACCGTTCTGGCCCAGGCAATCTACCGTCAGGGTTCCAAGCTGGTTGCTGCCGGTCACAACCCGATGGAAATCAAGCGCGGCATCGACAAGGCTGTCGAGGCCATCGTGGCAGAACTGCAGAAGATCTCCAAACCGATCAAGGATCACAAGGAAATCGCCCAGGTCGGCACAATCTCAGCCAACAACGACAAGACCATCGGCGATATCATCGCTGAAGCCATGGAAAAAGTCGGCAAGGAAGGCGTTATCACCGTGGAAGAAGCCAAGTCCATGGAAACCAGTCTTGAGACCGTCGAAGGTATGCAGTTTGACCGCGGTTACCTTTCCCCTTACTTCGTGACCGATCCGGAGCGTATGGAAGCTACCCTCGAAAACGCCATGATCCTGATCCATGACAAGAAGATCTCCAACATGAAGGACCTGCTCCCGGTTCTTGAGCAGAGCGCCAAGTCCGGCCGTCCGTTACTGATCATCGCTGAAGACATCGACGGCGAAGCCCTGGCTACGCTGGTCGTGAACAAACTGCGCGGCGTGCTGAACGTCTGTGCAGTCAAGGCACCTGGCTTCGGCGACCGTCGCAAAGCCATGCTGGAAGATATCGCAGTTCTGACCGGCGGACAGGTCATCTCGGAAGAGGTCGGCTTCAAACTGGATCAGACCACGATCGACATGCTCGGTCAGGCAAAGCGTATCACCATCGACAAGGACAACACCACCATCATCGATGGCAACGGCAAGGAAGATGCGATCTCCGGACGCGTCAAGATGATCCGTGCCCAGATCGAAGAAACCTCCAGTGACTATGACAAGGAAAAGCTTCAGGAGCGCCTTGCCAAGCTGGTTGGCGGCGTAGCCGTTATCAAAGTTGGTGCAGCTACCGAAGTTGAGATGAAAGAGAAAAAAGCCCGCGTTGAAGATGCACTGCACGCAACCCGTGCAGCTGTTGACGAGGGCATCGTCCCTGGTGGCGGCGTTGCATACATCCGTGCACTCTGCGCACTGGACAGCCTCAAGCTGGACAACGAGCAGCAGTTCGGTGTCAACGTCGTACGTGCTTCTCTCGAAGCACCGATCCGTCAGATCGCTGAGAACGCCGGCATCGACGCTTCCATCGTCGTCGATAAAGTCAAGAACGGCAAGGACGCCTTTGGCTACAACGCCGCTGACGATACCTATGTCGACATGCTGCAGGCCGGCATCATCGATCCTACCAAGGTTTCCCGTTATGCACTGCAGAACGCATCCTCCATCGCCGGTCTGATGCTGACCACCGAGGCCCTCATCGCTGAGAAGCCGAAGGAAGATGCCGGCATGGGCGGAATGGGCGGCGGCATGCCTGGTGGTATGGGCGGCATGGGCGGCATGGGCGGAATGATGTAATAGAAAACGTCTCTTTTCCGTCCTGGCTGCGGAACCCTTCAGAATCGCTTGTGCGGTGTAGCGCTGCTACGCCTCCGCGCAATTCATCGATTTCCTGTCCAGGACGAAAAAAAGAGCGTTTTCGGCATCAGCTCATTTGAACTATAAAAGGCCGGAGGCTTCATGCTTCCGGCCTTTTTGTGTGAAAACAGTTGCCAGTCATGTCATGTGCACTTACTATGGAAGAGTACGAATGAAGCCGCAAAGGAGGATGGTATGGACCTGATGGGAAAAGCATTGACCATGAACGAACTGGTTGCCTACAGCGACGGTTCGGTCGTCAGTAAAACCTTAATAGACAAGAAGATCGGCACCGTGACGCTGTTCTCTTTCGATGCCGGGCAGGGGCTCAGTGAACATACCGCTCCCTATGATGCCTTTGTTCAGGTTGTGGACGGTGAGGCAGAGGTGACAATCAATGGCGCGCCGCATACGGTTACGGCCGGTCAGTTAATTATCATGCCAGCCAATATTCCCCACGAACTGAAAGCGGTCAAGCCCTTTAAGATGCTGCTTGTTATGATCCGGGCTTGATTATGGTGGATACGACAGCCGTACTGCTACTGCAGATGGGTGGCCCGGATTCGCTGGAGTCCGTCGAGCCGTTTCTCTATAACCTGTTTTCCGACCGGGATATAATCAAGATCGGCCCGGCCTTTTTGCAGCCGTTTATCGCCCGCATGATCGTGAAGAAACGTGCCCCTAAAAGCGCCGCCAACTATCGCGATATCGGCGGTAAGTCACCGCTGCGGGAACTGACCGAAGAGCAGGGGCGGGAACTTGAAAAACTGCTGGGGCCGGATCATCGCTGCTGTGTCGCTATGCGCTACTGGCATCCCTTTGCCAAAGACGTTCTGGCGGCACTCAAAAATGAGGGGATTCGCAAGATCGTGGCGCTCTCGCTCTATCCCCACTATTCCCGGGCCACTTCCGGCTCCAGCTTCAACGACCTGGAACGGGGCATCAAAGCGTCAGGTGCAGAGTTCCAGGTACGTTATGTACGTCATTTTTATAATCATCCGCTCTATATCAAGGCCCTGGCGGAGCGAATCGAGGCCGGTCTGGCGGGTTTCGGGGAGCGCTCACAGGTGCAGCTCTTTTTCTCGGCCCATTCCCTGCCGCAGTCCTTCATCGACGAGGGTGATCCCTATCTCGACCACATTCAGGAGACCGTGCGCCTGACCATGGAGCATTTTGGCGGCGTTTCCCATC
This sequence comes from uncultured Geobacteraceae bacterium, assembly GCA_942493195.1. GTDB lineage: Bacteria > Desulfobacterota > Desulfuromonadia > Geobacterales > Pseudopelobacteraceae > CAIPTY01. The sequence continues at coordinate 3,101,729 of OW818669.1, read as the reverse complement.
ATCTGGCTTTTCAGTCCCGGGCCGGGCCGGTCAAGTGGCTGGAACCTTCCACGGGCGACAAGCTCAAGGAACTGGCCGCCAACGGACACAAACAGGTGCTGATGGTGCCGCTCTCTTTTGTCTCCGATCATATCGAAACGCTGCACGAGATCGACATCGAATACCGTGAAGAGGCCCATCATCTGGGGATTACGGATTTCAGGCGCATGGAGTCGCTGAACAGTTCGCCGATTTTCATTCAATGTCTTGCAGACTTGGTCAGAACCGCGGAAAAATAAGGCATGTTCACAATTCTTCACAATTCGCACATACGCAGTGCGCATTTACCGGCTATTCTGCAACCATCACACTTACCTTTAGGAGGAATATCGCAATGAAAAAGATTTTAGCAGCAGTTACCGCATGTGTTCTGGCTCTGTCCGTGGGCGGGACCGTTTTTGCAAAGGGGCATATGGGTGGTGGCTGCAGTCAGTGCAACCAGGGGCAGCGGGAAGCCGTACCAACCGACCAGTTCCGCAAGTTTCAGATGGACACCATTGACCTGCGCCAGGAGATGATGCTTAAACGCTTCGAGATGCAGCGAGAAAACCTCAAGGGTACCCCTGATGCTGTCAGAATTGCGGCACTCAAGGCTGATGTGGCAGCACTTCAGGCTAAAATTGTCACCATTCGTGTGCAGAGCGGTCTACCGGAAAATGGCAAGCGTGATGGTGAGTGCTTCAAAATGGACGGCAGCTGTTTCCAGCAGGATGGCATGGGAGGCTGTAACAAGCCGGGCGGTATGGGCGGCTGTAATGGTCAGCCTTGCGGGAAGAGATAGTAGTTTGATTAACTCCGGGGTTTGGTGACGAACCCCGGAGAACTGTTTTGTAGGGGTGCTTCGGGGATATATGAAACATGTGCTTTCCATATTGTGCGGTTTACTGTTGGTGTGTTCCGCTGCAAGCCGGGTTGAAGCAGGGAACTCCGGTGCTCTGGTACGACACCAGGATAAGGAGTGCTGCAACAAGCCCGACGAGGAAAAGTGCAATCTTGAAAAGCGTGGCTGGTGCGGCAAGCGCAAAGGGGATTGGTATGGTGCCCGCCGACCGGTTAATTCTCTGGATGATGCCCGGAAACAGCTCGTCAGATATTATTCCAGCCAACAGAAAACTGTGGCTGAACTTGCTGAAAAACCATGGCGTTTTGAGGCCGACCTGCTTGACAATTGCGGCAAGGTAGTCGACCGGGTGATGATTGACAAGCGTTCCGGCCGCATCCGTTCGATCTACTGAAGAGGCGAGGTACCCGTGCTTCCTGCTGTTCTCGTCGTTGAAGATGATCATAAACTGGCCCGCATAGTCCGGGCCTATCTGGAAGGGGCCGATTTTCGTGTCAATCACGCGGCAACCGCCCGCGAGGCCCTGCAAAAGGCCGAGGAAGAACTGCCGCTGGCCGTAATCCTCGATCTTGGCCTGCCGGACAAGAGCGGTGAGGAACTCTGCCAGGAGCTGAAAGAGCTGGGTGATGTTCCCATCATCATGCTGACCGCCAAATCCTCTGAGGAGGAGCGCATCGCCGGTTTTTCCCTGGGAGCCGATGATTATATGGTCAAACCGGCCAGCCCCCGGGAACTGGTCTATCGCCTCAAGGCGGTACTGAAACGCTATGACCACAGCTCCGTCGGAAGCCGTCCGCTGTCGTTCGAGAACGGAGTGCTCGTGCTGGACAGCAAACGGCATGAGGTTATCCGCAATGGGAAAAAAGTCACCATAACCCCCACCGAATTCAAACTTCTCTTCACCCTGGCATCCTCCTCAAACCGCACCTTTACCCGCGATGAACTGGTTTCCAAGGCTCTCGGATACCAGTTTGACGGCTATGACCGCAGTATTGATGCCCACATCAAAAATCTGCGTTCAAAGCTGGAAGACGATGCCAAAAATCCCGTGTTTCTCAAAACGGTTTATGGGGTCGGCTACCTGTTCTGCGGAGAGCGGGATGCGCTGTAGTCTGCGCTGCAAGCTGCTGATTCTGCTGCTGTCCGTCATGGCAGTGGCGCTTTCGGCTGCCATTGTCCTGCGGGGCTTCATTGTCTCCGACTTTCGGCGCTATATCGACGGAGAGTCACAGGACCGGGTGCAGCGCGTAATTGCCCAACTGGAAGGCGGCTATGACCTGCATGGCAGCTGGCAGCGTGAAACACTGGCAGTGGACCTGGCCTGGGCGCTGCAGATGGGCGTTGAGGCTCGGGTAACCGATCTACAGGGAAACAGCCTGCTGGAGACACGTCAGGCGATTGATCTGCTGAAGCCGCTCATGCGCAAACGGGTTTTGGAGGTATGTGGTTACGAACCGGATTCCAGTGACCAGGAATTTGTTTCCCATCCACTGTTTCTGAAAGGGGTGGAAATCGGACGGTTGGACGCCCGGTTACTCAATCCGCTCAAGGATGATTATTTTATAAGTTCATCCAACCGTTTTCTGGCGGTGTCCATTGCAGTTCTCGGGGTTGTGGCGCTTCTGCTGAGCCTGATTGCCTCTCGCCGGCTGGCAAAACCAGTGCTGGAACTGTCAGCGGCTGCGGGAGACATTGCTGCCGGTGATCTGTCTCGCCGTGCGGCGGTCAGCGGATCCGATGAAATCGGAAAACTGGGATCCAGCTTCAACCGCATGGCCGAATCCCTTGAAGCCCAGGAAAAACTTCGACGCCGGCTGGTGGCCGGTGCCGCCCATGAGCTGCGCACACCTCTGGCAATCATCAGCGGAGAACTGGAGGGTATGATCGACGGCGTTCTGCCGACAACCCGCCAGGGACTGCAATCCATGCATGATGAGGCAATCAGGCTGACTTCAATTCTGAACGGCCTTGATGAATTGACCCGGGCGGAGTCTTCGGTCCTGAATCTACAACGGGAGCAGGTTGAACTCAAACCCTTCCTTGCTGCAATTGCCGGCCGTTTCGAACGCCTGTTTGCCGAGAAAGATGCGCACCTGCAGCTGGACTGTCCCGATGGATTGGCTGTGTATGCTGATCCGGATCGTGTCAGTCAGATCGTCATCAATCTGGTAACCAATGCCCTCAGGGCGATCGGCAGTGGTGGACGTGTGTATCTTGCAGTATTGGAACAGCCACAGCTGGTCTGTCTGGAAATCTCTGATAATGGAGTCGGCATAGTACCGGAAGAACAACCTCATGTTTTCGAGCGTTTCTATAAGGGCACTGACGGTGGACTCGGGTTGGGTCTGGCAATTGTCAAGGAGTTGGTCATGGCTCATGGCGGTTCGGTCTCCGTTCGGAGCAATCCGGGGGGAGGGGTCGTTTTCACGGTTTGCTTTCACAAGGATGTTTCGGCATGAGCTGTCGCTCACAATCGTTGCTTTTACACCGGTTTTGACTTATATACACTGACTACTTCCGCAGATATGCGCTTTGCGGAGAATCCACGTAACTGCCTGAAGGAGACCGTATGTTTAAGAAAATCATGTTTGCTGTTGCCGCTCTGTGCCTGTCCGCCGGAATTGCCTGTGCCGAAGGTAAAAAGAACCCGGTTGTGGAAATGGAAACTACCCTGGGTAAAGTCAAGATCGAGCTGTTCGAAAAGGAAGCTCCGATCAGCGTCAAGAACTTTCTTGAGTATGTCAAAAGCGGATATTATGCCGATACCGTATTTCACCGGGTCATTCCAGGTTTCATGGCTCAGGGTGGCGGTTTGACGGCAGCTCTCCAGCCCAAGCCGGGTGGTCGTCCGGCCATCAAGAATGAAGCCGACAACGGGCTCAAGAACGACCGTGGAACGGTTGCCATGGCTCGCACCGGCGACCCCAACAGTGCCACAGCACAGTTTTTTATCAACGTGGTTAACAACAACATGCTCAATCGCCCCAACCCGGATGGTTTCGGCTATACCGTTTTTGGCAAGGTTGTCGACGGCATGGATGTGGTGGACAAAATTGTCAGCACCCCGCAGATCAAGAAAAATTCTGTCTTTCAGAACGTTCCGGTCGAAGCGGTGGTCATTAAATCCGTCAAGCTGCTGAAGTAGGAGTGTGTTGACAGTATGGGATTGACAGAAGATCTGGTTTTCTGGAGTTATGAGCAGAAATGCCTAAAAGCGGTGGATGCGCTGGTGCGTAACGATTTTAGTGCAGTGTACTGCGCCACCACCCAGGAAGCCTCAGAAATTATTATCGCCGACTCCGGTGATGCCCGGAGCGTGGGCTTTGGCGGTTCCATGTCTGTATTCGGATTGAAGGTTGAGCCACGTCTGCGTGAGATGGGCAAGGAAATCCTGAATCACAGTTCTCCTGATTATTCCCGCGAGGAGAAGCTGGAGATTATGCGGCGCCAGCTGACCTGTGATCTATTCCTGTCAGGTACCAACGCCCTGACATTGAACGGCGAGCTGGTCAATATTGATGCCACCGGCAACCGGGTAGCGGCCATGTTCTTTGGCCCCCGCAAGGTGATTATTGTGGCCGGCCGCAACAAACTGGTGGATGGGAGCGTCCAGGATGCCATCACCCGGGTAAAAAACTGGGCGACACCGCCCAATTCCAAACGGCTTAATTTTAAAACACCGTGCGCCGTCAGTGGCTTCTGCAGCAATTGCAATTCACCGGAGCGACTCTGCCGAGTTACAACGGTGCTGGAGCGCCGGCCGCGCTTTACGGATGTGAAGGTACTGGTCGTCAACGCCGATATGGGGTTGTAATAGAACCACGGATACAGTGATGCACAAGGGAGCATATGACCACGGTTTTATGCTCCCTTCTTTATAATAAATCGCTGAAGGGGTGGTATGGTCGGCACGGTTTTTCTCAGAACGGTTCTTGATTTCTTTTTCCCACCGCTGTGTCATATGTGCCGCACGTTTATCCAGGATGCCGGCCAGTTGCACATCTGTCCGGCCTGCCACGATCAATTCAAGCCCATTGTTTCGCCGCTCTGCCCGCAGTGCGGGATTCCCTTTGTCGGTGCCGGTGTTGACCATCTCTGCGGTACCTGTATCACCTCTCACCATCAGATCGATGCCGCCCGGGCGGCTTTTGTCTACGAGGGGGCGTGCCGTGACCTGATTCACTCATTCAAGTACGGCAACAAGACCCACCTGCGCCGGCCCCTGGCTATACTGACTGCCAATCACCTGGAGAGTTTCGTACAAACCCGTGCTCCCGAGCTGATTATTCCCGTGCCGCTTCATCGCCGGCGGCTTCGCAGTCGGGGCTTCAATCAGGCACTCCTGTTGGGTGAATTTTTTTCGTCCCGTTGGAATATTCCGTTGTTGCGTCATAATCTGCGTCGGATTCGCTGGACTGAACCGCAGGTGAATCTGGCCGCCGGCGACCGCCGCGAGAATGTAAAGGGGGCTTTTTCAGTTACGGATGTCGGGCAGGTTCGTGGTCGGCGGGTTCTGCTTGTGGATGATGTCTGTACCACCGGCAGTACGGTGGAAGAGTGTGCACTGGTCCTGAAGCAGGCCGGTGCAGAGGATGTTTCGGTTCTGACGATTGCTCGGGCGTTGACTGGTAGCTGAAATGTCTACAATCTGCCATGTGGAATTGGTCAGGGACAGCCTGTTTTTTGTTGACAGCTCCAGTGTGATACAGTAATCATTTTTGGTAATAATTTCGGTAACACGGAGGAAAAATGCGTCTTTCTACAAAAAGCAGATACGGGCTGCGGGCCCTGTTTGACATAGCCTACAATTGTGGAGACAAGCCTTCTCAAATTCAGGACATATCCCGTCGGCAGCAGATTTCTCCCCGCTATCTGGAACAGATATTTCAGAATCTCAAGCGGGCCGGTATCCTCAAGAGCAAACGCGGACCGCAGGGCGGCTATTGTCTTGCCAGGAAACCGGAAGAAATCACGGTGCTGGATATCCTCAATGCCACGGAGCAGGATATCCTGATGGTTGATTGTGCCGGTTCCTCCGGAAAAAAACGCAAAAGAAAGAACGAGTGTCCGTATGAGGGGCAGTGTGTGACCCAGACCATCTGGGAAGAGGCCAATACACTGCTCAATCAGTTGTTTGGAAGCATGACCTTGCAGACGCTCTGCCAGCGGGGGCAGGATATGGGGATCAAGAAGGAGATGGATCCGCGCATCATGTACTACATTTAACGGAACGTCAGGAATGATCAGTCTTGAAAGCGCCCTTCGGGGCGTTTTTTGTTTGGTACACCGGGGGGGGCAGATGGCAGTTAATGAGATGACCATGGAAGAAAAATACGACCGGTTGAAGCGTATTCTGAAGGATATGGAGCGTGTGCTGGTAGCCTTTTCCGGTGGGGTGGATTCAACCTTTCTGCTCAAGGTAGCCCGGGACGAACTGGGTGCCTGTGCTGCTGCCATCACCATTGATGCACCCTTTCACAGTCGTTTTGAAATTTCGGAAGCGGTCCGGCTGGCGGGCCTGCTGGGGGTGCGGCATATCCTGCTGGATGTGCACGGGATGGAGATAGAAGGGCTGTCGACGAATCCCCCGGACCGCTGTTATGTCTGCAAAAAGGCGGTATTCAGCCTCTGTGCCGAGCAGGCCCGCCTGGCCGGAGGTGCTGTGCTGGTGGATGGCAGTAATGCCGACGACCTGAGTGACTATCGTCCCGGTCGCCGGGCGCTGGAGGAGCTGGCGGTGCACAGTCCGCTGCTGGAAGCCGGTTTGTCAAAATCGGAAATCCGTGCCCTGAGCAGACAACTGGGTCTGGATACCTGGAATAAGCCGGCGCTGGCCTGCCTGTTGACCCGTTTTCCCCATGGAGAAACGGTGACGGCCGAGCGGCTGGCAATGGTAGAAGGATGTGAGAATTTTCTGCGCTCATGCGGCTTCGGCCTGTTCCGGGTGCGTGCCCACGGCGATTCGGCCCGCATCGAATTGGTCGAGGAGGACTTTTCGCGCATGTTTCATGAAGATGTCAGGCGGAAGGTAAACGACTTTTTTCACCGGACCGGATTCAGGTATGTGTCGTTGGATCTGGAAGGTTACCGCTGCGGAGCGATGAATCCTGAAAATCTTTCCTGAAGGTCATGTAAGGCCCTTTGGATGCTGGCGGGGTCAGGCGGGCATCCGGGGATGAATGCATCGACGGAAACAAGCTGATGAAGGGGCACAGCCTTTGGCAGCAGCTCTGCCGCCGGGCCGACCTCCGGTTTTACGGTATAACTGCCGAACAAGACATCATTCAGTTCCAGCGGGTTGCGCAGGGCGGTGACATTGCCGTTGCAGGCGCAGTCACCCAGGCTGATTACAATCTGTGTCCGCTCCCGAATCAGCCGGGCCATCTCCCGATTATCCCCGTTTGAAACCGCACCCTCAACCAGCACGATGTCGACCCCCTGGGGATACTCCTTGACATCCATTAAGGGTGAGTAGATCAGATCGAACTCCGTAATAATCTCCAAAAATTCCTGGTGCAGATTAAGCAGGCTCATGTGGCAGCCGGAGCAGCCCCCCAGCCAGGCTGTCGCCAGTCTCAGCCGTTTCATCGGATACTCCTGTCGCGCCAGTTCACCAGTCTCTCCAGGTCCGGTGCGGCCTGGCCGCTCTGCAGCGGCCCCTGCTCAAAAAGGGCCCCGGTCGGGCAACAGCGCACACACTTGCCGCACCCCGTACAGGTTGTACTGTCTCCCCACGGTTCTGCCAGGTCGCTGATGATGCGACTGTCCGCTCCCCGTCCGCACACATCCCAGGTGTGAGCCCCCTCAATCTGACTGCAGACCCTTACGCAGCGGCGGCAGAGGATGCAGCGGTTGTGGTCGATGCCGAAGCGTGTGTTCGTTACGTCCACCTTCAGGTGCGGTGCCAGATAGTCATAACGGAGATGATCAATCTTCAGTTCTTTTGCCAGCGTCTGCAATTCACAGTTTCCGTTCATTGTACAAACCGGGCAGGTGTGGTTGCGTTCCGCCAGGAGCAGTTCCACGATCAGGCGGCGACTGTTCCGGATCTTTTCTGAATCAGTGATGATAACCATGCCCGCTTCGGCCAGGGTGGCGCAGGCCGGCAGCGGTCGCGGGGCCCCAGCGATCTCCACAAGGCAGACCCGACAGGCTCCCAGGGCATCAAGGCCGGGAAAGCTGCAGAGTGTGGGGATGGTGATCCCGTTGTTCCGGGCAACTTGCAGTACGGTCTGCCGTTGGAATCCAAGGAAAGCTTGCCCGTCAATCGTCACCGTAATCCGTTTCATGGAATTTCCCCCCGTGCACAGGTGCCGGTCGGACACCTGCCGCCGTTGAGATGGGCCAGGTATTCGTGCCGATACCAGCGCAGGGTGCTGAGCACCGGTGCGGGGGCAGACATACCCAGTCCGCACAGGCTGGTTTCCTGCATCAGCCGGCACAGCTCCACCAGTGTGTCCAGATCAGATTCAGTGGCTGAACCGTTACAGATACAATCCAGAATCCGGACAGCCTGCTGTGTACCGGCCCGGCAGGGGGCGCATTTACCGCAACTCTCGTCGCTGCAGAACCGCATGAAAAAGCGGGCCAGATCAACCATGCAGCGACTGTCGTTGAGTATGACGACACCACCGGACCCCATGATGGTGCCGATCGTCTTGAGTGACTCGTAGTCGATCGGCAGATCAATCTGGCTGGCCGGAATGCAGCCGCCGCTGGCACCACCGGTCTGGGCCGCCTTGAAGGCCCCACCGGTCACGCCACCGGCCAACTCGAGCAGTTCCCGCACCGTTGTTCCCAGGGGGACTTCAACCACTCCTCCGCGAGCCACATCCCCGGAGAGTGAAAATACCTTTGTGCCGCAGTTTCCGGGAGAACCCAACCGGCTGAAGCGTTCTCCTTGGGCAAACACAGCCGTGACCGTTCCGAAGGTTTCCACGTTATTGATCAGGGTAGGCAGCCCCCATAACCCGCTCTGTGACGGATAGGGGGGGCGCATGACTGGCTGGCCGCGCCTCCCCATAATGGAGGCCATCAGGGCCGTTTCCTCACCGCAGACAAAAGCACCCGCTCCGATTCGTACCTGGACCGTGAAGGAAAAACGGCTGGCACACAGATGTCGCCCCAGCAGTCCGGCTTTCTCGGCCTGCTGGATGGCGCTCCTCAGGTGATTGGCCGCCAAGGGATATTCGCTGCGCACGTAGATGAATCCGGAGGAGGCTCCGACCGCGTAACCGGCCAATGCCATGCCTTCCAGTACCCGGTGCGGATCGCATTCCATCAGGGTCCGGTCCATGAAGGCGCCCGGATCGCCTTCATCGCCATTGGCCACCACATATTTTTTCCGGCCTCGCGCCAGGCGGACCTGATCCCACTTCTTGCCGGTGGGATAGCCGGCTCCGCCCCGCCCGCGCAGACCGCTTGCGGAAATTTCCTGGCAGACCGCTTCCGGAGTCATCTGATTCACGACCCGGGTCAGGGTTTCATACGCTCCGGCCGCCCGGGCCGCCCGCAGGTCGGAAGGGTCCGCTGCCGTACAGTTCGTGAGCACAAGCTGTGTACGGGGATCTCCATGGATTTCCACCGCAGCAAGATCGCGGACGCCGCCGGATTCGTCATGGCCGGCCCTTGCAAGCAGTTCCAGTGTTCCAGCGGCATCCATATGGGCATAATGGCGCTGCCCGATTGTGACCAGCGGAGCCATGCCGCAGGCACCCATGCAGCGCACCTGCTCAAGTGATACGTGATGGTCAGGAGTTGAGGCACCGCTGCGGATGCCCAAATGTTGTTCCAAAGCGTGCAGCAGTCGGGAACCACCCTGTAGATGGCAGGCGGTGCCGGTGCAGACCGTACAGGTGGTTTCTCCATGAGGGGTCAGCCGAAAGGCGTGGTAAAAGCTGGCAACGCCGTACACCAGGCTGGGGGGCAGGTCAAGCCTGCCGGCAATATCTCCCAGTAGCTGTTTGTCCAGGTAGCCGTACATCTGCTGGGCAGCATGGAGGACCTCAATCAAGGCATCGCCCGAGGCGTTGAAACGGTCGATGAGAGTTGCGAGCTCCGCCATGTCATCCGGCTCGGTCTGTTGAAAAGTATGATCTATGGCGGTCGGAATATGTTTCGGTGAGTTGGCGTGCATGTCACAAGCGTATCACGATATGGAGGAGTGGCAAGTCCGGGGGCGGGGGGAAGAAACGCCCCTGCCGGTTCAGGATGGGAGCCGGCAGGGGGAGCAGAGGTGATCAGTGCTTAGAGTATATCCAGAATCATGGCATTTTCATCGCAGTCAGGGAACTTGACGCATTTGATGCAGTCTCCCCAGACCTTGTGGGGCAGTTCGGATTTGTCCACCAGGCGAAAGCCATGCTTGCCGAAGAAGTCAGGTTTGTAGGTCAGGCAGAAAATGCGTTTCAGGCCGATTGCCCGGGCCTCTGCAATACAGGCCTGGACCAGCTGGCTGCCGATGCCCTTGCGGCCGACATCCTCGGATACGGCCACCGAGCGGACTTCCGCCAGATCGTCCCAGACGATATGCAGGGCAGCGGCTCCCAGAATAATGCCATTTTCTTCAAAAACGTAGAAATCGCGCAAGGACTCGTAGATTTCCGACAACGAGCGGGACAGCATGTCACCACGGCTGGCAAAGGTTATCAATAGTTTCTGGATCTCTTTAACATCGTTGATCTGTGCTTTACGAATCATTATGGTTCCTTTCTCAGTGAATGCCGACCGTTACTGGAATCGGCTTCAACACCCGGATAAGCTCGGTTGGCGGCAGGCTCACCAGATAACCGCGTTTGCCGCCGTTGATAAAGATGCGCTCCAGTTCTGCTATGCCGACTTCCATGTAGACCGGCATCCGACGCCTGGTACCAAAGGGGGAGGTGCCGCCCACCATGTAACCGGTGTGCCTGTTGGCGGTGTCGGGGCTGCAGGGAGACACCTGCTTGACTCCGATGACACGGGCCAGTTCCTTGGTGGAAACCTGCCGGTCTCCGTGCATCAGGATGATCAGCGGATTTTTGCTCTCGTCTTCCATGACCAGGGTCTTGATTACGCAGTGCTCGTCGACACCCAATTCGCGAGCTGAAACGGCGGTGCCACCCTTCTCCTCATAGGCGTAGGGGTGATCGCTGAAGTTGACCTTCTCGGCACGAAGCTGACGCACAGCCGCTGTAACGGGTGATTTGTCCTTTGCCATCTAACAGATCCTCGGTAACTGTTCTCCCGCCAACATCTCCACGGCTCGTGTGCCGCCGACCGCGGTTTCCATACGCACCCGTCCGGCCTGACCGTCGCTGACATAGCCGATAATTGCCGCGTGTTCACCGAGCGGTTGTTGTCGGATGCATGCCAGGACCCGTTCGGCCGCTTCGGGCGCCACAAAGGCCAGCAGTTTACCTTCATTGGCAACGAAGAGCGGGTCCAGTCCAAGGATGGAACAGACACCCCGGACGGCGGGGTTGACCGGCAGGGCTTCTTCCTGAAGGGTTATGGAAACCGCTGACTGCTGGGCAATCTCCTTGATTGTGGTGGCTACGCCGCCACGGGTCGGATCACGCAGGACGTGCAACTGGTCACCAGCTTCAGCAATAATGGCAGTCACCAGGCCGTTCAGGGCGGCAGAATCACTGCGGATGTCGGTTGTTACGTTGAGACCTTCGCGATCCGCCATGACCGCAATACCGTGGTCACCAATGGTACCGTTGATAATGATGGCATCGCCCGGCCGGGCATTGGCACCATGAATGGCAAGGTTATGCTCAACAACCCCGATACCGGAGGTACAGATGAAAATCTTGTCGGCCTTGCCGCGAGGTACAACCTTGGTGTCACCCGTTACAATCTGCACGCCGGCGGTGTCGGCCGCCTGGCGCATATCCTCCAGAATGGTTTTCAGGGCGGCTTTGCTGAAGCCCTCTTCCAGGATCAGGCCGACGCTCAGCCAGAGCGGGCGGGCCCCCATCATGGCCAGATCGTTGACGGTGCCATGGACCGCCAGGCTGCCGATGGTGCCGCCGGGGAAGAAGATCGGATCCACAACGAAGGAATCGGTCGTATAGGCCAGGCGTCCTTCCTGTGCTGGAAGCAGGGCGGCGTCGTTCTGGCCGGTCGGGGCGTTGCCGCTCAGCGTCGGGATAATCAGATCATCCAGTAATTGGTGGGATAGCCGGCCGCCGCTACCGTGACCGAGCAAAATTAGGTCGTTATTCACTGTGGCTACATTCTCCTGATACGTGAGTGATGAAGTACAGGGCGGACCGGCCACCCGGGATGCTTTCTTTGCTGCGGGGCGCTGCTTTGTGGTGAGGGATGTTCGGTCGCACCATAGCACGGTGTGGTACGCTTGTCACGTCCTCTGCGACCGTTTTTTTGTTCACATGGCAGGGGTGTTCATGGTATGAATCACAACTTGCTTTGCGAGAGCCATTCAGTAGATACCCCCTGTGGAGGAACAAGATGACAAAATATACATCGATGCAACAGCTGCCTGACGTTGCTGGATATAAGGCCGGTGATGTGCTGGTGCTGGCAGGAGAACTGTTTGGCCGAGGCTATGCCAATGGACTGGTGGATGAGGCCAAGCGCCTCGGTATGACCGTGATCGGCACCACCGTCGGACGTCGTGATTCGGACGGTACGCTGCGCCCGCTTAATACCGAGGAACTGGCTGAAAGTGAAGCGATCCTGGGCGGTAAAATCATCAATGTCCCGCTGGAAGCCGGCTTCGATATGGAAGCGCCGCCAGGACACGCCTCTGTGGCAGAACAGCTCAAGAAGGCCCGGCCAGATGACTGGAATAGCATCAGCTTTGCCGCAGGCTTTATCGAGCAGGCCCGTACTGCCGGTACGGCCCGTTTTCGGGCCGCCATCTCTCAGGTCGCCCACGAATTGGAAGGAATGATTCCGGCCGGCGCCAACGTGCTGTTTGCCCATACCATGGCCGGCGGCATTCCGCGGGTGCGTGTTTTTATGCCGCTGCTGAACCGTGTATTCAAGGGTACCGGCGAGAAATATCTGTCCTCCGGTGATTTCTGGAAGAGTGAGCTTGGTCAGTTGTGTGAGGTCAGTTTCAACGAGGTGACTGCCGATACCCTGCGCTACCTGTTGGAAGAAACCGGTGCCCTGCGTTCCCGCATCACTTCGGCCGGCGGACAGACGCGCTATACAGTATATGGCTATCACGGTACCGAGGTGCTGGTAAACGGCACCTATCTCTGGCAGTCCTATACACCATATGTCCAGGGTATTGCCAAGATGCGCCTTGAGGATATCGCTGCCGAATTCACCGCACAGGGTGTTGTGGCAACCGTTTTTAACTGTCCCGAGATTCAGACCAATTCCAGCGCCCTGTTTCTGGGGGTGGAAATCTCCCTGTATCCGCTGTTGACTGCTATTCGTCAGGTCGTTGGTGAGGCTGCTTCGGCCCCTTTGTTCGCCCGTTGTCAGGCGATGCTGAAGGAGGGGGAATCGGTCGAGGGCCTGCTCAAGCGGACAAATGATTACCTGGCTTCTCCGATTCTCTCCGCCATCATTGACTATGATACCTGGCCCCAGCATAACACCCTTGAACAGGCCGAATTGATGCTGGCCGCTTCGGCGGAGCTGATGGGTATGCATACCGACCAGAAACAGCTGATCTGTGCCGAACTGTCCCGAATCGTGTTTCTGGCGACCGGCCGCTTGATGGTTCATGGCTCATGGAAACCGGCGGCTCCGGCATTGTGGTTGAATCACGATATCATCGCCGAGCTGGTGGGCGGTGAGCGTGGCCGGGATATTCTGGACGTCTGAAAATTACTTTCAACGGAACTTTGAGGATTCGTATGAATAAACTGATACACACCGTGATCGTACTCGTCATTCCAGCTGTGCTTATGGCTGGATGCGCCACCACAAAGCTCTCCGGTCCGCCGGAAGAGATATTTAAAGCTGGCGAACTCTCATTTCAGAAGGGTGACTACGAGGCTGCTATTGCCCAGTGGAAGAAGGTCAAGGAGAGCTATCAATCTCCGGAACTTACTACAAAGGCTGAAATTAATATTGCCGATGCCTATTTCCTGAACAAGGACTATATCGAAGCCGCTGCGGCATATGAGGACTTTCGCAAGTTGCACCCCAGCCACGAGCGAGCCGGATATGCACTTTACCGTCAGGCACTGAGCCACTATAGCCAGATTCATGGGATCGACACAGACCAGACTCCGGTCAAAAATGCTCTGTTGACCTTTGAATCATACGTGAAGTTTTACCCGGCGGGCGAGTATCTGGCTGATGTTAACGAAAAGATCCAGGCCTGCCTCGACATGCAGTTGCAGTATGAAATCTATGTCGGACGCTTTTATCTGAAAACTGACAAGGTTCAATCGGCTATCGGCCGCTTTGAAGAAGCCCTCAAGGTTTTCCCCGGCCAACCACGCCGTGACGAGGTGTATTTCTATCTCGGGCGGGCCTATCAGAAGGTTGGTCAGCAGCCCAAGGCGCTGGAAATATTTGAGAAGCTGATCAAAGAGTTCCCCGGCAGCCGCTATGCGGCTGAAGCACCCCAGTTTATGAGCAAGTAGTTTCGCAGAGAGCGGACGGATGGAACAGAATCAGATCATATTGACAATACTGCTGGCCACCGCCTATCTGCTCGGCTCGATTCCGACCGGCCTGCTGTTGGGCAAGGCCTATGGGATCGATGTCCGCAATGAGGGCAGTGGCAACATCGGTGCCACCAATCTCTATCGTACTGTTGGCCGCAAGGTCGGGATTATTACCCTGATTGGTGATTGTCTGAAGGGGTTGATTCCGGTTCTGGTGGTCAAATTTTCTGGTATGCCGGCCGACTACGCTGCCTGGGTCGGGTTGGCCGCCTTTTGCGGCCATGTCTTCTCGGTCTTCCTGAAATTCAAGGGGGGCAAAGGGGTGGCAACCGCCCTGGGTGTTTTTCTGGCGCTGGCCCCGGCTGCAGTGGGAGTCGCGGTGGGAGTATTTGTCCTGCTGATGGTAATCTGGCGGTATGTTTCGCTGGGGTCAATCATGGCGGCGGTCACCATGCCGATTGCTGTCACGCTGCTACACGGTGGACGGCCCATGATCATCGTAACCGTGGTGATTGCACTGATCGTGGTAGTTAAACATCACACCAACATCAAGCGCCTGCTGGATGGGACGGAAAGCAGATTCAAGGCCTGAATTACTCTTTATCTCCCACATAAATACTGGCAATTCCGAAAGTCAGTTCTTTGATATGGACGCTACGGAAACCGGCATCCTCTACCATCTCGGCAAACTCTTCGTGTGAGGGGAACTCCAGGACGGAGTCGGGTAGATATTTATAGGCATTGTACTTAGAGAAGAGTCCGCCGATCATTGGCAGGAGCTGTCTGAAATAAAAGTAGTAAATCTGCCTGAAAAGCTGCGAGCGGGGCGTGGAAAACTCCAGAATGATCATTCTGCCGCCCGGTTTCAGTACCCGCCACATCTCAGCCAATCCCAGCTTTCTGTCCACAACGTTTCTGATCCCGAAGGCAATCGTTATTGAATCGAAGGTGTTATTCGGGAAGGGAAGATCTTCGCAGGGTGCTACCCTCAGGTCGATCCTGTTTGCGAAAGCGGACTGGGCTACCTTGATCTGTCCCAGGTCTACCATTTCCTTGCAGAAATCCGCCCCGGTGATCTTGACGGAAGCCGGGGTGCAACGGGCAATTTCCAGGGCGACGTCACCGGTACCGGTGGCAACGTCCAGAATGCGGCCACCTTCCTTGTATTTCAATAGTCGGACAGCCTTTTTTCTCCAGCGCCGGTCAATGCCGAAGCTGAGCATGCGGTTGAGGAAGTCGTAACGCGGGGCAATCGTCCCGAACATCTGTTGGATTTTCTCACCCTTTTCGGAAAGTCTGAACATGTTTCTGCTACCTTTTTAAGTAATTAAGTGTTATATAACAAAACTTTTCGCTGACTTGTGTAGCATAGTTTGGCACCAGAGACCATCAAAAAAACGTCGGTGCTGCAGGAACCCGGACAATGTATGAATCGTTATCTGGCCTGTTTTGAAAGTCTGGGCGGCACACATCAAACAGCCAGGGTCGCGGCTGTGAAGTAAACAGGAGTCATAGTGCTGTCATCATTTGTTCGCATTCAGGATCTGGCTGATATCCTGATCATGACATTTCTGTTGTACCAGTTGTATTCGTGGTTCAAGAAGACCCGCGCCATTCAGGTTCTGTTAGGTCTGGGTGTGGTGTGTGCTATTTACTTTGCCACGCGATTTCTGGATTTGTATATGACCAGCTGGATCCTGCAGCAGTTGAGTACGGTTCTGATTATCCTGATCATTGTTGTATTTCAGGCGGAAATCCGTCAGGCACTGTATAGGTTCAGTCTGCTGCAGAATTTTTTTGATCCCCAGGAAAAGGTGCAGCACAGTCATTTTCAGCTGATTTCCGAGACGTTGTTCAAGTTTGCCGGCCAACGAACCGGTGCGTTGCTGGCCTTCAAGCGGAACGAATCCCTGGTGGATCTCATGCTGAATGGCGTCAGGCTTGATTGCGAGATTACTCCACAGATTCTGGAAGCGATATTTTGCGAGGGGACGCCTCTGCATGACGGGGCCGTCCTGATTCGAGACGGTCGCATCGAGCTGGCATCCTGTCATCTCCCGCTGTCCACGAATCCCGATGTCCCCCAGAATTTGGGTACACGTCACCGTGCCGCGCTTGGGCTCACCGAACGTTCCGACGCTATCGTGCTGGTTGTGTCCGAGGAACGTGGAGAGGTATCGCTTGCTGAATCCGGCGAACTCTTCCCTATGTCCGATCCAGTTATGCTGGCAGCTGCATTGGATCAACGAATCTGTCAGGTCCGTGAAAAGGTCAGTTTGACACTGCGCCAGAAACTCTTTTCCAACATGCTGCCTAAAACGGCACTTCTGTTGGTTGTGACAGCATTTTGGGCATTAATTACTGTTCGACAGGGTCAGATCGCGACGCTGACGGTGCCGATCAGGTTGCATGGTGTCTCGGATAATCTTATTGTCGTTAAAAACGTGCCGGAAGAAATTGAAGTCCAGCTGAAAACATTTTCCAGCTTGACCCCGCCCCCTGCCAAGCTTGACATTTCTGCCGCAGTGGATCTTTCAGGTCTTCGTGAGGGGCAGTCTACTGTTCGGATAAAGAATTCTGATTTTACGCTGCCGGCAGGAATGGTGGTTACATCCATCAATCCCACTACAATCAAGGTCACAACGGAAAAGAAGGTTCGAAAAAGCGTTCCGGTCAAAGTGTTGCTGAATGGCATGCTTCCACCTGGATTGGCGGGCTACAGCCTGATTCCGGATCCGGCGACGGTTGATGTTGAAGGGCCGGCGGGACAAGTATCTCAGGTGGACTATATTTCCACTGAAGAGATTGATGCCCGCAGACTGGACAGGAACAAGGAATACCGGAAAAGCCTGATGCAACCGTCCAAAAAAGTTGCCGTGCTGTATGATGAACCGGTGGTGCTGAAACTTGTTGCAGGACGCAAAAAGCGCTGAATAATAATTACTTGGCCTGTTTATTGCTTTGTGTAAATGGCTTTAGGCCCAGGTTAAGGTTGACTTTGTGTGGTGATTTGTTATATAAAATCACCTCGACGTAAAAAAGTTTAAAACAAAGGAGTGACGATGGCAAAAAACAGATCAATACTTTTGCTCTGCATACTGCTTCTCGCTGTCCCGCAACTGGTTCTGGCGTCAAAGACCCATGTTGTACGCAAAAGCGAATCGCTTCAATCCATAGCCCGCAAATACCATGTTTCCGTAGAGGAGCTTAAGTCGGTTAATAACCTGAGTGGAACCCGTATTGAGAAAGGTGCCAAGGTTATTATTCCTTCACATCCGGACGCTCAAACCAAAAAACAGAAGCTTGGCAGCAAGCCGGCCAGCTATAAAGTTGCGAAGGGTGACACCCTTCCCGGCATTGCAAGAAAGACCGGCATCAAGATGGCTGAAATTCGTCGTCTCAACGGTTTGAAAGGAAATAAGATCAAACGGGGACAGGTCCTTGCCCTTATTGATACTGCTACATCCGGTGATGAAACCCCTCGCTCCGTGGCCGCGGTTAATCGTCTCCAGTTGGTTAGTCGTGACCTGCTGAACGAGCAGGAATTCACTGATACGCTGGCTGAACTGACCGATATTGACAGTGATAGGCCGGTCGACCTGGCCAAATCACTGGAAGAAAACAGTGCTGGTGCCAATAAAATCAAGAAAACCGCCTATAGTTTCCTGGGTGCCCGCTACCGTTTTGGTGGCAACAGCCGCACGGCACTGGACTGTTCAAGCTTTACCCAGCAGGTGTTTCGTGAGCAGAAGGTTAATCTGCCCCGTACCGCACGTGAGCAGTTTTATGTCGGTAACGAGGTGATGCGTGGCGATCTGCAGAAAGGTGACCTGGTCTTCTTCCAGACGTATGCGCGTTTTCCTTCCCACGTGGGTATATACCTCGGAAATCGCAAGATGATTCACGCTTCTTCCCGTGATCGGCGTGTAGTTATCTCTACCATGGATACCCCTTACTATATTTCCCGTTATCTGGGGGCTCGCCGGGTCGGCAAGGTTGATTCTGAAACCTTCAACTTCGAAGACCTGCTGCAGGGAGTTGAAGAGGAACGTGAAGGAGATGAGCAGAATAACGATATGCTGGGTATTTCCCTCAGCTCAAGCAATTAATCGGGATTAAATTCGAAGTATTACATCCGGGCCTTTCAGGCCCGGATTTTTTTTGCTGTGAGACCATGAAGATACTGCTTGTTTACATATCCGGCGAGCCGGATCGCTCTGATCCCTTTATAAGCCTGCTGCCAACGGGTGTCTGCTCACTTCAGGCGGTATTGCGCCAGGCCGGTTTTGATGCAGCAGTCGCTAATTTTTCCGGCTATGCAGCGGATGGGATAAAGAGGCGCTTATCTGAATTGAAGCCGGACATTGTTGGGATTTCTCAGTGGACGCATAACCGGCATGCCTCTCTAGAATTGGCCCGTCAGGTGCGGGACGTTGCGCCGAACAGTGCGATTATTTTCGGTGGGGTGCATGCATCGTTCTGTTATGCTGATCTGTTGCATCCTGATTCTCCTGTAGATTGCGTTGTCATTGGTGAAGGTGAAGAAACTCTGCTTGAACTTGTACGCCGATTCCAGGCTGGAGACAATTGGCACGATGTTCAGGGGATTGCATACAGATGTGATGGGCGCGTAACGACGACGCCTGCCCGAGGGTACCTGCGTGACCTTGACCGCCTGCCGGTGGCAGTCAGTTACCTAGAACATTCCGTTGGAGTGGATATCCAGTTACAGGCTGAATTTGTTATCACAACCCGTGGCTGTCCATCGGCCTGCCACTTCTGTAGTTCTCCTCAGTTTTGGGATCGCAAGGTCCGTTATCGTTCGCCGGAAAATATAGTCAATGAAATCGAATATATCCGCAAAAGATTCGGTTTGATCTATTTCTCTATCCGCGATGATACTTTTACCGTTGATCGTTTACGAACGATTGAATTCTGTCGGTTGTTGATTGATCGTCACCTGTATATTCTGTGGAATTGCCAATCACGGGTAACGACGTTGGATGAAGAGTTGTTGGTTTGGATGAAACGTGCCGGTTGCGAATGTGTTCAACTGGGTGTTGAGTCCGGATCTCCTCGAATTTTGTCGCAGCTTAATAAATCAATCACTCCCAAGCAGGTTGAAAAAGCAGCGGCACTGATCAGGAAAACGGGAATTAATCTGTCTATTTATCTGATCTCGGATGTACCCGGCGAAACTGAAGAAGATATTAAGCAGACCATAGATCTGGTGCGAAAAATCACCCCTGACGACGGTTATGTCTCTCCCCTGGCATATTTCCCTGGAACGCGCATGTTTAGCGATGCTGTGGAACGTGGAAATGTTGAAAAAGATGTTTTTGAGACACATGGTGATGCAGCTGTATTTGCCTCTGACCGTAAAAATACTGCTACACGTCTTCTGAAAATTATTAGTCGGCATTCTCAGCGAATGGATGAACGTTTTCGAGAACAGAAGTTACTGTTGGGTTTTTGTAGTGTGACAAACGTACTTGCAAGTGAATATTTTCGTCAGAATGCCGATTTTGCAGCGGCTGAACGAGAACTGCTTGAAGTTATTCAGCAAGAATCAGAAAACCCCTGGGGATGGTATCTTCTCGGCGAGCTATACAGCGAGATAGGCAGGGTTAATAAAGCAGCGGAGTGCTATGAAGCAGTAATCCGGATCAATCCGAAACATCGTCCTTCTCTGGATAAAATCAAGGCAATAAAAAAGCGGGGCTGAATCAGCCCCGCTTTTTTATTACTGTTTCTGAAAAAATTACTTCTCGATCCTGATACCTGGGATGAAGGAGATTTTCTCAAAAGTTTTGTTGAGGGTCTTGCTCTGGAAGTTTGCCAGAGGCGGGGTCTCGGGATACTCAATCTTATCCCCAACTTTAACCTTGATCTCTGGAAGTGCCAACCAGGTTTTTACACCCTTCTCGTCGGCTGCTTCAACATAGGTGTATCCGCCGGAATTCATAGTCTGGGTTACTGTGGCTTTTTTGCCAGCACCAGCCGGAATTTCCTGAGCTTTCATACCTGCGTGCGGATCGCCACCTGGAGCAGCTGCTGCGGGAGCACCTGCTGCCGGAGCAGCTGCGGGAGCACCTGCTGCCGGAGCCTCAGTTTTGGGCTTGTCTTTGCAACCTGCAACTGCGAGTGCAACGATGGAAAGAAGAACTAATACTGTTTTTTTCACCTGCGACCTCCTGGGTTTTTTTTAGCTTTCTACTTTTATCACAATCGCATGATATGTTCCAAGAAAAAAAGATGGGTAAAATATAGATTACTTGTTCTTTGTCGGATTTTTGATAGGCTTTCAAAATTAGAATGATTTACGGTTACCGTGCTATCCAATCAAAAGGCAAAAAGGGAGGTTTTATGTTTGAATCGGCTGAGATCGGTCATTCAATCAGCAAGGCCGAATGGAAACGTGAGATACCGCTTTTGCGGGAAGGCTTGCTGGATGCGCAGCTGGATCTTCTACAGTCAAAAAAATTACCTGTACTCATTCTGGTTGCCGGGGTTGATTGTGCTGGTAAAGGTGAAACCGTTAATATACTGAATGAATGGATGGACCCCCGTCATATTGAAACCCATGCCCTGCGCGACCTGACAGACGAAGAACTGGAGCGGCCACGCATGTATCGATACTGGCGGGTCTTGCCGCCACGGGGCAAAATCGGAATTTTTATCGGAACCTGGTACTCCAATCCCTTGCTGGAAAACGTGTACGGTGAAATAAAGAATGCGGAGCTGGATCAGCAACTTGACCGGATTGTACGATTCGAAAGGATGCTGTGTAATGAGGGGGCGTTGATCCTGAAATTCTGGTTGCACCTGTCCCAGGACGAACAAAAAAAACGTTTGAAGAGTCTGGAAAAGGATCCAAACACACGCTGGCGAGTGACCCAGACTGATTGGCAGCATTATAAGATGTACGATAAATTCCGGAAGGTTTCAGAGCGAATGCTGCGCCAGACCAGCACGCCAGAATCTCCTTGGACTATTGTCGAAGGAGCTGATTCGCGTTACCGATATCTGACTATTGGAAAAGCGCTTCTCAATGCATTGCGTCAGAGATTGGATGCTCCCGAACCACCTAGGCATGAAGAACCTATCCCTCCGATCATGCCGACGGTCGATAATCTGTTGATACTTAAAACACTGGATCTCACCAAAAAACTGAAAAAGTCCGAGTACGAAGCTGATTTGGAGCGTTGGCAGGGTAAACTTAACATCTTGACCAGGGATCCCGACTTTAAAAAACTGTCGGTTGTTGTAGTTTTTGAAGGAAATGATGCCGCCGGTAAAGGCGGGAGTATCCGACGTATCACTCAGGCCCTGGATGCCCGTCAATATCGAGTTATTCCTGTGGCTGCACCCACGGAGGAAGAACGTGCTCAGCCCTACTTGTGGCGATTCTGGCGTAATATTCCGCGCAAGGGTCGCTTTGCTGTTTTCGATCGTTCCTGGTACGGCCGTGTGCTGGTTGAAAGGGTTGAAGGATACTGCGTTCGGGCCGATTGGATGCGGGCCTATGGCGAGATCAATGATTTTGAAGAACAGATGCACCGTAAAAAAACTCTGGTAGTCAAGTTTTGGCTTTCAATCAGTCCTGACGAACAGTTGCGCAGGTTCAAGGAGCGTGAAAAAATCAGCTTCAAACGGTTCAAGATAACTGAAGATGATTGGCGAAACCGGGAAAAATGGAGCGAGTATGAAGTGGCGGTCTGTGACATGATTGATCGTACCAGCACCGAAATCGCACCCTGGACCCTGGTGGAGGCCAACGACAAATATTATGCCCGTATCAAGATCATGAAAACCTTGTGCGACCGGATCGAAAAGGCGTTGGCCAGGTGATCTTTCAGATATGTCTGAGGAGTGAAACGAACAGGCGTTCAACGTTGCGGATTGAAATGAAGAACGTTTCGGAAATGAAATTTTCGGCCTGTGCAACGAATGGTTTGCGGATGTAGCAGGGGCGTGCACCGGCGACGATGGCCGCCAGGCAACCGGTCAGGAGCCGGTCGTCTACCATAAGGATGCTAGATAGGGGTGCTTGGGAAAGCGCCCCTATTTTATTGAGGCCATCGGGAAACGGTTTTTTCCGGACTCCGGAGATAAAGCGCAGAGCCGGAAAATTATCGGCGAACCACTCTTTACGTTCTTGTGTCGGTTTGTTGGAGAGTATAAACAGGTTCTCCTCACCAAAGATAGTGGCACAGCGGTGCATCCACTCCGCGGCGACCGGGAGCGGCTTCCCGGCACCGTGAGGCGATAAAACACCATCAAAATCCAGGGCCAGGATCCGGATACCTTCTTTGTGGAGTCGTGCGGGCTCTATGTTTGTAATGCTGCTGTCGAGGGGGGCCGACTGCATTAGGCCGGCGAGGGCATGACGATTTCTGAAACCGAGGTAAAATCCTTGTAGTATGTGATCTAGGAAGGCCATGTCAGAGTTTTAGGAGATCTTTCCGGGTGCACGACACCAGATAGTAGCCGATGCCCGGAATCGGAAGTGTTCCGGCCAGAAACACCTGGGTTGTAAGATTGTCGTGACGCAGCGGGGAAGTCAGAATTTTAAAGATCATGCTCATCTCCCGTACTTGTAGGCCGCTGCACAGGTACCTTCGCTGGACACCATGCAGGCACCGACCGGTGCTTCGGGTGTACAGACGGTGGAGAAAAGCGGGCAGTCAAACGGAGAAAGTTTGCCTTTCAATACTTCTCCGCAGCGGCAGGCTGAGTTTTCGGCCCCCTCGGAGACAATGAGGTTCATAACGCATTCGGCATCGAACATGGAAAGCTCGGGCCGGATGCGTAGACCGCTGTCAGGCAGAACTCCCAATCCACGCCAGACGGCATCACAGGGAACAAACACCCGTTCCAGAATGCTCTGTGCCTTGGCGTTGCCATCCCAGGTTACGGCCCGTCTGTACTGGATTTCAACGGTGCTGTTTCCAGCCAGTACCTGTGCCAGCAGCATTTCAATGCCTTGCATGACATCGGCCGGTTCGAAACCGGTGACAACGCAGGGGATATGGTATCTGTCCGCCAGGGGAGCGTACGCCTTGCCGCCGATCACAGCGCTGACATGGGCCGGGCAGAGGTAACCGGCCAAATTAAGCTCGGGATCAGCAGTCAGAATTTCCATCGGTACCGGCATGGTTTTGTGAGAGGCCAGCATCGAGTAATTGGAAAGACCACGTCTGGCTGATTCAAGAATGCTGGCTGCAACTGCCGGGGCGGTTGTTTCAAATCCGACCCCCAGAAAGACCACTCGTCGATCCGGATGTGATTCGGCCAGTGCAACGGCATCCAGCGGAGAGTAGACGACACGGATATCAGCACCCAGAGCGCGCTGCTCCATCAGGGAAGAACGACTGCCCGGAACCCGCAGCATGTCCCCGAAGGTGGCAACGATGGTGTTACTGGCAGAGGCACATTCGAGTGCAGCATCGACATATCCAACGGGTGTGACACAGACCGGGCACCCCGGTCCGGACACAAGTCGGACGTTTTCAGGCAGGAGCGAGCGGATACCATATTGATAAATAGACATGGTATGCGTTCCACAGACTTCCATGAAATTAACGGGGTGTTTCAGCTGCTGGGCCATGAGACGGATATTGTCGGCCATGATTGAAACGAGCGCGCGGTCGCGAAATTCATCCTGAAATTTCATGCCATATCCTCGGGTGAGTAAATTTCGCGCATCAAACGGATGGTTTCCTCAGCATACTCTTGATCAAGGCGGGAAATGGCAAATCCGGCATGAACAATGACATAATCACCAACGGAAACATCTTCGCCCAGCAGCATGGTGCTGGCCTCTTTCTGAACACCATCCACTTCGGCCAAAATGGTATCGCCATCTTTGCTCAAAATTTTCATTGGTACACCAAGACACATATCAGTCTGTTCTCCTTGTTTTCCATCCGGCGATGGCCGCCTGCCCAAGCGCTATGCAACCGTCATTTGGAGGCGTCAGTCTGTGAGTGAATACCTGCAGCCCTGCTTTTGTCAAGCCGGTATACATCATGTCAGTTAAAAGACGGTTCTGAAAGACCCCGCCCGAGAGTACAACGTGCCTGAGTCCGGATTCTTCCGAAAGCCTGAGGCAGGCATCTACAGAGGCTTGTGCAACGGTGGCATGGACCCGGTGGGCGATGGTGGCACAAGGCATGTTTTCCCGCTGCATTTTAAGAATTGCCGGAAACATTGGAAGGAAATCAATCTGTAGGGGTCTGCCGGGCACAATTGAGTACTCAAAGGTATCGGATTCGGGATCGCCAGCCTCTTCTGCCAGTGCTTCAAGCTCGATGGCAGCCTGCCCGTCATATGACACTTTGTGACGTACACCCAGCAAAGCAGCAACGGCGTCAAAAAGGCGGCCGCAGCTTGAAGTCAAAGGTGAGTTGAGACCCCGCTCCAGCATGGCAGCAAAGAGGTTATGGTCCGACCGGGCAAGGTAAGCCGTCAGCGGATGCTCAAGGGCAAGAGCCGAGCGACCCATGCTTGCATACAAATAGGAGAGTGCCATGCGCCATGGTTCCTGAACCGCCACATCGCCGCCGGGTAAACGCACCTGGCTGAAATGGCCGGCACGTTCGAATCCATGATAGCCGCCTATCAGCAGTTCGCCACCCCAAACCGTTCCGTCATTGCCAAGGCCGGTGCCATCGTAAACCAGGCCGATAGCATCATCCATCAGGCCGTTTTCAGCCATGCAGGCGGCCAGGTGAGCATGATGGTGCTGGATGGAGTTTATGGGCAGTCCCGACCCGGCGGCATAGACCGATGAGAGATAATCAGGGTGCTGATCGCAGGCGACAGATTCGGGTGTTATCCGCAACAGTGAGCATAGGTCTCCAATAGTGTGACAAAAAGAGTCGCAGATAGAATCGTTTTTAAGATCGCCGATGTACTGACTGAGAAAGGCCTTATCGCCGCTTGCCAGGCAGACAGAATTTTTCATCTCTGACCCAACTGCCAGGAGTGGGGCGACGGAAAAAGGGAGTTTTACGGCACGTGGGACATAGCCACGTGACCTGCGGTAAAAGAGCGGTCTGCCTTGAAAGACACGGATGACGGAATCATCGCAGCGGGTATGAATCGGGCGATCATGGGTCAGAAAATAATCGGCAATGCCGGACAGTCGCTGCAGGGCATCCTCGTTGTCATGGACAATCGGTTCGTCTGACCTGTTTGCGCTGGTCATGACCAGAGCGGTAAATGTGCCGTCTTTCAGCAGTAGATGATGGATGGGTGTGTAGGGAAGCATAACCCCAAGCCAGCCGTTTCCTGGTGCAACTTCTTCGGCGGCGGGACAGTCCGGTCTCTTGCGCAGGATAACGATCGGACTTTCCGGTGATACCAGCAGACGCTCTTCCAGTTGTCCAAAACGGCAGAGGCTTGATACCGCAGCCAGATCAGCCGCCATTACGGCAAACGGTTTTTCTTCCCGCTCCTTGCGGGTCCGCAAACGCCTGACCGCGTCATTATTGCAGGCATCGACTGCCAGATGGTAGCCGCCAATACCTTTTATCGCCAGGATGGCACCATCACTGAGCAGTCGTACCGATTGCTCCATGGCCGCTGCATGCTCTGCAATACACCGTCCTTCAGAATCCAGCAGGCTGACGTGGGGGCCGCATACGGGGCAGGCCAGCGGCTGTGCATGAAAGCGCCGATTGCCGGGGTTGTCGTATTCACACTGACACTCTGGACAGAGCGGGAAGCCGGACATGGTCGTTTTGGGGCGGTCGTAAGGAGTGTCTGTAATTATGCTGTAACGTGGTCCGCAATTGGTGCAGGTGATAAATGGATACAGATAACGGCGGTCGGCAGGGTCAAACATTTCCCGCAGGCAGTCATTGCACAGGTTCGAATCCGGTGCGACCTGGACATCGCTGGCACCGCTGGAACTGGTGATAATGCGAAAATCATCTTCTTCAATGGTGGGGATATCTGAAATGTCGATGGTGTCGATCACGGACAGTGGCGGTGACAGATCCTTTATGCGGAAGCCGATCGTTTCCATCGTTTCAACGGCCCCCTGTAGCTCCAGTTCGACACCGGCCGGTGTGTTACGTACCCAGCCGGTCAGGAGTGCGTCGTGGGCAAGCCGGTGCAGGAAGGGGCGAAATCCGACTCCCTGCACGATACCACTGATCTTGAAATGACGGCGGATTATGATGGTTTGACTCCGGTCTGCAGCCATTGATACCAGGCCTCCATACCTTCACCTGTGCGGGCTGAAACCTCGAAGATGGTGATATCAGGGCTTACCCGGCGTGCAAACTCCTTACACTTCTCCACGTCAAAATCCAGGTGCGGCAACAGATCGGTTTTATTGAGCAGCATGACAGTTGAGTTATGGAACATCTGGGGATATTTAAGCGGCTTGTCCTCCCCCTCAGTCACCGACAGAACCGCAACCTTGTGATGCTCTCCCAGATCAAAGGCCGCCGGACAGACGAGGTTGCCGACATTTTCGATCATCAGCACATCCAGGTTGTTCAGGTCAAATTCCTCTGTGCCGTGCATGACCTGATGGGCATCAAGGTGGCATCCCGCGCCGGTGTTGATCTGGCGGACAGGCACACCAGTAGCTGCAATTCGCTGGGCATCATTATCAGTCTGCTGATCACCTTCAATCACCGCAAAACGCAGCTTGCCGGTCAGGTCACTCAGGGTTCGTTCCAGCAGGGTGGTTTTGCCGGAACCGGGTGAACTGACCAGATTGAGGACAAAAATTCCCTTGTCTTTGAACAGAGCTCGGTTGAAGGATGCCAGCCGGTTGTTTTTAGCGAGGATGTCTTCTTCGATTTCTATAATCGTCCGTTTGCCGTTGTGATGATCGTGGGTATGCTTGTGATCATGATCATGGGTGTGGGAATGATCGTGGCTGTGATCATGATGGTTGTGGTGATGGTCGTGCGCGTGATCATGTGACGGGCCGCAGCCGCAGGTTGTGCACATAGATGTACTCTCCGTGTATATAATGTATGAAAACCAGGCTCGATTTGAAAAATATCTTAGTAGCAGGTTCTGTCAGGATATGCAATGGAAGGGGTTAGGAAAACTGCAGTTGATGGAGGCGATAATAATATCCCTGAAGCTGCATGAGTTCCTGATGATTTCCTTCTTCCATTTTTTGGGACTGGTGAATAACTACAATGCGATCCGCATCCTGGATTGTAGAAAGCCGGTGCGCCACTATCAGTGATGTTCGCCCATGCATGAGCGCCCGTATGCCGTGCTGGATCATCTGCTCGGAAGCCGAATCGACATTGGCGGTCGCTTCATCAAGTACCAGTACTTCGGGATCAAAGGCAATCGCCCTGGCAAATGAAATCAGCTGTTTTTCGCCGGTGGAAAAATTATTGCCTCGTTCCCTGACTTCCTCATTATATCCGTTGGGGAGTTGACCGATAAACCGGTCTGCACCGACCATCCTGGCCGCTATTTTAACACGTTCGCGGGCCCGTGGATCATCCAGGCAGATATTGAACTCGATACTGCCGGCAAACAAGCAGGGATCTTGAAGGACCACTCCAATGCGTTTCCGCAGGTCATGTAACGGGATCGTTGAGATATCCCTGCCGTCGAATACGATTGTCCCGCTTTCAATTTCATACAATCGGGTCATCAGACGCGTGATGGTGGTTTTGCCTCCACCGCTTTCGCCCACCAGGGCGATTCGTTCCCCCCGCCGGATAGAGAGATCAAGGCCGTTCAGGGCATTTTCACTGTTATGGTATGCAAAGGTCACATTGCGGAATTCTATGAGAGCGCCTGCGGAAGGAGGGCGGTCAAGGGAGGAGACGGGTGCATAATCATGCCCGGCTGATATTTCCATGTCCCCTTGCAGCTCTGCTGTTTTCGTATCCAGCAGCGCAAAAATCCTTTCCAGTGCTGCCATAGTCCCCTGCATGACTGAGTATTTAGCGGAAAGATCTCGGATAGGCGTAAAAAACTTTTCAATATATTGGATAAAGGCCACCAGAACGCCGAAGGTCAGGGCGCCTTTGACAATCTCTCCGCCGCCGTACCAAAGTATCAGGGCAACAGCTATCGATGAAAGTGCCTCAACGATGGCATACAGTGAGGCATCCCAGAAAATGACCGGCATATTGGCATCACGGTAGGAACCGTTCAGTTCCTGAAAGCGTTGTTCTTCATCTTTCTGGCGGTTGAATACCTGAATAATAGCCATGCCGCCTATGCTTTCGGCCAGGAATGAATTGAGCTGAGCCAGGCGGGCGCGCACCTCGCGGAACGATTTGCGCATGCGGCGTCGGAAGGTATAGGCAACATACAACAGGAACGGCAATACGGTAAAGGTTACCAGGGACAGTTTCAGATTCATCCAGAGCATGACGGATACAATTCCGACCAGCAGCAGAATGTCTCCGATAATCGTGATGATGCCGGATGCGAACATCTCCCCCAGAACCTCTACGTCACTGGTTAATCGGGTAACCGAGCTACCGGTGGGGGTTCGGTCAAACCAGGAAACGGGCAAATGCATGACATGCCGAAAAAGTTCTTCGCGGATGTCGGCCATGACCTGCTGCCCGACGGATTGCAGCAGAAATACCTCCAGAAAGGAGAACAGCGACTCAAGCAGCAGAATGCCCACAAATGCCAGTGCAATGGTTTCCAGGCCGTCGAGTTTGCGGGTGATGATGTGACCATCTATCGCCAGCTTGATGATCCAGGGTTGGGCCAGCCGGCAGGCGGCGACCAGAGGCAGGATCAATAATACCAGCAGAACCGTGAGACGATAAGGTATGACATACTTAGCAAATCGCAAAAGAATGCGAGTGTCATAGGCTTTTCCGGCAATCTCTTCCTCAAATATGCTGCTACGATGCATCACGACTCCATCAGTGTTTGAATGCGGTGACGATAGCAGAAATCAGACCGTTTGTGAAATCCTGTATCAATGAGTCAAAATCTATCCTGTTAGAAAACTTATACAGAAAAAGCTTGCATTTTAATTCTTGAATTCGTATTGTTAATCAAATTTGTAAATAAAACACGTTTTTCTGATACACGATAATACTAAACTATCCGCAAGGGTAGGGCGGAAAGCCTAAGGGTCTCCACGAGACAGCCGGGATGCCGAAATATCAAACCTGATATGCGGCGCCCGGTTTTTTTTGTATTTTTTTTAAATATTCCACGAAAGGGGGACCGAATTTGTTGATGCAGTGATCAGTAACTTAACCGATGGACCTTGGATACACGACAATACTAAACCATCCGTGAGGATGGGACGGAAAGCCTAAGGGTCTCCACGAGACAGCCGGGTCGCCGAAATATCGATAACTCGATACCGAGCCCCGGCTTTTCTGTTTCCATATCCGGGGCGACAACGGACAAAGGAGAGACTATGAAGAATATTTCGATGAAGCTGGGAATGGTGATAGTTGCAATATCGGCGTTGGGACTGATGGCCGGTTGTGGCGGAGGTGGAGGTTCAACCGGAACCTCGGCAAGTACGGACTCAGGAGCACCTGTCGGTGTGCCACCGGTTACACCTCCTACAGATGCTGCCGCACTGTATGCGGCCAACTGTGCTGATTGTCACGGAACATTGGCTTCCTCTGAAAAAACCGGCACTACTTCGGCCCGGCTCCAGACCGCAATAACAAACAATGTTGGTGGTATGGGCTTTCTTGCAGGTCTTTCGGCCGCTGAGCGGCAGGCTATTGTAACAGCGCTTACTCCGGCAACGACACCACCTCCGGTATCAACGGACGGAACGGCACTGTATGCCGCAAACTGCGCCGGGTGTCACGGAGCCCTGGCCAATTCCGGGAAAAAGGGGACCACACTTGCCCGCCTGCAGAGCGCCATAACGGGCAATGTGGGCAATATGGGGTACCTCTCCACGTTGACAGCAGCTCAACAGCAGGCAATTGTGACAGCCCTGGTAACAACCACGACTCCGCCTCCGGTAACTTCCACTGACGGTGCAGCATTGTACGCCGCTAACTGTGCATCCTGCCACGGAGCACTGGCAAGTTCGGCCAAGAAGGGTGCAACCGCTGCCCAGATTCAGGTTCGTATGGATGCACCGCCATATGTGTCGACAGCCCTGACTGCTGCCCAGGTTCAGGCCATAGCCACGGTTCTGGAGACACCCGCGACACCCCCACCGGTGACATCCACAGATGGTGTGGCATTGTATGCAGCCAACTGTGCCAGCTGTCACGGCCCGCTGGCAACGTCCGCTAAGAAAAATGCGACGGTCGCACAAATACAGACACGGATGGATGCACCGCCGTATGTTGCAACAGCCCTGACAACAGCTCAGGTCCAGGCTATAGCAACAGCTCTGGTCAGCAGCACAACAACTACACCGCCGCCTGCTGCTACGTGCGGAAGCTGTCATGCTCTTCCACCGGCTATTGGTCAGCACTCAAAGCACGCCAGCAAACGTGTGGCCTGTGCCACATGTCACGGTACCGGTTTCAGCACGACAACCGTAAACGCAGCTACTCACAATAACGGTGTCAAGAACCTGACCAGCACCATCGGTTGGAACGCATCGAGCCGTTCATGTGCCAACTCCTGCCACGGGACGGAAAGATGGTAATGTGAATCGGTAGTAAGTGCAGAATTAGCAGCGCATGATATACAAAACAGGCCGCCCCTTAAAGAGGCGGCCTGTTTTGCGTCTGGAAAGGAATTGAGCGGTTTACAGTTTGAACTGACCTACCAGTCGCTGCAGCTCTTCGGCATTGCTGTTCAGCTGACTGGCAGCTGTGGCCGATTGGTGCGCGCCGCTGGCGGTGTCGGAAACTACCTCGGTTATCTGCTGCATATTGTTGGAAATCTCACTGGTGGTAGCGGTCTGTTCTTCGGCAGCAGTGGCGATCTGGTTGACCTGCATGGCAACCGAATTTACCTGCTCCAGGATCTCGCGCAGTGCTGCGCCGGATTTGGCCGCTTCGTTGGTGCCGTTTTCCACCTGATGCACGCCCTGCTCCATGGCAGCCACTGCACCCCTTGTTTCACTCTGGATGGCCTTGATCATTTCGCCGATCTCGCGGGTGGCGCGAGTGGTGCGTTCCGCCAGGGCCCGGACTTCATCGGCTACGACGGCAAAACCTCGCCCCTGTTCCCCGGCCCGGGCAGCTTCGATAGCAGCGTTCAGCGCCAGCAGGTTGGTCTGGTCGGCGATGTCCTCAATGGTTCCGATGATCTCGCCGATCTGGTCACTGCGGGCACCTAGACTCTCAACTGTCTTGGCCGATTCCTGGACCTTCTCGGCGATCTGGTTCATGACCTTGATGGTCTGTTCGACCACGAGAGAACCGTTTTCAGCAGAATTAGCGGCCAACTGAACATTTTCCACCGCCATCTGGCAGTTCTGGGCAATGTCGCCGGATGTGGCTGCCATCTCTTCGCCGGCAGTCGCAACTGTTCCGGCCTGGGCAGCAACCTCTTCGGCGCCGGTAGCAATCCGTTCCGCCGTAACATTCAATTGGTTGGCAGCCGCAGCAACCTGGGTGGATGTACTGGCAACCTGACTGATGATACCGCGAAGTTTGTCGATAAAAACATTGAACATGCGACTGGCGGCCGCTATTTCATCCCCGCCGCTGTCATCCAGTCGCTTGGTAAGGTCACCTTCTCCCTGGGCAATATCGGTGAATCGTTCCAGTATGACCGCCAATGGGCGCTTGATGCTGATAATTATGATAGAAGCAATTATGATCGAAAGCACCAGTCCAATAAACCCTACAATAGAGAGCGTTGCAATGGTGCGTTTTTCAACTGCCAGGGCTTCTTTCTCCATCTCCGCTGCACGTTTATCAACTTCCTCAGCGAACTCTGTAATTTGTTTTTCAAGTTTATGAGTGGCTTCTTTGTACTCTGAAATTGCATTGTTTCCATCCTGGGCAGTAGTTATCTCTCCTGTGGCTACTCTGTCAAAAACCTTGTTTGCACCGGCAGAATAGGCCGCCAGATATTCACGCATACCCTTCAGCATCTCTTTTTCTTTTGAGTCGGTAAGAACCTTTTCAATGCCGTCAAATCGCTTGTTGGCATGTTCAAGAGCACTGTTCCATTTTTTTCGATAGTCGGCCGCCTTCTCAGCGGAATCCGCATTCATGAAGAGATCTTTTTCATAGCGCCTCAACATATTTACATTTGCCCGGCTTCGCTGAGCATATTCGACTACCTTTGCATCGACATGGAGCAGATCTTCAAAAACATCCTGCATTTTGCTGATACCCAGGTACCCGGTTGTTCCGATAACAACAATTATGATCGTCAACAGGGTAAATCCGAGAATAATCTTGGTGGTGATCTTCAGGTTCGACATTGAGGCGGCTCCTTGAAAAAATTAATTCTGCTCATCTCCAAATTGAGCGCGACGTTGGGCTCAATGACTTTGGATTGTCACAACTATGTTACAAAAAACCGTTTTGTCAACGCCATCCGGAACATTTTTATAATTTAATTAATGAGCTACATCATGTCTACAGGATCAATATCCAGGAATTCTCGGATCAAAGGGGAGGGCTTGCGGTTGGACTGCCAGGCGGTGATCAGTTGGCGCAGATCGTTGCGGGAGGGGGCTTTTAGAAGAATCTGGCGGCGGAAACGGCCGCGCAGACGGTAGAGTGGGGCAGGGGCCGGCCCGAGGATTTCGATGCGCAGTTTCAGGTCGCGTTTTAAATGACTTAAAAGTTGTGCGGTTGTGTCGGCCTGCTGCTCAACTGCTTTCTCGGCTGTGCCGGAGAGTGCCAGTGCTGCCAGAAAGGCAAAGGGTGGGTAGCCTGCCTCACGGCGAAATTCCAGCTCCTGTTGATAAAATCCGGCCCAGTCGTGTTCAATGGCGCAGGAGAGGGCATAATGATCGGGATTCATGGCTTGTACAATCACTCGGCCGGGCAGTTCACCCCGGCCGGCACGGCCGATGACCTGGGAGAGTACCTGAAAGGTGCGTTCTGCGCTGCGAAAGTCGGGCATATTCAGGCTGGCTTCCGCATTGACAACACCCACCAGAGTCACCCCCGGAAAGTCGTGACCCTTAGCGATCATCTGCGTTCCGATCAGGATATCGGCGGATCCGTCGGCCATGCGGTTCAGCAGGCGGTTATGACTCCCCTTGCCGGAGGTGGTGTCACTATCCATGCGAACAATCGCGGCAGAAGGGAGCAACTCCTTCAGATCACTTTCAACCCGCTCCGTTCCGGCTCCCAGGTCCTTCATCTCCATTGATCCACAGGCCGGGCAGACCCCCGGTGCCGGGACGGCATAATCACAGTAGTGACAGATACTTTGGCGGCGCTGGCGATGGAACGTGAGTGTTACGGAACAGTTGGGGCAGGTGAGGGGTTCGCCACAATCAGCACAGACCAGGAACGTGGCATATCCTCGACGGTTGAGAAACACCAGTGACTGCTCTCCAGCCGCCAGGGTTGATTCCAGGGCCTGGGCCATGGTCGGGGAAATCGCCGTTTTAATGCCCTGCATGTGCACCACTGAAACGGTGGGTAACGGACGTCCTTCGACCCGTTCCGGCAACGACAGCAGCGTTAGTTTACCCTGCTCAACGGCATACTGGCTGGTGATGAGCGGTGTGGCCGAGCCTAGCAGGACGACGGCATTCTCCATGCGCCCCCGCACCAGGGACAGGTCGCGGGCGTTGTAGCGCAGCCCATCCCCCTGTTTGAAGGAGGCTTCATGCTCCTCATCCACAACAATAATTCCGATTTTTTCCAGCGGTGCAAAAACCGCCGAGCGCGCCCCGATAACGATGCGGGCCAGCCCCCGGCGGATACGGCGCCATTCGTCGTAGCGTTCACCATCTGACAATGCACTATGCAGAATGGCAATGCCACCTCCGAAACGGGCCCGGAAACGGCGCACCAACTGCGGGGTCAGTGAAATTTCGGGCACCAACACCAGCGCGTTGTCCCCCCGTTCGAGTACATGGGAGATGGCTTGCAGATACACTTCGGTCTTGCCGCTGCCGGTTACACCATGTAGCAGGAACGGCGAAAAAGAACGGTTATCAATGCTTCGGGATAATGTATGCAAGGCCTGGAACTGGTGATCGTTCAACCGCCGGGGGGTATCCCGCTCCAACTGCTCTTCACCAAAGGGATCACGATAGACCTCGCGTTCTTCCATGCCTA
Source organism: uncultured Geobacteraceae bacterium (assembly GCA_942493195.1). Taxonomy (GTDB): domain Bacteria; phylum Desulfobacterota; class Desulfuromonadia; order Geobacterales; family Pseudopelobacteraceae; genus CAIPTY01. Next base: position 3,067,101 of record OW818669.1, on the reverse strand, counting down.
TCAGCCCCAGTTCAAGCAGACGTTTCAGCTGGGGGGTACATTGGCCAAAGCGGCGTCGGATATCGGCTCCCGGTATCTCACCCACTTCACGAATGACATCCAATACCTCCTGGGCCTTGCTGCCGGGTTTACGGTCGCTATCAAAGCAGTTGAGCGGAAGGTAAAACTTTTCGTGTTTTATTTTATTACCGCCAACAATGGTTTCCTCTTGCCCGTTTGCCGCCGCACGCGATTTCTGGTTAATGCCGCTTGGTAGTGCCGTTTTCAGGACTTCGGCCAGCGGGTGGAGATAATAGGAAGAAATCCAGCGAAAGAAGTCCAGTTCATTGGAGGTCCAGAGCGGGTCGGAGTCAAGGACCTCAATGATGTCCTTAAGCCCGTCAACGGGTGCGGAAACTGCCGGACCTAGGATATAGCCTGTTAATTTGCGGTGACCGAAGGGTACGTATACACGGTGCCCAGCCAATGCACGATGGCACTGGGCTGGAGGTACGCGGTAATGAAAGGTTCTGTCCAGTGGTACCGGGATGGCAACTTCTATGATGGTTTGTTCAGGCATGTATTTGAGCTCGAGACTTCTTCATGTGACTTAAATTTCTGTGTCTGGATAGCATAATTGTACTTTTTATGTATACTACTAACGGAAATTTGAGCTATAAGATTTTAACTTTGAGCAGGCACTCAGGTGAACGAGGCAGCAATGAGCGATAACGATAAAACTCCGCCACAAACCGCAAATGATTCGGACCGCCTCATCCGGCTGCTTGTTATGACCGCCCTTGTGTCGATAGTTGTGATTGTTTTGCTCAGTACCTACAGTTTTTACCGGATTTTTTCAGGTTTTGTCATAGCTAGTGCCGAAAACGATTCAGTGCGCCTCAGTCGAGTCATGATCGATCAGCAGACTCCCTTTCTCTTCGATGATACCGCCAGTCATTCTTCCGATCTTGCAATCCACGACAATGATATTCCCCAGCTTGACCGCAATCTGCGCCTGTTTTTACGTCCGTTCGGCATCATCAAGATCAAGATTTATGATAAACACAAGCGTATTATCTATAGCACTGAAGCAAAGCTGATCGGCAAGGAGGATAAAAATAACCAGCGGCTGATGAATGCCCTGGCCGGCAATGTTGATACCAAACTGGAGAAAAAGGAAAAGGTTCACGATCTGGCTGAGGAACAGTTGCTGGATGTTGATGTGGTAGAAACCTATGTCCCGATAAAGATAGCCTCCGGCGAAGTGCTGGGTTGCTTCGAGGTCTATGTCAATGTTACTCACTACCGTGAGAAAGTCCGTTACGGTGTGTTTGTCATGACAGCCCTGCTGGTGCTGGTCCTGGCGGGAGTTTTCGGCTTCTCCTACATGCTTATCCGTCGCGGTGCCAATCAACTACATCAGGCCCATGAAAAGCTTGAGTCAATGGCAAAAACAGACGCCCTGACCGATATTGCCAACCGCGGTCATCTGATGGTCCGCGGTCAGGAAGAATTTGAACGACTCAGACGCTATGGCATGAAAAATCAGCCGGTGGTGACACTTGGCTGTATTATGATTGATCTGGATCACTTCAAGCGCATCAACGATTCGAAGGGGCATCTGGCGGGTGATCAGGTGTTGAGGACCGTAGCCAAGCGCCTGAAAGATTCGGTGCGTCCCTATGATGTCATCGGGCGCTATGGCGGTGAGGAGTTTGTGGTTCTGCTTCCTGATACCAATCTGGAGCAGAGTCTCGTTGTTGCCGAGCGCATCAGGAATTCCATGAGTGGTGAGCTTTTTGATGTTCCGGGCGGTCAGATTCCGGTTACTGCCAGTCTGGGGGTTTCCTGTTCCAATGAAAACGATAAAGGCTTAAACGACCTTCTCAAACGGGCTGATGAAGGGTTGTACAAGGCCAAGGAAGCCGGCAGAAACCGTGTGTCCTGGGTCTACCACCCGTTTGATTCCGAGATCCACAGTTGAATCCCCGCATGTAATTTTTCTACCAGTACTTCTTGGGTGGATCCGTTTTGCCCAGATGTGTAATCACACCATCAATAATCTTGAACATATCGCCGGCTTCGGTGGTCCACTCATCCCCTTCGCAGGGGGGATTGGGGAATGAACGGTGGCCGAGGAAGGTCTCTTCATTGTTGATGTAACCAAACCAGTCCAGCGAGCCGGTCATCCAGATTTTCGTTTTAAGTTCCATATGAATTCTCCTGTAGTGACGGGTTTCGAACCCTCCTCTACTACGATAATTTCGATTTAAAATCCGGGTAGCCGAACTTACGCTTGATCTCCAGGGTTTCGGTTTCCGGTTCCCAGGTGCAGATCGCCGGGTGCTGGATGCCGTTAAAGGTAGTCGTCTTGACCATGGTGTAATGGGCCATGTCTTCAAAGGCCAGTCGGTCTCCCGGCTTGAGCGGCTGCTCGAAAGACCAGTCTCCGATCACGTCTCCGGCCAGGCAGGAAGGGCCACCCAGGCGGTAGCTGTACGGTTTATCCCCCGGTTGATAGCCGTCGGTGATGGTCGGGCGGTAGGGCATTTCCAGGCAGTCCGGCATGTGGCAGGTGGCTGAAACATCCAGAATGGCGATATCGGTTTCGTTGTGCACAACATCCAGGACTTCTGAAACCAGCAGACCGGTGCCGATGGCAATCGCCTCACCCGGCTCCAGGTACACTTCCACACCGTATTTCCCCTTGAAGTATTTCACCAGCTCGATCAGGGCATCAATGTCATACCCTTCGCGGGTGATGTGGTGACCGCCACCCAGGTTGAGCCATTTCATGCCGGGCAGAAACTGGCCGAAATTTTCCTCGAAAGCCCGGGCGGTGCGCTCCAGGGGCTCAAAAAGCTGTTCGCAGAGGGTGTGGAAGTGCAGCCCTTCGACTCCGCTCAGGGACCGTCCTTCGAATTCAGCACGGGGGATGCCCAGGCGGGACTTGGGGGCGCAGGGGTCGTAGATGGCGGTATGCCCTTCCGAGTGTTGCGGGTTGACCCGCAGGCCAATGGAGACGCGGCTCTGCTCCCACAGTGGGCGAAAACGCTCCAGTTGGTTGAAGGAGTTAAAGACCAGGTGATCGGAGATGGAAAGTAGCTCAATTACATCGCTCTCCTTGAACGCTGCGGCAAAGGAGTGTACCTCACCGCCGAATTCCTCACGTCCCAGGCGGGCCTCCCAGGGTGAGCTGGCGCAGACCCCTTTCAGCGTCCGGCTGATGATCGGAAAAACGCTCCACATGGAGAAGGCCTTCATGGCCATCAGGATCTTGGCTCCACTCTTCTGCTGAACGTGGTCCAGAATGGCCAGGTTGTGGCGCAGCCGTCCCAGGTCCACCACATAGGCGGGGGAAGGTGAGAGTTCAAGAATTTTCGGGATGTTGATACCGGTCATGTTGTTTAAAACCTATTAAAAGCTTTCACCACGGAGACACGGTGGCACGGAGGAAAAGATATAATAACATCAAAAACCAGTAGCTAAAAAAAGCAGTGTATAGCCCCTTGCAACGAGCCTTTTCATAAAGACTTGTTCGTTTTTGTTCGCCGTTTCCAATGTATATAATAATTCTTGGAAAATAGGTATGCCACACAAACCATAATCCAGCAGTCCACAGGGCGAGATAAATTAACCAGTTCAACGATTTTGAAATAAAGCCGAATACAAAACAAACAAGAGTCACTGCTCCAATTGTTTTTGAGGCCGGATTAATTGCAGTTGCTATTGAAGTAAAAAATTTAGACATGAATTTAAGAACAAACTTTCTTGTACGGAAAGTTTTTCTCCGTGTCCTCTGTGTCTCCGTGGTGAAAATTTTTGCCTTTTACAATTCCGGCCACTCGCCGCCATCGACAACAACCGTCGGCAGCCCCATCGGTCCCAATACCTCCAGGAACAGCTCCGGGTCAAACTGCTCCATGTTCCAGACACCGGCCTCATGCCATTTGCCGGTCAGCATCATGATGGCACCGACCACTGCCGGGACACCGGTGGTGTAGCTGATGGCTTGGGACTGGACCTCTTTGTAGCAGGACTCGTGGTCGCAGATGTTGTAGATATAGACCTGTCGCTTTTGGCCATCCTTGGTGCCGCGAGCAATTACGCCAATGCAGGTTTTGCCCTTGGTGAGCGGACCGAGGCTGCCCGGATCGGGGAGCAGGGCTTTCAGGAACTGGATCGGCACGATCTTCTGGCCGTTGAACTCCACTTCGTCGATGCGGGTCATACCGACATTCTGCAGCACCTCCAGGTGCTTAAGGTAGTTCTCGGAGAAGGTCATCCAGAACTGGGCCTTCTTGATGGTCGGGATATGCTTGACGATCGACTCCATTTCCTCGTGGTAAAGGCGGTAGCAGTTCATCGGGCCGATCCCCTCGGGGAAGTCAAAGACCCGTTTGGTGGAGAGTGCTGGTGATTCCACAAATTGCCCGTTCTCCCAGTGGCGGCAGATCGCGGTTACTTCGCGGATGTTGATCTCGGGGTTGAAGTTGGTGGCGAAGGGCTGGCCGTGGGAACCGGCGTTGGCATCGATGATGTCCAGCTCCTCAATCACGTCCAGGTACTTCTTGGCGGCCAGGGCGGTATAGACGTTGGTGACACCCGGGTCGAAACCGGAACCGAGCAGGGCCATGATGCCGGCCTGCTTGAAGCGCTCCTGGTAGGCCCACTGCCAGGAGTACTCGAAATGGGCGGTGTCCAACGGTTCGTAGTTGGCGGTGTCGAGGTAATCCACGCCGGTCTCCAGACAGGCATCCATGATGGTCAGGTCCTGATAGGGCAGGGCCACGTTTATCACCAGCTTGGGCTGCACCTGCTTGATCAGGGCCACCAGTTCCGGCACATTGTCGGCGTCAACCTGGGCGGTTTTGATGCTGCCCCCCAGTTGGGAGGCAATGGCGTCGCACTTGGATTTAGTGCGGGAAGCCAGGGTGATTTCGCTGAAGATGTCGCGGCGCTGGGCGCATTTGTGGGTAACGACCTGGCCGACGCCGCCTGCGCCGATTATCAGAACTTTGCTCATAATGTATGTTCCTTCCTGTAGGAAATATTGAAAACGAAAAACTGAAAAGCGTTCACCACAGAGGACACAGAGAACACAGAGGAAACCAAACCCAAAAAAGGGGTTAACCAACATCCTTAAGTCCTCAGATTTTCTCCGTGAACCTCCGTGTCCTCCGTGGTAAATCAGCTTTTGAATCTAATCAAAAGATAATACGGGCATTCGCCGGATAGCGCAATGCCCGTATCATAACTTTTACAAACCAGCTGATATTATTCGCCCAGGTAGGTGTAGCCCAGCAGGGTCTTGTCCAGCAGCTCGATGAAGTGGCTGCTCTCTTCGATGGAGATTTTGCGCGAGGCCACGCTCTTTTCCAGGTTGTCACGGACGTGCTTGAGGATCTCCGGTCCCTTGTACTGGACATACTTGAGGGTTTCCCAGGTGGCGTCGCCGTTGATAACCGTGTCGATCATGTAGCCGGTCTTTTTGTTGAAGGTAATGTGTACGGCATTGGTATCGCCGAACAGGTTGTGCAGGTCACCCAGAATCTCCTGGTAGGCGCCGATCAGGAAGAAACCGATATAGTAATCCTCGTCCTTTTTGATCTTGTGCAGCGGCAGGGACTTGGTACGGCCGTTCTCGCCCACAAAACTGGTGATCTCGCCGTCCGAGTCGCAAGTGATGTCGGCGATGGAGGCCATTACGTCCGGCTTGTGGTTCAGGCGCTGGATCGGCATGATCGGGAAGAGCTGGTCGATGGCCCAGGAGTCGGGAATCGACTGGAACAGCGAGAAGTTGGCGAAGTAGGTCTGGCGCATGTGCAGCTGGAAGTTCTGCAACTCCTCCGGGATCGGCTTGGTTTTTTCCACGATGCCGTTGATCTTTTTGATGATCTTGGTGTAAAGCCATTCGGCAATGGCGCGGTCATTGAGGGTCAGGTAGCCCAGATTGAACAGGCTGACGGCCTCGTTGATCAGCTGCAGGGTATCGTGGTAATCCTCCCGCAGGGAATAGCGATCGATACTCTTGTAGATGTCCTGCAGTTTCCGGACGGTGGGTGCGATCTTTTCCATCTTGTCCAGCATCTCTTCAAAGTCCGGCATCAGGTTCTGGGTATTGGTGTTGAGAACGTTGGTTACCAGTACCGAGTAATGGGCAACCGTGGCCCGTCCTGATTCGGAGATGATATTGGGGCAATCGACACCGGCTTCGTCGCAGATGTTCTTGATCTGATAGATGACGTCGTTGGCGTACTCTTCAATGGTGTAGTTGACACTGGAAAAATAGCTGGATTTGGAACCGTCGTAATCGACACCCAGGCCGCCGCCGATATCCAGAAATTCGATGCCGACTCCCAGTTTGCGCATTTCTGAGTAGACCCGGGCAGCTTCAATCAGGGCGGTCTTGATCTTGTCAATCTTGGTGACCTGGCTGCCGATGTGGGAGTGCAGCAGTTTGACACACTCCAGCATGCCCTGTTCTTCCAGCATGCGGATGGCGGCAATGATCTCGGACATGCGCAGACCGAATTTGGCATCTTCGCCACCGGATGTCGCCCACTTGCCGGTTCCTTTGGAAGAGAGTTTGACCCTGATCCCCAGTTTGGGCATGATCCCGGTTTTTTTTGACAGTTCGATAACCTTTTCCAGTTCGAATAGCTTCTCGATGACGATCGTAATGTCGTAACCGATCTTGGTGGCGAAAAGCACGGTTTCAATATACTCGGCATCCTTATAGCCGTTGCAGATGATCGGCAGGCCGTTGCCGGTGGAGATGGAGATGCCGGCCACCAGCTCCGGTTTGGAACCGACTTCCAGGCCGATATTGTAGCGTTTGCCATAGCTGGCGATTGCCTCGACCACCTGGCGCTGCTGATTGACCTTGATGGGGTAGAAGGTCTGATACTTGGCCGGATATTCGTTTTCGGAGATGGCGTTCTTAAACACACGATTGATGCTGGCGATGCGTCCTTGCAGAACATCCATGAAGCGCAGCAGGATTGGTGGCTTGATCTTACGCTTGATCAGATCGTCCGTCAGGGCCCGCAGATCGATGGATTGTTTGGAGTTGGAAGAGGGGTGGACGCACATATTCCCCTTCTTGTTGATAGAGAAGAGATCGGCGCCCCAGTTGTCCAGATTGTATATTTGAGCAGAATCATTGATTGACCAGCGTTCCATGTCCTGTTCCTCATCTTTCCCGGTTTGCCGGCTGAAACCACAAACCTGATATCTGTTCTGCCCCAGCGACTGCCGGACTGGCAAAAAGTGAAAAAATATCCTGCAAACAGGGTGTAAAGTCAATTCATTTTTAAAATCAAGGGCGTATCCGGACCTGACCACCTTGACAAGCGGGTCAGGAATGGTTACATCTTCAGAACGGAATCTGTTCCATCCCATCAGAGTTGCAGTCAGGTGGTCATATGTCCCGATATTCAGGCAAGAAGCCGTTCCAACAGGAGATTTTCAGCCGCCACGTGGACGAAATGCGCAGCCTGCTGCATGCTCTTGAGCTGCATGATGCCGGTGGTGAAGGCGAAAATCGTCCGCTGCTGGATATCTACGAAACGGCTGATGAGGTGGTTTTGGAGTTCGATCTGCCAGGTTTTCGGCTGGATGATATCTCGCTAGCCGTGAGCGGCATGACGCTTGTGCTGGACGCGCAGCGCCCACGGGAACAGGCCGAGCCAGAAGGTCGTTATATCTGTCTGGAACGGAGCCATGGCCATTTTCATCAGATCGTGCGGCTGTCCGGCAGTTTTAATCCCGAGGCCATCCAGGCCGAATACCGCCGAGGCGTGTTGCGGGTGGTATGTCCAAAAATCAGTGACCGAAATGTTCCCATAAAGGAGATAGTCGATTGAGCGAAATCGAAAAGGATACTGAAAAACAGGAATCGGAGGAGTTGAAGATCCCCGAGGTACTTCCGCTGCTGCCGGTGCGTGATGTTGTGGTGTATCCCTTCATGATTATTCCGCTGTTTGTCGGGCGTGAAATGTCGGTCAAGGCGGTTGACAGCGCCTTGGCGGGTGACCGCATGATCCTGCTGGCCACCCAGCACGATATCGGTGATGAAGATCCCTCACCGGAAAAAATCTACGAAGTCGGCACCGTCGCCATGATCATGCGTATGCTCAAGCTGCCGGACGGCCGGGTCAAGATTCTGGTGCAGGGTCTGGCCAAGGCCCGGATCACCGAGTATGTCAGTGATAAGCCCTTCTACACCGTGCGTACCGAGCGCCAGGTTGACAACCCGTTAGTGGATATCAGCCTGGAAACCGAGGCCCTGATCCGTACCGTTCGGGAGCAGTTGGCCAAGGTGGTCGAATTGGGCAAGCAGGTTTCGCCCGAGGTGATGGTGATTCTGGAGAATATCCAGGATCCGGGCAGCATGGGAGACCTGATTGCCAGCAACCTGGGGCTGAAGGTTGCCGATGCCCAGACGCTGCTGGAAATTAACGACCCGATTGTGCGCCTGACCAAGGTCAACGACTTCCTCAATCGCGAGGTTGAACTGCTGAGCGTGCAGGCCAAGATCCAGAGCGCCGCCCGCGAGGAGATGGGCAAGAATCAACGCGAATACTACCTGCGCGAGCAGATGCGGGCCATTCAGCAGGAACTGGGTGATGGCGGGGAAAAAGAGGAGCTGGTCGAGGTTCGCAAGGCCATCGAGGCGGCCCGGATGCCGGAGGCGGTCCAGAAAGAAGCCCTCAAGCAGTTGGGGCGTTTGGAGAACATGCATCCCGATGCAGGCGAGGCCGGCATTATCCGCACCTATCTGGATTGGCTGGTGGAGATCCCCTGGCATAAGGCTTCCCGCGACAGCCTGGATATTGTCCGGGCCGAGAAAATCCTGAATGACGACCACTACTACCTGGACAAGATCAAAGAGCGCATCCTGGAATTTCTGGCGGTGCGCAAGCTGAAGAAAAAGATGAAGGGGCCGATCCTCTGCTTTGTGGGTCCTCCCGGTGTCGGCAAAACCTCACTCGGAAAATCAATTGCCCGGGCCATGGGACGCAAGTTCGTGCGCATGTCTCTGGGTGGCGTGCGGGATGAAGCCGAAATTCGCGGCCATCGCCGTACCTATATCGGCGCCCTGCCGGGGCGCATCATTCAGGCCATGAAACAGGCCGGCACCACCAACCCGGTCATCATGCTGGATGAGATCGACAAGCTGGGTTACGACTACAAGGGTGATCCCTCCTCAGCCCTGCTGGAGGTACTGGACCCGGAGCAGAACCACTCTTTCTCCGACCATTACATCAACCAGCCCTACAACCTCTCCAACGTCATGTTCATCGCCACGGCCAACCAGATCGATCCGGTGCCGTCAGCCCTGCGCGACCGTATGGAGGTCATCAGTCTGGCCGGCTATACGGAAGAGGAAAAACTGGAGATCGCCAAGAAATATCTGGTGCCGCGTCAGCTCACGGAAAACGGGTTGAAGAACAAGCATGTCGGTTTTGAAGACGGCGCCATTCATGAAATCATTGCCAAATACACCCGTGAAGCCGGACTGCGTAACCTGGAACGTAACATCGGCACGGTCTGCCGCAAGGTGGCCCGCAAGGTGGCGGAAGGTTCCAAACGTTCCGTCACGGTAACGGCAAAAAATCTGGCCACCTATCTGGGGGCCGCCAAATACCTGCGGGAAGAGGATCTGGATCATAACGAGATCGGTGTGGTCAACGGTCTGGCCTGGACCCCGGTGGGTGGGGAAATCCTGCACATCGAAGCCACCCTGATGCAGGGTAAAGGCAACCTGACCCTGACCGGCCAGCTGGGTGATGTCATGAAGGAGTCTGTGCAGGCCGCACTGACCTACATCAAGGCCCATGGCGATGTGCTGCATGTCCAGCCGGAATTCTTCCAGGAGCATGAGATTCATGTCCACGTTCCGGCCGGAGCCATTCCCAAGGACGGCCCCTCGGCCGGTATTGCCATGACGGTCGCCCTGGTTTCCATCGTGACCCGGACCCCGGTGCGCAAGGATGTGGCCATGACCGGCGAGGTAACCCTGCGGGGCAAGGTGCTCCCCATCGGCGGCCTCAAGGAGAAGATCCTGGCGGCGGTCCGTTCCGGGATGAAGACCGTCATCATTCCGCAGCAGAACAAGAAGGACCTGGAGGATATCCCGGCGGAGATTCTCAAGAAGGTCAAGATCGTTACGGTCAGCGAGGTCAACGAGGTGCTGAAGCTGGCCCTGGAAAAATATCCACCCGCTGCCCCCAAGGCCCAACCAGCCAAGCTGGCTGCACCCAAGGCGCCGGCCAAAAAAGGGGCCAAGGCCTAATCACAGGGGACGGTAATACGCTCGTGAACGGGGCATGGTGATTGTTTCGCCATGCCCCGTTTGCATTATTTTGAAAACATGTGCGTGATGACTGGGGGATAAATGAACCCATTGATTGTGTTGCTCATACTTTAAGGTTGAATGCCCATGTCCCATTCCAATAAACTCGCCGATCTGGGCGAATTCGGTTTCATCTCCCGTATTGCCGCGGCGTCCAAAAACGGAGTCGGCGTGGTGACCGGTATTGGCGACGATGCAGCTGTGACAGCATTGACTCCTGGCATGCAGCTTCTCACCTCCACCGATATGCTGCTGGAGGATGTGCATTTTCGGCGATCCTGGCACGACCCCTACCACCTGGGGCGCAAGTCGCTGGCGGTCAATATCTCCGACCTGGCCGCCATGGGGGCGATTCCCCGCTGGGCGCTGCTCTGTCTGGCCATTCCTGCAGACCTGCCCCTCGATTTTCTGGACGAATTCACCCGCGGTTTTCTGGAGATGTCCGCTGAACATGGCGTTAGCCTGATCGGCGGCGATACCTGCGCTTCGCGGACCGGTTTCACGGTTTCCGTGACGATCATGGGGGAACAGCTGCCGGAACGGATTGTGCGGCGCTCCGCTGCCCGGGTCGGAGATGATATCTGGGTGACCGGGACCCTGGGTGATGCGGCATTGGGGTTGCGGATGCTGGAGGGTGGTGCTGTTGCCGCCGCAGACACTCCTCCCCCACCCGGCCTCCCCCTTGAAGGGGGAGTAGTTAGAACGTCCCCTCCCTTTCAAGGGGAGAGACAGGGTGGGGATGGGGCCAGTGACTTCCTTCTTTCCCGTCTATTGAATCCCACCCCCCGCACGGCCGTCGGTATCGCCCTGGCTGAATCGGGCCTGCTGCATGCCATGATCGATATCAGCGACGGCCTGCTTTCCGATTTCGGCCACATTGCCGAATTATCCGGTCTCGGCGGGATTATCCGGGTGGATGATCTGCCGTTGTCCGATGCTTTCAGGGTCACCGTTCAGTCAGAAAACCCCTTTCCCTGCCATCTGGCCCTGTCCGGCGGCGAGGATTATGAACTCTGCTTCACCGCTCCCTCCGAGTGCCGTGAAAAAATTAAAGACATCGTGAAAAATTGTGGCGTTCAGGGTACCCCTGTTGGTATAGTGACAAGTTCGAAAACGGTCGCTGTCGTCCAGCGTGACGGCCGCCCCTATAATATCCAACAACCTGGTTTCAATCATTTTTTATAAAGCCTGAAAGGACAACTCCATGTACCAACCCCTTATCCCCGCCGACCAGGCGCGTAAATGCGCCGATGCCATCCGGATCCTCTCCGCCGATGCTGTTCAACGTGCTAATTCAGGTCATCCCGGTCTTCCCATGGGTGCCGCCGACTGTGCCGTGGCGTTGTGGGGCAACTACCTCTCCTTTAATCCGGAAGATCCGGCCTGGGCCAATCGCGATCGTTTCATTCTCTCGGCCGGACATGGCTCCATGCTGCTCTACTCGCTGCTGCACCTGTTCGGCTATGATCTGCCGATGGAAGAGCTGAAAAATTTTCGTCAGTGGGGCAGCAAGACCCCCGGGCACCCGGAATTCGGCCACACTGTCGGTGTTGAAGTTACCACCGGCCCGTTGGGCCAGGGTTTTGCCAATGGCGTCGGTATGGGTATCGCCTCCAAGATGGCAGCGGAACGTTTCAATACTGCCGATTTCAAGCCGATTGATCACACTATCTATGCCCTGTTGGGGGACGGCTGTCTGCAGGAGGGCATCAGCTATGAGGCCGCTGCTCTGGCCGGGCATCTCAAGCTGGGCAACCTGGTGTATATCTACGACAGCAACAGCATCACCATCGAAGGCAAAACCGATCTGGCCTGGTCTGAAGACGTTGAAGGTCGTTTTATTGCAGCCGGTTGGCAGGTCCTGAAGGTGGATGGTCACAATTACACGCAGATTTCCGAAGCGATTGCGACCGCCAAGGCCGAGATCGGTAAACCCTCGCTGATTATTGCCACCACCCAGATCGCCTTCGGCAGCCCCAAGTGCCAGGGTTCTTCCAGTGCCCATGGTTCGCCACTGGGCGCCGAGGAGATTGCCGCTACCCGTGCTAACCTGGGGTGGACCCACGAGCCGTTCGAGATTCCTCAGGCAGTTCGTGATACCTGTATGGCCCAGGTTGAAGCTAAAAAACTCCAATACGCCTCCTGGCAGCGCAAGTTTGATGCCTGGCATGCCGCCAATCCTGAAAAGGCCCAGTTGTGGGATACCATGTGGCACAAACGTCTGCCGGCCGATCTTTCTGCTCAACTGATAGCAGCGGTTGATGGCAAAGATGGTGCCACCCGAGCGCTTTCCGGTACAATTTTGCAGAGTGCTGCTGCTCTGATTCCTTCCCTGATCGGCGGCTCGGCCGACTTGGCCCCCTCCAATAACAGCGATATCAAAGGCTCGCCGTCTGTTCAGGCAGATTGCTTTGCCGGACGCAACCTTCATTTCGGTATCCGCGAGCATGCCATGGGGGCCGTCATGAACGGCATGTCCCTGTACGGCTGCTTTATTCCCTACGGCGCCACCTTCCTGGTCTTTTCCGATTATTGCCGTCCGGCCATCCGTCTTTCGGCCCTGATGAAACAGCAGGCTATTTATATCTTTACCCACGACTCCTTCTTTGTCGGCGAAGATGGTCCGACCCATCAGCCCATCGAGCACGTGGCGGCACTGCGCCTGATCCCGGACCTGCAGGTGATCCGTCCGGCCGATGGCCTGGAAACCGCCCTGGCCTGGCAGGCTGGCCTGGAGAAGAAGGATGGCCCTACGGTTTTGATTCTGACCCGTCAGAAACTGCCGATCATCGACCGTGGTTCGGCCAGCAGCGATGACATCCGCAAGGGGGGCTACGTGGTTTCCACCCCGGCCGGAAAGCCGGAAGTGATCATTATGGCCAGCGGTTCCGAGGTGCATGTGGCGGTGGAAGCGGCCGCAAAACTGACAAAAGACGGTATCGCCATCCGGGTGGTCTCGATCCCCTGTCTGGCGACCTTCATTGCCCAGTCACCGGAGTATCGTAACCATGTCCTGCCGGTCGGCGTCCCCCGTGTCGCCTTTGAAGCCGGTCGTGGCGAATCCTGGGGGCGTATGATCGGCTGCGAAGGGTTGTTCATCGGGATCGAACACTTCGGCGCTTCGGCACCCGACAAGGTGCTGGCGGAGAAATTCGGTTTCACTGCTCCGCAGGTGGCCGAGCGGGTTAAGTCGTTTTTGAAGAAATAATAAAATATTGATCCCACCACAGAGGCACAGAGAACACAGAGAAAAACGTAAGCACGTAGCCATGATTTCATGGATGCATGATTGTTTGGTAAGTGCATAAAGCCTTAATTGAAGTTCTCTGTGTCCTCTGTGTCTCTGTGGTAATTAGGTTTTGACTTTTATGGAACTTATCGAATTAATTAAAAAATCCATACTTTTCTCCGGTATGAACGACCCTGACCTGGCTGAACTTGCCACGATTACCGTTCGTCGCAAGTTCAAAAAAGGGGAATCGCTTTTCAGCGAAGGGGATGAGGCCACCGGCTTTTATCTGCTGGTGTCCGGTTCCATCAAGCTCTGCCGGATTGCCCACGATGGCCGCGAAAAGGTGCTGCATTTCGTCCAGCCCCGCGAGACCTTTGCCGAGGCGGCCTTCTTTGGCGACGGCCGCTATCCGGCCGAAGCGCGGGCCATGGAACCGGGGGAGGTGCTGTATCTCCCCAAAGAAGGCTTTCTGGAACTGATGGGGCGCAATCCCAACTTTGGTCTGAACCTGGTGGTGTCGCTCTCGCTGATGCTGCGCCGCTTTGCCCGCCAGATCGAGGAGCTGTCCTTCAATGATGTCACTTCACGCCTGGCCTCTTTCCTGATCCGCCGCGCCGACGAGAAGTCCACCACCTTTGGCGGTATCACCTATGTGGATCTGGGGATCAAGAAGGGGGAACTGGCGTCACGTCTGGGCACGGCCAGCGAAACAATTTCACGGACCCTGCGCAAACTCAAGGATGAGGGGATTATCGAGGTGCAGGGCAACCGGGTGGTGATTCACCAGATGGAAAAGCTGCAGAAGCTGTGTGAACGCCCCGAATAGGAGAGAATACAATGTTGATAGTTATGAATCATAACGCCACCCAGGCCGATGTGGATGCAATCACTCAGGTGGTCAAAGATATGGGCTTTCGGGCCGAGCCGATACCGGGTAGCGAACGTACCGCCATTGGCGTACTGGGAAACCATGGCTATGTGGATGACAGTAAAATTCTGGAGATGTCCGGGGTGCAGCGCGTGATCCACGTTTCCAAACCGTACAAACTGGTTTCCCGCGATTTTCATCCCGAGGATACGATTGTGGACGTGGCCGGGGTTAAGGTCGGCAAGGGGTGTCGGCCGGTTGTTGTGGGTGGTCCCTGCGCCGTGGAGAGTGAGGATCAGATCGTCACGACGGCACTCTTTGTGAAAAAATGTGGCGCCAACATGCTGCGGGGCGGAGCCTTCAAGCCGCGTACCGGTCCCCATACCTTTCAGGGGCTGCGGGAAGAGGGGCTCAAGCTGCTGGCGATCGCCGGTAAAGCGAGCGGCCTGCCGATTGTGACCGAGATCATGAGCCCCGACAATGTGGGGTTGGTGGCCGAGTATGCCGACCTGCTGCAGGTTGGAGCCCGCAATATGCAGAATTTTGACCTGCTGCGCGAACTGGGCAAAATCCGCAAACCGGTGCTGCTCAAGCGCGGCATGAGCGCCACGGTGGAGGAGTTTCTGGCAGCGGCCGAATATATTTTGGCCGAGGGCAACGATCAGGTGATTCTTTGCGAGCGCGGCATCCGTACCTACGAGACCGCTACCCGCAACACCTTGGATCTTTCAATTGTGCCGCTGATCAAGGAGATGTCGCACCTCCCCATTATGGTCGATCCATCCCATGCTACCGGTAAACGCTCACTGGTTGCTCCCATGGCCAAGGCTGCCCTGGTTTCAGGTGCCGACGGTGTCCTGATCGAGGTGCATCCCAATCCTGAAAAGGCTCTGTCCGATGGACCGCAGTCACTGACCTTTCCTGGCTTCGAACAGCTGATGGCGGATGTTGACGGACTTTTGGGGTATCTGGGATATCGCTGAAACGGGGCAATAATATCGCTTGAAATTGTACGGTACGAAGCGTAATAATTGTTCCAGCACAATGTTCTCTCTACCCTGCTCGCCAGTTGAAACGCCCGGGCGGAATGCTATACACATACGGAAGTCGCTCCCTGCTGTGGTGAGCTGCCCCATTACGCGGGATTTGCCTGAAACAGCATATTGACTTCCACACGTTAAGGAACTCGCCGGAGGCCCTTAATGCTGACGACAGGGTGGAGTGAATGAAAAAAAAGAGGGCGCTCAAACGAGCGCCCTCTTTTTTTGTCTTTATGCCGGGAGGCCGCTATTTGAGGACGTTCTTCAAGGCCTTCAGCAGACGTTCGTTCTCAACGGTGGTGCGAATCGCAACGCGGATAAATTGGGATGTCAGTCCCATGAAGGTGGCGCAGTTTCTGACCAATATCCGCTGATGCATCAACCGGTCTCGCACTTCCATCGATGACATGCCGTTTGTGATCTGCAGGAGCAGATAATTGGTACTGGAAGGGAACACCTTGAGCTGTTTGAGCTCCGAAAGCTTTTCAAAGAGCGAACGACGCTCCCTGCGGATGTATTCTGCCGTCTGGCGGTTATGCTCCAGGTCATGCAGTGCAGCGACACCGGCGGCCTGTGCCAGGGTGTTGACACTCCATGGACCGCCCATGGCGTCAAGGTGACCTGTCAGGTTACCACTTGCCAGTGCGTATCCCAGCCGGAGTCCGGGGATTCCGAAAAATTTGGTCATGGAGCGCAGAACAATTCCGTTATCTCCCTTCACCATGAAACGCTTGGCGGAACACTCCTCGCAGAAGTCCATGAAGGCTTCATCCAGCACCAGGAAGGTGCCCGATTCGATGCAGAGGCTGTAGACCTGTTCAATTACCCGATGCGGATACAGTGTACCGCTCGGGTTGGCGGGATTACAGAGATACAATGCTTCGAAGCCTTCAGCCAGTTTGTGTTTCAGGGATTCGAGATCGATTGAAAAGTTGTCTTCAGCTTTCAGAATAAAATGCTGAGCATCCCAATGATGCTGGCTCAGGGCACGAACGTACTCGCTGAATGATGGGGATATGATTAGCGCCTTCGAACCGTGAAGCATGGCCGGCAGGTTGTAGATAAGCTCCGTGGAACCATTGGCTACGACAATGTTGCCGGGGGAGAGGTCGTGGTGGTCAGCCAGAGCCTGTTTCAGCTCCTTGTGGCTGCTGTCCGGATAGTGTACCAGGCTGTCCAGCGAGCAGATGATGGCCTTTTTAACCATCGGTGACAGCCCCAGTGGATTGATGCTGGCCGAAAAATCAACCAGTTCGTCCGGCGAGACCCCCAGATTTCGGGCTATATCAAAGACGTTACCGCCATGATCATAGGTGTGTGACATGCTCTCCTCCCAGTGCCATGGCAATCATAATACAGAGAAACGCCATGATCATGGTTGTGATGTACATCAGTTTCAGCATACCGCTGTAAGCCCGTCCGTCAAGCGGGGCGTCCGGGTCACCGATAGTTTGTTTCCACGATTCTTTTCCGCCATAGAAAGCCCTGCCGCCAAGTTGTACGCCAAGAGCGCCAGCCGCAGCGGCTTCGGAATGACCGCTGTTCGGTGAAGGATGATTGAGCCGGTCGCGCAGCGTAATACGCAGGGCTCTCGTAGAGGATAGTCCGGCCAATGGGGCGGCCATGATCATCAGCAGGGCAGTCAGGCGGGCGGGGATGAAGTTAAGCAGATCGTCCATGCGGGCCGAGGCACGGCCGAAAAGGAGATAACGGTCGTTCTTGTAGCCGACCATGGAATCAAGTGTGCTGACCGCCTTGTAGGCAATTGCCGCAACTGGCCCACCGGCTGTCAGCCAGAACAGGGGCGCGATGATGCCGTCGGTGGTGTTTTCTGCAACAGTTTCAATCACTGCACGCCATATTTCGGCTTCACTGAGGTCTGCCGTGTCACGTCCGACGATATGTGACAGTTTCTGGCGTGCGAGCGGCAGATCTCCTGCGGTCAGGGCTTTTGCTACCAGGGCCGATTCGTTGTGCAGGGATCGCGTAGCCAGACAGGTGTATGCAACCATTGCCGCAACCAGAAAACCGGCCAGGGGATGCAGTGCTGAACTGGCCCAGAGTAACAGCCAGGCGATCGCAGCGGATGTACCGACCGTGGTCATCAGTAGTACGAAACCGGCCAGTAGTTCGTGCCCGCGCAGTTTTCTCAGAACTTTTTCCAGGGTCGCAATTAACTTTCCCATGAAAACAACCGGGTGGGGCAACCAGCGTGGATCACCCAACAGCAGGTCAAGAATCAACGCCAGGGCGAGGACCTGCGGTTCGGCAGGGATCACTGGTCCAGTCCGCAGATTTTCATGAGCTGAGGTATGTCGAGATGCAGCTCAAGATGTTCAGCCAATTGGTCAAAGGGATCCGGCATCGATTTCTTGTGGCTGCCAAGTCGTAGGGGCATCCCCTTTTCCAGGCGGATACGATTCATGAAGGTTTCCCTGAATCGGACGTTCTCGAAGATGCCGTGCAGATAGGTACCAAAAATCCTGCCATCGCCGGATACGCAGCCATCCTCGATGGTGACTGATGTATCGCCACGGCGGAATATGCGGGCAAAAGGTCGAGAGGGGGCAACGTGAGTGGTTTTGCCCATATGGATTTCGTATCCTGTTAATACCCCGTTGCATTCCGGTGCCACCAATTGTCCGGACTCTTCCAGATAGGCCAGTGCCTGGTGGGTCTCTTTTTCCAGCAGCATTTCTGTTTCTACCGGCAGCAGTTCCAGGCCAACGGCTTCCTTAATGGACGATTCGATGCAGTTTGGATCGAGAACCCGCGTACCAAGCATTTGGTAACCACCGCAGATGCCGATGATATGCCCCTTGAACTCCTTGATGCCGTCATAGATACCTCGCTCCATCAGGAAATACAGGTCGGCAATGGTGGATTTGCTGCCGGGTAACATAAGGATATCCAGTGACTCAAGCTGTTCCGGCATCTCTACGTAACTCAGCACTACATCAGGGTCGTTCTGGAGTGGGTCAAAATCGGTGAAGTTTGAAATTCTCGGTAGCTTGAGTACGCCGATATGGATGCGTTTCTGGCTGGCAGCAAGGCTGACAACCTTGGAGCGTCCCCCCAGAGCGACGCTGTCCTCGGCCGGCAGGGAGAGGTCCGGCATCCAGGGTACCACACCAAGCACCGGTATTCCGGTCTTTTCACGAATGTAATCGAGACCCGGAGCAAGGATGGAGGCGTCGCCGCGAAACTTATTGATGATAATGCCTTTGATGTAGCTGCGCTCCAGCGGTTCAAGCAGTTCAATGGTTCCTATTATCTGGGCGAAAACTCCGCCACGGTCGATGTCGGCAATCAGAATGACCGGGCAGCGGGCCATGATGGCAATCTTGAGATTGGCAATATCGTTGTGGCACAGATTGATTTCCGAAATGCTGCCGGCACCCTCGCAGACAATAAATTCGTAGGCCTGCTGCAGTCGTCCGAAACACTCCCAGGCCTTTTCAAGTGCGACGGGTTTGTAGGAGTCATACTCCTGCACGTTCATGTTGCCAACCGGTTTTCCCTGAACAATGATCTGGCTGCCGGTATCGGAATTCGGTTTGAGCAGAATCGGATTCATGTCGGTATGGGGATTGATATTGCAGGCCTGTGCCTGTACCGCCTGGGCCCGGCCGATTTCGCCCCCTTCAGGGGTTACGAAGGAGTTGAGGGACATGTTCTGTGATTTGTAAGGGGCTACGGTGATCCCTTTTTTAACCAGCAAGCGGCAAAAACCGGCGGTGATGACCGATTTGCCAACATCAGAGGCGGTGCCGCAGAACATGACCGCACCGGGGAGGGGAAGTGGTGCGCCCGGGGCAATGGTTTCGGATTGCGTGCCATCCTGAGGCACAAGCTTGCTGGCATAGCCCCGCGGTGTGATCATACGGCCGCAACTGTCCACAAAGGTGCTCGAATTGCCAATGAAGACAATGGTGGACATGTCGATTTCATGTTCCAGCAGCGTTCCCAGGTTTGTAACGGTGACCTGCTCCTCATCGCGGCAGGCGTTACGCACGATGCCGGCCGGAGTCTGTTTGGGCCTGACTGCCGAGATGATGCGCTGGGCCTCTTCTATCTGAGTTACACGGCTTTTACTGCGAGGATTGAATATGACGATTACAAAATCGGCACGGGCAGCTGCCTCCAGTCTGGTTTTGATAAGTTCCCAGGGGGTCAGCAGGTCTGAAAGTGATATGACGGCAAAATCATGCATCAATGGTGCGCCCAGAGTCGAAGCGGCAGCCTGGATGGCTGAGATGCCGGGGATGACGCGGACTTCAGGGGTCTGCCGTGTTTCATCCGTAGCTGAATGTCCATGTTCCAGTTCGAGCAGTTCATACACCAGGCCGGCCATACCGTAAATTCCGGCATCACCACCTGATACCAGGGCAACCGTTTCACCATTGAAGGCCAGCTGGATGGCGGTGCGGCAGCGGTCTATTTCCTGCATCATGCCGGTAGATACAATATTTTTATCTGTAAGCAGCGGTTTAATCAGGTCAATATAGCTGGTGTACCCGACGATAGTGGAAGAGTCGGCGATGGCCTCCCGGGCAGCTGCAGTAAGATGTGCAATGTTGCCGGGGCCTGTGCCTACGATGTACAGTTTTGCCATGATTCACCTGTGGGAGTTTTCTTCATCAGATTCCCGGCGTAAGTACTGCCGGACGGGGCGAAAATAATACACGCTCATTCGGGGAGTTGCAAGGCGGAAATGTCTGCGGTTTGCTGATTTGGTGCGTTTGCCGGGGGAGGAGGGTCAGGCGGTGTACGAGCTGTAGAGCTGTTTGACGCGCACCAGATAATCGCGTGTTTCACGGGGGAGCTGGCCGGGTTTTTTGTCGACATTACCGGGACCCCAGTTGTAGGCAGCCAGTGCCGAGTCGAGGTTACCGTTGTAGCGTTTGAGCAGATCTCGCAGAAAACGGGTGCCCCCCATGATATTCTGTTCCGGGTCGAAGGAATCGTTTACTCCCAGAGAACGGGCGGTTCCAGGCATCAACTGCATCAAGCCCTGGGCACCGGCGTGGGAAACGGCATTGGGATTGAAGCTGCTTTCGGCTTTGATGACCGCCTTGATCAAGCCGGCATCCACGCCGTAGCGATTGGCAGCCTTGGAAATGATGTTTTCAAAACCATGACCTGAGTGGGTTGCGGGTGTGGGGTTTCTGACCGGCTCGATTGGAGTGATCTCCGCCATCTCCTGGATTTGTGTCGGTGGTGATGTCTGTTGGGTCTCTGCAGGGGCTTGAGTTGGCTGGTTGGCAGCGTAGGCCCTGAGCAGGGAATGAAGCTGAGTTGACCGGCGTTCAAACAGTCCGGTCGGGTTTTCCGCAGAGCCTTCGCCGAGCGAAAGTGATGTCTGAAGCATCTGCAGGCTGAGTGTCTCGGCAAGAACCTCGGGGTTTACGTTGGCAGGCGGTAATACAGGATTGGCACCGGCCAGCACACGGTCCAGACGCTCGGCAAATATCTTGTCCCGCTGCGGGTCTCCGGCCGACACCTCTTTGGCGGGGGCACCCTTCTGTAGAAGAGTAGACAGCAAGCTCAAATTGTCTTTGATGTTGACTGACATGGGGGTGCTACTCCTCGCAGTAAGCCAGGTTTTTCTTTTTCAGCTTTTCAATCAGGGTGGTACGTTTGAGGTTAAGCAGTGATGCGGCCTCTTTTTTGTTGCCTCCGGTGCGGGCCAGCGCCTGCAGTATCAAGCGGTTCTCAAACTCATCCACCATGGTATTGAGGCAGATGCCCCCTTCGGGCAGTTCATCGGCCATCGGCAGCTCGGGGACTTGAACCAGAGTCTGGGGGTGGCCGGAGAGATATTTGTCCGGCAGGTCATCCGGTGTGATGAAACCGGAATCCTTGAGTATCACAAGCCGTTCCACCAGATTTTCCAATTCCCGTACATTACCGGGCCAGTCGTAGGAACAGAGAATGCCGAGGGTCTCCCGTGAAAACCCCTTGACGGTGTGTCGTTTGTCACTGTTGAAACGTGTCAGGAAGTTGTGAATCAGCAGCGGGATATCGTCACGACGCTCACGTAGCGGAGGAATCGTGATCGGAATTACCGACAGCCGGTAGTACAGGTCCTCACGAAAATCCTTGCTGGCTACCAGCTCTTCCAGGTTTTTGTTGGTGGCGGCAATGATGCGCACATCAACTTTTTGCGACCTGGTTGAGCCGACCGGTTCAAACTCCTTGTTCTGGAGTACCCGCAGAAGTTTGACCTGTAGGTTGGCCTTCATGTCACCGATCTCATCAAGGAACAGTGTCCCTTTGTCGGCCATTTCAAAGCGGCCGGCCCGGTTAGCGTAGGCACCGGTAAAGGAACCCTTGACATGTCCGAACAACTCACTTTCCAGGAGATCATCCGGGATAGCGGCACAGTTGACCGGGACAAAGTTCTTGCTGTTCCGTCCGCTCAGCTGGTGTATGGCCCGTGCTGCAAGTTCCTTGCCGGTGCCTGACTCGCCCTGAATGAGGATCGTGGCCGTTGATTCAGCAACCTTCTCGATCATGTCAAACAGGGACTGCATCGGATTGCTGCGGCCGATAATGGTGGAACAGAGCACGTGGGGGCTTCGGTCCGCATCTTCGCAGACATCATGCATTTTCATGGCCTGGTATTCCATGGCCCGCATGACAAGGCTTTCCAGTTCATCCAGGTTGAGCGGCTTCGGCAGGAAAAAGATGCTTTCCTCGTTGACGATGGGGAGGAGCTTATCATTTTGCCGGCCATAACCGATCAGGACCAGTAATGGATTTATCTTTCTGGATCGTTCCACAAAGTCGGGGAATTCGGTTTGCAGCAGATGGAGGTCAGCAATGACAATGCCGACTTTTTTTTCCTTGATTGTGTCAAAAAAAGATTCGTTGTGGTCGACTCCGACGATGTCATATCCCTGGTATGTCAAAAATGCAGATACAAGATCACAGGTTTTGCGGTCGTTATCGATAATGCATATGGTGCTTGCTGTGGTCATGATTTCCCGTGGATACAAAGGAAGATAGCTGATGCTCAGCGATGTGGAAAGCAGTTTAAACTCTGATAAGGATCTTGTCAAGAAAATGACTTTTAGTCCGGTGGTTTTGTTTAACATTGATTTTCTGACGCAAAGTTTGATGAAAGCCTGATAATCCTAGGAAAAAAATTGAACCGCGCTTGATAAAAGCAGTATTGCATGGTAAATAAATGCATAATTTCTGCTGGATGTATCACGCATCGATAAGATAAAAATTGCACTTCCCCGGAGGAGGGATATTTCATGAGTAACGCACTGGTGCCGATCAGGTCTGACGAGTCGCATGGCGAGTTGATTCAACTTGTCAGTTTCAATCTCGATAAGGAAGAGTATGGTGTCGAAGTGCTGAAGGTCCGTGAAATTATCCGGATGCCCATAGTTACCCGTGTCCCGAATACTCCCCACTATGTTGAGGGTGTTATCAATCTGCGAGGGAAAGTTATCCCGATTATTTCCATGCGCAAGAAATTCGGCCTGATGGACGCTGAAAGCGACAAACAGACCCGTATTATCGTTATGGAAGTTGATGGCGAGTTGAAAGGTTTTATAGTCGATGCAGTTTCAGAGGTTATCCGGATTTCCAGCAGCGAGATTCAGCCATCTCCGGCGGTTGTAGCCAGTGGCATCGATCAGGAGTGTATTGCCGGTGTTATCAATCAGGCCGAACGCCTGCTGGTTCTTCTGGACCTGGAAAAAATGTTTTCCCGGGATGAAAAAAGTGCGTTCGGGTCTTTGTAGTACGATCGACGCTTCGGCCGTTTATATGTTAGCTCAAGGAGTAATGCATGCCGCCAATTGATTGCGAAGATCAGGAACTGCTGGAAGGCTTCCTCGCTGAAACAACAGAACTGCTGGAAAAGCTGGATGATGATCTGGTTGCATTGGAAAAATCGTCGGATGATGCCGATCTGCTGAACCGGATTTTCAGATCAATACACACTGTCAAAGGTGCCTCGAGCTTTTTGGGATTTGATCTGCTTGTCAAGGTGACTCATAAGACAGAAGATGTTCTTAACCGCCTCCGCAAGGGCGAGTTGATGGTTACCCCTGAGTTCATGGATATCATTCTCGAGGCAACCGATCTTGTCAAAACTTTGGTGAGCGATATCAAGGCCGGTGAAATTCAGGAACGGGAAATTGACGGCACCATTGCTAAACTGTTGCCATTGCTTGCCGATACTCCGCCGCTCCAGGCCGTACCTGTTCAGGCTCCACCGGTTGAAGACAGCAACGCTCCGTCTGCTCCAACTGAACCGCAGCCAACCGCGGCTGCTCCGGTTGCTGAAGAACCTGTTACGCAGGCAGAAGAAAAAAAAGAAGCTCCTCCAGCCGCACCGTCGAAGCCGTCCGGAGATATGGTTGCCAAAAAGCCGACTCCTGCGCCAAAGCCGTCTGAAGGCAAAGGTGGAGAAGATCTTTCCGACAATACAACCGTGCGTGTGGATGTCAAACGTCTGGACGATCTGATGAATCAGGTTGGCGAACTGGTGCTGGAACGCAACAGAATGATCCAGATCAATCAGGATCTTCAGCAGTGTGAAACCGATCGCCAGGACTTCAACGAAGAGTTCGGAAAGCTTACCAAGCGTATGAGTTTCGTGACCTCCGAGTTGCAGATGCAGGTTCTCAAGATGCGTATGCTGCCGGTGGATAAGGTTTTCAAGAAATTCCCCCGCATTGTGCGCAGTATGGCCCGGGATCTTGGCAAAGAGGTGGATCTGCAGATTTTCGGCGAGGAGACGGAGCTGGATCGTTCGGTTGTTGACGAAATTGGCGATCCGCTGATTCACCTGATCCGCAATGCTATGGACCACGGACTGGAAACCCCGGACGAGCGCGCCGCCGCAGGCAAATCGCGAGTCGGCACGCTGGTGCTGGCTGCAATCCATGAAGGCAACCAGATCATCATCAGCATCAAGGATGACGGCCGCGGCATTGATACGGACCGGGTCGGCCGCAAGGCAGTTGAAAAGGGACTGGTGAGTGAGGAACAGTTGGCAGCCATGAGTCAGCGTGAACTTTTTGACCTGATCTTCCTGCCGGGATTCTCCACGAAAGACAAGGCTTCTGACCTTTCCGGCCGTGGCGTCGGCATGGACGTCGTCAAGACCAATATCAAAAAACTGAACGGTTTGATTGAAATCAAGAGCGAGAAGGGGCAGGGTTCGGAATTCATCCTGCGTCTCCCCTTGACCCTTGCAATAATCCAGTCTCTGCTTGTTGATGTGGAAGGTGAGGTCTACTCGATCCCGCTTTCATCGGTTCTGGAGTCGTTGCGGGTCGATCAGCGTCAGTTCCACCTGATCGGCAATCGGGAAATTCTCAAACTGCGCGACATGGTACTGCCGCTGATCAGGCTCGAAAGCGTATTCGGAGTTGAACGGCGCAGCGAGCAGGATAATTTCTGCTACGTCGTTGTGGTTGGCACTGCAGAAAAACGGATGGGTCTGGTCGTATCACGTTTGGTTGGTCAGCAGGAGGTTGCCATCAAATCTCTGGGTAAATATCTGGCCAACATTCCCGGAATCGCCGGATCAACGATTCTTGGCGATGGCCGGGTGGCTTTGATTGTTGATCCGGTTGGGCTGGTTGACGGTGATGACGGCGGTGGTCGTTAACTTTTTTGCGACCCCACGTTCTAACGATCGGACTTAGGAATGTACAATCCACACTGACACACTGAAGGGATTCAATCGTGGCGATATCAGACAAAGACTTCGAATTGCTTCGTGATTTTATTTACAACATCTGCGGGATGTATTTCCACGCCACCAAGAAATATTTTCTTGAGAGCCGCTTAACCCGTCGGATGGAGGCTACCGGCATCAGAACTCATCAGGAATACTACCAACTCCTGAAGTCTCCACGGGGTACTGAGGAGCTCAAGTTTCTGATGGATGAGATTACCACCAACGAAACGTATTTTTTTCGGAATGTTCCTCAGCTGAATGCCCTGGAAAACAAGCTCCTGCCGGAAATTGTTGAAATCAAGAACAAAATGGGTTTCCGCAAACTGCGCATCTGGAGCGCAGCGTCCTCATCGGGCGAGGAAGCCTATACCATGGCCATGATCCTGCTGGAGAAACGGGCTACAATTCTCAAGGACTGGATCATCGAAATTGTCGGGACCGACATTAACGAAACCGTCGTGGCCCAAGCTAAAGAGGGTGTTTACAACGCTTATTCGGTCCGCAATATCCCCGATGTTTATAAACGTAAATACATAAAGGAAGAGAATGGCAAATTCATCCTTTCTCCTGAAGTGAAAAAATTTGTCACTTTCAGTAAGCTGAATCTGTACGATGACAATAAAATGATCTTTATGAAGACATTCGACATCATTTTCTGCGCGAATGTGTTGATCTATTTTGATACTGCCTCAAAATCAAAGGTGGTTCAGCACTTTTACAACAACCTGCAGCCATACGGTTATTTCTTTGTCGGCCAGTCAGAGTCTCTGCACGGGGTCAATGACAAATTTAAGACCGTCCATTTTCCGGGCGGATTTACCTACAAAAAATAGCCTGAAAGGTTTTAAACCATGGATAAACAAGCGTTGATGGAAAAGGCACAACAGTTGGTTGAGAGTATTGATGACCTGCCAACCATTCCGGTTGTGGCAACTCAGGTTCTTCAACTACTGGATTCGCCTGATGTTCAGATCGAGGAGGTGGCTGATCTGATGCTTTCCGATCAGGTCATGACGGCCAGGGTCATGAAGATGATCAACTCGCCGGTCTATAAACCTGAGCATGAAATCACTTCGCTGAAACGTGCATTGGTATATCTGGGTTTACGCCATATTCGTGAAGTAGCCTTGACCACCTCCCTGATAAATGCCTTTGACGAAGACAAGGGAGTCGTGGAAATCAACGCGTTCTGGGAACACTCTTTTGGTGTTGGCATGGTATCCAAGATCATTGCCCGGAAGGTTGGATATCCCGATCTTGAAAAGGCCTACATCGCCGGTATCATACATAATCTGGGGCTGGTGTTCCTGAGTAATTTCATGCGTGATGAGTTTCAGGCCGTGCTGGATCGCATCAAGGATAAGCCGCTAAAGATGATTGATGTCGAAATTGAACTACTCGGCACCAGCCACTGCGAAATCGGCCTTTGTATGGCACGTAAATGGAATTTCCCGGATGTCTACTGCGAAGTAATTGCCCTGCATCACACACCGGCTGAGGCAACTATCGATCCAATTTTGTGTGCCATTGTTAACCTGTCCGACCTGTTTTGCAGTGTCCGTGAGTTGAACTTTGGCGGACGTGAATGGGTCAGCTTCAATCTCTATGATGAGGAGGCATGGCAGATACTGAAAAAGGAATCGCCTCAGTTTGCCGAGATGGATGTGGAGCGATTCTGTTATGAACTGGACGATGCCATCCCGGATGTCAAGGCTCTGGTTGATTCAATCTTCAATTCCAAAGATTCTACGGAGTCCTGATGCTTACGCCACAGAATGGCAAGACAAAAATACTGATAGTCGACGATTCATCATTCATGCGTATGGCTATTCGCAGCATCCTTTCCAAGGAGCCGAATTTCGACATTGTCGGAACGGCGGCTGACGGTATGGAAGGTGTCGAAAAGGCGATCGCATTGAAGCCGGACCTGATTACCATGGATGTAGAAATGCCGCGCATGGACGGCATTGCTGCATTGCGTCAGATCATGGCCAAGGCTCCCACCCGGGTTATCATGGTGTCAACGCTGACCAACGAAGGGGCCAAGTCCACCTTCGAAGCGTTGGATGCCGGTGCGCTGGATTATATTCCGAAGAATGTCACCGATTCATCTGAAGCCCAGAATATTTTTCGCGAAGAGTTGCTGCGCAAGGTCAAGGATGCTCTCAGATCCCGCTTTGGCCGGATTAGTCCACTCTCTCCCATTTCTCAGGCTCCGGCTACCAGACCGACTGCCGCGGCTGCTGTGCCAACCAGGCTTTCAACCAAACTGAGTGGAAAAAAGATCAATTATGTAGGCATTGGTGCCTCAACAGGCGGCCCTGTTGCACTCCAGGAAGTGCTTTCCCGAATACCGGTCAATTTCCCCTATGGCATTATTGTAGGCATTCATATGCCCAAGGCTTTTACCGGTCCCTATGCCGATCGCCTCAATGCCAAGTGCTCCATGACAATCCGTGAGGCGGTTGACGGTGATGTGCTCAAGCCGGGGCTGACCTTGATAGCCCCCGGCGGCATGCATACGACACTGGTTCGACATGGCGGGCAGATCATGGTTAAAACCGTGCCAACCAGCAGCCATCCCCAGTATGTTTATATCCCCTCGGTTGACTTGATGCTGTCAAGCATGGCAGAGGCCACCGGTGGTTCAATGCTGGGGGTAATCCTTACCGGAATGGGAAATGACGGCTTCAAGGGAATGCAGCTTCTGAAACAGAAGGGTGGGGTAACCATCGTTCAGGATGAAGCGACCTCGACCATTTACGGCATGCCCAAAGCCTGTGTAGAAGGGGGGGTGGCCGATGAGGTTCTACCCCTGGGGCAGATTGGTTTCGAAATTTCGAAATTTGCCAGTTAAAGGTTGGGTTGTTTTTAGGATTACAGCAGGGGTGGCCGATGTGGCCGCCCCCTTTTTTTATCGATGGGCGTGGACTACCAGTCCTTTGGGTGAGGTTGTGACACTGCAGTTGGAATACCCCAGACCCTTGAGCCTGCGCAGGATGAAAAACGAGGCCAGCGGATGCACATCCGGCAGTATCAGCGGGAAGTGCTCGCAGGGCAGGTTACGGACGGCCTGCCAGGTAGCCTTGAAACTGTAAGGCGCGGGACCGGTGCTGCGTCCGGCATTGTGTGTGGGTTTACGCATCAGCTGTGTTCACTGGTTTCGTGGAATTCCAAATCCTTCCACTGTTCGATGGTATTGTCCAGGCGCCACTGGCTGCCGGCCATATAGGTCAGTTTGCCTTCGCCGTCGATATAAACATGCATGGCTTCTTTTCTCTCAAAGTCCTCAATCCTCTTCTTTTCACCGGTCACCCAGCGCGCGGTGACGTAGCTGACGGACTCGAAAGACACCTTGACGCCGTATTCGTGCTCCAGACGATGCATAACCACTTCAAACTGCAGCAGACCAACCGCACCAATGACCCAATCGGCACCCATCAACGGTTTGAAAACCTGGGTGGCTCCCTCTTCGGCCAGCTGCACCAGCCCCTTTTCCAGTGCCTTCGACTTCATGGGGTTGAGCAGACGCACCTTGCGGAAATGCTCCGGCGCAAAACTGGGAATACCGGTGAATTTCAGCTCCTCACCCATGGTGAAGGTGTCGCCGATCTTGATAGTGCCGTGGTTGTGAATTCCAATGATATCACCCGGCCAGGCCTCTTCCACATTGGTACGGTCCTGGGCCATAAAGATCGTGGCGTTGGCGATCTGTACCTCGCGTCCAAGGCGCACGTGGCGCACCTTCATGCCGCGGGTAAACTTGCCGGAGCAGATCCGGAAGAAGGCGATCCGGTCGCGGTGGGCCGGGTCCATGTTCGCCTGGATCTTGAAGGTGAAGCCGCTGAAGGGCTCTTCGTAGGGGGAAACCGCCCTGGTGATGGTTTCGCGTGGTAGCGGATGCGGTGCATGCTCTACAAAGGCATCCAGCAGTTGCTGAACCCCGAAGGTGTTGATGGCGCTGCCGAAGAATACCGGTGTCTGCCGGCCGGCCAGATAGGCCTCTTTGTCAAAGGGGTGGGCGGCCCCTTCCAAAAGTTCCACGTCGTGGCGCAGCTCGTCCACCTGGCTTCCCAGCAGTTCGTCCAGGCGGGGATCGTCCAGTCCGGTGACGCTCATGATCTCACCGGTGCCATTGGCGGCCTCGGCATCGAAGAAAATCAGCTCCTTGGTGTAGAGGTGGTAGGTGCCGCGAAAACGTTTGCCCATCCCGACCGGCCAGGTCATGGGGGCTGTCTGCATCTTGAGATTCTTCTCGATATCGTCCAGCAGATCAAAGGGATCCTGCCCCTCGCGGTCCAGCTTGTTCATGAAGGTCATGATCGGCGTGTGGCGCAGGCGGCAGACCTCCAGCAGTTTCCTGGTCTGGCTTTCGACCCCCTTAACGGAGTCGATTACCATCAGTACAGAGTCAACGGCGGTCAGAACCCGGTAGGTATCCTCGGAAAAATCGTTGTGACCCGGCGTGTCCAGCAGATTGATTTCACACCCTTCATAGCTGAATTTCATGACCGAGGAGGTGACGGAAATGCCGCGCTGTTTTTCCAGTTCCATCCAGTCTGAGGTCGCATGGCGGGCCGATTTACGGGCCCGGACCTCACCGGCCTGCTGGATGGCGCCGCCAAAGAGCAGCAGCTTTTCGGTAATGGTTGTCTTACCGGCATCCGGGTGGCTGATGATGGCAAAGGTGCGGCGTTTTTCAACTTCCTGCTGATTGAACTGTTCCACGATTAATCTCCTGCGTGCAATTAAAAGGCGGGCTGAGCCCGCCTGGTGCGCGATTGTTGTTATGTGTGTGAGGCCAGGGCCGGAGGAAATAAACCTGAGTTTAATAGCATGTTTAGGGTGCTCGTACAAGCGTAATCCTGGGTATGTCGCTGCACATCACCCCGGAGGGGCAACGAGAAGTTCAGGGAATCAATCCCAACGAGGAGAGGGCTTTTGCCCGGGTCGGGTTGAGGTGTGCCAGTCGTGCATAGGCGTTGTCGTACCCGTTTCGGTCATTCATCCTGGCACAGATGATGGCAAGGTTAAGCCAGCCGAGATCAAAGCGGGGATCAATCGTGGTTGCCAGTGTAAAATTGTTGCGGGACCACTGCAGGTTGCCGAGGTATTCATAAGCCAGTCCCAGATTGTTATGGCTGAGTGCCGTCCAGGCAACCATGTACTCGGGTTTGACCGTCTCGGGGGTGGCCTGATACTCCAGGCCCAGGGTTGAGCGGCCGGCAAATGTTGCCATCATGGAGACACTGCCGTTGACCGAAAGCCAGTACAGCTGCGGTGATGGGTCAAGTTCCAGGGCGCGCACCAGATATGGCAGGGCCGCCTCCTGCTGAAAACGTTTGGAAAGATGGAAGCCGACATTGAACTGGGCGCGTGGTTTATTGGGGGATTTTGCCAGGACATCCTGCCACATTGTCAGCTCGTTGTGCCAGACCTGGTTGCGCAGAACAGTGGCGGACATGAGTGCCAGGCAACCCAGAATGGTTACTCCCCACAGCAGACTCCGTCTGTGGCGAGTGTGAGCGGCAAAGCCGCCGGCCAGGGATGCAGCCAGCAGTAGTATGCCACCGGAGGGAAGATACAGGCGGTGTTCGTTGATGACGTCACGAATCGGTATGATGCTGGATTCGACCAGTAGTGCCAGATAAAACCAGCAGATCCCCAGTGTTCCAAGCCTCAGACAGATCCCCTGAATTTCCGAACCGCTCTCCAGATACTTCCGGGAGCGCACAAACATGAATGCGGCTGCAGTGAAAAGTGCCAGATGCAGTCCCAGGGAGGCCAGTACCGGAGGCGCTGTGATGGAATGATAGAGCGGGTAGTCGTAATCCAGGTTCTGGTTGACCGGTAGGACCATCAGCCGCAGATAGGTGACGATGACCCTGAGCTGGGTGAGGAAGTAGTCGCTGCGGGAAATGGTATGGATTTCAGTTGAAACGCGCTGTAGCTTTTGAACCAGTGATGATGAACCGCCCAGGCCGCTGATCAATAGAGACTGCAGTGGAATCACCACCGCCAGAGAGAAGATAGCTGCCAGGAACCAGGGCCTTTTTAGTAATCTCCCCTTGAAGAGTATGACTTCCAGCACTACCAGCATGGGCGACAACGTAAAAGCGATTTCCTTGCTCATCATTGCCAACAGGGCAGTCACAACCGTTGAAAAAGCCCATGCCATGGCCGGCCTGCGATGATTATGAGCAAAAGACATGCGCGCCTTGATGTAGGAATACATGGCGGCCAGGTACAGGAATGCGGCCAGCGAGGTGTAACGCTGGGCTATGTAGGTGACGGCCTGGGTCTGCACTGGATGGCAGACGAACAGTGCTGCCGTGGCAAAAGGTGTGTATGTGGTAAAGAATTTGATTGTGTCGTCGGCGGGATCGCTGTGCTGAGAGGCACGCAGGACTTCAATGCTGTGCCGCACGCAGCCATACAGACACAGAGTTGCACCAAGATGGATGCTTAGATTGACCAGGTGGTAACCGGTAACAAGTTCACCGTGGGCCAGACGGTTGAGGGAGAACGTCAGGTCGGTGAACCAGCGCAATCCCCCTTCCAGCCCCAGCTTGAGCGAGCCGTTGATGGTCTTGCGTAATGACGTGAAATCATCGTACTGCAGGGGAACATCGAAGCTGTTGCAGTAGGAGACCAGACCGAGCAGAATCAGTATCAGGCACTGAACGGCCGGATGATCGAGTTTGCAGCGGGACGTCAGAGATTTGGAATGGCCGGTCATGTACGGATCATGTCCGTTGGAACTACTGAAAGGTTCTTGGGGTGTGCCGGTCTGTCAGCCACGGAAAACCAGCCTGTCCAGGCACCAGCGGCCGCCGCCGGCAATCAGCAGATACAGCGCCATGCCGAGCAATGCCAGATCGAACTCAATGCCGTGGCCGCGCCCGGGCGTGCAGTGGATGTTCAGGAAAAAGCCGTTGGCCCAATGGATCTTGTACATGGCAACCAGCATGACAGCCGAGATGCCGGCCGCCGAAAGACGCGTCAGAAAACCGGTCAGCACGCCGAAGCCACCGCCAAATTCGGCGATTATCGCCAAAAGCGTGAAGATGGCCGGGATCCCCAGATCCTTTTCGAAGTTTGCAAACGTTGCTGTCAGGCCTCTGCCGCCAAACAGCCCCAAAAGCTTCTGGGAACCGTGGGCCATGAAAATCAGACCGAGGGGAATGCGCAGCATCAGCGGAGCAAGCAGGTCGGTTGCATCGAAACTACCCTTTGCCATAGTCAGTCTCCGTAACCTCGATATGGTACCGCATGTTGCTGTGCCGTCCGTGGACGTCTCAGCGTGCACCGGAAGCACAAAAAGGACTCACGCCATACAGCATAAGTCCTTCAATTTATTGGCGGGCGGTATGCGATTCGAACGCACGACCCCAGGCTTCGGAGGCCTGTACTCTATCCAGCTGAGCTAACCGCCCGCACACAAGTGTCGCACACAATCGATACGACGAACGGCTATGATTACACCAATAATGCGATCAACTCAAGCCAAAAAACTGTTTTTTTAGCGGTTGCTCTGTTAAGATGTCCGACATTATGGAGCAGTCTCAGGCTGCTATTCGGATTGGAAGCGACAGGAGAGATGATATGAGGCCGGGTGGTATCCGTATCATCGGTTTAACCGGCGGGATAGCCAGTGGCAAGTCCAGTGTTGCCAGATTCTTTCAGGAACGGGGGGTTCCGGTAATTGATGCCGACCAGCTTTCCCGTGATGCCGTCGAACCGGGCAGTGTTGGTTTGGCCAGGATTGTGGCTGAATTCGGCACCGGGGTTCTGGATGAGTCCGGTCGCATGGATCGCGCCAAGGTGGCGGCACAGGTCTTTTCCGACGCACGCAAGCGTTCCGCCCTTGAAGCAATACTTCACCCTGAAATTAAGCGTTTGGCCGGACAGGCTCTGTTCCTGGCTGCAGAAGCTGGCCATGCTGTCGTGATGTATATGGCCCCGCTGTTGATTGAAGCAGGTGCCACAGAACGCGTTGACGAAATCTGGGTTGTGACGGTTAAACCTGAAATTCAGATGGAACGGCTTATGCGGCGGGATGGTGTCGATCAGGCTGCGGCGCAACGTATCATAGCCAGTCAGATGTCATTGGCTGAAAAGGAATCCTACGGACGGATCGTGATAGACAACAGTGGCACTCCGGAAGAAACAGCCGACCTTTTAGCCCGTATCTGGGCAGAAGAGATAGAGGGAAAACAATGAGCGAAAGAACCTGCATCATACGCAAACGGCCTCCCCGTGAGGCGCAGCCAGATCCTGTCAGAAAATGCTTTGCGGCAGTTCCCCGTGGAGCTGAAGAAATTGCGGCATCAGAACTGAAAGCACTTGGCGCTCCGAATGTTGAGGTCGGCAAGGGTGGGGTGGCTTTCGGCGCTGACCGGGCTGGTCTGTATCGAGCCAACCTCTGGCTGCGCACTGCCAGTAGGGTGCTTGTGCAGTTGTCAGCATTTGGTTGCAGCACTCCGGCCGAATTGTATGCCGGTGTTCATGCCATCGATTGGACCGGATTGATTACACCAGAGATGACTCTGGCTGTGGATTGCAGCTTGAGAGATTCTGCCATGACACATTCTGGTTTTGTGGCTCTCAAAACGAAAGATGCCATAGTTGACCGGATTCGTGAAAATTGCGGCAGTCGCCCCAGCGTAAATACGGCTGCTCCGGATGTGCGGGTCAATGTTCATCTGCATAAAAACCAATGCACAGTCAGTCTGGACAGCTCCAGTGAGCCGCTGGATCGTCGTGGTTACCGCCTCGAACGCAATGACGCACCGTTACGCGAAACTCTGGCTGCTGCAGTGATAGCCCTGACCGGTTGGGACGGTACGACCCCCCTGGCTGATCCCATGTGCGGGTCCGGTACCATTCCCATTGAAGCTGCTCTGTTGGCCGGACGTGTTGCGCCGGGATTACAGCGTTCCTTCGGTTTTCATCACTGGCTTGATTATGATGCCGAGCTTTGGAAGTGTCTGCTTAAAGAGGCGCAGGAGGGCGTACGCAAACTGCCGATTGGCCTGATTACCGGTTTCGATCAGGACAGTCGCGCTTTGAAGGTGGCGTCACGCAATGCCGCCAAGGCCGGATTTGAGGGGCAGCTGCACTTTTTTCATGCCGCACTGGATACGTTTCAGCCGGAAGGTGATCACGGGGTGGTAATAATAAATCCCCCCTACGGTAAGCGTCTGGGGGATGAGGATGAGTTGAAGGAGCTGTATTGTCAGATAGGTGATATTATGAAGAAGCGTTGTCGGGGATGGACTGGTTACGTTCTGACCGGGAATCTGGAGCTTGCCAAATATATCGGCCTGAAGGCATCGCGGCGCCATGTGCTTTACAATGGCGCCATCGAATGCCGATTATTGAAATACGAGTTGTACTGACCGGTCAGCGCTTGATCTTGTGACAGAACAGGCAACGCATGGGCTGGCCACCCGGCTTGGCGGGGTGGTCTTTTGGAAACGCGATCTTTACGCCGTCATGACAGGCCTCGCAGAGCGGGTCGACCTCTTTCTTTGTTTTCCCTTCCTTGATCATGTCATGGAATTTCTGGTGGTCGGCGTTCTTGGGGACCAACTTGGTTTTCTCCTTGCCGGATATTGCAAAAAATATCGCTAATACGACTACTACCAGGGCTACAAAAAACCAGTCGCGTTTTTGTATTTTCATTGTTTGTGTTCTCTTTTCCGGGTGTGAGTAAAATCAGGATTTGATCATGGTGAAGTAGATAATAACTCCGCCGATCGCGACTCCAAAGCCGATAAAAGGTCCGATTGAGGAGAGGGTCAGTTCCTGGCCGGCCGGCGGCATGGCATATCGCATGAAAACAATCATGGCAATCAGGAAAAATAGCGTCAGAAGCACCGGTTTGGACTGTTTCAGGACGCCGAAGAAGAGTAGTCCAATGATGATAATCAGCACGACCGGGTTGGTAAAAATCTGGGCCAGTGTCAGTGACTGCATGGTTGCCATCAGATTCGATGTTTCAAACGGGCGCAGGGTCTCGGTTGTTTTTTCAATCAACTGCTGTTTATCCATCTGGTGAACTCCGCTTCTGGCTCAATAATAACGTGCCGGATGGTAAAGCAAATTTAAGTTATCATCAAGAAAAATGAAAGGGTCGCAGCTAACTGAGACCCTATCAAGCGTTTCAACTCAAAAAGTCCATGACTTTATCCAGAAATCCCTTTTTCATGGGATGAATCTCTTCTCCGCTGATTTTGGCAAATTCTTCCAAAAGTTCCTTCTGTTTTTTATTGAGGTTTGACGGTGTCTCCACCCGGATGACAACCATTTGATCGCCGCGCCCGTAACCTTGTAACGAAGGAATTCCCTTCCCCTTAAGCCGGTAGATCTTACCGGATTGTGTCCCCTCAGGAATTTTCATGGCAACCTTGCCGTCCAGGGTCGGCACTTCCATCTCGCATCCCAGTGCTGCCTGGATAAAGCTGATGGGGATTTCACAGATGACGTTGTTATCCTCCCGCTGGAAAAGCGGGTGATCCTTGACGCTGATGGCGATATAGAGATCCCCGTTTGGGCCGCCTTTGCCCTGGCCGCCTTCGCCGGTCATTTTAAGACGCGAACCGGTCTCAACCCCACCCGGAACCTTGACCGCCAGGGTTTTGGTGTCCTTTATACTCCCCTTGCCGCGACAGTCCGGACAGGGATCTTCCACAACCTTGCCTTCGCCGTTGCACTGCCCGCAGGTTTTGCTGACACTGAAAAAACCCTGCTGATAGCGGACCTGACCGGCACCACGGCAGGTAGGGCAGACCTTGGGATCGGTCCCCGGTTTTGCCCCGGACCCGTTGCAGGTCCCGCAACGTTTGGCAAAGGGTACGTCGATCTTCTTTTCCACCCCGAAAGCAGCTTCTTCAAAACTGATTTCGAGATTGTAGAGCAGATCATCACCCCGGCGTCCTTGGCTACGTCCGCGTCCGCCACCGCCTCCGCCGAAGATGTCGCCGAAAATGTCGCCGAAAATGTCGCCAAAGGGAGTGCCGGCACCGAAACCGCCAAAGCCTCCTCCGGAGAAACCGCCTGCCCCCGAAACGCCGGCATGACCGAACTGGTCATACTGGGCACGTTTCTGGGGATCTGAAAGCACCTCGTAGGCCTCGGTAACCTCTTTGAACTTGTCTTCCGCTGTCTTGTCCCCCGGGTTTTTGTCCGGGTGATACTGCACCGCTTGCTTACGGAAAGCCTTCTTTATTTCGGCCTCGGAGGCGTTACGGTGCACTTCAAGTATTTCGTAATAATCACGTTTATCGCCGTTAGCCACAATAAGTCCTCTGAATACGGCAAAAGGCAAAGGGAAAACCCTTCGCCTTCAGCCGTGTGCTGTTGATCAGTCTTAAATAGTTACTTCTTGTCGTCCTTGACCTCTTCAAAGTCGGCATCCACAACCTTGTCGTCTTTGTGGCTGTCCTGCTTCGGCTGCTCACCTGCAGGGCCTTCGGCATGTTCCGCCGGCTGCTCCTTGGCGTACATTGCTTCGGCCAGTTTGTGGGCCGATTGGGCCAATTCGTCCGTGGCCTTCTTGATAGCTTCGGCGTCATCGCCTTCCATGACCTTCTTCAGCTCAGTTATTTTGTTCTCGATATTCCCTTTTTCAACGGCGTCAATTTTGTCACCAAACTCCTTGAGTGATTTCTCGGTGCTGTAGACC
Source organism: uncultured Geobacteraceae bacterium (assembly GCA_942493195.1). GTDB lineage: Bacteria > Desulfobacterota > Desulfuromonadia > Geobacterales > Pseudopelobacteraceae > CAIPTY01. The sequence continues at coordinate 3,030,221 of OW818669.1, read as the reverse complement.
ATGCTGTCGGCATGGTTGCGGGCTTCGATGGTCTCGCGCTTCTTCTTGTCCTCGTCGGCATGGGCCTCGGCGTCGCGAACCATCTTATCGATCTCTTCCTTGGAAAGACCGGATGATGCAGTAATGCGGATGGACTGCTCTTTGCCGGTACCCAGATCCTTTGCGGATACGTGTACGATGCCGTTGGCATCGATGTCGAAAGTTACTTCGACCTGGGGCACACCGCGCGGTGCCGGCGGGATGCCGGACAGCTCGAAATTGCCGAGGGTCTTGTTGCTGTTGGCCATCTCGCGCTCGCCTTGAAGCACGTGAATCGAAACTGCCGGCTGGTTGTCAGCGGCTGTCGAGAAAACCTGGCTTTTGCGGCAGGGTATGGTGGTGTTTTTTTCGATCAGTTTGGTCATGACGCTGCCCAGGGTTTCAATGCCAAGGGAAAGCGGTGTTACATCCAGCAGCAGGACGTCCTTGACGTCGCCCCTGAGTACGCCACCCTGGATACCGGCGCCGATAGCGACGACCTCATCCGGATTGACCCCTTTGTTGGCTGCCTTGCCGAAGATGTCCTCGACTTTTTTCTGTACGGCCGGCATACGGGTCATGCCACCGACCAGAATGACTTCGTCAATCTCGCTGGCTGACAGACCGGCGTCTTTGAGGGCCGTACGGCAGGGGCCTTCCAGTTTTGCCAGCAGTGGCGCACAGATCGACTCCAGTTTGGCGCGGGAAAGCTTCATGGTCAGGTGCTTGGGACCGGAAGCATCGGCGGTGATGAAAGGCAGGTTGATGTCGGTCTCCATGGAGGTTGACAGTTCGCACTTGGCCTTTTCGGCGGCCTCTTTGAGGCGCTGCAGCGCCATCTTGTCGCCGCGCAGGTCGATGCCCTGATCCTTCTTGAACTCGTCGGCGATCCAGTCGATTACCAGCTGGTCGAAGTCTTCGCCACCCAGGAAGGTGTCGCCGTTGGTTGATTTTACCTCAAAGACGCCATCGCCCAGTTCCAGGATGGAAACGTCGAATGTACCGCCACCCAGGTCGAATACGGCAATTTTCTCGTCCTTTTTCTTGTCCAGGCCATAGGCCAGAGCGGCTGCGGTCGGCTCGTTGATGATACGCAGTACGTTCAGACCGGCGATCTTGCCGGCGTCCTTGGTGGCTTGGCGCTGCGAGTCGTCGAAGTAGGCCGGTACCGTGATGACCGCATCGGTCACGGCCTCGCCCAGGTAGTCCTCGGCGGTCTTTTTCATCTTCTGCAGGATCATGGCCGAGATCTCGGGCGCAGAATAGCGCTTGTCGCGGACCTCTACCCAGGCATCGCCGTTGTCGGCCTTGACAATCTTGAATGGCGATATTGCGATGTCCTTCTTAACCGCCTCGGTATCAAACTTGCGGCCGATCAGACGTTTGATGGCATAGAGGGTGTTCTCAGGATTGGTGACGGCCTGGCGTTTGGCCTGCTGTCCTACCAGGCGCTCGCCGCTGTCAGAAATAGCCACCATCGAAGGTGTGGTCCGGCTTCCTTCGGAGTTGGCGATAACAACCGGTTCGCCGCCTTCCATGATTGATACGCAGGAATTGGTTGTCCCCAGGTCGATTCCGATTACTTTACTCATGTTACGCGTCCTCCCTTTCAAATCTTCTTGAAATCAAGCTAGTCATCGTTATTTAAAAAAACAAGGGGCAGAGAAAAAAATGTTTACTCTGCCGAGTATGGGTTCAGGGCGCGGAAGAAACGGAAACCATGGCCGGGCGCAACAGGCGCTCCTTGAGCAGGTAGCCCTTCTGGAATTCATCCACGACCGTATTGGGTGGATGCTGGTCGGTAGGCACCTGGGTCATGGCCTGATGAAAAGCCGGATCAAACGTGGTGCCGACGGATTCAAGCGGTGTAACTCCGAATTTTTTGAGGGCGGCCACCAGCATGACATGGGTCATGCGGATTCCCTCCACTACGGCCGATTGCCCATCTTCGTCGGCATGGGCCAGTGCCCGTTCCAGGTTATCGACGATCGGCAGAATCTCCTCAATCAACGACTTGTTGCCGTAGTTGAGCAGCTCTTCTTTCTCTCGGTTAGCTCGTTTGCGGTAATTTTCCAAGTCAGCCCGTTCGCGGACAAAACGGTCCCAGTTATCGCGTGCTTCAGTCTCTTTTGCACTAAGTTGTTCCTGAAGCCGGCTGATGTGTTCCTCGGGCGTCCCCGGTTCGACTGGTTCCGTGGTAAGGCTGTCAAGTTCACTTGCGGTTGTAGAAATGTCGACGATATCGTGTGGTTCCATATGCGTGGTGTTTCCTTTGTGTGTAGTTGTGTTGAAGCGCAAATTATCTAGGAATTATTCAGAAGTTTGCCCACCAGACGGGCAGTGTAATCCACAATGGGGATTACGCTGGAGTAGCCCATGCGTGTCGGTCCGATTACACCCAAGAGTCCAATGGTGTTGTTGGCTGTAACGAAGCGGGATGTTACCAGGCTTACACCGGCTGACTGGCTGACCGGGGTTTCGGATCCGATATAGATTTGAACCCCGTCAGAATTCATGCAGCCGCTCAAAAGCTGGAGCATGCGGTTTTTTTGCTCAAAGGCCTGAAAAATCTCCTTCATACGGTTTACGTCGCTGAATTCAGGCTGATCGAGAATCCGGGCCTGCCCCTCGACAAAAATCTCATCTCCACCGACCGTAACCGTCTGCTCGCTGATCTGCAGGGCCTGCGACATCATGCTGTCGTATCGGGCTTTTTCATTTTTCATTTCGGCCAGGATGCGCTCGCGGGCCTGGAAGATGGTCAGGCCCTGCATGAGCTCGTTCAGATAGTTCCCCATCCTGACCAGCTCAGTCTCCGGAATGTCCTCAGCCGTATCGACCAGTCGATTCTGAACCAGCCCGTTGGTGGAGACAAGTATTGCCAAAACCTTACGTGGGCCGATGCGGATGAATTCTATGTGTCGAAAAATATCGGATGTAAAGCTGGGAGCGACAACAATGCCCATATAGTTTGACAGTGATGAAAGTGCACGGCTGGCTTCTTTCAGAATGTCTGAAAGTCCGGCACCGGATTGTCGGCAGTTCTGGATAATCTGTTTTTTTTCTTCACGCGAGACCTGACGAAGACCGACCAGGGAATCCACATAAAAGCGGTAGGCCTTTTCTGTGGGGACTCTTCCGGCCGAGGTATGCGGTGAAGTCAGCAGTCCCAGTTCTTCCAGGTTGGCCATAACATTGCGGACGGTTGCCGATGATAGCGTCAGGGCGTGACGACGGGCCACCGCGCTGCTGCCAACCGGTTCGGCCGTGGCAATGTAATCCTCAACGATTGCCTCGAGTATCTGTCTGCTGCGTGCTGAAAGTTCAAGGTTCATGACCAGACCTCAAAAAAATAGCACTCATTGTCTAAGAGTGCTAAATCTTGTTTACAAGGTAATCAGCGACCGGTTGTTTGTCAAGGATAATTCAGGACAAAACTAGTGCAGGCAGCATCGGTGAATGTCCGTCAAATGGCTTGCTTACCCACCTATAAAAAGTATATAGTCCAAAATTCATTACGCTGAATTACAAGGAGAATAGGTCGTGTCATGGCAGGCTATTGGCATATTTGATTCCGGGGTCGGGGGATTGACGGTCCTGCGGGAATTGACCAGGGTACTTCCTCAGGAGGATACCATCTATTTTGGCGATACCGCCCGGGTCCCCTATGGCACCAAATCACCGGAAACGGTTACCCGCTACGCTCGCGAGATCACGGCTTTTCTCGTCCGCCGTGATATCAAGCTGCTGGTGGTGGCGTGTAATACCGCATCAGCAGTTGCTCTGCCCAGTCTGAAACGCTTGTTTCCCATTCCTGTTGTAGGTGTGATTGAGCCGGGGGCCCGCCGGGCGGCGGAGGTGTCTCAATCCGGTCGTATCGGTGTTATCGGTACCGCCGGGACTATCAGGAGCAGTGCCTACACCAGGGCCATCAAGCGCCTGAACCCTTCTGCCGTGGTTCTCACCAAGGCCTGTCCGTTGTTTGTCCCATTGGCGGAAGAGGGGTGGGTCGATAATCAGGTTGCGCGATTGACCGCCGAGAGTTATTTGCAGGAACTGCTGGATGCCGGTGTTGATACGCTCGTGCTTGGGTGCACCCACTATCCTCTGCTTAAGCCCCTGATAGCTGAAATTATGGGAAACAGTGTGACTCTGGTAGATTCAGCCGCCGAGACGGCCCGAACTGTTGCGGAAATACTTTCCCAGAAAAAGAATCTGCGGCCTGATTCTGAAAAAGGGAATCACCACTATTACGTTAGCGATGTACCTGCCGGTTTTATTCGTGTTGGCAACCGTTTTCTCGGTGAACGACTGGGAGATGTTTATCAGGTCAATCTGGAAGCCGATGAGGAAGAGATTTGAAGCGTATGCCCCACCCACACCGCAAAAAGATACACATAAATATCCTGATTCCGTTTGCCATTGTGGCGCTTGTTTTCAGCGGGTTGGTCTGGAAGAAGATTCACGACAGCCGGCAAGTCCGTCCTGAGCCCCAAATTCATGAACCTGCCTTAAGTCGCAAGGGTGTACTCTTTTTTGTAGCTGATGGGAACCGTCTGGGGCGTGAGGCCCGCGAACTTGCATCCTGTGACGGCACGGAAGAGTGTCTGGAAGATCTGCTCGGTGAACTGGTGAGCGGTCCGGTAGGTGACCTGGACGAGGCCCTGCCAGGGGCAGCTGAAGTCAATGCCATTACCGTGGTGGGGGATCTGGCTACGGTTGACATGAACCGATCGTTTGCAACGGATATTCCGTCGGGCAGTTCAGCAGAAATGCTGGCAGTCTATTCAATTGTTAACACTGTTTGCATCAATTATCCCTCTATAACCCGGGTAAAGATCAATGTTGAAGGTAACGATAAAACAGTATTGAGACATCTCGATCTGAGTGATCCGCTTCAACCCGATTATTTGTTGGAACAGCCAGCAACGCCCGGCAACGTGCCGGACAACTCTAAATCATCATCACCTGCTGTAAAGAAGGGACACCCATGAAGCCGTTTCTTGATGCCATCCGCGAAAAGGTCCTGATTCTGGACGGTGCCATGGGCACTATGCTCCAGGAGCGGGGTCTCAAACCGGGGCAATCCCCGGAAGAGCTCAATGTGACCATGCCGCAGGTTGTTGCTTCGGTGCACAGGGACTATGTCACTGCCGGTGCTGATATCATAATAACCAATACCTTTGGCGGTACGCGCTTCAAGCTGTCCCATTACGGCCTTGAGGACCGTTTGGATGAGATCAATGCCCGCGCTGTTGAAATTGCCCGGACCGAGGCCGGTGACAAGGCCTATGTCGGTGCTTCAATTGGCCCGACAGGACAGTTTGTGGAGCCGTTGGGCGAGGTGTCCTTCGATGAAATGAAGAACGCTTTTCGTCAGCAGGCCCAGTCGCTGATTCGTGCCGGCGCTGACCTGATCAGTCTGGAAACCTTTCTGGATATCAAGGAATGCCGTGCGGCCCTGATTGGTATTCGAGAAGTCTCGGCCAGTATCCCGGTAATTGCCATGCTTACATTCGATGACAACGGCCGATCCGTTCTGGGGACCTCGCCTGAGGCCGCCGCCATAACCCTGGCCGCCGCCGGTGCTGACGTGGTCGGATCCAATTGTGGTCTGGGTGTCGATGGTATTTATGACATTCTATGCCGAATGCGTCAGGTATCGGGTTTACCGCTTATCTCTCAGGCCAATGCCGGTCTGCCGCAGTTGCTGGATGGGAAAACCGTATTTCCCGGCACTCCGGCCGAAATGACGGCCTACCATGAACGCATGATCGCGCTCGGGGTCAGAGTCATCGGCGGCTGTTGCGGCACGACACCTGCTCATATACGTGCCATGAAAGAAGCCTTGGCACCGCTTCAATCGCCTTGGTCGCCACGCGCGGAAACAACCGGAACGACCTGTTTATCCAGTCGGGCCGGATGGTGTGCCGTCGGGGGGGGGGAGTAAAACCGCTATCATCGGTGAGCGCATCAATCCCACCGGAAAAAAACTCTATTCCCAGGAGTTGCACGAAGGCAAGGTCTCCTATATCCGCCGTGAAGCCATGGAACAGGTCGAGCTTGGCGCCACACTGCTGGATGTGAATGTCGGGGCGCCGGGCATCGATGAGCCGCTTGCCATGGAGCGGGCCGTGTTTTGTGTCACAGCTGCCGCCGGAGTTCCTCTGGTCCTGGACTCGTCCAGTCCGGCTGCTCTGGAGCGTGGTTTGAAGGCTGCCGATGGCAAGGTTCTGATAAACTCAGTGTCAGGCGAAGCAAAGAGTCTGCGTCGAATTCTGCCGCTGGCGAAAAAATACGGAGCAGCCCTGATTGGCCTGACACTCGACAACAAAGGGATTCCTGACAGTGCAGAGGGGCGCCTGGCAATCGCCCGGCGCATTCGCAACGCGGCGCGCCGCCACGGCATTCCCGATGCTGATCTGATCATTGACTGTCTGACGCTGACAGTCAGCGCCGAGCAGAAACGGGCTGCCGAAACTCTGCGAACCATTCGTCTGGTCAAGGAAAAGTTGGGATTGTCAACGGTACTGGGGGTCAGCAACATCTCTTTTGGTCTGCCGCAACGCCCATTGATTTCATCATCCTTTTTCTCCATGGCAATGGCGGCCGGTCTGGATGCTGCTATCATCAATCCCAAGGACAAGGCCATGATGGATGCCTGGCGCTCGGCCATGGTTCTGCTTAACCGGGACCATCAGGCGGTGGCCTACATCGAAGCCTATCGAGGTGAACAGGCCGCAGCGGGTATTCCGGTGGCAGTATCGGATGCACCGTTGACCATCCGCGAACAGTTGACCCGTGCCGTCATAGACGGAGACCGGGACGGGATTGTAGGGCTTGTCGAACAGGCATTTTCTGAAGGGCTGTCCCCTATGCAGGTCAGTAATGAAGGATTCCTCCCCGGGTTGGAAGAGGTAGGGCGCCGGTTTGAAAGGAACATATACTTCCTGCCACAGGTCATGCAGTCGGCCGATACCATGCAGACCGGTTTTGCCCGCCTGAAGCTGGAAATGAAGGGTCAGAACTTTGAAAGCCGCGGCAGAATTCTGATGGCTACCGTTGAGGGTGATATCCATGATATCGGCAAGAATATTGTCTGCACCCTGCTGGAAAACCACGGCTTCGAGGTTTTTGATATCGGCAAGAACGTATCGGCTGCAACGATCATTGCCAAAGCCAGGGAATTCGCCGTGCAGGCGGTCGGATTATCCGCCCTGATGACTACCACGATGTCGGAGATGGACAACGTCATCAAAAAATTGAGAGCAGCCGGAATAAAAACCTTTACCATGGTGGGCGGGGCGGTCGTGACTCAGGAGTACGCCGACCGGATCGGCGCCGATCTTTATGCCCGGGACGCCATGGAAGCGGTTGCCAAGATTAAACTGCTGCTGGCTGTTAATGAGTAACTACTTGATCAAAAAACATTTTTATCACGTTGCATCGCTTTGTCATGTGTGCTAGATTCCGGATTACGTCATTTCGCGTACAGGTGATTTCTCATGGTTTTAGGATTCAATCATAACGTAGTTTACAAAGGCGAGACCTTCCACGTCCAAACCGAAGACAGCGGTGTCAACAACCCTCACATCATCACCCTCCTCTATAAGGGTGGAGTGATTCTTTGTTCCAAGAAAACCAGTTACGCCGATATATTGATGATGGATAATCTGGATTCTGTTGTGGAAGAGTTGATGAAGGCTCAGCACAAAGAGCTTATGCGCCGGCTCAAGTCGGGCGAGTTCGATGAACGTGCTTTTTCTATTGAAGCCCCTCTGCTGGAAAATTATGAGATCCCTTCTCCCAAGCCTGAAGCGGAACCGGCTCAGGCTGCCGAACCACAGGCCGCGTCACAGTCGAAACAGGTTAACGATTTATTTGCTGTACCGGAGAAACCGAAAGCCGACTCCCTCAAGTCTGATATTTCCCTTCTCTTTGAATTGCCAACCCAGAAAGCAGCACCTGCATCCCCCGCCTCTGCTGAAAAGCAGGCTAAAGAGGTCGTGAGTCTTGATGAAGCCATTCTTAATTTTTTTGGCGCCAATAATAAATAGATTCACTACCGTCCCGGTTTGATTATACAGCATCGCCGTTCCCCAGAGGCCGTTCAGCCAGCCAGGAGACATCTTTGTTCAGAAGCCTGACAACCCGCATCATTGCGACAACGATCACGTTACTGGTGTGCGGTATCTTTATATATGCATCCTTCAACGTTCGCTACCAGCAGGCACAGTTGATCGACACGGCCCGAGAAAGTACGGAGTTGCTGCTCCATACTGTTGAGAGCAGCGTCTATAATACGATGCACCTCGGGAATGTGCAGGATGTCAGTACTATTCTCTCCATGGTCGGGCAGCATAATCAATTGGTGGGTGTACGTATTTTCCACCCTCATGGCATTATTCTGCGATCATCCAATCCTGCTGAAGTCGGCCGGGCCATTGGGATGAATGATTACAAACTCTATCAGAGCCCTAAAAACTATGGCATCTTCGAGTCTCCTCCCCATGGAGAGGTGCTGGCCATGGTCAAACCGATCTATAATGAACCGGCCTGCCATACCTGTCATGGCACCAAGGCCAGGGTCATCGGCATCCTTAACATCAATTATTCCCTTAATCGTACCAAGATGCAGATGCTGGCAGCCTCTCGCATTTTTATCGCTTCTTCCATTGCAATTACCTTCTTTCTGGCGATCACCATATCCATAATTCTGCTGAAATTTGTCAAAAAACCGTTGGATAGCATCATCGATAAAATGTCCATGGTTGAAAAAGGGGATTTGAGTGTTCGTATCAGTTATCGCGGGAAAGACGAAATAGGTCGTCTTATATCCAGTTTCAATTCCATGGTTGATCGCCTGGATGTCGCCAAGGTCGAGTTGGAACAGTTTCATTTTCAGCAGCTGGAACGGGCCGACCGTTTGGCCTCGATTGGCGAGATGGCCGCCGGAATTGCACACGAGATCAAGAACCCGCTTGCCGGCATATCAGCAGCGATCACGATCATCAAGGATGACATCCCTGTCGAGGATCCGCGCAGTTCAATTTTGAATGAGGTTCTGCAGCAGGTGCAGCGTCTGGACAAGACGGTAAATGACCTGCTGTTTTTCGGGAAACCTTCGTTGCCGGAACTGGCTTGTATAGATATTAATTACGTAATCAGTTCCACCTGTAATTTTGCTTCGCAGCACCGCAGCGTCCAGAATATAGAAAAGCAGATCAATCTGGCTCCAGATTTGCCGCCGGTCTATGCCGATGCAAAGCAGATGCAGCAGGTTTTTCTGAATCTGTTTCTTAACGCATTTCAGGCAATGCCGGGTGGGGGCAAGCTTACGATTGTTACAAGCAGCGCGAATCGAGAGGGGCGGGAGTTTGTCCGGATTGACGTGGCTGATACCGGTCCCGGAATTCCTTCCCAGATTCTGGAAAAAATCTTCACTCCCTTCTTTACAACCAAGGCCCAGGGAACCGGTCTTGGTCTGCCTATCTGCTGTAAACTCATCAATCTGCACAATGGAGATATACGTGTCACCAGTGATGACACTCGAGGAACTGTATTTACTATAGAATTACCGGCCTGTAATACGGAAGAAATTGATGAATTGAGGAGTGAGCATGAAACTCAATAAGATTCTGGTTGTTGACGATGAACATCTGATTCGCTGGTCGTTGGAGCAGAACCTGAAAAAGCAGGGCTATGAGATCATTACTGCCGGTACCGGCGAAGATGCATTGCGTCTGGCGCGCGAGCAGCAGCCTGAACTGGTACTGCTTGATATACAGCTGCCCGGTATCAGTGGGATCGAAGTTCTTGAAAAGATCAAGGAGTTCGATGATGAAATCATTGTCATCATGCTGACCGCCCACGGCGGACTGGAAACTGCCGTTAACGCCATGCGCCTGGGCGCCCACGACTACGTCAGTAAACCATTCAATCTTGATGAGCTTTCAATCATTATCAAGAAAGCCCTTGAAAACAGCGACCTTAAGCGCGAAGTCGCCAGGCTACGCAGCGAAACCAAGAAGTCGGCACCCAACATCATCGGGCAAAGCCGTCAGACCCAATATCTGATGGGAGTGCTTGATAAGGTTGCTAAAAGCGAGGCCTCCACGGTTCTGGTCCAGGGAGAATCTGGCACGGGCAAAGAATTGGTTGCAAAATGGATCCACTATAGCTCCAGCCGTGCTGATAAACCGTTTATTGCGATCAACTGTGCGGCTGTGCCGGCTACGCTGCTGGAAAGCGAACTGTTCGGACACGAAAAGGGGGCGTTTACCGACGCCAAGGTGACCAAGAAAGGTCTGTTTGAGCTAGCCGACGGCGGCACCGTATTTCTGGATGAGATCGGTGATATGGAAATGGGGATGCAGGCTAAGCTGCTTCGATTTCTAGAGGATCGTTCTTTTCGTCGTATTGGCGGTGGGAGAGTCTACACCGTAGATGTTCGAATTATTTCTGCGACGAATAAAGATCTGCAAAAATCCATTGAAGAGAAAACCTTCAGAAACGATCTCTACTATCGATTGCAGGTCATTCCCATCTTTCTGACTCCTCTGCGTGAGCGCAAGGAAGATGTCATCGCTTTGGCAAAACATTTCATCGATCTCTATAACAAGGATTTTAATAAAAAAGTGCAGGGTATCGCCGGTATGGCCGAACGAATGATGTTGGATTACAGCTGGCCTGGCAATGTTCGTGAACTCAAGAATGTCATTGAGCGGGCTATTATTCTCGGCAGTGATGACACGCTACTGCTGGATCATCTTCCGTTGGAGATTGTTGCCAAAGGGGGTCCGTGTGATGACGGACAGCCTGTGTCCAACTTCCGGCTGCCGCCGGAAGGTATTGATATTGAGGAGGTTGAAAAGGAATTGATTCGCCAGGCTCTTGAAATTACAGAATGGAATCAGTCAAAGGCGGCCAAAAAACTCAACCTGGGAATCGATGCTTTTCGCTACCGCATGAAAAAGTTTGGATATCTTAAATAGTGTGAAAGGTCAGTATTGCTGGGAAATTGTAACAGCGGAGCAGAGCATGGTATAAATTCAAGTCTGTCGGCTGAGTACGCGAATCAGACTAGACATGATATTTGGCATTAGAGTTGCAAAATGTCTATGAAGAAAATGTGTCGTACTTTAAAAAAATGTTTTGAAAACCGGATGACAACCAAGAATATCAGTTACATGCATGCCCGTGACAGGTGGAAGGGGATGCAGTTATTGAATCCATGTTTCGGTTATATAACGGTTAGATAGTATTTATGTTTGGGTGTCGCCTGTTGTATGGCGATAAATATTAAGAAGTAAGAGGCTTGGGGAGAAGTATTGTGGAGTGCATTTTTATCAAAGCAGAAAAGGAGAGAGGTATGGAGAAAATGAGGCCCCAGAAACAGCTGCTTCAGTTCGTCATGCTGGCGCTGCTATCGCTTGTTGCGGTAGTAATGACAGCCAACGACTCGTTTGCAGCACTGCAATGTTACCAGTGTCACGGTAACGGTACCAATGACGCGCTGCCATTGGATACGCCAGTGGGTTCAGCCCCGGCTTATCGCAATATTTCGACAGGCGCAGTCAAAGGTAATCACCAGACCCATCTTAACGGTCTGAACATCACAGCTGCTAACCAGAATATGTGCGCACGCTGCCACAATAACTCTGGTTACACCTCCAGCCATCGTAATGGTCAGATCACTCTTACCAAATCGATTAATGCCTCTCCGCAGACTACCGGTTACACCGGAGACATGACGGACGGCGGTTCATTCCTGTTCAAGAACCAAACCACGGTTCCTACACTGGGTACCTGTTCGTCGGTTAACTGTCACTTTGAACGCGTAACCCCTGCCTGGGGCAGCGCGCCGGCTTCCGTGACCTGCGCAACCTGTCACGATGCAGTGCCGACATCCGCATCGCACAACAAACATACTGCACAGTACGGCGGGGCATCTGCCTGCGTACGGTGTCATCCAAACAATACTACCTTCCAGCATGCAACCAGTGCCGGTAATGTAGGGAGCAAGATTCATCTTACAGGTATGACCGGTACATATTCCGGTGCTGCCAACCTGTATCTCCCCAGCCAGACTCCGGTATACGGATCCTGTTCAACCAACAACTGCCATAGCTCTGGTCAGGGTTCAACAGGTACCGCAACTGGTATCACGTATACTTCAGCAACTTGGGACGGCACAGTTGGATGTGCCAGCTGCCATAAAAATATGGATACTGATGCAACCTCACCTGGCGACCACGTAGTTCACGCCCAGACCCGCGGCATTGCCTGTGCAACCTGCCACACCGGCTACACAGAATCAGCTGCAGCACCACTTACCCACGTTGATGGTAACGTCAATCTTTCCTTCAGCGGTAAAGCTGCTGGTACCGTTTATTCACAGGGTGCCAGTTCTGCTCTCGGCAATGGCTTCGGCACCTGTTCAACAAGCGCCTGCCACAGTTCCGGCCAGGGTACCACCGGTCTTTCAACCGGTCTAACCTATGGCGCAGTACCAACATGGGGTGGCACAGTTACTTGTGCTAGCTGCCACAAAAACATGGATATCGATGCCACGGCAACCGGCGACCACGTTGTTCACGCACAGACCAAGGGTTTTGCCTGTGCTACCTGCCACAACGGCTACACCGAGACAACCTCCGCACCTCTTACTCACGTAGACGGAAATGTTGATCTTTCCTTTAGCGGTGCAGCAACCGGAACCGTGTACTCACAGGGCAATAACGGTCCTCTGGGCAACGGCTTCGGTACTTGTTCTACCAGCGCTTGCCATAGCTCAGGTCAGGGCCCAGCCGGTACATCCGCAGGTCTTACCTACGGTACCGTAACATGGGGCGGCACAATCACCTGCGCCGGCTGCCATAAGAATATGGACACAGACGCAACCGCCACCGGCGATCACGTCGTTCATGCACAGACACGTAACATCGCCTGTGCAACCTGCCACACCGGTTACACCGAAACAACTGCAGCGGTTCCGACACACGTAGATAACAATGTAAACGTCGGTTTCGGCGGCATTGCTGCTGGTACCGTATACTCGCAGGGCGCTGCCGGCGTTCTTGGCAATGGCTACGGTTCTTGTGCCACTGCCTACTGCCACAGCTCTGGTCAGGGTTCGACCGGTACCGCTACTGGTATCACCTATGCCACAATTACCTGGGGTTCCGGTGTTACAAGCTGCGCCAGCTGCCATAAGAATATGGACAGCGACGCAACCGCAACTGGCGACCACGTTGTTCACGCCCAGACACGCAACATTGCCTGCGCAACCTGTCACACCGGTTACACTGAGGCTGCTGCTGCAGCAGCAACTCATGCAGATGGCAATATCAATCTTTCCTTCAGTGGTAAGGCTGCCGGTACCGTTTATTCACAGGGTGTCAGCTCAGTTCCGACCAATGGCTTCGGCACCTGTTCAACCAGCGCCTGCCATAGCTCCGGTCAGGGTACAACCGGTCTTTCAACCGGCGTAACCTTCGGCGTGGCTACTTGGGGCCAGGCAATTACCTGCGGTAGCTGTCACGTTGATATGTACACCAACGCAACTGGAACCGGTGACCATGTAAAGCATGCTCAGACCCGCGCTATTTCCTGTGCAACCTGTCACAATGGTTATACAGAAACATCTGCAATACCAGCAACGCACGTTGATGGTAACGTAAACCTATCCTTCACGGGTACTGGTGCCGGCACGATCTATTCGCAGGGCACTGCTGGCGTACTTGGAAACGGTTTTGGTACATGTACTGCTAGTACCTGCCATAGCTCCGGTCAGGGTTCAACCGGTACGTCTGTTGGTATCTCGTTTGGTACTGCAACGTGGGGCGCAACTATTGGTTGCGGCGCATGTCACAGAAACTTCGATTCAGATGCCGCCGCCACTGGCGACCACGTTGTTCATGCTCAGACGCGCGCTATTGCCTGCGCAACCTGCCATGCTAGCTATACTGAAACAACAGCTGTACCTGTTACACACGTAGATACAAAAGTAGATGTAAACTTCACCGGTAAAGCAGTTGGCACTGTGTACTCACAGGGTACCAGCTCTGTCCTAGGCAACGGCTTCGGCACCTGTTCAACCAGCGCTTGCCATAGCTCCGGTCAGGGTACCACCGGTCTTTCAACCGGTCTTACCTATGGCGTAGCAACATGGGGTCAGTCACTTACCTGTGCAAGCTGCCATAAAAATATGGACAGCGATGCAACTGCAACCGGTGACCACGTAGTCCACGCACAGACACGCAATATTGCCTGTGCAATCTGCCACAGTGGGTACACAGAAACAACTTCAGTACCCACAACACACGTTGATGGCAACGTCAACCTCACCTTCACCGGTAAAGCAGTAGGTACCGTTTACTCACAAGGTACCGCCGGCGCACTGGGCAATGGTTTCGGCACCTGTTCAACCAGCGCCTGCCACAGCTCCGGTCAGGGTACCACCGGTCTTTCCACCGGTCTTACCTATGGCTCAGTCCCGACGTGGGGTGGTACAGTTACCTGCGCAAGTTGCCATAAGAACATGGACACCGATGCAACGGCAACCGGCGACCACGTTGTTCACGCACAGACTCGTAACATTGCTTGTGATACCTGTCACGGTGGTTACACAGAATCAACCTCTACTGCTGCAACACACGTAGATGGAAATGTTAACCTCACCTTCACCGGCAGCGCTACCGGTACCGTATATTCACAAGGTACTGCTGGTGCACTGGGCAATGGTTTCGGCACATGTACAACCAGCGCCTGCCATAGCTCCGGTCAGGGTACTACAGGTCTTTCAACCGGCCTGACTTACGGTACTATTACATGGGGTGGAACAGTAACCTGCGCAAGTTGCCACAAGAATATGGACAGCGATGCAACAGCTACCGGTGACCACGTTAAACATGCCCAGGGTCTCAGAAACTTCTCCTGCGCAACCTGTCACAATGGTTACACAGAAACAACCGCAACACCTGCTTCACATCTTGACGGTAACGTCAATCTTTCTATCAGCGGCACTTTGATCAACAGTGGCGCAACACCGATCACTGCAGTTTACTCGCAGGGTGCAGCCGGTCCTCTGGGCAACGGCTTCGGTTCCTGTACAACCAACTGCCATAACGGTCCTGGTGGCGTATTTACTGCTCCAGCGCTTGCATGGGGCTCCACCTCAACCTGCGCAAGCTGCCACTCTTTCCCTCCGGCAACCGCAGCGCATGCTTCTGCAACAACAGCACCTGCTAACTGTAACTCCTGTCACTCAAATATGAATGCTGGTGGTACAGTTACAACAGCAACTTTCTCGCAACCTGCAAAACATATGGACCAGATTGTTGATGCCGGTTGTAGCATGTGCCATGGTTACCCACCTGTCCGCACCATGGCCGGTCGTGGTACCAATGCATCCTACTCATCCGCCCGTATTCAGAACTACTCCGGCGGTGGCGGTGTACATGACGTTGCTGGTCACTTG
This sequence comes from uncultured Geobacteraceae bacterium, assembly GCA_942493195.1. Lineage (GTDB taxonomy): Bacteria > Desulfobacterota > Desulfuromonadia > Geobacterales > Pseudopelobacteraceae > CAIPTY01. Next base: position 3,014,722 of record OW818669.1, on the reverse strand, counting down.
AGCCCATCGCTCAAAGAGAGCCAGAATCTGTTCTTTACACCATGTCTGACCTGTCATCCGAACAGCCAGCATAATCAGGCCAGTGCAACTTTTGGTGCATTCTCTACACAGTTTGTACAAGTTGTTGTAGATCCGCAATTCAAGTTTGACAAAAATCGTCCGATTGTTTACACTGCCAAGCAATCTGGAACAGGCAAAACATCAGGTACTTGTAACAACGTAGCATGTCATATGCAGAAGTCTCCGATCTGGAGTACAGAAACATATACACAGCGTCACTAAGAAGTGCTGAAAGGTGGGGGCGGTTTGACCGCCCCCACCCCATTATAAATTTATAGAGTATTTAGTCATATAATGAGGAGTTGCGTATGAAGACACGTCTAAGCACGGGATATTTCAAGCAAGCACGGCTAATCTTGCTGCTATGTTTTGTTTCCTCGGTGATCTCTGCGGGTTCTGCCCTGGCTTTGAGTGGAAACAATATTAATGCGTGCTACGACTGTCATGGCTCATTAAATGACATCCGGCCACTGGATACGAGCCCTTCGACGGCCACATCAGCGTATCGAAATATTTCCACCGGTGCTGTCAAGGGTAGTCATAGGACCCACATCACCAATCTGCCTGTGACAGTCGACGCTACAACTTGTAATGTCTGTCATGGAGCAACGGTTTCAGCCTTAAATCATCGTGATGGTACGATTCAGGTTGCACCAGCTGTCGCCTATACAAAAACCCCTTTCTTTAATCAAACTTCGGTACCAATTCTCGGAACCTGCTCAACCGCTTCCTGTCACGCCAGTTCCTATGGTTCTGGTGCAGTTATTACCCCAACGTGGGGTAATGTATCAGGATGTGCCGCCTGCCATAATTCATCATTGGGCGCAAACGCAGCATTTGATGCAACCAATGGGGCACCGCTTACCGGCGCTCATGCGATGCATATGAATGCCCCCATGGCATGTAATGTATGCCATTCCAACGTTGCCAAAGACACTAATACCAGCAGTGTTCATATAAATGGATTTATTAACGTATCAGGTTACAACCCCAAGCAGGTTGCAAAACATACCATAAATACCGGGTATGGTTCCTGTACTACAACCCTCTGCCACGGCAGTTCATCGCCTAACTGGAGTGCTGTAACAACAAATGCAAGCTGTACAAAGTGCCATGGTAAAAAAGTAGTACTTGGCGCCTATTCGACTGTTAATAACTGGCAGTCCGCTCCCGGTTACGGCGGTACCGGTACAGATATGGGTGGTGCATCGGCAGCAACTGATCCTCAGGTTGGAGCTCATGACGTGCACCTGCGTGCCACGTATGCGTACAGTGCCCGTGTAACCTGTGCCCAGTGCCACACCGTTCCGGCAACATCGACCGCTGCCGGCCACACCGATACTGCAGGCTCGGCCGAAGTCCCCCTGGCTGGAGCGATTGCACGTGCCAACACGGCGGTACCGACCTGGAACACCACCACCGATACCTGCTCTAACACCTACTGTCACTATTCAAGACCATACAACAGCGGCGGAGTTACCTACACCGCCAACACTGCTGTTACCTGGACCAATACCGCTCTGCTGACCGGTTCGCCTAGCTTGGCTGGTGACTGCAGTAAATGTCACGCCTCACCACCGGCAACCACCGGAAGCCATAGCGGCGTAACAACGATCAGTCAGTGTAATTCATGCCATTCGAACGTAACGTCAACAGGAGCCTTTGTAAATCCAGCACTGCACGTTAATGGTATTCTGGAGACTCCATCAAATTGTAGCGATTGCCATGGCTGGCCACCAACCACCGCTGCCCATACAGTGCACATTGATAATATTATGGCGGTAGAAGGGATTGCCTCTCTTCCTGGCGGTATCGCCGGCAATCAGGTCTGCGGTGTCTGTCACAACGTCAATTCAGTAGCTACCCATGCTGACGGCAGTGCCGATATTTTCTCGGGTACCATCTCGACCCTGCAGCAGTCCTACCAGTTTGGTAGCAACCCTGTCACCTACACCAAGGGCGGTACCGAAACCTGCTCGAACGTAGAGTGCCACCTCGGTCAGTCAACTGCCTGGGGTGCTCCTGCCCCGGTAGCCGCCTGCCAGTCCTGCCACGGTTACCCACCGGTAACGACCGTTGGCGATGTTGATAACAAACATCCTGCCGGCGCAACACCCGTTAACCACATCGGCACCCTGGCAGCATCCAACACCAAAGCAACCTTTGTCTCTGTTCACGGCGGCTGTCAGATCTGCCACGGTACGGAAGACAGCGGCAGCGGAACCCATGCTCCGCATGCCAACTATAATGTCGCAACGCAGCACAATATTGCCCCGAACAACATCAACATGAACGGTCCGGTCGGTACCGGCACCGGTTATGATCAGACCATCCGTGGCTGTACCGCAGCCTGCCACGGCAGTGCCGCACCGTATCGCATGACTACTTCTGGCAAAACGCTGACCCTCGCAAACTACGGAACAGGCGGCACCTGTCTGACCTGTCACCTCTCAGCGGTATCATCACCAGTCGCTCAGGGTCTTAATGCCGCCGTCACCACCCGTGTTGCGGTAACACCTGACTTTGCCCTGGCATCACGTCACATCCGTTCAAGAACGGCCGCAACCGCAGTAACCACCGCCGACTGCGTCGTCTGTCACATGGAAGGTGACCCTGCCACCGGTAACATGGTAGCCGGTGCCGGCCGCCACGGCGACGGTCGCATCAACCTTCGTGACCCTGACACCGGTCTTAACATCAAAGGCGTCACCCACAGCGGCACAACCGCAGCTGCCGGCGCCTACACATCCACCGCCACCGACGCCACTCCGATACGCTTCAGCCGCAACCTGGGCAGCGCCACCATCGAAGCCGACACAGCCGCCATCATGGTTAACCAGTGTCTGAACTGCCATGACTCCGACGGCGCCCTGAGCACAACCGCCCGGATACCCGGCGCAACAGCCGGTCGTCCGTTTGGTGCCGCCATCAACGCAAACCCCGGCAGCAACGTCCTTGACGTAGCCTCTCAGTTTGCCAGCGGTAACCGCGCCTTCCATCCGGTGCTTGCACGCAGCAACGCACCGTACACCAACGCCGGCGGCACACGCATGGTCGCCCCCTGGAACGGCGTAACCAAAACCGGCACAGCCGCAATCTACGGTCCGCTGATGACCTGCTGGGATTGCCATGCACCAACCGGCAGTGCATCCACCGTCACCCTGACCTCCTCCGGTGCCCACGGCGAGCCATTGACCAGCCCGAACAACACCGCCCTGCGTGGTCAGGTCTTTACCAACAGTAACACCGCCACCACAACCGCCACCAACCTGTGTGTATTCTGTCACGTAACGACCGGCAACACCACCAATCACGGTACCGGTTCCGGCTTTACCTCCGGCACAGACAGCGGCATGACTTACCTGGCGAACCGTTGTTACTACTGCCACTCCACAGCCAACAGCACAGCCAAACCGGCCCGTCCGATTCCATCGGGTGACGTACACGGCTACACCGCCATGGACTTTGCCGGCACAGCGTTCCCGTCTGCCACCCGCGGTTACTCGTTCTTCCGCAGATCCGGCCTGCCGGTAGTTGTACGGGTTGGCGGAACAGGCTCCGCCTCCTGCGGTGCCGGATCCGGCATCTGCTCCAACAGCATGGACGGTGGTGGTTATACACCGGGCGGCGCATACTAACAGCGGAGTACTTAACTAACACTGTGCCTGTCTTTCAACAGACAGGCGCAGTATCAAAGAGCCGGTAGAGGCTGAGTGAAACGATTAATTTTACCAAGAGGTGATGACCATATGAACAGACCAGAAATAAATCATTCACTAATTGGACTAGGGGGAAAAATGAAACGGTCATGGTTATCACATCTGTTCATTTCCTTGTCCATCGGCCTGTGCGCCATAAGCACCGCTGATGCCGCTACTATGGTCCCGATAACGGCGTGTACCGGCTGTCACGGAACAAACCCGCAGGCGAATGAAACACCCATTGAAGGCACGATTCGAAACAACCCTGGTCGCGCGATTATCGGTTCGCACTCTTCCCATACATCCCCAACGTTGATGGCCTGTTCGGCCTGCCATATCGTGCCGACTACCATGGACCATCGTAACCGTAAAATCAATCTGACCCCCACCATCAGTGGCGGTACCTACTCAAAGACATCTACTTTTCAGACAAGTAACACCTACAATGGCGGCACCTGCTCATCAACCACCTGCCATGGTACGACCTCACCCACCTGGGGTGTTAATACGACAAATGCCGGCTGCACCAAATGCCATGGCCGTAAAGTTGCACAGGGGGTCTATTCCTCCACAAACGACTGGCAGGCGGCTCCCGGTTACGGCGGCACCGGTACCGACCTGGGTGGCGCTTCTGTCGCTACCGATGCTCAGGTCGGAGCCCATGATGTCCATCTGCGTGCAACGTACAACTACAGCGCCCGTGTAACTTGTGTCCAGTGCCACACCATTCCGGCAACAGCAACTGCTGCCGGCCATAGTGACACCGCCGGTCCGGCCGAAGTTCCACTGGCCGGTGCCCTGACCCGCACAAACTCGGCGGTACCGACCTGGAACACCACCACCGATACCTGTTCAAATACCTACTGCCACTTTGGTAAGCCATTCAGCACTGGTGGAGTTACCTACACCGCCAACACCGCTGTTACTTGGACCAATACTGCTCTGCTGACCGGATCACCGACCCTGACAGGCGACTGCGGTAAATGCCATGCCTCACCACCGGCAACAACCGGAATACATTCAGGTATAACTACCATTAGTCAATGTAACGGCTGCCATAGTCATGTGACTGCAACCGGTACATTCAGTAATCCTGCCCTGCATGTAGATGGTAGTGTTCAGGCTGACGGCTGTACGGATTGTCATGGCTTCCCGCCAACTACCAGTGCCCATACGGTTCATATTAATAATATTATGACTGTTCAAGGTATTGCCTCTCTTCCTGGTGGGATCACGGGGAATCTTGTATGCGGTGTCTGCCACAATGTGAACTCAACAGCTACCCATGCTGACGGCAGTGCCGATATTTACACCGCCACCATCTCAACACTACAGCAGGCATATCAATTCGGTGTTAACCCAGTCACCTACGCCAAGGGCGGTACCGAAACCTGCTCCAACGTCAGCTGTCATCTTGGTCAATCAACCGCCTGGGGTGCTCCTGCCCCGGTAGCCGCCTGCCAGTCCTGCCACGGTTACCCACCGGTAACGACCGTTGGCGATGTTGATAACAAACATCCTGCCGGCGCAACACCCGTTAACCACATCGGCACCCTGGCAGCATCCAACACCAAAGCAACCTTTGTCTCTGTTCACGGCGGCTGTCAGATCTGCCACGGTACGGAAGACAGCGGCAGCGGAACCCATGCTCCGCATGCCAACTATAATGTCGCAACGCAGCACAATATTGCCCCGAACAACATCAACATGAACGGTCCGGTCGGTACCGGCACCGGTTATGATCAGACCATCCGTGGCTGTACCGCAGCCTGCCACGGCAGTGCCGCACCGTATCGCATGACTACTTCTGGCAAAACGCTGACCCTCGCAAACTACGGAACAGGCGGCACCTGTCTGACCTGTCACCTCTCAGCGGTATCATCACCAGTCGCTCAGGGTCTTAATGCCGCCGTCACCACCCGTGTTGCGGTAACACCTGACTTTGCCCTGGCATCACGTCACATCCGTTCAAGAACGGCCGCAACCGCAGTAACCACCGCCGACTGCGTCGTCTGTCACATGGAAGGTGACCCTGCCACCGGTAACATGGTAGCCGGTGCCGGCCGCCACGGCGACGGTCGCATCAACCTTCGTGACCCTGACACCGGTCTTAACATCAAAGGCGTCACCCACAGCGGCACAACCGCAGCTGCCGGCGCCTACACATCCACCGCCACCGACGCCACTCCGATACGCTTCAGCCGCAACCTGGGCAGCGCCACCATCGAAGCCGACACAGCCGCCATCATGGTTAACCAGTGTCTGAACTGCCATGACTCCGACGGCGCCCTGAGCACAACCGCCCGGATACCTGGCGCAACAGCCGGTCGTCCGTTTGGTGCCGCCATAAACGCAAACCCCGGCAGCAACGTCCTCGACGTAGCCTCGCAATTTGCCAGCGGTAACCGCGCCTTCCATCCGGTGCTTGCACGCAGCAACGCACCGTACACCAACGCCGGCGGCACACGCATGGTCGCCCCCTGGAACGGCGTAACCAAAACCGGCACAGCCGCAATCTACGGTCCGCTGATGACCTGCTGGGATTGCCATGCACCAACCGGCAGTGCATCCACCGTCACCCTGACCTCCTCCGGTGCCCACGGCGAGCCATTGACCAGCCCGAACAACACCGCCCTGCGTGGTCAGGTCTTTACCAACAGTAACACCGCCACCACAACCGCCACCAACCTGTGTGTATTCTGTCACGTAACGACCGGCAACACCACCAATCACGGTACCGGTTCCGGCTTTACCTCCGGCACAGACAGCGGCATGACTTACCTGGCGAACCGTTGTTACTACTGCCACTCCACAGCCAACAGCACAGCCAAACCGGCCCGTCCGATTCCATCGGGTGACGTACACGGCTACACCGCCATGGACTTTGCCGGCACAGCGTTCCCGTCTGCCACCCGCGGTTACTCGTTCTTCCGCAGATCCGGCCTGCCGGTAGTTGTACGGGTTGGCGGAACAGGCTCCGCCTCCTGCGGTGCCGGATCCGGCATCTGCTCCAACAGCATGGACGGTGGTGGTTATACACCGGGCGGCGCATACTAACAGCGGAGTACTTAACTAACACTGTGCCTGTCTTTCAACAGACAGGCGCAGTATCAAAGAGCCGGTAGAGGCTGAGTGAAACGATTAATTTTACCAAGAGGTGATGACCATATGAACAGACCAGAAATAAATCATTCACTAATTGGACTAGGGGGAAAAATGAAACGGTCATGGTTATCACATCTGTTCATTTCCTTGTCCATCGGCCTGTGCGCCATAAGCACCGCTGATGCCGCTACTATGGTCCCGATAACGGCGTGTACCGGCTGTCACGGAACAAACCCGCAGGCGAATGAAACACCCATTGAAGGCACGATTCGAAACAACCCTGGTCGCGCGATTATCGGTTCGCACACGCTCCATGCGTCACCCACACTGATGGCATGCTCAGCTTGTCATAGTGTACCGACCACCATGGACCACAGAAATTTTAAAATAAATCTTACCCCCACCATCAGTGGCGGTACCTATTCCAAGACATCCACTTTTACGGTAACAAACACTTTTACCGGCGGTACCTGCTCATCGACCACCTGCCACGGTACGACCTCACCCACCTGGGGCGCCAATACGACAAATGCCGGCTGCACCAAATGTCATGGCCGTAAAGTTGCCCAAGGGGTCTACTCCTCCACGAACGACTGGCAGGCAGCTCCCGGTTACGGCGGCGTTGGTACGGACCTGGGTGGTTCTGCAGCCGCCACCGATGCTCAGGTAGGTGCCCATGATGTCCATCTGCGTGCAACATACAACTACAGCGCCCGTGTAACTTGTGTCCAGTGCCACACCATTCCGGCAACAGCAACTGCTACCGGCCATAGTGACACCGCCGGTCCGGCCGAAGTTCCACTTGCCGGTGCCCTGACCCGCACAAACTCGGCGGTACCGACCTGGAACACCACCACCGATACCTGTTCAAATACCTACTGCCACTTTGGTAAGCCATTCAGCACTGGTGGAGTTACCTACACCGCCAACACTGCTGTTACCTGGACCAATACCGCTCTGCTGACCGGATCACCGACCCTGACAGGTGACTGCGGTAAATGTCATGCCTCACCACCGGCAACAACCGGAATACATTCAGGTATAACTACCATTAGTCAATGTAACGGCTGCCATAGTCATGTGACTGCTACCGGTACATTCAGTAATCCTGCCCTGCATGTAGATGGTAGTGTCCAGGCTGATGGCTGTACGGATTGCCATGGTTATCCGCCAACTACCAGTGCGCATACAGTTCATATTACAGATATCATGCAGGCCAAGAGCATTGCCTCTCTTCCTGGCGGAATCGCCGGCAATCAGGTCTGCGGTGTCTGCCACAATGTCAATTCGACAGCTACCCATGCTGACGGCAGTGCCGATATTTACACCGCTACCATCTCAACGCTGCAGCAGGCTTATCAGTATGGCTCCAACCCGTTGACCTACGCCAAGGGCGGTGCCGAGACCTGCTCCAACGTCAGTTGTCACCTCGGCAATTCACCTGCCTGGGGTGCTCCTGCCCCGGTAGCCGCCTGCCAGTCCTGCCACGGTTACCCACCGGTAACGACCGTTGGCGATGTTGATAACAAACATCCTGCCGGCGCAACACCCGTTAACCACATCGGCACCCTGGCAGCATCCAACACCAAAGCAACCTTTGTCTCTGTTCACGGCGGCTGTCAGATCTGCCACGGTACGGAAGACAGCGGCAGCGGAACCCATGCTCCGCATGCCAACTATAATGTCGCAACGCAGCACAATATTGCCCCGAACAACATCAACATGAACGGTCCGGTCGGTACCGGCACCGGTTATGATCAGACCATCCGTGGCTGTACCGCAGCCTGCCACGGCAGTGCCGCACCGTATCGCATGACTACTTCTGGCAAAACGCTGACCCTCGCAAACTACGGAACAGGCGGCACCTGTCTGACCTGTCACCTCTCAGCGGTATCATCACCAGTCGCTCAGGGTCTTAATGCCGCCGTCACCACCCGTGTTGCGGTAACACCTGACTTTGCCCTGGCATCACGTCACATCCGTTCAAGAACGGCAGCAACCGCAGTAACCACCGCCGACTGCGTCGTCTGTCACATGGAAGGCGACCCTGCCACCGGTAACATGGTAGCCGGCGCCGGCCGCCACGGCGACGGTCGTATCAACCTTCGTGACCCTGACACCGGTCTTAACATCAAAGGCGTCACCCACAGCGGCACAACCGCAGCTGCCGGCGCCTACACATCCACCGCCACCGACGCCACCCCGATACGCTTCAGCCGCAACCTGGGCAGCGCCACCATCGAAGCCGACACCGCCGCCATCATGGTTAACCAGTGTCTGAACTGCCATGACTCCGACGGCGCCCTGAGCACAACCGCCCGGATACCCGGCGCAACAGCCGGTCGTCCGTTTGGTGCCGCCATCAACGCAAACCCCGGCAGCAACGTCCTTGACGTAGCCTCTCAGTTTGCCAGCGGTAACCGCGCCTTCCATCCGGTGCTTGCACGCAGCAACGCACCGTACACCAACGCCGGCGGCACACGCATGGTCGCTCCCTGGAACGGCGTAACCAAAACCGGCACAGCCGCAATCTACGGTCCGCTGATGACCTGCTGGGATTGCCATGCACCAACCGGCAGCGCATCCACCGTCACCCTGACCTCCTCCGGTGCCCACGGCGAGCCATTGACCAGCCCGAACAACACCGCCCTGCGTGGTCAGGTCTTTACCAACAGTAACACCGCCACCACAACCGCCACCAACCTGTGTGTATTCTGTCACGTAACGACCGGCAACACCACCAATCACGGTACCGGTTCCGGCTTTACCTCCGGCACAGACAGCGGCATGACTTACCTGGCTAACCGTTGTTACTACTGCCACTCCACAGCCAACAGCACAGCCAAACCGGCCCGTCCGATTCCATCGGGTGACGTACACGGCTACACCGCCATGGACTTTGCCGGCACAGCGTTCCCGTCTGCCACCCGCGGTTACTCGTTCTTCCGCAGATCCGGCCTGCCGGTAGTTGTACGGGTTGGCGGAACAGGCTCCGCCTCCTGCGGTGCCGGATCCGGCATCTGCTCCAACAGCATGGACGGTGGTGGTTATACACCGGGCGGCGCATACTAACAGCGGAGTACTTAACTAACACTGTGCCTGTCTTTCAACAGACAGGCGCAGTATCAAAGAGCCGGTAGAGGCTGAGTGAAACGATTAATTTTACCAAGAGGTGATGACCATATGAACAGACCAGAAATAAATCATTCACTAATTGGACTAGGGGGAAAAATGAAACGGTCATGGTTATCACATCTGTTCATTTCCTTGTCCATCGGCCTGTGCGCCATAAGCACCGCTGATGCCGCTACTATGGTCCCGATAACGGCGTGTACCGGCTGTCATGGAACTGATCCGCAGGCCAATGTGTCACCGATAGAAGGCACGATTCGTAATAATCCCACCGGAGCCATGATCGGTACGCACGCCGCCCATATTCCGGCACTTGTACCTACGTGCTCTGGATGCCATGTCATGCCGACTACCATGGACCATCGGGATGGAATTATTAATATGTCATTTACCGGTGCGGCTGCAGGTACCGTATATTCACTGTCAGCACCAATTGCGCAGGATAATCAGCTAACCAGGACCGGTTTGGGCACCTGTTCGGGAACATCATGTCATAGCGGATCTGCAAGTTCTGTATGGGGAACAGCAGCTACGCCCATTACCTGTCGATCCTGCCACGGCTACCCGCCGGTAACCACTGTTGGCGATGTTGATAATAAACATTCTACCGGTGCGACGCCTGTCAACCATATCGGTACCTTGGCGGCATCCAATAACAAGAATACGTTTGTATCGGTTCACGGCGGATGCCAGATCTGTCACGGTACGGAAAGTACTACCGACGGCAGTGGCAATACTCATGCCCCGCATGCCAACTATAATGTTGCAACACAGCATAATGTTGCCCCGAATAACATCAACATGAACGGTCCGGTCGGTACCGGTACCGGTTATGATCAGACCATCCGTGGCTGTACCGCAGCCTGCCACGGCAGTGCCGCACCGTATCGCATGACCACTTCGGGTAAAACGCTGACCCTCGCGTACTACGGATCTGGCGGTACCTGTCTGACCTGTCACCTCTCAGCGGTATCATCACCAGTCGCTCAGGGTCTTAATGCCGCCGTCACCACCCGTGTTGCGGTAACACCTGACTTTGCCCTGGCATCACGTCACATCCGTTCAAGAACGGCCGCAACCGCAGTAACCACCGCCGACTGCGTCGTCTGTCACATGGAAGGTGACCCTGCCACCGGTAACATGGTAGCCGGTGCCGGCCGCCACGGCGACGGTCGCATCAACCTTCGTGACCCTGACACCGGTCTTAACATCAAAGGCGTCACCCACAGCGGCACAACCGCAGCTGCCGGCGCCTACACATCCACCGCCACCGACGCCACTCCGATACGCTTCAGCCGCAACCTGGGCAGCGCCACCATCGAAGCCGACACAGCCGCCATCATGGTTAACCAGTGTCTGAACTGCCATGACTCCGACGGCGCCCTGAGCACAACCGCCCGGATACCTGGCGCAACAGCCGGTCGTCCGTTTGGTGCCGCCATAAACGCAAACCCCGGCAGCAACGTCCTCGACGTAGCCTCGCAATTTGCCAGCGGTAACCGCGCCTTCCATCCGGTGCTTGCACGCAGCAACGCACCGTACACCAACGCCGGCGGCACACGCATGGTTGCTCCCTGGAACGGCGTAACCAAAACCGGCACAGCCGCAATCTACGGTCCGCTGATGACCTGCTGGGATTGCCATGCACCAACCGGCAGTGCATCCACCGTCACCCTGACATCCTCCGGTGCCCACGGCGAGCCATTGACCAGCCCGAACAACACCGCCCTGCGTGGTCAGGTCTTTACTAACAGTAACACCGCAACCACAACCGCCACCAACCTGTGTGTATTCTGTCACGTAACGACCGGCAACACCACCAATCACGGTACCGGTTCCGGCTTTACCTCCGGCACAGACAGCGGCATGACCTACCTGGCGAACCGTTGTTACTACTGCCACTCCACAGCCAACAGCACAGCCAAACCGGCCCGTCCGATTCCATCGGGTGACGTACACGGCTACACCGCCATGGACTTTGCCGGCACAGCGTTCCCGTCTGCCACCCGCGGTTACTCGTTCTTCCGCAGATCCGGCCTGCCGGTAGTTGTACGGGTTGGCGGAACAGGCTCCGCCTCCTGCGGTGCCGGATCCGGCATCTGCTCCAACAGCATGGACGGTGGTGGTTATACACCGGGCGGTGCGTACTAAGTACTGCAGTAAACGTTTACATGTATGAACGAAACAGCCCCGCCAGGAATGGCGGGGCTGTTTTGACATTTACTTTTGAATCCATTCAGAATATGTACAAGGAGCTTTACATGACGACAGTACGTGGTCTCTGTGTTTTTTTAATATGTGTCATTTTGGTCGGAAATGTAGCTGGATGCAAAGATGCGTCACGCGACACAAAACAACAATCAGTAACATCAGAAACAGGGGTTGTCCCGCAGAGTGTGTTGTTAGCGACTGTTGCTGATGACGAAGTGCCGGTTAATTCCGATACCAATTCAAATCATTCTCCTGACGTAAAACCGGGTAAAGATAAGGCGTATATTGTCGTTCAGATGCATAAGAATGGACGAGGCTTCGCATATATAGCCCAAGTAGGAAAAAAAACCAGAGTCGTTCGTAACGGAACGGCTGATGAACTTTTCGATTTTGTTGAAACTTTTACTCTGACCATTAGTCCGGATGGTCAGCGTGTAGCCTATGGCGCTCGAAATGGTGAGAAATGGTATATGGTGATTGATGGACAAAAATCAGGGCCGTTTGCCGGAATTGGAAAACCATCATTCAGTTCCGATGGTCGTATGGTATCGTACGAAGCTAAATATGGTGAAAGCTGGAAGGTCCATCTTGGTAACATCAAAAGTCCACCGGCTATATCGCTGTTTCACAGACCGGTATTTAATAAATCCGGAGAAACATTATGGTGGGTTGAAAATACAAAGAATGAAAATGAATTTGATTTTGTAATCAGTGATTTTAAATTCAAACAGCTCAAAAAGTTCAGCAACACTACGAATTCATATGTTACGAGCAGTGATAATGAAATTGTAGCTGCAATTCGTAAAGAAGGTGATAAACAGCACGTTATAGAGTTTAGTATCAGCACACCCGATGTATTGAAGAAGGGGCAGCAATACGACGAAATCAGAGATCTTGTAATTAGTCCTGACGGTAAAAACCTGTCGTACTACGCTGCCAGGAATAAAAAGCTTTATGTCGTATTAAATGGAAAAGAAGAAGAAATCCCTGTCGCTGCCTATCCAAGCCCACCTGTGATTCGTCCTGATTTGAAATCGGTCGGAATAGTCGTTGCCGGAGACGATTGGGCATACGTTCATCAGGCCTATTCCGGTAACTCTCAAAAAGGGTTGCGTTATAAGGAGTGTGCTGATATCGCGTATAGTACCGATTCAAAACATATCGCGTATGTTGCCATGAAAGGGGATAAACTCTTTATCGTGACAAATGGTAATGAGGGTCCGCACTACGACAGGGTTATAGCACCGCAATTCAGTCCTGATGGAAGGTTTGTAGTGTATCGCGCTCGACAGGATGGTAAACGATTTGTCGTAGTGGCAGATGCTCTGACAGGAAAAGTAATTAAAGAACATCCTCGATATGAACGTGTATTTGAAACAGTCTTTACTGAAGATGGCTCCTCGGTTGCTTACGGAGTCATGGATGGCAAGCAATTGTGGTGGAAGGTGGAGAAGCTATAATGTCCGAAAATCATGATTCTAATAGCGTGGATAATCAGACAGAGGATCAGGAGCCGTACCCTATTGAACCGCGGTATCATCCAATCAATCGGATACCACGGGCCGTATATGACTTTTTTGCCTCGGCGAAATTGGCTATGTTTCTACTCGTGGCAATTCTTGCGTGCTGTTTGGTTGGAACAACCATTTATCGCGGTGTAGAAGCTGGCGATAAAATATTCTCTACTTTATGGTTTAATTTTTTACTGGTGTTGTTGATTGTTAATGTTGCCTGCTGTTTTTTCGGACGAATTTGGGGACGGCGAGTAACGTTAGTGTCGCTTGGAATGATACTGTTTCATTTGAGTTTCGTCTCCATGTTTATCGGTATTATTTATAACAGTTTGTATTGTTTTCGTGGTTCAATCAGGCTTACAGAAGGTGAATCTTTACCAATCGAAGATTTGCAAAGCTATGACTTTGTTGATAAGGGGAGATTTTTTAAATTTTCAAAATTGCGGGGCGAGTTGTCCCTGGTAAAACTGCATACCGGATATACCGTTGATGGTAAGGACAAGCGCGTAGCCTATGAAGTATCGGTTGGTTACGGCCCACAAAGACAGCAGGAGATTATTTACGCAACTAAACATATATGGTATCGCGGCTTTAAATTTTTCCCGGATAAGGAAGGATACTCGGTACTTGCAATACTGTCTGATAACGAAGGACGGGAATTGTACGGGGCTCATTTACCGCTGCAAAGTTTAAAACAAAGTAATGAGTTCTACCTGTATACAACCGGGTCAAAAGATGGGCCGGGAACTGTTTTGATGCCTCCGGAGCCCGAACATCCACTGGTTAACTTTAATGTGTCATATCTGCCGGATGCAAAAAAAGAGCGAAGCGGTGAGGCTGTTTTTCAGTTGTTTCCCATGCCGACTGGTGACGTGAATAAGATCGATAAATTCTTTTTCGAAGGTAAGGCACCTATCGGGTCAAGTGTGAATGCAGGTAAATATACATTGTCAGTACGTGAAGTGCGGTATTGGGCTGCAATGGCTGTCCGCTATGAACCTGGCCAGCCTATTGTACTTACAAGCCTGTGGATAGGGTTGTTTGGAATGGTTTTGACAACTGTAGCTCGGATGTATCGAAAGAAAAAGACAGTACCTTTGGAATCATGACCTGAGACGATTTATGTGCAGCCAACAAAAAAATGATGAAATACGTACGCGATTTTCAGTCTTGCTGTTGCCTGCGATCATATTTGTTACCCTTGCAGTCTTTAGTCCGGTCCTCTGGCATGATTTCATCACTTTTGATGATGATTCCTTTGTGTATGAGAATCCGTACATTGCATCTGGTTTAACCCTAGAGACTATTCGCTGGGCATTTACTTCGGGGCATGAGGCTAACTGGATCCCGTTGTCAATGCTTTCCCATGCATTCGATGTACAGCTGTTTGGTCTGAATCCGGCAGGACACCATGCGTTCAATCTGCTGTTGCACGTTGCCAGCAGTTGTATTTTATTTTTGTTTCTTAGACGGGCAACTGAGGCACCATGGAAAAGTGCTGCGGTTGCCTTTTTGTTTGCGCTGCATCCCTTACATATAGAATCGGTCGCCTGGGTATCTGAGCGCAAGGATGTACTCAGTATGTTTTTTGGAATGAGTACTCTGTACCTGTATGTACGATATTCTGAAAAACCCAATTTTATCAGATATTCTATGACGCTGGGTTGCTTTGTACTTGGATTGCTCTCAAAACCGATGCTTGTAACGTTGCCGATTGTTTTGTTACTGCTGGATTGGTGGCCACTTTGTCGAGTTTTACCGGCAAAAAACTCTCCATCAATGTTTTCAGGAAGTACTTGGTTCCGACTTGTTGCAGAAAAAATACCGTTCCTGATTTTATCGGTCTGTTCCAGTTTGATAACCTATCGAGTCCAGCATGTTGTCGGTGAATTGCAACAGGGTTATACCTTAGCGTCGCGGGCAGGCAAATCATGCATTGCATATCTTACCTACCTGTACAAAATGATTTGGCCGGTTGATCTGGCACTGTTGTACCCGTTTCCTAAATATCCGCCTTCCAATACAAGAATAGTATTTTCTGCTGTTATACTCTTCGTTATTACTGTTTTGGTTATCTGGGCCGGAAAGCGGTATCGTTATTTAGTAACCGGATGGTTTTGGTATCTGATTACTTTATTGCCTGTGATTGGGTTGATCCAGATAGGGCAGCATTCAGTGGCAGACCGATACACCTACCTTCCGTTGACCGGACTTTTTTTAATTATTGTGTGGGGTTTGCCGCATTTATTTTTTCAGTGGCGTTATCGGGATGCTTTTCTGGCGGTATTCGCAGTCTGTTCATTTATTGCAATGATATCATTAGCATCTATCCAGCTCAGATATTGGAAAAACAGCGAGACATTGTATAAGAGGACCCTGGAGGTGACGGAGGGAAACTGGGTTATCCATTGCAATCTTGGTCTCGTGTATCTCAACCAAGGACGTATTGATAAGGCCTTTTGGCATTTTGAGCAGTCAATCAAGGCCAAACCATCATATGCGATGGCGTACCTCAATTTGGGGGCAGCGTATGTTACAATTAACGAATTTGAAAAGGCCCTGGACTCTTTCAAATGGTCTATTCAGTTTAACCAAATAAACCCCAAGGCTCATTATGGTATGGGTGTGGCGTATATGGGCCTTGGTAAACGCGATAGTGCCATACTTGAATACCAGAGATTGCTGGAGTGGGATTCAACACTGGCTCCTCTACTTTTAGAATTAATAGAAAAATCGCCGTTAAATATGAGTACGCCGTAAACGTTTTCGGGCATCGACCGATCATGCGGGAAAAACGTAAATGCCTCGACTTGAAACGATCCATAAAGATAAATTAAATATGATTCTACTGACCTGTATCGTGCTGGTGACGTGTGCTGTACATGGTCAGGTATTCTGGTTCGATTTTATAAATCTCGATGATCCGGTTATTGTGTATTCCAACCCACGCATACTGTCCGGAATCACTTTTGAAAATATTCAATGGGCATTCACCTCGCAGTATGTTTCCAATTGGGTGCCATTGACCATGTTGTCTCATATGCTTGATGTTCAGTTGTTTGGGCTGAATCCAGCCGGACATCATGGTATGAACCTTCTGTTTCACGTATTGAATACTGTCTTTTTGTATCTGTTTTTAAACAGGTCCACGAAAGCTATGCTGGAAAGTGCGACGGTTGCCCTGTTATTTGCACTGCATCCACTTCATGTTGAGTCGGTCGCTTGGGTTGCTGAGAGAAAAGATGTGTTGAGCACTTTTTTCTGGATGCTGGCACTTTATAGTTACGTATTCTACACTGAAAAACCGGGAGCATTGAGATATCTGGTTGTACTTGCTCTTTTTGCGATGGGTTTGATGTCAAAGCCAATGGTTGTTACCCTGCCGGTTGTATTGCTGTTAATCGATTGGTGGCCGCTCAGGCGTTCGGATTCCAGTCATCCATACCACTACAGAATTTCAAGTTTGATAGTTGAAAAAATTCCATTTTTATTATTGGCCGTAGGTGTTGCCGCTGCCACTTTCATTGTAAAACAGAGCGAAGGAGAAATTGTTACGACCATTTCTCTGTTAGAAAGGGTTCTCAGAGCATTCAGTTTGTATCTTGAGTACATTTATAAAACTGTCTGGCCAGCCAATCTTGCAATCTATTACCCGCTCTCAGATGATTACTTTTCTACAATACATCAGTTCCTTTCACTGATTTTCATCGCGTTGATCTCTGGTTTCGCCCTTTCATTGCGAAAAAAGCACACATATTTTGCAATTGGCTGGTCGTGGTTTCTTGTGACGCTTCTTCCTGTAATTGGAATTATTCAGAGTGGTGCGTGTATCTTTGCAGACCGCTATATGTATATTCCGATTGTAGGTTTGCTTGTTGCAGCAGTTTGGGGGGGTGTGGGCTGTGCAACGACATGGAAAAATCGTCAGCTGATTCTTGGAGGTCTGTTTTTAATTGTTATTACTTCGGTTACAATTTTGACGATTCTCCAGCTCAGGCATTGGAAAGACAGTGTTTCAGTTCTGTCTCGAGCCTTGGCAGTTACCGAAAATAACTGGTTGGCACTTAATAACCTCGGTCTTGCCCATCTTGGCAAAGGGAGGGTCGATGACGCTATATGGTATTTCAATGAATCTGTTATGGCAAAACCTTCGAATGTCGTTGCTCTTGTAAATCTTGGGGCTCTTTATTCGGTGAAGAACCAGCCTGATCTGGCTGTAGAGGTACTGACCAAAGCGACGCAGTTTGAACCCTGGAACGAAAAGGCACATCTTATGCTCGGACTTTTATATGTTCAGCAGGGCAGGAAAGAACTTGCCATGGCTGAATATCAAATTCTAAAGGCCCTGGGATCTGTCTCTGCTGCCAACCTCCTTACGCAGATTGAGATGCGGTAATTATGATTAATTGATTTCAGGAAAAGGCATCACAGTGAAAGAGGAACATAAAACTGACAATGCGAACTTTTAACATATGAATATAAATACCATGCGGACAATTGACTACTATGCGGGTATACCCCTTTGTTTCGTGGGTACGCTTGTAAAAAAGATCTGCGCACTCTTTGTATCTTCGGGCACCCAAAATCAATGCAAAAATGTTCTGTTTATCGGTCTTTCTGAATCTGGCAGTACGATTCTTGCTGACCCGGCAATGGTGAAGCTTAAGAAAAACCTTGATTCAACATTGTTTTTCGCCTGTTTTCAGAAGAACGCACCGGTGTTGAGTCTGTTAAATACAATTCAACCCCAGAATATTTTTACAATTCGCGATTCCGGTATTATTCCTCTAATGCTTGATACTCTGCGTTTCCTGTTGTGGACTAGAAAGAAGCGTATCGATACGATAATCGATATGGAACTGTTTTCCCGGTTTACAGCTCTTTTGAGTGGTTTCTCCAGCGCAGTTCGAACGGTAGGATTTCATGCATTTTGTAATGAGGGGTTATTCAGGGGTGACTTTTTTACCCACAAGGTTATCTACAATCCGCATGTTCATATTTCAAAAAATTTTATATCCCTCGTAAACGCGCTCTTGTCAGAAAAACACGAAATACCCTACTCAAAAACAGTAATCGGAGATGAGGAGATTATACTTAATAAGTCAATTGTGGATCAGCTGGCGATAGATTCTGTCATAGAGAAAATAACAATGGAGTTTCCCGAGTTTGATCAACGCATTCACAAACTTGTCATACTAAATACAAATGCTTCAGATCTGGTACCATTGCGGCGATGGCCCAAAGAATATTTCATTTCACTAGCGAAAATGATTCTTGCCCGCTATCCACATGTGATCATTGTCCTGCCCGGGATCCTGTCAGAAATTCCATGGAATAACAGTATCGTTGCTGCTATTCAGGATAAACGATGTATAAATCTGGCTGGGCGGACCCATCTTTCAGAACTTCCCGCTCTTTATACAATAAGTGAATTCATGGTTACAAATGACTCGGGGCCGGCACATTTTGCCTCTGTAACTTCAATACCTACATTCGTTTTATTCGGACCTGAGACACCCGCCTTATACTCGCCCCTGGGAAACTCGACATCAATTTATTCCGGCCTTGCATGTTCTCCATGTGTTTCGGCAGCCAACCATAGAAAAAGTCCATGCGGTGACAATGTTTGCCTTCAAGTCATTGATCCTGAGACTGTATATGGCATAATTGAGTCAAACCTGAAAACGTTACGGTGACATTGTCTAATTGCAAACAAACTGGGCAGGCTCTATCAGAGCTCAAATTCGATTAAGCAATGAATGCGTTTTTTTATCTTATTTGAACGTTGAGGACAGGTTGTGAAGAGCTACTTTGAAAGAGCTTTAATTCGCTCTTGTGCATACTCGCGTCCGCCCGGTAAGTTATCCGAACTGCCTGGAGATGTCATAAAGAAAATATAGTCGGTTACCGCGTCTTTTGGTCTGCCAAGTCTTTCTAACGTGATTCCTCGATTTATGCGTGCTTCCTTGTCGTAAGGGTATACCTCTATCGCTTTTCCATAATAATCCATGGCATTTTGCAAATCACCGGTTTCAAGTTTAATGTTTCCCAGATACGTGAAAATCATAGGAAAATTCGGTTCGACGTTTACTACTTTTAAAAATTCCTGCTCAGCCAGAGCCACATTTCTGTCTGTGCCTTTGCCGTAATAGATTTTTCCCAATCCGGCCCGGGCATGAATGTTATCAGGGTATTGCTCCACAAAACGGGTATGGAGCGTAAGATTATTTTTCCAATCGAAGTTGCGGCGGATTGTTAACGCAGACAACAGTAAAAGCACCAGCATCACGACGGTTAAGCAACATTTACGAATAGAGGCATTGCTGTTTGGAAAAAATCTGAATAGCTGGTCTGATAGAATAATCCAGAGGCCAATTGCCGGTATATAAAGAAAACGGTCAGCTAACGGTGCACCGGGTACGAAAAAAATCCCACTGACCGGTAGCCAAAACATAAGCAGCCACAAAATCCCAAACAGGGAAGCCGAGCTACGACCTTTCGAGAGTAGCCATCCCAGACTGGCAAGTATGAAAAACCAGGCGCAAAAAAGCGGCAGCGCCAAGAGGTTCAGATCTTCCGGAATTGTATAACGATTAGCGAGTGCGGTCGGCCAAATTATTGTTAAAAGGTAGCGAGGGATAATATAAATGTTGTTTAAAAGTCGCGTACTGAGATCTGTTGTGACGTACAGTCCTTCTAAAGCATTTGTGCCGATTCCAGGGACTATGCTGGTCTGGATCCCTAATCTGGAGAGGGTCATCCAACGCATTGCCAGGTACAGTGATAAAGCCAAAAAATAGGGAAATAGACGGTAAAGTTTACGGACAAAGGTCTCTTGATTACAGATTTGGAACCGGCCGAATTCGATAGCCAAAATAAATGGAAATACCATTAAGGCGGTTTCCTTAGAAAAAATACCTGTCAGGAACAGGAACGCTCCAGCAGCAGCCCAAGTTATTTTTCTGTTCTCAATGCTTTTGAGGTGAACGAGAAAGGCCAGCAGGGAAAAAGTGCATGCCAGCATTGTATTGCGACCTCCCGCATTGAAATCCACGCCTTCGCTATGTAATGGATGGATCGCAAACAGGATACCGGTTAGAAACGCTGAATACATACAATCGTTGTTTATGGAGCGGGTAAGGCGATAAACAAGAAATGCATTGATGCAATGAAGTAATACATTCGCAAGACGTATGAAAAACGGATTGTACCCGTGAAGATGCCATTCTGTAAGATAGGTCAGGTAGGTGAGCGGACGGTAAAAAGGAAGCAACTGCGCTTCACCGGTTGTGTCAATACTGTGAAAGAGGGTGGGGATATCCCCTTTCAATAACGG
Organism: uncultured Geobacteraceae bacterium; assembly: GCA_942493195.1. GTDB lineage: Bacteria > Desulfobacterota > Desulfuromonadia > Geobacterales > Pseudopelobacteraceae > CAIPTY01. The sequence goes on along the minus strand of OW818669.1, from coordinate 2,993,663 downwards.
ATTGTTCAGAATCACGCTATGGTCATCAAGTGTAAAGCCGTTGAAAAGTGAATTGGCATAGACCAGAAAAGCAATAATCGGGACTATCAGTCCGAAAGGTGGATTTCTAACGTATTTATTGTCCATGATATGACTCTGAATGGTTATGTAGTGTGGATTCAAGGGGAGAACAGTATCAAATACGCTGGAACCGTCACAAGTAAAATGTTTAAATCAAATTTTATTTTCTTCACAGTGTGTCTTGTTGCTTCATTAAAGTCCAGTCGTTGTTTAAAGTTAAGAGTAACTCAATATGACAAAGACCAGGTAGGCGATCGATGATAAAAGGCGTTGACGGGGGTGTACATTCAATCATCGCGTCTGGTTAACCCTGAAACAGCGAAACAATTTGACAGAACGGCCAGAAGTAGGCATAAAAAGTAGATATTTAATTCGAGGAGGAGATATGAAGACTGAGTTTCTATTTTTCTGGGTTGCAGTTGGGTTATATGGTTTGAGCACATTCAGCTATGCGTTTGGCCTGATTGCAAAACAGGAAAAACTGTTTATGTTCGGATTGTATAGCGCATTGGCTGGATTTATTCCCCATACGCTTGCGATTGCACTGCGATGGAGTGTTGCCGGTGCGGTGACTCCGTTCATTTCTACCTCGGAGTCTATATCACTTGGAATCTTTATGGCGGTACTGCTCTTTTTAATTTTTCAGTTTACAGTCAAAAAAGTGCGGCCTTTGGGAGTTTTGGTCATGCCAATCTCCTTTGTGCTTTTGGGCTGGGCGGGCACTTTGATGAAAGAGGTGGCAACGACAATCGCCCCGGCTTTGCAAAGTTATTGGCTTTGGGTTCATATCACCGGAGCGACAATAGGTTTTGCCTCGGTTCTGATAGCGGCTGGACTTGGATTGATGTATCTGTTGAAAGAAAAAAAGAATGAAGGGATATATGAAAAACTCCCGGCTTTGGATGACATGGACATTTTGAGTTACCGTTTCGTTGCCGGTGGCTTTATAATGTATGGTCTTATGATCATATCCGGTGCCTATTGGTCGAATACGGTCAAAGGAAGTTACTGGAATTGGGATCCAGTAGAGGTCTGGTCGCTGGTATCCTGGCTGATTTACGGAATTTATCTGCATTTGCGGATAACTTTCGGGTGGCGGGGCCGGAAATTGGCATGGTACGCACTATTGGCACTCATTGTGATGATTGTCAGTTACTGGGGAATACCTTTTACAGCTGAAACTTTTCATAGTGGTTTCAGGATCGACCATAACTAAATACTTTTACTAGCAAAATCAGGGAGGGTACTTGTTTTGAAATCAGTGTTATATGCATGTGTCGGAATTGTCATGGTAAGTCTTTTGGCCTGCTCACAGACTAAAGAGGATAAAACTCCGAAAGTTGAATCATCAAAGGCAAAGCTCAGAAATGGCAACAGATTGAATAAACCGTTTCATGGTGATGTTGATACATCTGCGAAAGTCCCAGCTTCACCCGTTCTTTTGTCGCTGAAGAAAAACCATTTGGATGCAAGCACAACCAAAACCATCGGCGAGGCCTTTGATAATTATAAACATGCTTTAAAGAAAGAGTGGCGCGAGACACCTTCCGAAACCGGGTCATACTTTATTGACTACATTTGCTGGCTTGATATCAGTCCGGTCTCGCTTGTAGCGATTAAGGAAGGGATTGTAAAACGCGCGCTGGACATTAAGTTTGCAATTGGTTCGAATGGAGAAACGTATATCGGTTCAGTAAGTCGTATTGATATTAAAAGTGATGGTATGGTTTACACGACAGTGATAGAACCTGCTGAAATCAAAAAAATTGTAACGGCCATATATGAAAACCGGGAGATACCCTTTTAGATGAAACTTGCTATTATCTTTCCTCCATTGCCATTCGGTTGGACACCGGTTGCCCCGCCGATTCTGGAGTATCTTGCAGCACTCACCCGTCGGGAAGACCCCACAATTGAAATTGAGGTCTATAGTGCCAGCGCTACTCCTGATGTATTTGACACGTTGGAATGTGATCTTGCTGCTATTAGTCTTTTGACTCCGACATCTGTCGGAGGTTATAAAATCGCTTCAAAGCTTCGATCCCGTGGAGCAAAGGTTGTCTTTGGCGGAATTCATGCGTCGCTTCTCCCGGAAGAGTCTATCCAGCACGGAGACGCGGTCGTGATTGGCGAGGCTGAAGGGAGTTGGCCCCAGGTCTTGCGTGATTTTAAAGCCGGAGTTATGAAGCAGTTTTATCAAAGTGACAGGCCTCAGCTTGACGATCTTCCTACTCCTTTGTACGGAATGCTCAAGCACGGGCATCAGTTTCGCGTTGTGAATACCTCGCGTGGCTGTCCATACAACTGTACATTTTGCTCGGTAAAACCTTTTATGGGAGCTGAAATCCGCTTCCGGCCGGTTGACCATGTTGTGCGCGATGTGGCGGCAATTCCGGAAAAAATGTACATAAACGGCGACGAAAATATCTGGTGGCAGGGGTTTGAGGAGCGCGCCATAGATATGTTTACTGCTCTTAAAGGGAGCGGTAAGAAGTGGATGGGATTTGGAAGCCTTCGTCCGGTACTGACGCCTGCCGGTTCCCGTATGCTGAATGCAGCCCGGGAAAGCGGAATGTTGACAGTCTGGGTTGGTTGGGACGCAATTTCCGACGATGCACTGAGCTCGTATCGTGCAGATGGCAAAGTCGGTGTTGACCGCGAACGGGCAGTCCGAACACTTCGGGACCATGGCATTGATGTGTCGCTGTTTTACATGCTGGGCGGGAGAAACGATTCAATTGATGATTTCAAGCGTTCTGTGGAGTTGGCAGATCGACTTGGTGTCAGCATGCATCCATCTTTGCTGGTCCCGTATCCCGGGACAGAGTTGCGACGACAATATGAACCGTACCTCTATAAGGAACTTGGATGGGAGTACTACTCCGGAGCATATGCCCTTTTTGAACATCCTGACCCGCGCATGACACCAGAAGTCCGGGAAGAGGCGTTTTACGAAAGCTCGTTGGAAATTCTCAGCACGTGGAGGATTCTGAGCCACATGCGTCATATCCCCCTGTCTGGCTTCCCCTATGCACATATCCTGTCGCTGATGAACCAGCTTCCGGTCCGCAAGGGAATGAAAATAGCCTATGAAAAATGGCAGAAGGAAGAGCGGGGTACAGTGCACTCACGAAAAACAGCAGACTAGGATGCTGAATACATTTCCTCCCGGAATCCTGAAACTGTTTCACAATCCAATCCTCCGGATCCTGCTAATTATTGTGTCCGGGGGACTGGCCTACTCGAATACCTTTGATGTCCCGTTTGTCCTGGACGATTACCATGTCATTGTAGACAATAAAAAGCTTGTAAATTTTTCTACATTTCTGGCTTCAGATCTTTTTCCAAATCCCCGCTGGGTTGCGCTTGCATCATTTGCGCTCAACAGGAGCGTAAGTGATCTGGATCTTGCCGGTTTTCATGCCGTCAATCTGATTATTCATCTTGCTGCAGGTATTGCAGTGTTTCTTCTGACCCGAACCGTAATTTCTACGTTTGAAGAACCGATATCCCGCCGTTACGCCGCCTCCCCACTTATTGCTGCCCTTGGTTTTGTACTGCATCCATTGCATACTCAATCCGTTACCTATGTTGTGCAAAGAATGACTTCACTTGCCGCACTCCTGTTTATGACGGCATTGCTGCTCTATGCTTTGGCCTTTACTGAGTCCAATAATTCTGTTCGTTACCGTCGTTTCATCCTGTATCCGCTGGCACTTATGTCCTGTGTGCTGGCGATGGGAACAAAGGAGATCAGCTATACACTGCCGATTGTACTGACTCTTTTTGATTTTTCATTTCTCAAGGGACGTTTCCAGGAACGTATTTTGCGGTTATTGCCTTTTCTGCTTTGTACGCTGGCACTTGCCTTCTTCCTGGTGGGAGTGGAAAGGGGTGTGGGGGTTCTTTCCCATGGAGGCGGGGATGACGTTAGTTTTCCGCCACCTCACAAGACGTATATAATCACTCAATTTTCTGTGCTCTGTACCTACTTGCGTCTCCTTATTCTCCCACTCGGCCAGAACCTTGATTATGATTATCCGTTTTACACATCATTGCTCCACCCGGTAGCCGCTTCCTCCTTTTTGCTGGTTATCGCTTTCTTCTGCTGCGGACTGTACCTTCTGAAAAAATCATTTCTTCATAACAATAGGTTGGCTGTGTTGGAGCGCATTGGCGGTTTTGCCATCCTTTGGTTTTTTATTACCATCTCGATCGAGTCCGGGCTGGTACCACTTATAGATACCATATTCGAGCATCGTGTCTATCTGCCGTCTGTATGGTTTTTTATCGTATTCGGCATGCTTGCCAGTGAGGCCATTCACCGTTTCCAGTCAGCAAAATTCGCCGTAATACTGGTGCTTTCAGTTTTGTTTGTCCTGGCTGGATTTTCCACTCACCGGCGCAATCATACATGGCGCAATACGGTCAGCCTCTGGTCGGATGTTGTATCCAAGTCGCCTGATAAGGTCCGCGGCTGGGCAAGCCTGGGAATTCATTATGTCAATATTCTGGATCCTGCCAAAGCAATCCCGTTTCTGGAGCACGCAGTGAGATTGAACGCTGATTATTATCCGGCGCACAGCTGGCTGGGACGGGCTCTGGTTCAAAAGGGTGAACGTGATCGAGCGCTTGAACATTATCTTATTACGACAAGGCTGGCTCCAAAATATCCGAAAGGATGGGAGGCTGCTGGTCGGATTTATCTGGAAAAGGGTCAGGTAAGGGATGCAGTGAACTATTTAAAACGATCCATGGAGCTTGACCCAGTGGGGTTTGTTTCGCAAGGCCATTTGCAGTGGGCCCTGTTCATTGAGGCTCAACAGTCAACAGGGGGATCTGAAATTCAACGATGATTCGTAAAATGATATCTGGTGGTTTATAATGCTTACGGTTTTTCGGACAGGTAGTTAAGTTTGGTTTGCCCATAATCGCGGAGGCAATTATGATGGCAAGCATGAGAACGAAACGTACGTCCGAATTCAAAGCAAAGGTTGCTTTGGCTGCAATCCGGGGAGATCAGACCATCACCGAACTGGCTTCCCTCTACAAGGTGCATCCGAACCAGATCACCACCTGGAAGCGTCAAGCACAGGATCAACTGGTGGCAGCCTTTGATTGCAAGAAAGCCAGGTCGATAAAAGCCGACGAGAAGCTCAAAGAGGAACTGTACCGCCAGATAGGCCAACTCAAAGTTGAACTTGACTGGCTCAAAAAAAAATCTGGTCTGTAGAACCGCTCAAAAGCGTCTGCTGATAGATACGAAGCATCCCGAGATCAGCGTTGTCAGACAGTGCCGTCTGTTGGGTTTGAGTCACTCCAGTCTGTATTATCGGCCTGCTCCGGTGTCGGCTGAGAACCTGACCTTGATGCGGTTGCTGGACGAGGAGTACACCCGGCATCCCTTTCTGGGCGTTATCAAGCTGACGGACTGGCTCAAGAAGCAGGGCTATCCGCGTGTAGGAACACGGCGCACCAGACATCTGCTACGTTTGATGGGGCTGATGGCGATTTACCCCGGCCCCAACTTAAGCCGCCGTGCACCGGGTCACAAAATATACCCGTACCTATTGCGCAACGTACCGATCGTACGAGTCAACCAGGTCTGGAGCGTAGATATAACGTACATCCGGCTCAAGGATGGCTTTATTTATCTGGTGGCGATCATTGACTGGTTCAGCCGCTATGTCCTTGATTACGGATTCAGTATCACCCTGGAGGCTGACTTCTGTATCGATACACTGGAGCGGGCACTGGTCAGAGGAAAGCCTGAAATATTCAACAGCGACCAGGGTTCACAATTCACGAGCCCCCGGCACACAAAGATTCTGAATGATGCCGACGTTCTGATCAGCATGGACGGCAAAGGCCGCGCAATTGACAACATCTTTGTCGAACGGCTCTGGAGGTCACTGAAGTACGAGGAAGTCTACCTCAAAGATTATGAAACGGTCCAAGAAGCAAAAGACGGCATCAAGATCTATTTCAATTACTACAACAATGAACGGCCGCATCACTCGCTGGACATGAAAACCCCGGCAGAGGTATACTTCAGCGAACTACTTGAACAGGCTGATCTTTCAAAGAACAGGGACAGTTAAACTGGGCTGAACCAAACTTAAATTCTTCATTTTTCTGTCTAGACAACCGTCAGTACCTTAGTTTGATGACTTAACGCTGGATCAATAACGAGAGCTTTGTTGCCAGACCAGGGTTGTGTTCTTGTAGTTTAACTAGTGCTGAAGTTGCCTGCCCATGGTCCCCATTCCTGGATGACAGTAGACCCAGATTGTACCATGCAAGATCATAGGCGGGATTAATCCTTAACGCTTTTATATAGGATGTTATGGCTTTTTGAGTTAATCCCAGATACTCATAGGCCAGCCCCATGTTGTTGAATACGACGCTCGCTGATTTGTAGCTTGATGCGCTCCCGCCCGGCAGTAGATATTCAATTCCAGTAGTGAAACGAATTTCATCAAACTTACCTGATTTTTGCAGTGCCTCGCCTAAAATGACCTTTATGTTGTAATCCAGTTGAGGTTTGATTTCGATTGCCTTGACAAACAGCGGAATTGAAGATTCTGGCAGGTCTCGATTAAAAAATTCAATCGCAAGGTTGGAGAGCGCCAGGTGTTGGTTTGGTGCTTTGGCTACCGTGTCCTGCCAGAGTTTCAGTGAGTCACTCCACAGATGGTTTCGAGTTACGGTTGCTCCACCCAAAATCAGAGATATGACCACAAACAGCAACCAGGCTATTTTTTTACCAGAGCGGAATTTGCCTGCTGAGAATGCAAGCCCAGTTGATACTGTCAGGAAAAAACCAGCCGATGGCAGGTAGATACGGTGTTCAAAGATGACATCAGTGATTGGTATGAAACTCGACTCTACAAGAAGGCAAATGTAGAACCATATGATTCCTAATGATGCAAGACGTTGGAGAGTCCCTTTATCACTATGCCCGGATTGAAGGCTTTGTCCCGATATTCGGTAAAGAAAAGCAGACAACGTCAAGGTCAGGACATGAACGGATAGCGACGCTGCTACTGGTAAAGAAAACGGAGAGGTGTACAGGGGATAATCATAAAAAATACTCTGGTTTATTGGCAGGAACAGCAGACGTAGATAGGTAATGATAACCCGTAGTTGGGTCATAAAGTAAGTTGAACGAGAGGTGTAACGATTTTCGCTCGTACCGAGGTGCAGGTCAAATAGAATGTCCTTCAGCGTTGACTCATTCCAGTTAAGCGCCGCCAGAACAACAAATGTGACGGCAAGGATTCCGCCCATAATGATAAATCTGCGGTTAAGGAACAGCTTTCCCCCGAAAATCAGTATTTCGAGAATTATAAGCATCAGGGGCAGAGTGTAGGCAATCTGTTTGCTTCCGATTGCCATCATTCCGGTGAGTATTACAGAAAGAACCAGCAGCAGAAGTTGGAGACGAGGTCTTTTCGTGTCAAATGCTACTCGTGTTTTTATGTAGAGCAGGGCGGTCAGTAGATAGAAGAGGGTGGCCAGCGAAGTATAGCGCTGAATAATATACGTGACGGCTTGAGTCTGGATTGGATGAACAGCGAAGAGTAATGCTGCTGAAAATGGGACAAACAGTTTTGAAAATTCATTACTGTCTTCAAGACCTACGGTATGGGATGAAGACCGATGGATAGCTTCGATAGCATGGGTGATGAAAAAATAAAGTGTTAAGGTCGTGCAGAGATGAACGAACAGGTTTACTAGATGATAGCCGGTGACATGCTCACCGTGCACAATATAATTGATTGCAAATGTGAAATCTGCGACTCGGCGTGCTCCGCCATTAAGTAGAATTTCTGGTATACCCTTGAGACTAATGGGAAAAATAGCCTCATCATCCATTATAAAGGGGACACTCAGGGAGTTCGCGTAAGTACACACCACTGCTAGTGTGATTAATACGATATGTATTCCATGCGGGAAACGTTGAAGTCGTGTTTGCCAGCCGTTTTTCATGCTGTTTGTGTGATTCATGACTGAAAAATACACATTTTTTTACGTATTGTCGAATGCATAAACAGACAACTTACAAACAGCAAGCGTTATTTTCTAGCCAAATAACGTGCAATTGGACCTGCGCCGCGGCGCAATATGACTCCAGGAATAATCGCGATCAGGTGGAAAGGTAAAAACTGTCGAAGTGTGACGTCCAAATCCAGAACGTACCTGGCAAGTGCATACGCAATCCAGACGGCACCTCCAACATAGAACATGATACTACCAAACTGGGCAATTGATTTTTCGTTTAGACTCATTTAGCTTTTTTGTCGCTTGATGGCTTTTCTGACTGTAACCCGGCAGGATGGTCACCCAGTTTTTGATTTTCTGCCTCTTTGACATACCATTCCAGCGGACGTTCAGTCTGGTCCTTGAATGCATTTAGTGCTTTGTCACGCTCCATTGCAGCTTCCTGGCTTGCCTGCGAGACGAGAATTTCGTCAACTACCTGAGGACAAGAGGCGACCGAGCCGGGACGGGCTTCAATTTCCTCCCGAATGCTGGGGTCTTCCGCCTTGGGATCTTTGGCAAAACGCATCTTCAGATCAATTGAAAAACTGGTATACGCTTCAAGCATTCTGAAGATGGTCGAATCTCCCATTGGTCCCATGGTGCGGTCTTCATCCGGCAGAGGGGATACTTTGCCGTTTTCAATTTTTGCACGTCCGACCATTTCGCAACCGGTACCGTTATCAGTTGTGTAGCCCAAGTTGTCCGTGATGACTGCCAGAACCGTTGGTACATTGGCAAGATCCCAATGGGCCAACAGGCCGACTTCTCCGTCCGGAAGGGGTTTTAGATTATCAATGTCCATTGCCAGTACGCGTGACCATGGCGGAACTGGACGGGTGCGTTTTTGGACAGGTAGTCCCTTGAAATAGCGTCGCAGGGAATCGTCAAAAAGGTTAGTAGCGGTTTCGGCTTCGCCAAGCACGTTTACACAATGACTGTTTGGGATATCGAGAATTTCTTTAACCATATCGTAATAGTCGTCGCGTGTGACTACACCAAAACGGCCGCGGTAACCTCCTCCGTCACATATTCGGCTGCCGGCGGGGAGCTTGAATTTCATTTTTTTACGACGGCAGGACTGAAAAAAGTATACGTAAGCTGCTGTGGCACCAATCAGTGCAACCGGTACGCCACTCTGTTCGGATTCGCGCAATGCCTTAAGTAGATTCTTGACGTCAATTCCGGTTTTGCCAAGCAGGAACATACTGTCTTCCGTGCCAAAATGGGTACGTGTCTGATCCATCCCAATTGCCATTCCCATGGACGGAGCAAGTTGCGGACTTGGGGCAAGAATCAGTATGCGGCAACGCCGGCCCTCTTCAAAGTCGGGGAAGAGGTAGGATGCGGTCATTTTCTTGTTAGCTCCAAAGACCAGCTTTTTCCCATCTTCGTCGCGGAAAATTCTTCCGCGCTGAGTAAGGCTGGTAGTACCACCTGTCAGGCAGGCCATGACGGACTGTTCCAGCGGAAATGATGCCACCAGGTGGGTTTTGAAAACATCGTTGTAGACCATCGGGACATCCTGCCAGCGAGTAATATCACCAGGCTTCACCTTTTTTAGGTCGCAGAATTCACGGAAAATCTTGTTTGTTTCGTATTGAAAAGAAAACAGTTGCATGCTGTAATCATTGAAGGCGGCATCGCTCAGTTCAGCGTCTACACCGGCATTGATAATGGAGAGAACATCTTCAGTCAGGCGGTGGCTGATCTCTTGGCTGCTGGGCATAAGGGCTACTCCTGTTTAATGGTATGTTTTGAGTAATTACCGAGAGTTTGTGTTTGAAACAAGCAGTTTACGGCAATTTTCGTGCCACGGGTGTTGCTGTGAAATGGTCAAAAATATCATATGCTTAAAGAATGCAACTTATTTCTGTCGGTCGATATCGAAGGACGGGGTGCACAAAAATGATGCTGCCTGCCCAATAAAGGAGCATATAAATATTGTGTTATTACCCATTCTCAATTCAGTGGCATAAAAATCAGCTGCTGCTATTTGTACGGTGATTTTTTTGTCCATGCAAATTATTTCTGGGTGCCTAAATATTTTCTTATGTGGTAATTCCTGATGCGCATGAAACCCAGCTGATAGACAAATCGGGTTTTTACGTCTATAGTGAGTCAATTTTGCATTACGCGAGTAGGCTGGGTGCGTAAAATCAGCTGGACCTTAGTCTACTATGTTCGAGAGGGATGCGCAATGGCACAGTATGAAATGACTTTGTTCTGGACTGCAGTCGCCTGCTATGGCATCGCTGCCTTCTGTTATGTCTTCGGGCTCTTGGCACGCAAAGAGGCACTGTTCAATTGTGGATTGTCCTTCGTTGTAGTGGGGTTCAGCGGGAACCTTGGGGCGGTTGTTTTGAGGTGGTTTGTTGGCGGTGTTCCCCCGTTTATTGCAATTTCAGAATCACTTGCTTCCGGTGTGCTGATTGCGGTGTCCGTGTTTCTGGTATCCCAACTGATTGTTCGCAGTTTAGAGTCTGCAGGTGTTTTGGTCATGCCGGTTTGCTTCATTCTGATGGGCTGGGCGGGGGCTTTGACAAAAGGTATTGGCAGCACGGTCCCCCCCGCATTGCAAAGTACATGGCTCTGGACACATATTTTTGCTGCAACGACCGGTTTCAGCTGTGTTTTGTTTGCAGCAGCCCTTGGAGCACTGTATCTGATGAAAGAGAATCGTTCGGGCGGTGTTTATGACAGAATGCCTGATCTGCAGCGGTTGGATGAGCTCAGCTACCGTTTTATCAGTGGAGGATTTGTTTTTCTGGGCTTGATGATGGTCACTGGGGCACTATGGTCTAACCAGGTCAAGGGAAATTACTGGAACTGGGATCCCGTTGAGGTTTGGTCAATGATCTCCTGGCTTGTGTACGGAATCTATCTGCATTTACGGATTACCATGGGTTGGAGAAACCGCCGTCTGGCGATTTATTCTTTGGTTGCAGTCGGGATTATGATTCTGAGCTACTGGGGGATTCCGTTTGTATCGTCAACATTCCATAGCGGTTTTAGGATTGAACACTGATTACTCAGTTTCGATGTGTAACAGCTGAGTGAACCAATTTATTGGTTGAGGATTACTCTTTTACACCAGCTTTATTGACCTGGGTCAATAATTTATCGGAGATTGAATGTTAAAAAAAACACTCGTTGTTCTGAATGGTTTTGTTCATGACTTTGCAGCCGGCATTTGGCTGGCTACCATTGTTACAATTGCCGTTTTGCATAATGCCCACCTTAATGCGCCAGAGGTTGTGGGTGTCCTTAATCACCTGGAGCGCCTCTCTTTCTGGAGCAGTGTCGGTGCGGCAGTTATTATTTTGGCAACCGGTGCGGGTCGGACTTTCACCTATGTCGATAATTGGTATGGCGAGGACGCCGAAAAGTCACGCCGAAAAGCCTTGATTGTTAAGCACGTTGTTCTCTTTTCTGCATACGCGATAGGATATCTGTGGGTCTGGTGCAAGGTTTTTCATTGAGCAGTGGTAAGAATTTTGCAGACAAAAAACATATAATAGGATAATATCAATCCCATTTCGTGCTCAGTCGGTTCAATCTCCTACGTAAGGACATTTATGACGATCAAAAGAGTTGCTTTAATTACCCCGCCGTATCATTCCGGTGTAGTCGAGTCTGCCGGAACCTGGCTTAATGTTGCTTTTGTCTATATTGCCGGATCACTTCGTGCGGCCGGATACGAGGTTGATTATTATGATGCCATGTCGCTGTGGCACAAATGGCCGGATATTAAAAAACGCATTGAAGCCTTTAAGCCCGACGTGGTAGCCACCACCGCTTATACCGCATCAATCGTCAAGGCACTTGAATTGTGCGATGTTGCCAAACAGGTCAACCCAAACATTGTTACGGTGCTTGGCAATGTGCATGCAGCATTCTGCTATGACGAGATCCTGCCAGAAAACCACGATACCCTTGATTATATTGTCCGGGGCGAAGGGGAAGTTACACTTGTCGAACTGTTTGATTGCCTTAATGCTGGCGGTGACCCGGCATCTGTCAGCGGTCTAGCCTTTTGGCGTGATGGCGGGGTTCAGGTTACGCCGAAAGCCCCCTATATTCACGACCTGGACAATTTGCCAACGGCTTGGGATCTCGTTGAATGGCCAATTTATAGCTATCGGGCAAAAAATAATGCCCGCCTTGCAATTATTTCGACATCCCGTGGGTGTAAATCACAATGTTCGTTCTGCTCTCAACAACTTTTCTGGGCTCAGTCCTGGCGGGCACGATCAGCGGAGAATGTTGTCGGAGAACTTGAAATGCTTGGTAATACGTATGGCGTTCAGGTGGCGATGCTCTCTGACGAATTACCGACCTTTGACCGGGTGCGTTGGGAGAAAATCCTTGATTTGATGATTGAGCGTCAGGTTCCTGTCAAGCTTCTCATGGAAACCAGAGTTGACGATATTCTGCGTGATGCCGATATCATGTGGAAATACAAAAAGGCTGGTGTTGAGCACATCTATGTTGGGGTAGAGGCGGGCTCGCAGGAAACGCTGGACATGTTCAACAAGGATACGGAAGTGGCTCAGTCGAAGCAGGCACTTGATATCATCAATGCTGCCGATATTGTATCCGAAACATCCTTGGTTCTGGGGCTTCCCGACGATACGGTCGAATCGATAGCCCAGACGGTAGAACTTGCCAAGCATTACAATCCTGACATGGCTTTTTTTCTTGCAATTGCTCCCTGGCCTTACGCTGAGCTGTATCCACAGCTTGAGCCATACGTTTTTACCAAAGATTACAGCAAGTACAATCTTGTTGAACCGGTTATCAAGCCAAAGAATATGACAGTTGAAGAACTCGAACGTGAACTGGGTAAAGCGGCGCAGAAATTTTATATGCACAAATTTCAGCATCTGCATGAACTGACCCCTTGGAAACAAGAATTCATGCTTTCGGTTCTTGATATTTTCATCAACCATTCATATCTGGCAGGACAGATGAAGGCTGCAATGCAAGATGGTAAGGATATGCCTGAGGAGGTTAAGGCCTTGATCAGAGCGGTCAAGGGGCACGCCAAGGGGCAGGCTTTAGATCGCCATCCGACGATTGCTCCCATTCCGTAATAAATTTAATATCCGAAGTTTTTATAACCCTGACAAGAAATACTTGTCAGGGTTTTTTGTTAAAAGTGCTGAGCAGTTCCTGACTGCTGGAAACTGTAATTTTTTTCTCACGGAATAATTGCAGAGTGCTTGGAAGGCTTTTGCCTGTCAGGACTGCGTCAGAAATGACAGTCACCTTGTACCCACGGTTAAGCGCTCCAAGGGCTGTGTAGTATACGCAGAAGGCGGCATCCAGGCCTACCAGGAAAATCTCGTCTACCTGATGATCAATGAGAAACTGTTCCAGTTCCCGGCTTGAAAAGGCATCTGTCCGGTTCTTGACAAAACTATTGGCATTGATGACTTTGATCCAGCGACAGATCCGGGGTTCCATTCTGCCCGCAAGGATGCGGCCTCCATGCAGGCGTGAGATGAAGTTGTTTGAAAAAACCTGACGGATATAGGCGATCTCATGTCCGGAATACTCAAAATGTCCTATCAGATGGTTGACGGTTACAACCATTCTGCCAAAGGGCGTTTCGAGCGGGAAAGGTACGTCAATACGTGGACTGGTACTACTCTCCTGGATGTCCATCACCAGTAGGGCTTTAGCTGGATGTGGATAGTCTGAAATCAGTTTTCCCCTGGTGGGGGTGAACATGTTTCTGAAAACATGGGCGGCAAAGAAGAGTGCCGTACCTGAAATACAAACAAGTATTATGACAATGTAGGTAGTTATACTCATATCTGATTTAATGTGAATGAACTTTGAACCTCAACATGACCACTGTTGCATCTGGGGCAGCCTTGCATGGAAAAAGGTTTTTCCAGTCGGCATTCAAGCAAGAGTTCCTCATTGTCAAAGAGTTCTTTGGTTGGGCCATCCGCCGCGACAGTGCCACGATTCAGGATGATTGTACGCTCACATACTTCATAGACCATATCAAGATCGTGGCTGGTGATTATTCTCGTGTGGTGAAAATTTCGGATCAGGTTTATCAACTGTCTGCGGGCAAAGGGGTCCAGTCCGCTGGTTGGTTCATCCATAACCAGAATGTCCGGAGACATGGCGAGAACTGAGGCGATGGCCACCCGTTTTTTTTCACCGCCGGAAAGGTGGTAGGGGGGCTTTCCAGACAGGTGTGCTACTCCCACATGTTCCAGCACTTCCAACACCCGCTGTTCTACATCCGGTCCGGTTAAACCAAGATTGCAGGGGCCAAAGGCAACATCATCAAAGACGGTTGGCATGAAAAGCTGGTCATCCGGATCCTGAAAAACCATGCCCACAGTGCGGCGGATGTCGGCAAGAGTCCCAGGGGATAGTGGAGTGTCACCGATTCTGATTTTCCCGCTACGTGCGGTTAAGCAACCATTCAAGTGCAGCAATAAGGTCGATTTTCCAGCACCATTGGCACCGATAATAGCAACAGATTCACCATGGGTGATGCGAAACGATATATCATGCAGTGCCGAGGTACCGTCGGGATAGTTATAATAAAGATTCTGAGCTTCCACGATATGGTGACTCACTGCAATCCTCCCAAAACAATCTTCCCGAGCAGCTGAGAAACATTCTGCAAGCGCATGAAAGCGAAAAGTGCTGACCAGCCGAGCACAAAGCATGCTTCGGCCATGCCAAAACGGCTGACACGCTGGGTATGAAATTCACCCGAAAAACCACGCGATTGCATGGCCATGTATATATGCTCAGCCCTCTGCCAGGTTCGTAAAAGCAGATGTCCGATCAGGCTCCCGATGCTGCGAACGCCAAGTCCTTTTTTTCCGAATGCACGAAGTTCTCGTGCTCGTGAAGCTTTGTTGCCTTCTTCTGCCAGTACAAAAATATAGCGATACAGAAACAGGAGCTGTACGGTAAAAACGTGCGGTAGGCCTAACCGTGCCAAAGCCTGGCAGACAGAGGTAAAGCCGGTTGATCCAACCAGAATCAGGGCTGCCCCGATTGTCAGTATGAACCGTGTCAGAATTGATGCATAGGAAATCCATCCTCCCGATATCCCGAATATACCGATTTTGTGAATTACCTCTTGATCCAGCAGGGGATTGAATGCCCCTACGATTAAAATAAACGGTGTAAGTAACGCGATTTTTTTAACCAGAAAGAGTGTCGGAAGTGAACTTTGAGCGGCCATGACCACCGGAAAAATACAAAAAGGGAATAAAGCAGTTAATTCGTACTTATCAAATGAAACAACGCAGATAATGAAAAGCAGTGTTACTGCAACCTTGGCCCTGGCGTCAAGTTTATGTATCTGAGAGTTGCCTCGACCAAGAAGATCAAGCTTTTTCAGATCAAGCACCGCACTGTTGATTGAAATCATAAGTGACCGCAGTCTGTATTCAGGATGGAGTTGTCAAGACCACATTACACTACGTAGATAAAGTCAGAAGGTGAATGTGTTTCTTTTTTCCAAGAGCAGAAAATTTGTCAGGTTGTCTGAATTCGTTTTCGTAGAAGAAAACCTATGATCGCTGTTACGAAGAGGACCAACACACTCCCCAGAAAACCTGGCAGGGCGGAGCTCGAAAAAATGCTGCTACCACTGTTACCAGTGGGTTCGTTGGGCTGTTTCGATGATGCTGTTCTGAAAGCATAGTCAGGGAAAAATGCACTATTATCTTGTATGCGTGCCATGGTTTCGTGCGCCCTGCTTGTGATCGGATCAAGGGCTTTTCTGCCGGTTGTCTGCGAGATCGCCCACTCCAGACCATCTGGCAGTTCGGAGGCATATCGTGACAATATACCGCCTGTCAGGAGGGCGGCGATAAGAAATAGGACAGCTAATGCTCCCATTGTTTGTTTCCGTGCAGCGCTGACGTCCTGCTGGCCCGACAGTATGATTTCCGGACGCGCTTTGTACACGAATGATACAACTGTGGCAGTTACCAACCCCTCAACGATTCCGATGCCCACGTGAATCGGCAGCATGAGAGAGGCAAAGGTCTGAAGCGGTAGCGACGAAACGCCGGATGCGACGGTTTCCAGAACTACTCCGGATGCACCCAGCAGCAGGCCTGCCACAGCCGTCAGTATTGCGGCGCGAAACGTACTGCTTTGTGTCGGGTGGCTGCCAAGGAGTTTCCTGTAAAAAAGAGGATAAGCAATGTAGGCCGGGAAAAACCCCAGGTTGATGATGTTGCAACCGAGCGCTAACAGCCCGCCATCGGCAAAGAAAAGTGCCTGTACCGTCAAGACCGATACCATGACAATAAAGGCTGCGCATGGTCCTAATAAAATTGAAAGGAGCAGTCCTCCTCCCAGATGTCCGCTGGAACCTGTTGCCGGAATTGTGAAGTTGATCATCTGTGCGGCAAATATAAAAGCCCCTAAGACCCCCATTAACGGAACCTTGCTATCATCCTTTTGCGCGCGGATATTATGTGAGCTGTGGGCGATTGCTACTGTTGCGGCTCCCCACATGACACATCCGACTGTGGGTGAAAGCAGAGCGTCTGCCATGTGCATATAATGTCATCCCTTTCGTCGTAACACGAATGTAAATTGTGTGACACTACGGTTATGCAATATTGGAATTAAGGTGTCAATATTGAATACAGTAAGTACAGCTGTGAATATGAATTGTATTGATAAGGGGGAGGGGTAATGTTGCGTAGATTGAAATTTTAACGATGGAGTCGAAGCATTCCGGAAATTGCTCCGCTGGCGAATGCGATCAGCCAGCATGTGTATATGGTTAGACTGACTCGATGAAAGACTTTGTTGGCACCTTCAGCTTTACCCGACAAGGATGCTACCAATGCCAACAAGAAATGAAAAGCCATTCCGCCAAGCGACGCAATTCCGGTAATATTGTGCCATTGAGGAGCCTTGCCGAATGAACGGGCGTAATAACTCATTTCTGTTGTACCGAGATAATCACAGATCAGTCCAATTCCGAATATTACGAGATGACGAGTATGTAAACCTTGTTTTCTACCGCTGAAGACGGCCCATGTATAAAATATGAGTGCGAGGTTCATCCAGATTATAGCGCGGATAAGCATAACATGTGCTCCCAAGGGTCATCGAAGACGTAATATCATGCGATTACAAAGCAGTTTCAATTCAAAGAGGAATCGACTATAACCATTCTCAATCCCACGTGTCAGGAGGCTGAACCTATGGGCAATACGGTCAGATTCGGTATCTCACTGGATGAAAAACTACTGGATAGTTTTGACCAGTTGATAGAACAGAAAAGTTACATGAATCGTTCCGAAGCGATTCGTGATCTGATCCGGGCTTCTCTGGTAGAGGAACGTCTCGGTTCAGAGGAGCAATCGGCGGTTGGAACCGTTACGCTGGTTTATAATCACCACGTTCGAGATCTGTCCGACAAACTGACAGAACACCAGCATTCACACCATGATCAAATCGTTTCATCGCTACATGTTCACCTTGATGCCCATAACTGTCTTGAGGTGCTGATTATCCGTGGTCTGGTTCGGGAAATCAAACGGATTGCGCATGAACTTATCAGTGTCAAGGGCGTCAAGCATGGCAAACTTGTGATGACAACTACCGAAGGGGATTTGTAGATAGCTGAGGTTTTAACACGGACAGCTGTTTTTTGGATACGCCTAAAAAGCTAAAAGCCCCCAGTTTCCTGGGGGCTTTTGTGCTTGATTACTTTATTCGCAGACAGACATCATTTCCTGGAGGGGATGCATTCAAGTCAGAACAGGAGTCAATATTCGGGTTTGATTGTACTTCACCATCAGGGCCCGCTGAAATTATCCAGACTTTTGCTATTGGATCTAATGGATTGTTGAAATTATTTGAGTTTATGATGTAAGCATTACCCCACGGATCTGCTGCAATGCTGTTCATGTATGGGCCTTTCCATGTGGTTCCGTAAAGATTATCATTGTTCGAATTCAAATGGGCGGCCAATCTCTCAGCCGTTGTGGGGTCCCAGTTTGTGCTAAGTGTTGTAGGAATTGGCGGAGTTAATGTTGATTTTGAATCTGAGTAAAGTAAACTGACGGTTACTGCAGGATCTGTAGTTTTGATCGGCCAGTTGCCGGTGTCTTTCTTGAATGCCATTATAGAGGTTTGGATTGTTTTCATGTCACCTTGAGCGCGAGTGATCTTCGCCTCATCAACTTGATTGAATATCATCGGAACGAGAAAACCGGCTAAAATTGCAATAATGCCTGCAACAACCACAACTTCAATTAACGTAAAACCTTTACAGTTCCTCACAGTCGACATAACAATCCTCCTCAAAAGTAATAAATCCATGCTGTAAACTATAAATTAATATTCTCATTTGTCAATTGGTATGGTGATATTTCTTTAAAAATTGGAGCTGTTTTGGGTTAAAAATAAAAAATATTTTAATTGTTAGGATGTGCTCCTGGCGTAGCATTGTTGCCGGGTGATGGCGATTCAGATGGTTGTGCCACGGTCGGGATAAGAGTCTTATTTGTCTGCATCATCCAGTCTCTTGATGATTTCTCTGTTACCAGACTTCCCAGATTGTTAATCAGGTGGAAGGAACCACCCATGTCACGCATTCGCTGCTCATGTTCGTCGCGTATCTCTTCGATGCTTTTTGTGTTGAGAATATACGGTGTCATCATGATCACGAGTTCACTTTTGCTGCGCTCCTGTTTGTTGTAGGAAAAAAGCATGCCCAGGTAGGGGATGTCGCCCAGCAGGGGGACACTGCGTTTTGTTTCTATTAACCGGTCCGAGATCAATCCTGCGATGACTATGGTTTCACCGGCACGGGCGTCAACCATCGTGTCAATTTCACGAACGCTTATCACCGGTTTAGTGCTGGTTTTATCAGGTGACGTTGATATTTCCTTGATCTCCGAAACACTTGGGTGAATCTGCATGGTAATTGTACCTGTTTGACCAATCTGTGGAGTCACATCAAGGAAAATTCCAACTTCGTCAACTTGTGGTGATGTAGTAAAGGTGTCCTGTCCCCCGATTGCGTTATTCTGGGTAGTTTTAGATGACACCCAGGACACTTCTTTGGTCGTAAGCTTGATAACCGCTTTTTGGTTGTTCAGGGCGCTAATCTTGGGGCTTGAAAGCATGTTGACATTGCCCTGCTCTTTCATGGCTTCTACTACAACAGAAAAGTCACTGCCCGATGCTGAAAATTTGAATGCGTTACTCCCTGAGACTTGCGACGTAATCGCACTTGAAGGAATAAGTGCTTGAGCAAGCGTTACGTTAGATGCCTTGTCAATAATGCTTTTCCAGTCGATTCCGAGAGAAAAGGTGTCTTTAAGGGTAACTTCCATAATATGAGCCTGAATGAGAACCTGCCGTTTGCTGCCTTCCTCTACGTCTGCCAGAAATGATGCGATCTTATCCAGGTTTTCACTGAAATCAGTGATATAAATAACGCCAGCTGTTTCGTTTACCACCAGTTGCTTTAGCTGGTTCTGGCTGATTTGGGCATTTTGTAGTTGTGGGTCTTCAACATCGGTTGCCTGAAGTGTGGAGCGAGTATTGAGGCTGGTGTTCGACTGCCGGTCGTAGCCCCCCTGTGTATTTGAGCTTCCAGCCGACTGGGTGGAACTGTTTACGGAACGTTCCCCCACGATCTTTTTTTCCGCCTCGCCACGGATATATCCACCGCCTTCGCGCTTACCCAAGCCGCTTGTGCCGAACACGAGCATTTCCAATGATGACTCCAGCGCACCCCAGAAGTCGGATTTGCCTTCCGTGGAGACCGTTACGCTGCCGGAGCTGCCCCCCGCTGAAAAACCGGATACATTCGTGTTGCTGCTGGAATTTCGTTTGTCTTTGATATAGTTGACCCTGAATATTCTTGTGGCAAGTTGTGGTTTGCCAACCAGGATCATGCCATTTTCAACTCTGGCTGTATATCCCAGGGGTTTTAGAATCGCGTAAAGCAGTTCGCCCAGTTTTTTGTTATGTGCATCTATCCGTACCAGGCCCCGAAGGCCTCGTTCACCAACTATCGGAGTTCCACTCTCTTTTGACAGCAGAATCAAAACATCATAGATGTCAGCGTCTTTAAGCGCCAACGAATAGGTTCGACCAGGGTTCAATTGGCGATATGCTTCGGGATCCTTTTTTTGAGGCTCTGCCATCGCAGTCAGCTTTGGTACTGCGTAGGTCGGATCGACCTTTGTGTCTCGAAGGGTGCTTACTGAGGGATTGACGCAACCTGCCAATACAATTGCGGCAATGGGCATGATTAATACATTTCGCTTCATCGTGTACCTCGATCAATTATTCCCTGAAAGATGTCTATGAGTTGGGTCTCTTTATCACGGCGCAGCGTCACACGGTAACGGTTGATCTCGGCTACATTCCACCCGTCAATACGGTTACCTGCCCGGACCGTGGTGCCATTTATAATGGCATAAAAGTGAGAGTTACTTTTCATGATTCCATGAAGAACGAAGGTGGTGGCTGGTTGAATTGATTTTATGGATGTCAGTGGTGTGGCGCGCTGATTCTCGGTGCTTTTAAAAGGTTCTCTCCTCCAGGCACCGGTATCTTCCGGCGTTGATTTCCATTGGGGCTGCTCTACGCGTGCGGCGGAAACCGTCCCCCTCGAAATGGTGTCGGCCTGGACACCGTGAGCGTTGCTGCCGACGCACATGAACAAAACAATACACCAGAATAATGGAAAGTTAGCGCGCATCAGGACCCCTCAGCGCAACGAGCTCAAGTGCAATGGAACCGCTAATCCCGTTCGCACCAGTCGTCAGTTTGATTTCGGTAATTCGCTTGTAACGCTCGATATTTTGAATCCTGCGGACGTATTCGGCAATGGAGCGATAGCTGCCATCCACGGAAATCTTGAACCGGAAACGCTGCAGTTCGTCGAGAGAGGTGGTGCCGCGGCCAGCCGGTCGGCCGGGAACATTTTCCGTACTTGCTTCGTGGGACGACAAACCGGAATGTTGTGCTGCCGTATAAAGATCTTCGATGAATGGGGCAATACCGGCTTCAGCCGGAAACAACCTTTTCAATCGATCCATCTCCAAAGATACTTCCTGGATTTTTGAAATCTCCCGTTGGGAAGCGGTGATCTGAGCCTGAAGACGCTTATCGGCTGATGCGCGCTTGATCCGGTAAACCGGCAGGGCAATAGCAAGTATCAAAAGGTATATTGCTAAAATAATGAGCTTATTTTGCCGGGTCAATCGGTCGTACCTCGCACGTGAATTTAACAACCATGAATTTTTTCTGGGCCTTGGTTACGGAGGTTACGGACGGTTCGTGGTAGTGGCGCAGGTATGGCGACTGTTTTACGAGATCCACCAGCTTTGTCAGGGTTTTCCGTGTGCCAAGATCACTGTTCTGGGTAAATGAGGCAATGATATCGATTTTATCTCCGGTATCCTTACTGGAGAAATTGAATGCCTCCAGATAAACCCCATCGGGGAGGTTCATGGCCAGTTCCCTGAATATCGGATACAACACGATCTGGCTGCCCGACAGTTTTTTAAGGGAATCAAGGTTCTTTGCAAAACTTGCCGAAGCACTCTTGGATGCCTTCTGTGCGGCAAGCTGTTTTTTTGTCTGGGCGTCCTTGTCCAGGAGTTTATGGTGGCGATATTCTGCCGTGACGACAAAAAAGGCAGTTACAAGGGCTGTCACGACATACACCAGCATCCCCGTTTTTTTGCGGAGCGGGAAGCGTTTCAGAAGATCGGCATGGATGAAATTTACTGCACGGTTTTCGTGGTACGCCTTGACAAATCCGTGCAGGGAAACGAAAGAACTGGTGTCGTCTGCGGATAGCAGGGAGGTCTCCACATCCATCGCATCCTGCAGGGTTGTTGAAAGTTCGGTAATGGCTGATTCGGTGCCGCAGAGCCATACCTTCTCCAACGGGGTCATGGGGTGTGCGGACTGGAACTGGGTGTTGACCCTGTGTAGGATGTCAAGGATTGAAAATATCCGCCTTTTATGGGCGCGTTCATCATCCTGATGATTCCGGAACTCATCATCACCGCCCAGCGGGAGTGTTTCATGCATCAACAGGCTTGAGCTGGAAACATAATACGCTTCAACACTGGTAGCGTTGATTTCGAAGATGGCATGGGCGTTGAAAATTGATTCACGGATATGTGCGATTGCGTGGAAAATGGCCGCCGTGGCGGTGGTGGCCGTTTTTAACTTCAACCGCCCTGCGGAAAATTCGCTTTTATAATCCCTCAGGGCAGTGGTTGGAACATATTCCAGGAGCCACTCCTGCTGCGCCTGCTCAATTGCCATGGGGATTACGTGTATTTGCGGGTTTTCATCGCCCGTTTTTTCTGCCACCTTGCGGGCCAGCAATTTCTCCGCGTCCTGCTGCGGCATACGTGGAAGCCGGTGTATTTCCTTCTGAACGTCGGACGAGGGAACAATTATGTGCGCCTGATCAAGGCTTATGTCGGCATCACTCCTAATCAGGGAAAGTATGCCGGCCAGTTCGCCTGCCTGGAGAGAACGCTGGGAGGTTGTCTGCTCCGATTGCGCCGTCAGCAGGTACGCACGCTGGAAACGTGTTTCACCATTGCTGGCTGCAATGGCGCGGATATGTCTGTCACGTATGTCGAGGAAGAGATCGGCCATGGTGTCCTATGGTGTTGCCGGCAGGTTGATGAACAGTCTGCTTATATTGTCGGAAATGAAATAGTCGAGTCCGCCGCTGATTTTAAAAGCTGATCCACTACAAGTATCATTATTATAAAGTTGGCTTTTTACAGTGATTTTTCCGATCGGGAGGTTTCCGGGGCTTGAACCGGTCGGGAAAACGGTCGTAAAATTTGGGAATGCTGATTTACAGGCCGAGACCTGCTGGAATTCGCCCGCTACATCGGGGCGTCTGTATTCAACGATAAAATTGGCGCTTCGATATCCGGTACTCGACAAAGTATTAAATGCAAAGTTGCCCTGAATTCTGTGGGTTGGGGCGACATCCTTGACGCCGATCTCTACAAAAATGTCATCACCGTCGGTTTCGAATATCCCGTTGAGGCCGGCGCTTCGTATCTCCCCGGAAAGATACCGTTCACCGACTGAATCCGTGGCGCTGTGCGCCGTGTATCTGAAGGCTCTCCCCCACGCATCAACCGCGTAGGAATTCCTGTCAAAATCGCTTATGTACGGTCCATTCCAGTTGGGGTATGTCGGGGCGGGGTTGGAAACCAGGTATTTCAATCCGCTCAGCGTGGTCGCGTTGCCAAAGGGGAGTTCCCCGATATCACCCACAAAGCCGAAACTCGTCCTGATACCGTTCTGGACCTGCTTGTTGTCACCGATCATGCCCAATTTGAGGGTATTCAAGCGCTCCTTCGTGGTTTGCACTTCCTGACTTTCCCACCATTTCCACACGGCAGGAACCATCATACCGGCAAAAACAGAAAAAATTGCGAGCGTGACAAGTACTTCAATAAGTGTGAATCCGCGTTTCATCAGCGCACCTTTATGTTGCCGATTACTTTGTAGATGGGGAGAAAAATGGATAATAACAGCAGCAGCACAAGTCCCCCCAGGAGGACGATCGAGAGCGGTTCAACAAGTGAAACTACCTTTTTGATGGTGTCCGGCACCTCTTTGTCGAGGATATCGCTGGCACGGTTCAAAGCGTCGTCCAGGCTGCCGGTCTTTTCAGAAATTCCGACCATATCCACCACCAGATCCTGGATATATCCCGTGCGTCTCATGGAATCAGAGATACTCTCACCGGTCATCAGGGCGGCGGAGATCGAACGCAGCTTTTCGGACAACACGGTATTGCCGACAACTTCGGCTCCAATTGTAAACGTCTGATTGGTATTCAAACCGGAAGCGTGCAGTGTGGCCACGATTTTGAAATACCGTGAAAGGTTGATCTTGCAGATCAGGTCTCCGATAAACGGCAGCCGCAAAATCTGCTGGTCGATGAAGCGCCGGCCGTTCGGGGAACGTTTCAGTATATAAAAGGAAACCACTGCAAGTATGGTGGCGGTTACGATGAACGCAAAGTTTCCACGCAGAAAACCTGACAACGTCAGCATGATCCTGGTGGGCATTGGCAAGGCGGCCCCCAATCCTGTCAACAGGTTCAGCATTTTTGGAAAAACAACGGTGAAGATTATGACCATCAGGCCGCACATGATTGTAAGAATGGTGATTGGGTACGACAGGGCACCACGGACCGTCTTGGTGAATTCTATTTGCCAGCTCAGATAGCTCAGGAGAAAATCGAGACTGTTGTCCAGGGTGCCTGACGCCTCTCCCGCCCGCACCATGTGAATATAATAGGGAGGAAATATCAGCGGCTGTGATTGCATCACCTCCGATAGGGATAGTCCGGAGTCGATGCCTTGATAAATCGCGTTAGCCGCAAAGGTGATTTTTTTATTGGAATGTCCCTGCATCAGACCCTTGATCCCCGTGAGAATCGGAATCCCCGAGTTTACGACCAGCTTGAGCATGTAGGTGAAATCAAGGAGATCCTTCTGGCTGAATTTGATGCCGAAAAGATCGCTGAAATTGAGAAATGAGGTGTTCTCTGCTTCTATCAGCGTCATGCCCTGTCCGGACAGGATCCGCTCCAGCTCATTCACATTCCGCGCGGAGATTCTCCCCTGGTGAATGGCGGCCTGACCGTCTATGGCTCGATAGCTGTAGGCTCCCATCAGATTTCCAGTCGGGTGGCGTGGCTGACTTCATCGTAGGTCGTTATGCCCGCCTTAATCTTTTCTATGGCAACCCTGCGCATTGGAACAAAACCCTCTTCAAGTGCCTTCCTGCGAATTTCCTCCAGGTTGGCCTTTTCGTTGATCATTTCACGAATGGCGGGGGTGATCTTCAGTATTTCATAAATAACGGAGCGCCCCTTGAATCCTGATTCATCACAGGCGGGGCATCCTTTTGCCTTGTATAGTTTCTGCTCTTCGGGGATTACACCCAGTTTTTTGTATTGCGGGCTGAAAGGCGGCACAACTTCTTTACACTCTTCACAAAGTGAGCGTACCAGTCGCTGTGCAATGATCGAATCCAGTGTCGATGAAATTAAGAAAGGATCTATGCCGATATCCATCAGTCGGGCAATACTGGAAATAGCATCATTGGTGTGAATCGTGCTGAATACCAGGTGTCCGGTAAGAGCGGCGCGAATGGCAAGTTCTGCGGTTTCCGTATCACGCATTTCACCGACCAGGATGACGTCAGGGTCCTGTCTCAAGATTGAGCGCAGACCGCTGGCAAAGGTGAGTCCCGCCTTGACGTTGATTTGGCATTGCCGCGCCAGCGGCAGATGGTATTCCACGGGGTCTTCGAGGGTGATGATGTTTCTGCTGACAGTATTGATCATGCTCAGACAGGAGTAGAGCGTGGTCGTTTTACCCGACCCGGTCGGCCCGGTTACGAGGATCATACCGAACGGCAGCTGGATTGACTCATTGAGTATTTCGATGTCATCGTCGAAGAATCCGAGGTTTTCCAATCCTACTTTGACCTGGGCCTTATCCAGCAGACGTACGACAACGTTTTCGCCGCCGACCACCGGAAAGGTCGAAATGCGCAGATCAAGTTTACGTTTTTTGTAGAAAAACTCGGCCGAACCGTCTTGAGGGAGGCGTGACTCGGCAATATTCAGCTGGCCCATGATTTTGAATCGCGAAACGATGGGGTTGAGCAATTCAAAGGGCAGGAACATGCTGTGCTGAAGGACGCCGTCAACCCTGTAGCGAATACGGATACCCTTTAAATCAGGGTTTACATGGATATCGGTCGCACTCCTGCGGATTCCCTCGGTAATGATTTTTTCTACGAGGTTTACAAGTGGTGAATAGGCAGAATCCAGTTCCTTTTTGCCCAGCGTGCCTTCGCGCTGGAAAAGGGAACTGCTCTGCTTAACCAGATAATCCATCTCCTGAGAGAGGGATGTGTTTGACGGCGATTCACCCTGTACTAACGGGTCTTTGGTGGATTCGGAGAGGGTAAGAAACCTGAAGAGATCTTTCTGGCTGATGTAACCGAGGCTGAACAGGATCGAACCCAGCAGTTCTCCGGTTTTTTTCTGCTCCTGCAGGGCGAGTTGAAGCTGCTCTTGGGTAATGAGCCCCTGTTCAAGCATCAAATCGCTGAATCGTTTCTTGGGAAGCATAAATTCTGGGCCTGTCGAGGGAGATTATTTGTGTCTCAGGAAAACAATGAAAAAACTGTTATTCAGCCAGTTTTGACGATGATATCTCATAATCCTTAGATTGCAACATGTCAAGAATATTAAAGTTTAGACCTGATAGGTATCTTCATAATTTACGGGGTGTTATGACGATTGTTGTGCAAAATTCGCCTTGATTTGTCTCCATTCTTAGGCTATGTTCAAAACATGAACACACTGAGTAACGGAGCACCGGATGATCTCAAGGCGTTTCAGCTGCTTTCTGAAGTTGCGGATGAGCGTCCTGTTTCCCAACGCGAACTGGCGCAGCGTCTAGGAATTGCCCTTGGGCTCGTCAACTCATATCTCAAAAATTTTGTCTCCAAGGGTTATATCCGCATTAAGAACTATCCCCAGAACCGCTACGCCTACCTGCTGACTCCAACCGGCATCGCGGAAAAAGCCCGTCTCGCTTATCAGCATGTCAACTATTTCACCAGCCTCTACACCGTAACCCGCCATGACTATCTCGATCTTTTCCAGCAACTTGCCGAACGGGGTGTGACGCGCGTTGTCTTTTGTGGAGTGGATGAGGTTGCGGAAATTGCCTGGCTGTCCCTGCAGGAAACCGGGCTTGAGCTGGCAGGGGTGCTGGACGATGCCTGCTCTGGCAAAATGTTTATGGGAAGGACGATTGGTGATATCACACCCGAATCTCTGGCAGAATCGTCAGTTTTTATCATTACGTCTCTCAAGCGGGTTGATCAGATGCGATCGCTGCTGGTCCAATCCGGAGTCGGTTCCCATTTTATCTTCTCACCGGACAAGCGGAATTCGTAATGGTAGTTAAATCAGCTAGATATGTTTACAGGGAGGATCTATGAAAGTTGTTCTACTGGCAGGTGGTCTGGGAACCCGTTTGAGCGAGGAGACGGTTCTGAAGCCAAAGCCGATGGTGGAGATCGGCGGCAAGCCGATTCTCTGGCATATCATGAAAATCTACTCCCACTACGGGTTCAATGATTTTGTGATCTGCCTTGGTTTCAAGGGTTATGTCATCAAGGAGTATTTTTCCAATTATTTTCTGCATATGAGTGATGTCACCTTTGACATGCAAAACAATGCCATGGAAGTGCATCAGAAATACGTCGAGCCCTGGCGGGTAACACTGGTGGACACGGGGCAGGACTCCATGACCGGTGGCCGCCTGAAACGGGTCGCACCCTACCTGGGGGACGAACCCTTCATGATGACCTATGGTGATGGCGTCGCAAATATTGATATTGCCAAACTGGTGGAGCACCACCGGGGTCACGGACGTTTGGCCACCGTCACCTCAACGCAGCCTTCGGGACGCTTCGGGGCGCTCTGCTTTGGTGATGGTGATCAGGTAACATCCTTTCAGGAAAAACCGGCCGGTGACGGCAACTGGATCAACGGCGGTTTTTTTGTGCTCGACCCGAAAACAATCGATTACATCGAGGACGATGCCTCGATTTTCGAGCGCGGCCCCATGGAACGGTTGGCCGCGGATGGCCAGTTGATGGCCTACAAACACGATGGCTTCTGGCAACCGATGGACACCCTGCGCGACAAGAATCATCTGGAAGAGCTCTGGGCGAGTGAAAAAGCGCCCTGGAAAGTGTGGTAGTCCCTCATGATCGATAACAGCTTCTGGCGTGACAAGAAGGTATTCATAACAGGCCATACCGGTTTCAAGGGCTCCTGGCTCTGCCTGTGGCTCAGCATTCTTGGGGCACGGGTTAGCGGTTATGCGCTGGAGCCTCCCACCGATCCCAGCCTGTTTGAGCTGGCCGGCGTGGGGAAGCTGGTTTCATCGATAATTGCCGATGTACGGGACCTGGAACGTTTGCAAGCCGAAATGACAGCGTTCGCCCCCGAGATCGTCATCCACATGGCCGCCCAGCCGCTGGTTCGCGATTCCTACACTATTCCGGTTGAGACCTATGCCATCAACGTTATGGGAACGGTTCACCTGCTGGAAGCGGTGCGCAGCTGTCCGGGCGTCCGGGCGGTGGTTAATGTCACCACCGACAAATGCTACGAAAACCGCGAATGGGTGTGGGGCTACCGCGAGAATGAGCCCATGGGAGGTTTCGATCCCTACTCCAACAGTAAGGGGTGTTCCGAGCTGGTCACTTCCTCCTATCGGTCCTCTTTTTTTAATCCCCAGCGTTTTTCAGAACATGGCGTCGCTCTGGCTACGGCCCGGGCCGGCAACGTCATTGGTGGTGGCGACTGGGCTTCCGACAGGCTGATTCCGGATATCATCCGCTCGCTTTTGGCGGGCGAGCCGGTGCGAATCCGCAACCCTCACGCGATCCGCCCCTGGCAGCATGTGCTGGAGCCGCTTTCGGGCTACCTGACCCTGGCGCAAAGTTTGTATAAAGATGGTGTCAACTATGCCGAAGGGTGGAATTTCGGTCCGGCCGACGATGATGCCTGGCCGGTGGAGCGTATTGTACAGCGGATGTGCCGGCAGTGGGGCAAAGAGGCCCGCTACGAAATTGATCGTGGTGGACATCCGCATGAGGCCCACTATCTGAAGCTGGACTGCAGCAAGGCCCACAGCTGTCTGGATTGGTCTCCCCGCTGGAATCTGGAAAAAACGCTGGACACTATTATCGCCTGGACGGAAAGCTTCCGGGCCGGTGACAACCTGCAGCAGGTCTGCCTGGAGCAGATAGCAGATTATACGAGCTGACACATTTTCGGCTGACGAGGTCCCCATGAACACCTTTGAAACAGAAGAACAGCAGCTGAGACAACAGGCCATTGAGGCTGCCCTGGCCTATCACCGCCATGCCCACGGGAAAAAAACGTTCGCCCCCGGCGACCGGATCCCCTACGCCGGCCGGGTGTTCGACGAACGGGAGATCGGGAACCTGATTGATTCCTCCCTGGATTTCTGGTTGACCACCGGTCGTTACGCCGAGCAGTTCGAGCGCGACTTTGCCGCTTTTCTCGGCGTTCAGCACTGTTCTCTGACCAACTCCGGTTCCTCCGCCAACCTGCTGGCGTTTATGGCACTGACCTCCCCGAAGCTGGGTGAGCGCCGCATCAAGCGCGGCGATGAGGTCATTACCGTGGCGGCCGGCTTTCCTACCACCGTGGCACCGATCATCCAATATGGCGCCGTGCCGGTGTTTGTGGATGTGAGTCTGCCTACCTATAATATCGACGTATCCCGCCTGGAAGGGGCCCGGTCAGAACGAACCAAGGCCGTCATGGCGGCCCACACCCTGGGCAATCCCTTTGATCTGGTCGCCGTCCGGGCGTTCTGTGATCGCCACGATCTCTGGCTGATCGAGGACAACTGCGACGCGCTCGGTTCGCGCTACCTGTACCAGGGGAACTGGCGCTATACCGGCAGCATCGGTCATATCGGCACCTCCAGCTTTTATCCGCCGCATCATATGACCATGGGAGAGGGGGGGGCGGTTTATAGCGATGACCCCCTGCTGAAGCGCCTGGTGGAGTCTTTCCGCGACTGGGGGCGCGACTGCTGGTGCCCGTCGGGGAGGGACAACACCTGCAGCAACCGCTTCGGCCAGCAGTTCGGTGAGCTTCCGTTTGGCTATGACCACAAATACGTTTATTCGCATTTCGGTTACAACCTGAAGGTTACTGACATGCAGGCGGCTATTGGCTGTGCCCAGCTGGAGAAACTGCCCGGTTTTATCGAGACACGTAAACGGAACTGGAAGCTGCTGCGGGATGGTCTGGCCGACCTGGGAGAGCGTCTGATTCTGCCGGAGGCGACGGAACACGCCGATCCCTCCTGGTTCGGTTTCCTGCTCACGGTCCGTCCCGGCTGCGGACTTACCCGTGACAGGATCGTGGGGCATCTGGAGGGCAAAGGCATCCAGACCCGCATGCTGTTTGCCGGCAACCTGATCAAACATCCCTGCTTCGATGAGATGCGCCGCGAGGGGAGCGGCTTCCGGGTTGCCGGTGACCTGACCACCACCGACACCATTATGAAAGACACCTTCTGGATCGGTGTGTATCCCGGCATGACCGAAACGATGGCCGGTTTTATGGTAGAGACCATCAGAGACTACTGTCGGAAAGCCTGACCCATGGAATTTAGAGAATTGCCCTTAGCCGGCTGCTTTGAAATCATTCCGAACCTGTTCAGGGATGAGCGGGGCAGTTTTGTAAAGACCTTTCATTGCGAACTGTTCCGGGAACATGGGTTGGAGACGGAGTGGCGCGAGGAGTATTATTCCCTTTCCCGCAAGGGGGTGCTGCGGGGGATGCATTTCCAGACCCCGCCCCACGATCACAACAAGCTGGTCTACTGCACTGCCGGCAGCGTTCTGGATGTGATCGTCGATCTGCGGAGAGATTCAGCAACCTTCGGGCGGCATGCCTTGATCGAGCTGAATGCCGACTCCGCTACCATGCTCTATATTCCGAAAGGGTTTGCCCATGGTTTTTACACGCTCAGCGATAACGCTGCCATGATGTACAAGGTCAGCTCCGTGTATGCCCCCGCCCACGATGCCGGAATTCTGTGGAGTTCACTGGAGATTCCCTGGCCGGAGACGAATCCGGTGCTGTCGGCCCGGGATGCCGGCTTCCCGCCGTTTTCGGCCTTTGATCCCCAGACCTTTCCGTACCGGTGAAAACGTTTATGAATCCAACAAGAGCTTTGATAACCGGCGGGACCGGCTTCATCGGTTCACATCTTGCCGGGCGGCTCCTGGCCGACGGCTGGGATGTGCATATCATCACCAGGTGCGCCGGCTATGGTTTGCTGCATGAACATGCCGACAGTTACCGTTTTCACATCCATGATGGCAGCACGGAGAGCATGGACAGGATTGTTGCCGCCGCCCGGCCGGAAGTCGTCTTTCACCTGGCATCGCTGTTTCTTTCGGAGCATTCCGCCTCCCAGCTTGAAGCACTCATCACCAGCAATATTCTGTTTGCCACCCAATTGGCGGATGCCATGGCGGCCCACGGTGTCCGCCTGCTGGTCAATACCGGGACTTCCTGGGAACATTACGGCACCCCCCCCGTTTCGCCGGTCAATCTGTATGCGGCCACCAAGCAGGCCTTCGAGGCGATTCTGCGCTATTACGTCGAGGCGCGCGGGCTGCGTGCGGTGAGCCTCAAGC
This sequence comes from uncultured Geobacteraceae bacterium, assembly GCA_942493195.1. Lineage (GTDB taxonomy): Bacteria > Desulfobacterota > Desulfuromonadia > Geobacterales > Pseudopelobacteraceae > CAIPTY01. Next base: position 2,962,229 of record OW818669.1, on the reverse strand, counting down.
TGTTCGATACCTATGGCCCCGGTGATCCGCGCCCCAAGCTGTTTACCCTGCTGCGCAAGGTCGCGGCGAATCAGGACGTGCTGGCCATGTCTCTTGGTGAACAGCTGATTGACCTGGTGTTTATTGATGATGTCGTCGAAGCGTATATTCTGGCAGCAGAACGGCTGCTCGCGGATACGGTCAAGGGACATGAGTGCTATGCCGTTTCATCCGGCACCCCGTTGGAGTTGCGCGAACTGGTGGAACTGTATGGGCGGGTCCTCGGCACACCCCTGCCGATCGAGTGGGGCGGGCGACCCTACCGCCAGCGCGAGGTGATGGTCCCCTGGAATACGGGGACGACAGTGCCGGGCTGGCATCCAAAGGTGGCGTTGGAACAGGGGATTAGAAGAATGGAAGGCTTACCGGCTGCGGATGGTGCGAACTAAGCCGTGCGGCCGCTTGAGCTGGCATATGGGATTTTCCTGAAAAAGGCCTGGAATCTGCGTGGAGAAATGGGCTGGGTTCTGGCCGGCCAGGGGCTCGCCTTCGTCGGGAGTTTTCTCGGCATCAAGGTGCTGACCGGTGCACTCGGCCCTGCCGGCTATGGCGAGCTGGCCCTGGGATTGACGATTGCGGGGCTGTTCAATATGTACCTGTACGGTCCCCTGGCCAACGTGGTCGCTCGTTTTTTTTCCGTCTACCGTGAACGGAAGGAGCTGGCGGTTTACTTCGGGGTGCTGAAAAGGGGCCACCTGCTCCTGGCCGGGGCGTTGGTCATCCTGGCCGTGTTGGCGGGTGCGCTCATCTGGCCCTGGCTGGGACGCCCATGGGCACTGATCGGGGTGACCGCCACGCTGTATGCGGTTGTTGCCGGAATTAATGCATCATTCGTAGCACTGCAGAGCGCGATCCGCCAGCGCCAAGTGGTGGCTCTGCATCAGGCCGGCGATGTCTGGCTGCGGACCGGGTTTTCGATCCTTTTTGTCTATCTGGCCGGAGCCGGCGGCAGCAGTGCCCTGCTGGGGTATGTGCTGGGAACCCTGCTGGTGACGTTTTCACAATCATTCTTTGCCTGCCGCAGTCCGGAGATTGCTCCCTGGTGGGGCGGCGGCTCCTCTGATCGGGAACAGAACCGGCGCTGCCGCCAGGAATTTAGCGGGTATGCGGCCTCGTTTGTTGGATTTGCCGCTTTTGCTGCGATCAGCATGTACGCCGACCGCTGGGTGATTCAAGGTGTTTTCGGGGTACGCGAGGTTGGTGTATACGCCGCTATCTATCAGATCGCGGCGGCACCGGTGAATCTGCTGTTTGCCATGATCAACCAGCTGATGGTGCCGATTATCTTTGAACGGGCTGGCGCGATGACGAGCAATGCCCAGATCACGGAAAGCGAGGCTTTGATCCGTCAGACCATCACCATTTCCACCGTTCTGTCGCTGATTGTCGCTGGTGTGTCACTGCTGCTGGGTGAGCCGATCGTGCGGCTGTTAACATCATCCAGCTATGCCGAATACCATCAGCTGCTGTGGCTCTCGGTGGCTGGCCTTGCCGTCTTTAACATCGGCCAGCTCTTTGCGCTGCGTGGCATCTCGCGCAACCTCCCCACCATGTATCTCTGGCCCAAAGGTGCCCAGGCGGCGGCCTTTCTGCTGCTGGCATATCCGCTGGCCAGGTTTCAGGGACTCACCGGAGTTGTTATTGCCCTGTGTGTGTCGTCGTTTGTTTATCTTTGTGCGGTTCTGGTGGCCAACCGGCGGCTTAACCTGAAGCATAGTACTCTCTGAAAGCAGGACTGCAATGAATCCAGCTGTTAAACGCTTCTTCAGCAAAGTACCCTTTGCCCATTCGCTGTACCGGACGCTGCGTCTGCTCCCCGCTCTGCTCTGGTACACCCGCGACCTGCTCGCCTTTAGCCGTCTGGCGGCCCAGGCCAGGCCTCGCTTTCGCAGCATATTTGATAGTCTGCAGCCGAGTCTCAGGGACCGGACCGCCTCCACGGATTTTGACCGACATTACATCTATCATCCGGCCTGGGCGGCGCGGATTGTGGCCGAGATCAGCCCGGCCCTGCATGTGGATATCTCTTCGTCGCTGGTGTTCTGTTCCATGGTCTCGGCCTTTGTGCCGGTGGAGTTTTACGACTATCGCCCTGCAGACCTGATGCTCAGTGGTCTGCAGTCGCGCCCGGCCGATCTGATGGCCCTCCCGTTTGCCGACGGCAGTATCCATTCCCTTTCCTGCATGCATGTGCTGGAACATATCGGCCTGGGGCGCTATGACGATCCCCTGGATCCGGACGGTGATCTGAAAGGGGCCGTCGAACTTGCCAGGGTGCTGGCTCCGGAGGGCAATCTTCTGATTGTCGTTCCGGTCGGCCGCCCCAGAATCATGTTCAATACCCATCGTATTTATGCCCATGAGCAGGTTCTGGAGCTTTTCAGCGACCTGAACCTGGTGGAGTTTGCGCTTGTGCCGGATAATGGCGCTCTGATTCGCAGGGCCGATCCGGCAGCGGTTGCCCAACAGGAGTACGGCTGCGGTTGTTTCTGGTTCAAAAAAGTGGCCGGTAGCGGTCCGGGGGAATAATGCGCATCTTCTACGCCTCCGAAACCAGTCCCAATCCGGTGTTTTCCTCCAATCTCTGGCGGAACAACCTCTATCTGCCGCTGGTTGACCTGGGGCACGATGTGGTGGAATTTGACTATGACCTGCGGGAAACTTTTCGCAATGTGGATCCCTCCATTCCGAGCCAGCAGGAATTCATCGCCCGCAACCGGCCGGTGGTAACAGCCGAGCTGCTGCGCCAGTTGCGGGCCGCCCACGCGATCAAACCGGTCGAACTTTTCTTCAGTTATTTCTACGATGCCTGCGTCCTGCCGGAAGCCATCGATGAAATTCGTTCCATGGGGATAACTACCGTCAACTGGTATTGCAACGGCTCTTATCAGCTTCAGCTGGTTTCTGAGATTGCTCCCCGTTATGACTGGTGTCTGGTGCCGGAGAAGTTTCGCCTGCCCGATTACCAGGCCCTGGGCGCCAGGCCGATCTACTGCCAGGAAGCGGCCAACCCCTCCATATACCATCCGGTCGATCTGCCGCAGGAGTTCGATGTTACCTTCGTTGGGCAGGCCTATGGCGAGCGCCCCGGCTATATCCGTTATCTGCTGGACCAGGGTGTTGATGTGCGGGTGTGGGGGTATGGTTGGGAGAAACATTCCGCCGCAGTTGCGGACCGGGGGCGTGAACTGGCGCGGATCGGGCGCAAACTTCTCAAGCGGGAGGGGTGGGAGATTGCCGGCCGGCGGCTGCGAAGAATGCTGAACGGCACGGTGGTGGGGGTCATGCAGAACGTTTCCAGCACAACCCTGCCGGCTCAGATCATCGGCGGTTTGCTCAGCGACGAAGAAATGATCCGGATGTACAGCCGTTCCAGGATTAATCTGGGTTTTTCCTCCTGCGGTGGCACCCATCAGAGCGGCGAGCGGATTCTGCAGGTACGCCTGCGTGATTTCGAAGTCCCCATGAGCGGGGGCTTCTACATGGTGGAGCAGATGGAGGAGCTGGAGGAGTTTTACCGGATCGGTGAAGAAATTGTCTGCTATAGCGACCCGGCCGACATGGTTGATAAAATACGTTATTACCTCAACCATGACGGCGAGCGCGAACGGATCCGCCGGGCCGGCTATGAACGCTGTCTGCGTGATCACACCTGGCAGAAGCGCCTTGCGGCGTCCCTTCAGGAAATGGAGGCGGGAGAGTGCCCGGCGTAATGGAATCATCCCCTCTCTTTTCGGTGATCATACCGACCTACAACCGGGCCGACAAGCTGCAGCGGGCACTGGCGGCACTGGCCAAACAGAGCTGTCGTAACTTCGAGGTGCTGGTCTGTGATGATGGTTCCAACGACGATACCGCTGCGGTGGTGGCGGCCTGGCAGGAGCGTCTGGTTGTCCGGCATCTGTGGGAGCCGAACTGGGGTGGTCCGGCCCGGCCCAGAAATCGCGGTATACAGGCTGCCCAAGGGAGCTGGCTCTGTTTTCTCGATGCAGATGACTGGTGGTATCCCCGAAAACTCGAGCGGATTCTGCCGCTGACCGTTTCCAGCGATGTTATTTATCATGCCTGTGATGTGTACACCCCCCGGGGGAAACAGCGTGGTTTGAAGAAAAGCCGCCAGCTGCTCTCTCCCGTTTTTGCGGACCTGCTGACAGGCGGCAACGGGTTGATTACCTCATCCGTTTGTGTCCGGCGCACACTGCTCACCGAGCAGGGCGGGTTCTCGGAGGAAAGGGAGTTTGTAGCCGTCGAGGATTATGATCTCTGGCTGCGACTGGCTTTGCACACGGAGCGCTTCGCCTTCATCAGCGATCCGCTTGGTGCCTACTGGAGCGATGGTGAGAATATTTCAGGTTTTACTGAACAGTACATTGCTCGCGAAATGGCGCTGGCCGACCGCTATCTGGGATATCTGCAGGGGGAGGAACGCCGCGAGGCGGAGTTTGTGTTTGCCTACAAGATCGGGATTGCCCGCAAGTATCTGCGCCAGTACAGGGAGTGCCGGCCATATTTTGTACAGGCTATGGGTTCACGGCAGGCCCGGATCAGGCTGTATTCGATGTTTTATTATCTGCTGGCGCTGCTGCGTTGCCCGTATATCATCCGTTGAAAAACGGTAACTTCCGGAGAGATGTGAAACCTGTGACTAGATCGATACGCAGCAGGCCGCTGCTGGCAGTCACCATCATCAGTTCGCTGTTTTCAGCTCTGCTGGTGTATTGCGCCTGGCCGTTTTCCCGCAACGGAATCCAGAAATACAACGACCTGATCGTAGGCGAAATAACCTTCAGCGACAGCTATAAAAGCGGTGACTACTTCCTGAGCTATCTGGCAGTTGTCGTTTTTTTCCTGTGCTGGTTTCTGCTGCTGGTGCTTGCACGCCGCTGGTTGCGGGAAACGGACTGTGAAGAGCCGCCGGATTCTCAAGGCGTTGCTATGCCGTGGCCGGTGCTTTGGGGTTGTGCGTCCTGCGCCGCCGGTCTGCTGCTGGTGAGGCGTCAGATCGGGGTGCTGGAGGTCGCTTTGCTGGCTCTGATTGTCCTGGCCGGCCTCTGCCGGGTCTACGGGATAGTGCGGCATAAGGATTCGGCGCCTCTTGCCGCAAACCTGATCTGGCTTGCCCTGACGACTTTGCTGGCGCTGTTCAGTCTGTTGGGGATCGCTGCCCTGGCCACATTTTTGTTTCCTGCCACAACCTTCCTGTCAGGATCTATCGGGTCAATGATTCCGTTGGCCGGTTTGGTGATTGTTGGACTGCTGCTGACCTGTCTGAAACTGCCGCAGGCGGCCAGGCTGGGGGTTACGCGCTGGGTTCAGCTTGGTGTGCCTTTGTTGATTCTGGTCGGTTTCACCCGGATATTTCGCCAGGGCGCTGCTATCACCGCGAACGAAATCCCGCTGACAACCATGCTGTGCGCCCTGCTGATCGGCCTGGCCGGGGTCTGCATGAATGCCGTTCTGATTCGTCGGACAGTGACGCTATCGTCGCCGGAGTCTCTTGATCAAGCCATTTTGCGGCCGACCGTTATCGCGATAACCGCCTTTCTGGCATTCAAAACCCCGGAGTATCTGTCTTTCGACTATTTCCATGTGGGTGAATCACTGATTACCTGGCAGCAGATCGCTGAACTGGGAAAATTTCCGTATTCCGGGTATGCCATTCAGCGCGGTTTTATCGATATGCTTCCCGGTCTGCTCAACCGGCTCTTTTTTGACGGGACTTACGCCTCCTATAACTCCGCCTTTGCTCTCTGGTGGCTGTTGGGCGGGGGTGTAACGGCCTGGCTGATTTGCCGTCTGGTGGGAAATGGCTGGGGATTGGCCATGGTGCTCTGTCTGGCCCCCCTGGGAATCTTCAAGCTGTGGCTCTATCTGCCGATTGTCATGATTCTGGCGCATCCGGGGCTGCTTGCAAAACCGCTGCGCTGGCTGCTGGCCTGGTTCTACTGCTCACTGGTGTATTGTCTGTTTCAGCACACGAACGGGATTGCCCTGACTCTGGGCACCATGCCGGTGGCAGCGTGGTTGCTGATCGGGGCGTTTAAACATGGCGAATTGCAAAACGCCTGGCAGGGGCACCGCCGGCGACTGCTCGCGGGAATTGGCGCCTGTCTGCTCACGCTGCTGCTTGTGTCGCCAGTTCTGAAGGAGTGGGTGGTTTTTATCCTGGAGCAGGGCGGGGCCAATGAAATTGCCAACGGGATTGTGCTTGGTCAGCGGGTGGCCGTAGCCGACTGGTTTCGCTGGAAGAGCCCGCTGGTGTGGGAGCTGTTCCGTAGCGGTGGCTGGCTGGCCGGTCTTTTCATTCTCTGGCACCTGTTTGCCGGGGAGTGGTTTAGCTCTGAAAAACGCTGGCGCCCCACCCCTGTGGCGCTGATCTGCCTGGCAGGTATCGTTTCGGCTGTAGTCTTCATACCCTATAGCATGGGGCGGATCGATCCGAAGGGGCTCAGTCGGCCCGGGTCGATCATGCAGCTCCTGCTGGGGTGTCTTGTGCCGCTGGCGTTGATCCTGGCCCCTCGCATCAGACAGAAAACGGTACTGTTTGTGTCCGTCGGTCTCCTTCTGGGGATCGTCTCGGCCAGTGAATACAGCGATTTCAGGCTGCTGCCGGCCCGGGCCGTGGCTGCCCTTGAGGTGCCGCCCCAGGCTGTCCGGGTGGATGGTGTCCGGTCCGGGTTGCCCAATCTGGGAAGTCCGTTCATTCCAGCGGATAAACTGCAGGATCTTCTGACGGTCAAACAGGTTATGGATGCGGTCTTGCAGGAGGGTGAAACCTATCTCGACCTGACAAACAATATGGCCTTTTACCCGCTGCTGGGTAAGGAGGTGCCAAGTGTTTACGCTGGCTATTACATCGCCACGAGCCACAAGATCCAACAGAGGATGATTGCGGCCCTGGCATCCAATCCGCCGCCGCTGGTCTGGGTCGCTCCCGCCCGCACCTTTGGTACCGGCAGCGCCGCCCTGCGCAGCTACCGACTTTATCGCTGGGTAATGAACAACGGTTATCTGCCGTTCAGTTATAACGGGGCTCAGTTCCTGGTCAGGAAAGACCGCTATGCCCGACTGCACCTACCAAAAGCTTCTATGACTGAACAGCTGCACGACCTGGCGGCCGCGTTCCCCGACCATGATCTGGGACAGCTGCCCGGTGCCTGGGGGAACAGTTACTCCCGGCTGGAAAAACGTTTTGTGGCAGCGCCGTTTCCCCGGGCGGAAACCGTGCTGACGACAGGTGTCCTGGAGGTGCCCGAAACGGGATTACTGCTGCCCGCCCGGCGCTTTACCATCAGCCTGAAGGAGCCGCTGGCCGGGGGGGACTGGGACTTCATGGCTCTGACCATCAACTCGCAACGGCCTGACACGCTGCCGTTGAAGGTGAAGATCGGCTGGAATGCTCCCGGTATGCAGTCTGTCGACGGTTACTCGGTGACTCTGTTGGCTGGCAAGGGGGCTCCCCTGCTGATTCCACTGGGGGCCAGCCCGACCTGGCTGCTTTCACCAATCGAAACCGTAACGGTCGAGATTGCCGACCTGGGCGGGGGTACTGATTGCACGTTCAGCCCGCCGACGTTATTGCGCTTGAAGGAATAAGCCGCACCGGATTGTGATTCACTATTTAGTGCAGACAGGAGCTGCTTGATGCCTTCATATAAATACGTCATTCTTGGGGCCGGTCCGGCCGGCCTGAGTTTTGCCCATACTCTGCTTGAGCAGGGTGAGGACTCCTTTGTTGTCATCGAACAGGAACAGGTTGCCGGCGGGCTGTGCCGCAGCCAGGAGGTGGACGGCGCACCGCTTGATATCGGCGGTGGTCATTTTCTGGATCTGAAACAGAAAACGGTGCTGGACCTGCTTTTCCGTTTCCTTCCGCGCCATGAATGGCAGGAGTTCCAGCGTAAATCCCGGATTCTCCTGCGGGGTGTGGAGATTGATTACCCCCTGGAGGCTAATCTCTGGCAATTGCCGCTTGATGATCAGGTTGATTTTCTGGCATCTATCGCCCAGGCCGGCTGCGTGCAGGGCCATCCCATGCCGGACTCTTTTGCCGACTGGATTTCGTGGAAACTGGGGGAGCGGATTGCGCAGGAATATATGCTGCCCTACAACCGAAAAATCTGGTCTCTGGAGCTGGAGCGGCTCGGCACGTACTGGCTTTACAAACTCCCGGACGTCTCCTTTAAAGATACCCTGCGCAGCTGCCTGGAGCGGTTGGCACACGGGGCATTGCCGGCCCATGGGACCTTCCTGTATCCCAAAGAACATGGTTATGGCGAGGTCTGGAAGCGCATGGGAGAAACTCTCGGTGATCGCTTGGTGACGGGTACACCGGTGACACGTATTGATCTGGATGCACGGCTGGTGAATGGCCACTTCCGTGGTGAGCGGCTGGTGTCCAGCATACCCTGGACATTGTGGCCATCTTTTTGCGATATCCCCGAAGAGATCCGCGTTCTCCTGACCAAACTGGTGCATGCCTCGATTGATGTGGATTACAGTGCCGAAACCCTGGATACGGATGCCCATTGGCTGTATGAACCGGACGAGAAAAAATCGTATCACCGTATTCTCTGTCGGAGAAATTTCTGTCAGGGGAGCCGCGGTTACTGGACGGAAACCAATGCGGCTCGCGCCGGTGCCCCCCGGGGGTGGCGCCACCGCAACGAATTTGCCTATCCCCTGAACACCATTGACAAACCAGCTGCAATTGCCGCCGTCATGGCCTGGGGGGAAACCCGGGGGATTCACAGCCTCGGACGCTGGGGTACCTGGGAACATATGAACTCCGATATGGCGGTTTTAAGTGGAATCCATGCCGCAGAGACTATCCTGAAAAGAGATTCCAACGCATGAAAATTTCCCTCTGCCTTCTGGTGTGGAATGAACTGGAAGGATGCCGCATAGATGTGCCGAACCTGCCGCGGGATGCCTTTGACGAAATCTACGCGGTCGACGGCGGCAGTACCGACGGCACTGTTGAATACCTTGAATCACAGGGAATTCCGGTCTATCGGCAGCCACACCGGGGTCTGAATGCCGCCTACATCTATGCAGTGGATAAAAGCGGCTGCGATGCCGTGGTCGTCTTTTTTCCGAAAGGCACGATTGCAGCATCAACGCTCCTGGAGTTCCGGCCACTGCTGGAAGCGGGCAATGGGCTGGTGGTCGCCAGCCGCAATATTCAGGGTGCCCGCAATGAGGAGGACCAGCATCTGTTGCGCCCGCGCAAATGGGGCGTCATGGCGTTGGCCATGGCGGTTGCACTGCTGTGGCGGCGGGAGGGGCATTTTGTCCATGATGTGCTGCATGGCTACAAAGGCTTTACCACGGCTGCGTTTCGCAGAATACAGCCACTGGATCACGGCCTGTCCATCGACCTGGAGATGACCGCCCGCTCCTACCGCCTGCGCATCAAACGCAGCGAGTTCCCGGTGACGGAAATCGCCCGTCCGTTTGGAGAAACCCGCTTCAAAATTCTGCCCACCGCTCTCAAGCTTTCCCGCTATCTGTGGTGGGAACTGCGTCGGAAGAATTAAGGGATGGCTACCCCCCCGAAGGTTCTTTTTCTGCTGCACGATTCGCGACGTAGCGGTGTCCCGGCTGTCATGTCCGGGTTGATCCTTTCACTCCGAAGCCGCGGGGTGGAGCCGTCGGTATTGTTCGCCTATGACGGGGTGTATGCCGACGAACTGCGCCGGGCCGGGATTGCGGTCTCCGTTGTCGGTAAACGGTTTCCGTTTATCTGGAGACTCAACCGCTTTCTGCTTAATCTGCACCTGATGCGACTACTGCCGGGTGCTGACATCGTACACGTCAGCAGCATCATGCTGGCACCATCGGTTCTGGTTGCAAAGCTGTTCGGTGCGAAAGTCGTGTTCCATCTGCATGAGAAAGCGGGACACTTCGGCTGGTTGCTGAAAAAGGCCTGTACTCTGGCGGATGTCGTGCTTTATTGTGCTGCCAATTGTGCCGCACATTATGCCGCCTTATCCGCTAGGCGCACGGTGACCATCCTCAATGCCATTCGTCTGCCGGAATCGGCTGCCTCAGAAACAGTTGCCGGTGGTCTGGAAATTGTCATGCTCGGCAGCATCAACCGGAACAAGGGACAGGACCTGCTGCTGGAGGCTTTCAGCCGGCTGCAGCGCACGGATGTCAGCCTGCACCTGTATGGCACGGTCGGTCTTTCCGCCCATGGTTTTGTGGCCGGTCTGAAACGCCACATCAGTGAGCGTGGGCTGGGGGAGCGGGTTTTTTTTCCGGGGCCGACAATTGATGCAGCGGGGGTTTTCCGCAGGGCTGCCATCCTGGTTCACAGCTCCCTGAATGAATGTATGAGCATCTCAGTGCTGGAGGCCATGTCTCACGGGGTACCGGTGATTGCCAACCGGATTGCGGGGATGGATGAGATAATTACGGATGGCCAGAACGGTTTTCTGGTGACCCCCGGTGATGTTGAACAGTTGGCTGAGCGCATCGGTCAACTGCTGGACGATCCTGGACTGCGCAAACGGATCGGCGTAGCCGGTCGCAGGAATGTTGAAGAGCGTTTCGATATGCGGCAGAGGGTGACTGAATTTCGGGGCCTGTATGAAGAATTGACGGGATCCGCTCCGGACACAGGTGCCCGGCCATGAAGATTGTCCTTCTGGCACCATTCGGAATCCGCCCCAAGGGTACGGTTATTGCCCGCATGCTGCCGCTGGCGGTGGAACTCCAGGCCCTGGGGCATCGCGTGGTAATTGTCGCCCCCCCCTATACCAATCCCGAGGATTCGGGCCGGAGTGAAATGCTGGAGGGCGTACTCCTGCGCAACATCACACTTGGTCCGGGGAACAAGGTTCTGGCCGCCCCCGTGCTGGCTGGGCGCATGCTGCGGACCGCCCTGGCTGAGAAGCCGGATCTCATCCACCTGTTCAAGCCCAAGGGTTATGGCGGGCTGGCGGCGATGCTTCTGCTCATGCTGAAAAAGGCCGGTTCCGGCCTGCCGCCGCTGCTGCTTGATACCGATGATTGGGAAGGCACCGGCGGAATGAATGAGCTGCATGGCTATTCGTCGCTGGATAAGAGATTCTATGCCTTTCAGGAACGCTGGCTGATGATGCGGGCCGCCGGCCTGACAGTGGCCAGTCGGGAACTGGAGCGCATGTCCGGGGAACTGGGTATTTCCGGGGAGAAAGTCCTGTATCTGCCGAATTGCGTGCGTGAAGGGCGTGCCGGGGAAGGTTCAGTTGTTCGCCGGCGACTGGGAGTCGACCCGGCGACACCGGTGGTGCTGTTGTACACCCGCTTTTTCGAGTTCGAACAGGCCAAGCTGGCGGGGATCTTTGCGGAGATTTACAGCCGGGTCCCGACGGTCCGTTTTCTGATCGTGGGGCAGGGGCGCCACAACGAAGAGGCCCAGCTCAGGGCTGCCGCCCGGGTGGGCGGGTTCTGTGAAAACCTGCTGGCGGCCGGCTGGGTAGAACCTGCCGATCTGCCCGACTATCTGGCTGCCGCTGATGTGGCCATCTATCCCTTTGCCGATACGCTCGTCAATCGCTGTAAATGCCCGGCCAAGGCCACTGAGCTGCTCATGGCCGGTTGCCCGCTGGTGGCCGATCGGGTGGGGCAGTTGCAGGAATATATTCAGGCGGATCTCTCCGGAATCCTCTGTGATCCGGATGACTGGGGTGCCATAGCCCGTGAAACTGTGGCATTACTGAACAATCCAGAACGACGGAAAACGATGGGTGCCGCCGGGCGGGCCTATCTCAGCTCCGCCTTTACCTGGCGTTTATCCGCTGCACGACTCGATGAATTTTACCTGAAGATGGTGTCATGAAGGATGGGTTTCAGAATGATGGATGTACGTAAACAGATTGATGAAGGGCGCCTGGTTTGTCCGGTTACATTACAGCGTCTGGTGCGGGATGCGGAGCGCCAGTGTCTGAAAACGGCCGATGGTACACGCTTGTACCCGCTTGCAGGTGGCAGGGTCCCGATCATGCAGCCTGATCCGGAGGCCTTTGCCGACTATCTGACCGCCTCGGATAAGATGACTGCCGAATACAGCGCCAAGCCGGAGCGTTTTTCCCTGAACGTTCTGCTCAACAAGGTTCAGAAGATTCTCGTTCCTGATTATCGAAAAAGATCATCAATTGCTGCCGTGGAGCGAATCTTCGGCCAACAGCCGCCTGAGGCACTGTGCCTGTCGATTGGCGGCGGACCGGGGCGCAGTCACCCGATGCTGGTGAACCTGAATGTCGGTCCTTTCCCGAATGTGGAAGTTGTGGCGGATGCCCACCAACTGCCCTATGCCGATAACAGCGTTGATGCCATCTTCTGTGAAGCGGTGCTGGAACACCTCAGTAACCCTTTCAAGGCTGTGAAGGAGATGGCCCGGGTGCTGCGGCCGGGTGGTGAGGCTTTTGTGGCAACACCGTTCCTGCAGGCCTACCACGGCTATCCCCATCACTACCAGAACTTTACCCTGACCGGTCACCGGCATCTATTCAGTTCGAACGGATTGGAGGTCAGTGAATCAGGTGTCTGTGTAGGCCCGATCTATACGATCTTTAATCTTACCTCGAAATTCTTGCGCTACCTGCTACCGACGATGATTGCGCTGCCGCTTTTGATTGTATGGAATCTTTTCAGTCTGTTGCTGCGGCCGCTCGATCTGCTGTTGAATGAACATCCTAATGCACACATGCTGGCCTCGGAAACCTATCTGGTTGCCAGGAAACCACTCTGCTGATGAATCTTGATTGCCGGGGAACGATATGACTGAACGAAGGAAAAATATAGCTGTCCTGGCCCTGTTTGCGATGATCCTGATGCTGTTCTTCTCCCGGATTCTCTTTACGGACAAAATTATCCGGGCCCCGGACATAATCAACGAATTCTACTGGTGGGTTGATAGTCTGCGCCGGGCGGGGTGGACAGATTTATTCAGTTCACTTCAGCTGAATCCCGGCTGGGATATCTATATCAATAGCGGTACGACCGATGAGGGGGGCGGCGTAGCCGGCCAGGTGCTGCATATCTATCGTCAGATTCTGCTGATGCTGCTGCCGGCACCGGCCAATGTAGCCTGGTTCATCGTGCTGCATCTCTTGTTCGGCGGCTGCGGTGTCTATGCCGGCTGTCGCCTGATCGGGACAAGCCGCGTGGCAGCGCTGTTTGCTGCACTGGTCTTTGTGCTGGCGCCCGAAACGGCTTCTCTGATTAACGCCGGCCATGTGATCAAGATTGCGACAATCTGTTTTGTACCATGGGTGTTTTATGCAATTGAAAGGGCCTACCAGAGCAGGAAACCGGTCTGGTTCATGGCCACCAGTGTCATCTTGGCGGTTCAGTTCTGCGGCGGGCACTGGCAGATCGTCTATTACACCTGCCTGGCCGTGGCGGTCTACAGCATAGGCCGGATGGTTGCCATTGCCGTGTCGGAACGCTCCGAGGGACACCCTTCCTCTCTGCCGCGCCTGCTTTCGCTTAACCTGGTCGTGTTGCTGTTCTTTCTTTCCACGGTGGCTGTCTCCCTGGCACCGCTGGCGAACTGGTCAACCCACTCCAACCGGGGTGTCAAGAGCGGCGCCAATCAGGGAAAAGGGGGACTTCAACGGGAAGAGGCCATGTCCTGGTCGCTGCCGCCTGAGGAGTTGGGGACGCTGATTGTTCCCGGTTTTTTCGGATATTCCCGCCAGGAGGGTGGTGTCAATCCCACCAACATTCCGGCGTACTACTGGGGTAGAATGATTTTCAGCCAGACCGCCAGCTACATGGGACTGCTTCCCTGGCTGCTGTTCCCCCTGCCGCTGATTTTCCGCCGGGACCGCTACACATGGCTTGCGATTGCCGCGATTGTGATCGGTCTGTTATTTTCAATCGGTAAGTACACCCCTTTCTACCATCTTCTGTATGACTATTTCCCCGGTATAAACCGGTTCCGTGTACCTAAAATGATCATGTTCATTCCACTGCTCGGGGTGAGTGTGATTGCTGCGCGCGGGCTTGATCTGCTGGCCAGTGAATCGGTACGCGCCTCTGCGGCATTCAAACGCTATCTAACGGGAGTCGTGGCCTTTTCATCGCTTCTGGCGGTACTGTTCTGCACCCAGATTTTTGCACCACGCTTCTGGCTGGAATTGCTGTCGCCGCTGATCGCCCAGCCGAACCGTTTTGAAGAAGGGTTGGAGCTGGTCACCCGCCGCTGGGAAAATCTGCTGACTGAAACCGGAATAACCGTTGTGTTGGCCACCGCTACCGCGCTAGTGCTGGTGGCTGCCGGACGCCGCTGGCTGGCCCCCAGAGTGGCGCTCTTTGTCCTGATGGCACTTTTTGTGGTTGATGTGTGGCGGGTTAACGATAAATTTATGTTTACGATACCGCTTCCGGAACATTCGCGCGGGATCAAAACGGAGGTTACGGAGTTTCTGTCAAAAGAGGGTGGACAAATCCGTGTTATCCCCATGAACGGCAGTGATCCCATGTTCTACTCGGTGAACAAGATTCCGGTTCTGTTTACCTCGAATCCAATTCAACAACGCCGTTGGCAGGAGTTTCTGGATGATTTTTCGCTGAACTCATCCATGACGGATATGCTGAATGTCAAATACCTGGTGTATTCGGCGGAGCAGTACCGCAACGAGCGGGGGCAGCTTTACGAAAAATATCGGCCGGTGTTCACCTCCCCGGATGGTCGGGATATGGTGCTGGTCAATACGTCGGTGCTGCCCAAGGCCTGGCTGGTGCCTTCGGCAGTTGTTCTGGATGGCAGATTCACCGCTCCCCAGGCACTGCAGTCACCGAGTTTCGACCCGCGCCTGATGGCGCTGGTGGAAACGCCTCCCCCGATCCAGATGGCTGCTGCGGGAGCAATGCCGGAAGGGTTCAGCAATGATGTAACGGTCACTCATTATGAAGGAAACCGGATAGACATCAGCGCTTCACCCCGCGCAAACAGCCTGCTGGTGCTGAGTGAAAAATATTATCAGGGGTGGAAGGCCTTTGTGGACGGCAAACCGGTTGAAATTCAGCCGGTCAACCATGTGTTGCGGGGGGTCTATCTTACGCCCGGGAGTCACAAAGTCGAGTTCCGGTTTGATCCGCTCCCTTTTAAAATCGGAAAGTATCTGACCCTGATATCACTGCTGCTGTTTGCGGGCATGCTGGCCAGAGAGTTCATTGTCAGCCGCAGGAGAGCTGCGTGTGAAGAGTGAGTTCAGTCATGACGAACTGCGGCGTTTCGGCCTGACGATTGCCCAGCCGCTGAAGGGGTACCGGTTTTCCAAGGATCCGCTTCTGTTGACGGAGTTCATCACGGCGCAGGACGGCTGCAGCTTCTGTGATCTCGGTACCGGTTGCGGGATCATCCCGCTGATCATGTGCCGGCGTTTCCCGGCATCATCGGCCGTTGCCATTGAAAATAACCGGGAAATGGCTGAACTGGCTCATGAAAACGTGCTCCGGAATAATCTTGGCGAAAGAATGTCCGTTGTCTGCTGCGATGTCCTTGACATCAGGGGAACCTTCTCCGATTCCGCATTTGATGTCGTTTGTTCAAACCCACCTTTCAGGGCGGCAGGAACCGGCAAGATCAGCCCCCACGCCGGTCGTGATGCCGCCCGCCACGAGTCCACCGCCGGCCTGGCCGATTTTCTGGCAGCTGCCAAATTCCTGGTGAAACCCTCCGGCAGGATATTCTTTGTCTATCTCCCTGACCGACTGGCGGAATTCATCAGCTATGCGGCCCACCTCAAACTTGCCCTGCTACGGCTCCGGATGGTCCACAGCAGTGTCGGTTCTCCGGCAAAGATGTTTCTGGCGGAGCTTGCCAAGGGGCGTAAAGGCGAGGTGAAGGTCGAAGCGCCGCTGATTATTTATGACGGTGATGACAGATATACGGATGAGGTGGCCGGAATTCTGGGCTGAAGATGCGCTTTGTTGCAGGGAAGAAGAAAATGGCCTGACCGGAATCCGGTCAGGCCATTTATATGGAGGTGTTCAGGTGCCGGTTCGGTCTAGTTTTTGATAAACAGAATCAGCTCCATTTTCATGTCATCCCCGAGGTGGATCGGGAAGCAGAGTCCGGTATGGCCGGCGGGGACCGGAACGCCTTCTGCCGGGGGATGGATGGTTGCGGGCGGATTGATGTTGAGCATTTTGCCCATCTGTGAAGCCTTGGCAGCCACGTTGCCACAGACCACATTGACAAATTCCATGACGGTATCCTCCAGAACCTCGACCGGTTCTCCTTCAACAGAATCTTCGCGCAGAATCGCCCTGGCGACACACTTCTGGACCGGCTCGTTGACAGAGATGATATAGCGGGCTTCAATATCTCCACTGAAGTCCATGGCCGCCATCATGAAATTGCTGTCTGCTGCAGAAATGCTCTGGCATTTGCCCGGTCTGAACTGCAAATCCAGCACGCGTGTGATCATTTTGTAGGTCAGGTCGGCGGTCATCTCCCAAATCAGAGGGTTACTGATGCCGGCCGGCAGTTCGATGTGCTCGGAAACATACAGTGCCTGATCAGCTTTAAAATCCGCCAGATACTGCTGGAGTTTCTCACCATCCAAAGCACCGACCTGGACAAGTGCCTCACCGATATAGAGATGCGTGCTTTTCTGGCGCGTAAAGACCTCATTCATCTGCTCCAGAGTGAGGACCCCCATCTCTACCAGCATGTCACCAAGTTTGAGATCCTTGGACATCTGGGCATTGTGGGCTCGTTCGATGTCGGCCTGGGTTACATAGCCCATGCTGACTGCCATTTCCCCGAATTTAAGATTTTTCTCGTCTTGAAGTGCGATTGCCTGCAGGAGTGCTTCCCGGGAAACAAGGTTTCGTTCCACAAGAAATTGCCCGAAAAATTTAACAGCCATATGAATTCCCCTTGTAGAGTAAAGTACGGTGGCGATGTATCAGTGCAAACGGGGATCAGCAGCAGAGTGGGGTCACCGGGACTGCCGCTGGTCGTAATCCGTTGACTACAGTTCCCGCAGAATCCGCAGGACGTTGTCTGCTTCGAAGGGTTTGGAGATGACGTTCTTGGCGCCCAGCTTCAGTGCCTCGGTAAACTTGTCGCCTACTCCCCCAAGGGAGGTTACCATGACAACCTTTACTTCCTTGTCCAGTACCGACAGGCTGCGCAGGGCTGTCAGGCCGTCCATGCCGGGCATGTTCATGTCCATGCAGATGATGTCCGGGTTCTCCGTATGATTCATCTTGATCGCCTCGGCGCCGTCCTTGGCGTGGCCGACACAGGTGAAATCGCCGGACTCTGCAATGATTTTTTCAAGCTGACGGGCGACCGAAAGGCTGTCGTCAACGACCAGTACCTTTTTCATATGAATACAATCCTCCTTCTTCGAATTCCGTTTGATTGGAGATTTTTAGCATGTAAGCCGAGGCGTTAATGAACAGCAAATGTACCCGAAAGATGGTGGAATGTCAAAAGTATGTTTACCTTTTCATGACGTATGGGTTGTGCTATATATCAGGAAAATTTTTACTTAAAAAGGAGAAAATCGGGAATGCATATATCACGTCAGAATCTACGCGCCACAGGAATTCTTTTCGCGCTTCTGCTCTCCTGCGGTACTGTTGTCCATGCCGCTGAGACGGGAAAAAAAGCTGAAATTGTCAAATCGGAAACGGCGGTCTCACCTCAGGAAACAGTTGCCAGGGTAAATGGCACCGAGATAAAGTTCATTGAACTCAAGCGTGCCAGTAAGGTTATCAAATCCGGGCAACAGGCGTCTCCGAACACTCCGGACCAGCAGAAAGAGTTTGAAAAGCAGGCGGTACAGCAGTTGATTTCTGCAGAATTGCTGTATCAGGCCGGCCAGAAGCTTGAAATCAAGGATCTGGATAAGCAGCTTGAAGCCAAGCTCGCTCAGGGCAAGGCCCGTTTTTCCAATGAGCAGGATTTTGCCAAAGCCATCAAGGAACTGGAAATGGCGGAAAGCGACCTGCGCGACTATACCCGCCGCGACCTGGTAATTACGAACTTCATCGAGAAAACTATTGTTCCCAAAATAACGGTCAGCGAAGAGGATGCAAAAAAATTCTATGAGCAGAACGCCGACAAGTTCACCCGGCCGGAATCCGTAAAAGCCAGTCACATCTTGATCGGAACCGATCAGAAGATGAGTGCAGATGACAAGAAGGCGGCCCGTGAAAAGGCCGAGAAGTTGCGCAAGGAAGTGGCTGGAGGTGCTGATTTTGCGGCACTTGCCAAGGGCAATTCCACCTGTCCCAGCAGTCAGCAGGGTGGCGATCTGGGTTTCTTTGGAAAGGGGCAGATGGTTCCGGCTTTCGAACAGGCCGCCTTTACTCTTAAGCCTGGCGAAATCAGTGAGGTGGTTGAAACCCAGTTCGGTTATCACATCATAAAAGTGACCGAAAAGAAGGCCGCTGAAAAGGTTGATTTCAAGGAAGTCCGTACCCGCATAGAAGATTATCTGAAAAACCAGAAGGTCGGAGCAGCTGTCAATGAATACCTTGCGGAGGCCCGTAAGAATGCCAAGGTCGAGGTTCTCTTAAAATAAGCATATCTGCCGGACCTTGAACGTACTCGGCCGACGGGAAAATCCCGCCGGCCGATTTCATTTCCCCGAAGTAATAGTGTTGTTTCTTCCGGATGAAATCCCCTCGAAGCGTAATTTTCCGTAATAGTCGCCTCCTCTGAAAATCGATGCCTCCCCGGTAGGCAGATGAGTGCCGCTGGTGTTTTTCAGTACAAAAGAAAACGGCGAAACGGCGCCGCTACCAAAAAACTGCTCATATACCGGCACATTGTAGCGCGCCAGCAGCGTTCTTGAACCGGATGGCACCGGGGCGCCCGTTGCAGCGGTACTTTCTGCAATGGTTCCCAGAGTTGCAAAACAGCGGTAGCCGGGGAGCGACTCCGGCAGTTGTCCATACAGGTCCAGGCGGGCCGTGCCGGTGCCGTTCAGCGAAATGTCATACCGAGGTGTCCACGACGGAGCTGCCACCGCATAGCGGGCCGTCACCCTCCCCTGGGGTGGCGATACTGTGATGCGGGCGGTTTTCCCCATCCCCCGCCCGTTTTTTCCGGCTGCATCAAGTCTGCTGTCAAGCCGTCTGATTTCCTGTTCGGTTTTTCGACGCGCTGTATAAACTGCCTCCAGTTGGGCAATGGCAAAATCGGTGCCCTGGCGGATGGACTGTAGCGGGTCCGGGTTTGATTTGCTTTTCCGGGGAGCCTTGCCGCTTTGGGATTTTGCTGCAGCGGTGAAAATTGCTTCGCGGGTTGCCAGTGCCTGCAGGCGGTCGTTGAGCCGGTTGCGCTGTTCCTGCAGGTTTTCGGTATCCTTCCCGGTTTTCTGACTGGTTGATGGGACGGACAGTACTTCAACCCTTTGAATTGCTGTACCGGTTGCCGGTTTAATGCGCAGAGAATTCTCAATCATACCGTCCAGTAATGGCACGGTGATAATTCCCTTGCCGGCGATGTCCGTAAATTCAATCAGGGCCCCGTCAGAATAGTATGTGATACTGTTGCCGTCGGCATGCGCCGACCATGAAAGACTGATCAGGAAGGCACCAATGACAGTGAATCTCTTCATATGAAATTCCTCTTTTGTGATTAAAGTCTTGTTAGTTGCGCTTGCAATCACTTGGATATATACTCCTTGCGCTTTGAGTGGTACAGACCAGGCTTGTTCAGGGAAAATATACACTGCGAACCGGTAAAACATTTTAGCACAACGATCGACACATCAACGGAAGGTAAGAAACCATGAACTTCGAAGCTGAAGTATCTGTCAAAGACATAGTTAATTTCTACATAAAAATTAATGATCCTGCAAAGGCAAAAAAGGATCTTGCCCAGCTCTCCTCCAAGGACAAGGCCGTGGCTCTGGAAATCATTTCCAGTTCTTCCGCCCAGCGCGAGTTCAAGATCGATGTTGCCAAGTACTTCATTTATGATCTGGACCAGCGACTGCGCCGCAAAGCCGAGATCATGATGGAAAACCTGGTGCCCGGCTGGGTGTCCGACCCGGCCGAAAGCATCCTCAAACTCCTCAAAAGTGCTGATCAGAAAGGTTCGACCCGCCGCAACGCCGCTGTGAAGTTCCTGTTCGGCATCGTTGACTCCGTCAGCCTGCGGGACACATTCATGACCCTGCTGAGCAGTCGCAACCGCACCCATATGCACGAGATTATTTCGATTCTCGAGGATTATATTGATGCTTCCGTCGATGAAGTTGAACAGGTCAGGATTTTTGATGCCTGCCTCGACATCATTTTGTCAGACGATGCCGACAATAATATGAAGCATTATTCCTCAACCCTGCTGAGCGTCTTTTTCAAAAAGGTTCAGGCCACCAATCTGGGGGAAATTCTTCGTAAAAAGTATATCGAGAAACAGATTGAAAAGGCCGACGGGGTGTATCGTTACCTCTGTAGCGGCACTGCCGGCCTCAACCCGACTTTTCTTGAGGATCTGCTGCGTCCGCTCAACTCTGGAGGGAAAATCTATCAGGTCAAAATCCTCACCTATTTCGGGTATGTCATGGAGAAGGTTCGCAACCCCGATGAGGTTGACACGGTGGTGGATACCTATCCGGACTACTGGAATCAGGATGAGCCCAGTAAGGAGTCCAAGCTTAAAGGGTTATACAACAGGATTATCAAGGCGGTTGATGAGTTGTGGGATATGACCGATGATGCTGAAGTGCGTGGCCTGATAGTCAAGATCCGCTATGGCGAATATGCCAACAAGCGTGAACTGTACGACCAGATCAAGGCCAAACTGGATAGTGAGACGTTAAGCGCAGCGGCCCGGGAAAAAATAGCCATGATGCTGCACTGTTTCCTGATGCCTGAAGAGGATGATGCCCTGAAGCTGCAGGTTGCCCACGAGCTGCTCTTTAAGCTTGGAGAGCAGGCCAATCACATGGCTGCGCTGGACTACCTGCGTTTTTACGTGGAGAACAAGAATCTCAACTATGCCGAGAAGGGGAGTATTGCAGCGGTGATGGAGCTGTTTCTTGAAGAAAACGACCTGCATTCCGAGGTGCGGGAGATTGCACGCTACATACTGTTCGTGGCGGCGCCTGAGAAGATTGTGTCAGTGGATGAGCAGAAGGCCGTTTTGGGTTATATGCGTACGCTTGTAGAAGGTAAAGGCTTTGAATACCAGGAGGCCGAGGCAAAGGTCATACAGTCGCTGCTGACCTTCTGCGAAAAGGTCACTTCAAATGAAAAGCTGAAAAAGGCCGCCCAGTATCTGGAGTTTAAAATCCGTAACAAATCAAAAACTGACGGCGATTGAAGGAAGCCGTTTCGCTGCATTTATACAGCCGAGAGAATTCTGCCGCCGCCGATCACTTCGTTTTCACGGTAGAAGACAACGGACTGTCCGGGGGTGACTGATTTCTGCCGTTCCCGGAAATCCACCCGGCAGTGTCCATTCTCCAGAATCCGCACATGACACGCTACCGGTTGATGACGGTAGCGAATCTTGCAGCTGCTTGCAAATTCAGTCTCAGCAGGTTCCTGAATCCAGCTGATATCCCCCGCCAGCAGGCCATCTGCAAAAAGATACTGCTGTTCTGCCACAACCACACGATTCTGATCCGTATCAAGCGCCACAACGTAGAGTGGCTCCCTCCAGGCAATCCCCAATCCCTTGCGCTGCCCGACCGTGTAGCGGTGTGTGCCCTGATGCTTTCCGATAACAGTCCCGTCCAGATGGGTGATCTCACCGGGGCGGCATCCAAGACTTCCGCTCCCTTCCAGAAATGCCACGTAGTCATCGCCCGGTATGAAGCAGACCTCCTGGCTGTCGCTTTTTTCCGCCACCGGCAGGCCGAATTGGCGGGCCAGGCGGCGCACCTCGTCCTTGCTCTCCATATCGCCCAGCGGAAACAGAACCTGTCTGAGGCGTTCCTGCGTGAGGGTGTAGAGAAAGTAGGATTGATCCTTCTGAACGGTGCGGGCCATCAGCAGATGACAGGTGCCGTCCGGATCGCTTGACTTGCGTACGTAATGCCCGGTGGCCAAAAATTCGGCCCCCAGTTCTTTGGCCTTGTCCAGCAGGAGACCGAACTTGATGTAGCGGTTGCAGCGGATACAGGGGTTAGGGGTCTGCCCTTTGCTGTACTCTGCGATGAAATCATTGATGATCAGGTCGCGGAATTCCGGTTCCAGATCCAGTACGTGGTGGGGAATGTCAAGATGCCGGGCCACAACGGCTGCATCGTGGGCCGCCGATCCAGCCCCGGTGTGGCAGGGTTCGAACAGGCGCATGGTGATGCCGAGCACCTCGTGCCCCTGCTGTTTCAGCAGGGCGGCGGTGACAGAGGAATCTACCCCGCCGCTCATGGCCACGGCAATCTTCATACGTCATCCTCTCCCAGTATGCAGCGCACGACCTGATTGGCCTGATGGCTGGCGGCGATACCGACCCGGGGGGCCATCAGCCCGTTGCCGGGACGTGCTTCAGATTCGCCGTCGCCCGTCAGGTACAGCCTGCTGGAAATCCGGCTGGTCCGGATGCTGTTGTTCGAACCGTAACCGGCCAGACCGGATGCGGCAAAGATCGTTGCGGCCGGCATCAACTCCAGGACGGTGTTCACCAGCATGGCTTTCATGTCGGCCCGGTCAAAAGCCTCCACCAACAGCGGACAGCCGGCAAAGACGGTTGGAATGTTGTCAGGAGCCAGCATGACAACATGGGGTTCGACGGAGACGTAGGGGTTGATGCGGCGCAGGTTGTCCGTAAGGGCGCTTACCTTGTACAGGCCGATCTGGTCGATGAAATACTGCTGACGATTGAGATTGGAGGGCTCTACCACGTCGAAATCAGCGACGATCAGGCGGCCGACGCCGATGCGTGCCAGAGCGACAGCGATGGCGGACCCCAGGCCACCGGCCCCGGCAATGCCGACGGTGGAGGCCTTGAGGCGGGCGTGCACTCCCGGGGTGTGGCGGGCAGCCATCAGGAATTCCAGCTCATCCTGGGTCGGCTGTTCGCCGCGCCGGATCAGGAAAACCTGGTCCCCTTCTTTTACAACGGTCTCTTTCGAGGCCGGGAAACCGTTCAGGATTAAGACGTCGGCCCCTGGTTTTCGTTCGGCAGCCAGTTCTCTCAGTGTGGTGCCGTCAGTGACGACGGCCGGTTTTTCGTTGATGCTGATATTCATGCACGACTCATTTCAAAGACTGAAATATCAAAGGCTGTCTCACAGAGCCCACGGAGGATGCATAGCAACGAAAAAGCGTCTCTCACGAAGGCACAAAGGCTCGAAGGAAGACTTAAGTCTAGCTCATATTTCTCCGGGTCTTCGTGCCTTGAGCGAGCACAGCGAGCTGGTGATAGACGCTTTTATCTATATTATTTATGCCCCCATGGCTGATTCAAGATCGGCAATCAGGTCGTCCGGGTCTTCCAGTCCGACTGAAAGCCGCACCAGAGTGTCGGTGATCCCTTTGCGGAGGCGTTCCTCCGGTGGTACCGAGGCGTGGGACATGCGGGCCGGGTAGGAGATGATGCTTTCCACGCCCCCCAGACTGACGGCGAAGGCCGCCAGTTTCGACCCCTCCAGCAGACGTTTGGTTGTCTCGAATGTATCCAATTCGAAGGAGAAGACCGCTCCCGGCCCATCGGCCTGGGCGGCATGGATGGCGTAACCGGGGTGCTCCGGCAGGCCGGGGTAGTGAATCGCCGTGACCCGTTTGTGAGTCTTCAGCCAGGCGACGATGCGGCCGGTATTGGTCTGGCTCTCTTCCATGCGGACCTTGAGGGTTTTGACGCCCCGCAGGGTCAGGAAGGAGTCCTGCGGCCCCAATCCGGTGCCGAAGGCGTTCTGGATATAGCGGATGCGGTCGCCCAGTTCCTGGTCCTTCACCACGGCAAAACCGCAGATCACATCGCTGTGGCCGTTGAGGAACTTGGTGCCGCTGTGCAGGACGATATCACACCCAAGATCCAGGGGGCGCTGCAGATAGGGGGTCATGAAGGTGTTGTCCACCAGGGTGATGATACCGTGTCTCCGGGCGATTTCGACTGCACCGCGCAGATCCGTGATCTTCAGCAGCGGATTGGAAGGGGTCTCCAGATAGATGCCCCTGGTCTCGGGGCGGATGGCGGCTTCAATGGCGGCCAGGTCAGTGGCATCCACGAAGGTGGAGCTAATCCCCATGCGGCTGAAGATTGTCGAGAGCACCCGGTAGGCGCCGCCATAAACGTCATCGCAGACCACCAGATGATCGCCGGGGGAGAAGATCATCAGGGTCGTGGAGATGGCCGCCATGCCGGAGGAGAAGGCCAGACAGCGCGTACCACCCTCAAGAGTCGCAATGGTTTCTTCCAGTGCCTCGCGGGTGGGATTGTCGCCACGGGCGTAATCGTATTTTCTGAAATGATCGACCGAGGTCTGTTGATAGGTGGAGATCTGGTAGATCGGCACACCCAGCGCCCCGGTCTGGGGGTCAACGCTGGGACCGCCGTGGATCAGTTTGGTAGCAAGTTTCATGGTGTTCCCTTTCTACGCTTCCAGAGCGTGGCGCAGATCTTCAATCAGGTCGTTGACATCTTCGATCCCGACCGACAGGCGCAGCAGAACGTTGTTGATACCCAATCGGGCGCGCAGTTCCGGTGGGATATCGGCGTGAGTCTGTACCTCGGGGAAGGTGATCAGGCTCTCAACCCCCCCCAGGCTCTCGGCAAAGGAGATCAGCTGTGTCTTGAGCAGCACCTGCTCCACCAGCGCGTGGTTCTCAACCTCGAAGGCGATCATGGCGCCAAAACCGGCGGCATCGCGCTTCATGCGCTGATGGTCGGGATGGTCCTCAAGGCCGGGGTAATAAACCTTACGCACCAGCGGGTGACTTGTCAACCAGCGGGCAATCGAGCCGGCATTTTCCAGCTGCCGGTCCAGGCGGATCCCCAGGGTCTTCATCCCGCGAATGGTCAGCCAGGAATCCTGCGGCCCCAGCACGGCTCCTACGGCATTCTGGTGAAAATAGATCTGCTCGGCCAGGACCGGATCCTTGACCGCTACCAGGCCGGCAACCGTATCATTATGGCCGGCCAGATACTTGGTGGCGCTATATACGGTGATGTCGGCCCCCAGGTCGAAGGAGCGCAGCAGGTAGGGGGTCAGAAAGGTGTTATCGGCGATCAGCAGCAGGTCGTGCTGTCGGCAGATTGTGGACAGGGCCGGCATATCGGCGAATTTCAGCAGGGGATTGGTGAGGGTTTCCACAAAAAGCGCTTTGGTGGCCGGTGTGATGGCGGCCTGGACGGCGTCCGCGTCGCTGGTGTCAACGTAGGTGAACGTCAGGCCGTACTGGCTGAAGATCTTGTCGAAGAGTCGACAGGTACCGCCGTAGAGGTCCTCGGTGACAATCAGGTGGTCGCCGGATTTGAACAGGAGCAGCAGGTTGGCGATGGCAGCCATGCCGGATGAATAGGCAAAACCCCGTACACCCCCTTCCAGCCGGGCGATGCCGTCTTCCAGTGACTGGCGGGTAGGGTTGCCGGAACGGCTATAGTCATAGCCGGTGCTCTGTCCCAGTCCCGGGTGCCGGAAGGTGGCGGTCTGGTAAATCGGGACGGTGACCGCTCCGGTGCGTGTATCCCACTCAAGCCCCGTTTGTACTGCTACGGTAGAAATATGCATATCAATACCTCCAAAATGGAAATCCCCATCCGGGGGAGGAAGGGGATTGCTCCATCCTTCCTTATCTGCCGGAATCATTCGATTCCGCTGGATTTGGCACCTTGCCTTTTCAGGCCGGTTGCCGCGACGTCACAGGGCCAGTCCCTCGGTCGCTCTCGATAAGTAGTGCAGGTATGTTTACTTTTTTGTGTGTAAACCGTGAGAATAGATATAACTGTTATACATCATTATTGTCAATAATAAAAAAGTATTGCCGTTACAAAGTACAGTTGTTTTATGGGCAATATGTGCCGAGGCCCGTGCTAAATGATATTACTGCTGCCGAAGTGCTGCCATCCGCTCAATCACGGCTGATACATCGCGGCTCTTGAACGGTTTCGAAATATAATCATCCATTCCTGAGGCCAGAAATCTTTCGGCATCTCCGTGGACAGCGTGAGCGGTCATGGCGGTGATCGGGATATGGCCCCCCTGTTTTTCTTCAATGGCGCGGATCGCGGTCGTGGTTGAAACTCCATCCATGACCGGCATTTCTATATCCATGAAGATCATGTCGTAGCGTCCATTCTGCCAGAGGCGCAGCGCCTCTTCTCCGTTATCAGCAATTACGGCCGTGTGGCCGAGCTTTTCCAGAATGCGTTTGATCAGTGTCTGATTGATGGACACATCCTCTGCGACTAAAATAGAGTAGCCCGGTAATGTCTGATGGTGTGTCAAACCCTGAGACGGCGTCGGCAACGGCAGGGGGGCGCTTGAGCTCAGAATGGACTGAATGGTTTCGAAAAGTTCGTCCTGAATCAGCGGCTTGAGGAGATATCCGTCTATACGCAGGGTCTTGCGCAGCTTTGAATCCTGCTGGGCGGCGGCGCTGGTCATCACCACAATCCTGCACTCTCCCAGAGCAGGCAGGGTACGGAGGCGGGCAGAGGTATCCCAGCCGTCCAGGCCGGGCATGTGGATGTCCATCAGGATTACGTCGGGAATCCACCCCTGGACGGCTCCCTCCTGCAGCGCATCTACCGCCGAAACTCCGCTGTCTGCCGAGCGGCACTCCATGCCCCAGATCCGGCAGAAACCGTGCAGGATGGAACGGTTGATGGCGTTATCATCAACAACAAAGGCCTTGAGGCCATCCAGATTGCGTAACAAAGGCGTTAAGAGAGTCTGTTCCGGATGAACATCGCATGGAAAGGAAAATTTGAATGTGCTTCCCCGGCCGGGTGTACTTTCAACCGTTATCTCTCCCTGCATAAGCTCAACCAGCCGACGCGTGATGGAGAGCCCCAGACCGGTGCCGCCGAATCTGCGGGTGGTCGAACCATCGGCCTGGGTAAAGGGGGAGAAGATTCGAGCCAGCTGCTCGTCGGCTATGCCGATGCCGGTGTCACGGACGGAGCAGGTAAGGCGAATGGTTGTATCACTTAATGTATCCATGGAAATCGTGACGGCAACTTCACCCCGCTCGGTAAACTTGATGGCGTTGCCGGCCAGGTTGGTGATGATCTGGCGTAGTCTGAGCGGATCACCGATCAGGTGATCGGGAACATCAGGAGCTATATCAAGCAGGATTTCGACCCCTTTTTCAGCCGCCCTGACCCCCAGGGCCCGTACGGTCTGGCCGAGTGTGGAGCGCAATTTGAACGGGATGGATTCCAGTTCCATCCGGCCGGCTTCAATCTTTGAAAAGTCGAGGATATCATTGATGATAGCCAGCAGGTTGTCTGCAGAGATGGTAATGTTTTTGAGATACTCGCGCTGTTCAGGTGTCAGATCCGTACCGGCCAGCAATTCACCCATACCGATGATGCCGTTCATGGGGGTGCGGATCTCGTGGCTCATGGTGGCCAGGAACTCACTCTTGGCCCGGTTGGCCTCATCGGATGCCTTGCGGGCGGTTTGCAGCTCTTCCTCCATCTCTTTTCGTAGATGAATGTCGGAGAGAGAACCGGCCATGCGCACAACCGTGTTGCCCGGTCCGCGCCAAGCCAGGCCGCGGGCCTGAAACCAGCGATACTCGCCGCTTTTGCACTGAATGCGGTGTTCGCTGATAAAGAAAGCTGTTTCACTCTCGAAGTGCTGCCGGAACAGATCCCATACCCGGTCAATATCCTGCTGATGGATCAGCATTGCCCAGGAATCGATGGTCGGTTCCAGTTCTTGCGGGGCATAGCCGAGTAACTCGGCAAAATGGGGCGAGTAGAAGACCCGGTTCGACTGCATGTCCCAGTCCCAGATGCCGTCGTTGCTCCCCTGCAGTGCACGGGAGAGACGGTCTTCGACTTCGTGCAGCATGGACTCCTTGGCCTCCAGACCGGCAATCAGCTTGTTGAACGAGTCTGCCAGAATGCCGACCTCGTCATTGCTGGCGATGTGGATTTCATGGCGTTCGTCCGGGTGAGAGCGGATATGGCTGATCTGCCCGGTGAAGTTGTTCAGCTTGGCGGTCAATCTGCTGGACAGCAGCCAGACCATTAAAATTGAAAGGAGAGTAATTGTGACGGCGCCGGGCAGCAGGTGATCGCGGAAAAAATGTCTGATCGGCTCATAGGCCTCATCCAGCGGGTAGGTTGATGCCAGAATCCAGTCCGTCAGACGTAGACGCTTGAATGAAGCCAGCTGGGCAACGCCACGGGAGTTGATGGTTTCCCCGCTTCCTTCAAATCCTTCAATAGCACGGTCATACAGTTTGTTAACCCCCCAGGGGACATCGTTTTTCATGATGCGGCTCTTGTCGGGGTGGACGATCATGGTGCGGCACGTGTTGAACAGGTACAGATACCCCTTCTTGCCGATCTTGTGGCTCATGATCTCTTCGACAAAGTAGTCACTCATCAGACTGAGGCTGCCGGCCAGGTAGCCGATCAGCCTGCCTTTGCTGTCATAGACCGGGGCTGCTATCATAACAGCCGGACCCTTGACGCGCGGCGACATGTACGGCTGGGAAATGTCTGCCATGCCGGAGTTACTCAGGCTTTTCAGAAAAGGGACCAGCTCCTCGATCCGGGGGGAGTGACGCTCCTTGAAGGGGGGGGATTCGGCAATGATTGTGTGGCGGGGGTCAATCAGATAGATGCCGTTGTTGAAGATGCTTTTGATGCCGCGTTTGCTTTCGAGAAACCGTTCTCCAAGAACAGGGTTTTTGAAATACTCAGGTTTTACGATGGCACTGTTTTCACTGATTGCATTGAGATACAGTCCCAGTTTGTCGTCGATACTGCTGGCCAGCATGGTGACCATGGAGGTCTGCTGTTTGATAATGATATCGCGGGTCAGATTTCTCACGACCGCCATGATACCCCAGACACTGATGGCAGACACGATCACCAGAAAGATGCTGAAGCTGAGGGCCATTCTGCGCCGTATGCCGAAAAGTGAGAACATGGGCCGGGAGATCCTTGCCGGGTGGTGCGTGGCTGTGCCTTCTTACATTTCTGCTGATACGACCTGGTTTCTGCCGTTATTTTTGGCCTGATACAGGCAGGTATCGGCAACATTCAAGACCTGTTCCAGAAAACGCGGGGCACCTGAAATGCTTGGAAGCAGCGTCAAAAGCCCGAAACTGGCCGTAATGGCTATCGGACACCCCATGTAATCAATCGGCGCCGCAGCAATCTTCAGGCGCATCCGTTCCGCAACCAGCAACGCTCCGGCATGGTCTGTTTCCGGCAGAACAATAACGAACTCTTCTCCGCCGTAGCGGGCGATCCAGTCAACGCCCCGGCGAAACGAAGAGGTAATGTTTTTAACGCTCTCCTTGAGAACCTCGTCGCCGGCCATATGTCCAAAGGTGTCGTTGATGACTTTGAAGTGATCAAGGTCAACCATGATTATGGACAGATTGTGGTGATAGCGACTGGACCGCATGATTTCCTGCGTCAGTTGCTGATCCATGAAAACGCGATTAAAGCTGCCGGTCAGGCGGTCATGAATCGACATTTCCCGGATTTCCGCCATGCTTTTTTTCAGGGAAGCTTCCAGATCCAGGATTCGGCAGGCCCCCTTCAGCCGCACCCGCAGTTCGGCCCGATGAATCGGTTTGACGATATAATCGTCAGCACCGGCATCAAGTCCCTGAATAAGGTCGGATTTTGAAGCCTGGCTGGTCAGCACGATTATATAGATATAGCGGTCGAGGTTCATACTGCGGATCATGTGGCAGAGTTCGATGCCGTCCATTTCCGGCATGAGCCAGTCTGTTATGATAATCGGGAAGAATTCCTGGCTGTAGAGATCCATGGCTTCCTGACCATTCCTGGCGACACTGAACTCGTAGCCTTCGCTGTCGAGTAATGACGTGAGCATG
This sequence comes from uncultured Geobacteraceae bacterium, assembly GCA_942493195.1. Lineage (GTDB taxonomy): Bacteria > Desulfobacterota > Desulfuromonadia > Geobacterales > Pseudopelobacteraceae > CAIPTY01. Next base: position 2,932,238 of record OW818669.1, on the reverse strand, counting down.
TGCAGTGAAAGCTCGTCATCCTCAACGATCAGTATGCGGGGACGCTTGAGTGCGGATTTGTCTGAGTTCATTCCGTGTCCTGGATGTGCGGAAGGTCCCCTGTTGTCGAGGCTGTTCCCGAACATGTTCTCATAGTTGTAAGACATCTTGTGGTGCCAGTGGTTTTGCCATGACATAATCGTCCATGACATAGCCGTTGCCGATTTCGACAACCGTCTCTTCGGCGATGTGCCATCCCGCCCGCTTGTAGGCGCTGATTGCCTTGGGGTTGTGCCGGTTGACATTGAGCACAAGTGTAGCAGCATTTTGCTGTTGTGCAATCCGCTCAGCCTCTGTCAGGGCCCGTGAACCGATCCCCATGCCATGATACTCGGGCAGCAGGTAGAGCTTATGCAGCTTCATGGTTTTCTCACCATAGGGGCCGATGGCAATGAATCCGATCATGGTTTTTCGGTCTCTGATAGCGCTCCAGAAAACCCCCTGATTTTCAATTTCATCCAGAATGACGTCGCGGGTATAGCCCCGCTCCAGCATATAGTCGATCTGTTCTACAGTGATAATGCCGGGGTAGTGGGCATGCCAGATACGGTGCGCCAGCGGGATCAGTTCATCAATTTCCGCAGGTTGCAGGGGGGCGAAGGTTATGGTTTCCATGATCGGCCGATCTCCGTATAAAATCGTGACAGAAATGTGCGCGGGACTATAGCATTCTGTCGGGGTCTTGTCATCTGCCTCGTACGGAAAATATTCACGGTTGCGGATCAGCAGATTCTGGTATACTTGAAAAACTTTGCAGGCCTTATTTTATACGCGGGAGGATCCTCCATGGCAGATTTCAAAGCCGGCAGTCTTGTAATGCCGTTGTGTATGGTGCTTTTTACGGCGGTTTCCGGCCATGCGGCCGAAAAGGTCAAACCCTATCCCCATTACTGGATGAGCGTTGCCACCTCCAACCAGAGTATTCCGGGGATGTCCGGCGAGATGTCCGGGATGGCGTCCCTGTTTGGCGGGAAAAGCGCCTTCGGCGGTCCACGCCGCGAACTGTTGCTACAGCTCGAATCCCCTCAGCAGGCTGCAGATGGTAAACCCCAGGCCGCCCACCTGATCCCTCCCGGACAAAAGATGGGTGAATCGTTACCGCTGGTGACCCCCCGGTCGGAAAAACGTGAGTATACACCCGGCGAGCGGGAGCGGCCGGAATCCTATGAGAAGCCCAAGGCCCGCATGCTGATTTACTGGGGGTGTGGCGAAAAGATCGGCAAGGGACAACCCCGGGTGCTTGACACCGCCAAAATGAGTCCGGCTGAGTTCGGCAAGGCCTTCAGCGGCCGCAATCCCACCCGTCAGACTCCGCCTGCGCCACATAAGGGGTGGACCTATGGCGACTGGCCGAACGGTGACGATCGTACGGATGTGCCCAGGGACAGTTCCCTGATCGGTGCTCATTTGGTAAAGGGCACGTATCTCCCGGATATTGAATTTGCCCTGGATAGAAAGCGCGACTTCATGGCTCCGGTGGAATTCAGCCCGATCCAGGCTACCCCGGCGGGTTCCATGAACGTGCAGTGGCAGTCGATCCCCACAGCTATCGGATATTTTGCCTCGGCCATGGGACACACCCAGCAATCGGGTGATTCAATTTTCTGGTCATCCAGTGAAGTGCCCGAGATCGGGTTTGCCCTGCAGGATTATCTGACACCCGGCGATGTCAGTCGCTTCATCAAGGAAAAGGTTGTGATGGACAGTTCCCGGACCACCTGTACCGTCCCACCGGTTTTCAAGGATGCCGAGGGAGCCATGCTGCAGTTCATTGCCTATGGCGAGGAACTGAACCTGGTACATCCTCCCAAGCCCAAAAATCCCAAACAGCTCTGGGAACCGAAGTGGTCAGTCAAGGTGCGGCTCAAGTCAACCGGTATGACAGCGCTGATGGCAACAGACGAGGACGGCGACAAAAAGCTCAGTCCAGCCAGAAAAAAACAGAAGAGCGACGATGATCAGGAGAGTTCCAATCGTCCGGATGACGATTCCTCTTCGGAGAAATCAAAGGGTGGGGTCGGTGACCGGATTCGAGGTCTGTTCGGATTCTGATACGCCGGTGGACGCCTGTCATATCTGGAAATGCAGAAAGGCTATCCCAAACCGGGATAGCCTTTCTGCATTGAATATGAACGGACTGTTCAGTGCTTTTTACTGAAGTCCTTAAACGAACCGGTGGGTGCAGGAATCCTGGGTGGAGGTGGTGCCGTCTGGGTCCAGATGAACTTTGAAAGCTCACGTTCCACAGGAGCCATGGTCAGAGCCAGCAGGAACAGCAACAGGAAGGCCAGAAAAAACAGGGCCAGCATGCCCATTGACATCAGGATTGCTTCCAGAATAAGCGGCATGGGAATTGTCCCCTTTTTCGTACGTAACCTGAACAGCCGGTCGGCAGCCATTCTACAGACGCAGTATACAGCAGATTCGAAAAATATCCATCCCTCAATCCAGGCTGCACCTGTTTGATCAATCAGTGACTGTCATCGTTTTTTTACGGAACCACCAGTGCAGATCAGGTTTTGCAGGGTATCTGTTGTGGTACCCTTTTTGATGACGGAGAAACTCTTGCCCGGATTGGAATGGCTGATCAGCACTTCGTTGTAGTAGCCGTAGGCGGTGATCATGGGTTGCCGGTAGGTATGTGCCGAACAGTTTATCTCCGTTTCAAAGACTATTTTTCTGATTTTGGCGTGGTTCTCATAGACCGAGTTGTACAGCGCGGTCTTCTGTGGATGGGGGAATACGGTCACGCTGGTGCTGGCGCGACTGCCGGTATGCGCCACACCCTGAGCATCGTAGAACCACGGGCCTGCCTCCAGCGATCGGCTGAAGGGTTTCCATCTGTTCCGGTCCAGATCGATGCTTCTGATCATGGCACTGTAATAGAGGTCGGACTGTTCCGATTCCGGCTCCTGCTCGGCCGCAACGGGAGACTCGGCCATCACCGGCAGGGCATGTAACGTCAGAGTCAGCAGCAGGACAAGGCGAAAATTCCCGGCAGCGGCCGTTTTGCAAGCATTGTTTATAATAAGTGGTATCCCCTGTTTTATCTGTTTCTTCGTAACCGGTTGTTTAGAGCCTGGCGGGTTATCCCAAGAAGATTTGCGGCAGTACCCTGATTGTTTCTGAAAAGCTCGAGTGCTTTCTCAATCAGGTATGATTCGGCACATTTTAGCGTCGGAAAGGTCGCAAATGATATGCCGTTCGATTCAAGGCCGCTGACTGAACTATCGTATTCCAGGGTTGCCTGGGCCGGATTCCGCTCGCGCTCGATGATTTTTCTCAGCAGTGAGGTGGACAGTTTTGAGGTCGTTGTCCGGCTCACAAAATCGTGAACAATTGACTGAAGTTCGCGGATATTGCCGGGGAAGTCATAGGTAACCAGAAAATCCACCAATTCCTTGCGGTACGAAAGCCGCCCCTTTCCCAAACTCTTTGCGGCCTGCCTGATAAAATGATCCAGCAGCAGAGGAATATCTCCAGGCCGTTTGCGAAGCGGTGGAATCGATACCTGATGGGTGCTGAGGCGGTAATAGAGATCTTTCCTGAATTTTCCCTCCTGCATGCATTGTTTCAGGTTTCTGTTGGTCGCGGCGACCAGCCGTATATTGCTTTTGAGAGGTTTGTCTGAACCGAGCTGATAGTACTCATTTTCCTGCAGCAATCGCAGCAGCTTGATTTGCGAAAGCTCGTTCAGGTCTCCGATTTCATCCAGAAAAATAGTACCGCTATCCGCTTTCATAATCAGACCTTCCCGGTCACTGATCGCACCGGTAAATGCGCCTTTACGGTGCCCGAAAAGCGTGTCGGAAAACATCTGATCGTCCAGACCGGCGATGTTGATGCTGACAAATCCCCCCTGTAAGCCACTCAGCGAGTGGACCGCCTTTGCTACCAGTTCCTTGCCAACCCCGGTTTCACCGGAAATAAGTACCGGCTGGCGAGATTTTGAAACTACTTCCACATAGCGCAGCAATGAATTCATTTCGCTATCCTGGGTGATGATGGACCGAATCCGGGGTGGGCTGCTGGCTTCATCAGCCGTTTCCCTTTCCAGCAACCGGATGCCTTCGTTGACAGCCCGCAGATCCAGGGCCCTCTTCACGCTGGCAATGAAACGACTGATGGAAATCGGCTTTGTCAGATAGTCGACCGCACCGGATTTCATACACTCGATCGCCGTATCTATGTGACTTTCAGCGGTCACGACTATTACCGGTACATGGGGTTTCAGTTCGGCAAATGCCTCCAGAAGGTCTCTGCCATGAAGTTTTGGCATCCTCAGGTCAATGACGGCCGCCGATAATTCCCGGTTTTTGAGGCATTCAAGCGCCTGCTGGCTGTCATCAAACGCAATTACCTCGTTAAATCCGGCGTGGCATAGAAATGACTTCAGCAGTAATAACGCATCCGCCTCGTCGTCCACGAGCATTATGGGGTATGAATTGAAGTCGATGGGTTTCATGGCGCTATCTCCAAACGTGTGATTCCAAATGTTAACTACTGATTTTGAAACAAGAGTAGCTAATGTATCAAAAAAATCAAGCAGATGCAGAATGTTTCTGTAATGTAGCAACATTTGTTGCATGGAATGCGCGGTGTTGCTTTACCGATAGTCAGACATCAAGAGACCGAAACTCAAGTTTTTTCTGCGTTCTGCAACAAATGTTGCAGGTACGGAAACGGCCCCACGAAATTGCAGCCATGTAATCTCCTGAAATATCGGCATATAGTTCGTACTGAGTCCATGGCATAAAATCTGCTCATCTCGCGTATGCATGTGGTTGACAGGCTGTATGCCATTCGTACCGATAACAGCAACCCCGATTGCGGAGCCATGGAAATGGAATCACTGTTTAACGCTGCGATTGTCGCGGCCATCTCGATCGAAACACGAAGCATGAGCCTCTATAGTGCCATGTCGACAAAGGTGCAGGGACTCCGGACCAGGCAGCTCCTTGAACTGCTGGCCCATGAAGAGGCTGATCATCTTGAGTCGTTTTGCAGCCTCTATCCCGGCACTGCGGAACAGCGTATGGATATTCTGTCCACCAGCAGTATCTACATGGACCCATACTACTGTTCCCTGTTGAAATCGGTTACCGAGGGCTCAACGGAGGCAGATGTGCTGCAAATTGCACTCAAAGAGGAACAGTCCTGCATCGAATGGTATTCCGCATTTGTGGATACGATACGGGAACCATGTCTCCAGGCCCTTTTCATACGTATTCTGGATGAAACTCAAAAGCATGCGGACCTGATCTCTGAAGAATATATGCGGCTCATGCGCATGGTTGACAGATCCGACCAGGATATTTTTGTACGTGAATGAGTAGAGAGGATGAAAATGAAACATGACACGAGCACAGTGCTGACCATGGAGGACCGGATACGTGGAGCCATGTGGGGCCAGCTGGTTGGTGACGCCTACTGCCTGGGCAGTCACTGGATCTACAGTCAGAATGAGATTGAGAAACGCTTTCCGGATGGCATCAAAGGTTTTGAAACACCCCAACGCGAACAGTATCATTTCGGGAAACGATCCGGTGACCAGACCCATTACGGCGATGCGGCCCTTCTGATGCTTTCATCGATTGCCCGGATGGGGCACTTCAATGCAACGGATTTTGGTGACAGTTTTATCCGCTTCATGGGTGACGATCGCTATACCGGTTACCGGGACCACGCCACGAAAGGGACTCTTTCCAACTACTTCAATCATATCGAGGGTAGCACTCCGGAGACCTTCGATTTTCAACAGGGAGCCGATGATGATCAACCTGCAACGGTGACCCGGCTTGCCCCTGTTGTCATATCTCATCTGAATACCAAGGACATGCTGAACACCGTTGCTCAGGCAACCAGAGTCTGCCAGAACAACGAAAGAGCGGTAGCCTTTACGCAGGCGACCGCACTGATCATGCAGAGTCTGATACACGGAATGTCCCCCGAGTCTGCGGTGATTGAAGCCCGTCAGATACTCAAATCCCACGATCCGTTTCGCACCGAAGTGTGCAACCGAATGAAAATATCGTGTGCAGCCCGCATGTTGTCTCCGCTTGAAGCCACCATGCTCTTCGGCCAGTCCTGTCCGCTCTATTCCAGTTTTACTGCGGCCCTGCATACCCTGCTGGTCTGTCCACATGATTTTGGACAGGCTATGCATGCCACGGCCCAGGCCGGAGGAGACAACGCCGGCAGGGCCTCGATGCTTGGTGCCTGGCTGGGTGCCCATCTCGGGATTCGGGCTGTTCCCCATGAATGGAGAAAGGGACTGACTGCTTATGACCTGATTGAGGAGAATATAGAAAAAATAGTGGCCGGCCTGTCCTGGACATGACGTGACATATGAAATGCCCCCTGCCGAAAGTGGAAATATATTCGGGCATAATGCCGGTTGATAGTTCAAAAAAATAATTCCATAATCCCGCGATATTTTGTTAAACCTTCCTTCGTGCATACAGTTAATCAAAGTACATTATATACAGTGTCAATCAGTGCCGAGGAGGTAGTGGCATGAATTTCAGGAGCAGATGGCAGAGCTGGCTTGCTTCGTTTCCAATTCCGGTATTGTTATTCGTAATTTTAGGATTATGGGTAACAGGTTCCAAAGAAGTGCATGAATCCCAGTTTTTGTTGATACTGTTCAACTCTATTTTTTCCACACTATCTTCACTACTGCTGCTGCTGATTGTAACCAGAAGTTATCTCTCACAGGGAACACCTGCGTTGCTGCTGTTCGGATGTGGAATTTTTCTATGGGGGGCCGCCGGGACGGTTGGTCCGGCCATGCTTTCGCACAGTGCAAACTTCACAATTGCTGCCCACAATATTCTGGTCTGGCTCTCCTCCGTGTGTCATCTGACAGTTGTGCTGTTTTCAATGAAACAGCACAGCCCCTTCAAATCAAAATGGTTGGCCGTCTCAGCCGCATACCTTGGCGTATTAGGGATTATTTGGCTTGTTGTGGAATTGGTGACCCGTGGCCTGCTGCCGGTCTTCTTCATTCAGGGCGAAGGCGGCACGCTGATACGGCAAATTTTACTCAGTTCAGCAATTCTGAACTTTACCGCTGCCGGGTTTCTGTTGATGGTCACCCGCCGAAATTCACCGACTGCATTTGTTCAGTGGTACAGCCTATCCATGGGGCTGATCGCAACAGGCCTGTTCGGTGTTCTGCTGCAGTCATCCCATGGCAGTCTTTTGAATTGGACCGCACGGCTGGCGCAACTGCTGGGCGGTGCTTACATGATCGTTGCGGGTATAGCATCACTGCGTGAAAACAATGGGCGAACCATCTCAGTGGTTGCAGACGAGGAGTGGCGGGAAAACGAGTTTCTGGTGAAACTTCAGCAGAGGTCGATGCCCGGGATAGTACTGAGCTACGGACTCGCTCTTGTACTTGTCATAGTGTCATTTGGAGTGCTCCTGATACTCGAAGACAGGTTGGGTCACGGGTTGCCACCGTATCTGATATTTTATCCGGCGGTCATGACCGTGGCTTTGCTGGCCGGAGCAGGGCCGGGTATCACGGCAACATTGCTGTCGGGTCTTGCGGCTGCGTACTGGTTTCTTCCACCGGATGGATTTGGTGTCGCATCTCCTATCGACCGCTTGAGCCTGTTGTTTTTTTCATTCATGGGCATGTTCATGAGTATTGTCGCAGAACTGTATCGACGCAATCGTGAAAAGGCTGCCTACAATGATCGCGAGCGGGCCGTGCACGAAAGCCGGGCACGCCTGGCGCTCTTTGCTCAAGCAACCTTTGAAGGCATCGTTGAAAGTGAAGCCGGCCGTATTCTGGATTGCAACGAGCAGTTGGCACGTATGCTGGGTTATACGGTTGATGAACTGAGCGGGGCGGAAATTGCATCCATGATTTCCCCCGAAGACCGCGATCGTGTCGTTTTGTCAATCCTTCAGGGAAAAGAATCCATACTTGAGCACTCTCTGCTAAAAAAAGATGGAACCAGGATCGCTGTGGAAACTCATGGTCGACCGATTTTCCCCGGAAGCTCGCGACGTCATACCGCCATTCGCAATATAACTGATCGCAAACAAGCTGAAAAAGCACTTCTGGATAGTGAAGAGCTTAACCGGACTACACTACAGGCCCTGACCGCCCATATTGCCGTGATTGACCGTCACGGAACAATTGTCGCTGTCAATGCCGCCTGGTCCGAGTTTGCCCGCAATAATGACACAGGATCCAACCTCGAGGTGTTTCCCGGATCAAACTACTGTGAGGCATGCCGACATTCTGCCGAACGTGAGGATGCCAGTGCCAAGGCGGCGCTAGAAGGGATAGAGGCAGTGCTGGATGGAAGTAAAGATCAATTTTCCCTTGAGTATCCCTGCCACAGTCTCGAAGAACAGCGCTGGTTTCTGATGACGGTTGTCCCCTACGGTACCGGCAATGGCGCAGTCATCTCCCATTACAATATAACTGAGCTTAAAAGGAGCGAGCAGGCTATACACACGGCGAAGGAAGAGTGGGAACGAACGTTTGACACGGTTCCCGATCTGATTGCAATCATGGACCGTGAACATCGAATCACACGGGTTAACAAGGCGATGGCAGACCGTTTGGGGCTGGCGCCACAGCAGTGTATCGGGCAGCCGTGCTATTTCAGAGTACATGGAAGTAATCAGCCGTCTAAGGAATGTCCGCATTCCACGGCCATGCAGGATTTACAGACCCATGAGTCAGAAATCCACGAAGACAGATTCGGCGGCACATTCATGGTGACCGCAACGCCACTGGTTGATGATCAGGGTAATGTGACCGGTTCAATCCATATTGCCCGCGACATTACGGAACGCAAGCGTGCCGAGGAAGCACTCCGGCAAAGCGAACTTTTCCACCGACAGATTCTGGAATCAATTCCCGGAATGGTTTTTACGACAAAGCCTGACGGGTACTGTGACTATCAGAGCCAACAGTGGGTTGAATTTACCGGAGTCCCCATGTCAGAGCACCTCGGCGACGGGTGGAACGAACTGCTCCATCCTGACGATCGCTTACGCGCCTACAATGCCTGGCGTGAAGCGGTTGAAGAACGCGCTGCCTACGACCTGGAATACCGGGTACGGAAACATGACGGCACATTCGAATGGTTCAAGGTCTGCGGTACTCCTATCCGAAATGAGACGGGTCAGATCGTACGCTGGTTCGGAACGGCGTTAAATATTGATCAGTTGATCCAGGTCAAACTCGAACTGCAGCAGGCCTATGATGGTATGGAACGGCGGGTAGCAGAGCGGACTGAGGAGCTGGAACTGTCTCTCAAACAGCTTCAAAATGTAATTGAAGAGCGTCTCCTGGCCGAAGAAGCGCTCCGCAAACAGGAGTACATCCTGATCCAGCAGAATCGCCACGCTGCCATGGGCGAGATGATCGGTAATATTGCCCATCAGTGGCGGCAACCGCTGAATACATTGGGGCTTCTTACCCAGCGTCTGGGATTTTTCTACGAATCCCCCAGCTTCAACAAGGAATTTCTGGATGCTTCTGTTAAAAAATCCATGGAAATTATTCAATACATGTCCGGAACGATTGACGACTTCAGGAATTTTTTCTCGACGGAACGTGAAAAATCTATTTTCAATGTTAATGAAGCCATCTGCCGGGCACTTTCCCTTGTTGAAGCCAGCTTTAAAGACAGAAATATTGGCATTGAAAAGGAAATTGAACCGCAGCTGGAAATTTTTGGCTTTCCCAATGAATATTCGCAGGTTCTGCTGAATATCCTGATCAATGCGAAAGATGCCATTGTTGAGAACAATATCGAGTCTCCACGAATTTTCATCAGGGCAAGCCATGAAAACGGCATGGTGGTTGTGACACTTGGCGATAATGCCGGAGGTATTCCAGAAGAAATTGCAGACAAGATTTTTGACCCGTATTTTACGACAAAAGGGCCTCAGCAGGGAACCGGAGTCGGTTTGTTCATGTCAAAGGTTATCATTGAAAACAAGATGGGCGGCCAGCTTTCTGTGCAAAACATCGGAGATGGGGCAGAATTCCGGATTGAGGTATGACATGAACCAATTCTGCCCTGAATCTATCCTGTTGGTTGAAGATGATGAAAATGCCCGGGACGTCCTGATCACATTATTGAAAATCAGGTTTCCTCACTGCAGGATCCATTGTGCCGGAGATGGTAAAGCCGGACTCGAACTGGCGGAAATATTTCATCCCGATATTGTCATTTCAGACATCAACCTGCCTGAAATGAATGGTATCCTGATGATTACTGCTATTCACGAGATCTGTCCTGATACCCGATTCATCGTTGTAACGGCACACAGCGACAATCAGATTCTGGAAACAATATCCACAATGGGAATCTCAGTTGATATTGTTTCAAAGCCGATCGATTTCCCGCTTCTGCTCGCGATGATTGAAAAACAGACAGCATAAACCTCACGCGTCCTCCAAACCTGCAACAGATGTGTCATCCAGCAACGCCCTCCATCCCCTCTATAGCCCCCGGAAGCAGCCATAGTTCCCCGTTACTATTCACCATTACCTGCAACACTTGTTGCACAAATTGCTGACCTTGGTTTCCGAAAAAGTTATTCAACATTCTGAAATATTTGAATTTTTATAAATATATGTTTTGGCGCATTTACTGCTTTACAGTCATGTATCATTCATAAAACAGTGTGCGATTTGCATGAGGAGACTATGAGCGAACTTACAGATATGATGGCCAGAATGACCTTTCTTGAATTGTGCATCGGCATAGAAAGCATGTGTGCGGACATCTACCATTATTACAGCTCCATACATGCTGAAAATCCCGAGATATCAAAACTCTGGAAAAAGACAGCGCTGGAAGAGGAAAATCACCAGAGGCAATTCGGCTTGGCCTTGCGGCTGATGAATGAGACCGGATTTGAGATTATGTCCGAGAGCTTGAGGCGGGCCTATTACATCCATGGCAAGCTCACTTCACTTCGGGACCATGTCAGGAAAAATCCTCCCGACCCGTTGACTGCCATTTCGAAGGCTGTAGAAATGGAGGAGCAGTTATCGGATATGCACGCCCATACTGCCATCAAGTTTAAAGAAGAGTCGATACGACAGCTCTTTCAGTCTTTAAGTGATGCTGACAGCAACCATGTATCAGAGCTGCAGCGCTACCGGGCAATTTTATCGCTGCCGCAGACAGAAATGGGACATGTTGCGTACGTTTGAATTCAGCTGTGAAAACGAGGGTACCACTATTTGAATGCCAGAACTGCCAATGGGGAGCATGCCGGCACTCTTGACAGGAGGGCTGCCGAGTCACGAATCTCCTGAACTCATATCCTCATACCATACATCTGGCCGCCCCTAGCAAGAGCGGGCGGCCAGACTGCTCATCTCTGCTTATGATTTACTCGTGGATGCACGCCCGGCTCCCGAAGGTTTTGGTCACCGTGTCGGCAACTTTCCTCATCTCGCTACAACTGTTTCTGAAGAGGGCCATATCCAGATCATTCTTTATATCGCCGGGAATCCGGTCTTCCTTGATAAAGACATTTACATCCTGCCCTTTCATGATCTGAAGAGGTCCCGAATATTTGACTTTCAGGCCGTCACTGAATTCACATGTCATCATTCACACCCCCTTTCCTCAGCCATCATTATCTCATAGATGCCCGTTTTAAACCACATGAGAGGAGGCTGTTTGATGGTGACATGCTGGACTGTTTTAGATTGAGCGGGGTTTGGGAGTGTCAAATATAATAAGCATCAGGAACAGTATCGCTGCAACGGCAGCCGTTATCGCACCAAAATAAAAGGTTGCTGCCGGAGAGATGCGATCCCAGAGGATGCCTCCGATCAGGCTGGCCGGCAAGGTAGCCAAGCCGACTGCGGTTGCATAGATGCCGAAGGCGGTGGCCTTGAACTCCGGCGGGATGATGGTCGCAAAGTACCCCTTCTGAATTCCCTCAGTCAGCCCCATGAAGACCCCGTAAAGACTGAAAAGTACCCAGATTGCCGCCGGTGAGCCTGCTGTGGCGAAACCGTAATACAGCATGGCAAACAGTATGAAGCCCGCCAGGATCAGCGGTTTTTTTCCAAACCGGTCGGCGGCGATTCCGGCAGGTATTGCAGCTGCAGAATAGATCAGGTTGAAGAGCAGATAGACTGCCGGGATCATGACCGGGGCAATGCCGACCTGCTCTGCCCGCAAAATCAGGAAGGCATCGCTGGAATTCCCCAACGCAAAGATCGTGGCGATCAGGACAAACAGCTTCATTCGCCAGTTGAAATGCCGAAACGACAGCTTCGGAGGCGTGGTGACCGCGTGCTCTGAATTCTGTTTTTCCTTGATGAAAAAAACGATGGTAAGTACTGCCAGCACCGCTGGAATCATGGAGAGCCAGAAGACCGTCTGATAGCTGCCGCTGTGCAGCTGGAGCACCAGCAGGGCGATGGCCGGCCCGAGCACGGCCCCGAGGGTATCCATGGAACGGTGGTAACTGAAGGCCCGGGCCAGATGAGTCTGCTGGGTGGCTTCGGCAATGATGGCATCCCGTGGTGCGGTGCGAACGCCCTTTCCGAGCCGGTCTATGAAGCGCCCGGCCAGGACCTGCTGCCAGGTACCCGCCAGGGCGATCACCGGTCGGCTCAGTGTCGATATGGCATAGCCGGCCAGCATCAGGTTTTTGCGTTTTCCCAGTCGATCTGAAAGCCATCCCGAAAAGACCTTCAGCAGACTGGCAGTGGCCTCGGCACACCCCTCGATCAGACCGATCATGGACTTGCTGACACCCAGCACATTGGCCAGAAACAGAGGCATCAGCGGATAAATCATCTCGGAGCTGACATCCATGAAGAAGCTGACCACCCCGGAAAAGAAGACATTCTTTTTCAGACCGAACCAGGTTCGTTCCCTGTCCATCCGCCATCCCCCCGTTCACACCGGTGATCTGCCTTGTTCTGCAATCAGTCCGCAAAAGCTTCGCATTCGCTGAGCAACCTCTCGGCAAAGATCAGATCCTCTTCAGCCACAATGAATTCCTGCAAAACCGGAACGGTGCCGGCCACCGGATTGAGCTGGTAGCCGATGCCATGATTTTTAAGAAGTGCCTCGATCCGCTTAAGCTCCAGATCACTGGCGGTGTCATAAAAGCGTGCCATAGTTCTCACCACCTTTCAAAGCATGCCTCTCTGCTGCTGCCGTCCAAGCCTGTCCACAGAATAAACGGTCCCTGTTGCCGTATCCATGAACAGCACCGGGTATCCATCCTTGAGCTCCAGGGGGACGTATCTTCCGACAGGGGAGTGATTGCGAGAGAGCAGTACCATGGAGAGCATGACGATAAACAGCAGCAGTGAACTGATCAGCTGTCTGACAAGCGTTTTACGCGTGCTACTGACGTGGCTCGTACTGTCGTTTGTTGTTGGAGGAACAGTATTTTTGTCTTCTCCGTCGCCTCCATACAGATCCTGGTTAAATGTGTATAAGGCCTGTCGATAGATGGCCTCAAACTTTGCCGCCGTCTCGGTCGATCTGACTGTGCCGCGGTTGCGGTTTGTTTTTGAGTTTGTGGTAAATCTGCGATTTCGCCAGCTTTCGGGACGATGCGTGAGGAGTTGGTCGTAACGGGAACGCTTGTGTGAATCGGAAAGTATTTTCCAGGCTTCAGCAATCTGCAGCATCGCCTCGTGACTGCCCCCCCTGTCGGGATGACAGAGAGCCGCTTTCCGCCAATAGGCCTTATGAATGTCAGCGACGGTGGCGGATGGAGAAACATCCAACAAACTATAATAATCGCGTGCAGCCATGGTCAAATCGGAGGGTACTTACCCCGCCTCCTTATCGGCTGACGATCCGGCAGGTTACATCTAGTCGCTGTCACGTATGTGGAGCTTAAGGTCAAGGCCCGGCGGCAGTGCCGGTCCATCGAAAAGGTCCGCAGGGTCGGCATTAATCCTCTCGGTATCACCATAAGCGTACTCAACCACACTGTGTCGGCCGGAATCGTCCAGCCAGATACTTCTGTTGAATTCCACTCCCAAATCTTCTCCGGCAGAATATGTTTTGGTTGCATAGTCACGGCACTCCAGCGGGTCGTTCACCCGGATGATGGAATCAAGGCAGCGTCCGATACGCACCGCCCGGTCCGTGATGTCGCGTCCGGCTTTTTCAAGTTTCTGCTTTCGGGCAACTTCTGCAAAGCTCATGGCAGATGACAGGGCCAGACGCTCCCAGCCGTCGTGTGAACTGCTGCTGAGCCATGTTGTAACAAAAATGCCGGAGACACGCTTTTCAACATGCACATCGGCACTGCAGCCGGCCGGTACCCTGCCGGACCAGCTGTTGTTTCGGTTGATCTCCCTGAATACCTTGACGGAGCAATCAGCCAAGGGCTTCACGTCAAGCGCCCGAGCATCGCCACTCATACTCAAACTCAGTAAGGCTGCTATCCATACCAGATATCGCATATACATCCCTCCAGATACTGCTGCCTACAGGGCCATTATACGCCTGAGAGCTCGATTGCGGCACAACTTTCATCAAACGGATGCAGGTAAACAGGAACATTACCGGCTTCTCGTGATAAAATGATACAGGACGCAAAGGGGCGGATTCTGACGTTATTCCGTATTGTTTGTTCGGGGGGTGGCGTATGTCGGAACATTCAGACAGCACGTTTGAACTGGTGCGTATCCGGGGGATGGAGATCGACGACTTTGCCGAGGTTTTTCATATCGGTGAGGAGGTTTTCACGGCCGAGTATTCTCAGAGTTTGTACCGCACCTGGGACGAATTCGAGATCACCACGCTATTCAACTCCGACACTGAGCTCTGCCTGGTGGCAGAACTGGATGGAGGCATTATCGGTTTTGCCTTGGGGACCACTGTCAAAAAGCACAACTCGCCCTGGAAGTACGGCTATCTGGTCTGGCTGGGTGTGCGCAGCACCATTCAGAAAGGGCGCGTCGGGAGCAGGCTCTTCAATGAACTGCGCCGCCGCATGCTTGAGCAGGGGGTGCGCATGATCATCATCGACACCTCGGCCGATAACCGGGCGGCCATCAACTTCTTCCGCAAACAGGGCTTCGGGGATCTCCAGGAACATCTCTACATGTCCCTCAACCTGACCCGCAAAGGGAGCAAAAAAAGGGTAAAAAAACCATGAATACCCATCAGAAAAAGGTGTGGCAGGCCATAAATCCACAAAGGTTGCGCAGGACTCTGCTGGAAATGCTGGATATTTATTCCCCCTCCGGCAAGGAGGAGGACATTCAGCTGTATCTGGAGGAGCTCCTCGGTCGCGCGGGCTTTTGTGTGAAACGCCTGCCGGTTGAGGATGAACGCTACAACCTGCGTGTCACAATGGGAGCGGGTGAACCGAAGCTTTATCTGGTGGGGCATGTGGATACGGTTCCGGCCTGGGACCTAGATGAATGTGGTGCCGGTGACGATGGCGCCGTTATCAGGGGGTTGGGGAGCGCTGATATGAAGGGTGGCTGTGCCGCCATGCTGGAGGCCTGGCTGGCCATTGCCGAAACACTGCCGCCCATGGAACGCCCATCGCTTGGGCTTCTGCTGGTGGTGGGAGAAGAGGAAAACGGGGACGGAAGTATCTCCTTCCTGAAACAGTACCGTCCCCCCTGGGTTGTCATCGGCGAACCGACCGGACTGGCGCCCTGTTTTGCCCATTACGGCTATCTGGAGGCCGGCTTTGTAACCCGCGGCCGGCGCAGCCATTCGTCATTGCCCGAGTTGGGACACAATGCGGTCGAGTCCATGCTGCGGTTGTTGCTTCATTTCGGCTCGGCCCCACTCTTCGACCGGGATAGCTCGGAGATCGTTTATTCGATTCGCGAGATGAGTTCCTCACGGGCCGGTTTTGTCGTTCCGGATCGTTGTGAAGCCTGGATCGACCTGCATCTGCCGCCGGCTATGGACCCTGCAGATCTGCAGGAGTCAATCCGTCGGATTGCAGCCGATGCGGCCCACTACATTCCCGAACTGGACATGGAGATCACCTTCGACTTTGCTGCAGGCGGATATGACCTGGGACATGACAATCTGCCGGTGCAGCTGTTGAGTCAAATCTATTCCCGCCTGGGACTGCGGCAGGGAGTGGACTCATTTCGCTCCCATTCCGACGGCAATTTGTTTTACGCCGCTGGCAGCCGGCCGATCATACTCGGTCCCGGTTCCCTGGAGAACGCCCATACACCTGATGAGCAGGTGCTCTTCGATGAGGTAGTGGAGGCTGCCCGAATCTATTCGGCCTTGGCCCTGGAGATGGGGAGAACGGTCGTGAGGTAATCGGGCTCAGCGGAAACGAGAGGCTTTCAAACTGCTGAAACTGACCATTTTTCGTTGATCCTCATCGTACAAATTGAGGAGCAAGGCTCCAAAACTCTTGAAGAGCGTAATCGGCTTGACCACCTGGAGTTCCGGAGTGTCCTGATAGCACTCCTGCAGCCGGTAGTTCGGTATCCCGGGGCGCACATGATGGACATGATGAAAGCCGATATTGCCCGTAGCCCACTGCAGCAGTCTCGGCAACTGATAGAATGATGCACCCTCCATGGCAACCCTCCAGGGATCCCACTCCGCGTGCCGGGCCCAGTACACCCCTTCAAATTGATGCTGCACATAAAACAACCAGACCCCCAGGGTGGCGGACATGGCCAATACCGGAAACTGCACCAGGAAGTATGTTCTGAAGCCGACCGTCAGACTGGCAATGAGAATGATGGCGGCCAGGGCCAGATTTGTGCAGATCACACTGATGAAGTCGATCTTTTTGGCACCAGGGGAAGGGTAACGATTGCGCAGCAGGAAGTAGTAAAGCGGCCCGATGCCCAGCAGGATGAGAGGGTGCCGATAGAGTCGGTAGGCCAGCCGTTTTATGACCGGTGCGGCCAGGTACTCTGCCACGGTCATCGTGGTGATATCACCCATCCCGCGACGATCAAGGTCTCCGACGGTAATGTGGTGCCCGGCATGGCTGCGGCGCCAGTCATGAAAGGCGGTGAAGGTCAGAATCCCGCAGAGATAACCGACATTCCTGTTCAGGCGTGGGGACGGCACGAATGAACCGTGGGTGCAATCGTGGAAAAAGATGAAGATACGGGCAAACAGTGCCGATGCCGGCACGGCCAGTGCCAGGGTCATCCAGTAGGGGTACCCGCTCAGGATGGTCTGAGCCATCAGTGCCATCAGCAAAAAATAGGGAATAATGGCGGTCAGAAGCTGGCGAACTGCGACGCCAGGCTGTGCTTTGGCAAACTGCGCAGTGTCTTTGTACCACTCGGGTTTTTCCAGTTTTGCGACTACAAGGACAGGATTAAAGGACATACTGAGCTCCCTAGATTCTGGACTACGTTCCCCCCATACTAACAAAAAATGGACATATTTCAACGTGAGGAATGTGCTCTGAACTGTGGAATACACATCATATAAAAGGGGCTGCGAAATGCGCAACCCCCGGTTGTTTATGGGAAATTACCTGCTAATGGTCCGGTTCGATCGGAACCGGTTCACAGACATTAACCTTGTCATGTGCCTTTGCACCGCACCGGGCACAGACCACCTCGGCGTGGCTGGTCAGCTTGCCAAGGGCTTTCTTGTCCGTAACGGCGCAGACTTTACTGGTATCGACTGTCATTGTGCTCACCCCTTTTCTGTACAGCACGCGGATTTGTGCAGACTGCACCCCAGCGCACATCCGCCTTCCGGTCAGCTCAGGTTGTGGTAATCCCCGCTGACATAGGAATAGAAATCGTGTCGGACTTCGTGCTTCATCGTATCAATCGTTTCGCACGTCCGGCACAGATACCGGTCACTCTCCGTTGTGGCTTCTTCGTGTTTGCACTCTCCCGACCAGACACGAACGTCACAGCGCTCATCACGGAACGTTGCCATATAAGTTCACCGCCTCTCGTGTTACTCATAACCTGACCGCCGGGTACTGATCGCTTTCATAATAGATCCAGTTCAACTGTTCACGGAGCTGCTGCAGCTCTTCATCTGTGTAGGCCGCCGCACCCTTACCGATCTCCTTGTTGAGGCGTTCCACCCGATTCAATACGGAATCGTCTCCACCCACGCAGTTCTTGGCTACGATCAAGCATTCATCCTTTTTAAAACTTTCAAGAGGATCCGTCGAGTTAAGGCCGGAGTCAACAACCCCAGACGCCCCGTCAATGGAATGAACCTTCGTTGAAAAGAGTAGGGCAACTGCCATAACAGTCATTATCGCAAGCACCTTTTTCATGGCTGCCTCCTTCTGAAGACATCACTCTACCTACGGTACTATTGTATCAAATGAAGGTGGGTGAGTCACACGGATTTATCAGGATTAACCAGTCTGACAGCGGTTGATTCGGTATGCGGATGTTCAAAAAACAATCTGAGTAGAACTGATCTTCCGCTCATGGTTCGACAGGCTCACCACGAACGGAAGATCAGCAGGTCGCATTGATAATATCCGTTCGTCCTGAGCTTGTCGAAGGATGAACGGGGTATTGATTCTTCTGAGTAATTTATTGATTGCATTCAATCTGTCCCGCTGCTCTGTTCGGCTTATTGTCTGGTACGGAGATAGTTGATCAGTTCCCAGCGCTCCTGCTGCTTAATCTTATCGTTGAAGGGGGGCATACGGCCAAAACCGAGACTGATCGCCTTGTATATGTGGGCATCGCTGCGCTGCAGCAGAAGTGCCGGTTCCAGGGCGGGAGGCGGAGGGTCGAGTTTTTTTCCGACCAGCCCGAGTTTGGCTGAAATGAGACCGTGGCATAAAGCGCAGTTGATTCTGAAGAGCTCTTTTCCCCGTGCCAGAGATGCGGTGGTCGGGATGACCGGATTGATGGGCTCTGAGCTCTGGGAGAGCAGTTCCCTGCCGGTTCTCGGCACGGAGTCCGCAGGTGGTGTCAGAACAGGTGCCTGATAGGGTTTGGGGGATGGCTGCCGGTCCATCCACATGGCCGCCAGCAACAATGGTACGGTGGCCAGGATTATCAACCTCGCAGGTGGTCTCATGAACTCTCCTCCTCGATGACCCGTAGCGATCCCGCAGACTGCATAATATCTTTTGCCTGTTGGCGCTGTTCATCTGCCGGCAGGAGGGCGATACCTCCGATGCATTCCTCCGGCTTGATTCCGGCTTCGCAGAGTACCGTTTCTCCGCCGGGGTGTACGGTGAGGCAAATGCCGATGCACCCTTCAGCAATGGCAGGATCGTACACACGTTTCTGCAGGGCAGGCAGCCCCATCTCAAGAAACATGCCGGCCATGGTGCCTATGATAGCGCACAGCATGGCAACTTCGAAGCAGATGATTGCCGTCGGGTAGAGGGCAATAATTGGCTTGTCGCCGGTCTGAACCGGATAAAGCCAGGCGGTGCCGGCTGCCAGACTGAATCCGGCGACCGTTCCACCCACTCCGCCGGCCAGGGCCAACCAGCGGAACCACGTCCGTTTCTCACTTCGGACCAGAACTCCATCGGGATAGGGGACCGAGGAGAGCGACGTGATCTGGCGCTCGGTGAATCCGGCCCGGACCAGCCTATCCACCGCCACGGCGGCCGACTCGATATCCTTGAAGACCCCCAGCATTTCCATGACGCTACTCCTCTCCTGCAACAGTCGGTACTTTTGCACGCCCCATGGGAACCTCCGCCTGGCGGGTCTCCAGCTCACGTACATCGGAGAGCGCCACAATCGGAAAGAATTTGGCAAACAGGGTGAACAGCAGGGCGAATCCGGCCAGAGCCGCCAGATTGACGGATATTTCAACCAGCGAGGGGGTGTAGCTCCCCCACATAAACGGCATGTTCTTGTGGGAGAGCGAAGGTACGATGATCAGGAAGCGCTCGATAAACATGCCCACATTGACCAGAAGCGAGACCACCAGCATGACACCGATGGAACGCCGGAGTCGTTTGAAGCACATACACAGGATCGGCAGGAGTGAGTTTCCCAGGAGCATAATCAGCAGTTGCGGTGTGTAGCTGCCGGACATGAAACTGAAGACCTCCCATTCGATCGGCTCGTGGGCGTACCAGGTAGTCTGTACTTCCACAAAATAGGCATAGGACCAGAGCAGTGATATGACCAGCAGCAGTTTGCCCATATTGTCGAAATGCAGCGGTGTCAGGTACTCCTCCAGGTGGAAGGCTTTGCGGATAATGATCATCAGGGTTATCACAGCCGCCACACCCGAGAGGATGGCACCGATGACGAAATATGGCGGGAAAATGGTGCTGTGCCAGCCGGGCACCACGGTTACGGCAAAATCCCAGGCCACGATTGAATGCACCGAGACAGCTACAGGGATGATCAGGGCGGCCATCAGGGTTGAGGCTCTGTGGTACACTGACCACTCATGGGCTGTGCCGCGCCACCCCATGGCCAGTACCGCATAAATTTTCTGTCTCCAACCGGTGGAGCGCTCCCGGGCGATGGCCAGGTCGGGTAGTAAGCCCAGATAGAGAAAGAGAGTGCTGCCAATGATGTAGGCTGTGATGGCGGTCATGTCCCAGAGCAGGGCCGAGCGAAAGTTGGGCCATAATCCGCGCTGGTTGGGGTAGGGGATCATATAGTAGAAGGTCCAGTTGCGTCCCAGATGGATCAGCGGAAACATGCCGGCCACGGTGATGCAGAAGACGGTCATGGCTTCGGCTGCGCGCAGGATCGGCCGGCGCCAGTTGGCCTGGGAGAGGCGCAGGATCGAGGATACCATCGTGCCGGAGTGGGACAGGCCGACCCAGAAGACAAAGCCGGTGATATAAAAGCCCCACATGACCGGACGGTTTTTACCGGTCACATACATGCCGTGGGTCAATTGCCAGGTGAAGGCCGCCAGCCCCCAGGCCACTACGGCACCCAGGAAAATTGCCAACAGGTACCAGCGCAGCGTTGGCGGACGCAGGGAGGAGAGCAGCTCGTCATTGATCGTGCCCGGACTCTTGATGATGGTCGAGGGATCAGACATGTTCGCGTCCTCCGCCCTTGAGGTAGAAGACCGATGGGTGCGTGCCGAGATGTTCCAATAGCTGGAAACGCCGCGGGCTGCGGGCCAGGCGTGCCACGCGACTGTGCGGGTCGGCCAGGTTGCCGAAGACCATCGCCTCGGCCGGGCAGGTCTGGGCACAGGCCGGCTGCACCTCGCCGTCGCGAATCATTCGTCCTTCACCCTTGGCATCCTCCTTGGCGCGGCGGATGCGTTGGATACAGAAGCTGCACTTCTCCATCACTCCGCGGCTGCGCACGGTGATATCCGGTGAAAGCTGGTTGTCCAACGGTTTGGGCCACTCGTGGGGATAAAAGTTGAAGACTCTGACAGCATAGGGACAGTTGTTGCCGCAGTAGCGGGTGCCGACACAGCGGTTATAGACCTGGCCATTGAGCCCGTCCGGATTGTGATAGCTGGCGTACACCGGGCAGACCGGTTCACAGGGGGCATCGTGGCAGTGCTGGCACATGACCGGCAGAAAGCGCACCCGCACATCAGGGTACTCTCCCACCCAATAACGCTCGATGCGCAGCCAGTGCATGTTGCGCCCCTCGGCGATCTCCTGCTTTTCGCAGATACCCACGTTGTTCTCAGCCTGGCAGGCCACCACACATGCTCCGCAGCCGGTGCAGCGGTCCAGGTCGATGGTCATTCCCCATTTATACGGACTGGTCTGTTTTTCCATGGTCGTACGTTCCTTTTTTCCTCAGATCCCGATCAGATCGCTGCGATAACTCCCCAGGGGATGTCCGGCAGTGACCAGATTGCCCTGCTTCGAGATACGGGTCACTTGAACACGCGTGGCGTTCCAGGCCTCCAGCGGTTCATTCCCGTCAATTCGAGCCAACAGGTTCAACGGATTGATTCCGCGATCCTTGGCATAGCGCCCACTGGCCTTATGCCCCTGTCCCAATGGAATTGCCACTATATCGGGCCGGATAGCAGGATGGATCACAGCTGGCAGTTGCAATGATCCCTGGACGGAGGAGACCTCAACCAGATCGCCCTGATTGATCCCCAGTGAAGCGGCGGTTGCAGGATTTATCTCGATCCAGCTGTCCCAGACCACCGTGCTCATCGGATCAGGCATCTGCTGTAACCAGGGCAATGAAGACCCCTGTCCGTTTTGAAAGGCGATGGAGGGATAAACCTGCAGATGCAGGGGGAACTGCTTCTGGTCTCCCGCAAACGTTGGCGGGCTCGGATTGGGTAGGCGGGCCGCAGGGGACCAGCGGAATGCTCTGCCGGCACCCTTGCTCTCATCGAAATGTCCGCCCCGCCGGAGCAGCTCGATCCACTGTGCTTCAAAATCGCTTCCTTTTTTGTGTCCGACCTGCTGTGCAACACCCTGCTTGAGAAATTCCCGATAGGATTTTTGCGGTAAAGCCGCTGCCATCGTACCCTCCAGCTGCGAGGCTGCGGCCAGCAGTACATCACCGAACTGGCGCGTATCGTAGAGCGGGGTTACAACGGGTTGCATCAGACCAAACACCGGGTAGCGGGAGCCGGCCTGCGGATGGATATCACCCCAGCTCTCCAGGGCCGAGTGATCGGGAAGGATCAGATCGGCTTGCAGGGCCGAGTCATCGATCACTGTAGAAAAGCTTACGGTGAACGGCACCTTGTCCAATGCCTGCTGAAAACCGGTCACCGGCGGGATTTCGTAGCACGGATCCCCTTTGATCAACATCACAGGTATCCGTCCGGCCTGCATGCTGTCGACCAGCGCCCGCAGATCGGACAGGGAGGAACTATGCCCGTCCAGTGAGCCGGAGGGGTACATCCCCCCCGGTTTGTTGAGATTGCCCACCACCAGGTTTAACAGCTGGATGGCCCGCACCGACTCCTGCCCGTTGCTCTGAAAGGCGACCGCTTCTCCCGCCATGGCCAGGGAAGGGCGCGTGGCGGCAAATTCTCGCGCCACCTCGCTGATCGTCGCTGGTGCCAAACCGGTCATTCCAGCCACTCGCGGCAGATCATACCGATGTACATGGGCAAGCAGCGCTTCGGGTCTAAGGTTGTTAGCGGCAAGAGCGGCACTGTCGTAGAGGGCCTCAGCCAGGATCACCCGAACCATTCCCAATGCCAGCGGACCTTCACTGCCCGGTTGGGCCGGCATCCAGCGATCGGCAGAGGCTCCGGTCAGGGACATTCGACCGCCAACATAGGTGAAATGCCCCCGTACGGTATCCCGCGCCTGGCGCATGCGACCAAACGTATTGCCATACATGACGGGAGAAAGGTGGTTTTCAATAAAATCGGCACCAAAGCTCAACACGTAGCGAGTCTCGGCCATATCGTAGACGGGGAGATTGGCCATGCCGAAACAATTTTCGCCGGCCCGGCGCAGCCATCCGGGAGCCAATACATCGTACGAGATGAGATGCGGTGAGCCAAAGGAGTGCATGAAACCTCTGACCAGTGCAGCCAGTGATCCCGTGAGTTGTGGTGTCAGTAACGCAAGGTTGTGGGAATTATTTTTGCCCTGCAGTTCCTTGAGTCGGGAGCTTAGAAGGGTAAGGCCTTCTGACCAGGAGATCTTTACAAATTCACCGGAACCACGAGGGCCGGTTCGTTTGAGTGGCTGCTGAATCCGGTCAGGGTGGTAGAGTTCCTGTAACAGCGCTTGCCCTCTGGCACAGAGCCTGCCCCGGTTGGTCGGATGGTCCGGGTTGCCCTCAATCTTTTTGGCCCGCCCTTCCGATACCCGTACCAGGATGCCGCAGCCGGCCGGACAAGCGTTGCAGCAGCTGGCGTAATAGGTCGCCTTTCCGGGGGTGACTCCCTCGTCTGGAGGAATCAGGTAGGGGATCAGTTTCTCGTTCTTTGACTGGCAGCCGGCCAGCAGGGCGCTGGCTGCCGTCATCCCGCCGAGTTGTAAAAAAGTCCTGCGCTTCATGGGTGGCTCCATCGTCCCGGCAACCAGAAAATGGTTTCCAACATTCTTAAATGTGACAGGTCCAGCAATCAATGCTGGCCTTGTGTGTTCGGTGACAATCCAGGCACCACCCCATCTTGAGGCTGGCGCTTCGGGCAAGTCGCTCCATGGTGGCAACGTCACCGTGACAGTGACTACAGTCGATTTTTGCGCGGATATGCATCATGTGCGGGAAATACACGTGGTCCGGGAGATGGTTAACCCTGACCCAGGGTATCGATTCCTGTTTCTCCCAATAGTCCATCAGTTTTTTTATTTGAGTTGATTCAGCGGCGATATAAAGGTGGCATGCGCGGCAATCTGCAACCGATGGGATACCGGCGACTCGTGAATCAGCAACATGGCGGTGACAGTAGCGACAATCAATGCCATGTGCGCCGGCATGCAGTTTGTGGCTGAAGAGTAGTGGTTGGACCGGTGAAGATTCTGAAAAATCCAGCGGCACAATGTATAACAGCGCCAGAGCACCACAGGCAATGGCACCGGCTATTAACACCCCCAGTAAAATCCATGATTTTTTCATTCGGATTACCCGATTATTCTGCATATTGATTTGAACAATCCTGTCGTTACTGTTCAGATAACTGCAACTGTCTTTCCAAGATGATCTTCATGGAAACCTCCAGTAAATAAGTATGATATGAACACGAATGGTGAACACCCAAACTGCTTGGTGCAACGTATATTGCGGATCGCACTGTCAGATTGTTAGCCAAGCAGAGTGGTCATCACTGTTTCACCTTGTTTGGCCGTTTGTTGCGCATGACACTTTTGTTGCAGGGTGTATAGCCCCGCGTATCACTGGAGACCTTTCAGACACATGTCACCACAAAACAGAAATGCTATAATAAGATCGCCGGCAGTGAGGTTGGTTTGCTGACAAGGATAATAAATGAGGGGAGATGATTTTTATGTCAGGCACATTTAAAGTCACAGCTTCTGAGGTTAGTGTATGGATGCGTAGTGGCCACCCGCTGACCCTTATAGAGTTGCGCCATCATCATCAGCACGATTGGAGCCTCTACAAGGCAAATGGTGCTTTGCGTTTTGAGAAAGACACTTTGATACAGCACCTGGAGGAGATTCCGCATACTTTGCCAGTGATAGTTTTTAGCGATTGTCCTGGTATGGATGCCACTGTTCAGGTTGCCCAGGAACTGATTGCAAAGGGCTGGAGTGACGTTCATGCATTGGACGGAGGGTTTGACGCTTATCTTAAGGCAGGTCTTCCCGTGGAACCTGTCAGTAAGGCAGTATCGGCTGCCAGAGTTATGTATCTGTAGAATCTGTCATCTGCAGGAAGACGGGGCTTTGCTCAACTCGGGCCGATTCGTCCCTGTAAATCAGGGTTTAATGCAGGGTGTGTGGTTTCTGTGTGCTCTGTGGTGGTGCGCATCTTGAGTGTCTGTGTGACTGTGGGGAGGTTGCGTTGTGAACTCTAAAGAACGAATTGATGAGAGATTCACTCTTCTGACAAAATGCCACCTGGATATTGATGGCAGGAGAAGTGATGGTGTTGCTGAAAACATATCAACAGTTGGTGCTTTAATAAAAGTTGATAGAGCGGACTATAAGTATATCTCGATAGGGGATAAGGGGACGGTTACAATCTTACTGCTAACCCCGGTGGAATATGTTTGTACTGTCATCAG
Organism: uncultured Geobacteraceae bacterium; assembly: GCA_942493195.1. Lineage (GTDB taxonomy): Bacteria > Desulfobacterota > Desulfuromonadia > Geobacterales > Pseudopelobacteraceae > CAIPTY01. The sequence continues at coordinate 2,906,628 of OW818669.1, read as the reverse complement.
AAAATGTGATGGGGAAGTGGGGTTACAGTTCCATTAATAGTGTCACACAGCGATTGTTTTTGCAGTAAAAAAATTTGAAATGAGAGCATAAAATGTTTTGTAAATACCATAATATCATGCGGTTATCTGATTGATGGAGGCTTCCTGAAAATGTGTGGATAATTGTGCAAAATGAGAAATTAGGCAAGATTTGTATATATGTTGCGCTCTATTTTGCAGTTTCATGATTCTGACATTCTAAAGGTTGACTATATCCTGTAATTGATTCGAATCAGCAATACAATTTATAGAGCATATTTGCAACCTGTTAGAATTATGGAAAAAGTTATATTTTAACTGTGCCCTGCTACTGTTAAAACTATTACCAGATTATTTCTCAGTTGGCGTTTGAAAGTGATTAGAAATTTTCGGAGTTTATTTCGAACTTCGAAAAATGAATAGCGGTTAGTATTTTGGATGTCTAGCTGGATAATACGTAATAATACCAAAGATTTGAGTCTGATTTAATGTGAAAGAATGTTGATCTTATTTTCGCCGCAATTAATCAAAATAATTATAGAGGCACAATCTTACGCGTACGTTAACGATTGAATAGTCTTTATAGGCAGGAATAGATGGAATGGCTGGTTTGGTAGTGAGGCGAACCCGTATCGCTCGTAAAAGCTACGAGCAGAATTGTTTTTTGCATCGACAAACAAGCCTATTAAACCGGCCTGCTCCGCGATCAGAGCGGTACGGTGTATGGCTTCAGAAAGCAGAAGTTCTCCAAATTTTTTTCCCTGTTGTTTCCGAGAAACTGCTAAGCGTGCTAGGCGAACGGCCGGGAGGTTGTGTTGGGGATACTTTTTTGCAAATCCCACCGGAAGTTTATCTGCTACAACTTCACATAAGGTAAGAGTGAAAAAACCTAGGATGGCTGGACTGTCATGATCGGTAAGGACAAAAGTCCGGGATACTCCTTTGTCGCCATGTTGTCGTGCAGTTGACTTGAGATAAGCATTCAACTCAGCCACGCCACAGTCAAACCCGGCGCGGTCGTGTTCTTTTGTCAAGGTATCTATTCGAGGCACAGAATTCTCTCTCGCCGCTGTAATGCTACTTTTAGATTCTCGTTTGGAGCGGGAGGATTTTCCATTAATTCGAAGACGGTTTTAGCAGATATTGTAGATAATTTAATTACACGTTCCCGCTCGAGAATTTCGTTCGCTTTATCCAATGCGGATTGGACGAGAAACTGATTAAGAGTTGCTCCTACAGCATGGGCTGCTTCAACAACACGTTCATAAACATCTGTGGGCATACGTGCTGGTACTCTTTCCTCTACTGTTGCTCGTGCCATGGCTTAGTTCTCCTTAAAAAAATAATACCAATATGGCGCCAAATGGGCAACAAAATAGTTGATGCTGAGTTGGACGCCGATAAACAAATATCGGGATAATTTATATCATTAAGAATAATCAGTTCTGATCAAGGCCTTTTCCCATACCAGACAACCCGGCCGATAACATTTAAGTTGTCTACCTGGTTAACCGGTACAATCTCTGGTTCGTAGATATTATTATCAGATTTAATCACCACCGTCCCGTCGAGTTTACGCTGTACTCGTTTTATCTGAAGTGATCCCCAAAATTGAACTACATACATCGAGTTAGTCTCGATCTTTTTGGATGTGGTGTCTATTAGTACCAAATCACCTTCGGATAGGGTCGGCCCCATGCTGTCGCCTTTAACTCTAATTAGTAGCAAGTGCTGTGCGCTAATGCCGAGGAAATTTTCTACCCAATCTTCCTTGAACCCAATGTAATTTACTACCTGCTCGTTCTGCTTGACAGAGCCATCTGCAGAGACAGATGTATCAAGGCTTGGAACGTTGACATAACCTTCCGCACTCAATTCAAAACCATTAAGCATAATATCCTTGAATGGCACAACCTGACATAGGTCGGGCCTCCAAATCGAACCTTCTCCCAGTACTAGCCAATCAAGAGAACATCCTGTTTTTTCGGCGATTAGCTGCAGTACTTCACCTTTTGGGGCAATCCCTTCGTTCCACATCCTATTGAAAACGCCAGGGGTTGAATCGCCCCTAGAATCATAGACACTCCTGAGTTATAAAAGATGACTTCAGGAGGTCACCATGAGCGACAAGCGTTACACTGAGGAATTTAAGTCAGAAGCAATCAAACAAATCACCGAGCGTGGTCATTCGGTAGCTGATGTTGCTAACCGCCTCGGTGTCACCACCCACAGCCTCTATGCCTGGCTAAAGAAGTATGGCCACAGTTCCCAACATGCTTCCAACCTTGACGATCAACAGTCCGAGATCCGACGCCTGCGTGCTGAACTGAAGCGCGTTACGGAAGAGCGAGACATACTAAAAAAGGCAACGGCATACTTCGCAAGAGAGTCCAAGTGAAGTATGCCTTCATCAAGGCAAATCAAGACGAGTTTGCTGTCCGCAACCTCTGCAACATGCTGAGGATTCACCGTAGTGGCTACTACGCCTGGCTTAACCAGCCTAAATCGCCTCGGCAAAAGGATGATGAACGACTGCTAGGGCTCATCAAGCAGTTTTGGCTGGAAAGCGGCTGTGTTTATGGTTATCGCAAGATCCACAAGGACCTTCGTGAACAGGGCGATACCTGTGGCAAGAACCGTGTTGCCCGTCTGATGAAGCTTGAAGGCCTGAAAGCGCAGGTTGGTTACCGTAAACCTCGCTATAAAGGCGGCAGTGTTGCCATCCTGGCCGAGAATCACCTGCAGCAGGATTTCGATGTCCAGCACCCCAATCAGGCCTGGGTTACGGACATTACCTATATTCGCACCTACGAAGGTTGGTTATTTCTCGCCGTTGTGATCGATCTGTTCTCTCGGCAGGTAGTTGGCTGGGCGATGCGGCCCACGATGCACGTTGATCTGGCACTCAATGCCCTGTTGATGGCCGTCTGGCGGCGCAAACCGAAGAGTCAGGTCGTGATCCACTCTGATCAGGGCAGTCAGTACACTAGCAGTGACTGGCAGAACTTTCTGAAGTCGCACAACATGATATGCAGCATGAGCCGGCGGGGGAACTGCTACGACAATGCAGTCGCAGAAAGCTTTTTCCAGCTATTGAAGAGAGAGCGAATCAGGCGGAAGACCTACAAAGATCGGGAAGAAGCAAGGCAGGATATATTCAACTACATCGAAATGTTCTACAATCCAATCCGGCGTCACGGATACAATGACGACCTGTCACCGGTTGAGTTTGAAAGACGGCATTTATTGAAAACTGGAAGTGTCTAGATTACTGGTGGCGATTCACTTCCTACATATACAGGTAGAGATATGGACCATGGGGCACGAAAAAAAGTCTACAAAAAACTTGAGAAAGATTTGAAAGAAATTAAAGACGCGGGTCGATTGGGGACCAGGGAAAAGACCTCGAAACTACTTCTCTCTACAACAGAATTCAGTGATTTTCTGAGAGAGGCAGCCTTGAAATACAATAATTCACCACACAGTTCTTTACCAAAAATAACTGCCCCTCCACCAAATGCTCCCGAGAGGAAAGCAAAACGCAGAAACATGACTCCATTCGAGGCATTATCTCGGGCCGCTTCCAAGGGATGGAAGCCCGCACTCATGCCATTAGAAATTCAACCGCACATGTTTATGCCGCACGAGAGAATCAAGGTTAGGAGGGAAAAATTTACTCTTCGAGGTAATAGCTACCATGCCCATGAATTGCAAAACTATCATCTACGAGACGACCTGATTGCAGCATACGATATTCACAAACCAAAGCATGTGTGGGTAATGGATGGAGATGAAAGGTTCATATGTGTGGCGGAATGGAATGGTAATAGAAAGTATGCGAGACCCGTTAGTGAGGTTGAAAATGCATTGATGAACCGTGCTAATCAACAGACTAAAAACTTAAACAACAAGATGGAGATGATCCACCTCGAGGCAAATCCAGCTATCGAAGTTTTACCTCTACACATTGAACTTCCTACAGAAGTTATCGATTTCGAAAATAACGAGCAGGTTCGCAAAGAAAATCTCGCAACTTCCCAAATTTACTATAACGACATGGAAGAATTTTACGATGATATTTTGCGCCGCCAACGTCGTGGCAAAGCCACCGATTATGAGATTCAGTGGGCTAGCCAACCAATAATCAACTAGACGCCCTGAATCCATTTTGTTTTAGGCTACGCCCAAGCAATGGTAATTGAAATTGTTTATGCGCTGTACTGCAAAACCAGTCGCAAATTTACTGCAAAAGTAATCGCAATTTACTGTAAAAGCAATCGCTGTGCGACAAATGCCACCTGGATATTGATGGCAGGAGAAGTGATGGTGTTGCTGAAAACATATCAACAGTTGGTGCTTTAATAAAAGTTGATAGAGCGGACTATAAGTATATCTCGATAGGGGATAAGGGGACGGTTACAATCTTACTGCTAACCCCGGTGGAATATGTTTGTACTGTCATCAGAAAATGTGATGGGGAAGTGGGGTTACAGTTCCATTAATAGCGAAAAGAGTAGGCTGATTGTGTACAAAACATACGGAACTGACCTTCAGTAATCAGGTCGTTTTGTGCCAAATATCCAATAAAAAGGGGTTACGGAAAACCCGTAACCCCGTGTTTATGGAGCCGTTGGTCGGAATCGAACCGACGACCTGCTCATTACGAGTGAGCTGCTCTACCCCTGAGCCACAACGGCCGAAAAAAGAGTCCATTTTCTATAACAAAATTGGTCCGCCGTCAATCCCAAAGGCATGCTGCCTGAAGCAGAGCCTTATCAATCCCGTATTAGATGCGAATGACTCCCCTTTGCAATCCCCCACTTTTTACACTGAAATCAGATTGTTGACCCACATCAAATGATTCTTTCGCTTCCTCAGTTACTGTTGAATCACTACAGAGCAGGGAGGAGCAAATTTATGAACTTCAACAACGAACTCGGCGATAAGGCCATACAGGATGTCATGCAGACCTACCCGGAAATCGGGGAAATTCTCGCGCGCTACGATATCGGCTGCACAACCTGCAAGGTTGGGATCTGTCTCTTGAAGGATGTGGTCTCCATCCATGGTCTGTCCAAAGAAAATGAAGCGAACATTGAACGGGAAATCAACGACTATCTGGCACAAAAAGGAGAATGAATCATGGGAAATCTGGGATGCGGCTGCCCCGGCAGCATGGCGAAGGTAATTGAAAGACCGGCAGATGCGGGAACAGCCAGTATTGTCACGGCTCCTTCTGAACTCAGGCAGTGGCCAGTGCAGCTCCATCTGGTGCCGCCCACCGCGCCATACTTTAAAGATGCAGAGTTGCTGGTCTGCGCCGACTGCGTGGCCTTTGCCATGGGGAATATGCACCAGGAACTGCTGAAGGGCAAGGCGCTGGCGATTGCCTGTCCGAAGCTGGATGACACCGACAGTTATGTGGACAAACTGGCAACGATCCTGGCAAACAACGAAACGCCCCGGGTGACGGTGGCGATCATGGAGGTACCTTGCTGCCGCGGCCTGGACATCATGGTCAAACAGGCGATCCAGCGGAGCGGGTGTGAGATACCTCTGGAGACGGTCGTGGTCGGTATCGACGGAAAAAGGAGAAGCTGATGAAAACGGATATAACAAATGCGCTGGTGGTGGAACATCGATTGATACTGCGGATGATTGCCCTGCTGGAACGGAATGCGGCCCGGACGGCCGCCGACGAATATTGCAACTGGCAATTCTATCGGGACGGCATAGATTTTATTCGTCAGTACGCCGACCGCTACCACCATGCCAAGGAAGAGGATGTGCTTTTCAAGGTACTGGTGGACAACGGCATGCCCCGCGAGAACAGTCCGGTGGCAGCCATGCTGATGGAGCACGATCAGGGGCGAGCCTTTGTCAAAGGAATGGAAGCGGCTGTGGATGCCGCCCAGACAGGGCAAACGGACTCGTATCAGGCGATTGCGGACAACGCCCTGGGGTATGCTGCCCTGCTGCGGGATCATATTGCCAAGGAGGATGAGATCCTCTATCCCCTGGCGGAGCGTGTGCTTCCGGAAACTAGGCGTCCGGAAATACTGCAGGGGTATCAGGATGCCGAATCGCAGGTGGCTGCAGACTTTGGCGTGCATTACGAGGCGATTGTCACGATGTATGAACAGGAATAATGTGTGTGTGAGAGCAGACTCAGGGAGTTTGCTCTCACACATCTAAATGTTACGGATAATCGTATTAGTGGTCATGTACAGGCTTTACCTCCCTCTTTTTATCCCCGCTGCAAACCGGATATACTTCTGCTTACAAATTCCGGTTATATAACTCAGGAGCCACATCTTGCTCAGCAACTCAGCATTCTTGCTGGAACGATGATGGAAATCGGAAATATTGCAATGTTGTAACATCAAATTGTCGATTAATTCACATTTTTATGGTAGGGTATACACTGAAAATTTAATTAGTTACGGCAAATGTGTGGGCTGGCTGTAATGCTAATTCCAGTCGGGATTTTTCAGATAAGGGGCACGTTGTCGACACGACTGCGAGCCATGTGAGTAATTGAGAAACAATATTTTCTGCAGGGAAACTTTGCGTCGAGCAGTGAAGGGGTTGCGCCCAACATGGTGTGTCGGCTTCGGGTGGGGGGGTGGATGTGTCTAAATCAGTGCTGTGTGTTGATGACGATAACTTCAATCTGATGATTTATAAGTCGATTCTGGCAGAAAACGGCTATCAGCCGATCCTGGCCAAATCCGGTTTGGAAGCCCTGAATACACTCATAACAACCCCGTGTGACCTGGTGCTGCTGGATTATATGATGCCCGGCATGGACGGACTGGAAGTCTGCAAGGCGATTCGCTCCAAAAAAGATTTTTTCAATCTGCCGATCGTGTTTGCAACCGCCGATTCTGAACGAAAAATCAAGATACAGGCATATGAAGCCGGTGCCAGTGATTTCATCTCCAAGCCCATTGATCCGATCGAACTCGTAGCCAGAATTCGCAACCTGCTGAGTGTCAAGGAGTACCAGGATAGCATCAAGGAATACAACCTTCGCCTGAAGGGGGAGGTCAAGCAGAAGTCCAAGGAATTGAGCGATTCCTACATTGAAACAATCCGGCGGCTTGCCCTGGCAACCGAGCATAGGGATGAGGATACCGCTCAGCATATCAACCGCATCTCAAATTATTCCCTGCTGCTTTCGAGCACGCTGGGGCTGCCTGAAGAAGAAGCGGAATTTATCTATTATGCTGCTCCCATGCACGATGTCGGCAAGATTGGGATTCCGGACAAAATTTTGAACAAGCCGGGCAAACTTGATGCTCAGGAATTTGAAATCATGAAAACACATTCGTTGATCGGCGCAAGTATTCTGGCTCATTCCACGTCACCGATCCTCAAGTGCGCAGAGACGATTGCGAGAGACCATCACGAACGGTATGACGGAAGTGGTTACCCGGTCGGGAAACGGGGCGAAGAAATCTCTTTTGTCGGCCGTCTGCTATGCCTGGTGGATGTATATGATGCCTTACGCATGCGGCGTCCCTACAAGGAGTGCATACCCCATGACAAAACAATTCGGATCATGGTCAACGGTGATGAACGCACCTCTCCGAGGCACTTTGATCCGCGTATTTTTCAGGCTTTCATGGATATTCACCCGATGTTTGACGAAATTTTCTCCATGAAAACGGAGTGCGAAGGGGCAGCCTGAAACAACGGGTCTTTTCCATTTGAAACAACTGAGGCCTCAAAGGTGCATCACCTTTGAGGCCTCAGTTGTTTCACCGGACGAGTATCTGATCAGAGTCCCAGGGACTCCGGTTTTTTGCCGGCATCGGGGAAGAACAGCGGTGCACCGAACTTGTCTACTCCGAAGCGGCCGATGGTCTCCTGGGTTTTCTTGGCCACCATGAAATCGGCAAAGGCCTTGCCACCCTGGGCGTTGACCTTGGGCCATTTGGTAGCGTTGAGTTCTATGACATGGTAGATGTTGAGGAGTTTGCTGTCCCCCTCGGTCAGTATCTCCAATCCCAGGTTTTTCTTGAGTGACAGGTAGGTGGCACGGTCCGTAATGGTATACCCCTTCTTCTCGGCCGCCACGTTCAGGGTCTGCCCCATCCCCAGGCCGGTCTGCTGGTACCATTTCTGACCTTCCGGATTCAGAGTGGATGCCTTCCAGAGCCCCTTCTCTTTGGCATGCGTACCGGAGTTGTCACCGCGGGAAACAAACAGTGAGCCACTTTGGGAAATGCGCTTGAGGGCCTCGGCCGCTGTGGCACCTTTGATTCTGGCCGGATCGGCAGCCGGACCGACAATGATGAAGTCATTGTGCATCACCAGTCGGCGGGTTGCGCCGAAACCGTCGGCCATGAACTTCTTCTCGGCGTCAGGAGAATGTACCAGCAGTACATCGGCTTCGCCCTTTTCCCCCATCTTCATGGCCTGGCCGGAACCGACGGAAATTGTTTTGATCTGAAAACCACTTTCCTTCTGGAACTGCGGAATCAGGACATCCAGAAGTCCTGAATCCTGAGTGCTGGTGGTTGTAGCCAGAATGACCGTTTTGGAGGCGGCCAGTGCGGCGGCACCCCAGGTAAGGATTGCCAGGGTGGTAAGCAGGGTTGTGATGCGTGACAGGGTTCGTTTTGTGAACATTTCGGTCTCCTTTATGTTAGTAAGTGGTGATCCCTCAAGTGTTTCTAGGGCTGTTTCCGGTATATCCGTGCTGAGTCGCTTTTGGTGTTGATATATTTCTATTGTTTGTGTTGTTTCTTCCACTCTTTTGAGTCAGGGAAGAAGAGGGCGGCCCCGAATTTTTCCTTGCCGAATTCGGCGACAATTTTCTGCCCTTTATCGGGTGCCGAAAGCCAGCGGACAAACTGCTGCACGTCACTGTGATTGACGTTCGGGAATTTTTGGGAGCTGACAGGAATCAATGAAATCCGGTTCAACAGCAGTTCATCACCCTCCACAAGTATATCAAGCGCCACCTGCTTTCTGATGGAGAGATAGGTGGCACGGTCGATCAGGGTGTAGGCAGCTACGGCACTGCTGTAGCGCAGGGTCGGAACATTGCCTTCACTACCCTTGTCATAGGTTTTGTACCATGTACCGACTGGTTTCAGACCGGCTTTGCCCCACAGCTCCAGCTCGGCCACATGGGTGCCGGATTTGTCGCCGCGGGTGACGAACAGCGCCGCTTTTTCGGCAATCTTGCCCAGTGCCGCTGTGGCCGATTTCACACCGCGGATGCCGGCCGGATCGTTGATCGGTCCAACGATAACAAAGTCGTTGTACATGAAGGGAATCCGCTCGGTTCCAAAACCGGCTGCAACGAATTTTTCCTCCAGCGAGCGGGCATGCACCATTACTACGTCGATCTGACCTTTTTCCGCCATCTTGAGGGCTTCACCGGTGCCGGCTCCCACATGGCGGACACGGATGCCGGTCTCCTTTTCAAAACCCTCCTCCAGGACCGATACAATGCCGGCATCAATGGGACCAATAGTGCTGGCCAGCAGGATGAATCCTTTTTCGGCAGATGCAGCCGTAGCCCAGATGCACATCAAAACAACCGCCAATATTTTGAATCTGATCAATCGTTTCATACAGTTCTCCTTGTCTGGCGTTATGCCATGTCGGCAAATTTTTCCGATTTCTGAATGGTCGACATTTTTTTCAGGCAGCTGATGCCCTGCCGGCAGGCTTCAAAGGCATCTTCACTATTGGGAGAGCTGGCTGCGACCAGTGAGATGATCTCTCCCACGGACAGGGTGCCGGTCCGACGGATCAGAAGAACATCCTCCAGCTTCCAGGAGCGCTCCAGATCAGCGGCGATTTCTTCCAGCTCCTGCAGAGTATTGCCTTCGGTTCTGTATTCGATGCAGGTGGTGGCTTTGCCCGAGCCGGCCTGCTTCTTGACCACCGCATAATGCAGTACGACAGAACCGGAGAAGGCCGAGCAGATAGAATTGTAGACGGTACCGGGATCAATCGGGACATCGACAACGTGGACCATGATGTGTACTCCTTTAAAATAAAAACGCCCCTTCTCTTGATAGAAAAGGGGCGTTGACGGACCACGGGCGGTGATTCGAGATACGCAATTCCCCTTTTCAAAAGGAGGGCGGCACTGTTTCCGGTGACACCCGCAGGTCGCAGGCCGTGAGGATTTTTCCCTGGTAGGCTGATACGACTCGGAGACTGGTATAAATGTGGCGGGACTATAGCCGGAACGAAATTTTCTGGCAAGTGGAAATGTGACCGGAAGATATCCGGTAAAATGTATGAAAAAATTGAACGACGTCTATGACCTTCAGAAGCGATATCAGTGCTTGTTATATTAAAATCGTAACGTTACGCCTGTTATCCACTGAAAACCGATAAATGTCCCTCAATATGTGGAAGTTCTACTGCATGTTGTGGGTCATTTGGTTTTAGAGCCCCTTTTAATACCATTCAAATGTGTCGATGGTCATGTAACACTCTAATTTATTTGTTCTTTATGAGCTGTCTGTGAAGTTGGCAGGCTAATTGCCTTGTAGCCTGTGACACAGATGATTATCGGGGTAATCATTGCATGTGGATGAACGCAGGAGACGGCATGTAATTGCGGAACAGATTTCACACACTCGTAGCAAAAGGAGAACACCATGCATTTCAACAAAAGATCACTGATTATCTTCGCCATGTTTGTAATCGGCACATCCACCTTTATGGGTGGCTGTGCAACGACCGGTATGGACCGGTCTGTCAAGGCGTCCAACTCGATTAGAGATGTGGACAGCGAGATCAGGAAAATGATCATCCAGATTGATATCACGGCAGCATCACTGGACTCGCTCATTCTGCCTGGGCAGACCTCCCTGAAAAAACCCTTCGACACGTATTCGGATAATCTCGCCAGACTTGATAGCGAGGGGAAAAAGGTACTCAAGCGAACGGATGAATTGAAAGAAAGAAGCAAGGAATATTTTGAAGAGTGGGAAAAGCAGGGTGACGCTTTTACAAATCCGGAAATCCGCGAACTCAGTGCCGAGCGCCGCACCAAGCTTGCAGAAATCTATGCCCGTGTACCGGCAGCCGGACATGGAATCAAAGGTACCTATCATGCCTATTTGACGGATCTGAAAGAAATTCAGAAATACCTGTCTAACGATCTGACCCCCAAAGGTGTTGAAGCTATTACCCCGGTTGCAAAAAAATCGGTTCAGGATCTGGATGCATTGAAGGTTTCGCTTCAGCCTTTACTGGCAGCTCTGGATGAGATCAAGGTGGAGTTGTACACCAAGAAAAAATAGTCTCTGTTTCGATTCATGTTGCAAGGAAAAAATAGCAGTCAAAATTTAAGGGAGATCCCAATGGTAAAACTTCAACGTATTCTGCAGTTGGTAGTCTGTGTAGCATTGCTTGGCGCATTTACGGCATGCGCAGCCACCCAAAAGCACGAGAGCACCGGCCAGTATGTGGATGACTCTGTCATTACCACGAAAGTAAAGGCCGCTATCTTTAAGGAAGACTCGCTTAAAACCCTGCAAATCAACGTTAAAACCTATAAAGCGGTTGTGCAGTTGAGTGGTTTTGTTGATTCGGCCCAGAGTGTGGCTAAAGCCGCTGACGTAGCCAAACATGTCGAGGGTGTTGCGTCGGTTGAAAACGGCCTGGCTGTAAAGCAGTAAATACCCGTTCGTAAATGAAAGACCCACCCCGGCGGGTCTTTCAAGTATGTCATTCAAAGGAGTAATGTATGCTGTGGACAATTTGTGTAGTTTTGATAATACTCTGGCTGTTAGGTATGGTTACTGCCTACACGATGGGTGGCCTGATCCACATTTTGCTCGTCATTGCGATTATCGTGGTGTTGGTACGCATCATCCAGGGGCGGAAGATTCTTTAGCGCTCATAACCGGTAGCAGATCATCATGACCGAATCTAAAGGGCGCACTACTGTGTGCCCTTTTTTCGTGTTGCACGTCTTTATCCAGCAGTTCGTTGAACAATTTTAGAATCAGGTGGGACATTGAATTGAGGAAACAAATACGCTACATTTTAACAGGAATTGATCGGGGGGAGGGCGAGGACATGGGTCTATGGTTTACGGGCAGAGTGGGAGGTGTTGGTGTTGCACTGATCCTAGCCGCCGCCCTCATGTTTCACGACGGGATGAAGCCGGAGATTGCCCGGGCCGAGAAACCGGCTGAGGTGTCCGCTGCGCTGGAAGAACGTGGATCGGTAGACTTCATCAGCCACGCTGCGGAGTATCGTACCGCCCTGGCCGGAGAACCATTCCATACGGTCTTCATGGGAAAACCGGTAGACATCCCCGCCCGGGACCGCGGCCACGAGACCGCCCTGATGCTGGGTGGGGTCTTCTACACTCCCAAGCAGGGAGAAACCTCCGGCACCCCACTGGGCGCCCTCTATGTGAAGCGGACGTGGGAACAATCCCGGACGCGTAACGTGATCAGTCTCTTCGTCAATGATCTTGAGTATGATCGCAGTTTCGGGGACCTGGAACTCGTCACGCGCTTTGAAAACAATACGCTTCCGACGGGACAGAAGGAAGTGGTGAACAATCAGGAGATCAAATCGTCCGACACGATCTGGGGTACGGTGATCGGCTCGGTGGGCCCAGGCCTCCGCTACAAGGTGGCACCCTTTCAGGTCGACAACGACCTGAGGTTGCAGCTGCTCGGCAAGGTCGGCTACTTTTACGCCAGGCGGACGGGTGACACGGGACCTAACCTGGTGCTGCCGCCCAACAGCATGTTGTACGGCGTGAAACTGCGGGGTCGCTATGACGGGATGCGCCGGAATCTGCTGGAACTCCCCCATACCGGATTGGCCGCCGGATTCGATCTGGATTTCATGCATCGGGACAGGTGGGCCAATTTCGGTACGATCCCGGATGCGATCTTCACCCGGGGGAATACCCAGAATTACCTGCAGTTAAACGGCTACCTCATGGGGGCCGGCGGGATCCCGGGGTTGTCGGAAAAGAACCGGGTCTTCTTCAGTCTCCATGGTGGGGTAACACCCGGGAAAAGCGCCGACCGTTACAACGCCATCGCAATTGCCGGTGGCCCGCTCCCCATCGAATCGGATGACCTCTGCCGCCCCAATTATCCCGGTACCATGTTCAATCAGGTGCTTGTTTCCAATTATGCCCTGGCGGCCATGGAATACCGTCGCGAACTGGCCTTCTTCTTGTATTTCCACCTGCGTGAGACGATCATCTGGGCAGACCGGGCCGCTGTTACGGACAGCAATAAATTTCTGTTCAAAAGCTCAACCGGCGCGGCAACCACGGTCGGCCTGGGGAGCGGCTTCTTCTGGAATTCCGAGCTGTATCTCGGCTATTCGTGGGATTCCGGTTTCGTGCGCAACGGCCACCCGGGGAGCGGCCTGATCATGGCCTGGTACAAATCATTCTGAGATCTGATCAGTGTTGATCTTTCACTCAGCCCTTCTCCCATTGGGAGAAGGTGGCCGAAGGCCGGATGAGGGGGGTTTTTAGGTTGAATCCAGGCTCATTCCCTCACCCTAACCCTCTCCCAGAGGGAGAGGGAACAATGAAGTGCAGTAGCGGAAAAATAGCACTAATCCGTTTCTGAGATGGATATTGATGTCCTACTTGAACTCCATCTTGTAGTAAATATCCGCACCGCTTTCACCGCTGCCGGTCTGGGTTTCGATCTGCCAGTTCTTGAAGACGTCGTAACGCAGGCGAAACAGGTTGCTGCCGGTAAACAATGACTTGCCGTAGCTGATATAGAGCTGCGGCGTCAGATACTTGCCCACGGTCAGCACCGTCTCGGTGATGCCGGCCTGCTGGTCGACCGGTATGGCACCCGGCGCGGTTACCTGAAGCGGTTTGTACCCCATGGAGCCGTTGCCGGCGCCGACTCCCCCCTGAATCTCCAGTGTACTCAATCCCAGATGATTTTTAATCTTGTCCTGCAGGGCCGCTGCCTGGCCCGAGGTGAGCAGCGCGCCGGCCGCCTGGGTCAACAGGCTGGCCTGTTCTCCGCTACTGCCGAGCGGGTGCCCTAGGACGATGTAGGCCAGAATATCCGTGTCCGGCATGGCCGGTTCGGAGTAGAGCCTGGTGACCGGCCGCTGCAGCGTGCCCGAGACCGTTACGCCGGCCCGTATCGTGCCGATGGTGCGCAGTGCCAGCACATCCAAACTCGGGCGGTTGATGGTGCCGCCGGCGAAGAACAGGCGGCCGCGTATGATTTCCAGGTTCACGCCGTAGGTCCGGTAGCGCCCTTTGACGACCCTGATCTCGCCCGCGCTGGTGATCCGGTCCAGGCTGGAGAATGAAAGGTCCACGGCACCGCCCAGCTGGGCATCGATCCCCGAAACCTTAACGAAAACCTTCTCCCCCAGCAGCACCCTGACCTTCACATCCATTACCAGCGGGGAATTCTTTTCAAGGGGAACGACCGCACCCTCCCGGATGACATCGCTGCTTGGGAGGATCGCTGCACGGGATGCCGCCCCGACAATCCGCAGTTCGGGCAGCTGCAGATCACCGCGGACGGTAAGTTTTTGCGGGGTCCCCTCAAAGCGGAGTTTCGGTGAGCTTAAAAGTTGCAGTTCAGGGAAATGCACGGTCTGAAAATTCTCCCCCCCGACCGTGCCCTGATACCCGGTTACCCGCCAACCGGCCAGGGTGATAGTTGCGGTGCCTTCCAGATGCCCTCTTCCGGAAACAGCCCGGTAGGAGTCGACCCGTATGAGGTTTTTTTCCAGACGCGCCGATAGCTGAACGTCCTTGAGGTGGATGCCGGCGGTGGGGAGGTAGGCGGCGGCCTTTGTCAGTCGCAGCGTGCCCCCGATCTGCGGCGCCCCCCAGGTTCCGCCCACGGTAAGTTCTGTATCCACATCACCGGAGCTCTCTTGGATCAGTCCCGGAAAGAGTGCCGTAATCAGCCCCTTCTCCTGAACCTGGGCGGACAGGGTTCCCCGCAGGGGACCCTGCGGATTGACGACCAGCGGGAAATGTGCCGCCAGCGGCAGTCGGAAGGTCCCCTTGGCCTTGCCGTGACCGGTCATGACCAGGGAGAGATCCCCGGACAAGGTTTCTCCCCGCCAGGCCCATGACGATGCCGCGGATGAAAAGGCCAGCTTCAGTTCGCCGTCCGGCCGCTTCTGCTGAACGCTGCCGGCTGAAAGCCGGGCAGTGCCGTCCAGCTCGAAGCGTTGCCCCGGGAGCAGAATTCCTTTCGCCCGGGCGTTGATGCGTCCTGCAAGAACGGTATCGGCCGGCAGCCACGGTTTAAGCTGCGCCAGGTCGATGCCGCTCACGTCCACATTCAAATCCCCTTTTTCGGGGAGTGCCAGGCGGAATGGCGCCGTTGAAGAAAAGGTGCCTTTGAACCGCCCGTTGTCAGCTGTTGTCAGGTCGACCCCTAGCCACAGGCCCTTCTCACCGCCGTCAAAGGTCACTGAACCCTCCCGGACCGTTGTGCTGCCAGATTGGCCGCTGAACGTGCCGCTGCCGGTGGTGCTCCCAGACAGGGAGAGCCGTTTGTCGGGCAGAAAGCCGATCCGGGCCGTACCGCTACTGCTCCCCGTGATCCGCAGATCCTTCAGATAGGGATTGGCCCGGGAGAGATTCACTCCGGACCACTTTGTCTGCACCAGGCCGCTGAGTGGCTTCAGTGCCAGATCCGCTGATGCTTCAAGACGCTCTCCGGCACCGGCAGATAGTGCCAGGGGGGACAGGGTGAATTGTGCCGCGCTGACGGAAACGGCTGCCGGAGCGGTCAATTCCCACGGACCGCTGCTATCGCTGCCCGCCAGGTGGCTGATGGTCCCCTGCCATGCCTCGACGTTGTAGCCACCCTTCAGGGTCAGCTGAGCTTGACTGCTGCCGGAACGGATGGTTGCGTTTATCACGTGATTCTGCAGCGTCCCGTCCGCATCAAGGCTCACAGCCCCCAGCTTGTAGGCGTCGTAGATCACATCCGTAAGCGCTGCCGTTACATGGACTGGGTAGCCAGGTCCCTGTTCAAGCCGGGCGGCAAGCCTGGTCGACCCGATCCGGGTGCCGGCGTAGGAGAGCCTGCTCCCCGTGCCGGTAAGGGCACCGCTGAGCTGCCGATCCTGCCAGCGCAGCCACCCCTCGCTCCGGAGCTCTCCGCCCGCTCCCGGAACCAGCCGTGAAAAATCGCTGATCTGTGCGGCCAGGGTGATCCGCTGGTTGAGCTTCCCCGAGGCCTGTAGATCAAATCCTTTGCCCTGCAGGGCCAGACGGTTGAGCGTTACGTCGTTGTCGTGAAACTCCGCCAGGACCCCGCCGGTCAGTGCCTGGCCGTGCAATCGGCTTTCCAGCAGATCCGCGCTGATGGTGCCGGTCAGGGGGGCCGTAGCACTCCAGGCCAGTCTGCCGGATGCATTGAAGTTGGCTACCCCTTTCCAGGCCGGGTCGAGCCGGGCGGGATTGAGATTCCTGCCGCTGAGAACCGCCTGCAGGGCAAGACCGTTGCGCCAATCCACCGCCATGTTTCCGGTCAGGGAGCCGTCCATGATTCTGGCGTTCAAATTGTTCAGCTTCAGGCCGGCATCTGTCCCTTGATAGTTGGCGGTTACTGTCGCGGCCTGCCATCCCCGGGCCTGGTTGGTCAGGGAAACATCGCCGCGATAGCTTGCCAGGGTGCCGGCAAAACGCAGGGTGCCGGACAGGTCCGTGGGCACATTCAGCTGGGGGGCCAGATCGAGCCCGGCCGCTGTGACCTGCAGCGACAGCAGTGATTCCTTGGCGGTAAAGGTCAGCGCCCCGTCGGCCGTCAGCACACCCTTTTGGCCCGGTCTGGTCAGGGTCAGCCTGCGCAGGTTGATGGCATCTTTGGCCATGCCCAGAGCGCCGTTTAGCTCCAGCAGTGTGCGTTTATCGTCGCTGCCGGACAGCATGATGCTGCCGACAAACTGCTCGGGGCCGGTGCCGGGCCGGACCTGCAGTGAAAAGCGGTTCATTTCCGCCAGGGGCTGCGTCAGGGCAACCGTCAGATCTGATGTGAGCGAAGGTTTGTTGAAGCCGGCCGAGATGTTCCCCTGCAGCTGTCCGTCGGGAGACACTATCGTGAGCTTTCCGAGGGAGAGGGTGCTGTCCTGCCAGGTGGCCGAACCGTTGATGGCGGTCACCTGTAGCGGCTGCTCCTGAAGCCGGCGATAGGTGAGGTTGGTCACTTGCAAGCGCGCGATCACTCCATCAAGCAGCTGCGCATTCGCGGAAACCTTCGGCCAGGCCAGTACCGGCGCTGACGTGTCTATCGGGGTACTGTCCTGAATCCGCACCCCACTGACGATCAGGTCCCGGACGCCGACGGTGCCGGTCAGCAGCAGCAGCGGCTTCCAGCTCAGCTCGACGGAATCAAGCTCCAGCTGCTGCTGTCCCAGGCCGATCCGCGTCCCGCTAAGGAGCAGCCGGTTGCTGATGCTCCCCTGTATCTTTTGAGCGGAGATGCTGACCCCGCTCAGGGATGCAGCCGTCGTCAGCAGCCAGCGGGCGCCGTTTGTTGTGTATATGACCCAGGCCATGGCTGCAGCTACGGATACGATCAGGGTAATTACAACTGCCGAGACGGCGATCTTTTTGGTAAGCCGGCTCATAGCTCAAACCCCACGGTGAAGTGGAAATGGAATGAGGGGTTGTCCACACCCAACGGTCGGGCTACGGAAAGGTTCAAAGCCCCGACCGAACTGTAGTAGTGCAGGCCGACACCGGCACCCTGGGCCAGGCTGACGGCTGACAACGAATTGAAGGTGTTGCCGACGTCGTAAAAAACGGAGACCCCCCAATCTTTGAAGAGAGCCCGTTCCAGCTCGACGCTGCCGGTCAGGAGCTGTTCGCCGCCGGTAACCTTGCCGGAGGCGTCGCGGGGGCCGAGGGATTTGTAAGAGTAGCCGCGCACACTCTGGTCGCCGCCGGTAAAGAAACGCAGGGAAGGGGGGATGCTGCTGAGCGGGTCATTTAAGAGCGTTGCCCCGGCATGTGCACGGGTGTGCAGGGATAGGCGCCAGGGGAGCGGCAGGAGATGGCTCCCCTCGGCCAGAAGCTGGACCAGGGCCGTATCAGAGCCGAGCAGCTGATGAGTGCCGCGCAGTTCAAGGGCGTAGCGAAATCCCCGGCGGGGACGGATCGGATTGTCGTAGCGGTTTTCGGAAAAGCGCAGACCCGGCAGCAGCAGGCGCGCCGTGGATTTCTGATCGCCTACCGTGTAATCTTCATACTGGGCCCTGATATAGGCGGTGCCCAGCCTGCCGCTGCCGAAGCTGCGGTTGCGGGCCAATTCCAGGGCAAGTATGCGGCTGTTATAGGTTGTGGTTTCTTCCTGCTGCAGGTTCAGCTGCAGGGTTGAGGAGGTTCTGACATCCCGTGAACTGGGGATGATGTAGCCGGTTACCAGTCCCTGGAGCCGCTCGGCAACAAACAGGTGGGAATACAATTCATGCCCCAGGCTGAACATGTTCAGGTCGCGGTAACGGATCGTGAAGCGGGCCCCCGTGTCCGTGCCGTAGCCGATGCCCGGACGCAGGCTCCTGCTCGGCCCGGCTTTCAATTGAACCGTTACCGGCACCTTGAAGGACTCGGCGTCCTGTTTTTCCGGTGTGATGATGACCTCGGAGAAGCGTTCTGAGTTGGTGAAGTTGCGCTGGGTTTCGCCGAGACGGGGATAGGAGAAGATCTCGCCGGGGGTGTAGGTCAGGTGGCGTCCGAGGAAGCCGTCCGGATATTCGGGTGCTCCCTGGATGCGGGTTGCGCCGAAATAGTACCTCTCACCGGTCTCCAGTTCCAGATCCAGGGTGGCGCTTGTGGCGGATCGGTTGACACGGATTTCGTGGCGCGAGAATTCAGCATCCAGATAGCCGAGGTCCTGTGCCCGTGATTTGAGAGCGGCCTTGGCCTCTTCGTAGTTTTGATGCAGCAGCACATCGCCCGCGCGCAGGGGGAAGGTTGTCACCAGGCGGAGCAGTCGTTTTTCCCGACTGCCCGGCCCGACTACCGCAATCTTCACATCGGTCAGGCGCGCCGCTTCTCCCGGGGCTACATTGACCAGGATCCGAAAGCGCTCGCCAGCCGGTTCGACCGTGACCGTAACGACAGCGTTGTAGTAACCGAACGGTTCCAGCGCGCTTCTGGTTTTCTCGTTTGACTGTGTGGCAAAACGATCCAGCCAGAGCCGGTCCACAACCCCTTCGAGTACCAATCCGACCGGGAGGATCAGTGCACTCTGCACATTTTTCAGGGCATCACCTTCGATGCCGCTGACAACGATCTCCACCGGTTCAGCGGCAGAGCAAGGCTCAGCCAGGAGCGCAAGAAAGAGAATGATGGACGCCAGAACAATAGAGCTTGTTCTCATTCCAGCATACCGGAGTCCTGTAGCAAAACGGTACGACACAATCAGTGGCGATCACCACGGTGTTCTCCACGATCACCGCCGCCTCTATGATGACCGCCTCCTCCTCCGCGACCACCACCATAGCCGTCCTCATCAACTACCCATAAACAACCGGACAGGGTTGCTGAAACCAAAAGCAGAATTGCCAGTCTGGTCAATAATGATTTTTTCATCGGTGTGCCCTCCGTTCTATGCTTGCGGTGTCTTAACCGGCCGGCGCTACTGGACGATTTTCAGTTCATCACGACGGTTTTTTGCCCAGGCCACTTCATCATGACCGGGTGCTGCCGGGCGTTCTTTACCGTAACTTATGGTAGTGATTTTGGCAACTGGGTATCCCAGAGTAACCATATAGTTCAGGGCCGCTTTAGCCCGCTTTTCGCCCAGCGATAGATTGTATTCGCTTGAGCCCTGCTCATCACAATGCCCCTCGATCTGGATGGAGGGCCTGCTGGCGAGCTTGTTGAAGTTGGCCTGCAGGATATTTCCCGATTCTGTTGTCAGTACATAGGAATCGAATCCAAAATAGACAACACCTGATGGGGTTGTTTGTTGTGTTGTGATCTTCTGGGGATCGGCAGGTGCAATCTGGCTTGTGGCAGGATTGGTTGCCGGAGTTGGTACGGGGGTTGTAGCTGACTGCGGCTGAGTGGTCTCTTTTTTCGTATCCACGGTCTTTTGGGGAGTTGCTGGAACCAGGCCCTCATCTTTCTTTACGACATCATTGTTGGCACATCCCAGAGCAGAAAGCATGACCGTCAGTAGCAGCATGTGTAAAATTGTTGAGTGTTTCATTGGGTAGACTCCTTGTTAATCGGATTAATTACTGTTTGAACAGCTTGTGCAGATCGGGCATGGCTTCCCGCATGACAGACTGAAGAGCATCTTCAAGAGCGTTTCTGGCAAGCATGTCACGATCCTTGATATCGGTTTTGGATGAGGTGGACTCGTACTGCAAGCGTTTGATCAGTTGATCCTTTGTGTACACGTCGAGTGCGACCACAACCCGGCAAGAGGCTTTTAGATCCGCCAGATCGGAAATCTGATTCAGTTCGACCACTGTTTTAGTCAGGTCGAGTACCCGTTCTCCGGCCGCTGGGCGTTTGGTGACCGACACAGCAGTGTAGCCGCCCTTCCTGAGCTCCTGGCTGAATGCATCCTGAATGATTTCTGCCGGGGAACGGGGACTGAATACTTCGTCAATAATAGTGTTGTCATCATTCTTAACCGTGCCGATCACCCATTTGATCTCGGGTGAATTCGTCTGGCGGCTTTCCGGAATGACAACATAGACCTCTCCGCTTCCCCCTCTGACGGTTGCAGATGGTTGATAAAGGGTATGAACGGTACGGGCATACCGGGAACATCCGCTTAGAAACAGCAGGCAGGCACAGCCTGCAACCAGGAACAACGGTATGATTTTGTTCAGAGTGCTAAAGTTTTTCATATTCCGACTCCTGTTCTGTCCTCAGATAGAATCGAAAAGACCCGCCTGAGCGGGTCTTCCGTTCTCAATGTAGCGCCGCTTAATTGAAAAAATAGCGTACGCCGAAGGTGGTTGAGACAGCGGTCGGGTCAAAATTTCCACGTTTACCTGTCGAATCATTGATGTCCGAATCAGGTGCTAAAAGCAGCTTTGCTTCTGCCGTGAGAGCCAGTTGCTTCATTACAAAGTAATCTACGCCGGCGGTAGCATGAACGCCTACCGTGGTGTCGACATCACGACCTTGGTCAGCGTCAATAACGAGCAGGTCTCCGCCTGCCCCCAGATAGGGAACAAGTTGCGCGTGGGTAAGTGCAAATCGATACTGGGCCCCCACTGCGAAATTGGTTACGCCAAAATCGCCAAAATCGGAGCCGAACGAGCTGCGGGTAATGTCTATCTCGGCCGCAAAGTGATTATCGATTCCATAGATTAAGCCGCCGCCGCCAATAAAGCCGGCATCGGTTTTGTTATTGAAGGGACCGAAGTCTCCATCAGCCGGCAACAGAACGCCTATTTTACCGGTTACGCCAAGCTTTCCCTGGATACTGTCGGCCATGGCCGGAGCGGCGGTGAGAGAAAGTGCTGCTGTTGCACAGGCAAGGACAAGAAGTTTTTTCATACGATCTATTCTCCTGTTGAAATGTAATGGCATGTCAGCGTTGTTCCTGAATTGCGGTTGATCTTTCGTCGTGTACTGCAAGGGTTTGGTCACTTGCCGAAAACCTGCTTGACCTGACCGACCTTTGCTTGAATCTGCCCGGCGATCTTCTCGACGGCACCTTTAACCTGCAGCTTTGGATTATCGCTCAGCTTTCCGGCGACCTCCTTGAGCGTGCCCTTCACTTCATGCAGCGTTCCTTCTGCCTTGTCCCTGATGCTCGATTTCATAGTAATTCTCCTCTACAGGTAGGTTTTCAGGAAGCGTGTTGCCATGCTTGCTCTGATAGTAGCTATGAGGCAACTAGCGTGCCAGAGCACTCTAAAGAGGCTTGTCGGTGTAAGTACCAGATTTATAGTGGAAATAGATTGCGAGGTTGCCCGGATGAAGGAAAAACCGTCAGTGGCAATCCGTCGTGTTTAACACAACCGTCAAATGCAGTGGGGGCTGTTGCGAACAATCACGGCCGTAAAGGTGCGATAACGTGGCGGGGCGAAGGAGCGGCCGGCCAGAGAGAATACTGATACGGCCATGCAGCTCCAGACGATCAGATCAGCCCGTCACCAAGTGGCTGCTTATCCAGATTGGTCAAAATGGTCGCAAACGTCCGTGTGACCAAATCCTTTGAATCGTTTGCTTGAGAACCACTTCTCATTGCCATGGCAGCATCCATGATAGCCGCTGCAATCGTCAGGTTTGATGCGACCAGCATCTGAGTCTCTTTTGAAATGTTACTCATGAATGTATCTCCTTTTAGTGTGCTGTTATGTTCTGATTGAGGCCTGTCATGTAAAACCACCCTCATCCGCCCTTTCAGGGCACCCCTTCGACTCCGTTCAGGGCTGGCTTCTCCCAGAGGGAGAAGGGAGTCACATCCCCTCTCCCTCTGGGAGAGGGTGGCCGTAGGCCGGGTGAGGGGATACAGCAGGATCTCAGAGCTACCCAACCATTCCCATCCTCACCACGACCTGATGCTTTACCTGTTCGCGCTCCAAATTGATCAGGCCATCGGTCGTGCGCCTGCCGTCCAACTCCACCCAGGCGACACCGCGTTGGCATGCATCCGGGTTCTCAACCTGGATTTCATAGAGCGCTTTGCCATGCCGATAGCTGACGCTGAAGCCCGGCCACGAGCCGGGAATGACCGGATTAATCCGCAGCAGCTCGCCCCGCAGCTGAAGACCGAGTACCTCTTCAATCCAGGCCCGATACATCCAGGCCGCCGAGCCGGTATACCAGGACCAGCCTCCCTGGCCGACCCGGCCGGGCAGACGGTAAATGTCGGCGGCTACCACGTATGGTTCCACACCGTATTGCCAGGCCGCTTCAGCGTCGCGGGCATGTTCAATCGGATTGAGCATGCGCAGCAGCTGCATTGCCCGCTCACCGTCGCCTTTGCGGGCGAAGGCCATGGCCATCCAGAGTGCCGCGTGGGTGTACTGTCCGCCGTTCTCCCGCACCCCGGGGGGGTAACCCTTGATATAGCCGGGTGAGGGGACCGAAGAGTCAAAGGGTGGGTCGAACAGTTGTACCAGCCCTTCATCCTGCCGGACGAGATGCTGCCAGGCGGAATGGAGGGCCTGCTCCGCGCGGTCCGGGTCAGCCGCAGCGGAAAGCCAGGCCCAGGACTGGGGCAGGGAATCGATGCGCGCCTCAGCGTTGGCTGCCGACCCCAGGGGAGAACCATCATCGAAGGTTCCCCGCAGATACCACTCCCCATCCCAGGCCGCCAGCTCAATCCTGCGGATCAACTCCGCCCGCTCCATCAGGTATGACTGTTCTAGATCCGGTTGCAGCAGCAGCTTGGACAGCTCAGCCATGCCCTGGAGAAGTTCGCACAGGAACCATCCCAGCCAGACGCTCTCTCCCTTGCCGCCGGCACCCACCAGGTTCAGGCCGTCGTTCCAGTCGCCGGTCCCGATCAGCGGCAGACCGTGCGGACCGATGGTCAAGCCACGGCTGACGGCACGTTGGCAATGCTCAAAGATCGTAGCCCGTTCCAGGGTGACGTCCGGTGTGGAGAACAGCTCATGCTGCTCGTCCGTCAAGGGGGGGGCCGCCAGGGATGGTATGTCGACGTGCAGCAGGGCTGTATCGCCGGTTGTCCGGACATAATGGATCACGGCGTAGGGGAGCCAGAGCAGATCGTCGGAAATGTGCGAACGGATGCCGGCACCGCTGGGTGGATGCCACCAGTGCTGGACATCCCCTTCCGTGAACTGCCGGCTGGCCGCCAGCAGGATCTGCTCGCGCGCCAGTTCAGAATCGGTGTACAGGAAGGCCATGACATCCTGCAGCTGGTCGCGAAAGCCGAAGGCACCGCCCGACTGGTAAAAGGCAGAGCGTCCCCAGACCCGGCAGCTCAAGGTCTGGTACTGCAGCCAGCGGTTAATCAGGAGATCGGCCGCGAGGTCCGGTGTGTGCACCTCAATCGAGCCGAGCAGTTCATCCCACCAGGCCTGGGTTTGGGAGAGCGCGCCCTCCACAGCCTGATCCATCCGATACGTGAGTACCAACTGACCGGCCTCTGTTTCTGATCCGGCCTGGCCCAGCATGCAGTCGATCGTGCGAACCTCACCCGGAGCCAATTCAATGACCGTCCTGAGGCCGCCGCAGGGATCCAGGCCGGCTCCGGTCCGGTTAGACAGGCTGGTCTGCTCCATGGCGGCCGGGCTGGAGAGCAGCCGGTTGCGGCCGATGAAGGTGCTGCGGTCGCCGGTGTATGATTCGGCCGGAGGTGTCATGGCGATAAAGGTAACGCGCTCGGCGTACTCGGGGTGGTAGAAATTGTGCGCAAACAGTGCCTGGGCATCCTCATTCCAGCTTGTATTGACATGCATCTGGGATGTTTCACGGTTTTCACCGAGGGTCAGTTCCACATAGTAGGTTACGGAGAGCCGTCGCTTGCGAGAGGTGGCGTTGGTCAGCCGCAGTAGCTGCAGTTTGATCGGATCGCCACCATCCTGATTCAGCGGGACGAAGACCGTCAGCTCCTGCTCGATGCCATGGCTGTTATGTTCAAAAACCGAATAGCCGGCACCGTGCCGTGCCCGATAGGCATTTTTCTCGCGGATCGGCGCCGCGGTTGGTGTCCAGAAATCCCCGCTCTCCTCGTCTCTGATGTAAATCGCCTCCGAGGCCGGGTCCAGGACCGGGTCATTGGACCAGTTTGTCAGACGATTGCGCTGGCTGTTGCCGTACCAGCTGAAACCGGAACCGCTCTCACTGACCATGAATCCGAAGGCCGGGTTGGCGATCACGTTCACCCAGGGGGCCGGGGTATGTGTCTCCGGTCCCAGGTAGATCGCATATTCACGGCCGTCCTGGGTAAAACCTCCCAGGCTGTTGAAGTAGTGCAGTTCCATGAAGGGCAGCGGAGCGGAAGGCTCGTGCGGGATTCGTTTTGCGACGAGCCTCTCCGGAGAATCAACCGGCTCGATGGCGACCCCCAATTGCTGGGCAAGGGTGCCGCGGGCCGCAACCAGGACAACACTGGCCACGGTTTTAAGGAGAATCAGATCCGCTTCCGGGAGCAGGGCGGCGTTTTTCAGAAAGATGCCGCCGGCCCGATCCGAGGCCGCAGAGACCGTATGGGCCTGAATCATAAGCTCCAGCCGCTCCTGCAGCGGACGTTCGTAGCTTCCGGCCTCTTCGTTGATGATCACCAGGTCGGTGGATAATCCGTGCATGCGCCAATAGGTGTGGGCGTGCAGCATCTGGCGGACCAGACCGATCTCCCTGATCTCGGCAATCGTGATCAGGGCAATCGGCAGATCGCCCGATATCGAATAGGGCCACAAACCTGACTGCCCCCTGCGGTTCTCCTCCAGCCGTTCGGCCGGTGCCCGCAAGAGGTGATTGTGAAAAAGGAGATGGCTGGCCAGTTGCTGAAAACGGCGCGCTTCATCGGGCTGGATATGCAGCAGCTGCAGCTGCTGCTGGGCCGTGCTCCAGGCGAAGTCCATAGCCCTTTCGACCGCATGCAGGTCGTTATATTTTTCCAGCAGCAGGACGACCTGCTCCCGCGTGGTTCCGGCAGCCAGCACCAGGGAAAACCGGGCGTGCTGGCCCGGTTCCAGAACCAGATGCCGGCGCAGTGCCAGGACCGGATCAAGGACGAAACCCTGGCTGTTGCCGAGTTTTTGGATGGCCCCTGCGGGATGTGCCATGGTTCTGCCGCGGCCGATAAACTGTTTGCGGTCTGTTTCAAACTGCCAGCCGGGCTGATCGGACTCCTGTTCGCACTGCTCTGCCAGGAAACCATGGGCCACAAAGAGCGGCTGATCATTTTCACTGCGTGGGCGGCGGCCGGCGAGCAGGATTTGCTGCTCAGGGAGCGCCTCCGTCTGGATGAACAGTTTGTTGAAGGCCGGATGCTGGCGGTCGGCATTGTGGGGTGCCATGGAAAGTTCAAGATAGCTGGTAACGGTGAGGCGGCGGACCCGTGAGGATCGATTGACAAAGGTGAGCCGGCGCAGTTCCACATCGTCTTCCGGAGAAACAATGATCTCTGTTTCAGTATGGATGCCGTGATCAACCCGTCGGAATACGGCGCGGTCGAGTGCAAAATCCACGGAAAAATTCTTCACGTTCCCGCCCACGGGCTGCCAGGTAGTGGACCAGAGCGTATCGGATTCAGCCTCGTGGATGTAGCAGTAGCTCCCCTGACTGTCGCAGGTCGGATCCGAGCGCCAGCGGGTAAGTTCCTGGCCCCCCCATTGACTGTATCCGCCCCCGCTGTTTGTGATCATTAACCCATAGCGCCCGTTACTCAACAACAGGCTTCTGGGTGTTGCCGTGTGGGGCGTCGTAAAGCTTATCCCGGCCGGAGCTACCAGATCTTCAAGCTGCAATGCAGGTTCACTGTGGCGTGTGGACATCAGCTGTAGTGGCGGCAGGGTCGGGATGCGTTCCTGCAGCAGGGCTTCAAAGGCCCGCACCCGCGGGTCATTGTGGAAACGACGGGGGAACGGCTGGTCATGGAGAAAATTTGTCAAAGCCAGAAAGGACATGCCCTGATGGTGGGCCATGTACGCCTCCACGATCACTCCGCGTCTCCCCAGGCGCTGTGTCTGGCGACTGAAATCCATGGCTTCATAATAGCCGTACTCGCCGAGCATTCCTTTTGCGGCCAGCCGCTTCAGGTTTTTCACGGTCTCTTCCGGTGCCACGCTTACTGCCAGCAGGGTGGCATAGGGAGCGACCACAAGCTGTTGCTCCAGGCCGCGTTTAAGCCCGAGTTCAGGAACGCCAAAGGCTTTGTACTGGTAGGTTTTAGCCAGGTCAAGGTCGCCAAAGGCCGATTCTGAAATGCCCCAGGGGACACTCCGTTTACGTCCGTAGGCAATCTGGACCGCCACCGCTTCCCGGGTCGCCTTCTCAAGGAGCGAATTGTCATATGAACGCTGGATCAGTTGCGGCATCAGGTATTCGAACATTGTTCCGGTCCAGCTGAGCAGAACGCGCTGCCGACCAATGGCACCGTAGGGGCGTCCCAGCGAAAACCAGTGTTCCATCGGCACATCGCCCCGGGCGATGGCCAGGAAACTGCCCAGTCTCGCTTCACTGGCCAGCAGGTCATAACTGGAGCCATCCAGGATGGTGGTGGATACATTGAAGCCGATGGAGAAAAGTTTGCGGGCGGGCACATACAGAAATTGCATGTTCATGCCGGATGAAAGCCTGTGGATGCCGGCGCGCAGCTGTTCAGCCAGTTCCAGAGTTTCTCCGGCCAGCCACTGCGATCCGGCAAATGCCGCAATAACCCGCTCCAGCCATTCAGCCAGTGGATGTCCAGCAGCCGACAGCTCATCCCGGATGATTCTGAGAAGCGCAATGCAGTGCGACTGTCCATGGGCCAGCGCGTGCAATGACGGGGCCTGGTTCAGATCTTTTTGAATGGCGGCCAGCACGTCGCTACCGAACGTGGCCAGCTCGTCCATGGTTTTCTCACCCAGAACCCGGATCCATGACAGATAGCGCTCGGTGTTCCGATTCCAGGCCGACCACTGCTGCTCAAGTTCAACGCCCCAGGGAGCAATCCCGGCGGCAGTTGCAAGCGACCCGGCTGCCGGGGTCAATTTCCGCTGCTGTTCAAGCAGCTCGGCTACGGTTGCAGGAGCTGAATGCCAGGCCGCCAGGAGCTGGTTGAGCGGCTTATCAATCAGGCTGTAGCTTCCATCCTGAATGGTCGTCTGCTTCAGAATCTCAGCGGTATCGGCCAGGCCTGTACAGGTCCGGCCGTCAAGCAGCGGGGCCTGCAGCAGTTCCTCCAGCCCCTGGTCCATGGTCCACAGACTTCCCAGCAGATTGCCGCTGTCCACCGTGGATACGTAGCGCGGTTCGAGCGGCTCAAGGCTCTGGATGTCGTACCAGTTCAGCAGGTGCCCTTCATAACGTTCCAAGCGCTCAATGGAGGCCATGCTGGCGGTCAGTTTTTCCAGTACCTGATCAATTGTCAGATAGCCGCAGTCATGGGCCGCCAGCGTGCTGGTCATCCACAGGCCGATGTTGGTGGGGCTGGTGCGCATGGCCAGTCGATTCTGATGGGCAACCTGATAGTTATCGGGCGGCAGCCAGGATGTACGCTCATTCACAAATGACGAGAAATAGCGCCAGGTTCTCCGGGCGACCTGTCGCAGAAACCGGCGCTCTGATTCAGACAGCGGCTGTTTCAGTGACTGCCCTGTGGGGCGCAGATTGAGGAGCCAGCCGAGCAATGGTGACAAGAACCACAGTGTCAGCCAGGGTGCCGCCTGTGGCAGACTGGCCGGATTGAAATGCCAGACCGCCAGCCCGACTACGCCGCTGAAGATGCTTCCCAGGGACATGCTGGCCACAAAGAGCAGCTGTCGTCGCGAGGAACCCCACTGCGTCGCCTGGGCCGTCCATTCCAACAGGTTGCGCTGGGAGACCATCCGCCGGTAGAAGATCCGCGCGATGGCATCCAGTGAGACCGCTGCCTGGTGCGGTAAAAGTGCGGCATCGGCGCTTGCCCGCAGCAGATCGTGCCAGAGCTTTGATGGAGAAAAATACTTCAACCCTTTGCGGGTAGTGGCAATGGTAAAAGGCTGTGCCAGGGGATGAAAGAACAACTGCACGCCGACAATCAACGCGGCACATCCGGCCACCTGCGCCGAGACGAACCAGGAACACGTCAGCAGAGCCAGCGTGGTGGCCGGCAGCAGGCTGCGCCGCAGATTGTCGAGAATCTTCCATCGGTTGAACAATGAGAGCGGGTTGACGCCGCGGCCCAGGGAAGGGTGCATGACCCGCGGCAAGATCCAGCCTGCTATCTGCCAGTCTCCACGAATCCAGCGGTGAGACCGTTTGCTGTAACTCTGGTACCCCTGGGGAAATTCATCGTACAGTTCAATGTCACTGGCCAGTCCCACCCTGACATGGGCACCTTCGATCAGGTCGTGACTGAGCACCCGTTCTTCCGGGAAGCGCTCGGAAAGAATGCGACTGAAGGCCCTGACATCATAGATGCCCTTGCCGTGGTACGATCCTTCTCCACTTAAATCCTGATACACATCCGAGACAGCCTGAGAGTAAGGATCAATGCCGACGGCATCGGCAAAGAGCCGGCTGAAAATTGAGACGCTGGTGCTCGGCAGGTTTGGGCTGACCCGCGGCTGGATAACCGTGTAGGAGCCGGGTATGATACCGCCCTGCCGGTCGAAACGGGGCTGGTTGAGTGGGTGTGCCAGGGTTTCAATCATTCTGCGGGCGCTTGCATGTGGCAGCTGCGTATCGCTGTCCAGGGTAATGACAAAACGGATGTCCGTCAGGTCGAGAGGGTTACCAACATACAGCAGTTTCGGAGCGTCCTCCGGGCGGGTGCCGTCGATCAGGCGGTTCAGTTCCTCCAGTTTGCCCCGTTTTCGTTCCCATCCGATGAACTTCTGCTCGGTCTGACTCCAAATTCGCTCGCGATGGAACAACAGAAAACGGTTGCCGCCATGGCGCTGATTGAGTTCTGTCAGATGTGCAATGGCCCTCTGCAGGAGCTCGGCGTCATCTTCCCGCGAACGCGTGGCCGAGTCCGTGTAATCCGTAAACAGGCTGAAGAGCAGATTGGCTTCCTTGTTGGCCAGATAGCGGATTTCCAACTTTTCAACCTCGTCCTGGATCGTTGCCGCGTTGGTCAGCATCATCGGTACGACTACCAGGGTTCTGAAGGCATCGGGAATCCCGGCCTTCTCAAAATCCATTTTGGGCAGGGGGCGTGTCGGCAGAAGGCGGGTGATCAGATAATTTATGGTTTCTATCCCCAGCTGGCTGACCGGAATCAGCAGGAGCAGCAGCAGTCCGACACGAATTGCCGGAGGAGGTCCGGTATGACCGAACGTGACCAGCAGATACATGAACAGCGTGGTTACGCTTCCGATACTGCCGGTATAAACGGCGGCATGGTGGAGGTAGATCCATTCCAGCATGCGATAACGGGGTGTTTCATGGCAGGCCAGTTCCCGGACAAGTTCAGCACGCCCTTCACTGACCAGCCAGAAACCGACATGGCGGCGGTGTTGATTGCCGACATCACTGCGTTCCTGTTTCGCCTGTTTCAGGGCACATTCGGCCACCTGCTCCTGTGTTTTTCGGGCTGCGATGGCCAGCGCTTCGATCGTTCTCCGGCAACCGTCACGGGTGGCAAAATCCATATCTGCATATATCCCGGCCGGATCACGGCACAGAATCTGCTCCACCCGACTGAGCTGCTCGAACATTTCCCGCCAGTCCAGCTGGGCCAGTTGACGCAGGCTGGTGAAGGCATTGCCGCAGGAGAGCTGCTCGCGGGTTTGCCGATTCAGTTCACGTTGATTGAATTCGTGCAGGGGGTTTTTGAGGGTGCGCTCCAGCCAGTTCTGGACAGGCGCCAAGGCAGCCTCTTCATCGTAGAGCAGGCCGATCAGCTGCACACTGAAAAATGTACTGGGATTTTTTTCCGCCCGGGCAAGTTCAGCCAGAATGGAAAACAGTTGGCTGGAATCGCGTCGGTTGGCGGTAATCAGGCGGTTGGCCCAGAAATCAGCCAACTGGCGTTCACGCAGGTCATCCAGGGCCGTCACCGCCAGGCTCTGAATGCTTTCAATCAGTGCGATGCGCAGCATCTGCGGAATGGCCCACAGCTCGCCGATTGTTAAAGTGCGAACCGTTTGATGGGCTTCGATAAATGCCAGGATATTTTCACGGTCAAGGCGCAGCTCGGTATGTGAAACAAGATCCTTGGCCAGTGCATAGATGCAGGGTAAACCCTTGTAGGCATCCGATGACAGGACCGGTAGCTGCTGATAAAAGCGCCGTGGAAGGTTCAGCAGGACGTCACGGGCATTTCCTTCCAGGATATATTCGTTGTCCAGAATCCAGTCTGCCGCCGGCGTGGCCTTCTGTTCCAGGCGACTGGCCACCGTCAGGTCGGCACAGACCTGACGGACCCAGTGCCGGGACTGTTTGAGACGCTTTAGCAGCCCGGTCGTGTGTCCGGGATTGTCGTCCACATGCTGTTCTCCGGCATGGCGTCGGGCATGTTCCTGTATCTGCACCGGCGAGAGTCTGGTGGCAGGGCCGCGCATTTCTGTGCGCCGCTCGCGTTTGGGATGCATGATGAACAGGGCCGGTGGCGGGTCGCTGCTTTCACGCAGCATGGTAACCGGCTGCTGAAACTTTTCAACCTCGGCCTGAAGAATCAGGACGGATTCGCCTGATACAAGCCAGCGGGAATAATCTCGTATGATTTCTGGGGCGACACTGTAGCGGGAACGCCGAAGCCACATGGCTGCAGACACGCTTGCGACGGTCGCACACACCAGAGCCAGTACCATGGCTGTGGAAATACTCCCGTAGGGTAGCCTGGCAGGCAGCCGAAGGAGTGGCACAGCCAGCGAACCGCACCAGCCGAAGATCACTGCAGCAATGACGATGCTGAACGTTCTGCGGCGCAGGAATGGAACAGTCGTCTGAACATCTCCATGTGTTTCCTTATGCACCATGATCGTGCGGATAAAACCCTGTCGAACCAGTTCACGTAGAGCTTTGCGGGCTTCGTTTTTCTGCGCAAAGTACGCTATCAGAATGCCGTCGTTCATTTTCAGTCCTTTTATGTACAGCCTGGTCCTGATCTCGGTCGTGGTGGCAGTCACCTGACGAAAAAGATGTGACAAGGGTATGCAAACAGGTTTGAGTGCTTGATTATGAAGAGAAGAGGGTTGGCCGGAAATGATCCCGGGCACGAAACCGGTCCGGGAAAAGGTTTCGGATGGAAGGTCAGCGCCTATCTCTACGCTGTTCGCATGGTAATAGATATAACTATTACCATATTCCCTTGTCCTCTTGCTGCGTGTCACCAGTAAAAAGTTCCCTGATGAGACATCATGTCCCAGGATCTAATGATTGGGTTTGTGCCGTTCCGTCTGTTGGATGTTCGAGCTCGGCGATGACCTGGGCACCCAGCAGCAGGATTATTGCAACCACCTCAATACTGAGCAGCGCCACCACAGTGATGGTGATTGAGCCGTATATGACATTGACGGTGGATATACTTGCGTAATACCAGATCAGAATTCTCCGGGTGATCTCCCATAACAGTGCGGCCGTTATCCCACCAATCAGCGCGTGACGAAACCTGACTCGAATTACCGGCATTATCAGGTAGATGGAGGTGAACAAAAGCACTTCACCGATTATTCCCAGGATGTACAGCGACCACCAGGTGGGACTGCCCGAGATGAAACTCCACCCCAGGATTGAAACGTACCTGCTTTCCAGCGATTCGATGGCCCCCACAATAATTGATACCAACAGCACTCCCATACCCATTGCCCCGATGTACAGGTAGGGAATGACTGCCGAGATAAAAAAACGGCGACGCCTGATTCTGATCCGTTGTAAAAAAATGACGGAGATGGCTTTTTCAAGCATGGAGAAGGCCGTGGAACTGAAAAACAGCATGCCTAGAAAGCCGATGAAACCGACCGTTGTGCGGTGCTCCAGGAAGGACGCCACCTGCTCGGTCAGCGTGGTTGCATAGCCGGGAATCACCATTTCCAGGTACATTGACAAGGTCAGGATCAACTGCCGCTCTTCGATGAAATGCGTCAGTACAATCAGTGCGATTATTGACAGCGGTACGATCGACAGCAGGGTGTAATAGGCAACAGCTGCGGAGAGCAGTAATCCCTGATTATCGAAGAATCCACGCAGGACACGCAGAGGAAAACCAAATATGTGCTCCAGGTTCATATGCCTGTAGGAACGTGTGTTCATCAAGTCCTCATCAACGGGTTGCGAAATGCCGTCTGTTCCTGTTTCCCAGGCTGGTCGTATTTTTTCCGGAACAGGTATTCAGAGATATCGGTTTCATCTGATTTCATAGCTTTTCCTTTGCTTATCGGCCGCTTCATACCGGTGATTCACATTGCCCGTTGAAACAATCGGCAGTACCATCCCGTTCAAGCAGAACCCGGACGTTATGGTCCAAGCCCCATCAGATAAACGCAACTAGTGTGCCAGTAGATGTTTGAGGAGTGCCGGGCTGACGTCATATGATTTTAAAGGGAAAAGTGGGGATTGATGGCGAAAGCGGAAGTGATGGGATCTTATAAAACCGTCATTATTGACGTTACTGTCATATCTGGTGGCCCACACCGGGTTCATGATTCCGGCCTGTGCGCGATAAAGCGGGTGTATGGAGCTGTATTTGCTGGAAGTGTTCACATGAATTGCGCCTGGCAGTCGGGATGGTGGACTGCTTGTTGCACCATGTACCCTGGATGCAGAGATACACATCCTGAGTACCGGAGGCAGAATGCAAAGCCAGGATAAGGTTCTGATCAGCGATTTTGACGGGACCATGACGAAATATGATTTTTTTCGGGTAGCACTGTCTCGAATGCCGCCTGCGGCGGCGGCACCCTGGAAACGCTATGAACAGGGAGCGATGAGTCATTTTGATGCGCTGGCATTGATTTTTTCACGGATGAGAATTACTCAGCCGGAATTGGATGCTCTGCTGGTTGAAATGCGACTTGAGCACGGGTTGTCGGCGGCTGTTGATAAACTGAATCGAGCAGGTTGGCAGCTGGTGATTGCTTCGGCCGGATGTGAATATTATGTTGAGAGGATGCTCTTCAGAGCCGGCATTGACGCTGCCATTCATGCAAATCCGGGCAGCTTTATTCCGGGAAAGGGGCTTGCAATGTCGAAGGAGCTAATGTCGCCGTTCTATTCTGCAGAAACAGGGGTCGACAAAGCTGCAATCGTCAAATGGTATCTCGATCGCGGCTGTGAAACAGCTTTTGCCGGAGATGGCAGTCCCGACCTGGCACCGGCATTGTTGGTGACGGCTGAACGACGTTTTGCGAGGGGCTGGCTGGCCGATGAACTTGAAAAACGTCGGGAACCGTTTGTGAGGTTCGAACGGTGGCCGGAAATTGAGGGGTATCTTTGTGGAGGTGCCGCATGAAGGAGATACGGACTACCATTGCTATCCCGGGGCTGGTCAGGATCAAAAGCGGAGCGGTTGATAAACTTGGCATCTACTGCAGTCGTTGCGGATTCGGTACGGTGGCTGTTATTGCAAGCGGAGCTCTCCCCGACACGATAAAGGAGTCTGTCAGAAACGCTCTGGCAACGACCGGTGTGCAGATTGCCGAGTGGTTTGATTGTGCTGAAGCCGACTTCGAACAGGCACAGAACTTCTTTATCTCACTTCCCGTTGATGTTTCGACCATTATCGGGGTTGGTGGCGGGAATGCCCTGGACGTGGCCAAATACGCAGCTTTTTTAGCTCGTCTGCCCAACATCGCTGTTCCGACGTCACTTTCCAATGACGGTTTTTGCAGCCCGGTGGCCAGCTTGAGTGTACGTGGGACAAAACGTTCGCTTCCGGCTGCCATGCCCTTCGGAGTAATCATCGATATAGATCTTTGTCTGTCCGCTCCCGAACAACTCTGGTTATCGGGGGTAGGGGACCTGGCTGCCAAATTGACCGCCGTTCGGGACTGGAGATTGGCTTTTCATGCTGCTGGAGAGCCGTTTAACGATTTTGCGGCCCTGCTGTCCGATGCCACGGTTTCGCAGCTCATATCCCGGCCGGTCCGGGACCAGGAAGGTGTCAGGCTTTTGGGAACCGCCCTCATGCTGAACGGCATTGCCATGGAGGTCGCGCATTCCTCTCGACCAGCCAGCGGCAGTGAACATCTCATCTCGCATGCCCTGGATCGCATTTCTGTACGGTCTCGTTTGCACGGTCTTCAAGTTGGTGTTGCGACGTATCTGGTCAGCAGGTTGCAGGGGAAACAGACAGATACGATTCGCAACCTGTTCGACGCATGCGGATTCTGGGATACGATCAGAAGTGATCCATTTATTCTGTCCGAATGGCTTGAGGCTGCGCGCCTGGCCCCAACCGTTAAGAAAGAGTTTTATACAGTGTTTTCGACCCGCGACTGCCTTAAAGAGATTCGTTCGATGCTGGAGAATGATATCGTGCTGACAGGTTGCTTTAAGGCCTGACGTAAGGTTACCCAAACTGACATTCCACACTCTGGCAGGTTCTGCTCCATGAAACATCTTGTTGTTAAAACATTGAAACAAGCCAGGCGCATAGTTGTAAGCATGATGGGATTTACGGTTCTGCTGGCCGGTGTTGCCATGGTTTTCCTACCCGGTCCGGCCGTGGTTGTGATCCCTGTTGGACTGGCGATACTGGCGACTGAATATCTCTGGGCCAGAAAACTGCTTACCAGTGTGAAGGAGCGTATTGAGCGCATGAGAAAAGGTAACAACCCCACAAACACTCCCTGAACCTGCCTCTACAACCAGATCACAAACCACGATTTAATTCCCCGCAACATATGGCAGATTTGCCAAACATGACGGTTTTCAATGACGGTCTTTTCTCCCAGTTCCTGGTTCATCTTTTATGATCACCTTGTAAATCATCCTGTTACAGAGCCGATATCCGCGTTTCAGTGCTGGCATGCAAGTTGCGCTGTTCCTGACTGGCACATGTCGATGGTGTGCCAATCAAACCGCCGGCCCGGTAACAATACAAGGAGAACGAACCATGAAATTACTACCTGTACGATCCACCATGATGGCGGCAGTCACTCTGCTGGCGTTAAGTACTCCCGTGTTCGCAGCAGATATGGACAATCGTATCGAGTTGTCGGCCCGTCAGACCCATGTCTTCAAGACGTATCTTCAGGGTGAAGACATCCGCATTCAGGCCAAGGATGGTGCCGTAACCCTGACCGGAATAGTTTCCGATGAGTATCACAAATCATTGGCCCGCGAAACAGTAGCCGGACTACCTGGCGTGACGGCTGTCGACAACAGGCTTGAAATCAAAGGGGCTGCACCGACAGCAAATTCCGATGCCTGGCTGCGCGAAAAGGTAAAAGTCACCATTCTGCTTCATCGTAGCGTGAACACCATGACGGAGGTTGATGTCAAAGACGGCCTGGTAACTCTGCGAGGGGTGGCCGACAACCAAGCACAAAAAGATTTGACAAGCGACTACGCCATGGATGTGGAAGGTGTCAAAGGGGTCAGTAACGTGATGGTTGTGACACCAGCTCCGGATAAAAAGCAGACCATCGGAGAGAAAATCGATGACGCCTCCATCACCGCCCAGGTCAAGATGACGCTGCTCTATCATCGTTCGACCAGTGCCATTAATACCAAGGTTGAGACAAAGGGGGGCGAGGTCACCTTGTATGGCAAGGCCAGATCTGCGGCCGAACTGACACTGGCTTCCAAGCTTGCCAACGATGTTCATGGAGTAACAAAAGTCACTAACCGGATGGTCATTGAGTAGTTTCAA
The DNA here is from genome assembly GCA_942493195.1 of uncultured Geobacteraceae bacterium. Classification (GTDB taxonomy): domain Bacteria; phylum Desulfobacterota; class Desulfuromonadia; order Geobacterales; family Pseudopelobacteraceae; genus CAIPTY01. Next base: position 2,870,242 of record OW818669.1, on the reverse strand, counting down.
AGCAGTAACACCCAAAGGAGACAGATTATGAAACGAAGTGTTTTTAACGTTGCTATGCCGGCTGTAGTTGTTGTGATGGTGGCATTTCTCTCGGCTGTTTTTTTCACCAGTCCGTATTCTGCTGACGCAGCCACAGCTAAAAAGAAAGTGCCGGAAGTTGCCAGAATCACTGCGGCAGAACATGCCGAATCCCGTATCAAGCTGCTTGAAGATGCTCTGCAGCTGACCGCAGCACAAAAAGACTCATGGAATAACGTAACTCTGATTATGCGGGAAAATGCGAAAGCCATGGATGCCCTGAGAAAAGAACGCGCAGACGTGAAAGATACCTTGAATGCCGTTGATCGTCTGAAATTTCACAGCCAGATATCCGAGGTGCAGCTGGAGCAGTTGAAGAAGCTGATACCAGCTTTTGAAACATTGTATGTCAGCATGTCAATCGAGCAGAAGTCACAAGCCGATGCCATTATGCAGACCGGAAAACATCGGAAGAACAAAGTGAAATGATGCCAACAACCAAAACGACTACAAGATTGACGCCGAACAGGCGCTTGGAATCGATCCAAAAACGGAGCGACGTTATGAAATCAGAAGGCTCATGGAATGTCAGATCCATAGTGGGCAAGCTTATGGTGGGGTTGGTGATGACCGCCATGATGGGCGCTGTAGGCGTGATACCCGCCCACAGTGATGATCACGGAAAACGTATTGAACGGCATGATAATGGCCGTCCCGATTACAGAGGGCGCAAATATGCCCGTGGCCACAATAAGAATGTACGGAGATATCACCGGGCCCCCGTCTACCGGGAACGCGTCTATGTCGAACCGAGAGTTATCTATGCCCCACCCCGTCCATCAGGTGTAAGTATCTTTTTACCGCCGTTGTTTTTCTAGATACGGAATTTTGTTCAGTGCCGATATATGAAACCTGTCGGAATATCTGCTGAATCATCTGCGGGCCGGATTGGATGAATCCGGCCCGTAATCGCATATCGATGGTAGGGAGTGTGTCTGATGCTCAATCAAGGAACTGCCGACTCTGCTCACCTTGAAAAACGTCTCCGTGTGATTCGCTTCGAACCATCCCCCCGCACGGTCATCGCCGTGCTGCTGATCATCTCCGGCCTGTGGGTGCTGAATCGTCTTCTGCCGGTAGTGCTCGTTTTGGTGGCAGCACTTGTCATTGTCGGCACCATCAGTCCGGCGGTCAGGTGGCTGGAAGAACGGAGGATGCGCCGGGGGCTGGGTATTGCGATCGTCTTCAGCGCACTGTTGGTGACAGCGGCACTCATCATAACGCTGACGATTCCGGCACTCCTGGCACAGGCGACGGACCTGATGGATCAGGAACCGGTCTTGCGGGCGCACCTGGCAAAATGGCTTTCCCGTTCGCATCTGACCAGTCCTCTGGCCGAACTGTTGCGCAAGGTGCACTCCGGAGATCTCGTCCGGTTGGCCGCTTCGAATGCCTATGAGTATTCCGCCAGGGCCATCGCTGTTTTTGCCTATATCCTCAGTTCAATCTTCCTGGCGCTGTACATCATCATCGATCGGGATCGTTTGCGTGGCGGGCTCTTTCTGGTGGTGCCGCGCTCCCATCATATCCGGCTGTCCAGGATCATGCTGAATCTGGAAACAATCGTTGGCGGCTATATCCGTGGTCAGGTGATTACCTCCGCTTTGATGGCGGTCTTTGTCTTCATACTCCTGAAGGGCTGCGGTGTAGCAAACGCTCTGGCCATTGCGGTGTTTGCCGGAGTAGCCGACGTCCTGCCCTACATCGGCCCCCTGCTTTCCGTGGGTGCCGCAGTGATGGCAGCGCTTCCCCGGGGCTCGGATGTCATTGTCATTGTGCTTGTGCTGATGCTGGCCTACGAAACCTTTGAGAGCCGCCTGCTGATACCGAGAATCTACGGTCGTGCGTTGCGCCTGCCATCGTCTGTGATTCTTTTTTCCTTGCTGGCCGGCAGTGTCTTGTCAGGATTGATCGGGGCCCTGCTGGCGCTACCGCTTGCGGCTGCTCTGTTGATGCTGGTCGAAGAACTGCGCGTGGAACTGCCTGGACAACAGGAACAGGCCACGGACGTGGAGATCAGGGAACGGGATGACCGAGGTGAGCAAGAGTACGAACGCCGGGCCGAAGGGATGCCGGCCGAACAGGCTGCCGCTATTGCCGTTGAGATCGCCACGGATCGCCATAAAGAGGAAAACAGTCCTGCCGCGAAGACAGATGAGTCTGATATCGAAACTTCGGAACAGTCACCGCTTTAATACCCTATGCACACAGGGAGATACCATACGCATGAAGAATACCGATATACGGCATAAGCCCTTTGCCATGATACGGGAGTTCCAACTGGCAGACTGGTTCACCCTGGCCAACGCGGTCTGTGGGACGGGGGCACTGTTTGCCATGCTGACCTACCTGGAAACATACGATGTCAGTCATGTTTACTTTGCCTGCGGGTTGGTTTTTGCCGCCCTGGTTTTTGATGTGCTGGATGGTCGGATCGCGCGCTGGCGACAGAAGAATTCCCTGTTGGGTCGTGAACTCGATTCTCTGGCCGATATAATATCCTTCGGCGTTGCCCCGGCCGTGATTGCCTACGGCTGCGGTATGCAAGGCCTCTATGACCGGATTGTCCTGACAGCTTTTGTCGCCTGCGGGGTGTCGCGACTGGCGCGCTACAACGTTACCGCCGAGGCGCTTTCCGGTGATGAAGGCACGGTGAAGTATTTCGAAGGTACTCCCATTCCGACGTCGCTGCTGCTGGTGCTGATATTGTGCTGGGCTGCTTCACAGGGCGCTGTCCGTGATTCCCTCTGGTTCGGCCAGGTCGTCATCGCCGGTTTTGTACTGCATCCGCTGGTGTTGCTCTTTGCGGTTTCCGGCTCACTGATGATCAGTCGCATCCGGTTCCCAAAGATATGAACAGATGAGCTGATTGTTACGACGTAATTCTCTGCGAGGCCGTACCAGAGTTGATTGTTTTGTACAGCTGTGCGCAATTCCGCGCTCAGTATTTGAGTAATACCAAGGAGAATCACCATGAAAGTTTTACTTGTAGTTGCAGCAGCAGTTGTTTCAGCCCTGGCATTGAGTGCATGTGAGAAACAGCCGGCAGCCACACCGGCAGCACCTATCGTTATCACCGTTCCCGGTCCTGCCGGACCACAAGGACCTGCGGGCGCACCAGCAGTAAATGGCGCACCAGGAGCTGCCGGGATGCCTGGTGCCCAAGGCGAAAAAGGAAAGCAGGGAGACGACGGCGCAATCGTGGTTGTCCCGGCACCGCAGCGCTGAACGGTCGCTGGATACTGAATAAATGAGGTTCAGACCCCGATTGTAACTAGGGGGTGCATTACCGTGCGCCCTCTTTATAAAGTTTTCTTCAGTAGTGGCTATGAACACCCTCACAATCTGCAGCGAAGCGAAAGGATGATCATGGTAACACAGACCTATGGATGGATGGGGGCAGGGATGGGATTGGGGATGGGGATAGCGCTGGCTGTTCTGGTGGTGGTCGTCGTTGTGGTTAAAAGTCTGACCAGAAATAAACGCTGCTGATACGGAAATCTGTTCAGAAAGAAACTCTACTATGACAAAACACAGGCTATGGGGTTGCAATCATGGACAATAAAACCGAATACGGTGAATGGCTCTCCGCTCAGATGGTTATGAATGATGCAGAGATAGATGCGCCCAAGGAGAGGACTGAAAGAAACACGTATGAGGCTGAATCCGATATTCACCGTGCCAATGCTGCACTGCAGCTGGTACCGGACCGGATTGCGCTGAAACTACAAGGGATAGCACCCACCAGCGATACTGAATGGGAAAATTGTGCGTTCCACCACAAGGATCATAGCGCGTGAGTAACCTCGTTGCAGTACTGAAATATTGTTCCCTACACCTGAAATGGGCGATGACTCTAACGTTAGTCGGCGTGCTCCTGTCTCATCCGGCCCTCACTGCGCCTGTCATGGCCGCGCTCCCGAATATCCTGAACATCACGGACAAGGATAAACCAGCCGGTGGCTCAGAACCCAAAGAGGTGAGTCCGGAACAACAGCGGGAAACGACAAAACAGGCGCTGATGAAGGCCCAGGTGGAACGGTCGCTAGCCGTCGTGACAGTGGGGGGGCGAGCTGAGCTGAAGGAAAAATTCCGCCTGCTTGATGTACTGGTGACCCGTTTAACCTCTCAACTGAACGTGATGGACGAACGGGAAAAACTGCGAAGCGCCCGTGTTTCAGCCGGACAGCACGCAAAGAGCTGGAGCGCTTTCCCTGATCCACCCCCCTATTCGATTCTGATGGTAGATGAATTGACGGGTATGGTGCTGGCCGCCCGGGCCAAGGCTCGCGGGCTTACCACGAATCAGGAACTTCTTGCCAGCCAGGTGACACACTACCGGGAGGCCGCACAACAGGCCCGTGAAATGGAGCGTAAGGCCGCCGACGATCATGAACGTGCCCGCATGGCCGAAGAGAGAATTGATGCTGCGCTGCAAAAGGAATTGACGGCGCTGCGAACTCGTAATGCCGATGCCATGGCGGAGATGATCGCCCTGCGCTATGAGGTGCTTGGTGAGCGTCTTGGTGTGTCACAGTTGGAACTTGAACTGCTGGAACGACAACTTACTGCAGCCCGGAAGCAGATGGTTTTCAGGCGTGCTGACCTGGACAAGGCTTTGGCACGGCTGAAATCAGGCCTGCATGACCTTGAAATGGAACTGGAGGCTTCTCTGGTTCGCGATGCGCGCAGCAGGAGCACGCTGACCCGTACTCAGCTGGAGCTGGATGCTTTTGACAGCGGCACCGGCAGGACAGGCAATTCAGTAACAACCGCTGCCCGGCGCGAAGGAATGGATCTGCAAAACCGCGCCGCCCTGGCTTGGGTGGAGAGTACCCGTTTTGAGAATGAGATCGTTTCAGCACTGATTGCCATGAACAAGTCAAACGCATCTTCCTGGGAGCAGCGCTATGCAGCCGTAACAGGGACGGATACCGATAAAAGGCGATCGGTCTTTGCTGAATTCCATAAAAGCCGGGAACGGATCAAACCATGGCTTGCATTTGTTACACAGCAGCAGGAGCTCTATCAGGCTGCCGAGCATGAACAGGAAAAACGTTTGGCCAATGTCCCTGAGCAGAGCCCGTTCCATGCAGCGGAACGTGGGCTGCTGGCGGCAAAGCGCCTGCAGCGGGAATTGGCAGACCGTCAGAAAGCTGCCATTGAACAGACCGACCGAGAACGGCAATCGTGGCTGGAGGATGTTGAGCGGGTTCAGCAATCACGCAGTGCCTCGGACAGAAGCCGGGAGTGGCTCAAAGGCTTTCCCGCGCTGCTCCGCAGTGTATGGCGCTTCGAATTGTTCTCAATTGAGGACAGCGTCGAGGTTGCCGGGCAAAAAGTTGTTACGTCACGGGGTGTGACGGTCGGGAAGAGTGTCGGTTCTCTGCTCCTGTTTCTTTTTGGATATTCCGTCGCAGCGTTTCTCGGTCGCCGTACCCAACATATTCTGATCAGCCGCTTTGATGTCAGTGCCCATCAGGCCAATGTGATTCGGCGCTGGCTGATGGCGCTGACCATCTTCACCCTGCTGATCATCACGCTTAACCTGGCGCGTATCCCGCTCACAATCTTTGCCTTTCTGGGCGGTGCCTTGGCGATCGGTGTCGGTTTCGGTACCCAGACCATCATCAAGAACTTCATCAGCGGCATTCTGATTCTTTTGGAACGTAATATGAAGGTCGGCGATACCGTCGATGTTGACGGTATCGTGGGGAGGATCGCTACGGTGGACATGAGAGCATCAACCATTCTCGGCTTCGATGGCGTGGAAACGGTGATACCCAACTCGACGTTTCTGGAAAACAAGGTCACCAACTGGACCCACACCAATGCCAGATTGCGTCGTATCGTGCGGGTCGGGGTCGCCTATGGTTCAGAGACTACACGGGTGCGTGACATCCTGGCCGAGTGCGGAAACACACATACGTTGATCCTGAAGGACCCTGCTCCCGAGGCGCTTTTCGAGGATTTCGGGGACAACTCGCTGGTTTTTGCCCTCTACTTCTGGATCGATTACGGTCCGGATGTGAATCCATTACAGGTGGCCAGCGATCTCCGTTTCATGATTGACCGGCGCTTTGCCGAGGAAAAAATTGTCCTGGCCTTCCCGCAGCGCGACGTACACCTCGACAGTGCACAGCCGCTGCGTATCGAGATGGTATCCGAAGTACGCAGCATAACGTGATGTCAACAGCAGCATATCAAAGGAGAGTACCATGAAAAAATTCAGCATGATTGTGGTTGCAGTTCTGGTGTCGGGTTACCTGATAGCCGGAGTGTCCGGTTGTAAAAAAGAAGGTCCGATGGAGCGGACCGGTAAGGAAATAGACAGGGCCGCAGAAAAAACCGGTGACAAGATCGAGCAGGCCGGGGACAAAATCAAGGACGCGGTGAAATGATCCGAACCGAGCTGTTCCGTAAGCTGTCAGATCTGACGTATCCGCCATATGTGACTGACACTTGCTGTGACGGTTGCAGTGGTTGAGGTATGTAAGTGGTCGTAATTGTAAGCATTATTAATGGGGTAGGTCTTGGCCTGTATAGTGCATTCCCCTGGCCAGCAGATATAAATCCCCTGGAGGTAGTTTTACCATGAAAAAGATTCTTGCCGCAGTCGTCGCCACCCTCGTAGCAATGTCCTTCACCACAGTTGTGTTTGCAGCAGACGCTGCCAAACCGGCCACCCCGGCAGCTGAGGTCCGGAAAGAAGCCGCAGAAGCCAAGATAGACGCAAAAACTGCAAAGGCCGATGCACTTGCCGCGAAAGAAAAGGCTGCCGCCGATGCCAAAGAAGCCAAGGCAAAGACGAAGTCAGAAGCAAAAGAGGCCAAAGCGAAGAAAAAATCCGATGCCAAAGAAACAAAGGCAAAGGTGAAAGCTGATGCGCTGGCAGCCAAGGAAAAATCAGCAGCCGATGCCAAGACAGCAAAAGAAGCAGCGAAGGCTGCAAAAGAAGCTGCTGTTCCTGCCAAGTAAATAGTGGTCAGCCGATTGCTTTGACAGGGCATCCCCATACGATCGGGTATGCCCTTTTTTACATCTGCTGCCGAGGAGAGAGGTTGTATATGTCATTAATAATTTATCTGATCGGTTCTTTATTTGTCATCGGCGGTATCGCCTGGGGTCTTGTTGTAGCTAAAGTCAGTGCTGTGTACATAATGATCGCCGTCGTCATATTCGTCGGGATTGCCATCCTGAGTGGAGTGGCACAAACCCGCAGCAAGGATTGATCCATTCTGCAAGAGGGTCTGCGTGACCATGGCAGCGCAGGCCCGCCTACTGCAATTTGGAGCTCCCCACGATTAGGACGTAATGTGGGTTGGAGTCGCCTGGATTTTTATCGGTCTTTTCCGACACGTTGCTGAAGCGTTACCTGATTCCTATGCTCTGTTGCCTTGAAAGCGAGATAGTCACTTTTCTTCAGATCGAAGAGTTGCTGCTTGTAGCGGGTCGTTAAATCATACCAGCGACCGGTTCTCATGCTGAGGGTATTGCGTGCCGGATTTTGTCCCGCACTCATGAAAGACTGGATTGCAAAATAGTAGCGGACAGCGTTGCGTTCCACCGCTCCGCGCGGACCGCCGATGTATACCGGTTTGTTGTTTCCATCCTTTCCGGTCACCGTGAAGCCGACCTTGCTGCGGCCGAGGGTTGCGAAATAGGCCTTGCCCGCCATGCGTAAGGCCATGCTGTCACTGTATTCGTAACTGACATGGACATAAGTTTTCCCACCCTTGATCGGAAGCGCTTCGAACCTCATCGTATGATCCTTTGTGCCAAAAGGTCCTTCATCGGCACTGAGGGTTATATCCAGATAATCCTTCTGCTGAACCACATTGCGGTAATGGTAGAGCACCGGGCGTGACTCTTCGGGGGGCTGATACTCTTTTTTGCCGATGTAGAAGGTCAATTGTCCATTGCCCGGCTGTTCGCCGTAGGTGCAGGCCTTGACATTCGGGTGGAGCGCTACGATATCGCACCAGTTTGACGGGACTTTTAGGACTTTGGCAACACTGTTGAACGGGAAATCAAAGATTCCATACACATCTACATGCACTCTGTCGTTGTTTTCAGAAGATTCCAGAATGAGCGGGAGGCCGAAGCTGCTGGTTTTCAGTTCGGCTTCATTCTTGTGATAGGTGCCCAGCAGGTTTTCCGCCTGCGTAGATTTGGCCGTCGCTGTCGTATTGCCTACAGATACAAGAACAGCAGCGGCAGCGATGACCAGCAGTATTTTTGAGGCATAGGTCGTGATTCTGATCTGCTTCATGGCTTTGTCCTTGAACATGTATTTTGTGAGAATCACACCCTGGAAACAGTCATTCAATGGGAGCAGACAGCTGTCACCGGGCAGTAAGGTGGTGATCTTACAGCCAACGTCCGAATAAATTGATGAACCACTCTCTCAATCTGGGCACAACAGGTCTGTCTTGCCAATCCTCCCAAAGAATTTGCCGGGAATTCGTCAGGTCCCTGGCAAACATACTCTCCATGTGGCCGGCAAACTCATGATTCAGAATCACGGCATTTACCTCGTCATTGTGTAACAGGCTCAGGTAGTCCATGTTTGTCGAACCAACGGTGGACCAGACCTTGTCAATGACGGCGGTCTTGGCGTGCAGCAGTGAGGAACCATGCTCGTACAGCTTGACACCCGATTCCAACAGATCGGAATAATGATATCGCTGGGCATGTAGTGCCAATTGGGAATCGGTAACACCGGGGAGAACAATCTTGACATCAACGCCGCGCCGGGCCGCATCGGTCAGGGCGGTTACCGTCTGGTCGTCAGGGATGAAGTAAGAATTTGTCATGTGAATTGAATGCTCGGCAAACGACATGGCTGACACATACGATACGAACGGGGTCCTGTTGCTTTCTCCCGGGGTGCTGCCGATCACCCGCACCAACGCTTTACCGGACTCGGCAAGGACGGGAAAGTAGGTGCGCCTGGCAGGTTTTGATTCCTTCTGCTTCATCCAGGTATCAAGGAAGAGCTTTTGCAATTCCGCCACAGCCGGGCCTTCGATCTGAATATCCGTGTCACGCCAGTGTATCGGGTTCTTTTCGCGATGCTTCCGATTGAGTGGGCTGCTTGAATAGACTTTGCTGATATTGATGCCGCCGATGATGGCAATGGTACCGTCCACAATCAGGATTTTGCGGTGATCACGATGGCTCAAATCCCACTTGGACCAGGAACTGAGCGGGTTGATCGGGTTGAATTCAACGACCTGGACGCCTCTGTCCTGCAAACGTTGAAAAAAAGCAGCCGGAGTATTCATGCTCCCCAGACCGTCATAGATAATATTTACCTGCACACCTTCCGCCTGTTTTTGCAGGAGCAGATCAGAAAATGTGCGGCCGGCTTCATCATCCTCAATGATGTAGCTTTCAAGGTTGATATGGTCTTTGGCATTTCTGATTGCAGCGAACATGGCCGCATAGGCGATCGGCCCGTCGGCCAGCAGAACGACTTTATTGCCCTTGGTCAGCGGGCTTTCGGAAACCGTTTCTATCACCGCCGTATGGCGTTCCAATACGTCAGTCGGATTAACGGTACGTTTAAGACGCCCCATGACGGCGTCGCTCTGTTTGGGCGACAACAGGCCTTTGGATGAAACAATGCGGGGAGAATCTTGGGAGGTCGCCGCATCCATTTTCTCGGTGACATTCGGCAACGCAGCGCATCCGCTGACGAAACTCAGGAGGGCTGAAAAGAGTATGAAGACTATGAAGGGCTTGATGAGTCGCATGGTTTGTTCCATCACAACAGCTTTGTGAACGAGCCTGATGTCATTAGAGTCCGATTTGGTTGTTGCAGAGATGCTAAAATTTTGCCTTGTCCCCTCACCCGTCCTTCGGCCACCCTCTCCCAGTGGGGAGAGGGGAGACATTTTCCCTTCTCCATTAGGGAGAAGGTGCCCCGCAGGGGCGGATGAGGGGTGTTTTTGACTTGATACACAAACCGTCTGATTCTGAACCGTTTACTGGATGATCATCCGATTCTTAACGGCTTTCACGCCATTGATGTCGGCGACAAGTTTGCTTACCAGATCCTTTTCAGCGGTGTTTTTGGCTTTGCCGCCTATCGTAACCACTCCCCGTTTTGTTTTGACCTTGGTGTTGAGGACGCTGGTGGAACGGTGGTTCAACAGGGTCATGTTGACCTGGGCGGTGATGGAGGCATCATCGATTTTTTCACCAACGGTGCGGTGAGTTTTCTTGGATGTTTTGGATACGACCATTTCATTTTTTACATCCTTGATCCCTTCCACATCTTTTGCGTATTCGGTCGTTAATTCTTTTTGTGATTGGCTGTGGGCAGTGCCTTTCAGCGTTGCTACTCCGTCTTTGACATCAACCTCAGTTCCTGCGGAGCTGACACTTCGATGGAACAGCAGGGCGACCTGGACCTTATCCCGAAGCCAGGCATCGGAGTTTGCCGTTGGAGCGGCACCCTTGACTTCCAGCCGGTTATCGACACTTATGACACCGGGAAGTCCGGCAACCGTCTCTTGGGCCAGCCCCTTATGGAAAAATTGGGAAACAACACCGGTCAAAATGACGGCACCGTTCCTGGACTGGATCTTGATGTCATCGCCCTGCAGGTAGGTTTTGAATACGTATGACTGCTTGGCCGATAATTCGATGCGGCCGTCAATCTTTGCTGCCTGGGCAGGGCCGCTGAACGCCAGAATGCACAACGCTGCCACCATGGCGATCGATAAAGAAAATAATACTTTCATTGCATGTTCCCCTTTGTTGATGCCCATTATTTCCCGATAACCTTGCCGAGCTGTCCGATTTTGTTCTGGATCTTTCCGGCAATCTTCTCGCCGGAACCGGCTCCCTCCAGCTTCGGGTTGTCGCTGATTTTCCCGGCGAGCTCTTTAGCTGCTCCCTTTACTTCGTGGAACGTGCCTTCAATCTGGTCTTTTGTGCTGGTTTTCATGATGTTCTCCTCTGTGTGGGTACGTGTCCCGAGAATCGGGCGAATTTAAAACCTGAATCCAAGATTGGCAGTTGTAACAAATCCATCCAGCGGGACATGGTCGCCACCGAAGGAAGGTTCGGCCCAGAGGTATTTCCCCTCAAGCCCGGCGAACATCTGTTTGGTGAAGTTGATGTTAAAGCCAGCCCCGGCGTGGAATCCGTAGGTGACTTCCGTGGAAGAATTTGATTCACCATTATTGATGCGCACGTCAAGATCGGTGATGTACGCTCCAATGCCTGCCAGTCCGAACGGTTCGAAAATCCCGAGCGGCACAAATACTTTTGCCGTTGCGATCAGCGGCACAACTCGTAATTTAGATTCGCCTGCCTGTGCTGCCGCTGAACCTTTACTTTCAAAATAACCGCCGCCCAGTTCTATCGCCAGCATTGGAAGGAAATAATGGCCAAAGGCAACTTCACCGGCAAAGCCGGTTTTGCTGTCCAAGTGGACCCTGCCGTTATTGATGCTTGTATCGGCACCGATGGCATTATCAATGTCGAACGACATACTTGGTGAATACATGCCCCCCTTGAGCATGATGTAGTTCGAAGGGTACTCCTGGGCCGACGCTGATGCGCTGTTGCTTGAGTCGGCTGCCTGTGCGGCCGACGGGGCATTGCCGATTACTGATGCGGTTAGAACAGCTGCCAGGGCTAACGTGATGCGGATTGATTTCATAATGACTCCTTTTGGATACATTGAAGTTCTGCTCCGACCGGTAGAGGCGGGAGCTGCTGTTTTCATGCGGTGTTCGGTGTTCCGAAACTATGCTGCCGGTATTTGCACAGCCATGTGTGCTGTACCGGAATTTCCCATGATCATTGCTCACCTCCTTTGATGTGCGGTCGCTGGTGTCAACCGACCATTTCAACGTTTCCCTGTTCCGGCTTTATCTTTTTCAAAGGTAGGAAGAAGCGCCTTGAAAAAGGCATTCTTGATGAGCTGCCCGACAATCTGCCAGGTACTGGTTTCAGGATTTCCAAGAGGGCCGGAGATACTTGCTTTGGTGGCAACCTCCTGTCGCGTCCGATTTTCAAGAAGCGTCGCCACCCCGCCGATCATTTTTTCATATATCTGATGGGCGGCGCCTTGGTCCTTGTCCTTGTGTTTGTCATAGACCGTGATGTCTTTAAAGAACGGTTTGATATAGCCATTAATGTTGTTGTTTTTGACATGCAACTCCGTCACAAGGGCAAAGATCCCTGCAGAGACATCAAAATTTCCGTAGCTGCGCAGTACATTATTGATTGATGTCAGCTGGGTATCTTCGACTTTGAGGAACAGGTCAAAATCAGGTCCGCTTTTTTCCGGCCGAAACGTCGCCGTCGCTGCCGTTTTACCGCTCCCCATGAATTTAGCCTTCAATTCCGCCCGGGCCGGCCCCTGCGAAAACTGATTGGAAAAGTTGTCAAGCCTGAGATCCGTATCGGTCAGGTACAGGTGGTAAGGCTTTTGAGCTGCCTTGTTCTTGATGCCGAGTGTGCAGCCTGTCAGGATCAGCTGGTCTGCCCGTATCTGAATACCTGGGTTATTGCTGAGTTTTTTGGCCGCCATTTTCACGGTGAGTGCGGATTTTTTTTCGATGGCAGCGGTCCGGTGGGAATGCAGATAGTCCATGTGCATTCCCTCTATTGTCATGTTTTTAAGATGGGCCGTTTTTACCGTTGGCGCATACTCTACCTCACCGGATGCCAGCAGTATGCCCCCCTGAATCGTGAGGTTGGTACGGGCAACCATTGGTTTGAAATAATCGATTGAAATCTTTTCCAGGTTGATGCGGGCCTTTATGCCGGGAAAGGGTCTGGCAAGAAAATTGGCGTTGCCATCGACCGTGGCGCGCCCGGTATCAAAGACGGCCGAATCCAGATGGAATAACGACGGATAGACCTGGTCCGGTTGATGGATGTTACGAATATTGGACGCCTGCAGGTTCAGGTGGCTCAGGACAAGAGGTCGTTTCGGGTCCAGGTCGATATAGGTGACGTTGGCATTACTAACTATCAACGAGTTGATTTTCAGCGGGTAGATGGCTTCCACTGCATGCTGCCAACCACGCTCCTTGAGCGGAATCGTATTTGCTACCTCACTGCGCAGCTGTTGCAGATTGATGTTGATGGTGGGACGGTCCAGCATGAATTCGGCCACAAGCTTGCCCGAGAAGACCTCGCGCCAGTGGATGCTGGCCTTGAGAACGGGGAATGTGACAACCGGAATGTCGGGATGGGCCTGCTGCATGACTGTCAACCCTTTCAAGGTCAGTGAAAGACCGATCGGTTGCACATGCAGACCGGGAAGCCGAACAGTGTATCCTTTCAGATCGCGGTTCATGCGTTTTTCCATGCTGCTGCGCAGCGGCTCATCAAGGAACAGTGATGCGCCGGTCAGTACAAGAAACAGTGCGACCGGAACACCGATTAGCCACCGTACAATCCTTGATGTCAGTAGTGTCTTATACGTGGATGTTTCGATGCCGACCTCCTCAGTGTGACTGGGTCTGTAGGTCTGGATACTGCGCAAACTCGAGCAGACCTTCACCCTGCATGCATTTGTGCCGGAGCATGGTATAGAGGTCAGCTATTTCCTGACAGGTCGTCTGGAGCAGCTGCTCCCTGAGATATTCCAGCTCCAGCGTAATAGAATCATCTCTCCTGAAAATTCTTCGTTCGTTTCCACACGTCAGATTTATTTTTTGTTGATTCGAATTCATGCAGATTTCTCCATGGTTATGTGCTCCACCCCGCCCGCTGCCTGAGATTGAAGCGATGCTGCGAAAACAGCGCTGTGTGCCGTAGCAATGCAGGCCGCTTCAGCTTCCGGGGGTGGATGTTTTGATTCTCTGGGTCAATTCCAATAGTGCCGTATGGTGCAGTGATTTCAGCTCGTTGCGGGTGTTTGCGATAATTTTGCCGTTAATACCCGGCAGGTAGCTGCCGGCATACAGTGAGGTGGCCCTGTCAAGTTTGATGAGTGCCGGGACATGCTCACCGAGAGACAGCAGTCTGAGTCCCTCTATTACGGTAGAATGAAACTCCTGGGCATCCACATAGAGGTGTTTCTTATTGATTGTAATGTTGTCACGACCGGCAATCAGCGGGGTGAAGCCCAATTCCATGATTAAAAAACTGTTAAGCGGTCTGATTAGAAGCTCTTCAAGCGTGCGCCTGCTGGCCCGCGTTTCCGGCACACCCAACATGGAACGACAGATGCGGTCCCATGTGAAGTACAGATCAAGGGGGGAAATCAGCGAGCAGAAGAATACTTTTATGGTCTCATCAGGCCAGTCGACCGCAACAGGTTTGCCCTCATACGAGGCACTGAAGCGCCCCAGGGTCAGAATTTTCAAGGTGGAATCAGGTATGTTCATGGGGCTCCCACTAAAAGAATATCCTGAGTAGAACCAATTTCCCGCTAAACCCCACTCATCCTTCGACAAGCTCAGGACGAACGGTTTTAGCTACATTGTTGCTTGAATTTCCGTTCGTGGTGAGTCTGTCGAACCATGAGCGGGAGATCAGTGCTATTCAGGAAGAATAGTGCCAAACGCGTATCGAACCGTTTTCGATATCTGGTCTGGAATATCAGTACATCTATCGTCAGTGTCCACACTTCGACACGGTCTGATAATTCGCAACTAATGTGCCAGAGTCTGCGAAGCTAACCTGTGTCTGTAACAGGTTGATAACGGGAACTAAAACAGGAATGAGTTCTGTGAAGCGCTTTAAAAGCCGTCAGCTGAAACCGCCATGTATAACGTAACTGCCAAATATGATGGATCAGGTCGGGTTCGGATCGGCTTCGTCCGGTTCCCACCCCGTTCCTGTCCTCCCGACCGCCTGAATGTGCCTCGTATCATCAGATTTGACGTCCCCGGCCCGGACCAGCAGAATTGCCCGCCGTATGGTGCGGTATCGTCACATACAGCGGCGGGCGCTGCCCTGCTTTGAGGCTATCGTCTCGACTGCTCTTAACTTGTCGAACATTATTAGGGTGTTACGTATGTCATGTTTCCTCCGGGTGTTGGCATGATAGATGTACATACAGGCATACGTTCTCTATGGTCTTCCATACGGATCTGATTCGCTGTGAAAGGATTCATTATGAAAGTAACCCGCCTGTTCATACTTGTTGTACTGCTGGCATCGGCACATCTCATGCTGTCCGGTTGCCACTTCTGGCAGCCTCCCGCGCCCCCGGGTCTGCCGCCACCTCCGCCGCTCCTGCTTCCGGGGCGCTGTCAATGCCCCGGCCGCCCGATGAGCCCTTGTCAGATCTGAAAGATCAGAGAACCATTCGCCTCCCGCGGGGAACAGCCGCAGCGAGTCAGCCGAATCAAAAGGAGCAGCTCATGAATACAATTATTCTCGCCTGTCTGTTGATGTTGTGTAACCTGTCGCTTTCGTACGCCGCCGCGGATTGCACGGTGGTGCAGTATCCGGATCATTCTGAAGTTATGTGTGTTGGCGAGAGTACTATCAGGCTTGTTTCAGATGGTTCCAGGGGGGCCGCTGCGATTACCGGCGTGCCTTCGTCGTCGGCGCAGATCGCCGGTGATGTCATCTATGCAACCGTGCAGGAGGCCTATGATGTCGCCAATAACGGTGATGTCATTAAAATTTCCGGTGAAACCATTCCCGGACCACTGCTGGCGAATAATCCGCTGCTGGATGCGGTCACGTTTGAGGGTGGCTACGATAGTTCATTCGTTCGAATAGCGGGAAACTCAACAACGATTCTTGGTACGGTTACCGTACAGCAGGGGCGGGTCAACATGGATGGCATTAAGGTGCGGTCAGGTATTGGCTCACTTCGCCAGCCGGTAAACCTCGGCACCGCCGGCAATTTCGTAATCCTGGCAAAGTCAGCTGTCTCCACCACGGGAACATCAGCCGTTGTCGGTGATATCGGCGTCAGTCCGGCCGCCGCAAGTTTCATTACAGGGTTTGCACTGATCGCCGATCCCTCGAATGTATTTTCAACCTCAGCGGATCCACCGGTGAGCGGAAAATTATACGCAGCTGACTATGCTGCTCCTACGCCTGCCAACATGACCACGGCTATCAGCGATATGGAAACTGCATTCTCCGATGCCGCCGGCAGGACCCTGCCCGATTTCACCGAGCTGGGCGCCGGCGATATCAGCGGGATGACACTGGTTCCCGGCCTTTACAAATGGGGCACCGGATTGTTGGTAACAAACGCCGGTGTTACGCTGTCAGGCGGGGCAAATGATGTCTGGATCTTCCAGATTGCGCAGGATCTGACCGTGAACAACAGTGCCATCGTTACCCTGAGTGGAGGTGCCCAGGCCAAAAACATTTTCTGGCAGGTGGCCGGGCAGGCTACCCTGGGAACGGCCGCTGATTTCAAAGGGATTATTCTGAGTCAGACGCTGATCTCTTTCAACAGCGGTGCACAGCTGACCGGCCGGGCATTGGCGCAGACGGCGGTCACCTTGAATGCAACGGCTGTTACTGCACCGTAGGGTAGGGAGAAGGGTTTAGCGGAGGATCAGCGCTAATAAGAAAATTTTATGTAGTCATCTTTAAAGTCCCCCCTCCCCCTGCGGGAGGGGGTTAGGGGGTGGGGGAACTTCCTGTATCATTGGTTGGTGGCAGCCTCACCCACCCCTCAATCCCCTCCCGTCAAGGGAGGGGAGGCTAATTGAAAACAAAAATCCCCCGCAGCACACCTTTTCGAGGTGCGCTACGGGGGATTTTTCATACATGCTTCCTGGTACGATGGAACTCTTATTTTATGAGGCTAACCCCTCTAAATCTCCCCTTACCTAAGGGGAGACTTCAAGGCTTCCCCCCTTAGGTAAGGGGGGACTGAGGGGGGTTAGATTTTGATGTTACCGGGCTACTGTCGCACGATGCCGTATTTCCTCATCCGGGCGCGCAGGGTACTGGCATTGAGGCCAAGCAGAACGGCCGCGCCGTTTTTACCTTCGATGCGCCACCCGGTTTTCTGGAGTACCTGCAGGACGTGGTCGTGCTCTAACTCCACCAAGGCCTTGATCTCCTGTCCGGAATCCTCCTCCGGTTTGCGGAAGGTGTCAAAGCGGTCCAAGACCTGCAGTGCATTGCCGCGACTGACAATAACCGCCCGCTCAATGACGCTTTCCAGTTCGCGCACATTGCCGGGCCAGTGGTATTCCTGCAAGATATTGAGGGTGTCCTTTGAAACGGTCTCAATCTTCTTGCCGATTTTGTGGTTGAACTTGTTGACAAAGTGATTGACGAGCAGCGGGATGTCTTCTTTCCGCTGGCGAAGCGGCGGCATGGTGATCGGAAATACATTGAGCCGATAGTACAGGTCTTCCCGGAACCTGCCGTTTTTGACCTCTTCGGTCAGATTTCGGTTGGTGGCGGCGATGATCCGTACATCCGTCTTGATAGTGCGGGGGCTGCCCAGGCGCTCAAATTCACCGTCCTGAATGACCCGCAGCAGCTTGCATTGCAGCTCCAGCGGCAACTCGCCGATTTCATCCAGGAAAATAGTACCGCCGTCGGCCAGTTCGAACCTCCCGATCTGGCGGGCATCGGAGCCGGTATAGGCACCCCGTTCCCGTCCGAACAGTTCGCTTTCCACCAGGGTTGCCGGCAGTGTCGTGCAGTTGACGGTGATCAAGGACCGATTCTTGCGGGAGCTGCTGCTGTGAATGGCGCGTGCAACCACGCCCTTGCCGGTACCGGTTTCTCCCAGGAGCAGAACGGTTGCGTTCATGGGGGCGACCTGTTCGACCTGTGAGAATACACACGACAGGATTTTACTTTGGCCGACGATTTCGCCGAAGTTGTACTGCTGGTCAACTTCCTGCTGCAGGTAGATGTTTTCAGCCTGTAGCCGGTCTTTCAAAACCTTTATTTCCGCATAGGTATCCTGGAGGGTGCCTTCGGCTTTCTTGCGTTCTATGATCTCCTGGGTGAGCTGCATATTTGCCGTGAGCAGCTCGGCTGTCCGTTCCTGTACAGTTTCTTCCAGTGAGCTGCCGTGCAACCGGAGCTTTTTATGCAGCAGCCGCATTTCCAGCATGTTTCGCACGCGTGTTTTAACTTCAAACAGTTCGAATGGTTTACTGATGAAATCACGTGCGCCGGATTGCAGGGCACGCTGCTTGAGGTCAGGCTGCGCGGTGATGACCAGAACCGGCAGATAACTGTCCTGATTGTTTTCCCTGAGTTTTTCCATCACCTGGAAACCGTCCATATCCGGCATCTGCAGGTCGAGCAGGATCAGGTCATAGTTATTTTGGGTGTGCAGAGCACAGACCTCCCGGGCATCCCTGGTTGATGCAACGCAGGTATAGCCGGCATCAAGCAGCAGATTCTCAAGCAGCATGATATTGGCCTCGCGATCGTCCACAATCAGGATACAGGCACGTAGTATTTCGGATTCACTTATAATCATTGTTGATCCTTTGCATGTTTCAGCGTCATATCCAGTGTCTTCATGAATTCGTTGACCTTGATCGGTTTGGTGAGATAGCGATAAAAGCCGGCTTTCAAGCCATTTTCAATGTCGCGGGGGATGGCATTGGCGCTGAGGGCTACTACCGGAATACGGGTTGTTATGGGGTCATCATGAAGAACCTTAAGGGCATCCAGGCCGCTGATGCCGGGCAGGTTGATATCCATCAGGATAACATCCGGCAGAGAACTGCGCGCAATCTCAATGCCGCGCACGGCGTCCCGCGCGCCGATAAAACGGATATCCGGGCGGCGGGCAATCAGATCTTCGACCAGCATCATATTGGCCGGGTTGTCCTCCACATACAACAGGCTGTAGCGGTGGGTGCCCTTCTGAACGGGAGCATCGGCGGTGCTCTTCAATTCGGAGTCACATGCAACAAATTGTGACTCAGGCGTCTGTTTCAGTTCGACCCAGAAGATACTCCCTTTTCCGACGGTGCTTTCCATGCCGATGGTGCCATGCATCAGCTCGACCAGGCGTTTGCATACCACCAGGCCGATGCCAGTACCTTCCTCTCTGTTTGATTTCTGCCCCAGGCGATTGAACGGCTGGAAAAGTTGTGCCAGCTGTTCGGGATCCAGACCCTCACCGGAGTCCTGTACACTGATGCGAACCGAGTCCGGGGGGCTCAGGCTGCAGGTTACGATGACTGTTCCGCCGGCCTTGTTGTATTTAACAGCATTGGAAAGCAGGTTGATAATAACCTGCTTCACCCGTGTCCGGTCGGCATTGACGGAATAAGGAATCTCGAAGGGGGTAAAAATTACGCAAATGCCGCGTTTTTTTGCCTGGGATTCTGTCATGGCTTCGCATTCCTGCATAACCTCGGACAGTGACACCGTTTCCAATGAAAGCGACAATTTTCCCGATTCAATCAAGGCCAGGTCAAGGATTTCGTTGATCAGCTCCAGCAGATACCAGCCGGCTTTGAGAATCTGCTCGATACTGCGTTTCTGGGCGACCGTCGGCTGGGGAACCCCGGATTCCAGGAGCTGGGCAAACCCCAGGATCGCTCCGAGCGGCGTGCGCAGCTCATGGCTCATACTGGAGAGGAAATCCGATTTTGCCAGGTTGGCCTTTTTTGCCAGAAGCGTTGCTCTCTGCAGTTCGGTGTTCTTGTCATGCAGCACCTGATCGAGACGTTCCCGTTCGGCCTCGACCATCTGGCGGGCCGTGTTGTCGGTGCCGATCAGTAAATATCCGATGATGACACCCTTTTCGTCGCGCAGGGCCGTGACCGATACCAGCGCAGGGAAACGGCTGCCGTCCTTGCGGATATAGGTCAGCTCGTAAATGTCCTCGATCCCCCGGCGGGCTTTGAAGACCAATGCATCGAATCCCGGAGTAATGGCGGTTTCCAGCTCAACACTGAGGGACTTGGCGCGGGCGATCAGCTCCTCCGGGTCCGAAATGTCGGCCGGAGTGATCTGGTTCATGACCTCGAGCGCCGTGTATCCGAGCATCCGTTCGGCTCCGACGTTGAAAATCTGTATAACCCCCCTGGCATCGGTGGCGATGCTGGAGAAGTTGGCGCTGTTAAAAATTGCCCGCTGCAGCGCCCCGGCTTTCAGCTGGGCCTCTTCGGCTTGCTTGCGCATGGTAATATCTTCCATGGCCAGGAGGATGATGTGAGAACCGATTTTCTTGCGGAAGATTTGTCGGGCATTCAGCAGAAGAATCTTGCGGCCGATATCCGGAAACACATGATCAACTTCATACCCGTTGAGTTCGGAATTACTGGGGAGGATATCTTCGATGAGTACACGTAACTTGGGAATGTCCCATTGCCGGTTTCCCAGGTCATAGATGTAATTTCCGATGGTCTCTTCGGGCGTTACCTTGAAGGTGTCGTAGAAGCTGACGTTTGCCGTGAGAATCTTCAGGTCGGAATCCAGTACCACCAGCGGCTTGTGCACTGTTTCCACGATGTTCTCGGCATACTCACGGGCGTCCTGGATTTCTGCACCCAACTGTCGGGCGATCGTGCCATCTACGATGGAAGAAAGTGTATGACGCTCCTTGGTCTCGCTGTCATGGATCGTGACGCTTTGGAGCTGGGCATAGATCGCAGTGCCTTTTGAGCCGGAGAGCCTGATTTCACTCTTCTGCATCTCGCCACTGTGCGAAACGGTTTCCAAGTGGCTGAAAAACAGTTCTCTCCCTTCCGCATCGGCAATAAAAGAAGCAAAGGGCATATTGACCAGATGCTTCCGCTCCAATTCAAGCAGGAGCGCTCCGCTAAGGTTGACCTTTCTGATCAGCCCCGTTGAATCGAAGGTAAAATAACCGACCGGTGCAAAGTCATAGAGTTCCGAATAGGTGTTACGGGATATTTCAAGTTCGGTCTGGACCCGCATCAGCTCTTCATTTTGCATCTCCAGCTCGACCTGTTGATTCTCCAGCTCCTCCTGGGCCCGACGCAGTTCGGTATTCTGCATCTCGATCTCGATCTGATAAATATCAAGCTCATTGACAAGTTTCTGCGTGGCCTTCCTGGTTCGGGGCAGCTGCGAATCTGTTGCATTGGCAGACAACAATTCCTTCGCATGCCGGCGCAGCTCGTCTGCTGATTTTATGAGTGCTGATTCTTCTTCTATTCCCAATGGGACACTCTCGCTTGTCTCGAATTTTGGTGCAAAGCCACTGTGCTGCATGATGTTATTTCCAGAATCGTGTGAATTTTTCGAGATTATTATTTGTCCTCCAGCAATCCCTTCAGGCGTGAATTTTCCGCGCGCAGTTCAGCTTCCATGGTTTTGAATGCGGTAATGTTTGCAAAGGTAATTACTACTCCGGCGATAACGTCCTCCATGGTGCGGTAGGGCATGATGCGGACAGAATACCAGCGGCCATCGGTGGCAGTAATCTGTTTTTCGGAAAATGCCAGCTTGCGCAGAACTTCCCGAGCTTCATCGGACATTTCAGGATAGACCAGATTGCTGGTGATATCGGAAAGCGGCCGTCCCACATCGCCCGCAATCAGCTTGAAAAGTTTGTCGGCGCCGGTGGTGAAACGCCGGATGTTGAGCTCGTTGTCCAGAAATATTGTGATTATTTCCGTGCTGTCGAGCAGGTTTTTCATGTCGTTGTGCACACGTGCCAGCTCGTCCAGCTTGGACTGCTGTTCGGCGTTGACGGTCTGAAGCTCTTCGTTGAGAGACTGCATCTCTTCCCGGGAGGTGGTCAGCTCTTCATTGGTGGACTGCAGTTCCTCGTTGGTGGATTGCAGCTCTTCATTGGTGGAGGTGAGCTCTTCCTGGGAGGATTGCATCTCCTCGCGAAGAGTCTGGAGTGCTCCGCGACTCTGCTGGAGTTCCCGTTCCATTTCAGAGGATGATGTTTTGCCGGCCGAAGCCGTCTTGGAGCGCCCCGGAGCTTTTATTTGCAGGGGGGCGGCAACGTCGGTAAAGATGATCATCACCATCCCCTTGAGAGCCTCGGGTTCCTCTATCATATGGACCGTGATATCGACGGTTTGTGTGCCGCAGGTAAGGTCTTTGACGGTGACTGGCTCTTTTTGTCGCACTGCTTTCTGGAAGGCACTGCCCAGATCAAAACGAAGTCCTTCTCGTGCCATGGCAAAGATATTCCAGTTAGCTTTACCGGCGGCCGGTTCCAGATATTTGCCCGTTCGCCCGCTGATATAGATAATGTCTCCTCTGTCGTTGGTTAATACGGCCGGAGGGGAATAATGCTGCAGGAGCAGTTGGTCAGCAAGCACTTGAAGATTGGTAGTTGGTTTTAACATCGCTGACTCCTTGAAAACTAACGGACGTGCGGGAACAAACGAAGCTGGAAAAGTAAGCGGAACTGCCGACATGAGAGATTCTCGTCGCTTGAAAATCCTTGATTTGATGTCCAGTGACGCAAAGAGATCGGTAAATGTACTGATGGCCTCAGAGCTTCCCAGAAACAGGATTCCACCGGGATTGAGGCTGTAGTGGAAGAGAGGAAACAGGTTTTTCTGCAGCTCAGGGGAAAGATAAATAAGCAGATTGCGACAGACCAGTAGGTCCAGTTTGGTAAAGGGGGGGTGCATAATAATGTTCTGCGTGGCAAAGGTGACCATCTCGCGAATAGACTTGCCAACCCGGTAACCGTCTTCTGTTTTCGTAAAAAAGCGTGCAAGCCTCTCAGATGAAACATCAGCAGCTATGCTTGATGGATAGAGCCCCTGACGGGCCTTGTCGATCGCGTCCGGGTCCAAATCGGTGGCAAATATCTGCAGAGTGAAGCTCCCGGCGGGTCTGACTTGTTCTATCACCTCTCTGAATGCAATTGCCAGCGAATAGGCTTCTTCTCCTGTGGAGCAACCTGCTGACCAGGCACGCAGACACCCCCCCCCGGGGCGGGTTGACAGAAGTTCAGGAATTGCCATGTTCTGCAGTCGTTCCCAGGATTCCGGGTCGCGGAAAAAACTGGTAACTCCGATCAACATTTCCTTGAAGAGGAGATCTACTTCCTGGGGGTTTTTCTGTAGATAGCGGACGTAGGCGGCGATCCGGTTTATCTGATGGATGCCCATACGCCGATCCAGACGGCGGTAGACGGTGTTCTTTTTGTACAGGGAAAAATCGTGGCCGGTTTTGGAACGCAGAAGGATCAGGACTTTTTCCAGGGAACTTTGATCCATTTCATCTATCATGGGATAACTGTTGGCCACGAAAGGGGCGTGGTGTCTATATCCAATGATTTTATCAGGCAGATTCTCAACCGGTGCGATCACGTCAGCCAAACCTGCCTCAATGGCGCTTCTGGGCATGCTGTCAAATTTGGCCGAAATCGGCTCTTGCACCAGTACCAGTCCACCTTTTTCTTTGATGGCGCGCAAACCGGCCGTGCCGTCTGAACCCATTCCAGAGAGGATCACTCCGATACTCCCTTCACGCCGGTCTTCAGCCAGTGAGCGCAGGAAAAAATCTATCGGCAGGCGCAGGCCACGGGCGGCAGTCGGTTCAAACAGGTGCAGCACGCCGTGCAGAATCGACATATCCGCGTTGGGCGGAATCACATAAACACAACCTGGCTTGACCCGCAGACGATCCCTTACCTGAAATACTTCCATCGTGGTGACCCGCTGGAGCAGTTCCGGCATGATTCCCTTGTGGGTCGGGTCCAGATGTTGAACAACTACAAATGCCATACCGCTATCAGCGGGAACATGCCGAAGGAACTGTTCAATCGCTTCCAGTCCACCGGCCGAAGCGCCGATGCCGACAATCGGAAAGGAGAGGGGCTCCTTCCGTAAAGGAGTAGGGTCTGTGGCGGAAATTATTGTTTTTTTGGTGCTTTTTGCTGCTCCTGATTGCCTTTTCATACATATCAGCATACCAGCATTTAATTAAATCCACTAATTTATTGTGGGAATCATATGGTGCGCAGCCCAAACCAGCCACTGGCACGGGTGTGCAATGGTCCGCAATTGAATTACCGAATAACTCTCACCTCTATAGCATCTGAATGAATCCCAGAGTCACATGCGTGTATGGCTGTATATCTCAGGATTTGTGACCCTCAATATGTTGAGGTTCTACCAAATACTGCGGCAGATGAACCATATTGCCTCTCCTGAATATTCCAAAAGTTAATCATAACCTCATGTTTTAGTTGGTTAAAAATAGTGTCGGATGTCTGGTGTGATACTTGGCAGGCTACTTGCCTTACAAGGGCTATGATCCTGGTCATCTCGCCCCGGTTTGAGTCGTTTTCATAGCGGGGAAGAGGGATTTACCATTTGAAAATGACTGAAAAATATACGAGGTGGGAAAAATGTATTCAATGCCGAGAGACAGCAGTAACCAATCATGTTTTTTACAGTATTTGAAAGGAGGGTTTATGAATAGATTTGGGTCACAGAAGGCGTATCTGGTTTGTATGGTAGTTATGAGTGTGCTGGTCAGTATCGTGTCGGGATGCGGCGGAGGTGGCGGTGGGTCATGGACTGATCCGGGTACCGCCGTCGTACCTGGAACACCCGGTGCACGGCCGACTGTTGTTGCCACGGTGCCGGCGACGACGACTCCCGGTCCGACACTGAATGTGCCGATCAACACAGCAATCACCGTGGCGTTTAGTAAAGATATGGCCTCCGCTTCTGTTACTGCAGCAGGAGCATTCACGCTGACAGGGCCCGGTACGACCCCCGTACAGGGTGCGGTGCCGGCGGTTACGTATGACGCAGCCTCCAATACGGCAACTTTTCATCCATTGGCGCCGCTCATCGGTGGAGTTACCTATACTGCTACCGTAAAAGGTACCGGTGCAAATCCGGTCACAGACACTGAGGTGGCAGCTAACGCACTGGCGGGTAACGCAGCCACCCCGCTTGTGGCAAACGACTATGTCTGGACCTTTACAACGAGTTTAACGGCTGATACAACCCGTCCGCTGGTGACGATCACCGTGCCGGCAACCACGACACCTGGACCGACTCTTAACGTAGCAACCAGTTCGGCAATTTCCGCAACCTTCAATGAAGACATGCTGCCCGCTTCAATCACCGGACTCACTGCTTTTACCTTGACAGGACCTGGTGTTACCCCCGTTCAGGGCGCTGCGATCCCCGTAACCTATGCTGTCGCAACCAGAACAGCAACGTTTCATCCTCTGGCGCCGCTGGCCGGCGGCACAACCTATACCGCAACGATTAAGGGTGTCGGTGCTAATCCGGCTACCGATTCGGCCGGTAATGCCCTGGCAGGTGTTTCGGCCTCTCCGTTGGTTGCAAATGACTATGTCTGGACATTCACAACCGCTGTGGTCGTTCCGCCACCTCTGACGATTGCAACGTTCGGTATTGCCGCGACCGCCGGGGTTCAAAATACGGGAAGTACAACGATTAACGGGAACGCGGTGCTGGCGCCAAGCCCGCTCTGCAACAGTGTCCAGATTGATGCAGCCGGTGGTTTCGGTCTGTGCGGAGGCACTCCGCCAAGCATCAACGGACAGGTGATCAGCCCCTTGTATCCGGATGCCGGCATTACATCGTCTGCGATCAAGGCCCAATTGCTGGCTGAGTTTCTCAGCATCACTCCGCCGAGCGGACCACCTGCAGCCGGTTCACTGGGTGGCGGCATAAATCTGCCGGCCGGCACAACGCTGGGGGCACCCACCGGAAGCGCACTTGTGCAGGGCGACAATCTCTTTGTGCCGGGAGTCTATCAATCGTTGACTTCGATCATGATCACAGGCGACATCACGCTTGACGCTCAAGGTGATCCAAACGGTACATTTGTCTTCCAGTCATCGAGTTCAGTAGGCACAGCCGATGGTGCCGCATCTCCTGGCGCGCACACCCGAATTCTTCTCATAAATGGCGCCAAGGCTTCAAACGTTTCCTGGCAGGCAGGCTCTGCAGCAACACTTGGAACTAATTCGGATTTTCACGGTAACATTCTGGCTGCCGCAGACATTACGATGAAAACCGGAGCAAGCTCATGCGGTCGCTTGCTGGCAGGTGCTTTTACGGCCGGCGCGTTTGTCTTTGACTCCAATGTTGTTTCCGTACCGGGCAATGTGAGTGCGCCGTCTTCATGTCAATAGGAAGGGACTGAATACCATGAACATAACGACAATAAATGAATGTACCCATACAAGGAGACAGTCGATGAAATATACATTTTCAATGGGTTCCGTCATGAAAAAGATGGCGCCGGTGTTACTGGCCTCGGTATTTATGCTGCCACTATCGGCCGGTGCTGAAATAAAGGCCGGCAGTGTTGAAGTGACGCCTTTCGGAGGTTTCAATTTCTTTGAGAAACGGCAGAATCTGGATCACAGTCCGCTGGTTGGTGGTCGTCTGGGCTACAACATCACCAATCGTCTGGGTATTGAAGGGACCTGGTCCTTCATGAAGACCTACGTTGATGACAAATCAATCGCCTTTACCAGGCAGGGGCAGTTTACCAGCCCGATTAACGACGTGAATATTACCCAGTTCAATCTCGGGCTGATTTACCATTTCATGCCTGAAAGCGTTTTTAATCCCTATATCGTTGCCGGTTACGGCGTTAACCACTACAGCCCCAAGATCAACAACAAGAATATGTCGATTGTTGATGCCGGAGTCGGGGCAAAAATCTGGGTGGCAGAGCATGTTGCGCTCAGGATTGATGCCCGTGATAACATGATCTTTGATGAACACATCCACAATCTTGAAACCACTCTGGGCGTCGTTTTTGCGTTCGGCGGGGAGTCTAAAAAAACGTCGGAGCCGCTTGACAGCGATAATGATGGTGTTCTGAATCCGGCGGATAAATGCCCCAACACCCCCTCAGGTGTTGCGGTTGACAAGGATGGTTGTCCGCTTGATTCCGATGGTGACGGCGTACCCGATTATCTCGATAAATGTCCCAACACGCCCGCCGGAGTTGCTGTCGGCAAGGATGGCTGCCCGCTTGATTCCGACAGGGACAGCGTCACCGATAACCTGGACAAATGTCCTGGTACTCCTGCCGGCGTAGCGGTTGACAAGGATGGCTGTCCACTTGATTCCGACAAGGATGGCGTTCCTGATTATCTGGATAAATGTCCTGGCACACCGGTCGGAGTAAAAGTCGGCGCAGATGGTTGCCCGTTGGATTCCGATAATGACGGCGTAACTGACAACCGGGATAAATGCCCCGGCACACCAACAGGCGTAAAGGTTGATGCACAAGGATGCCCACTGGATTCCGATGGTGACGGCGTACCAGATTATCTGGACAAATGTCCCGGTACACCTGTCGGCGTAAGGGTCGATAAGGATGGCTGCCCACCGGTTGTGACCGTGCCTGCCCATATCAAGGCCGCCGCTGCCGAGAGATTTTGCAGCAAACCGGCTGTGCTGGCGATTAACTTCGACAGTGACAAGACCGACATCAAGCCAGAGTACCATGACGAATTGAAGACGGTTGGCGACTTCCTGTCATATTTCCCCAATGCCAAAGGCGAAATATCGGGTCACACTGACAGTACCGCCAGCAACGCTCATAACCAGAATCTCTCCGAGCGCCGTGCTGAAAATGTTGAAAAATATATCAGCACAACCTTTAATGTTAATCCCGGTCGGATAGTTACCAAAGGTTACGGAGAATCCAAGCCGGTTGCCAGCAACAAAACCAAGGCCGGTCGGCTGCAAAACCGCCGTATCGTGGCCAACTTCACCTGCGACTAGCATCTGACGGCTGCAGGCTGAACGGTTTGTCCTCAATGCCCTTCCGGAAGTTTCCGGAAGGGCATTGAGGCGTTACGCAGTCCCTGAGTATCAGGGTTACCTCGGGGGAGCTGTACTATCTGGCGGCTCTGGCATATGTGACGGAAAAATATGATTCCGTATTCATACAGAACCCGTGATTGTTATAAAAATTATTAGCAAAAACGGTATAATAGGTTGTTTTTTGCATTAAGCATCATATGGCATGATACGTGTATTTACTACAGCAGGCACAGCACGTGCCTCCTTCCTGTTATGCCGGGCGGTTCTCCGTCCGGCACTTTTTTTACTTCATGACCCTCCGGTAGCTCTTCCATCGTAATTCCCGAATCTATTGACACAAAGAGTTGCGGGCAGGCATTCCACACGCCCCTCCGTATGTTACGGATTCACCGGATGCAACAGCCGGACGGTGTGGATTTTCCCTAACGGCTCAATCCTTTCGTTATCAGTATGCTTTAAAATCAGACTGTTACGGACCTGTCGCCTGTGCGTTCTGCTTGGCACGTTAGATGTACTACACCAGGAGACAGACCTTCTGGTTTGATCAACTTTATGCAGGGAGAAATTTCATGGAAAAGCGATGTAGCAACAAAACGTGGTTAGCAGGTTTATTGATGGCCGTCTCGTTGGCAGGCTGCGGAGACGACGGTGGAAGTAATTCAAACTCGAACAGTGCTGCCAGTGCAGGTGTCGCCGTTGTCGGTTCAGTCAGTACAGAATCCGCCGCTGTGCCACTCGGATCGGCCGGCAATTATGCGATTTTGGCTAAAACAGGAGTGGCAACCGTCCCCACCTCTGCGGTCACCGGAAATGTTGGAGTGAGTCCGGCTGCCAAGGATTTCCTGACCGGATGGGCACAAACAGATGATGTCACTAATTCATACGCTACATCGGCACAGGTGGTTGCACCAGGTAAGCTGTACGCAGCCAATAATACCGGCGGAACAACCGCCGCAGATCTGACCAAGGCTGTTGCTGATATGGAAACTGCCTATAACGCTGCGGTCGCTAAACCTGCTGGCGTCGGTCCCAAGCTGAATCTGGGCGGCGGAACGCTTACCGGTCAAAGTCTCGCTGCGGGTGTGTATACCTGGGACACTGCCGTTACCATTCCTACGGATCTGACACTCACAGGCAGCGCAACAGACGTCTGGGTTTTTCAGGTTGCCGGAACACTTGACATGACAGCTGCCAAGAACGTTGTACTGTCCGGCGGCGCGCTGGCCAAAAACGTATTCTGGCAGGCATCCGGAGCAGTTACTATCGGAGCAGATACCAATTTCAAGGGAATTATTTTGGGTAAGACTTCCATCACGGTAGGCGCAAATACAGCGATTGACGGCAGATTGCTGGCGCAATCAGCGGTTGTTCTAAATGCAACGCGGGTTACCGTTCCGTAACGTGCGGGCAGGGCAGCACCAGGAGAGGAACAAGGGAGCAGGATTGCAGAGCGTTGATTTATAACAATGGAGGAGTACTCATTGAAAAATCGTAGCAAGGCCAATGGCACTATTTTTGACCGGTTCACCGTAAAACTCGGAGCAATTGCTTTGTCCGCCGCACTGCTATCCTCAGTGCCGTTTTATTCTGCCCATGCGGCTGCACCGGTACTGGGTTCAGCGGCTTCCTATGCAGTGCTGGCAGGGTCGGCCGTGACCCTGACTGATTCAGGCGTTACGGGAGATGTCGGCTCCGGCTTGCCCTTCAGCACGATTGCCCAGACAAACAGTACCGTCAGCGGAACGGTTCATCAGGGTGATGCGAGTGCCGTTGCCGCGTACGGCAATTTCCTTGGATCGTACGACGCGCTTGCAAACGAACCATGCAATGTGACCTTGACCGGAACACTGTCCGGCCAGGTGCTGGCACCCAACGTGTACTGTTTTGATGCAGCCGCTACCTTGACTGGTCAACTGACACTTGACGGGCCGGCGAACGGTGTCTGGATCTTTAAAGTCGGATCTCTGGGAACCGGTGCACTGACGGGTACAAACTTTTCTGTTGTAATGTCCGGTGGTGGACAGCCATGCAACGTGTACTGGTGGGTGGCCGAGGCAGCAACCATGACAACCTCCAACTTCCAGGGTTCAATTCTTGCCGGCATGGACAGTACCTTCACCGGCGGCAGTCTGATCGGGCGAGACCTGTCAAAAGCTGCAGCAACCTTGACCGGTGTTACCGTCTCCTCCTGTGGTTCGGGGCCGGTACTGCCACCACCGGTAGATCCCGACAAGGATCATCATGATAACGGCCATCATGATAAAGATCACAACGACAAGGACCACGACAAAGATTGTAACAAGCATCACGACAGGAATCATGACAAAGATCGTCACGGCAAAGCCCATGACAAAGGTTCTGACAAACACTAAGACGGGTTTGGTTGTGCAATCAGGCAGATAGACCGTATGTGGCAATTACAAACAGTTCCCGGAGATTAATTCTTCGGGAACTGTTTGTATTTTTGTCTTAACTCTCCAGCAGTAATCCGTCACCAGCATTGTTCGTATATGGTTTTTACTTCAGCCCTGTAGGGGCGTTAGATTGTATCCGTGGGATTTATCCCACGGATAAAAATGCAGGATATTCATTCGTCACGTACGTGACGAGGTGAAATGTACCTGCAATTTCCGGGGAATAAATTCCCCGGCTACCATCAATCGGTCGCTATGCGACGTCAGCAAGATTCTGGACGGCCAACTCTGCTCCCGCCCCAAATAATCCTCCATATGTGGCGGCAATGCCAAATGCGACGGCTCCCGCGGACGGTTTTCGTGTTCAAAATTGATTTTGAGCATAAATTTAACTGTATAAACAGCCGTTTATGGGCTATGGCACCCCATATTTCTGTTGGCATGTAAGTTGTAACTTGTTCCGTCAGCGGCCGTTCAGCATTCGTGCTGCCTGTTCAAATGTATATCAGAGCGATCGAAGCGTACGTAACGAGGCACCTATGCAGACACTGATTGATCTTTTTGATACGTTCGAAGCGCGTGGTGCTGCTACCGCTTTTGTCAACCGTACCGGGGTGCGGCGGGGTGTTGTTTCGTACTTGGAATTTCACCACCTTGCCCGGAAGATGGCTACGCTGCTGGCCAATAACGGGGTGGCAGCAGGTGACAAGGTACTGCTCTGGGGCCCCAACTCCTCCTGGTGGGCGATTGCCTATTGGGGAATTATCCTCCGTGGTGCGGTTGTTGTTCCCGTGGATTTCATGTCAGATCTGGCCCGGGCAGAATCAATTTGTAGCCGTACCAAAGCGGTTTGTGTCCTGCAAAGCCGCTTCAAGCCGGAGTGGATCACCACAACCACTTCAATTCTGCTGGAGGACCTGCCGTACCGGCTTGAAGGTCTTCAAGCGATCAGCGAGGTCGTGGCCGCCAAACCCGATGATACGGTACAGCTCATCTATACCTCAGGCACTACCGGCAACCCGAAAGGTGTCATTCTTACGCACAAAAACCTGCTCGCCAATATGATCCAGATAAACCGGCATGTACCGATCATCACGTCTGAGTTCAGTTTTCTTTCCCTGCTGCCGCTGTCCCACATGTTTGAACTGATGGGCGGTTTTTTTACGCCACTGTACCGCGGGGCGGCTGTGGTCTATCTGCGCACACTCAAACCTTCGGCGATCATGGAAGCGCTGGCTGAAGAGGATATCTACATCATCATGGTTGTGCCGCGTTTGATGCAGCTGCTGAAAACAACCATTGAACGGGAGCTGGAGGAAAAACACCTGGCTGGCGTGTTTCATGGCCTGGCGCAGCTGTCGGGGCATCTTCCCAAAATGCTGCGGCAGGATCTTTTCTTTGCGGTACAGCGCCGCTTTGGCCGTAATTTTACCGCATTTGTCTCCGGTGGTGCTCCCCTGGACCGGGACGTTTTTAATTTTTGGAACAGCATGGGCTTTACCCTTCTGGAAGGGTATGGGCTTACGGAATGCTCGCCCGTGCTGTGTGTCAATACCATGGAACAGCAGGTGGCCGGTTCGGTGGGGCTCCCGCTGCCGGGTGTGCAGCTGCGGATTGAGGATAAAGAGGTTCAGGTCCGTGGGGATAACGTGTTTCCCGGCTATTATGAAAATGAACAGGCCAGCCGCGAGGCTTTTGCGGATGACGGCTGGTTCCGCACCGGCGATCTGGGTGAACTCCGTCCGGATGGTTGGCTGGTCATCAAGGGGCGTCAGAAGGAGATGATCGTTACCGGTTCGGGCATCAACGTGTATCCCGATGAGCTGGAAGCGGTGCTGAACAGGATCCCAGGGGTGAAGGAATCCTGCGTTATCGGTGTTGACCGGGGCGCCGGGGAAGAGGTGCATGCCGTGCTGATCCTCAGTGATGCCGGAAAAAAACCGCAAGAAATCATCGCTCAGGCAAACAGTCAGCTGGATGCCCTGCATCAGATAACGGCTCATTCCCTGTGGAATGAGGCGGAATTTCCCAAGACAACGACTCTCAAGATCAGGAAATTCGAGGTCAAGGAGGAACTGAAAAAGGGAACGGAGGCTGGCGATGCCAGCGTCAGCAGGGACAGCCTGATCAATCTGCTGGGGCGGCTGACCGGTACCGAGACCAGTAAGATCCTTGAAAATTCACTGCTCGTGGACGATCTGGGCCTGACCTCCATCGACCGTCTGGAACTGGTGAATGCCCTGGAACAGGATTATCGCCTTGATATTTCAGACTCACAAATCGGACCACAGACACGGGTTTCCGAGCTGCGTCAGATTATTACAAAACGTGAAAAGCTGATCAGTAATGACCATTTCCGCTTCTGGACCAACGCCCCGTTCTTCCGCGGGGTGCGCACGGCCTGGGATTTTGCGGTACACGGCCCGCTGTTTCGACGTTTTGTGTCCCTTGATGTCCGGGGTGTTGAAAACCTGGAGAAACTGGCTGGGCCGTATATTCTGGTTGCTAACCATCTCAGCTATCTGGATCAACCGGCCATCATGTTTGCGCTTCCGCCATCGTACCGTAGCAGAACCGCCACGGCCGCCTGGGAAGAATTCTTCTTTGGTGATTACCATGGGGTTGACCGAATTTTGCGGCGCTTGAGTTACGAATACGCCTCGGTGCTGTTCAACCTGTTTCCCCTGCCGCAGTCACAGGGATTCAGCGGTTCGCTTGCATTCATGGGAAAGCTTGCCGATAACGGCATCAATATCATGATTTTTCCGGAAGGTGAACATGCCGGCGACGGCCGGATGCAGCCCTTTCAACCGGGACTGGGCATCATGGTCAAGGAGCTGGGGCTTCCGGTCGTACCGATCAAAATCAGCGGATCCGATCTGGTCCTCCCGCATGATGTGAGCTTCCCCAAAAAAGGGACTGTGACCGTGACGTTCGGACCTCCGCTGACGTTTCGCTACGAGGAGCCGGCCGAGATTGTGGAAATGACGCGTCAGGCGGTGGCGCAGCTCTGAATGCTGCACTGCAGGTCCTGAACGTTAATCAATATCTGCCCGCATCCGATGCTTCCGGATCCGTGCAGACCCCAGAAAATACAAGGAGAACAGAATCATGGTGATCAAACGAATGATGTTGGTGCTGGTTGTACTGTTGTTGAGCGGGGTGGCTTTGGCTGCCGACCAATCCGGGTTGATGATCAGTGTTGCCAAACCGGGCGCAGCGGTGACGGTAGATCGGGTCATCAAAGATGGCAAGGTGCTGGTAAGTGTTGAGGATGCTTCGAAAATACCTTTGTTCGGATTGAGTACCGCTGACTTTACCGTATCCCAATCCGGGCGGACGGCACAGGTCACATCGGTGCAGCCGATATCGGAGAGCCTGGACGTGCCCCGTCACATAGTCCTGGTTCTGGACAATTCGTACTCCATGGAAGAACGCCAGGCGGTCAAGGCGCTGCTTGCCGGAGTAAGCGAGTTGCTGAAGATTGTCCGGCCGGTCGACGATGTACAGATTGTCGTCTTTGACGACAAAAAAACCGTCACTATGGGTGGTCGTGATTTGCATGTGCAGACATTCAAATCGAATCTGCCGGCCGAACTGAAAGCCTTTACTGCGAAGTCATTCAGTGAAGGTATTACCTCAAAGACGTTTCTGTATGAGGGCATGTTTGCCGGTCTTGAGCTTATCAAAAAAATGCCGGACACTGAACCCCGCTTCATGGTGGTATTTTCCGACGGTCAGGATCTGAACAGCGGCTTCAAGAGCGAGGTCGTCTCAGAGGCGGCGCAGGGGATCAAGGGTTTCAATGCCTATGCGATCGATTACACGCAAGAGTCGTCTACCGATAAGTTCCTGACCGCATTTACCAGCCAGACCCGCGGGCAGATCTGGAAGGCCGCGTCCGAGACAAATCTTGTCCCTATCTTCCAGAAGGTCGCCTCCAGGATGGAGCATTATTACGTCGTCAATTACCTGTACCTCCCCACGGGCACGCTGACTGTTTCCCCGGCCAGTCTGACGGTCGATGAGGTCCAGTCCATGGGGGCCATACCCTCCGCACGGATCAACGCTACGGAACTGACACTGCGCCCGCTGGTGGATGCGAAATCCGGGATCGCGCGCTGGAAGGCCATCGTCAGCAACGCCAAGGGTGGCGTGGCTGAATTGGCTGCGGAAGGAACACCTGCTCCGGAACTGAAAATTCCCGTGCCGACGGCAGACCTGCGGGCACTTGCCGATGGTGGTGACCTTACGGTGAGGATGGAGCTGGAGGATCGCAATGGACAGCGTCTGCAGCTGACCGCAGCGCCGGTCACAATCAAACGTGTGCAGACCCGTGCCAGTCTGTCCGTCGTACCTGCAACCCTGACGATCGAAGAGATCAAGACCATCGATTCCTCGCCGATGCTTGGCCATATCTACTTCGCCAAGTCGTCCGGCGAGATTCAGCCCCGTTACGTCCGTTTCAGCGGTCCTGGCGATACGGCCGGCTTCGATGAGCAGACGTTCAGCGGTACCCTCGAAAAATACTATCAGGATCTGAACGTCGTCGGCAAACGGCTGTCCGTTAGGCCCGAGGCCACGATCACTCTGGTCGGCTGCAATGACAACACCGGTAAGGAAAAGGGCAACAAAAAACTTTCCGCCCAGCGCGCCGAGGCGGTACGGGATTATCTGAACAGGGTCTGGAACATTGCCCCTGAGCGGATGTTAATCCAGGTGCGCAACCTTCCGGCGAAACCGAGTACCATCCGGTTCAAGGAAGGACAGGAGGAGAACCGCAGGGTTGAGATGCTTTCGACGGATCCGGCAATTCTGGCCCCAATCCGGAGCACCTACCTGACAACCCGCATCGATGCATCCACCCTGACGGTGCGTCCGGATGTGGTTGCGCCGAACGGCATCGTGTCCTGGAAGCTGACAGCCGCCAACTCCACCGGGGTCCTGGCAGGATTGAGCGGGAATGGATCACCTGCCAAGGAAATCATTGTTCCGCTGGTGTCCGGGGATCTCAAGACGCTGGCTGCCGGCGGCGACATTACGGTCAGGATGGAGTTGCAGGACAGCCGGGGACAGAGCCTGGTGCTGACACCTGATCCGGTCAAAGTCATGTTCATTCAGACCAGTCAGCGGCTTGCCCAGAAACAGGAGCTGCGGGTCCAGGAAAAATATGCCCTGATCCTGTTCGATTTCGACAAGGATACGATCGAAGCGCTGAACCGGGAAATCGTCACCAGGATTGTGGAACGCATCAAGTCATTACCCAAAGCCAGCGTCGCGATTGTCGGCCACACCGACAATATCGGCAAGGAAGCCTACAATCTCAAACTCTCCGAACGCCGGGCGCTGGAGGTTTACAAGATGTTGGCCGCTGCATACGGCGAAGCACCTGGCGACCGTGTCCGCTACTCAGGGGTCGGTCCGAACAGCCCGCTATTCGACAACCTGTCGCCGGAAGCCCGCTCCTTTAACCGGACGGTGACCATCACGCTGGAATATCTGAGTGCGGAATAGCAGTATCCGTATTAAACAGGGTATGCAAGAAGCTGATTAACCGAGATGACTGCGGAATTTCTTTTGCAGTCATCCCGCACAGGCTTCAGATAAATACCTAAAAAATCATTTGAAACACAGAGTGCACAGAGAACACAGAGTAAAATCTGAGAGTTATAAACCAATTTTTTTTTGATTCACCAATAAGGAGAATCTCGTTTTTGTTTTTGAGTATTTTATATCTCTGTGTCTCTGTGTTATTGAATTGCCGTTTTTAAGATAAATTTCGGGTTGATGTGGAGGACATGCGCATGACTGCTGGGCCGATCTCACTCTCATACCGCCGCTACGCACTGGGGTTGCTCTTAACGGTCAACCTGCTGAACTACATCGACCGCCAGGTGCTCTTTGCCGTGTTTCCCCTGATCAAGGTCGATTTGAGCCTCTCCGATACGGAGCTCGGGTTTCTCGGCAGTGCCTTCATGTTCAGCTACCTGCTGATCGCTCCGCTGTTCGGCTGGCTCGGCGATCATTGGAGCCGAACAAGGCTGGCTGCCGCAGGTCTGGTCGTCTGGAGCCTTGCCACGACCCTGGCCGGATACGCCAGCGGCTACCGGACCCTGTTGGCCGCCCGCGCCGTTGTTGGAATTGGCGAAGCCAGTTTCGGGACGGTATCGCCCGGATTGGTCTCCGATTTTTTTCCCAAGGAACAGCGTGGTCGGATCCTTTCCTGGTTTTACGTCGCCATTCCGGTCGGCAGCGCCCTGGGATATCTGCTGGGGGGAATGCTGGGGCAACGCTTCGGCTGGCAAACCGCATTTCTAATGGTCGGTATTCCCGGCCTACTGCTGGCGCTTCCGGTGGCGCTGCTGCGAACCCCGCCGCGGGGCGGGGATGCAATCCCTCACCCGGCCTCCGGCCACCCTCTCCCAGGGGGAGAGGGGAATAGTGCAACCACAGGCTATGCCGCCCTGTTCAGAAACCGTTCCTTTGTCTGCAACACCCTCGCCATGGCTGCCATGACCTTTGCCATCGGTGGTCTGGCTCAATGGATCCCGTCGTTTTTGAACCGGGTCCATGCGCTTGATGTATCCAAGGGGAATATGCTGTTCGGAGCGACCACGGTGCTGGCGGGGATTCTGGGCACGCTGGCCGGAGGCTGGCTGGGCGACCGCTGGCAGAAAAGAAGCGGTCAGGGATATCTGCTGGTGTCCGGCTGGGGCTTTCTGATTGGCACCCCCTTTGCCGTTTGGGCCATTCTGGCCAGTGACCTGACGAGTTGCATGACAGCGATCTTTATGGCCGAGTTTTTTCTCTTTCTCAATACCGGGCCACTCAACACGGTCATCCTCAACGTCACGGTTCCGGCGGTCCGGGCCATGGCCTTTGCGGTCAACATATTTTTCATACATGCCCTGGGGGACGCCGTGTCTCCAACGATTCTGGGGTGGCTGTCAGATCGCTGGGATCTGCGCAGCGCCCTCCTGATTACACCCGGAGCCATGGCACTGGCGGGTGTGCTCTGTTTTGTCTGCGGCCGATTTGTTGTGCAGGATATGGCGCGGGCAGAGGGGATTGATTCTGCTCGGATTACACTGCCACACTGAAAGGGTACTGATATGAAATTATTTCTTGTAACTGTTTTTTTGCTGGCTCTTGCGATGCTCTGCTCGTGCAGCATGTTCTACTCAAATCAGGCTGTTTCAACACCGCAGGAACAGTCGTCTCCCAAGCCATTGGCCATTCCGATCGGGAAAAACTGGCAGATCATCGAGGAGGCTCCCCAGCTCAGCAATGATTCGGGCCGCCTGCCTTTCCAGACGGAACAGTCACTCACTCCCGAGACGGCAAAGCCTGTTGCGCCTGTTGATAACCGTACGATTGAAACGTCTCGCTGATCGGCGATCAAGACAGAAGGAGTGCACACGATGTCCCTGAAAAAATTGCTTATTGCTTGCCTGATCATGGTGCCGCTGCAAAGTTTTGCGGCAGATGATTACGGCTATCCGATTCCGGGTTCGTATGAAGCCACCATCCTCGGGACACCGGAAAAACTTATGCCCGACTTGCCTGCATCCATGAGTACCCGGCAGCTTGTGCTGGATGTCATCCCGGAGCGCGAGCGACCACCAATTTTCTTTTATGATACGGGGCTGCGCTGCACCCTGGCATTCCAGAAGAAAAAAGCGCCCCTGGTCTTTCTGATTGCCGGTTCCGGCGCCAGTGATCGCTCCGCCAAGTCCATGACCATGATGAAGGCCCTGTACCAGGCTGGTTTCCATGTCATCACGCTCCCTTCGCCATCCAATGCCAATTTCATTATCTCCGCATCCCTGGGGCGCGTCACCGGAGATATGACCGAGGACGCGCTGGACCTGTACCGGGCCATGGAAGTTGCCTGGAACGAGGTCAAGGACGATATTGAGGTGAGTTCATTTCATCTGGGTGGGT
This sequence comes from uncultured Geobacteraceae bacterium, assembly GCA_942493195.1. Classification (GTDB taxonomy): domain Bacteria; phylum Desulfobacterota; class Desulfuromonadia; order Geobacterales; family Pseudopelobacteraceae; genus CAIPTY01. The sequence goes on along the minus strand of OW818669.1, from coordinate 2,832,138 downwards.
ACAGTCTGGGGGGGAGCCAGGCAGCCTTCGTGGCAAAGCTGGATGAAGAACGGAAGGTCTTCAATTTTCGCAATGTGCTCTTGGTAAATCCTGCGGTCAGCCTGTACAGCTCCGTGACCAGGATAGAGGATCTGATGAAACAGATTCCCGGCGGATCCAATAAGCAGGGTATCTTTTTCAACAGAATGGTCTCCAAGTTCAGTGAGTATTATCGCTATGGCAACTTTGTGGCGATCAACGATGATTTTCTGTATTCGATCTACACGGAGAAACTGTTCTCCCGCGAGGAGGCAGCCGGATTGATCGGGCTGACCTTCCGGATCAATCTGGCCGGTACGATCTTCGCCTCGGATGTGATGACCAACAGCGGTTACGTTGTACCAAAGAACAGGGTGCTGGGGCCGACGGATCACATCTTTGACTATTTTCTGGTGTCTTCCCATTTAAGCTTTATCAACTACGTCGATGAATATTTGTACCCCCACTTCCAAAAACAGCGACCGGGGCTTTCGAAACAGGCATTCATCGATTCCCTGAGTTTAAGGAGTATCGAAGGGTACCTGAGATCATCCACCAAGTTCGGCGTCATGACCAACGAGAACGATTTTATTCTGGCCAAGGAGGATCTCGAATTTCTGCGAGAGCTTTTCGGCGAGCGGGCCAAGGTCTATCCGCGAGGCGGCCATCTGGGTAACCTGGAGTATAAAGACAACCTGGCCTATATGGTCGATTTCTTCAAATTATAAGGAGGGTGGCATGTTGACTGTTATCCAATATCGACAATTTGTTGCCCTGCTCGTTTTTGGGGTTGCCCTGTCTGGATGTGCAACTGCAGGTGTAACTACGCTGGCAGAAGTACCGGCGAGGCACTCGATCAGTGAGTTCAGGGATCAGGAGTTTGCCCAGGTTTCCGACCCCTGGGAAGGTTTTAACCGAAACATGTACCGCTTTAATTTCTACTTCGATAAATATCTTTTTATTCCGGTGGTGGATAGTTACGAATTTGTAGCCCCCGTCTTTGTGCAGGAACGTATTTCCGGGATCTTCAACAATCTTGGCGAGGTTAAAAATTTAACAAACAGCCTGTTTCAGCTCAAGGGAACGGAATCGCTGACGACGTTGGGACGTTTTGTGACCAACAGTACCATTGGACTGGCCGGCATGTTTGACCCGGCCACCAGCTTTGGTCTGGAGCGGCATGATCAGGATTTCGGCAAGACCCTCGGCTATTGGGGAGCCGGCTCCGGACCTTACGTGATGCTGCCGGTCTACGGGCCGTCGTCACTGCGTGATACAAGCGGACTTGCCGTGGACACCGCCATTCATTACGGCATCATGACGGCGATCGATCCCTTTGGAAACACCGGCAACAGCCTGGCCATAAACTCCGGCATATCGACGCTGGAGGCAGTTGACACCCGTCATCAGCAGAGTTTCCGCTACTACGAGAGCGGCTATCCCTTCGAATACTATATGGTGCGTTTCATCTACCATGAGAAACGGGAAATAGAGTCCAGTCGGCCGCTTCCGGTTCAATGATCAGCCGACCGGGATGGTGGAATGCAGCCAGATCCCTGACAGCACGACTCGCATGGATTCTCTGTCCGTTGCCCTCGATATATTGAGGTTCCGCCATATGTTGCGGGCAACGGGAATGTTGCCTGTTTTGTTTGAAATAGACCCGCCTCGATAACTCTCCGTTTTGAAACATCTATCTCTGCTGCACCCGTCTTTTCAGCAGTTGGCCGGTCATTTGCTACTACAGCTGGTAGCCGGTTGTCTTCAGCAGATGCCTGCGCGGAATCTGTGCCTCTCTGAGCTTTAGTACAATCTGATTAGATGGTGATGCCTATGGAAAATCTGTTGCCCGCCAGCGTTGCGCGGGCCCCCAAACCATTTTTTTCCTTCTACAACTGTGCCCGGGTGGGATTCTTTCTCTTCGGCATCCCCAAACATGGCTTTGGATCGGTTGATGTTACCAATCGATGCAATCTGCGCTGCGATCATTGTTATTTTTTTGAACAGGAACATGTCAGTCAGTCGACATGTGATCAGTGGCACGAGTTGTTTGAACAGATGAAATCCAAAAAATTCGCTTTTTACCAGTGTGCCTGGGTCGGCGGCGAACCGCTGCTGCGCCCGGAAATCATTGATATGGGCCGGCGCTATTTTAAATACAGTACGGTCACTACCAACGGTTCGTTACCCTTACCGGACTGGAAGGATGTCAGCTGGTACATTTCGGTGGATGGTGGCCGGCGTAATCATGATCAGATGCGTAATACACCAGGCCTGTATGACACCATCAAGCGGACGATAGGGCAGAGTGACGGGCTCAAGATCACGATTGCCTTCTGCATAACCAGCCGAAACTTTCAGGACATAACCGATGCGTTGGTTGAGTGGAGCAGTAATCCAAAAATCCGGAACATGGTCTTCAGCTTTATTACTCCGCAGAGAGGGAGTGATGATTCACTGTGGCTTGGGTGGGATCAAAAGGATCTCGTGCTTGAGCAGTTGAGGGTTCTCAAGAACGTGTACGGTGACTTTATTGTCAATTCGGAACCGGCGCTCCGACTGATGAAATCGGATCGCTGCCGGGAGGTTACCGACAGCTGCCTCTTCGCCCAAAAAGCATTTGCGCTGGGGCCGACGGGTGTTTTGAAGGAACCCTGCATGCTGGGGCCCACAGCCGATTGTGACCGCTGCGGCTGCGTGGTCCCCTTTTATTTGAGATCGCTGACGGATCGCAGGCTGATTGTCACGGATGTGATATCAACAATTACACGAAAGTTCAGACGGTTTTTCCGGGCTGAGGGATCTGAAAAATGCTCAATACGCTAAAAAACTACGCCAAGGATAAGGTGCTTACCAAACTTCTCTCCATGGCAATCAATTCTTCGGATGACTCCCTGATCCGCATGACCCATCTGATGGAGATGATTCCCAAAAAGGCATATTACAAGGATCGTATTCGCTGGATACGGGGGTTGGTGCAGGAGAAACATCCCGGTATTGAATTTCCGCGCCGGGTCCTGCGTGATCTGCATCCAAACCAACGGGACAAGTGGATCAGTAATCTGCTGGTCAATCACCTGCTGAACGGCACCAACATCCGCAAGGAGTGGAGTGACACACACGGTTATTATCCGCCCTCAACCGTGGTCATCAGCCCTACCATGCGCTGCAACCTGAACTGTTACGGCTGCTATGCCGGGGATTATGACAAGTCTCTGGAGTTGACGCTGGCTGAAGTTGATTCAATTCTGATCCAGATGAAGGAAATGGGGGTTTATTTCGCGGTGATCTCAGGCGGCGAACCCTTTTATATGGAAGGTATTTTCGAAATCTTCAAAAAGCACAGCGACATGGCATTTCTGGTGTTTACCCACGGCGGTCTGATCGATGAGGAAATGGTTGCCAGGCTGACGGAAGTCGGCAATGTTATGCCATCATTTTCCCTGGAGGGGTACGAACGGGAAACCGACGAACGCCGTGGATCCGGTCATTTCAAAAAGGTTATGCATGCCATGGACCTGATGAAGGCCGGGGGGCTCTCCTTCTGCGGCTCCTTCACCCATTCCCGCAAAAACTCCGAGATCATCACCGATGGTGCCTACATTGACATGCTGCTGAAGAAGGGTGTCTTCGCCATGTGGCTCTTTTCCTATGTTCCGGTCGGCCGCCAGCCGGAGCCGGACCTGATGCCCACCCCGGAACAGCGTGATGGGCTGCGTCGCACTGTGGCAGGATACCGGGCCAGCAAACCGATGCTGTTTATCGATTTCTGGAACGACGGACCGATGATCTCGGGCTGTCTGGCCGGCGGTCGCAAATATTTCCATATCAACGCCAAAGGTGATATCGAACCCTGTGTGTTCTGCCACTTTGCCGTGGATAATATCCGACGGACCACCATACATGATGCGCTTGCATCCCCCTTCTTTACAAAAATCCGGGCAAAGCAGGGTGAACACGAAAATCTTTTGCGCCCCTGCATGCTTATCGACCAGCCGCTGGCCGGACGGGAGCTCTTTAACTCTGAAGGGGCCTATCCGACTCATGCGGGTGCGGATGAAATATTTGTCGGCCTGGCTGACCGTATGAATGAGTATGCCCGTTCCTATGCCGGGATTGCCGATCCGGTCTGGGAGCAGGAGTTCAAGGGGCACCAGGGGAAATCGAAAGGCTCGGGCCGCAGCGCGCAGGGTGAATCACCGTGACCTTTTACAGCAGCTTCAATCTTTCCTTAATCAAGCTGTTCACCATTCTGGCGCCGCGTTGGCTGTTCGCCCCCGTCTCCTTGGTATTTGGCGGGCTGTTTTACCTGCTGCTGGCGGAACCCCGCCGGAATATACGTTCCAATCTGCAGGTTGTCACCGGCAGAAAGGAAGTGGAGCGGTTGGTGTTCTCGACCTTTTGCAGATTCGGTGAAAACTGGTGTGATGTGATGCTGCTGATGCGCTTGCGGGGCCGTGAACTCCAGAAGTTGATCGGCCGTCGCAGCAGCACGGCCATGCTTGAGCAGACCCTGGCCGCCGGCAACGGTGCCATTATGGTTTCCGCCCATCTCGGCAACTGGGAGCTGGGCGGCCTGGGTCTGGCTGATCTGGGGTATACGGTCAACGTGGTAACCTATCGCGAGCCGGATGCAAAAGTACATGAGCTGCGTGAAGCCCTGCGACAGGAACGCGGCATCAATTTCATCTATGTTGACCAAAACGATTCTTCACCGCTTGCCATCATCGAGGCGGTTAATGCCTTGCGACGCAACGAGATTCTGGCCATTCTGGCTGATCGGGATGGCTCCTCCCATACAATGCCGCTGGATTTCTTCGGCAGAACGACCAACATCCCGGTGGGAGCCGCCTATCTGGCCCTGGCCAGCGGTGCGCCGGTCATTCCGGTCTTTGTCGTGAAAGAAAAGGGGGGCTACGCAACCATCATGGAAGATCCGATAATTTTCAGCGGAGGTCATGGGGCGCACGACTACGCCATTCGAACAGGCATGCAGCAGCTGCTGACGGTCTTTGAACGCTATATCCGGGCCTACCCTGACCAATGGTACAACCTGTATGACTTTTTTGGACACACCCAGAAAGCGCTGAACATAAAACACCAACAGGTGACCGTCGGATTGCCGGACAGTAAAATGACATTAACCATAAAAACAGGTTGAAAAAGAGGAGACCGATATGAATGAAGATCTGATTATTGATGTGAAACGGATGATTATCGACAGCCTGCGTATCGAGGGGATGACACCCACCGAAATCGAGACCGATGCACCGCTGTTTGGCGAAGGTCTGGGACTGGATTCAGTAGATGCCCTGCAATTGGTGGTGTCATTGGAGAAAAAATTCGGGGTGGTCGTGCCCGACGCAGCCACCGGTTCCATCGTATTTGCCTCGGTTCGGAGCATGGCTGCGCATATTTCGGAACGCCGCACGGTGTGATAAAGGGGGACCTGCTTATGGAGCGGATTTCTCAGTCACACTTCGGATGGCATCACGCAGTGTATCAAAATCATAGGGCTTGTTGAGTGAGCCGGCAATGGTGCCACTCGGGATGTGAGCAGTAATGTCATCATCTCCAAAACCGCTGCTGACAACAATCGGCAGACCCGGGTTTAGTTGTTTGAGCTCACGAACCATCTCATAACCGTTCATGACCGGCATACCCATGTCCGTCAGAACCAGCGAAATATCTGCTGAGTTTTTCTGATACATTTCCAGACCGTCCCGACCGTTGACTGCATCGATCACCGTGTATCCCAGCACTTCCAAAAGGGCTTTTGCAATCATCCTGATTTGAGCATCATCCTCTACCAGCAGAATTGTTCCGCTCCCCTGCCACGGCTCTGTAACGGAAGCCTGTATTTTCTGAACGGGTTCACACTTCTTAACGGGAAGATAAACCTTGAATGTTGTACCGTGCCCGGTCTGGCTGCAAACCTGTAAGACGCCACTGTGCGCAGTGATTATTCCGAGCACTGCCGCCATTCCTAAGCCCCGGCCCGAAAACTTGGTCGTATAGAAGGGCTCAAAAATCCTCCTCAAGGTCTCCTCATCCATGCCGCAGCCGTTATCAGTAACTTCCAGGCAGACATACCATCCAGGCGGGATGGCTTTACCATTGTGATCATTTTCCTGTTGCTCCGTCATGATCTCCACCGTGGTCAGTGATACAAAAACCTCGCCGTGCTTCTCGCCGATAGCTTCAGAAGCATTGATGATCAGGTTCATAACGATCTGTCTGATCTGGTTGGCATCTCCTGTGATAGAAGGAATCTCAGGCGATATATCTGATCTGATCTCTATATTTTGATTGGTAGTCGTCCGCAGCATCTTGATCATTTCGTCTACCAGCGTGGCCATGTCTGTCTGAATCAGGATGTATCTTCCTTTGCCGGCGTAGGTCAGCATTTGACGGCAGAGTCCGGCAGCCCGTTCTGCAGCAATTTCTATGGCCGGCACATGCTCTTTAGCCGTTTCAAAATTGTTCTTTATCAAAGAGCAATATCCCATGATGATTGCGAGGATATTGTTGAAATCGTGAGCGATCCCGCTGGCCATAACACCAAGGCTTTCCAGTTTTTGGGCTTGCTGAAATTGCTGCTGAAGAATCTGTTTCTCATCCTCAACTTTTTTACGATCACTGGTGTCAATAATGAACCACTCAAGTCCGACCACTTTGCCGGAATGCACAACCGGATGAGCAGAAAAGGTGTGGTACCCGATTGTGCCATTCTTGCGCAGATGGGTAAACTCGCCAGTCGGGATCGCTAAACCGTTGTGAAGATCCTCAACATGTTTAAGCGCCGTGGCCAGTTCACTTTCGACCTGTGTGATTCCAAAGTGTTTCCCGATAACTTCGTCAGATGATTCGTATCCGTGTATGCGTAACCAGGCATCATTGACTTCAACAAATCGCCCCTCCAGATTGATGTGAAAATAGCCGGCCGGGGAGTTTCTGATAATGGTGCGCAGATGTGCCTCGTGTTCCTCCAAAATTTGTACGGTCTGCTGTAACTCCTCCTTCTGCATGTCCAGTTCGATCTTGTGCACTACCAGTTCATTCAGTAACCGCTTGTTATCCAGGTATTCAGTGAACACATTTTCGTTGCTGTATTTCAATTCGGCTTCCACTTCAGCTTTCTTGCGTAGTTCTGCTGTGTCTGAAACTGAAATTGTGCTTGATTTCAAGATGTTACCCCCCTTGTGCGACCGTTGCGCAAATACTATGCTCTTATTAACGGCAAAAAGGGTGGGAATTCGTGCGAGGCGGAACGGAGTTGTCTACGTGTCAATCGCATTACGCTTTCAAAAATTTCTCCCATATTTTTCACCATCCTCCAACAACAAATCCAGTAGCCAAGCAAAACTAGCAAACGTGACTCTATCACGGGACTTGCCCCATTTCGTCAGAAATAAACCGAGCCAGCGTTGAAATCCTGCCAGATGTTGAAGCTTCTTCAAGAGCGGCCATATATTCGTTACGGCGCCCCATTCGGATCACGGTCCACGAGTATCCCCCGGAAGCAAACATGGTATTCATCAGGAATCTGCCGATACGGCCATTGCCATCCATGTAGGGGTGAATGAACACGAATATAAAGTGTCCCAGAACAGCTCTCACCCCGGCATGCGGTTCCTCGCCTATAAGCCTGAACAGAGTCTCCATGCAGTCAATAATTGCGGACTGCGGTAATGGAACGTGCTGTGACCCTTTGATATACACCGGCTGGTTCCGGTATCCGGCCAGATCAGCCGGCTTCAGGATACCAGACTGAACTGATGGTGAGAACATCTGAGAATACCAGTCCCGGTGATCGACGGCAACGACTGGAGCTGGTTTTGCACCGTCGAGTATTTTCCTGATGCTTTCCTTTACCGCTTTGAATGCCAGATTATACCCTTTTGCAGCAAGAGCATTTCGTTGCTGACGGTCACTCTCGATACTATCGGGGTTCCATTTTCCATCGCGTATCTGCTCGATCAGTTCCGGAGTGACTTGATACCCTTCTATTGAAAGTGAGTTATAGGCATCCGTAATGTAGATCTCATCAATCCGGTGGAGGTACTCCAGCGGGTTTTCGAGCATTCCCGGTGGTGAAGGAAGCACATCCGCCACATCATTGCGCATTGCCTTCCACATGGATTCAATTCTGGCACTATATGGCGATTGTACCCGTACACCTGAAGTGAGAAACGGAGCATCGCTTTCAAACGGGTTGGTTGGTTTGATAAGATAACCGCTGGCTGCCATGTCCCGGACTATCCGCTCTGACATTAACGTTTCTCCAAGAAAAGCGTATGCACCGGCCAGCCTTCCGGCAGCAGCGCTACTCCCTCTCGCTAACAGGACTCTTAGTATCTCAGATGAATCACGAACCATGCGTAATGCCAGTTCGGCGTCAGTGGCATTTTGCCTGAAGAATGACGGAGAAGCCTTGCACAATGCTGTTGGTAGATCCATGATCCAGAGATTGTTCACCAGGGTTCTGCCAGATGGAAAATTATTGACATCCTGATAGATCAGAAGGGATGTGTCGAAGGGGAGATTGAGTTTCTGAGTCCCCTTGGTGTTTGATATGACCACCAACTGGGCGGGTACAACGGTCGCTCCCGTATGAAGGTGCAGTGATGCTTCAAAGGAAAGACAGTAATCATCACCATAACGGTCATTCAGATAAGCCGCGATAAAAGTCCAGTAGGATGCGAACCATGGTGTACTGCTGCCATCATTCAGAGCCGGACGCGTAACAATATACCATCCTTTGACGACCTCCATAAGGAAGTCATTCTGGATAAGACGCTCGCGGTGTACCCTGCTTATTTGGGATGAGCGAACGACGTTGCCCGTCTGTATGTGCTGCAGCACCTCAAGTGATGCTGCCAGTTTTTCCCCCGGTGTTGCCATACCTGTCACCTATTACACAAAACAACTATGTTTTTGTGCATTTACATTACTATGTTTTTGTGCATTTTGCTAACTTTGTTTTTGTGTGTTTTAGACGGATTATCTACTTGCCGAGCACCAGCGCATCAAAAAAATCTCTACAGAAAGGGAAGCATTATCTTAACGAATTTTCTGCTCTAGGTGACGTGTATGTGGAAGATATAATCCGTTATTTTGGGAATGATTTTCTGATAAAGCCCGGAAAAACAAGAACCCCGAACCTATCCTATGGGGACAGTTTCGGGGTCAGTATGCTCCCGGTTCACGTAACTTATTGAACCGTATGTGTTTAAATGGAGCGGGAAACGGGATTCGAAGCCAACCACTAAAGCAACCGCATCGCAAGACACTTTGAATAAATATCATAATTTCAAATAGATGCAAAGCCATTTCGGCTGATTTTCGTTTGCAAACGTTCAGCAAAATGCATCTTTTAACAACACATTTGTCAAAGTTATGTCAAAGTCAAATGACTATTTTTGCCGTTAGTTGTGACGTCACTTTAATCACAATTCTGGACAACTATCAACTGCCGCGTATCCAGATCAAGAGCTACCAGGGCACTTTCACCGATTTCACCCTTACTATAACAACCGTTATCCAGCAAAATATGTTTAGTTTGCAGTGATTCACGAATAGTTGTAAGCGGCATCCTGCAATGTCCGGTTACTAGAGTACGTCCACCAATCTTGCTCGAATCGAACCGGCAATCCCGAGTCCAAAGTATGTATTCAGAGGTACTTTCCGTTAAGGGATCGTCTTTGCGAAAATCAAGCCCAGCATGCACTAAAACGTAATCGTCCAGCAGATGCATGAGCGGCATGTGGGTGATAAAGTCGAGATATCGTTTAGGGAGCTCACTGGGATGCACCACACCGAACTCCTGCAATGTACCGTAGCCACCATTCCCTTTCCAGATTGTGAAGGCCTCGGGGTCGTTCAGCGAATCCAGCAGTAGCTGCTCGTGGTTACCTCGCAGCGGGCGGATGTCGTATTCTCCCATGAACAGCTCCATAAGGTAATCAAGCACCCCTTTGCTGTCCGGGCCACGGTCAATGTAATCACCCAGCAGATAGAGGATGTCATCCGGCCCAAATTCCAGTAACTCTTCCACCATCTTCCGCAGTGTCCGGCTGCAGCCATGGATATCACCAATTACATAACGGTTTCGAACAATCGGTTTGGAATAACGACCGCCGGCCCACGGAGGCAATGAATTTTCATTCAACCCTGTTGTCATTGCACATTTCCACTTGGCACCTGCAATCCCTGCCCAATTACTCCCAGTTCCTTCAGTGTCGGATCAACCTCACGCCGCAACTTGGTTGCGAGTGTGTCGAAAAGCCGCTCCTTTTGTTCGCTAGCCATCTGCGGAATGATATCGAACCAGTACTGCTTTTCTGCAACATCCATTGCGGATGAGCAGGCAATTAGCGCCAACAGTTCTGGGTTTTCAGGCTGTTTCGGATAGACGAAGGTCTGCTCACCGGGCAACTGTTTCTGGTAGCACTCTTTCAAAGCCTGATTGTAAGGCGAATCACCAAGGCCACTGAGATGTGTCAAAATTGCAACCGTATCGCCTGATGGTACAGGGATATTTTCCGTTGCAACCGATACGGTCACAAAAAACACCGAGACTACAGCAGCGAGTATGAACAAAAGCGGCGATGTATATGTAATGCGGAATGTGGGCATGGTTCAACTCCTTTGTTTTTTATCAGCGGATTCCAGCATATTCTTCATCGAGATACACGGCATACATCGCATCACTTTCGGCAAACTCCAAGGACTCATAGGGTACTGCAACTACCAGTGGAGTATTACGTTGAAAAGAGTAGCTCATTCGTTCCCGAAATGGGAGCCTTTCAGGGTCAAACAGTACCGGAACTTCACAAGAGAAATTGTAGCTGTCGGTATCTACATCCCTGCTATGTCCAGCAATTATTCCGGTAGCACCCTCCAATAAACAATTTTCATCATGAAAAATGTCGCGGTTTATCCATACGGTGCGGTTAAGGAAAAGTTGCGACTCCATCCGATGCTTATCAAAGCGGTCAAAGCGACCCTTCCAGCCGTCAAGGGACCGGGAAGGTTCATCCAGTGACGTACCGCAGAGTTTGTGGCTGGCCACTTCTGCATACCCCCAGGCATTGAAGGGAATCGGCTGGTAGATAACGAAGCTGGCACTGATGGGGTTTGCTGCCCGCGCTAATGAACGGTTTTCATAGCGGATATACGGATCTGGGCCGACGACGCGATAGAGTGCCATCAATTCGTCGGCAGCCATGCCGTGACGGTGCAGGGTGGCAAGTGCATTATCAATCAGTCGTAAGACCGCACCGAGCGACTCATCATATTTGCCGCGCCATTCAAAAGTCAGCTCTTCCGTTGTAATCCATGTGCCATTCTCATCGCGCCGACTGACATACACCACCTGCACCGGCGCATTTTCGTTAATCGGTATCATCACGTATCAACTCCGTATCCTTATAAACAATCACATCATCATTAAATTCGGGCCGGTAGTCCGGGCACCGGTGTCCTATAACATCACCATATTCCGCCCTGAGTTTTTTCTGCTCCTTGAAAAGAGGGATATAGTGCATCTATACGCAGGGCCATTCCCCCACTTCAACGTATGGACCCTTTGTATTTCCGCTGTCCATTACCCTGCTTATGCGGCACACACCTCCATGGAAATCGTCTTCGTCATGACGTAGATAGAGCATTGACGGCACGTACATGGTATCTCCGGCAGCCGGCATGATGAAAGAGCCGGCTGTCTTACGTTGTCTTTTATTGCTCACGAGTCTGCTCCAGCTGCCAGATAGCGTATTTCATTCTTTCAGCAGATCTGGTTTATACACCAAAGCCCCACCGCCGGCGATCAGCAGAAGAGCACAACCGGCCATGGCCCAGATCGCCTTGTGATCCCGTTGACCCTGGGCGCTCTGGTAGATATCCATGAATCCCACGATGAGACTCTTCAGTAGCCAGAGACCGATAACTAGAAAAATAATGCCAAGAAGGCGCAGAGCAAATCGCTTGAATTCAAATTTCTTCACTGCATCTCCTTTGGCCGATGTTAATGGGATTGCGGTCTGGCTCCGCAACTGCAGCCGCTGACGACCCGATAAATGATGCCCGTCATCAGAAGAAAGATAACCGGCATGATTATAAATGAGAGCCCCGGCAATCCTTCTTTTGTAGCCATAAAATCGCTCATCACCTTAAGCGCCAAACCGGCCAGTGCTGCGATCATTGGCCAGATGACAAAATCTGCCGGGCGGCGGTAACGGCAGGTGCAGGAACGGCTGAAGCTGACGGCCAGGGCAAAGAGGATCGGCGCTACAACTATACCAATGAACAGGTTTACCGGCCAGTGGCTCTGGTCGGAGAAATATACCAGCATGGGGAGCGCTGCGAGTGAAGAGAAAAATAGTCGGAGCGATGATGAGGCCAGTTCCCGCTGATCCTTGGCCTGTGACGAAGTACCGGTAGCGTAGTCCGGTCGGAAACCGATCAGTACTTCATGGGTAGCATCTGCCGTGTTGTTATGATTGGCAACAAGCTCATTTTCGGCCTGAGGCGAAGAACCGGTTGCATGGTCGTCAGGTCGTTTACTGGTCAGTGCTGCATGGTCAGCATCTGACGTATTGTTCAGGTATTCACCAATGCTATCCAGAAACTCATCGGCGTCATCCGAAACAGAGCTTAATTCGATGATATCTAACATGAGGGTCTCTCTGCCGTCGTAATAGGCGGTCAGATCAACCCCGGATGGCTGACCGTTGCGTGTTCGCTCCGTAAACCAGATCCGCCCCAACTTGGCCAGCTCGAAAGTTTGTTCATAATCGTCGCGGGCAAAGGTCACCATCCCTTTGGCTGAGCTGACGCGGTACAGTGCGTCGCTGCCACGCCAGACCCGGTTCCGATTGTAGAAGGAAAGAGCGATGCCGAAAATGCCGATCGAGAGGAACAACAAGCCGACATACATGGCATCCCCTCCTTGTGCCGTCACCAATACCCCGGCAAGACTTGCCCCTGCACTCCCCAGATAAATGAAGAGCTCGCCGGCGTCCGTAGCCCGTGGCGCCACGATTATTCTCATGATGATACCAGAGGAGGTCTCTTCAATAGTTATCCGGCTGTTATCAGGTTCGGTCATAGCCGTCTCATTTCCTTAGCTGAAGTCTTAACGGACGATCCATTTTTTGGGTACCACGTCACTCAGCTCGGGATAGTTATTAATTCTCACAGACGTTTCCGGTAAATGACTCAAAGGTTTGGCCGCTCTCCGCTTTACCGAATTTTTCGTAAGCCTTGAGGCGAGCTTTTGTGTTGACGGTTAACTTTTCGATATCGTTGATTCTGTTTTTGGTAGAGTCAGTGGTACCGTATCGTTCATGAATGCACGCAGTGGCCTTGTACATCTTTAGTTCAGCGGCAACTAGAGAATCTTTAACCGATGGGTTAATAATCATAGCATTAGTGATGGCTGCAACTGCCTGGCGAAGTGCGGCCTTTTGGGGTTGAGTATCGGAGAGGGAATTGATGTGTGCATCGATATCGTCCCTGACTCCGTTTTTGTCAGAATCAACACCTTTAATCCTTGAAGCCCCGCTCTTACTCCCGGACTTTGATGTCTCAGCTGAAGCAAAGCTTCCAGTGGAGACTGCGATTAATGCCAATAGTGCTACCAACTGGAACTTATATTTACACATGAAAAACCTCCTGCAATGGGATAGCCCAAATGGGCGATGAAACTGAGGACGAATATACCTTACTTCCTGGCAACTACAAACGACAGCATGTGTGCACTCTCACCAGTGCAATTGTTAGCTTCATCTTCACACTCCGCTTTGGTACGCTGCTGAGGCAGGCGACATTCATATTCCCACGTGCACCCCAATGTCCGTGCTTCAGCTTCGGCATCAATGTTATCTGGCTGTGGGGTTTTGATGAAATTCACTATAGCCTGTTTGTGATCATAATCCAGGCAGTGCATCCAACAACCGAGCCTGTACTGTAATTTCAAACCAATAACCTCTTTCGGATTGTTACTATCCGGCTCAATTCCAAACGCCTTATTCCCGTCTGCGAGCAGTGCAAGCAATTCCTGGTGCCCGATTTCTTTCCGCACGTTTTCAACTATCTGCCTGTTTTTGGCATCACAAAAACGATGTGCCGCTGTCAGATCCGGGAAAGGACCGAAATTGGCCGTGTCATGATCATAGGTATCTTCAAGGGTCGCCCAGATTTCCTGATTTGATGAGCGTTCAGACATGGGCACTCTCTTTTTCCTGTTTCAGTGCATAACCCGGTTCATAGCCAGCCTCTATTTCCCGCTGTCCCGCCTTAATATGCTGGTTGAGATAATCCACCATGCCGGTTACCAGGCAGCTTTCCTTATCTCCAAGTATCCGAGATATCTCCATGATATTAAAAACCACCTCAAGCTTGCCGTTGCAATAAGCCATTATATCGACTCTGGCCACTATCCCGTTAGTGGTGTCCCGCGCTATCCACATCCTGGTGAGTTTGGAGATATCAAGCGTGGTCGTGTCGCCATCATGTAAAAAGGTTGCCATGCCGTCGGCAATACTGACCAGGTAGCGGATCTTTAGACCGGCAAGCAGCCGCTTGCGTTGCAGGAATGTGTAATAAATCACGCCGATGCCGGGCAACAAGAAGATGGCAGCACTGAAGAGAAGCCAGAAGCCAACGCCTTTCTGCCAGAGCGTCTGAACGCCGCCATAGAGGGAAACAATACCGATTCCCACCAGCATGACCCCAAACAGAAAGGTCATAATATCCAAAAAATTAAGACCCCGTGGCGGCTCTGAATAAGTCATCAGTAATCCCGGCCACTCTTCGCCGCTCTGATCAATGGTCAGCTTTGGCACGGCTTCTTTTGACGATTCAGTCATTGATTCTCCACTTTGCTTGCACCGCAGTCGCAGCCACTCAAGCCGCGATAGGTGATCCAGGACATTAGCGCGAGCATTGCAACAATGGCCAGCAGATCAGGCATATAGATACCGGTGTGTTCTTTGCTGAGATTGTTGAGCGTTTGCAGTAGCAACCCGGCAATGGCCGCCAGCATAGGGTGTAAGAGAGCAGAACCTTCATTGGACAATCTGCACGAGCACGAACACGCTTTCTTGGTTGCTGTATAGAATGCGAACGGTACAATTAATACGACTGCAAGAAGCGTGAAGGAAGGGTAGGAAATATAATCAACCGCCCCCTCAATTAGCCTTGCTGTTGAAGAGTGGTAGGGCGAAAAGTAGAGCAGGAACATGAAAAGTGCAATCGCAATGGATAGCCGTATCCTTAACGGCTTCGGTGCCAATGGATGGACATCTCTGGCAGCAAGTGATGTTCCGGCAGCATAGTCTGGCCGATAGCCGGCCTGGATCATCTTGTTTTTTTCCTGGCTCTTCATCTGATACACTTTCTTATCAGAAGAATCGTTCCTATGCAGGTTGAGATAGTCCACGATGTTAACCAGAAGCAGGTCGTCATCACCATTCAACAAACCTGAAATCTCACATATGCTGAAGACGATAATTTCCTTCCCGCCGTAGTAGGCTTCAATATAAACCTCACGCACCGACCCATTGATTGTTTTACGCGAGATCCACATCCGGCCGATTTTTGACACAGTTAAGTATTTAACATTGCTGTAAAAGGAAAACGCCGCTACACCATCTTCAACCAAAACATGATAGCGGATGTCAATGCCGGTGCGGAGACGCTGTAATATGTCCTTAAAAGCATCAAAGGCTATAACTACTCCGATCGGAGCTACTATCAACGGCCACCAGTTTATGGAATCACCGCCGAACGTAAGGTACAGGAAAAAAGCGGTTGAAAAGAGGGCTAAAATGATTACTGCCACAAGCCCCAAATCAAGCCCGGATTTTGGATCATGGTAACGAATCAACAGCCCGGGATGGCCTTTCCCGTCGGTTTTGATATATAAATTTGGATTTTTACCCATATAAACATTCATGACTTCACCGAACTGTGATTGTTATTAACTTTAAGGCTTTTCCAAAATCATCTATTTGCCTTCGGTCCAGATAACTCAATGAGTGTGATTTTTCACGAGCATTCCGCCACCCTATTTTCAAGACCATTCCACCAGGCACGGCGCTCTGAGTTATTGTTCCCCTATATCACATAATCGTCTTCAATGTTCCCTTCTTTTTCCGGTAGCTCTCTCCTTCGATGACCATCTGATGAGCATTGTGAGCCAGTCGGTCGAGTGCCGAATTCGCCAGGATTGCGTCGTCAAAGAGATTGACCCATTCGGCGATGTCCCGGTTACTGGTTATGATAGTTGATGCCCGCTCGTACCGCTCGCTGACAATCTCATAGAAGTCATGGGCCTGTTCCGGGGTGAGTTTCCCCAAGCCGAAGTCATCAATAACCAGCAGGCTTGGTGCAATCAACCTGATCAACTCCTTCTCCAGTGAGCTGTCCGCCCTGGCGGCGTAAAGGTTCTTGAACATCTGAACCGCCTTTACGACGAGTACGCTTTTGTTGCGACGACAGGCGACATGGGCCAGGGCATTGGCAATGTATGTCTTGCCGACACCAACCGGACCAGTGAGGATCACATTCTCTTTCCGGTCGATCCAGTCGAGACCGATGAGCGCTTTCACCCGGTCCCGGTCGAGGGTGATTTTTGCGTCCCAGTCAAAGCGCTCCAGCACCTGGTCGAGATTGACCTTTGCCTGCTGGAGTCTCCGTGCGAGTGCGCCGTGATTGCGGCGCTCTACCTCATCGGAGAGCAGCATCTCGAGAAACTCCAGATGCGAGAGTTTGTTACCTGCGGCATAGGCCACCCGCTCCGGCAGGGTGTCCATGATTGGTGACAGTCGCAGTTTTTTTAGGTACTGCCTCAGTTCAATGGTTGATTCCATGGTCATTCTCCTTGGTGGTGTGATGAGTGAAGTAGTCAGCCTGACGCTGAAACCGTGCCGGTGACAGATGCGTGACTGTTGATGTTATGTGTGCTGCCGGAGTTGATTCCCGTTCCATCGCCTGCCTGATGATTCCTTCGACCCGCTTGACGTTCATCAGACCAAAGTTCACCGCCCGGGCACAGGCACTCTCCACCCGGGCGCTGCCGTATTTATCGTTCAGTCTGAGCAGATTCTGCGCCTGACGCAGAAACGCCCAAGGGACATCACCGGAAAGCAGCTCGGCCATGAAGACGCCTTGCTGTTCGCCCTTCTCCTTTGCTGTGCGAATGTAGTAGTTCACGTCACGCATGGCGTAGGCGCTCTTCTCCTGCGGATAGTCCTCGTAGATGGTTGAACGCTCGCCCGCCTTTTTTCTTGGATGGGTTCTGATCAGTTGCTGCTGGTAATAGATGCGAACCAGAGCCTTGTCACCACGTACGAAGACCTCCTTGCCTATGTATTGAGTCGGCAGGGAGTAGATAGCCCGCTTGAACTGGATGTGGTGATCCCGGTGGACTATGCAGTCGGCAAAGACCGGTACGTCGAACCGTTCAGGGGACAGCGGCAGGAGTGACTTCAGCTCTTCCTGCTCAAAGACCACCAGGGGGCGTTTGCGGGTGGTGCCGTGCAACCGCAGACCCGCAGTGGTGCGGCACCAGGTAATTGCTGACCGTTGGGTATGCTCCCGGTCGGTGAATTCCTCGCCGGCAAAGAAGTTGCCGCGGACGTACTTGATCTGGTTCTCAACACACCCCTTGGCCTCCGGGTGTCGTACCGGTGCCGGGTCGATAATGAAACCCCGGTGTTGGGAGTATTCCTGAAAGGTTTTGTTGAACACCGGTTCATAACGATCCGCCTTCACCACAGCCACCTTCATGTTGTCCAGAACCAGACGCCTGGCAACACCGCCGAAGAACTCCCAGGCTTCCTCGATGCCACAAACCAAGGCATCCAGGTCCTGGCGGTGGGTGAGGTAGACATACTGATGGCGGCTGTACACCAGTGTCACCACCAGGGCGTGCAGCTTGCGTCGCCGTCCGGTTTCGGGATCATAGACCAACCCCATCTGGCCGAAATCCACTTGGGCCACTTCGCCGGGTAACGATTCCGCCATCCGGACGGTTACCTTGGGGCCGCCGAAACCGAGTTCTTCGCGGGCATAGCGGTACAGGGCGCTGTAGGAAACCGTAACTCCCATCCGCCCCAGTTTTATGTGCGCCTTGGTCAGGGTCAGACCGTCCTTCTCCAACCAGTCACTGATCGAATCGCGGTGAGGGATGAGCGGTGCGGAGGCACCACCGGGGGGTGGCATCTTGTTCTCGATACCATGCACGGTTCGGAATACCGCCAACGCGATGCCATCCAGCTGATCATCAGCAGTATCAACAGAAAAACCATGTCCGGCGGCAAGCCGCAGATAGTTGCTGATGGTCTTGCGATCCAGGCCGGTGGCTTTGGAACTCCGCCGAATACTGTCACCTGCACGTGCCCTGCGTAAAATATCGGTTATGTCCGTCACGCCATACTCCTTGTGTGCCATCGCTTCCTCCAGGAAATTTATGAAGGAACGATGCTACAGGTTGTTGTGAGCGCCGTGCGGATATTGTTGCCGGGGTGGTGGAATGCTCTTGAAAAAGAGGTGGGGGAATGCTTTTGAAAAATCAGGTCAAAAAGTGGGGGAATGGTCGTGAAAAATTACAATGAGACGGACAGAGGCGGGATTTTTTACAGAAAAAATATCAATTCCGTAAATGCTGAGGTAGGTGTGGTTTCCTGATGGGAGATAAATGATTGTTATAGATAGCGCGTGTCCGAGTCCAGACATGAATCATCAATGATTTAAATGTCGCGGTTCTTCATCGGTTCACTATACTAAAATGGCATTACTTGCAAGATTGCACGATACGATTAAATCGGTTACATTGAAGTGGTTGCGCTTTTTGAGACAGGCGTGTAAGCAATGAACCGATCCATCTTGAAAGGAGAGGTTCCATGCAGCATCGCACCCGTTACAGCGCAGAATTTAAGGCCAAGGTTGCCTTGGCCGCCCTGTCGGAGTCGAAGACTCTGGCAGAGCTTGCTTGTGAGTACAAGGTCCACCCCAGCCAGATCAGTAATTGGAAGCAGGAGCTGATCGAGAACTCGTCTGATCTCTTTGGCAAGGGCAAGAAGAAAGAGGTCAATCACGATGCCGAAGTATCTGAGCTTCATCGTGTAATCGGGAAGCTCAAGGCTGAGAACGATTTTTTGTCCAATCTGCCCGGATTGAACTTGACCGGGCGCAGAAACAAAAGGTGATTGCCACCGGCCACCCCGAAGTTTCTGTTGAGCGCCGCTGCGAGCTTTTGGATGTGCCCCGTGCCAGCTACTATCGTGGCCCGGCATCCGGTCTTCGCTCTGGCGATCTTGAACTGATGCGCCGGATTGACGAGCTCTACATGGAGCAGCCCTGGATGGGCAGCCGTTCTTTGGCGGATCACCTGACAACAGGAGAACACCCTGTCGGTCGGGATCGTGTTCGTCGCCTGATGCTGCTCATGGGCATCGAGTCTCTGGCCCCCAAGCCGGGTACCAGCAGACGACAGCCAAAGCATCCGGTCTATCCCTACCTGCTAAGGGGATTGACCATTGACAGGCCCAATATGGTCTGGGCAACCGACATCACCTACATCCCCATGGCACGGGGATTCATGTACCTGATAGCAATCATGGACTGGGCCACCAGAAAGGTTCTCTCCTGGCGATTGTCCAACACGCTTGATACCCGCTTTTGTGTCGAGGCTCTGAAAGAAGCGCTCTTCAAGTACGGTGCGCCGGAGATCTTCAACACAGACCAGGGATGCCAGTTCACCAGCGAGGTTTTCACCTCCGTCCTCAAAACCTGGAATATAAGGATCAGCATGGATGGCAAAGGGCGTTTCAAAGACAACATCTTCATCGAGAGACTCTGGCGCACCCTGAAGTACGAACGCATCTACCTCAAAACATACGAAACTGGAACAGAGCTTTCCAAAGACCTGGAATACTGGTTCAACTGGTACAACGACAATCGGAAACACTCCTCACTTGACAAGCAGACACCAAATGAGGCTTATTTCCGGGGAATCGAACAACTGAAGCAGGCGGCCTGAAGCCAATAACCGCAACAACATCGGCACATTGCTTATTTCACCCCTCAGGCTGTCTCACAAACCCCGGCCACCTCACATTGCAGCATCTTTATAATGCACGGATAACTATTTGATGCTGCGACTGTTTACCAGAAAAAAATCCACTTCTTCCATGAAGCCTGCCAATAATTTGGTGAGCACCGATTACGGGCGTCTGCTGAATGATCATCTCGACTATATTGCCAAGGTATGTGAACGGGCCGTAGATAATGGCCATACGCCGTTTCATGGTCAGGGAAAGATGATTTCCGGAGAAGGCGGGTACAGCTATATCGTGGAGCGGGCAGGAAGTCTGGACGCAGATGATCTCTTTGTTCAGGTTTTGGATCACCTCAAGGAAGATAAATTTCGCCGCCTGAGGGATTTTCAGGGACGCTCATCCATTACCACGTACCTCACCAGCATTATCACCCGTTTTGTGATTGATGTAGTACGGAGTCGTTCCGGCCGAAGCAGAGCCAAGGAGCGTGCTGCCAAGTTAGGAACCCTGGGTGAGCGGGTCTATGACCTGATGGTGTTGCGCAGCTATTCGGCACGCGAAGCTGCCGAGATCATGCAGACCACCTTTGGACAGCAGATTTCGCCCGACGAACTGAGTGAGATTCACACCGGTTTGCTCGGCAGGGAGACGCGATATCAGTCAAGCACCGACAGTACAACCGCCTGGAACGAGGACGGTGAACTGGTGGCTATCCAGAGTACCACGCCGGAGAGGGAACTGTCTGACAGAATTCAGCAAAAGCGGCGTAGCGAGTTACTGGCGGCACTGATGGAGAATTTGAAGGTGGAGGATCGTCTGCTGTTGCGATTACGCTTTCCTTTGGATGACGAGGCCGAACCGCTGGAGATGTCAGCCATAGCCGCCATGATGGGGCTGAACGAACAGCAGGCGGAGCGGAAGCTGCGGAGAATCCTGGTTAATTGCCGTGAAGAACTTCTCAAGAAAGGTTTTAGCCTGAAAGATTTGTTGTAATTCACACTTTGTCCGTCAAAGAAAATATGAGCTATGAAAAGTGAACAAAATGACATAGCCCGACAAACTCGGGACGAGAAGTTAGGTGAGGCGCTGGCCAGAACCTTGGCCGAAACGGGCGTATCAGGTAGTTGTTTGAGCGATGAAGACCTGGCGGCACTACTGGATCGTACTCCTGCAGCGGATGAATTGGCTCGATTGCAGTCTCATATTGTATCCTGTGATGATTGTCTTGCCCGTTTCACCCTGGCGTCGAAACTTCATGTGCCGCTGGTGCATACCGAGCGGCGCAACTGGTACGGATACGCTGCCGGATTGACTGCGGTTGCAGCCGCTCTGGTGGCAGTCTTCATGGCGCGGCAGCAACCCGCCGTACAGACAGCGCAGAATGCTCCCCAGACCAGTGCCGCTCCCGCTCTACAGGTTACACAACCAGAGAAATCTTTTCGGGAATCCCCACAATCCGAAAAAACAGTGTCACGCACCGGCAAGGGTGAGCCTCTTCGTTCGCCAGCACCCACACCTCTGACCGCTGTTGCTCTTGCAGAGATAGTTTTTGATCGCATCACGAACAATTCCGTACCTTCCCGCCTTCCGGCGAAAAACTATGGTTTCAGCGGATCTATTACCCCGGTTAAAATTGCCTTTCGTGCCGGGGTGGCAACAGTTGACCTTGGAGTTGCTCTCAAGGGTGGGGATGCCACGGCTCGTGGAAGTGCGGTTGAACGGTTGGAAGAGTTGATCGGCAAAGATTCGGAAGCAATGGGGATCAAGGAGTTACTACGGGAGGACGCGACGGCCGAGGTGCGGCAGCGCTATTTGAATGTGGTCAACAAGATCGAGCAGCACTCCGAAAAAAAAGGCCAGGTGCTTACTTTCCGTTTTGGAATATGGAGTGAAGCCGGGCGTCTAACCGACACAGAAAAGCTTATGGAGTTTGTCGATCGAGCATCCATTCGTACCTTTACCGATGGAATCAAGGGAGATGATATGCCGGAATCCGTTCGGCGTTCATTGGTAAAGCTGGATGCGCTTGTTGCATCGCCGGCCGGTACGAAGAAAGATGTTCGTTTGATCAAGCGGACTTTGGATGAAATTGTTGAAATGTATTAATCAGTAGTGCCGTATTTATAGAAATAACAAAAGACCATTCAATTAAAAGGAGCAATAAAAATGAGAAATCATGTCACCAAGACAACAATTTACGTACTAATCATGATACTGGGAACTTTGTCCGTTGCAAATGCCGGAGCATTACGCTTTCCATCTGGTAGTCAACAACCACTTTCTCAAGTATTGAAGTATGACGGCATTTGGGCAGCCCCAGGCAATGTAACACTGATTAAACAATTGGACGGCTATGTTATTCTTCAAGGCAAAGACAAAGCGTCAACTTGGTGGGCAAGATGCGTAATTAACGGGAATAAACTTACCTGCCGTGTGAGGTGGCCGGGGTTTGTGAGACAGCCTGAGGGGTGAAATAAGCAATGTGCCGATGTTGTTGCGGTTATTGGCTTCAGGCCGCCTGCTTCAGTTGTTCGATTCCCCGGAAATAAGCCTCATTTGGTGTCTGCTTGTCAAGTGAGGAGTGTTTCCGATTGTCGTTGTACCAGTTGAACCAGTATTCCAGGTCTTTGGAAAGCTCTGTTCCAGTTTCGTATGTTTTGAGGTAGATGCGTTCGTACTTCAGGGTGCGCCAGAGTCTCTCGATGAAGATGTTGTCTTTGAAACGCCCTTTGCCATCCATGCTGATCCTTATATTCCAGGTTTTGAGGACGGAGGTGAAAGCCTCGCTGGTGAACTGGCATCCCTGGTCTGTGTTGAAGATCTCCGGCGCACCGTACTTGAAGAGCGCTTCTTTCAGAGCCTCGACACAAAAGCGGGTATCAAGCGTGTTGGACAATCGCCAGGAGAGAACCTTTCTGGTGGCCCAGTCCATGATTGCTATCAGGTACATGAATCCCCGTGCCATGGGGATGTAGGTGATGTCGGTTGCCCAGACCATATTGGGCCTGTCAATGGTCAATCCCCTTAGCAGGTAGGGATAGACCGGATGCTTTGGCTGTCGTCTGCTGGTACCCGGCTTGGGGGCCAGAGACTCGATGCCCATGAGCAGCATCAGGCGACGAACACGATCCCGACCGACAGGGTGTTCTCCTGTTGTCAGGTGATCCGCCAGAGAACGGCTGCCCATCCAGGGCTGCTCCATGTAGAGCTCGTCAATCCGGCGCATCAGTTCAAGATCGCCAGAGCGAAGACCGGATGCCGGGCCACGATAGTAGCTGGCACGGGGCACATTCAAAAGCTCGCAGCGGCGCTCAACAGAAACTTCGGGGTGGCCGGTGGCAATCACCTTTTGTTTCTGCGCCCGGTCAAGTTCAATCCGGGCAGATTGGACAAAAAATCGTTCTCAGCCTTGAGCTTCCCGATTACACGATGAAGCTCAGATACTTCGGCATCGTGATTGACCTCTTTCTTCTTGCCCTTGCCAAAGAGATCAGACGAGTTCTCGATCAGCTCCTGCTTCCAATTACTGATCTGGCTGGGGTGGACCTTGTACTCACAAGCAAGCTCTGCCAGAGTCTTCGACTCCGACAGGGCGGCTAAGGCAACCTTGGCCTTAAATTCTGCGCTGTAACGGGTGCGATGCTGCATGGAACCTCTCCTTTCAAGATGGATCGGTTCATTGCTTACACGCCTGTCTCAAAAAGCGCAACCACTTCAGTGGTGGTGGCGTTAGCAATGGAGGACAATTTGTTTACGAAAGCTTGATGTCCTTTGAAAACGGTATTTTGAAAGACTCATGGAAAGCAATTTTTCCAGAAGGAAAAGAATTACAGGGAGATGACGTCCTTAAGCGGGTAGATGTTGAACAGGCTGACAAAGCGGTCCAACTGTCTCGATAAACCGTCCGAAACCCGCCCATGCTTTCATTGGCAATCGGGTCGATCACAGATGGCTAGGAATATTGTGAAGCGGGAAGGTGAGTTGGTACGATATGAAGTGGAGCGTGGTTTGGTAGTGTTATCTAATAGAAGCTGGTGAACTGGGGTGGCTATCTGGCAGCCACCCCTAATGGCACTTTCTCAGGGCAAAACGGCTACTAAACGATATGCGGTTTATCGAAGTGTAGTCAATGATCTGCATCGGTCTTTTGTTCATACTCCATCCTTAGACAACTATGACAGGCACTGCAGCCTCTTTTTTCAGGATCATATAAACCATCTTCATCTTCGCACCATACTACATTGTTTCTTATGTTTTCAGGTAATCGACGCCAAAGGTCCATTTTTTTCAGTTTGATTAGTGGAAAAGTCATAGTTGGTAAATTTCTGACAAGACCTTTAAAACCTTTATAGCACGATATAATGTCAGGTATCCACGAAACAGTATCATCGTTCATAATGAAACCTGTAGCAAATTCATCGTATGGGCCAAGATGATAAAGCGCCGTTAAAAACATCGGTATTTGGTTTAATATAACATTACCTGAATTGACTATTTTCAACTCATTTAATATTCCAAGATATTTGAAGTTGCTGTCATCGATTAACGGTAGCAAACGATCTATGGCTGCCAATTCACGATCAGTTTGAGCTTTATTTTCAATTATTTTAATATATCCTGCGTCAACGTAATATCCCTGTTCTAATAAATGATGTATCAGGTAGGTTGAATCAACACCGCCACTCCACAACACAAAGACTCTTTTGTTTTTTGCAGTAGGAGACTTAGAAGCTTTTGAAACTGAATCGGTTTGATTTTTACTTTGGAATGAAGCGGGTTTGCCAACTGAAGTTATGTTGTCATTTTGACTCATGCAGTATCTCCTTGCTTCTTTAAAATTTCATACAGCCCACATTTAGCTAGATTAGCTAAATGACCACTTATCTTAAAGTTTAAAATTAAATGCAAGCAGTTTTATGGCGCTAACGTACTTTCTGGACAGGAAGGCACCTCTAACAAAGGAATATTCTAATGACAATCGTAAATACATCATTTCTGCAAACAAGACGTGGTTCGTGAATTTAGCAATAAAAACATATCTGCTAATTGTTCTCATCGTAGTGTTCTGTTTAGATTTTGACTGCACTGCTGCCCAGGGAAATGACACCTGCCCTGCCGACCGTGTGTCATCAAATAGCGACAAAGCACATTCATTCAGAGAACTTGATAGGCATTTCGTTCCCATGGATACTTTTTTAGTCGGGGATAAAGCACTCATCGGGCGAGATTGGATATATGTTTATCCGGCCCTGAAAGAGTCGTTTCCTTTACAGCCAAAAATGTCAAGCGATAGGTTTTTTCTGTTGAAAAACGGCAAACATGTCTGGTTGAAATTTTCCTGGAAAAGCCGGATAGCTACAAAAGAGGATCTTAAAGTAGGCACTCTTGTTTCATATATAGAAAAATGGGGTGATAAGTATTATATCCCGCCAACTTCTTATGAAGAGGTGTCTAATCGCCTGTGGCTAATAGCAAAAATAACGGATATAAAAAACATTAAAGATGGATACGTAACAGTTTCTGGGCCCAGTTTCGTAGGTGTGGATAGCCTAAGAGTTATAGTTGAATGAGATAGGATACGTTATGTTGGTACGAGCCATATTCTACGCCGTCACATTTTACCTGACTATCATCACTGTTGCCTTGGCAGCAGAGGAATTTCCTCCAGTTGAGACGGAACAAACGAGTAGGCTGAGACTGGTTGTCCAGACAGGACATACTGCTCGTGTTGCTCCGGTTGCTTTTTCTCCGGATGGACGTTTGGCTTTGTCTGGAAGTTGGGATAAAACCTTGCGCCTATGGGATACGGTAAGTGGACTGGAGTTGCGATGTTTCAACGGGCATACGGGTTCTGTTTATTCGCTTGCCTTTTCAAGGGATGGCCTTACGGCGATTTCGGCGAGTGAAGACCATTCCCTTATTTTGTGGGACATAATAACAGGAAGGGAAGTGCGTCGTTTCTATGGCCACGCAGCTCCGGTATATTCAGTAGCATTTTCTCAAGATGGTCGCGCCGTTGTGTCTGGTGGCGGTGACAAAACCGTGAAACTGTGGGATTTGGCAACCGGCAGGGAACTACGCACTTTCTCCGGTTCTTTGGAACCAATTCAAGCGGTTGCAATTTCTCCAGATGGAGGCATTATAATATCGGCAACGCCCGGTAAGAGCCTAAAATCTTGGGATGTGGCAACTGGTAGGGAACTTCATTCATTTAATGGCCATGCCGGTTCGGTAGAGTTTGTAACTTTTTCACCCGACGGGCAAAGTGTCCTTTCGGGCAGTGATGATGATACCATGAAATTATGGGACGTTGCATCAGGACAAGAGTTAAGGAGCTTTTGCGGACACAAGCAATGGGTAGGCTCAGGAAAATTTTCCAATGACGGTTTGTACATTATTTCGGGAAGTGGTGACAAAACCCTAAAGTTGTGGGCCGTTAATACCGGTCAGCTAATACGTACATTTTACGGTCATTCCGAGTCTGTTGCATCGGTGGCTTATTCTCGGGATGGCCGTACCGTTTTGTCGGGAAGTCGCGATCAATCCATGAGATTGTGGGACGTTGAAACTGGCAAAGAGTTACGTGTTTTTCATGGGTACACAAATCCAGTATACTCTGCAAAGGTTGTTTCTAATTACAAGGACAACACCATCATTTCGGAGAGTTGGAATAAAATGCACCAGATCTGGGATGTTTCCTCAGGTCAAATGACACGATCTTTTAGTGGTCAAACCACGCTTGTTTCTTCGTATGCGGTCTCATTTGATGGTCGTCATCTCTTGGCAGGTGATGAAAATAATTCCCTAAAGCTATGGGATTTGTCATCCCGTAATGAGTTGCGAACATTCCAAGGCCATCAGGGAGCAATCCAATGTGTATCATTCTCACCTGACGGACGTACTGCCATATCAGGAAGCGATGACAAAACTCTGAGATTGTGGGAAATAGCGTCTGGAAAGGAATTGCAGGTTTTTAAGGGGCATACTGACCTAGTTTCTTCGGTAATATTTTCTTCCGATGGGACTCAGGCTCTATCCGGAAGTGCCGACAATTCCATAATGATCTGGAAAGTATCTTCCGGTCGTTGGCTTGCTAAGCTCTATACCTTCAATGACGGAACCTGGGCTGTTATTGACCCTGATGGTCGCTTTGACGCTAGTAGCGGCGGCAATGTTAAAGGTCTCCACTGGGTCTACAACAACGAGCCAATCCAACTAGCCCAGTTGAAAAATCGTTACTACGAACCAGGCCTGCTGGCCAAAATAATGGGCTACAACAAGGAACCACTACGCAAGGTGGATGCCTTTACCTCAGTTGCCCTTTTCCCGGAAATCACAGTCAATCCGCCATCAGATAAAAGCACTATCACCACTGTCTCCCTGAAAAATCGTGGCGGCGGCATCGGCAAGGTACGGATGTTGGTGAATGGCAAGGAGATAGCTGCCGATGCGCGTGGCCCTAAGCCTGATCCTGCCGCCCAATCTTTGGATCTACAGGTGGAAATACCGGAATCACACCTCATCCCCGGTGAGGAAAACAGTATCCAAGTGCTGGCCTGGAATAGTGAGGGGTATCTCTCCAGCCGTGGTGACCCGGTTCGTTTCCGTGCCACGCCCGCCACAAAGATCGAACCACCCACCCTGTACGCAATTGTCGCCGGTGTCTCCAGATACGCCAATCCTGCCATGAACCTGACCTTCTCCGGCAAGGATGCCGCCGATATGGCCCAAGCCTTGAACATCTCTGCCAAGCGACTATTCGGAGCGGAGAAGGTTAATATTTCTCTCCTTACGGACTACAGCGATCCCTCTCACTCTCAGGGAGATGGATTGAAAAGCTTACCCCTCACCCGTGAAAACCTTGAAGACGCCTTCCACCGGGCTCGCAAAGCCAAAGCAGGCGATATCCTGGTCATCTATCTGGCCGGCCATGGCGTTATGAGCCCCGGTGACGGTTCAGACTATTACTACCTTACCTCCGAAGCCAGAACCACTGATTTTTCGGATCCGGCCATCCGCAAACAATCCGGTGTTTCCAGTGCCGAGTTAACCGAATGGATTAAACAGATTCCGGCACGCAAGCAGGTAATGGTGCTTGATACCTGCGCTGCTGGCGGTGCGGTTGCCAAACTGGTGGAACAACGCTCGCTCTCGCAATACAGTGACCAAGCCCGCTCCCTGGATCTACTCAAGGATCGTACCGGCTTTCATGTGTTGATGGGCGCCGCTGCCGACAAACAGAGCCTGGAGGCGACTCAATACGGCCAAGGACTCTTGACCTGGTCCATCCTGCAAGGAATGAAGGGGGCTGCCTTGCGGGATGAACAGTTTGTGGACGTGCAGAAACTCTTCCAACACGCCGCCGATCGTGTGCCGGAACTTGCAAAAAGCGTCGGTGGCATCCAGAAACCGTTGATCGCCTCCCCTATGGGGACAAGCTTTGTAATTGGCCAATTGACTACCGCAGATAAGCAGCTTATACCTTTGGCAACAGTTAAACCGATGATCCTCAAGGCCATCTTTCAATCTGCAGTCCCACCAAAGAATGACGCTATCAAATTGAGCAGCCTGATCAACGCAGCCCTGCGGGAACAGAGCGCCAACCCCAGGGGGAGCGGCATCGTTTTCGTGGATGCAGAGGAGATGCCCGGTGCTTACGTGCTTTCCGGAGACTACCGCAAACAGGGAGATAATGTTTCCATAGAAGTTTACGTCACCAGCGGCGAGATGCAGATGGGAAGCTTTACCACAAGCGGTAAAGTCAGCGATCTGCCGACACTTGCCAAGGATATTGTAAAAAAGGCTGGTGATTTGGTGCGAGAGTAAGCGTCGCATAAGCAGCTTATTAATTTTGGCTGAATTTATTTTCTGCATGTAAAATAAAGACTTATATCCATCAATTCGGAGGTAACCAATGTACACGTACATTATGTGGTTAGTCACTGCGGTGACGTTCATGCCCCCCTCTGCACTCATGGCTCAAGAACATTTTGTTCAGTTACTGACAGAATCGGAAGGCGCGATGCAGGAAGGAACACGCTATGGTTTTGGACCGACTCAGGTTCTTGAAAACACGGGGCCGGCTGTTGAGTTGCTTCTTCCAGATATGGATCAACAACAAAAATCCCCTTTTACCTTGAAAGTGAAATTTGCCTCAAAAAAAGGAACCTCTGTAGATCTAAAAAGCCTGAAGGTAGAGGCGCTCAAATTCATTGACTTGGACATCACCTCTCGAGTGCGCCCTCATTCTACTGTTGATGGCATTCTCATCGAACAGGCCAAAGTGCCGTCCGGTACCCACAAACTCAAACTCAGTATTGGTGATACGAAGGGCGGATTAAACCAGCAGGTGTATGTTGTGAAGGTGCTGTAATAGTTATGGCCGATATGTCGAATAAACGCTTCTTCTGGCACGACTCTCGTCTGCGAGCCCACTTTCTGATTAACGTGGCTATAGGAATCCTGATAGCAATGGCCTTTGCTCTGACCACTTCCAGCCAATGGGGCGAGGGGATGATGAATGCCGCCTTTGACCTGCTGGTGCGCCACGAATACAACAATGCCTCTGATTCTGCCCAAAAGGGTAATCCACTCTATTTCGTTGAGATAACCCCGGCTGAACACCGCCAGTGGGGCGAACCACTCTTGACCCCCCGTGACCGTTTGGCCGATCTGATCGAGGCGGCTTGGAAGAAGGGTGCGCCGGTGGTGGCGCTGGATATTCTGCTTGATCGCCCTGACCGCGATAATCCGACCGGAGATATGAAGTTACGAAGTCTATTGGAAAAGATGCTGCGAGAAAACTCCCGCACTCAGGTCATTTTTCCTGTTCGAATAGGTACTGACGGCGGCTTGCGCCCTCATCTGTTTGATGACCTTTTTAAACGTACAACGACAGACGGTAAGCGTATCTTTTACCCGGCAGTACCCACGGTGCTGGCATCGGAAGGAGATCTGCTGAATCGCTTCTGGGGTCTGTACCAGGTTGGCCGGGATCAGACCGGACATACCAAGGTCGTCTGGAGTGTGTCATTACTGGCCGCTGCCCTGTTCTCCGGCACACAGTCACATCTGGACGATGCGGCAAAGACACTGGAGGGCGCTACGAACCATAGCGCCGATGGCGGTCACGCTGCAGGATCACATATTAGTCTGGAAAGAAACGAACTGCATATTCCGGCACTTGAACGTCTCAACCTTCCCGGTTCAGACCACCCTGTGTATGTAGAGGGTGAATCACACGGACTGCCCTATACCCAGCGCATTCGCTTTTTAATCCCGTCTGAAACCAGAGCAAAGCGCGATGCCGGTAATTTCCGTCCCGGCCTGTCGCCCGACTCACTGTCTGGAAGGATCGTCGTCATCGGCAACGGCAGTCCTGAAACAGGCGACATCCTGCCCACGCCTGTGGGGCGAATGCCGGGGATGTACGTCATCGGCAATGCCATCAATACCATTGTCACCGGCCGAATGCCGATTCATCTGAACCCTTGGTTGCATTACGCGGTGGAAGCACTCATCATCGTGATCGCCGCATGGTTGTTCCTCCATTTCCATTCTCTTCTGGCGCAACTTCTGTCCTCTTTGATTTTCATTGCCATGTTCGTACCGCTCAGTTGGTACATCTACCGGGAGTGGGGACTGTTCTTTAACTTCATCATTCCCGTTGTCGGGATGAAACTGCACAAGACTGCTGATGGTATTGAGTCCATGATAGCCGCACGTGGTCGCAAGAATCACCATCACCATTAAATCCGAATGGCAAATAAATAAATGTTATTGGAGGTGTTTCGCACATGAAACCACTGCAACTGGTCGCAGCAGCACTACTTTATTCCATTTTAACTTTCCCGGTTGCCGGAACAGCCGGTGAAGTCGGCATCTTTCTGAGCAACCAGCCAACCTGCAAGATCAACACTTCTGACGGCAGCAGTTCATGCCGCAAGGATGCTGCTGTCT
This sequence comes from uncultured Geobacteraceae bacterium, assembly GCA_942493195.1. Lineage (GTDB taxonomy): Bacteria > Desulfobacterota > Desulfuromonadia > Geobacterales > Pseudopelobacteraceae > CAIPTY01. The sequence goes on along the minus strand of OW818669.1, from coordinate 2,801,092 downwards.
CGGCAGGTGATGTAATCACGACGAAACAAGATCCGACCGCGTTGGCTATTCAGTGGCTTGCACCCAGCCTCGTGCATCTTGAACCGGTGTCAAACGGCCAGTACCGAGTTGTTTTCACCCCTCCGCCTCAGAAACAGGGTGTTGTCTCGATGGTGGCCGATATGCTTGGCTTTGCCCGTCGGGCCGGACGTATTTCCCATGGTGCCGTAACTCGTGGTGGGCCGGAGACGCAGCCCATGCTGCCGGGCGATGGAGCGACACTTCTCGCTGGTCAATCGGTCATATTCTCCTGGTGCGCTGACGGGATAAAGCAGATCGTAATCACAAGTGAGTCAGGGGCCAAAGTCAAGGAATTCGACGTATCTCCAGGGCAACATTCTTTGACTGTGAAACCAGAGGAGTTGGGGCTTGCGCCTAAGATGCTTTATCGCTGGGAACCGCTTGGTATGGCCGCAGAAGGTGGGAATATCCGGCTGTTAGATGGCGAAAAAGCCAGTTTCATTACAGACGCCTTGCGACAGATTGACGCAGTGCCGGGAACGACGGTTGAAAAGGGTCTTAAGAAGCTTGTCCTGTTGCAATTTGTATCCGAGAACTATGCCAATGACTATGAGTTGGGGTGGTTGCAATACCGCATCGCGAGTGAGCTTCCGGCTCAGCTTACGACCGATGACCGTGCTGCTGCGGAACGCTTGAAAGCGGATAGCGGGGTACGGATCTGTAGGTAGCAAGCAGCTTGTAAAGCGCCATCAAAAACAGGAGGTTCCAAAGAAGGCGCAGATAAAACAGTTTATTGCTTGCAGAAACAGGATACTTGTCCGTCTCATATATCAAACTGACGTATCTCGAGTGTTTAGGCGAAAGAAGTAACGAAATGGAACAGCATGAACTGGTATATGAGACAGTTTTGTTGTGAAGATACAGAGTGGACAAATTTCTGTTTTCTGGCTCAACCGCAGTCAGCGCGACCATTTTTTTTATCGTATCAGTCGAGTTTTAAACACACGGTGTCACACGGTTGGCGTAACTTTTATCCAAGGGTACCCAATACGTTACATGAACTTTTGCATGAAGCTCTCATCTCAAGTATTTCCCCGGAGGGGTGCCAATGAATAAATTTGTTATTGGATTGATAGTTATAGCGCTAATGACCTGTAACTTGGCCCAGGCTGCACCGGTGTTGTACCGTGGTGAGATGGTGGTGCGAAAAGTGTCCGGTAAAGCCTGCAAAACCGAGGATATTGGGAAAGTTCGCAAGATGGAGCTTGTCTTTGACCGTGGCACTGATGGAACGCTGAACGGATATTTTACCGGAGAGATGATGACCGGTAGAATAAGTGGCAGAGACACTGTGCAACTAACGGTATTCTATCCCTTTGCTGATAAGGAGCTTGCCGAAGGGCACACCTTATCTCTGCATATTGTTGGCAGCAGCGTCACCGGTTCTCTTCAGGAAAAACATCTGGCTGATACGGTAGATAACTGTAATTTTGATGATGCTGAGCTGAATCTGTCCATCTCTCCTAATGATGCAGTACTGTTTCTGCGTAAAGCGGAAGCCGGGTTCAGCGCAGTAGCCGTCCGCGAACAGGGGATGGTTCTGTACAGACAGAAAAAATATGCCGAAGCGATTCCGTTATATGAAAAAGCGCTGGCGATGCGAGAAGAGGCGGAAGGTAAAACAGCAGAGGCGGTTTCCCGGTATCTGAACGGTCTGGTGAGGGTTTATGGCAACGCCGGTCGTTTCGACGATGCGCAAAACCTGCTGACAGAAGGACTGAAACGATTTCCTGATGGTGATGCACACAAAGCAATGGCAGAAACCCGCGATTGGCTAAATAATCTTGCAGAAGCAAAAGCAGCCGATCGGTTCTTTGAACAGGCGCAAGAGCTTGAAAAAAAGTACTACTACGCAGAAGCCATACCACTGTATCTTAAAGCGCTCGAAATTGACCGCCGTATTCGCACCAAAGATGCCGCTGCTGGTTTGATGCGGCTTGCCAATTGTTGCAAAGAGCAGCAGCAGTGGCAGCAGGCTGAAGCGTATTACCAGGAATTAATAACCATCATAGAAAAGGAATACGGCAAGGAATCGAAAGAACTTGCAACCAGTCTCAACAACCTAGCCGGACTGTACCAATCCATGGGTCAGTACTCCCGTGCCGAACCGCTCTACCTGCGGGCACTGGGCATCTCGGAAAAAGCCAATGGTCCGGAGCACCCCGCCACCGGCATCAGACTCAACAATCTGGCCGGACTGTACGATTCCCTAGGACAGTACTCCCGCGCCGAACCGCTCTACGTGCGGGCTCTGGCAATCTCGGAAAAAGCCAATGGCCCGGAGCACCCCGCCACCGGCACCCATCTCAACAACCTAGCCGGACTGTACCAATCCATGGGTCAGTACTCCCGTGCCGAACCGCTCTACCTGCGGGCACTGGCGAACTCGGAAAAGGTCGAAGGCCCGGAACACCTCTTCACCGGCATCAAACTCAACAACCTGGCCGAACTGTACAGATGCATGGGGCAGTACTCCCGTGCAGAACCGCTCTACCTGCGTGCCCTGGCAATCTCGGAAAAAGCCAATGGCCCGGAGCACCCCGCCACCGGCACCCATCTCAACAACCTGGCTTCACTGTACAAAACTCTGGGTCAGCACTCCCGTGCCGAACCGCTCAACCTGCGTGCCCTGGCAATCTCGGAAAAAACCAATGGCCCGGAGCATCCCTCCACCGGCACCAAACTCAACAACCTGGCCGAACTGTACAGATACATGGGTCAGTTCTCCCGCGCCGAACCGCTTTACTTGCGTGCTTTGGCAATCTCGGAAAAAGCCGAAGGCCCGGAGCACCCCTCCACCGGTAGCAGACTCAACAACCTGGCCGGACTTTTTATATCCATGGGTCAGTACTCCCGCGCCGAACCGCTCTATGTGCGTGCCTTGGCCATCTCTGAAAAAGCCGAAGGCCCGGAGCACCCCTCCACCGGCACCCATCTTAACAACCTGGCCGGACTGTACGAATCCATGGGTCAGTACTCCCGCGCTGAACCGCTCAATGTGCGTGCCCTGGCAATTGCAAGCAAAGCCGGAGATCCTGAACTTCTATACACAGCGCAAGGGAATTTTTCCTTTCTCCTCGAAAAACAGAACCATCCCGAGGCTGCGATCTTCTTTGCCAAGCAGTCCGTCAACACCATCCAGGGATTACGTCAAAATGTTGCCGACCTAGGTAAAGATCCCCTCAAATCGTTCGATGACACCGTAGAAGGAGCCTATCGCCATCTTTCCCGCCTGCTGGTGGCCCAGGGTCGTCTGCCGGAAGCGGAACGGGTGCTTGAGTTATTGAAAGAACAGGAGCAGTTCCAGTTCGTCCGCCGTAACACCACGGTTGCCACAACACCCGGTCGCGCCCCCATGACCTCCTTTGAAACAACTCAGGACAGATTACTTCAAGAAGCCGGCGCACCGCTGGCTGCACTTTCCAGCGAGCTATCGGCTCTGCAGGAGAAAAAGCTGCGTACCCCGGAAGAAGAGCAGAGCATCACGCAGTTGACCGCACAAATTAAAAGCGCCGGTAAAGCCTTTGAACAGGCTCTACACAAGGTCATTGCCGCCCTGTCTGCCACCCGGGCCGATAAAGTGGTAGAAGTGAAGGAAGCACAGGGATTGCAGGATACACTGCGGGAACTGGGAGAAGGAACAGTTGCCCTCTACACTGTTGCTGACAAACAGGGGTACTCTGTTATTCTGACCACACCGGACTACCGTCGCGCCTACAGTAGCAGTATCACAGCCACCGTACTGGCCGAAAAGATCAGCACGTACCGTAGCCTGCTCACTAACCCGAACCTTGACCCCCGACCCCTCGGCAAAGAACTGCTCGACATCATCCTTCCTGCCGATGCCCGCAAAGAACTTGCCCAGGCCAACGCAACAACCCTCATGTGGCACCTGGACGGCCCTTTGCGCTATCTCCCTCTGGCAGCCCTGTATGACGGCAGTCACTATCTGGTGGAACTGTACCGCATTTCCCTCTTCACTTCAGCCAGCTATCCCAACATCAAAGATCAACCCAAAGCAACCTGGAAAGGGCTGGGGCTTGGTGTCAGCGAATCCCGCACCGTAGTGGACAAATCTTTCACCGCCCTATCATCAGTTCCATCAGAACTGAACGCCGTTATCAGACAGGACAACAACAAGGGGGTAATCCCCGGTCAGCAATACCTGAACAACGACTTCACCTGGGAAACCATGCAGCAGAGTCTGAAGAAAAAAGGCACCTATCCGCTGGTTCACATCGCCAGTCACTTCAGTCTTGAACCGGGCAACGACACCCAAAGTTTTCTGCTTCCCGGTAAAGGTGACCCGATCACACTGGCTCTGATCAGTCAGCAGAACAACCTCTTCGGCGGCGTGGACCTGGTCACACTTTCGGCCTGCGAAACCGCCTACAGCGGCGGCAAAAACGCTGACGGCAAAGAGGTGGATGGCCTATCCGTCCTGGCACAGCGGCAGGGAGCCAAAGCGGTCATCGCCACCTTATGGCCGGTAGCCGATGCCTCGACCGCCCTGTTGATGCAGCAGTTTTACAAGCTGCGGGAAGAGCAGAAACTGTCCAAAGGCGAGGCTTTACGGCAGGCGCAACTGACGCTGCTGAACGGTAAGGTCAGAGGAACCACAGAGGACCAGAAGCGGGCGGCAAAAATCAGCTTGGGAACAAAGGGAAAGCCCAACGCAGCAGCGCAACCATTCACCTACAACTCGGAAAAACCGTATGCCCATCCCTATTACTGGGCGCCATTTATTTTGATGGGGAATTGGAAGTAGCATGTGACGTCATAAACTAGAATAAGAGATACCAATGCTGTTTCGCTCTGTAGTCGCATGTAAGATTGAGCGCCCCTATGCCAAAAAAAACAGGATTGTTGTCAAGAGGAAGAATTGTGATGGGTATTAATAGTATCCTTTTTGTATTCAGAATTTTACTGTTTGGAATTTGTCTTGCGACTCCGGTAACTGCCGCCCCACTGGCGCCATCGGATACGGCTGATTGGCACGAAAAAAGGCATGGCAGACTTACCGCCCGCGAAGAACCTTTGGTGACCCGGGTCGATCAGGTATTCGCACGGGTAGTTTCTGCGGTTGACAGCGCTTCATCACGTTCATTCCGATTATTGCTGATCAAGATGGGGAGCGGACAATTAGCCGCTGCCATTCCTGACGGCACGGTGTTGCTGACCCATGAAGCGCTCAAAATCTGCTATCAGAATGTCCCTTTAGAAAAAGGGGATGCACGCCTAGCCTTTTTGCTGGGGCATGAACTGGCTCACCATGTGAAGAATGATTTTTGGCAAGCCAGTGCTGTTGAATCGATGAGAGAGTTCGTCTCGGCAGGTGGAGATGCCTTGCAGCAGGTTTCTGACTATATCAAACAAGCCTCTGACATGGGAAATACGCCCCAGGCCGGGAATGTCGCCAAATCAAAGGAACTACAGGCTGATGCCTACGGAATCGTGTATATGGCAATGGCGGGCTATGACCCCCATTTCGTGGTAGATGTAACTAGTACAAATTTTATAGAAGAATTTGTCAGTCGGGCAACCGGCAAACATGATTTTGAAGATTCGGAGCACCCCTCACCAGAAAAACGGGCCGCTTTTCTGCGAACGCAGCTGGCAGCTGTTGCCGACGAAGTTGATCTGTTCCGGATTGGTGTTCGCTATTATCAGCAAGGGCGCTATGATGAAGCTCGTCCGTTCTTTGAGCGCTTCATGTCACGCTTTCCGAGCCGGGAAATATTTAACAATCTCGGCCTTACATGGTATCAACTGGCACTGGAGCGCCTTGCAAAGTGTGATACCGGTGCCGCTTTTCGCTTTAAGCTCCCGACTCTTCTTGATACGGAAACGCGCGCTTTTGCTACTCGCGGTGAGAGTCGCGCTTCGGTATGTTTGAATAATGCTGACTATCGCCGCGAAATTGGCGAGGCTGTAAAATATCTTGAACTGTCCCGCGCCAAGGATCCTTTCTATCTGCCGTCTCGTATCAATCTGGTTTCAGCGTTGCTGATGTCAGGTTCAGCAACGGCTGCTCTGGCCGCCGCTGATGACGCCCTGAAAGTGACTCCCGGCAGTTTGGATGTCATGGCCATACGGGCGGTGGCGCTTTATCAAGCCGCTACGGAAATGGGGCTTGAAGCTGCAGACAGGGCTCTTACGTTGTTGTCGCCTCTTAGCTCCAACGATTCTCCCCGCTCTGATGTGCTCTATAATATGGGCACCATTGCTCTGGAACGAAAACTCACTGTAGCAGCGCGATCCAATCTGGAAGCTTTTTTAACAGTTGAAAAAACGGGTCCGTATGCCGATCTGGCAGCACAAAAACTGGGAAAACCTGTTCCGTCGGGCATTAAAGCGCCCCACCCTTCTCTACAAAAATCACCAGTTCCCACTGGTGATTTGCAGAGTGCGACATTCAAAGCACTTCAGGTAATGACTAAAAGAAAATTGATGGTTGGCGCTGACCGGGTGACAATTTACCGTGATGTCAGTTCCATGGTGCTGGTCGTTGATGATAATGGTCAAGATGTCGTCGATGTGGTTGAAAGTGTGCTTCTGGCACCAATGCCATTAGCAACATTTCAATCTGCCAACGGGTTGCCACGACGCGTTATAGTAACCCCATCTGGAGAAACTCTGGTCTACAACAATGTCAGTGCTGACGTTTTGTTCGGGCAGATTCGTACCCTGGTATTTTTTGCCCCGAAACGGTGGTTATAATCCAAGCATTTTTTGCCCCAAGGAGATTCTATGAAGCGAAAAACACTCTGCAATACAATCTTTGGAATTTTGATGATCGGAATTATTTGTGCTCAGTTTACGGGCGCTGCATATGCTGCTTCTGCTGATTCGGATATGCTTGAGCGAACTCTGCCCGCGATAGTTACTGTCGGTGTTTATAAGGGCACAAAGATTGGAACGGCCTACGGATTTAGCTCTAAAACCAGTGAAATAGCGTATGCAAAAAGTCTCGACTTGAGCGAGGCAATGAGTAGCGGATCTGGTTTTGCGATCGTAAAAAACGATAAGAAGTACATTGTGACCAATGCTCACGTGGTCGATAGTGCGACTGATGAAGGAGGATCAATTTTTGCCTTCAGCATCAACCGCACCAAGTATCCTGTTAGAATTGTAGGAGCAGATACTTTTTATGATGTTGCGGTTCTTGAGTTCATTGACCGCCAACCGGGCGACGACATTGAAGCCGTTGAATTTCGCAGTGCTGAGGCCCGGATCGGCGAACAGGTTTTTGCCATCGGCAATCCGCTGGGGGATTTTCCGTATACTGTTACTCAGGGAATCATCGGCGGGAAAAACCGTGTTCGGGGTGGCATGACGGGGAAATTTGGCTATCTGCAGAGTTCCGCCACAACAATATGGGGCAACAGCGGAGGTCCGTTGATCGATAACGATGGCAAAGTCATCGGGATCAACTCTCAAATAGAGATTGCTCAACGCAAATTCGGTATGTTTGTTCAACCCCAGCTTAATTTTGCACTTGAGGCAGGGATTGCTAGAAAAGTGGCTGCCGATCTTATTGACAAGGGAAGAGTTGTTCGGGCGTATCTCGGTTTGATCGTGACTCAGGCGATAGATACGGAAAAAAGTCTTGATAGTGCCCCCGCACCCCAAATAGCTGGCATTATCCCCGGCTCACCATCTTCCGCAGCTCTGACGGGGCGTGAGGGGTATTCACTTCTAAAAATAAACGGTATATCAGTTCGGAATGTGGAGGAAGCTTTGGGTGAATTTGAAAAAGTTCAACCAGGTAGCACAGTCATTCTGGAGCTGGGAGAAAACAAGGAGCGTACAAAAGTAAGTTTTACTGCTGGTGAATTGAGCCAGAGACAGCACGGTGAATTGGCTTCGTACTTTCTCCGTTCGTTTGCCGGGCAGGATATTGTTCGCGGGAACGATTGTGTTGTTATGGCTCCTTCTCTGACCTGTGAAGATAAAAGTAATCCTGTGCCGTGTCGAACCCGCGGTACCTTTAATGAACTCGACCCTGAAACCGGCAAATATGATGAACTGGAAGGCTCTCATCAAGATTTTCAGGTTAAGTCGGCAGGTTTTGTCCGGGCCATGAAGGATGACAAGTTTACGCTCTGGTCTACGCGTAATCCGGCAAACGTGGGGTTGATACTCCGGCTTACAGCACTGAACGGGTTTGTTTCTTTCGTTGGTACTGTTGATGAAGAGAAAAGTGTTGTGACATTGATGTTGCACAATGAGAGTGATTCCATACTAAGAACACTTTTATACTGACGTCACTCTGTTTACGCCCTGAAAACATACAGCAAAATTGTTGAGGGACTATTCAGATCCCACGCCCGTTTGATTGAAATGTTCTACAGCAACATGAGTCAGGGCAAGGCCGATGCATTGCGGATGGCGCAGTTGGCTATGATACTGGTTAAACATGAAGGAAAGAAAGACAGTAAAGAGCGTGGAGCAGTGCAACTTGGTAAGGGAGCGGAAGCGACCTCAACAATCATCTGGCCGCATTCGTACTTCTGGGCTCCGTTCATGTTGCGGGGAGAATGGCGGTAACAATTGTTTTTCAATTTATTTGGGTCAAAATTTTCATACTGTCCGTCTCAATGATCACAGGATGTAAATGACATGATAAAGAGAATTGCAACATGAATGGGAAAAGTTATTACGGCTTGTTACGCTGCGATCTTTACGCCTTTGCTGTCACTCGCCCAGAACAGGTTCCGCTCACCTTCGATATTCTCAACCCTGAGGTGGACTGCTTCGGAGACCCGCAGATCGTAGGAGTTGATGATTGTTAAGGCCATTTGTATCACCGGCTTGCAAGCCGATGCAAAGTTAGTGAGAACTTCACTAGCTGATTGCACCGCCGGTAGCTTTTTTTACGTGTCTCTGGCTAACCGGGCCAAAGATTTTCCAAGTTCGTTTAAAGGTTGTCTCATAGAAAAATTTGATACCGCAAGTAAGAACGACACCAAAAATTTGCACTATTGCAGAATGAATGTATAGGAAATTGGGTAAAAATCATTATTGGAGGGGTTATTGATATGAAGCGTATTGTTGGTTTTGCCGAAAAGTTTCATCCCGTTTTATGTATATTACTATTGTTTCCTTCTTTTGTAATAGCAGCACCAAACATCGCTGAATTCACATACTCTCCTAATCCGGCTATTGCTGGAAAACCGGTTACATTAAGAGTAAAAACGTCATCAGCTGCTAGAGTTGTCGCATTAGGTTTTAGGGATGCTCAAGACGTAAGAGTTGTTTTCACGGGAAGTGGGACGTCGTGGAGTGCAACGACAACAATTAATCAGACTGGAAACAGGCCCGTTCTTCTGGGTGCCCAAGATAGCAATAAGGTTAATGGTTCTGCTTATAATGGTACTATCAATGTGATTCAGGCAACAAATGGGGCATGCGGCACTGTTAATGGCTCTACTGTTTCTTCAGTCCCTTCGTATAACCTCTGCTCTTCAGGTAGCGCATCTTCTGTCTCCGGCTCAGGCCCATGGAATTGGAACTGCAATAGTACAAATGGCGGAAGTAGTGCTTCATGTTCCGCAAACAAGAGAATACCAGCTGTAAATGGCTCTTGCGGCAGTGCGAATGGTTCCACTGTTTCTTCAGCCCCATCGACCAACCTTTGCTCCTCAGGCAGTGCATCTTCTATAACCGGATCGGGCCCATGGAATTGGAACTGCAATGGCTCAAATGGTGGCAACAATACGTCATGTTCCGCCAGTAAGACAGCGCCTGCAGCAGCACCGAACATTGCTGATTTCACCTATTCGCCAAATCCGGCTGTTGCTGGAAAACCGGTTACATTAAACGTAAAAACGTCATCTGCTGCTAAAGATGTCGTATTAGGTTTTAAGGATACTCCAGACGTAAAAATTGTTTTTACGGGCAGTGGGACATCATGGAGTGCGACGACAACACTAAACCAGGCGGGAAACAGGGCTATTCTTCTAGGTGCCCAAAACAGCAATAATGCTCGTGGTTCAGCTTATAACGGTTCTATCAATGTGGTTCAGGCGACTAATGGCTCTTGCGGCAGTGCGAATGGTTCCACTGTTTCTTCAGCCCCATCGACCAACCTTTGCTCCTCAGGCAGTGCATCTTCTATAACCGGATCGGGCCCATGGAATTGGAACTGCAATGGCTCAAATGGTGGCAACAATACGTCATGTTCCGCCAGTAAGACAGCGCCTGCAGCAGCACCGAACATTGCTGATTTCACCTATTCGCCAAATCCGGCTGTTGCTGGAAAACCGGTTACATTAAACGTAAAAACGTCATCTGCTGCTAAAGATGTCGTATTAGGTTTTAAGGATACTCCAGACGTAAAAATTGTTTTTACGGGCAGTGGGACATCATGGAGTGCGACGACAACACTAAACCAGGCGGGAAACAGGGCTATTCTTCTAGGTGCCCAAAACAGCAATAATGCTCGTGGTTCAGCTTATAACGGTTCTATCAATGTGGTTCAGGCGACTAATGGCTCTTGCGGCAGTGCGAATGGTTCCACTGTTTCTTCAGCCCCATCGACCAACCTTTGCTCCTCAGGCAGTGCATCTTCTATAACCGGATCGGGCCCATGGAATTGGAACTGCAATGGCTCAAATGGTGGCAACAATACGTCATGTTCCGCCAGTAAGACAGCGCCTGCAGCAGCACCGAACATTGCTGATTTCACCTATTCGCCAAATCCGGCTGTTGCTGGAAAACCGGTTACATTAAACGTAAAAACGTCATCTGCTGCTAAAGATGTCGTATTAGGTTTTAAGGATACTCCAGACGTAAAAATTGTTTTTACGGGCAGTGGGACATCATGGAGTGCGACGACAACACTAAACCAGGCGGGAAACAGGGCTATTCTTCTAGGTGCCCAAAACAGCAATAATGCTCGTGGTTCAGCTTATAATGGAACCATCAACATCATTAAAGGTTCAAATCAGCCGCCAACAATAACGAATGTAACTCCAACAACGGCGCACCTGCGCGAAACAACAACCTTTACGGTTAGCGGAACGAATTTGCCAACTTCGTTTAACTTTACACTAGCCGATTGTGACTCTCAGAAGGATCTTGGCGGAGATCCAACTGCACACCGATTTTCCTGCATACCTCAGGCTGCTGGCGCAAAGGCAGGAGTTGCAATTGATAAGGTTTCAAGTGTACGCAAAGACTTTTCTGTAACGGTAGATTCCGGGAGCAGTACTTCACCGAGTATTAAAACTGTTAAGGTTAACTCAAGCAGTATTACTGCAGGGCAGATTGCCAGTTTTTCGGTGCAAACTGATATCACTGCTGCAAAAGTAACGATTACTTTTTCAGATGCCTTTATTACAAGAGACATGAGTGGTAGTGGCACCAACTGGAATTGGAGTAAAGTGATTCACCAGCCGGGAGATCGCCCATATACTATTAGAGCATTTGATAAAAATGGCAAAGAAGGAAACAGTAAAAATGGGATTATAAAGGTTAATAGCTTAGATGTGAATGCAGAATGCAAATCTGAAATATGTGTATATTAATTTACTGTTTGGAGGAAATATGAAAAAAACATTTTATATACTTTTGTATCTCTCGTTGTTCATATTTTGCAATCAAGCATTAGCTATAGATTCAACACAATGCATTTATTACAAAACAACTATTGACATACTTAAACTTGATGACAGCCTTAACACTAAATTAAAATGGGGGGATATTAGTGGTTTAACGTGTGACCAAGTATTAGATATATTGATATTGAGAACTAAAGTTTATGACAGACTAATGTCTAATGATGCAACTATGGGACGTAACATAAATATTATAGATAATGAAAAACAGAACTTAGACAACACAAGAAAGATTATTGAAGGAGTATTGGCGCTTCGCCAAGATATTATCGCAACAAATAAATGGTTTGACAAAGAAAAACTAATAGAAAAAGTGCCTTATAACACAATAGAATACTTAATTAAAGATATGTATATTGGTAATGGAAAATATATTGACGACACAACACTTAAAGGCTTTGCTGCAGATAAACTTGTAACTGATGTTGAAGGTGTTTTGACAGGTGGTGGACCTGTTTATTTTATTGGTAAAATGGCTGATATTATAGCGCCAACGTATTTTGCTTACAAATACAATGATGTAAATAGATATTACTTTAGATCAAATATGCTTAGGATATTGCTGCATTATTATTATAATAAAAACAAATATAGTGGATATGATTTAACCAATAACACGGGGATTAAAAACGCAATATTCAATATATCAGTAAAAGAGAACTTTAATTTAAAATATGACGTCGATTTTGTAACGTGGTGGCTACACGGTGGCAGAGCAGATGTAGAAAAGGTGGATGCTGAACTAGTAATAAATGAATTCAATAATATTGTTAATAAAGAAATCCCCGGAAGACGTAAAAAAATACAATCGATGGCAAAAAAACCGGTAGTAAAGATAATCAAATATCCTGCCATCACATTCGGCAATAAAATTAAAATTGACTTTTCAGCTATTGAAAACACACAAGGTTCAGGACTCTATCAAGCAGGCTTATGGCGTTCAACCGATGAGAAAAATTGGGGCTCTAAAGCGGTAAAGAAATTCACAATTCCAAAGGCTAATGCTTTTGAATTTTCTGGTTATCTTACTGACGACGTACCAGCACCAAAAGACGGTAAATACTTTTATAAGGTACATGTTAATGACAATGCCGGCAATTTTACATCTAGTGAAGTTGTACCGGTAGTAGTCAGTTCTGGTGTTGCAAAAATAAAGAACAAAAATGCAATTATGAAGACGACACCCTTTCTGTGGTATTCAGGTGAAAAGAGTCAACAGGTCGATTTTGCCGTAGAAACAAATCCGGCAGGAGAAGTTTGTGTAGCATTTGGTAATAGAAATTATCATATTGATATGGCGAATGATTATAAAACGTGGAAATTTTCTAGTACAGTTACCCCGCAAAATGAAACAGATCCTTGGGTAATCAATGTGTATTCAAAAACTATTGACCCAAAAGACCCGTGTCTTGCTGATAAAAATAAGCCTTGTTGTAATAATAAAGTAAAGCCGACGGATTCTTATCCAATACCTAAAACTATATTATATTCTGTCAAAGGAACAATATTTGAGGATGAAGGTAAAACGCTACCTTTAACAGGCGCAAAAATTGTCTTTGGAAGTGCAAGGCCTGATAAAGAAACAACTTCTGTTAGTAATGGCACTTACTCTATTTGGCTGGCACCTGATACATACCGCTATGTTGTATCAAAAGACAAGCACGTCCCAATTATTGATAAGATCACTGTTGTAGATAAAAATATTAAGGATTTTAACAGATTTTTAGTGCCAGAACCTGAGAGTAAAAATTTGTATGTGGACGTTATAAATGCAGGCAATAAAACTAGTTATAAAACATCAAGTATATTCCGATTCACCTATAATGGTACTACTAAACCACTACTACAAATTTCCCCTATTACAGCTACTTTTGGCAATAATGATGATTACCCTAATATTGTCATGAAGAAAGATGGCGCTTCATGGAAGGCCAAAATTAAAGTACGCAACCCAGCAAAATATTTCTTCAGATTTGTGACAATTGACAATCAAGGAAAAGAAAAACCCATTGATAATAACGTTTACAGTTTTTCTACAACAAAACCATAACATTTAGGACTGTGATTACGATTCGTATTTGTGAAATTTGTTACATACATTCACCTGATTCGTAATGCGCTGGAATTGTAATAAAGACTTGCGATAAGAAATCGATCAAGGAGGAACTGATTTTATGAAAAAGATAATATATTTACTGCTGCCTCTGTTTGTATGTGGATGTATTCATCCGCCTAACACGGCAGATACCGCGAGTAAGTCTGCAAGATCCATGTTTGGTGATGGTTTTCATGTTCTTAAGTTTCCGGTAAAAGAGTTTTATATCGGGACGGAATGGGTTGAAAAAAACGGGAGGCCTAATGAAACAAAAGGCAGTGGAATTAATGAGTTAAAAGCACAGAAAACAGCCAATTATGCATCTGTGGATCGCAATGATTTATTTTTTAATTTGGATTTGCTTTATAAATTCGGGCCTTCTGCAGATATTAAAGCTGAATTTAACAAATCATTTGAGTCGAACGGTGTGACGTACATCCGTGCCAGTAATATCGGGGATATTCCGTTTAAGGAAGGTCTCTGGTATGTAACTGAGGCTGTGGCGGTAGATAGTTTCTTATCGAATGCAAAGAATAGTCTGGAGGGCGGAATACGCTTGAAGGTTGCTGATGACAGGTTAGCTGGTGCAGGCATTGGGGGAAAAACCGGCGGTGCGTCTGGGATGTCCGGAAACAAGTTGGTTGTTGCCTATAAAGTCGAAAGGATCAAGAGTTCAACATACATACCCCCAGATAAGAACGATAAATACCAGCAACTTTCAATAAGTCAGGACAGTCACTATTTCCCGTCTACCATGTTCACGGCCTCTCTCAAGTATATAGAGAGCGAATCATTCAATGAAGATCTTATATGGTCTTGTGTTGAGGCCAGAACGGATGCAGCTGACTCTAAAGGTAAAATACATAGCGCATGGATTGTGAAATTGAAGGACGAAGATGGAAAGGTGTGGCCAATAACTTTTCCCGCCGTGCCTTTAGGCAGCAATGACCTGGTGAAAGATAACTGCAAAAGCTACTCAGCTGTTATACGGAGCACTGAAGACTCGAATACGGCCAGAATAGAACGTATCAAGGCTAAAATCGAGCTTAAGGATTCAACTTTTAAGCCTTTCACCACCAAGCCGGAGAAAGTCTTATTTGATGTTTTACTGACAAAAGAATCCTTTGAACTGGAAAGTCTCTAGGAGGCACTGCATGAAATCCAACATTATGAATTCAGTCACATTGTTTATTCTGGTCGTATTAAGCACCGGAGTGGCGCTGGCGGGTAATGCACCAGTGCTGAACCGGTTGGAAGCCGTACTTCATCCGGAAAATGCAGAGGTCTCTATTTCATGGAAGTCAGATACTCCGGTGCGTGAAATACACATATCAGGTGGCAGAGATGTATTGGTGATCAAACAGGGAATTAGAAATTTACGCACAAATAGTGGAGACTTCACCGGGAGACATTCCATTAAAGTAGATTCGAATTATGTTGCTGTCCAGCGGTCGTATACAACGGAAAGATTTTCCTCTGTAAATGGCAATACTGAAGCTCAAAAAACAGCGGAACCTTATCAGGAAGTTGTACGTATTACTGCATGGGTGGTTGACCAAAACGGTTATGAAAGTGAAAAAAATGAGCATATTATCAATAAGAACGTAGAGTTTGCACCGCATCCCATGTCTGGCATGTCTACAATCCAACCTGCAACACCGTCCCCAGGCGGCATACCACAACCGTCGTCGAACTGGTGGGAAAATGTGTTACTGGAATATTCCAAAGGCATTTTAAGCCGTCCTAGGGTGAATATACACTTGACTAATGTAATAGACGGTAAAATACACCTTCGCGCTTCTGCTGTTTCCGGGAATGAATTAGATAGTTTTGGATATCAAGTGTTTTCCGGCTCAAGGCCGGTGACAAATTTTGGACTATTTGATTGCTCCGGTAAGGAGTGCAAGGAGCGAACAGCTGATTTTCCCGGATTACCGCCAGGAACGTATAAAGTAAAAATAGTGGCCAAAGACAAGGGTGGACAAGAAGATTACGCATGGAAAGATAATATCACCATTGCCCCCACCACCACGCCACAGTCCGCACCGACCTCACCCCCGGTGGTGCCACAAGAACCTCCTCAGACTGCACCACCCACGCCAACAACCCCACCTGCTTCACCTGCGGCAGCGGAAACAGAGCCCAGTTTAAATGATGACTTTTTTAAAGCGTCTGGTCACTAAAACACACATAATATCACTACAGCGAGGGGTTCATTGTGAGATTTTTTATCATTCTTTTAGTTGTTTGGCTTGTCCCTCAAATCTCGAAAGCAGATTCATTCCAGGTGGATTGGACTTTAGGGGTGATAACAGCAACTGCTACGGGCTTTTCAAACCCCGGCGCACCTGATCTTTACGCATCGGCACAGAGTGCAGCCAGAGATGAGGTTCTGGCACTTCTTCTTCAGGCAGCCAAAGGTATACATGTAACCAACAGTCAGACGGTAGATCAATTGGGCAGTAAATACTCAGCCATCGAAACGCGTCTTGATGGCATAGTAAAAAATGTCCTGTCTCTTTCAGAGCCGACTTTTCGCACAGTCGGTAACGATATAGAGGCGACCGTTAAGGCCACGATGTGTCTCCACAACTCAGGGACTGATGCTTGCACAGGGCGGGAATCAGTCAAGACACTTATCGACTCCGTGGCGCCACCGTCGCATCCCAAGAAAAAATATGCTACATGCGATGTCAGCATACAGGATTTAGAAGGAGAGGCTCTCGATGGTGATTACAAATCTCTTTTAATCAATCTTAACGGTGTTCCTGGATATCTACCATCATTGAATGCGTTCCCATTGTCAGTGGTTTTTTTGAATGGTGCAAATGAACTGTGTTCTGTATCAGACCCAAGCAGTCTTGATAAAGATGTACGAGAAAACCTGAAAAAAAATAATATGTCCATGATTGTTTCAGACAGTTCAGTTCCTAATGACAGAATCAAAAAGAAAATTAAAGAAGTGAAAGCACAAAAAATTGAAGACCCTTATATCTTTGTCAGTGAACGCGACGGGAAAATGATAAATGTTATCGATAAAAAAGCAGGAGGAATATTCACACGGCAGGGTCAAATCGGCATCGTTACCAGACAGGCGGTTCAAACCGTGAATACTGCAAATTGAGAATGCGGGGGAATCTATTTTGAAATCTTTTGCGGCTATTTTTAGCATACTTTTATGCAGTTCGATTGCATACGGAGAAAACGTTGGGCAATCGATACTCAAAAAAACGCAGATATCTACGGGCATGGGGTGTGTCAGCAAAGGGGTTTCCTGGGAAGTTGGGCAGGAAAAAGCACGTATCGAAGCGGTAGAGCGTGCCCAAAACGATGCTCTAACTAAAACAGCCACTTATTTAAAGACATATTCGCGCACCGAGAGCAAAAGGAACGTCAAGAATATCAAGGAGGCCCGTTCTATTGGACGTGTTGAATTGCTGGAACCGCCGATTTTTTCAGACCCTGTTGTGGATCGTGAGGGATATTGCACCACTGCCACCATCAAAGCTTCTGTTACTGTTGATGAAAAGTTACTGAAGGATATAGCAGCAGGCCCGGAGTATGACAATGATCCAAATGCTCCGCTAAATGTAAGGGTATCGACTGAAAAAATGGAATATCGCGATGGAGAAAAAATTATAGTTAAAGTCGTGGCCAACAAGGATTTCTATCTGGAACTAATATATATAGATGCCAACAAGAAACGGCTTCAACTGATTCCGAATGAATATCGTAGCCAAAACTTCTTCAAGGGCGGCCAGGTACACATACTTCCTGCAGATAAAAAAGAATTCGAAATTGAAGTTGATTGCAATGAAGCAAACGGCACAAAGTGCGGTGAAGAAATGATTATTGCCAATGTTTTCACACACAAGCCTCAATTTAATTCTGAAAAAGGTGATACACCTACTGAAGGACAAAATTTTCCTGAGTATACAGGTGACATAAAAACCAGAGGTGCAAAACTTTCGGCTGGTACTCTTTATCAGGACAAGCAACGACCAAGTATTGAAGTATCTTCAGCACAAAGCAATTCATCAACGGTTGTCTTTTATACCAGCAAATGAATTTGAAATCCTGGTTCCTCACTAACCCCAGCCACCTCAGTTGCAATGTGTGGCGATAAACCAATAAAATGTGTCATGCCGTTTTTATAATATTCAGGAGATTCACCATGCTGTTCCGCTTTACAATATTGTTTTTACTGCTTTTGTTATCCCTGCCGGCCTATGCCGCTAAGCATGCCTTGTTGATCGGCATATCCGATTACGGCGGCAGCGGTTTTCTCAATCTGGATGGCACCATCAACGACGTGGAGCTGGTGCGGGATGTGTTAAAGGATCATTTTGGGTACAAGGATAGCGATATCCGGATACTGACAAACAACGAGGCCACCCACAATGGTATTAAGCAAGCTTTTACCCGATTGGCTGGAAAAGTTGGCAAGGATGATATCGTTTATATCCATTTCTCTGGGCATGGTTCCCTGACCCGCAATCTGAATGGTCAGAAAAAGCCAAAGTTCGCCGGTGGCACAGCGTATGACTCCACCTGGGTTTCTTACGGATCGCGTACAAAAGTGGAGGGGGCTGATCTTAACGGCTATGATATTCTCAATGAAGAGGTGGGGGAATGGTTGCTGCCGATCTATGCAAAGACAAACAACATAGCTTTTGTCTCCGACTCCTGCCATTCAGGCAACATGACCAGGGGAGAAGCGCCCAAAGTGCGGGCTGTTGCGGTGGATATGCGACCCCATCCCCTAGGAACTCACACGTTCAAACATTCACCAGAGATCGGGGTAATCGTGGGAGCGGCGCAGCAGGATCAACAAGCTGGTGAGTTTCAAGCGCCGAATGGCAAGTCTTATGGGTTGTTTACCTGGAACTGGGTGCAGGCACTTGCACAGACATCACCCGGAGAAACCTGGGATGAAGTCTTTAAACGATCAGTTGCGCTGATTGGTACTGTCCGTGAAACCCAGCAGCACCCGCTGATTGAGGGAAAGAAAAACCGTTCCGCTTTTGGTGGCGACTTTCCCAAGCCGGAACAGAGCATTCCGATCAGCGATGTTTCAGAGGATGGTAAGCTGGTTACCATCAAGGGCGGGCGGTTTGTTGGAATAACGGTCGGTTCGGTATACCGGAAAAAAGGAAGCGATGATACCTTTGCGATAACCACTGTACAGACATTTACCAGTACGGGTGAAGTGTCAAAGGGAAGCTTCAAAAAAGGTGATTTGGCCGTTGAGGAGACCCATGTGTATCCCTATGAGCCGCTGAAAGTTTTCGTACGGGCTGACCTGCCGATTGATGCTCCGTTGGCCGACAGCGTCCGGGGAGAGATTTCAAAAATCCCTGGTTATGCCAAGACAGCGTCCCAGAAGGAGGCCGATCTGCTGGTGCTGGTGATCCGTCCGAAACAGGAGGGTGGGAAACCGTTTAAGGAGCGGCCAGAAGCCACTCTGCCAATGGCTGATCCGTCCGTTAAGCCTGAAATATGGATATTGGGGTCCGATGAACGCCCCATCCGCGAGAAGATTCCTGCCATGCGTCCGGATAGCGATAAGCGTGCTGTGGAACTGGTAGCGGAAAACCTGAAAAAACTATCCCGAATTATGGAACTGAAGCGTCTCGGGGGAACCGGCAATAATGGAGCATCGCTGGTGGATGTGCTTGTCAGTCGCTATGCGCCGGACCCCAAATGCAGCGGTGAGAAACCCATCTGCCTGGATGTACCTGATGTGGGGAAATTCCGTATGATGGAAACCTTCCCGGCTCGTCAGATGCAAGATCAAAAGATAGAACGCGGAAATATCCTGACTTTCAAGGTTAAGAACAATGCCTTTAGCGATCTGTACTGCTATCTGATCGACATTACCGCCAACGGCAAAGTGAGCGCCATATTTCCCGGCCCACAAGATAGCAGTGATTCCGTATTGGTTGCTGCAGGAAAGGAACGGGATTTTCTGGAGGCCTCGGGGATCATGATCGAAGAACCGGGGGAAGACACGGTTAAGCTTATTGTTTCGCAGATGCCGCTGGACGTAACCCTTTTCGAACAGACCGCTTACAAGACGAGGGGGCAGACGAAATGCGCCGAGAACCCGCTGGAAAATTTCCTGAGTAGCGCCATGGGTGGGCAGACCAGAGGGGCGATACTTACCAGTCCCAAGCGGAGTCAATGGGGAACGGTGCAGTTTAGTTTTGAGGGGAAGTAGGGTAGCGAATATTTCTGGTCCGGACAACATTATTCAGGCTTTTTTTGATATGTTAACTGCACTCAGAAGAACAAATAAAGAATAATGAGATGATCATGCAGTTATTGAAGGTCACAACTTGTTTTATTTTATTGTGCGGAATGTTGGGCAGAATTTCTCCAGCTGTTGCTCTTCCAAATGCATTTGATGAAAATCTAAATAAGCCGCAATTGGTTGTGCAGACCGGTCATACTGATATAGTGAATGTTGTGGCAATTTCTCCTGATTCCCGTATGGTCATCTCTGGAAGTGAAGATGGGACACTGAAATTATGGGATATTGAAACGGCAAGAGAAATAAGAACATTTTCCGGACATGATAATGGAGTAACATCTGTTGCTTTTTCTCCGGACGGAAAATATATTGCTTCGGCGAGTCACTACGAGAGAAACTGGTGGGAAAAATTAGAAAATTATTCTTTTATTAAGATTTGGGATGTGACTTCTGGCAAAGAACTTCATTCCTTGAAAGGGCACGGGTCTGAAGTCACTTCCGTAGTATTTGCACCAGATGGCAAACATCTGGTCACTGCAAGCCGGGATAAGTTGATATTTATCTGGGACATTGTGAATGAAAAAATTATCAACAGATTGGTTGGTCACAAGGATACAGTGAATGCCGTCATTTATTCTCCTGACGGCAAGAAGATTTTGTCAGCAAGTGACGATAAAACTATCAGAATTTGGAATGCTACCAGTGGTAATTTTGAAAAATCGCTATATTTAAGTAGTGATATCAAAACATTGTCCATTTCCCAGGACGGTCGGCGATTGTTATCGGTCGTTTCAAATTCATCAAGAAGAAAGAAACAAGCCACGCCACCTGATGGAATTATTCTTTGGAATACCGAGGACTGGAGTAAATGGACTCTTACCACGGGAAATACCATGTTTGCTGCATTTTCTCCAGTTGGAAATAAGATAATATCCTGTAGCATCACGGATTCTATGGATTCCAAACTTAAACTCTGGAATTCTGAAACCGGTAAACAAGAAGGAGAAACAACGCAACATATCCAGCTTGACCACATGGTTGCGTGGGCTCCAAATGGGAAATTTGTCATTAGTGCTAATTATGACCATACTCTTATAAAGTGGGACATAAAGTCCAATAGAGAAATCTTGTTTTTGGGTGCTGCTGCTGAACTCCATGCCCTTGCTGTCTCCAATTCCAATCATGACGTCATCGCAAGCAGCGTAAGTGCTATTGAACGCTGGAATCTAAATGATGGTACAGTTGAATACCGTTACAGCGCACCTTTAGGAGAAGTCTGGTCAATTGAAATTTCATCAGATAACCGGTATCTTATAGCCCAATCAGAACATAACAATATCAATGAAATCAGCATATATGAATTGAAAACAGGTAGCCCATACAAAAAACTAAAGGGAAAGAATAATAGTTTTTTTAGTGGTTACAAAATAACTTCCAACTCAAAAAAACTTATCATCGGAGTAAGCGACGAGGGGATAAAGACGTATAATATTGCTTCTGGAAAGTTTGAGGGCACAAATATTAAAAGTACTGATTCCAGTCATACTGAATACAACCTCCTGGATATTACCAATAGCAATATGCTTTTGGTGGGTCAAGGAGTTGATCTACAAATATATGATCTCAATAAAAGAAGGCAGACAAAGTTTGCTGGATGGCACAAATTGCGCATCGACACTGGGGCCTTTTCTCCTGACGGCAAATTCGTTGCATCTGCTGGCCTAGGTGGTGAGATAAGAGTATGGGATGTGGATAAAGGTTCTCCTTACGCCGAATTTTCTAGACATTCTGGAGAAGTTAATACTGTACTATTTACTCCTGACAACAGGTTTGTAGTATCGTGTGGCAAAGATAAGACCATAAAAATATGGGACTTAGCTCGTAAAAGGCTACATCTTACATTAGAAGGTCATGTAAGTAACGTTAGGGCAATTGCTTTCAGCCAGAAGCCGAACTTTTTACTCTCTGCAAGCCATGATGGAACGGTAATGTTGTGGGACATTACTACCGGAAAATGGCTTGCCAAGCTAATTTCCTTTACCGATGGCTCTTGGGCGGTTGTTGACCCAGAGGGGCGTTTTGACACCAATAATCTGGAAGAGATCAAAGGCCTTCACTGGATCATGCCGGACGACCCGCTGACGCCTCTGCCGCTGGAAACCTTTATGAAGGAGTACTACGAACCGCGCCTGCTCCCCCGCATCCTCAACGGCGACACCTTCAAGCCTGTCAAGAACCTTATGTCCCTTAACAGGGTGCTGCCCACTGTCACAATATCACCCAAAATAACCCGAGAAGGTAAAGGCGACACAGTAACCGTGACGGTTCAGGTTAGCGGACCGAGACGAAAAATCGGCGACAAGGAAAAACAAACCGGCGTTGCCGATCTGAAACTGTTCCGCGCCGGCCAACTGGTTGGTTTCAAGGAAGGAACGATCACTCTGGAGAAAGACGGCACCCAGACCATTACCTTCAACAACATCCGCCTGCCGAGGAAAGCGGAAACCAGAGACGTGGAATTTTCTGCGTACGCCTTTAACGACGACGGCATAAAGAGCCTGACCAGTCGCATCAACTTTGCCATACCAAAGGACATCACCCCGGCCAAGGGGAAGGCGTATCTCGTTAACATTGGCGTCAACCGTTACCAGAATTCCGCTTGGAATCTCCAATACGCTGCCAGCGATGCTCTCAAAATTAGGCAGTCACTGGAATCCCGCATCCCCAAGGCTGCTGCCTACAGTGACATCATCCCCATCACCCTCACCGACGAAAACGCCACCAAGGAAAACATCAAAGCTGTCTTTGACCTGCTCGCAGGAAATCCAGTTTCCGCCGACCTGAAACAGCATATTCCCAATGCCGATAAACTGGCCAAGGCCACCCCGGAAGACCTGCTGATTATTTCCTTTTCCGGCCACGGCCATGTAGATGACAACGGCATCTTCTATAGTTTCACCCATGACACCGGCCAAGCTTCAAACCGGGAGGTAACGCCTGATTTGCTCAGCCACATAATCTCCAGCGATGAACTTTCCCGCTGGCTCCGCTATGTTGATGCCGGTGACATGGCGATGATTGTTGATGCCTGCCACTCTGCCGCTACTGTTGGAGAAGGTTTCAAGCCCGGCCCCATGGGAAGCCGTGGTCTGGGACAACTGGCCTATGACAAGGGAATGCGGATACTGGCCGCCAGCCAGGCCGATGACGTGGCCTTGGAGAGCGACAAACTTCTGCAGGGACTTCTAACCTATTCCCTAGTACATGACGGCCTGGACGCATTTCAAGCCGACTTCAAACCTGTTGATAAATCCATCACCCTCAGCGAAATGCTGGCCTACGCTGTTGACCGGGTTCCCAAATTGTACAAAGAGGTGAAGAGCGGCAACCTCTCTAACTTTGGCCGCGGCGAAACCAGTCGCGGAACGGTGATTCAACTCGGCGACAGGAAGAAAAGTTCACTACAGAAAAAGAACCACTATCAGACTCCGGCACTTTTTGACTTTACCCGGAAACAGAAGGGCGATGTGGCCGTTGCCAAACAGTAATCAATGAAATTTGGCCTCATAAATTTTAGCAATGTGGAAATATTCATAAATATCATCAACATTCCGGTACCAAAAAAACTCAGCAGATATCAGAGTCTCAGCCTGACAAAATAATATCAAGGACATGAGGGTGTAGGCTTCTTCTGGGACCCACGTAGGTGGGTTGATATGCTGTGGAACTGGGATGGATTACCGGCCACCAGTTTATGGAATCGCCGCCAAACATGAGATACAGGTAAAATACCGTTGAAAAGAGTGCGAAAAAAAGTACTGCCACGAGCCCCAAATCAAGCCCGGATTTTAGATCATGATAACGAATCAGCAGCCCGGGATGGCCTTTCCCGTCAGCTTTGATATATAAAATCGGATTTTTCCCCATATAAACATTCATGATTTCACCGAACTGCAATTGTTTTAAGCAGTGCTACTGATACACGTTATTTCTGGCAGACGCCTTCTTGTTTGTAGCCGGTGTTTATCAAGCGCTTACTCCATCATCGCCCAGACCGCTTCAATCTTTTTCCAAAAGGTCGCCCGTACATCCGGGAGAGTGCCCTCAGTGCGGGTGCTGGCCGGGTCTTCCCAATTGTAGTTGAAGACTTGCTGAACACTGCCATCGGAATTTTCAAAACTACGGCTTTCACTGTGGCCGATGTATGCGCCTTCAATACCAGCAAAACCGCGATAGTTGACGGTGGTATGTTTTTTCAGGTGCTGATACTCGTCGAAACGAACCTCCCATGACTCAACACTCCCGTCAAATTCCATTTTGTAATCAACCACGCCATTGGCACCGACAAAGGAGCAAACCCTTTTCCTGACCAGCAGGATGAGCATGATCGAAGGCGTTATGAAAAGGGAAAACACCATAAGATATACCGGGAGATTTTTTACATAAGGTGGTTCATGGGCAGCGAACAGGATGGCCTGGCTCAGCAGACACACAAGGAGTGTTGCTAACGCTGCAAGCGTAATAATGGCAGAACGTGGAGGCAGTTCATCCCCCCAGCGTAGTGAAGAGCCGCCAGATACTATTTCACCCAGCCAGTCGGGTGGCGACCGAAAAAACACCGCATCCGGTGCGTTGGCACTTCCGTCGTGATGGGGCCACGGAACCGCACTGCTCTCCCCGCGGACAAAAGGACGCAGATCAATGTAATGCCGGGCCAGAAGGACAAAGGCAGCGAAGCGGAGCAGATGGTACAGCATACAGAGCAGCACAATAAAACTATCACCCGCATTGGAGAACAGTGTAAAGGCAAGTGGCGCTGTAATCATTAGGCAGGTAATCGGATCTATCAGTCCACCACGGATGACGAACCAGCCATGTTTGACAGGCGTTGAAAACGTTAGTGTGCGACGCAGGACCCAGAAAAAGAGATAGGTGATCACGGTTGATGCGGCAAAATAGATACAAACAGAGGTGAAGCTTTCACCCGGCAGTCGAATAGCTAGTATTCCCAGGAGCAATGCGGCAGCACAGGCAAGTGTGGTGGCTATGTACAGGTTGCGGAAGCGTGTCACTACAGTGTTCTCAAACATAGGTTACAGGTACTCAACATAGGCGGCAATCTTGCCCCGCAACCGCGCTGCCAAATACGGGCTGGCGTCACCCAGAGCATCGAGGATCATGGCAGCCTCTGCCTGGTATTTTTTCTTCTTTTCCAGCGTCCAGTGGCCGGGTGGCGGCTGTAGATTTGTGATCCGGTCGGCCAGTTTCACCATCCAGACCTCTTTGGGTTGAAGTCTGATTCGATTCAGGCTGTCGGCCATTTCATCGCTTTTTGGCAAATCATCATTCTTGGTTAGGGCCAGAACACCGTTGGCTACCTGGCAGCCAAAAAACTCTACAACCTGCTCATAAGAAGTTGCAGTATCCTCGATTACGTCATGCAGCACTGCACACTGAACGGCCACATTGCCATCAATTAATTTTTCGGCTGCCAAGGCGGAGAGAACCTCCATTGAGACGAGAGAAATATGGAACAGATAGGGGAGGTCCGTGCCGGGAACCTTCTGACCGTTATGGGCCTCGGCTGCAAATTTAAGGGCTTTGATATACTCATCCTGTGACCAGTGTGACATTGCAGTCTCTCCTTTTAGGCAATTGATTACACAGATACAGCAGCCAGCCTTACTTTCACAGTTTCAATACGAGTCGAACAGGGATAACGCTGCAGAAACTGCCGGTAACTGCCGCCAGCAGCCTCGTGTAGGTCCATCTTTTCCAGTACTCACCTTTTTTCGCTGACCGGCGCCCAGTGAACCATGGGCTATCAAATAATTAACGTCTGAATTTGCCGCCACGATTTATTTTTGAGCAGATGAGCTCGTGTCATTGCGTACTGCTCCGGATCTGATTCAAGCTGATATGTCTTTATGAAAGAGGCTTCTACGTCTGAGAAACTCTTTCTCCACTCATCAGTTGAAACATTATCGATAGCACCATTCATGTAGGCGTTAGCAAAGTTCAAAGTGTCGCCCGCAAATTTTCCATCGCAGATATCCATGTGCACTAAATAGTAATCATTATTGGTAAGATCGACAACTAACAGCTTTGTACCCACCCTGATGCTACTAACCAGATGATTGGTCTTTTCCCCGTTTGATCTGTAAATAGCGGTCCCTGAACTTTGCAGGCCAAGAATTTTCTCTATAATTTCATTCATAATTGCGCTGATAGTGACGCAGCTAATGTTTTCATCACGCTTAATCCGTTTGATTTCAGAAGAAGTCTCCTTGTAGCGTGAAGTTGTGGCTGTAGGCGAAATAGACAGGCAACTATCCGGGACCAGCATGGCGTTAAACTTATTGAACGCTGGTCTCAGAAAAGATACTGCAGGACTGGTTTCGGAATCAGGGATCAGCAAACCGATAAATTTTGGCTTGGTTTCGGGCTGGATAATTTCGTAGTAGATAGTGTAACCGATGCAAAGTAACAGGAGATACAGTGTCAGCGCCTGTTCGTCTTCAGTCATGTAGTGAAGTTTCTCACTCACCATGGAAAAGTCCCTCTGCTCTATACGGCTGACGATTTCCTGAAAGCCATCACTATTCAGAATTAGCCTGAGACGGGCCTGTAAATCGAGGATTTTCTGCCGATGTGGTTCAGGAAGCAGCGCGATCAGCTGCTCATTTGGATAGGGTTTTATACGTTGTTTCCTTAGATATCTAAAAGCAGCCAATTCCTTTTTATCGATTTGAGTGCTGACGTAGTTCTCAAGTGAATAGATTTCAAGAATCTCCTGTCGTCTATTTCCTTTGAGGTCCTTTACTGCCAACACAACACAATCTTCCAACTTTTGCGTAACCCCTGTCGGAATGCCGCTCATCATTACTTGGTAGATTCCTTTTTCAAAATCCATTTTAAGGGCAATCTTGAGCAGATGGTTGATGCGCACCAACAGAAAGCCTTTGGCCCGTTGTTCGAATGCTTTGTATTTTTCGGGTTCCATCGGATTTAAAATACGGCGTATTCGGGAGATTATATGCTTCAATATCGCGAGGTCTTTGTTGTTTCTTATCAGGTTCCTCATGAGATCGACGCGTATCACCGTGTGCAGATGCCGTCGTAATGGTGCAGCATACTGTTCATCACATCCTACAAGCGACTTCTCGATGTGTTGCTTGAGTTCATCGCAAAAAGCCACTTTGGTTGTTGCATAGAGCTTTAACATGTAGGCTTGTTCGGCAGCAGAGATCTCGAACCTCTGGAATTCGCCCCGTTTTGCTGCAAGTCGTGCCTCGATGAGGTTGAAGGTAAATTCCGTTTCACTGAACAATATCGGATGTCGGGCTGCGTCATTCAATAGCGAGGCAGTTGGACCAACCTGCGACGGATTGTATAGTGCGGCCACCTTGTCGAGCTTCTGGGCGATTTGTTCGTTCAGCTCCGGAAACCTCGTCAGATCTTTACAGGCGCGCACTGACCGAGCCCTCAATCGGTATTCGGATTCGATGCGATCAATCATCCGTGAAAAATGCGGGGTGTTCAGCTTGTGAGAGAGTACCAGCAACAACGCCGGGATATCGCGATAGGTGCATGGTGTGGGTACGGTGATAGTCGTGCCATCAAAATCGGGCTGCATTCCACAGCGGAAGATGATGGAGTCGTCAATGACGGCCATCACCTTTGTGTAAAAATGGAAATTTGAGGCGTTGAGGGATGAGCAGTTGGCAAATGGGAAAAAGATATTATCCAGGAAGGAATTGGACTTGTCATTAAGTCGCAGAAGCGATTCCAATCCATGAACCTTTTTCATTATGAGATCGATGTCAGCAAAGAAGACAACTCCGCCAAATACATAACACGAATTTTTCAGAAACGAGCGCCGCGGCAGCATTCGAGTGAAAAGCCCGTTCATGATGTGTGCACAAATGTCAGTGTGGCTTCGTTCAAAGTAAAATCCTCATTTTTTGCACGTTCAGTAACTGCGGATCATTGACTAATCAACGTTGGGACACTACTGAAACATAATACTGAATTGATTCAATGTCGATTTCCAATCTTTGATCGGCATTGTCCATTTCTTCGAGATGTTCGTCAGGGCCAGGTACCGAAGACCTGCTTGACCAACTGATTGCAGATTGCAAGAAACTTATATAGTGATAAATTATTTATTATCAATGCAAATTATACGAAATTATTCATAGACACATAAATTTCTAATGTTTATGAAAGATTCTGCCGAATAGTTACTTAACCTTTCAATCATTTGGTCTTCTGCACCTGCAGCCAATTGATTTAACTCCCCAGTGGAGCGTGGTTTCCAGTCATTTAGTCTCGGAATTCTTACCAAGAAACACCTTGCAACGACCAAGGGATTCGTTTGTCTTCCATTCCCTCGGCTCGATAATCCCTATTCTTATAGGGGCTACCTTACATGAAAATCTGACACAGATTTTCAGTCTCCTTCGAAAACCTTTTGCAAATACCCACGCGAACACCTGATCTTATGATGCTTAGCAAGATAGTCACTGACTTTCTGCCACGAAACCCCCTCTCTTCTCAATTTCATAACAACAGGTTCTAAATCGCCTTGCAGGCGATCAAGTTTAGGAGATGGTTTTGCCTTTGTCGCTGCTTTCACCGCTGCGATCCGCTGTGTGGTAATATCATCGAGGTCATCATTTGTATTCAGCCTGCGGTTGCTGTGCAAGCGTGACCGCACACGAATTCCCTCCAGAAATGCTCGGTAGTACAACTCGCCGACGTCTTCTATCTTCTGGCCATCATTCCGGGCCCCATTCATCATCACGTTAATACGCTTTCGCTGTTCAACGTGACATTCCTTCCGTTCTAGCTCCGACTGTTTCAAATACCAGTTCAGGAGTTGATCGATCATTTTCGCAGAAAGTGGTCGCATATTTTTTGTCCTCTATGCTGTCTCCTGACAGCGTCTCTGATGATGCATTTATCATCAGAGATATTGGTGACTGCGTCAAGAGTAAATGCTGCCACCACAGGATTTAGGTGCTAGGCTCTGCCGTTTTTGTGCTCAACAAAAACGGCAGAGCCGTCGCGCAAAAGCGCGCAAAAACGGTATCCATACCAGGCCGTTGATAGGGCAAAACATGGAAACAGTTTCAGTAGCAGGTGCAGAAGCAAGCACGATAAAAAAGGCTTTTTCTTAACTATCTGTCCCGACCTGACGCGGGGTCTATAAATATCGTCAAGCACGTGCTCCTGAAAAACCGGACAGGCTTCTGATCTATATGGTGAGGCCTATTTCAGTTTGAAAGGAGAACATCATGAGAGGAAGCGTTAAGGGGCAGACTCTGCACCTTTTTACGCAATCCGGAATTAACTGCATCGGACAAAAAAAGTTCGAAGCGAAAGATTCAGCGCGTATAGCGCTTGCTGCCGAGGGGCGAGGCAGCACCTCGACTGCAATAGCAGAGAAGACCGGGATCCATTCATTGGGAACTCGGGACAATTATATCGGTAAATGGCAAGAACTTGGGAGATTCGTAAAAGAAGAATTCAGTGTCCGTGATCTTGAAAAGCTAACAACAGAACAGATAAGAGAGTTTCTGGCGTTCAAAATCGAGATGGGTGTTAGTTATTCACACTTCTCTGGTTACGTTGCGGCTATCGGAAAACTTGAGAATGCACTCAATACCTATAGCCAGAAATTTGAACGCGGTAACGAATATGATTTTCGTACTGCGATTCGGGAACTGAGACAAGAAGCTAAAGCGGAATTGCCTCGTTTCGAGGGTACACGCAACTATGACAATCCAACAGCCGTAATTGCGGCTATCGGTAATCAAAACCATCAGCTTGCAGCTCGGATCCAGCTTGAAAGTGGGCTGAGAATTGCCGGCGCCACAAATATAAACGCAGATCAGTTAAAGGGATTGGCAAAAGATGCTCACACTGGCAAGTCAGTCGGGTTAATCGCATACAAAGGAAAAGGTGGTAAGCCTGGCGTAGCACAAGTGTCGCCTGAAACGTATCAGCGACTCACTAATCATATCCGTGAGCAAGGTCAATTTACGGTCAGCCCAGATGGCTATCGCAATAGCCTGAAAGTCGCTGCAGAAAAATCAGGCCAGACATATAACGGAAGTCATGGCCTGCGATGGAACTTTGCGCAAGAGCGCTTCAAAGAGCTCCAAGCTGCAGGAATGGGCTACGAGAAAGCTCTCGGTTCTGTTTCCCACGAAATGGGGCACAACAGAATTGGGATCACCGAGCACTACCTCGGACTCAAATAGAATGTGTGAAACCAGTATCAGCGATTTCGAAGTACTGTATGACGTTCCGATTTCGGCTGGGGTACAGGTGTTTGTTGATGCTTATCGAAAGGCCAGTTCAGGGAGATTGATTCCCTGGGCTGGCTTTTTTTTGTGGCTGAAAATTGTGGGGACTCAGAAAACCGGACACCTGTCTGATCTTTATCATAGGGGGATTGCATCGCAGCATATCTGCGGGGCATTCCACCCCATCAAACAATGCGTATCGTAACGTAGCACTGATACGAATCATTGCTACGTTACGATACGAATCGGAAGGAGCATGTATGCCCAAAATAGGAGTTAGTTATGACCAAGTTGCAGCTGTCGCAGACAGCCTAGTGGCGGAAGGTGTCAATCCGAGCATTAGGAAAGTAATGGAGCGCTTGAAAACAGGGAGTGGCACTACGATTCACAGGCATATGACACGCTGGAGAAACGAGCGTCAAACACCTGTGGCTGTCACGTCTGATTTGCCGGTTGCCGTATGCAGCGCGATTCACGCAGAAATCGAACGGGCAAAAGCCGAAGTCAGAGCTGAATTTGAAAACCGTCTGGTGATCTGCCAGGAAGAGGCCAATGATTTGGCGGCGCTTGGTAAATCATTGGAAGACCAGTTGGACAAGCTCACTGAAGAGTTCGACGCTGTTTCTGCCGAGCGCGAGACACTCGTCACTAAGCTCGAAAAACAGTCTGCAACGATTGAACTGTTGAACAGAGATATTGAACGTGAGCGTTACGGTTGCGAACTGGCCCGGACCGAGACCGCAGAGGTTCGCATTACCCTGAATGTTCAAAATGAAAAGATCCAAGCATTGAACAATACCAACACAAGGTTGCAATCGGAAAATTCCATCATTCTGAACGCTCATCATGAATTGGAATGTCGTGTTGCCAGTATGGAAGCAACACTGGTGGCTGCTGATGAAAAGTCAAAAGCACTGGCAGAGACCCAAGCAGGACTGAACGCCGAGATCGAACGCTTGCAGATTGTAGCAGCCACTGAGTCTATGGCAAAAACTGATGCCGAGAAGACGGTTGCCGTTTTGACGGCCAAGCTTGAATCAGAACAGCAGAAATCAAAGGATTTGCTCGCTGAGAATCAATCCATCATGCTTCAGCTTCAAGCTGAACGGGAATCAGGCGAATCAGTCCGTATCATTTCCGCCGAAGTGTCCAAGGAAAACAAAATTCAGTCGGTGCAGCTGTCAGAATTGAACGCCGGCATCTCAGAACTGACAAGACAGCTCGAAGTGGAGAGGTCAGCTACTATCGAAGTAAAAAGTACAATCGCAGTTCTTACAGCACGTCTTGGAAATTGGGAATCTCCCCGCGAAAGCCATACGGACCGTGACATTTCCAGGTAGAGAAGAAAAACCGGACACCTGTCTGATCTATGTTGTAGGGGCGCAATTCAACGCTGCCTCAATCTAAATCGACAGACACTTACATGGCGAAACTGACGAACGATATACATACCCCAGACGACCAATTCGAGATGATCGGGCTAATTGAATTCGCCCAGCGTATGTCGGTCAGTGCGAATACGGTCAGAAACTGGATGAAAGATGGAAAATTGGTTCGGGGGACCCATTACTTTAAAGCAGGCTATGTCTATCGCTTTCTGTGGAGTCCGTTGTTTGTCATGAAAATCATGGAACACATGTCTCCGCCACAACCGGATCCACGGCCAAAACTGAGGAGCAACAACAGCAATCGCGGTCATCTAAAATTTCGCGCTTGATCAACTCCACACTTCTGATTATCCTCATCGGGCAAACGAAATTCAGCCGAAGGGGGTAGCGTCATGAAAGGAACATAGTATGAAAAAGAAACAGCAATCGGGCAGGAAGCAGCCCTGGCACAGGAAGCCGAGCTTTGGCAGCTTGTATGTGATGAAAGGATCGAAGTACATCTATATCGGCATTAACTATTTCAAGCAGCGGCTGCGTTTTCCGACAGACAGAGTGGATTCTGCTAAAAATTGGGATGAGCTCTGTGATTTTCTCGATCAAGTCGGCCAGAAGATCAAAAACCGCACGTTTTGCTTCGCCAAGTCGTTTTACTGGATGGATGAAGACACTAAGACCCACTTCACCCAGCTTGAGGGCGGGGATTACAAGCCGGCTGCGGAGCATGTGCTGTTTGGAGATTTTGCTGCGGAGTGGATGAAGCAAAAGATCCCGACATTCTTTTCGGTGACCAAGAGGCGTGATTATACCGAAGTCCTGAATTCACGGATTTTGCCGTACTTCGAAAAGATGCCATTTGCTTCAATCACAGCCAGTGTGGTTGAAACGTTCATTGACAAATTGAGACGCACTAACGGTGATGGCAAGGATCTTTCGGTAAAACGGATCAAGAATATTATGGGACCCATGTCAAAAGTCTGGGTTGCTGCTTGTAAGGAGTACAACTGGATTCTGCCTGACCCTTTTCTCGACTTATCTACGAAATACAAAGATATTCAAGACAAGGGATTACAGGAGCAGGAACGATCGGCATTGCTCAATGATGATGAGGATGTCATTGATGTTCGAGATGTCTTTTTGCTGGAGGAGTGGGAAATGCTTCTCAAGGCAGTAGATCCCCATTACCACGTTGTGATGGAGTTGCTGTTGAGAGGTATGATCGGGTCTGAACTTGAGGGGTTGATGAAGCGGCATATAAGTGAAGATGCCGTCAATGTCCGTTGTGCCCTTATCCGCCAGAATAAAGGTGTGAAACATCTGAAACTCAAGCCAAAGAACTGGTACCGTAAAAGGTCGATTCCTCTGACGGCCAGGCTCAAGAAACTTATCGATCGGGCGGCTACATGCTCAGTGAGTAATGAGCTGATATCTTTCGATAACAATATTGAATTGCCTGCGAGTGAGTTTCTGCTGACGATGAAGGATGGTTCTCCATTCAACTACAAATCGTTTCGGAAGACAATCTGGGATAAAGCTCTGGCTAAGATTGGACTGAATGGCAGAGTTCCCTATGCTTCCAGACACACCTTTGTACAGTGGTCACTGCTGGTAGGTGTTCACAAAAACCGTCTGGTAGATATGATGGGGCATTCAACCAAGAAAATGGTCGATGAGGTTTACGGTCAGTATCGCAAGGGCTTGGTTGAGGAGAGTCAGAAGATTCTGGACTATCTTGGTGAAGACTTCCTTGCTCTGGAGGAAATGCGAACATTCTTTCCGGAACGGTACGAGAAGAAGATGGGACTGACACGTGTGGAGACTAAAACGTCGAAAGCCCCCGACTTTTCCGCCACTTTTTGTCAAAGCTTTGGTCAAAGCCGAGGGCTTTATTCCGATAACTACCTAATGTAGTTATGTTTTAGATGGAGCGGGAAACGGGATTCGAACCCGCGACTTCAACCTTGGCAAGGTAGATACCTAACGTTCATAGAGATTCAATACCACCTATCATCATACACCTACCTGTTATTAAACCCTTTACATGCCTAGCTTTTAAGCGTAGTGGTGTTCACTGAGATTCACTAAGAAGTATTGCGCTGCACCTTGCTTATGGGGTGCACAGAGGGTGCATGATATGGCAAAGGCGTTTACGTTTACAGATAAGGGTATTCAAAGTCTGAAGCCAAGGGACAAGCAGTATCGTGTAGTTGAGGCAAGAGGCTTTGCTGTGCGTGTGCTTCCAAGTGGCACAAAGTCATTCAGCTATCGGTTTACGCTTGGTGGTAAGAAGCAGGAATTAAGCCTAGGCGTGTATCCTGATGTTAGTTTAAAGACAGCAAGAGATAAGTACCAAGATGCTTATAAAAAGCTCCAGAACGGCATTGACCCCAGATACATAGAACCGGCACCGACGCCACCAGAGAACAAAACATTTAAGCACTTCTCAGACCTGTTTCTAGCATGGTCAGAAATTAACCACAGCAATGAACATTTCAAGTCAAACAGGTACGCCTTAAATAAAGATGTGTTACCAGTCTGGAAAGATAAGCCGTTACTTGAAATTCACAAGAGCGATGCAATTGCGCTGCTTGAGAGCGTAGCCGCAAGAGGGCAGGTAAACAACGTATGTAGAGCTGCTAGATACGTTTTTAAATATGCAATAAACAGGGGTCTTGCTGAGTACAATCCTATGTTAGGACTTACTGAGGTGGTTCCCACATTGCGGTACAAGCCACGAACTAGGTACTTATCAGATGATGAGTTAAAGGCTGTATGGCCGTTACTTCCTGCATACCTCAAGCTAGTTCTTATTACTGCTCAAAGACCTGGAGAAGTTGCTGGTCTGCACATGCAGGAAGTAAAGATAGGTATAGGTAAGCCGTTGTGTAAAACTTGTAAAGGGTGCGGTTTGTGGACTTTACCGGAAGCAAGAACTAAGGGTGAAAAAGTTCATCTAGTGTATTTGACTTCTACTGCTGTTAGGCTCTTAGGATCAGCAGATAAGTACGTGTTCCCTAGTCCTAAGGGTGATAAGTCAATAGAACGGATGGCCTTGTCAAGGTTTGTGCACAGAAACCAATACTTCAACTTGCCACAATGGGGGCCACATGATCTAAGAAGGACAGCTAGAACAATCATGTCTCGGATGGGTATACTAGAAGCACATGCAGAAGCAATCTTAGCGCATGGCAAGCAAGGTATGAAGAAGGTATACGACCAGTTTGAGTATCAAGATGAGAAGCGGGATGCTCTTCTCAGATGGGAAGCTGAGCTATTGAATATAGTGAGTTAGCTAGGATTTAGAGGTAATAGTTGTGGTGACTGATGTGGTAGTTTGCTACTCATTACACTCCTATAATCCTATTCACAGTAGCAAGCTCAATGAATAGTTGTTCGGCAACAGCCTGTTTAGACAATCCCTGCGATAGTAGTTTTCGGACATGTACGGCCAGTTCACTAATCTTTAATTCAGCATCATTGCTCATAATCCGCATGTAATCCATTGCTTTGCCATATCCCATGTTGGCTATATTTAACTTATTATCCTGCTCATCATGTTTCATAATCATGGCCTCGGCGACTTGGTTACTAATATTAATTAAGTTTTAGCTTACCCTGCACTTGAGTTGTTATCATGACCCCTTATCTGAACAATAGATACCATTAAACGTGACATCATATTAGGTTTAAATAATTGTGTGGTTTATACCATGAATGGATCTTGCAATAGCGTTATGTACTGATGCAGAGATTGTCAAGGGTGCTGCTGCTTGCCCTGTGAGCCGACATAGAAAAATCAAGCTGGCCGATGTATCGCTTTTGCATCGGATGGCCTTAGGAGTGATTCTGGGGCTTTTCTGTGCAGTGTGCTTTGCGTACGCGATACTTATAGCTATACCTGACCGGACGTGCTACCCATTACTAGATTTATGGTTAACGGCTATTGTTATACATTCTGTAACTCAAGGAGCACGGCAATGATTGAATTTATAGCTACAGCTTTAGCTCTGTTTTGGTTGACTGTTATAATGTGGTACTTGCTTAGAAAGCCATTTGCATGGCTTGCTGCATTAATGCAATCATTCATTTCAAAAATATCAAGACAGTTTTCTATAGTACCTATGATTTGGTTCTATGCGCTAAGAGGTACATTAACAGTAAGAGCAGCAGGTTATTTGTTAGGACTAGCAGATGGTTGGTCAAAGGAAGAGGCTAATAGATTTGCATACTCTATTGATACTTTTGCAGCATATAAACGCAAGCATGAAGTAGCGCAATGCATACATCAAGTATACGCTGGTAATCGATTAGCCTTAATATCAGATGCACGTTTAAGGGGCTTTAGAGGCTGACTACAGGGGGCTTCCAATGAGTACGACCAATGACAAGCCGATAGATGGTGGGTTTATGCCCGAAAGAATCTGTGCTCAGATAGGACAAAGAAAGCGTTATTTCGATACACGAGAAGAGGCAATTGCAGCTATTATGGAGTTTACGGAAAGACAGAACAAACCTAAGAAGAAATGAATTAGCCCTTGTTTCTGGCCATAGCGTTCTTGACGGCTGTTGGTGTCCATTTGCCACCGCGTGCAGTTTGAACACCTAAGCTGTCTAGTTCTCTTGCTATGGCTCTAAGGCTCTTATCCTGACTGAGCATACCTTCAATTACTGTAGCAACCTTACTGGCAAAGTTATCAGCGTTCTGCTTGATGATAGCAACACCCTTAGCACTTGCTTCCTGTACCATCTCAGGAGGTAGGTTGTTAGTCCCTAGCTTTACACCTCTTGCTATAGCTGCTTGTAAGCCAGCCTTAGTCCTTGCTGAAATCATCTCACGTTCACGCTGTGCTAAAGCTCCATATATATTGATTGTGAAACTATCACAGCCGGGAAGGTCACAGACTACAAAGTCAACCTTGCTCTTCTGTAGGTTCGTTATAAAGTGCAGATCACGGCTAAGACGGTCTAACTTACCTACAAGCAGCTTACCACCTACAAGGTCAGCTTGCTTCATGGCTGCTATGAGTTCAGGGCGTATATTGAGTTTACCACTTTCAACCTCTGTGTATTCTGCTACGAGTTCACCACCATTACTGGCAATGAAGTCAGAGACCATCTTGCGCTGTGCATCCAAGCCTAAGCCTGACTTGCCCTGCTTCTGTGTGCTTACTCTGTAGTACGCAACGTATCGCATATAGCCTCCGTATAAAAACCAGTTGAACGTCTAAGGTTTTTATACACTATATAAATCGAGCCTGTCAACGGAATAATTCAACGGGACTCGAAAACGAATAGATATTGACAGACTGCACAAACCAACCATACCATGATATGTGTAACTAGGGCGTACTCACTAGGTATAGCAATACAAGATTTAAGAGTTGCGGAACGTAAGTGGAGCAACTGCCTTTGACTCTGTCTTTGACTTTACAAGTTAATACTTAGGTTATTACTGGTTATAACACCGTAGGTGATTACATACTGTTTATATAAGTTATGTTGTTAGTTCTTAGTACTTTCTTACAGCGTAGCTGGTTATATAGTAGGTTATTATCTAGTTCTTATATAGTTCTATAATCGCTGGTAGTTATCTGTCATGTGTGCAATAGATATTGAAAAGACTAATCAAGTCCTATTAAATACAGGTAACGCCTTCTACTCTATAAATGCAACCTAGATTAGTTGACTAACCGTCTAGCCTGCTAGCATCAAACATCGGGTGTTTGTTCTATAGGTACAACCTAGATTTGTAATCAATAAGCAATGCTTGTCATTACGTACACAAAACAAATAGATAGACGTAAGAGTGCACAGGTTTATACACGTCTTGTGGTTCCCGCTAGAAGAGGCATGGGGGATGTGCAGGACGTTACTTAAAGTGAGACACCTCAACGTAGCAGCAAGGCGTGTACAGCATCCGTTAGTTTAGGGCATGGCATAGACAGGGAGGCACAAGGAGCATTTAAAACATAGCAGTGTATGGCTTGCTGAGGGATAGGGCTTTACAGGGCATCCTAGGGACGATCTGGCAGAGTGGTGCATCACAAAATTTAATATTATCTAGGCACAGCAGCAGGACACGTATAAAGCAGTCCAAGGGGTTTGGCTGTTTAGTACGCGCTGGCCCTGCCGCTATGTCAAGAACCTGCATTGTTGGCTTACGCTGGAAAGGCGCACGGTAGCGCGGTCATCCATTCGTAAACCTCATTCTCGATCCAACCCACAGCCCTTGCGCCTAGCTTCCTGCGTTTAGGAAACTTACCAGCCAGCTCCATGTTATAGATACTGGTGTTGCACAAGCCCGTCACTGCTAGTACTTCCGGTTGTTTCATTATGCGTATAACGCACCCCCTAGTCCGTGTGCCAGCAATCAAGAAGCCAGCATCCACGGTACTGCATTTACTGCCTGTATGGCATAGCACATAACCAAAGGCTATTCAAGGCAGTTACACAGTAGGGTGCATAGCGGGGTGCATGAAAAGAAAAAGGACTTAAGCAATTAAGCCTAAGTCCTTGATTTCTATTGGAGCGGGAAACGGGATTCGAACCCGCGACTTCAACCTTGGCAAGGTTGCACTCTACCACTGAGTTATTCCCGCGCGATGAGTTCTGATTTTTATCAGAGAGTGCTTATGCTGTCAACTCTTTTTGTGGGTTGAAATGCATTTTTTGGAAGCTATTGTTTCTGATCTAGCAAGGCTGAATAAACCCCGACCAGCTTTTTTCCGCGTGAATCCCACGAGTGCTCTTTAATGGCCCGTTCACGTGTACACTCGGAAAGGTGCCGGATTCTGTTACTGTCTTGCGCGAGAGAGGAAATTTTTTCGGCAAGGTCCTGCGCATCGCCGTAGGTGGCATAGACACCCGTATCCCCCAGAATTTCACGATTAATATCGGTGTCGAATGCAATCACCGGCAGTCCGCAGGCCATGTAGTTGAAAATTTTACCGTTGGCTTCGGTGGGGGACAGTTTTGGTGTGACGGCAAGGTCAGCGGCTGAAAGAAACAGAGGTGCTTCATTATAATTCACCTTGCCGGTAAAGCGTATCATGTCACTCAGTCCGCGACGGGAAGACTCTGCCCGATATCGTTCTTCCGGGAATCCCATGATAAGGAACAGAATGCTTTTGCCCTCTTTTTTCAGCAATTCTATACTGTCCAGTAACAGGTCTGTTCCCTGATAACGGTTCATTAATCCCAGATAGCCAACGACGAAGGCGCTGGAAGGTATCCTCAGTATTTCTCTGGCAGTTTTTTGAGGTTGAGGGGCAAAGACATCAGTATCGACGGCATCAATCAGTGATGAAACCTTGCTGGGAGATACGCCCCAGGTATTTACCAGATCTGACGTACCGAAACCGGCGCTGGTGATGATGTGGTCGGCGAAACCATGAATCAACTTTTCAACTGTTCTAAAGATCGTTGCTATGGAGGAAGATGCGCTGAAGAATCCGTGGTCGATGCATTCGCCGGTCAGACTTCCCTGATAATCGAGCAGAAGCGGTACTCCGGCCAGTTTTTTAAGAAAATATCCAATGAAGCCCCCTTCGTGCAGATGGGCGTGAATCAGGTCCGGCCGGAAATCAGGAATCATCAGGGCTGCTTTGGCAAACAACAGTGCGTCGAGATAAAGCTTGTGAACGGATGGGCCGGCTTCCAGCTTTGAATACCAGGGGATCTGAGGGATGCGAACGGTGGGTATACCGGGCAGATCGCGGCCGAGATGGTAGGTGACGATGCGGACATCGTGCCCCAGCAAACGCAGTGCCCGGGCTTCTTCATATATCCGGACGTGGCAGCCCCGGTCGGCAAAATAGGGGGTGGGTGCCAGCATGAGGATTTTGAGCGACCTGTCAGCCAAAATTGACCTTGTCCCTGATGACGTAAATCGGCTTGCCCTGAGCTTCGTAATACGTACGGGCGTTCAACTCCCCGAGAAGCCCCAGTACAATGAACTGGATGCCCATGAAGAACAGGAAAGCCGTCAGGATCAGCAGAGGATTACGATTCATGCTGAGGTGTTCGAAAATTTTCATGTAGGCGGTCATGGTGCCAGTGCCGAAGCCGGCCATAATGGTGTAGACACCCCATTTGCCGAACAGCTGGATAGGTTTAGTGGAGTAGGTTAGCAGAAATTTTACTGTCATCAGATCAAGTACGACGCGCAATGTACGGGAAATGCCGTATTTGCTGGTACCGTGCAGGCGTGGGTGGTGATTGACGGGAAGTTCGGTAACTTTGGCTCCTACCTGGGATGCCAGGGCCGGGACAAAGCGGTGCATCTCGCCGTAAAGATTGATGCCGTCCAGAACTTCACGACGATAGGCCTTGAGGGTACAGCCGTAGTCATGCAGATGGACTCCGGTTAGTTTTGAGATGAGTGCATTGGCCAGCATCGACGGTATTTTGCGGGTGATGAAGGTGTCTTTACGGTCACTTCGCCACCCGGAGACTACGTCATAGCCTTCATTGAGTTTGTCAATCAGGCGTGGTATGTCGGCCGGATCGTTCTGAAGATCGCCGTCCATGGGGATAATGATATCCCCGGAAGCTGCATCAAAGCCGGCCGACATGGCCGCAGTCTGACCGAAGTTGCGGCGAAAGCGAATGACCTTGACCCGCTCATCCCGGGCAGCAAGCATTTTGAGGGCAGCAAAGGAGCCATCGGCGGAGCCGTCATCCACCAGGATAATCTCATAGGTGAAACGGTCCGCACTCAGTGCTGAGGTGATCGACTGATACAATGCCGCTATGTTGTCTTCTTCATTATAGATTGGAACTACGATACTAAAGTCCACGAAACACCCCGAATGTGAGTACAGTTCTGGAAAATGTGAGAAACAATATCAGAATATCTCCTGTCTTGCATGCATATTTACCACTCGTTCTGCCCGAATTCCTTGACCCGCCGAATGGTGATGCCGGTGTTGCCGGATAGCTTTGAGTTGCCGTTACGACCGCCAAACAGGCCGCTCAGTAATCCCCAGCCGTTGCAGATGTGCATGAGAGGAAACAGAAAAATCAGCAGCAGTGCCTGTGGAGATGCGCCAGTTGCAACTGCAGCTGCGGTAAAACCAAGGTTTAACACGATATAACAGCATAATGGCAGGAACAGCACCGGCATGGTTGTGCTGAACGGCAGGGCAAGCAGATACAACACAAACATGAGCGGAATGAATCCGATCGGCGACGCCTTGCCGGTGATCAGGGTCTGCTGGGCGCGCCCACGTCCATAGGAGAACATCTGGCGGGCAAACTGGCGTATTGAGCCGCGCTGGCTCCGGTAAACAGCTATGTCGGGTTGGTGCAGCAGCTTCATGCCGCTGGCCTGGATTCTGTCCAACAGTTCGTTCTCTTCGTTGGGATACAGCCGTTCATCCAAACCACCCGTTTCAAGAAAAACGCTGCGTTTAAAAGCCAGATTACAGAGAATCAGCTCCTTGTCCGTCGTTTCCCGCAGATTCCCATACCGCCGATAACGGTTGCGCATGCCGCCGGCTCCGAACAGGGAGGAGAGTGCAGTTCCAAAGAGCTTTTGCAGAGATGTGTCGGTGGGGGGCGTCAGGGATGGCCCCCCGACAGCGGCGACATTTGCCGCAGAGAACAGGGATGAACATAACGCCAGGCAATCCGGTGATACGCAGGAGTCGTCATCAAGAAAATAGAGAATTTCGCCACGCGCCTCGCGGGCGGCATGGTTGCGTTGAAGGCTTGGCTTACTTCCTTCAACGACCAGTATTTCAAACTGTGTGGCATCTGCTGCAAGCATGTGCAGTGCCTCCAGTGCCTTGACGGTTCCGCCCGGTTTTACCGGAATTATGAATGAGTAGGTTATATGCTCAGCCACGCAACTGCTCCAGATAAATGCACATGAAAAGCCTCCCTTGCCGTGATGGATGTAGCGTCACGGTAAAGGAGGCCTTTGTTTGATGAACCATTGTCGCCAGTTTCGGGGGTTATCTCCCACCGCCGTAACTGTGGAGACCGGAGAGGAACAGGTTGACTCCCAGGTAGCAGAAGATGGTGGCGGCAAAGCCGATGATGGAGAGCCAGGCGGCGCGCTTGCCGACCCAGCCTCTGGTGAAACGGGCGTGCAGGAAGGCGGCGTAGACAAACCAGACGATCAGTGACCAGGTCTCCTTGGGGTCCCAGCTCCAATAAGTACCCCAGGCGTAGTTGGCCCAGGCGGCACCGGTGATGATCCCCAGAGTCAGCAAGGGGAAGCCGATCATGATGGCGCGGTAGTTGAGGTCATCCAGTACCCTGATCGGGGGAAACATGCTCATGACGCTGGATTCACCAGCCGTCTGACCGCTCTCGTCGTGGTTGGCCTTGATCAGATACATGATCGAGACGCCGCAGGCTACGGCAAAGGCGGCATACCCCAGGAAGCAGGTGATGACGTGATAGGTCAGCCAGTTGCTCTGCAGGGCCGGTACCAGCGGTTCGATGCCGCTGTTCAGGCCCAGCTGGGCCCAGGACATCCCTAGCAAGGCGAAGGGCATGACGAAGGCGCCGATCACGCGGTATCTATATTTCAGGTCAAGCAGGGCAAAAATCATGACGATCGTCCATGAGAAGAAGACGACCGACTCGTACAGGTTGGAGAGCGGGGCGTGACCGACACCCATGTCGTAGGATTCCTTCCAGCGCAGGCCAATGGCGGCTGTCTGGGCCAGGAAACCGAAATAGGCTGCGTAGATGCCGGCGGTGCCCAGCACTTTGGTGCGACTGGCCATGAAGGCGAAGAACAGCAGCATGGAAACAAGATAGGTAAAGGTCGTAACATTAAATAAAAGCGAACTGGTCATGGATGTTGAAGCCTCCCTAGATTTTCAGTGTATCAAGTTTTTCGGCTAGCTCATCAAACTGCATACTGAAGGCTGCCTGGTTTTTGCTGGCGTTGCCATACATGCGGGCATGGCCTTTAGACAGGACAATCCAGACCCGTTTGTGAGACATGAAGAAAGCAACGTAGATCCCCAGCACCATCAGGGTACATCCCAGCCAGACAATTTCAACCCCCGGGTCTTTTGCGAATTGCAGTCCGGTGAACATGCGGGCATTGGTCCCGTCATAATTGAAGGTAATCGCGTCGCCTCGCTGTGCACTCAGTTCAGGATAGTTTTTCAGAATGATAAAGGCCTGCGGGGTTTTACCCTTGAAGGCAACCTCAACCCGGGCCGCCGGGCCGTTAAAGCCGGGCATGATTTGGCGGACATCCTCTGTCGTTTCAAGGAGTCGGAACATGGTTCCATCTTTCATGGTAACCTGTTCACCGGTACGGATTGAAAACTTCTCTGCTGTTCCGCCGCTAAGCGGTTTCATGGAAAAAAAGTGTTCACTGCCTTCATCGGCCTGGCCGTAGCTTGACTGATAGAAAGTGATGCCTTTGTAGCTAAGTGGATCATTTACGATGACCCGGACGTTGGTGTAATCAGGTATCGGCTTGCCGTTTTCCAGCACGGTGATGATACTCTTGAACTCTTTGGGGGCACCGGTATTGTATTTTTCAACGGAGAACTGATCAAGTCGAAGGGTGTATCCCAGGTCGATTTCTTTGCCGGTGCTGATGGCGACACGTGAAATACTCTGGCCTTCAAGAATATTAACAAATCCTTTGAAGCCAAACAGCGACCCGATGATGGCGCCAACAAAAATTACCAGGATACTCAGGTGCACGACATAAACACCTAGACGACACCAGGCGGCTTTCTGGGCAAACAGATGGTATTCGCCATTATGTTCTGTGACAACCGGGGCTCCA
The DNA here is from genome assembly GCA_942493195.1 of uncultured Geobacteraceae bacterium. Taxonomy (GTDB): domain Bacteria; phylum Desulfobacterota; class Desulfuromonadia; order Geobacterales; family Pseudopelobacteraceae; genus CAIPTY01. The sequence continues at coordinate 2,757,598 of OW818669.1, read as the reverse complement.
AATTCTTTGCTGAGAAACGCTGTAAACTGTTCTTTGAGTTTTTCTGGAGCAGCCTTTATGGGTAGTTCTTTTTTCAGTGATAAGGAGTTGCGGGCTGAATCACTCAGGACAAGAGTCGGGTCACTGATGAACTTGAAGACGTGCGGCAGTCGCTTGATTGAGCAGGAAATCAGGTTGAGGCTGAATACGTACAGCAGAGTTATGAACCACCAGGAGTGATACATGTCAAAGAAGCCCAGCTTTGCGTAAAGCTCCAGTTTGACGGCACTGTTCTGGGCGACATATTCAGGGGGCAGTTGACCTTGGGGGAGAATAGTGCCAATGATCGAAGTGAGGGCCAATGAAATCAACAGAAAAATTGTAAGCTTGAGTGAACAGAAAAAATCCCAGACTAATTGAACAAAGCTGCGTTCGGTGGTTGCCAATGGTCTCTCCAAATAGGGTGGAATGGTCAAGCATTAAGGGCCAATCAGATCGTCGTACTATAGAATAATTCGGGATAAAGCGGTATATATTTTTTCTGTATACAATTGAAAAGGGGCAATGTTTCCATTGCCCCTTTTTAATCTTGCTTTGCTGCTGAATTGTGATTACTTGTGGCATTCCTTGCAGGAAGTAGGGCCTTTCTTCAATTCAGCGTGGCAACCTTTACAAGCTTCCTTGTGAGCCATATCCTTGCCGAAGCCCTCAATTTTACCAGGACCTTTAGCATGACACTTCTTACAATCGCCAACTTTCTCCTGGTGTGCTTTGTGATTGAACTTTACACCTTTTTTCATTTCGATAACATCAGCTGAGAAAGCGGTACCGGCAAAGGCGACAACAGCCAACAGTGCAACAAAAACGTTTTTCATTTCTACAACCTCCAGATAAATTTTCCAATCTCAATACTACAGGTCCAACTTGAGTGTCAAGATAAAAACTGTATACGTTAGTATTTGCTAAGCCCCTTGAATGGCTGCATCCTTGGCAGCACAGTCCTCATCCATTTCCTGTCGGAAGTCGTTCATCGCTTTTGCCAGCCGTTTATCCCCCAGGGCAAGTATCTGCACGGAAAAAATGCCGGCATTCTTGGCTCCGGCCTTGCCGATCGCCATGGTTGCAACTGGTATTCCGCCCGGCATCTGAACCGTTGAATATAATGCGTCGACACCGTTCAGGGCGCCGCCCGGCATTGGTACGCCAATTACAGGAAGTGTTGTTTTTGAAGCGACCACTCCGGCCAGATGTGCCGCCATGCCTGCTCCGGCGATGATAATCTTGACACCTCGACCGGCGGCTTCCGAGGCCAGTTCAGCAGTGCGGGCGGGCGAACGGTGAGCCGAAGAAATACGCATCTCCCAGGGAACTTCAAATTTGGTAAGCATATCGGCAGCTTCCTGCATGACCGGCAGATCGGAATCGCTACCCATCAGGATCAGAACGTGCGGTGATGTACCCATAAACAGACTCCTTGACTGATTGTTGATTTATATCCTGCCCAGGGCTTTTTTGCCGATATCGGTACGGAACTGGACTCCGTTCCAGCTGATGCAGCTCACGGCGCTGTACGCTGTTGTTATGGATTCCTGAACTGAATTTCCCAGAGCGGTGACACCGAGCACACGACCTCCGTTGGTTACGCAATCGCCATCCTTTTGTCCGGTACCGGCATGGTAGACGTAGACGCCATCGATCTGAGCTGCCTTGTCCAATCCTTTGATGACATCCCCTTTGCGGTAATCGCCCGGGTAACCCTCGGATGCCATGACGACGCACACGGCAGCTTTGTCATGCCATTCAATGCCTGTTGTTCCCAAATCTCCATTGGCTACAGCCAGCAGCACCGGTACGATATCGGACTTCATCCTCATCAACAGCGGCTGACATTCTGGATCGCCAAAGCGGGCGTTGAACTCCAGGGTCTTGATCTGGCCATCCTTGACCATCAGCCCGGCGTAGAGCACGCCGCGATAGGGTCGTCCTTCTGCGGCCATTCCGTCAACAGTCGGCTGGATAACCTGAAGCATGGCCTTTTCGTGGATGTCGGCTGTCACGACCGGAGCGGGTGAATAGGCACCCATTCCGCCGGTATTGGGCCCTTTGTCTCCATCAAAGATGGCTTTGTGGTCCTGGGCGCTGGCTAGCGGGATAACATTTTTACCGTCAGTAATGACCAGAAAGGAGGCCTCTTCACCGGTGAGAAACTCTTCGATGACGACCCGCGATCCGGCACTGCCAAAGGCATTGCCGCTCAACATGTCCTGGACGGCTGCGATGGCTTCATCGCAGGTCTGGGCGATGATGACCCCTTTACCGGCAGCCAGGCCATCGGCCTTGACCACGATCGGAGCACCGGTTGCACGGATAAAGGTTTCCGCCTCACCCAGGTCGGTAAAGACGCCGTAGGCGGCTGTCGGGACATTGTACTTCTTCATCAGATCCTTTGAAAAGGCCTTGCTCCCCTCAATGAAGGCTGCCTTTTGTGAAGGTCCGAAGACTTTCAGCCCATGGGACTCGAACAGGTCCACAATCCCCAGGGAGAGCGGCTGCTCCGGTCCGACAACCGTCAGGTCGATCTTGTTTTCATAGGCAAAGGCTAAAAGCTTGTCCAGCTGATCAACGGCGATCGGCAGGTTCTCGGCCAGAGCCGCTGTGCCAGGGTTACCTGGCGCGCAGTAGATTTTTTCCACCAACGGAGATTGGGCAATCTTCCATACCAGGGCATGTTCGCGGCCACCGCCGCCGACTACTAGGACTTTCATACGAGCACCTCATTTTGTTGAATAGAAAAAAATCATCAAGGAGTGATCAGTTTTCGCGAGGTCAAGGAAGATGAGCGATTGCGCGGAGGCGTACCCATCGGTACGCCGCACAAGGAATCGTGAAATCTGACGCCGAGATCGCGGAAAATGGACACTCCTAGTGCCGGAAATGGCGCATGCCGGTGAACACCATGGCAATCCCATGCTCATTGGCGGCTTTGATGACCTCTTCGTCCCGCACGCTTCCGCCGGGCTGGATGATGGCGGTAACTCCCGCTTCAGCAGCGGCGTCAACCCCGTCCCGGAAGGGGAAGAAGGCGTCGGAAGCCAGTACGGTGCCCTTGGTGGGCAGCAGGGATTTCTGGACAGCAATCCGTGATGAATCAACCCGAGACATCTGTCCAGCGCCGATACCGACGGTTTGGTCACGGCTGGTGAAGACGATGGCGTTGGATTTGACATGCTTGCAGACCCGCCAGGCGAAATCCAGCGCTTCCAGTTCGGATTGGCTGGGTGCGCGCTCGGTGACCACCGTGCAGTCGGCAGCCCGAACCATGCCCAGGTCGCGCCCCTGCACCAGCAGGCCGCCGGTGACCTTTTTCAGGTCGCAGCAGGTCGGGGTGTATTCGGCCAGCAGCGGTACCTGCATAACGCGGACGTTCTTTTTGGCGGTGAAAATATCCAGAGCTTCATCACTGTAGCCGGGGGCGATGACCGCCTCCAGGAAGGTGGAGGTCAACTCTTTGGCAGTGTCGGCATCCACGGTGCGGTTGAAGCCGACGATGCCGCCAAAGGCGGAGACCGGGTCGCATTCGCGGGCCTTCAGATAGGCGCTCAATGGTGCATCCGCCAGGGCCACACCGCAGGGGTTGGTGTGCTTGATGATGACGGCGGCCGACTGATCGAACTCCTTGACGGTTTCGATGGCCGCATCCAGGTCAATGATGTTGTTGAAGGAAAGTTCCTTCCCCTGCAGTTGGACTGCGGTGGATACGCACGGCTCGGTAACGTTCTTTTCCACGTAGAAAGCGGCGGTCTGCTGAGGGTTCTCCCCGTAGCGCAAATCCTGTGCTTTTTTGACCTGGATTGTGAAGGTGGCCGGATAGTCGGACACACCTTCACCCAGGCGGGCACCCAGGTAGTTGGAAATGGCGCCGTCGTAGGCGGCGGTATGCTGAAATACCTTGACCGCCAGCCCGAAGTTTGTTGCGGGGGACACCGCACCGGCAGAGCCCTTCATTTCGTCCAGCACGGCGGCATAATCAGCGGCATCCACCAGTACGGTAACATCGGGATAATTCTTGGCTGCCGAGCGCAGCATGGTCGGGCCGCCGATATCAATGTTCTCGATGGCATCTTCCAGGTGGCACCCCTCTTTGGCAACCGTGGATTCGAAGGGATACAGGTTGACTACGACCATATCAATATTTTCGATGCCATGTTCCTTCATTTTAGCGACATGCTCCGGGTTTGAGCGCATCCCCAGCAGCCCGCCATGGACCTTGGGATGCAGGGTTTTTACCCGACCATCGAGCATCTCGGGGAAACCGGTGAACTCTGAAACATCCTTGACCGCCAGACCGGCATCGCGCAGCAGTTTGGCTGTGCCGCCGGTGGAAAGGATTTCAACGCCATAGCCGGCCAGTTCTTTGGAAAATTCGATGATACCGGTTTTGTCGGAGACGCTGATCAGCGCCCGGGTGATTTTTGCCATTATTCATGCTCCTTGTCGCGTATGTACTAAAAGATTGGTGGAAGTGTGCTAGCGGGGAAAATCAATGTGCCGCAGGAAGAGCTCTTCGAAAAGCGGCGTGCCCGACAATGGTATGACTTTGAAACGGTGCGCCATCGCTTCAGCTGCAGCGCAGTTGTCATGGGCTGCCAGGGCTGTCTCGGCGCCTGCCAGAGCCCCCTCGGGCGTAAAACGCGTAATGTGTACCATGCTTTTGTCGAAAATTCCAATGGATTTAAGCCATTCAGGCTTCAAAACCGCCCCGAAGGAGCCGGTCAAAACCAGATTTTTCAAGCTCTCAAAATGTATACATGAACGCTCGGCTAGAACCTCCATACCGGCCCGGATAGCCCCCTTGGCCAGCTGGATCTGGCGGATATCACCCTGGCCGAGATAGACCAGTGTGCGGGCATCGCGATGGAGCACAAAGACGTTTTCTCCATTATGCTCCATGAGTCGGTTGGCCAGGTTGGAGGGAATCTCGCAGCTTTCCTTGAGGCGGCCGCCCGCTTCGAGAATGCCGTTTTCAAGGAGCACGCTAACCGTTTCAATGGCTGCCGAGCCGCAGATACCGATCGGAGGCGCGTTGCCGATGGTCTGAAGCTTGATGCGTTCGTCGAGAACCTGAACGGAGCAGATTGCACCCGCCAGTGCAGCCATGCCGCAGGCCAGGTTGCCACCTTCAAAGGCTGGCCCGGCCGCAGCCGATGTGGACCAGAGTGTATTTCCGGCCAGCAGGGCCATCTCACCGTTGGTGCCCATGTCTAGATACAGGACCGGTTCAAGCGGCCAGGGTGCAGAGGCCAGCTGGCCGTAGAGGAAGGCCACCGTATCACCACCCACAAATCCGCCCGGCATGGGGAAAACATAGAGCTGGGCTGAACCTTCCCATCCCAGATCTGCTGATGTCAATTGAGTTCCTGCCGTGTACACGGGGCGATAGGGTGGGTGGGCCAGGGATTTGACCGGAAGCCCCAGCAGGATATGCTGCATGGCCGGATTTCCGGCAATGGCAATCCGGCTGATCTGGCCCCAGGGGATTGCGCAGGTGCTGCAGAGTTCGCAGGCCAAGCGCCACAGCTCGTCGCGAATCAACTGCTTCATCTCTCGCTGCGTGTCATCGGAGTGCAGCGCGGCATCCAGGCGGGAAACTACGTCGGCACCGTAGCGGCGCTGAGGGTTCATACTGCCGGTCATGGCCAGACGCTGCCCGTTTCCCAGGTCCACCAGCGAGGCGGCCAGAGTGGTGGTGCCCAGGTCTATGGCGAGTGCGTACGATGTCACAGCAGTTCCAGTGAGTGGGATCTAAAAGGTAATACGGAACCGATCCGGCGGGCAAAGATGCCGCGACCGTCGGCCTGTGACATGAAACGTTCGGCATCGGTCGGGGATAGGGCAATCAGCATGCCGCCGGAGGTTTGCGGATCAAAGAGCGGCAGGAGGCGGTCACTGTCCGGTTCCGGTGCGGAGACCATCGGCAGGTAATGGTCGCGGTTACGGTAGCAGCCGGCCGGCAGCATGCCGTCTGCCGCCAGTTCGGTGACGCCGGTCATGAGCGGTATCTCGGCAACATCCAGCCTGAATGTTACGCCGGCACCCCGGGCCATCTCACTGCAGTGGCCAATCAAGCCGAATCCGGTAACATCCGTGGCCGCCGATGCCTGACATTCAGCCATCAGTTCGGCGGCGGCCCGGTTGAGGGTCGTCATCCAGCCGACCGCCTCAGCAATGACGGCTACGGACGCCATCTCACCCTTGATGGCGGTTGAAATAATACCAGTACCCAATGGTTTGGTCAGGATTAGCTGGTCGCCCGGGCGGGCGGTGGAGTTGCGGATAATCTGCTCCGGGGCGATCAGCCCAGTCAGTGAGAGTCCGTATTTCAGTTCATCATCTTCCACAGTATGGCCACCCACCAGGCAGACACCTGCTTCCTGCAGGACACTCTGGCCGCCGGCCAGGATCTCGTGCAGAACTTCACCCGGCAGGGAACAGGCCGGGAAAAAAACCAAGTTCATGGCGGTAACGGGACGTGCTCCCATGGCGTAGATATCCGAAACCGAATTGGCGGCGGCAATCCGCCCAAAGGAATAGGGATCATCCACCAGCGGGGTAATGATATCGGCTGTTTCCACCAGGGCGCACTCCGGCGAAATCCTGTAGACCCCGGCGTCATCAGCTGTCTCCGGTCCCACAAGCAGGTTTGCGTCGCGGTGATCCCAAAGCCCGTCCAGGGCTTTCGCCAGGCCCGCCGGGCCCAGTTTCGCGGCTCAACCGGCGGCTTTTACCAGTTGCGTCAGTTTGATCATGGTGCCAACTACTCCAGTAACTGCTGTGTGGCGGTTGTGTTGCAAAATAATAAATAAAAATACGGTAAAGCTTAAACCACAGAGGTCACAGAGGTGAAATGGAGAAAATCGGTCGTTGAAGCATGTTAGGGATTGGCATGCGACAGAGAAGTCGATCTCAGAGTGTTTTCTCTGTGTCCTCTGTGTCTAATAGCTTTTAAATACGTGCCCGTAGGTTTATTTCAGGTACACCCGCGGTACGCGCTTGCTGATGCCGCAGAAGATTTCATAGGGGATCGTGCCGGCAGCGGTGGCCAGTTCTTCGGCGTGGATGCAGTTTCCGGCCGAATCCTTTCCGATCAGGGTTACTTCGTCGCCGACCTGGATACCGGTCACGCCGGTTACATCCAGCATGATCCAGTCCATGCAGACTGTGCCAGCCACTTTGGCCCGTTGCCCGCGCACCAGAACAACCCCTTTGTTGGTCAGCGCCCGTGGATAGCCGTCCGCATAACCGACCGGTACACTGGCAATCAGGGTCTTGCTGCCGGCGGTAAAGCGGCGGGCGTAGCTGATGGTCGTGCCGGGGTCAACCCATTTGAGCATGGCGATGCGACTCTTCAGGCGCAGGACCGGTTTAAGGTCAAGCTTGCCCTGGAAATCCGAGGAGGGGATGGCGCCATACAGCGCAATGCCGGGGCGCACCAGATTGCAGCCGGGGATGTTGCGCAGCAGAGCCCCGGCGCTGTTGGCGATGTGGACATAGCGGGGGGTGAAGCCGGCCTTGCGGGCTTCCGCCAGCACCCATTCAAAGCGTTCGGCCTGAAGTCGGGTAAAATGGCGACCCTGCTCGTCCAATTCATCGGCACTGGCAAAATGGGACATGATCCCTTCCAGGGCGATGTTGGGGAGCTTGCGGAGTTCCTGCAGGAAATCGGGAAGATCGGTATACTGAATCCCGAGTCTACCCATGCCGGTATCAATCTTGAGGTGCACCTGGGCCTTGCGGAACAGCTTGCCGGCCGCCTGGTTCAACGCCCGGGCCTGATCCAGAGTGAAAACAACGGTGGAGATGTTGTAGCCGATGCATTTACGTTCCTGGCCGGGATAGACACCGCCCAGCAGCAGCACCGGTTTGTCGATGCCGCTTTTGCGCAGTTGGATACCCTCGGCCAGAAAGGCAACCCCAAAGGCATTGACTCCCAGATGTTCCAGTTCGCGGCTGATATCCATGAAACCGTGCCCGTAGGCGTCGGCCTTGACTACCGCCAGGATTTCCGTTTCCCGGGGGATGGCGGTCCGAATAACCTTGAAATTGTGGTAGAGTGCGGAGAGGTCAATTTCGGCGAATGTGGGGCGGCTGTCGAACAAAGTTGGCTATGCTCCTGATTTCTCATTAAATAGTGGAAGCGCAGGGAATACGGTTATTAACATGTCTCATGATCCCTGTAAAGCGAAACGGCGGCGCTTGCAACGCATCGGATTTCATAGGCATTGACAGTGCGGCTGATTTCCAGTACGGTGCATGAAATGTAAGGCCCTGGGGGAGTTCGTCAGAACTGAGATGATTCAGCGGAATCAGACCCTTTGAACCTGATCCGGGTAACACCGGCGTAGGAAAGCGGCTCGCGGGATTGTAACGATAGTGTATCCAGCCGCCTGATATGTAGTGTCAGTGCGGCTGTTTTTTTTGGAGCGGACAGTAATGAGTGAACACGCCAGCAGACCATTCCGATTGGTTGTTAACAACGCTGTACCCCAGCCACTGCCGGTTTCCGGAGTCTACCTCATCACCGATCAGGGTGATGCATTGGCTGAACGGGTTGAGCAGGCATTGCGGGGTGGTGTCTCGGTTCTCCAGTATCGTGCCAAGGATAAAGAGTATGCAGCCTGCCTTGCGGAGGGTGCAGAGCTCAACCGCCTCTGTCGTCACTTCGGAGTCCCTTTTATTGTCAATGACAACGTTCAGCTGGCACGGGAACTGGAGGCGGACGGTGTCCACCTGGGTCAGGATGACGGCAGCATCGTCTCGGCCCGGGAACTGCTGGGACCGGGGCGGATTATCGGCAAGTCGACCCACAATCTGCAGGAGGCGCTCCAGGCCGAGGCCGAAGGGGCCGATTATATCGGATTCGGGGCTATGTATCCCACTGACAGCAAAAACGTGACTCACATTGCCGGTACAGCCGGATTGGCGGAGATTCGCGATCGTATTAAAATCCCGGTGGTCGCCATCGGTGGGATCACTACCAGCAACGCCTGCAGGGTGATCGATGCCGGGGCCGATGCCCTGGCTGTAATCTCCTCGGTGCTCTCCTGTCCGCGTCCCGAGATGGCCGTGGCCGAGCTGAAGCTGCTCTTCAACCGCAGCAGCGAGTATCCCCGCGGTTCTGTGCTGACGATCGCAGGCAGTGATTCGGGTGGCGGTGCCGGCATTCAGGCCGATATCAAAACGGTTTCCCTTTTAGGAAGCTATGCTGCCAGCGTCATTACGGCCCTGACGGCCCAGAATACCCGCGGCGTTTCTTCCATCCACGGCCTGCCCCCCAGCTTTGTCATTGATCAGTTGGACACGGTCCTGTTGGATATCCCGATTGATGTCATCAAGACCGGTATGCTGCACACCCCTGCCATTGTTTCGGCCCTGGCGGAAAACCTGTCGGAGCGTAAAACCATCATCCCGCTGGTGATCGACCCGGTCATGATCGCCAAGGGGGGCGCCTCCCTGATGGACCGTGACGCCATCAATATTTTTATCCAGCAGTTGCTGCCCCAGGCCTATCTGCTGACCCCCAATATCCCCGAAGCCGAGCGCCTGGTGGCCGCCCCGATCCGTACAGAGGCGGAAATGGTCGATGCCGCCCGCGAGCTGCATCGCATGGGGGCCGCCAATGTTCTCATCAAGGGGGGGCACCTGGCCGGACAGCAGTCGACTGATGTACTCTTTGACGGCAATGATTTCCAGCATTTCAGCGCCGAGCGGATGTTTACCAGCAATACCCATGGCACTGGTTGTACCTATGCCTCGGCCATTGCCGCATTTCTGGCTCAGGGTGAACCGTTGCGCACGGCGGTTGAAAAGGCCAAGGGCTTTATAACTGCGGCCATCAGGCTTTCGCGCCAGTTGGGAAAAGGGCACAGCCCGGTTAATCATTATTGTGCCGCACTTGAAAAATAATTCTTCACCGTAAAGGAACAAACCAATGACTCAGCTTGAATACGCCCGCCGGGGCCTGATTACCGAGAAAATGCAGGCCGCCGCCCTGGCCGAAGGGGTGTCGCCCGAGTTCATCCGCGACGGATTGGCAGCCGGAAATATTGTCATCTGTCACAACATCAAACATCTCAATGGGGTGCCGTTGCCGGTCGGGACCGGCCTGCGAACCAAGATCAATGCCAATATCGGCTCCTCCTCCGATGATACCGACATGCAGAAGGAGCTGGAGAAGGCCCGTGTTGCCGTTAAGTACGGCGCCGATGCCATCATGGACCTTTCCACCGGGGGGCCGGTGGATGAGATCCGTCGGGCCATCGTTGCCGAAACCAACGCCTGTATCGGCAGTGTGCCTCTCTATCAGGCCGCGCTGGACGCGGTGCGGGTCAAGAAGAAGGCCATCGTCGATATGACCGTGGATGATATCTTTGCCGGGATCATCAAACATGCTGAGGATGGCGTTGACTTCATCACCGTACATTGCGGCGTGACGTTGGGTACTGTTGAGCGCATGAAGAACGAAGGGCGCCTGATGGACGTGGTTTCGCGCGGCGGTGCCTTTACCATTGAATGGATGAAGTACAACCGACAGGAAAACCCGCTTTTCGAACACTTCGACCGCCTGCTGGAGATCACTAAAGAGTATGATATGACCCTCTCGCTGGGTGACGGATTCCGCCCCGGCTGTTTGGCTGACGCCACCGACCGGGCCCAGATCCACGAGTTGATCCTGCTGGGAGAGTTGACCCAGCGGGCCCAGGATGCCGGCGTTCAGGTCATGATCGAAGGCCCCGGCCACGTGCCGCTCAACCAGATCCAGACCAACATCCAGCTGCAGAAGCGTCTCTGCCATGGTGCGCCATTCTATGTGCTGGGGCCCTTGGTGACCGATATAGCCCCGGGGTACGACCACATCACCTGTGCCATCGGCGGTGCCATCGCCGCTGCCGCCGGCGCCGATTTCCTCTGCTACGTCACCCCCAGCGAACACCTACGCCTCCCCGATGTTCAGGATGTGCGTGACGGTGTCATCGCCTCACGCATTGCAGCCCACGCCGCTGATATTGCCAAGGGAGTCAAAGGAGCCATGGACAAGGATATCGCCATGGCCAAGTGTCGCAAGAAGCTGGATTGGGAAGGTCAGTATGCTCTGGCGCTGGATCCGGAGCGGGCCCGTTCTGTGCGCGACAGCTCACCGGTTTCCGATCACGGCGCCTGCACCATGTGCGGCGAGTTCTGTGCCTATAAGGTTATGGACGACGCCATGGCCCGTTGATGTGGCGGTGCTTTTCCGTTCTGGCTGCGTAAGTCGGCGGAAGTACTTGTGCGACGTAGCGCTGCTACGTCTCCGCGCACTTCCTTGACAGCCTTGCCAGAACGAAAAATCCCGCGCCACAATTATACAACCCATTATACGAAAAACGAACGGCCCGCTGAGTGATCAGCGGGCCGTTCGCGTGCAGGGAATTGGTGTGTTACAGCAGTTCGTCGATCTGTCGTAATCCTTCCAGGGCACTACATGGCATCGAAATGTGGGGCGTTTTTATCTCCGGTTCGCGGGGGTTGATACGGATGACCGTCGCATGGGAGAGGTTGTAGCCGATCCGTTCCGAAGTCGCCCGGATGGTGGGGATGGCGCTGCCGGCACCCATCTCAATCACGGCAATGCGTCGGTCGGCGTGCTTCGTAAGGAACTGATCAAAATGGTGCTCCTGAATCCGCGTACGATCCGGCAGCCAGTTCCAGTCGCCAAACATGAGGATGTTGGGGCGGCAGACCTCGCCGCACTCTCCGCAGCGGGGCAGGTGGCGGGCCCGCATACTATTCAGGTCCACCGGGATGACCTCGTCATTGAACCAGATTTCATGGTGGCAGGGGGTCTGGCATTGCAACCAGTGGATGGAGCCGTGCACTTCCACAATGCGATCTTCATCATAGCCGGCCTTCTGGAACTGGCCGTCCACATTGGATGTCACCACGAAGTACTCGGCATTATTCTGTTCAATCCACTTCTTGATGATGTGAAAGCCATCGTGGGGAACCGTGTCGCGGTACAAATTTGTGCGATGGCCGTAAAAGCCCCAGCCGAAGGAGGGGTCGCGATCGAAATGCTCTGGGTTGGCGCAATCGATGAAGGAGAGTCCCAGCCTGGCATAGGGTGGGTAGGCCTGCCAGAAACCCTGGTTGCCACGGAAATCGGGCAGCCCTGAATCCACACCCATACCGGCGCCGGCGGTGATGACGAATATCTCGGCTTCTTTGATGATTTCAGCGGCTTTGGTGAACATATCCTCGCTCCTGATAATGTTTTAGATGAAAAATTGCTCTCACGTGCCGTCACGTGAAACTCGCATTTTCATTTAATGTCTCAGGGATTGTATTTTATCAGTGAAAACCGTTCAAGATGAATTCGGAGTATTTCAGATAAAGGTTTTTGATGTCAGCGCCCTGTGGTATGGTCAGGGCGCTGTCGATTTTTCAACGAGGAAAGAACATTTTATGACTATCAGATGGTATCCCGGACATATGGGCAAAGCCTTGGAGAAGATTGCCGACCTGGTTAAACGGGTCGATGTGGTGATTGAGGTGTTGGACGCCCGCCTGCCGCAATCCAGTTCCAATCACCAGCTGCAGGAGCTGCGCCGCACCAAGCCCTGGATCAAGATTCTCAACAAGCACGACCTGGCTGACCCGGCCATTACTAAAGCCTGGGTCAAGGAATTCGAACTGCAGACCGGTGTGCGGGCACTGCCCATGTCTTCCAAACAGGCCAATGAAACCAAGCAGCTGATCAAACTCTGCAAGGTCATGGCCCCCAAACGGGGCAAACCAGGTTTTCCAGTGCGGGTGATGGTGGTCGGTATCCCCAACGTGGGCAAATCCACCCTGATCAACACCCTGGCGGGGCGGAACATGGCCAAGGTGGGTGACAAGCCGGCCATAACCACTACGACCCAGGTGATCGATCTGAAAAACGGTGTCGTGCTCAACGATACCCCGGGAGTGCTCTGGCCTGATATGAGCGACCAGGAAGGTGCCTATCGTCTGGCCACCAGCGGTGCTATCGGTGCAAATGCCCTTGATTACACCACCGTCGGTTTTTTTGCTGGCGAGTTCATGATGCAGCGCTACCCGGAGCTGTTGAAAAAGCGCTACAAGCTGGAAGAACTGCCGGATAATCCGACCGACCTAGTGGAAGCGATTGGCCGCTGCCTGGGATGTCTGGTGTCCGGTGGCGGTATTGACCTGCATCGTGCCGCCGAGGCCTTTCTGCGGGAGCTGCGGGCCGGCAAGCTGGGGCGGATCAGTTTTGAGGTACCGCAGAAGCCGGAGCCGGAGACAATTGCAGATCAGGGAACGGCTGTAGATTAATTACAAAGTACATACGAGAATCAGAAACGCCCCGCATTCCTAAATGGAAGTGGGGCGTTTTAATTCAATTTTCACGCTTCAATAAGGTCTTAATCTGCTTAAATTCCTCGGCCATACCTTCGTGGCGAGACCACCGCTCTACCTCCACCAGATCCACCTCGGAGTCCTCCACCACCATAATCGCCTGTTCCAAACATTGTCGGTCTTTCCAGTAATAATAGTTAGCCAATCGGTCTTTTACGCAATCGGTCGCGGAAAGGAGGCGTAGTGAGCCAGTGGTAAATTCCAGCCTGGATATATTGCTGACAGGTTCGTCACCGATGGCCAGCGGCCCGGAGGGAAATTCCACGAAATACGGGGTGTCCGGATGCATGAAATAGCGGTTCTTCTCCTGAAAGCCAATTTCCTGCAAACAGATAGCGATTCGCTTTCGTGTTGATCTTCCCTCTTCGATGAAATCCAGGTCGTATGAAAGATAGCGGTTATGGGTGTAGATCGAAACACAACTACCGCCGGTTAGTACGACGTTTATACCACGCTGCCGCAAGTGCTCGGCCACATAGGCGGCAACTTCGCCGACGGACATTGCACCGAGGAATTTCATAACGGTTTCCCTTTACGCCGGGGCCTGCGTCTGCTTTCCAGAAGCCTTTCCCGGATATCCTCGGGGTAGAAGGTTAGGGCCTTATCGAGCAGGACCTTTAGCTCTTTCAGGAACGGATAGCGGGGATTGAAGCCGTAGAGACGGGTGCGGCCGGCAAGGCGACTAAACAGAACCCCGCCGTTTTCAAGCTTCTCCAGCTGTTTTAGAACCGGGGCTGGCGACGTTTCGAAAAAATCGGAAATTTCACGAAGATATCCTTCTTCGCGGGCTGCGAGGAAGATCAACACCCGTTCGCAATTGGTAGATGCCAGCAGAGGCTCGAGCATGTTACATACCTTTCGATCTTTAATATAGATCACACGATCTATTATAGAGATCAAACTATCGTAAACCAGAAATCATTGCAAGCAGTTTCACATCCCATGTTTTATTCTTAAAAGAGGTAGAGCGCGCCGTGCCGATTCTGTTTGGTTTTGATGCCGAGAAGAAAAACGCCCCGCTTCCAATTGGAATGCGGGGCGGTTCTATTTGTAGTATGTACACGTTAGCTAGCTTAGCAGATGCACAAACAGACCACTGCGCAACTTTGGTTCGAACCAGGTTGATTTGGGGGGCATGATCTGGTCCTGGTCGGCTAGTTCGATCAGTTCGCGGATCGAGGTGGGGTAGAGCGAGAAGGCTACTGCATATTCGCCGGAATCCACCAGTTTGACCAGTTCGTCGTTGCCACGGATGCCACCCACAAAGTGGATGCGCTTGTTGGTGCGGGGATTGTCTATCCCCAGCAGCGGGGCGAGCAGGTTGTTCTGCAGGATGGATACATCCAGGCGGCTGACGGTGTCGGCCTCGTTGATGAGGCTCCCTTTGGCGTAGAGGTGGTACCAACTTCCAGCGAGATACATACCGAAGTGGTGGCGTTCTCTCGGGATCACCTGGGCATCGGCCAAGGTGACCTCAAAGATGGCCTTGACCTGTTCGAGGAACTCAACATCTGAACGGCCGTTGAGATCCTTTACGACCCGGTTGTAGGGCATGATGTTGAGCTGGCTTTCGGGGAAAATAACGGTCAGGAAGAAGTTGTACTCCTCCTCGCCGGTATGGGCCGGATTGGCTGCTTTTCGCAGGTCGCGTACCCGGGCCGCAGCGGCGCTGCGGTGATGACCATCGGCCACGTACAATCGAGGAATCTGGGCAAACAGGGTGGTCAGGCGCTCGATCAGGGCTGCATCGGGAAGTACCCATAATGAGTGGGAAACGCCATCCGGAGTGGTGAAGTCGTAATCCGGCCGTTCGTAGATAACGCTGGCCAGGATCTCCTCGACCTCAGGATTGCTGCGGAAGATGTAGAAGACCGGCTCGTCGTTGGCATCCAGGCATTCAATATGCTTGACGCGATCCTCTTCCTTGTCGGCACGGGTATGCTCGTGCTTCTTGATGACACCGCTCTGGTAGTCATCCACGGAGGCGCAGGCCACTAGGCCGGTCTGGACGATGCTGCCCATGCGCTGGCGGTAGATGTAGTAGCAGGGGGTTGTCTCGTGGACCAGGGTGCGCCGCTCCTGAAAGGCGTCCAGGTTGCGGCGCCCCTGATGGTGAACCACGTCAGCGTGGGGATCCACATCGGCCGGCAGGTCGATTTCGGGGCGTGAGACGTGTAGAAAGCTCTCGGCATTGTCGCCAGCCATCTGGCGGGCCTCCTCCACGTCCATGACGTCATAGGGGAGCGATGCAACGCGGGGCGCCAGATGAACCGGGGGGCGGAGGGCACAAAAAGGTCTGATGATGGCCATGTCTGATTCCTTTGAATAAAAAATGAAAACTGTTTACCACAGAGGACACCGAGGAAAAGATGAGAAAACCGTCCAACATAAGGGTTTACGACGAAAATAAACAGCATGTCCTCGGATAACACAGCTGAATCGGAGTGTTGTTAAAATCTGCTCTCAGGATTCCTCTGTGTACCTCTGTGGTGAAAAAATTAAAAATAGCGTCGGGCGCCGACGTAGCGTCTCTCGAAGTAGCTTTCCTCAATGGAGGTGGCCCGGATCTCCTCGCCACGCTTGGGAGCGTGTACGAATTTGTTGCCGCCGACATAGATGCCGACATGGTTGATGCTGTCCTCGGATGATCCGAAAAAGACCAGATCCCCATCCTGCAGTTCTTCCTTAACCACCGCTTCACCGGCCTTGTACTGATCACGGGAGGTGCGAGGGATGCTCAGTCCGCACAGGTTGTAGACCGCCCGTACAAAGCCGCTGCAATCCATGCCGTCCACAACGTTTTCGCCCCCCCAGCGGTAGGGGATGCCCACAAAGCGCTCGGCGGTGCGGGCAGCAATGGCACCCATGTCCTTGTCGTCTCTGGCTGACGGTCTGCTCTGGGGCTTGGTCGTCTGTTCAAGCGGTTTGGCCGCTTTGACTGCAGGCGGTCGTTTCGTTTCGGGCGGGGCTTTGATCTCGTCCGGGGCCGGCTTTTTCCAGGTCGGTGGTTGCGGTTTGCTGAATACGATCTCATTGGGTGGGGCGATGTAGAAGGAGTCAATCAGGTGCTCATCCACAAGCTTCTTGGCTGCAGCCCGGGCCTTTACCTTGCTGGGGAAGTCGCCAAAGCGTACGGCATAGATGCCGTTGTCCTTGCGGAAATAGAAGGCATCCAGCCCTTTGGCCTGCAGTCTGGCGGTGAAGCGTTCGGCATTTTTCACATCGGCAAAGGCACCCATCTGGATGGCAAAGCCCAGACGGCTGAGACCGGTGGAATTGGCGGCCAGGGCCGGCAGGCAGAAGCAGAGGATCAGCAGTGGTATGATGAAGACGGTCGATTTCATAATTTTAAAGTGTATCCATTTGAGTGCGTGTGTATGTGGCCAATGATGACTTCATTAATCAGACTACTATTTTTATCAGGCCGGAGCGGATGGAGTAAAGAAGATTTTATTCCTACTCCACATCACCGACATTGCGCCTGACACCCATCAGATATGCTACCACAAAATCCTCCAGGTTTCCGTCCAGCACAGAGTCCGGGTTGCCGCTCTCCACGCCGGTGCGCAGGTCTTTGACCATCTTGTAGGGGTGCAGCACATAGGAGCGGATTTGGCTGCCCCAGCCGATTTCCTTCTTTTCAGCGGCGATCTCGTTGGCCTTGTCCTTACGATCCTCCACCTCGCGTTCATACAGCTTGGCCCGCAGAACCTTCATGGCGGTGGCGCGGTTGGAAATCTGGCTGCGCTCGGACTGGCAGGCCACAATGATGCCGGATGGAATGTGGGTGATACGGACGGCCGAGTCGGTGGTGTTGACGTGCTGGCCGCCGGCCCCGCCGGAACGGAAGGTGTCGACCTTCAGGTCGGCATCGCTGATCTTGATGTCGATATCCTCCTCCTCGATTTCCGGGAAGGCGTACATGGATGCAAAGGAGGTATGGCGGCGGGCGTTGCTGTCAAAGGGTGAAATCCGCACCAGGCGATGGATGCCGGCCTCGGCCTTGAGATAGCCGTAGGCGTATTCCCCGCTGACATTGAATGTGGCCGATTTGAGGCCGGCCTCATCCCCGGCCTGAAATTCGGTGATGGTGGTCTTCCATCCCTTCTTTTCGCAGTAGCGCAGGTACATACGCAGGATCATTTCGGCCCAATCCTGGGATTCGGTTCCGCCGGCGCCGGGGTTGATGGTGATAAAACAGGAGTTGCGGTCGTGGGGACCGGAGAGCATTCGCTGAAACTCGGCCGCATCCAGTATCTGCTGCAGGGCATTGTTCATCTGGGCTACTTCAAGCAAGGTCTCTTCGTCCTGGGCCTCTTCTCCCAGTTCGATCATGACCCGCACGTCTTCCAGCTGTTTATTGAGGCCGTCCCACATCTGGACAATTTTTTCCAGTGCGGTGCGTTCCTTGATGATGTGCTGGGATTTGCCGGCGTCGTCCCAGAAGCCGGGCACGGCCATGATGGATTCGATCTCCTGAATTGTTTCGCGCTTGGTATCTACGTCAAAGAGACCCCCGGAGTTTGGCGATGCGCTCTTCATAATCCTTCAGGCGGGCTATTTCTTCACGGTACATGGTTGTGACTCCTTAAATTTCAATGTATGGATTTGATGTATCAGATACATTCACGGCGTTTTCGCCATACCAGCCCGGCCATGCCGGCTGTTAGCAGGACACAGAGCCAGGCGGCGCTGTCTCCGATCTTCAGATAGAGGGAGTCGCCGCTGCCCGGTTTGACGTCGCCGGTGCGAAATCCTTCCGTAAACAGGCTGCTCATGGAGTTGATGTGTCCGTTCTGGTCGACCAGTGCCGTGACACCGGTGTTGGCGGCCCTGACCATGGGGGTGCGGGTTTCTACCGCCCGAAAGGCGGCAATGGAGAGATGCTGGTAGGGGGCCGAAGAACGTCCGAACCAGGCATCGTTGGTGATGTTGGCCAGGATGCGGGCCCCATTTTTGACATAGACCCGCCCCAGTTCCGGAAAGACCGCTTCAGCGCAGATCATTGTGCCGATGAGGGTGCCGCCGGCATCCAGCGGCTGTGCCTTTTCACCGGGGCTGAAATCACCGATGCCGACCACCAGTTTGCTGATGAAGGGGAAGAATCGCCCCAGTGGTACATATTCACCGAAGGGTACCAGATGGATCTTGTCGCTGCGGCCGCTGGTTTCGCCCGTGGGGGCGATCATAAAGGCGCTGTTCAGAAAGACCCGTTTGCCGTTGCGCAGTTCGTGCGCCGGGCTGCCGACGATCAGGCTGGTTGAAAACTCCCGGGCCAGTCTTCTGACCCGTTCAGCCTGCTGCGGTTCGTCCTGAAAAAAGAACGGTACGGCGCTTTCCGGCCAGACCACCAGATCGACGCCACCTTTGGCAGCCTCTCTGGTCAGCCGTTCATAAATCTCCAGGGTCTTGTCCTGAAAGGCCGGGCTCCATTTAACATCCTGGGGGATATTGCCCTGGATGAGGGCCACCCGCAGAGGCTTTTCCGTTGAGGCGATTCCGCTGTTCAAGCGGCTGAAGCCGTAGTAGAGCGTGGCGATGAACAGCAGCAGCAGGATTACAGCACTTTTGACCGGATAGGGTACGCCCGACCCGGAAACCGCTCGCACGGCCCGGTAAAGAACCACGTTGGCCAGTACGATCAGCAGGGTGACGCCGAACACGCCGCAGATATCGGCGATCTGGATCAAGGGCAGGATCTTGTACTGGGAGTGCCCCAGCATGGCCCAGGGGGCGCCGGTCATGAGAAAGGAACGCAGCAGGTCGGAGGCCACCCAGGCCACCGGCAGGCTAAAGGCTGTTTTGATGCCGATCTGTTCCCCGGCCCGTGCTAGCATGGTGGAAAAACCATAAAACAGACCCAGCCAGGCTGCCAGGATCAGGTAAAGCGGAATGCTGACTGCCCAGGGGAGGTGGCCGTAGTCGGTGATGACAATGTTGATCCAGTACAGGATGCCGGCATAGGCGCACAGGCCGCAGGTGAAGCCGAGGCGGAAGGCGGTCCGGACCGAGGCTCCCTCAAGGGCAATCAGCAGTGGAATCAGGGCGGTCCAGGCCAGGAAGGAGAGGCCGCTGGCGGGAAAGGAGAGGGCCACCAGAATTCCTGAGACGACGGCCAGCAGACCGGCGCGGTCGAACAGGCCGGTCAGTGGGATGAAAGGGAGGCGCAGGGTCATTCGTTATCCGGGTGGCCATTACTGCCATCGCTGCCGATCCGGGCAATCCGTACCCGAATGATCTTGCGTTCGTCGGCCTCAATGATCGTCAACTGCAGTCCGGCACCTTCCACAATCTCGCCGTTGGTGGGAATTTTACCGATCAGATGAAAGATCAGACCGCCAACGGAGTCGAATTTGTCCCGTTCGATCTGGATCGTGAAAAATTCTTCCAGTTCATCCACCGGCATGCGGGCATCGGCCGTGATGGAGCCGTCGCTGTTTACGGTAAAGAGAACGTCTTCGCTGTCGTACTCGTCCTGGATATCACCGACGATCTGCTCCAGCAGGTCTTCGATGGTTATCAGGCCCGACGTGCCGCCGTACTCATCGATGACGATCGCCAGATGAACGCGCTTGCGCTTGAACTCCTGCAGGAGCTGCTCCAGGTTCTTGGTCTCGGGGATGAAGTAGGGAGCGCGCATGATCCGGCGCACCTGTACCTGCTCCTGCTGTTCTCCCCAGCATTTGAGCAGGTCCTTGGCATACAGCAGGCCGATGATATTGTCGATGGAGTGCTCGTAGACCGGGATGCGTGAATGTCCGCAGGAGATGATCGTGTCCAGGACTTCGCGGATAGACGCTTCGACCGATACACAGGCCATGTCGGTGCGGGGGATCATGATCTCACGCACGATGATGGATCCGAGCGAAAAGATCGAACGGATCATCTCGCTTTCTTCCTCGTTGACCAGGCCTTCTTCCTCGCTGGCTTCGATAAAGTCGTGAATCTCTTCCGCAGTAATCTTTTTTCGTCCGGTAACGAGCCGGCTCACCAGTTCGATAAATCCGGACTTCCTACTGCCGCCCTCTTCCAATGTCAGTTCCCTCCGTTGATTGTCCGTATAATGTTATGATCTGTTACAAATATTTGAATGCCATCAGTACCGCGATGGTGACGCCCGTTCCCACCAGTGAGCCGATTACAACCTCTCGCATGGAATGGATTTTCATGAGCAGGCGCGAATGGCTGACCATGACCGCCAGGGCGATGCTGAGCAGCGAGATCAGGGCATCGGCGGTGTTGATTGATACCGCGGTGGCAATGGAAAAGGCCACGGCGGCATGTCCGCTGGGAACGCCGCCATGCAGCGGTGAACCGGTACCGCTCAGGCTTTTGATCATGATGACAATGATGGTGACAATCAGGATCGCCACCATTGTGCCCAGGTCGGATTGTGCCCCAATCATGTGAAGCCCCTTTCCGTAGAGCGGCAGGATGTATTTCGCCAGAACCAGGTAGCCGGTTATGCCGGCTCCGCACGCCGCCAGCAGAACCGCTCCGGCAGCGGTATCCTTGGCAATCTTTGCCAGGGGGTGGTATTCGGGCGAAACCAGATCGACCACCGCTTCCACCGCTGTGTTGATCATCTCGCTGCAGAGCACTACCAGGATGGAGATGGCCAGCAGGCAGAACTCCAGCGGCGATACCCGCAGGAACAGTGCCACCAGCAGCACCGCCATGGCCGCCAGAAAATGAGCGCGCATGTGCCGTTCGGTGCGGACGGCATGCAGGATGCCTTCGATGGCGCAGTTGGCTGAATCTATGAAGCGGCTGGGTTTAACAACCCTTCCGTTGTCAGGATCCTGAATAGTTCTTTCTCCTTTTTCTCCATGCGGGTTGCCTCGGCTTCGCCACTGCGCTCGTGATCATAACCGCACAGATGCAGGATGCCGTGCATCAGCAGGAAGCAGAGTCGTTCATACGGATGGATGTCGGCCTGCCCGGCTTCACGCGCAGCGGTATCGGCCGAGATGATCACATCCCCCAGCACGTGGGGCGAAATACCGCCATGCTCGCCCTCCTGGAGGGAGAAGGAGATGACGTTGGTAGGCCGGTCCTTCCCCAGGTAATCGCGGTTGATGATGCGCATGGAACGGTCGCCGACGATGGTGACGGATAGTTCGGTTTCCTCAGGACATCCCAAGGCGCTTAAGATCCTCACTGCCACTTTTTTTAACTGGCGGGGTGCTGTCGGATGCCTTCTCTGGCGGTTGTTCAGCAGAATGCGCATGCTGTGATTCTCCAATGTGTGCTGGTATCAGTTCGGGAGCAGGATGCTTTGCTTCATGTTTTCGGGGAGGGTTACCCCCCTTGTGCACCTGTTCCGGATAGTCGATGCGATGGTGGAAAATGCCGTTCAGGATCCGGTTAAAGCTCTTGGCAATTTCATGGAGGTTTTTCAGGGTCAGTTCGCATTCATCCAACTGGCCGTCAGTGAAGATCCGGTTGATCAGGTTCTGCACCATTCCCTGGATGCGATCCGGGGTGGGGTTGACCAGGGTTCTTGAGGCGGCTTCAACGCAGTCGGCCAGCATGACGATGCCGGCCTCACGGGTCTGGGGTTTGGGGCCGGGATAGCGGAAATCCTTTTCTTCTACGGTCTGTCCGTTGGCTTCGGCCTGGGTCTTGGCCCGTTCGTAGAAAAATTTGATCAGACCGGTGCCGTGATGCTGGCGGATGATATCGATGATCGGCTGCCCCAGGTGCTTTTCCCGCGCCAGTTCCGCCCCTTCCTTGATGTGGGAAATCAGGATCAGGGCACTCATGCTGGGGGTCAGCTTGTCGTGGCGGTTTTCCTCGCCCCCCTGGTTTTCAATGAAATAGAGCGGTTTGGAGGCCTTACCGATGTCGTGGTAGTAGGCGGCCACTCGTGCCAGCAGGGGATTGGCGTTGATTGATTCGGCCGCCGCCTCCACTAGGTTGCCGACCACCACACTGTGGTGATAGGTGCCGGGAGCCTTGATCATGAGATCACGCAGCAGGGGAGAATTGAGGTTGGCCAGTTCCAGCAGTTTGATATCGGTGGTGTAGTGGAAAAGCGTCTCGATAACCGGGATGAAGCCGGAAACGAAGCCGGCGCTGATGATGCCGCCGATCATGGCAAAAAAGGCTACATAGATAGTCTGAACGGTGAAGAGCGAGTTATTGAAGGTTTGGAAGGCCAGGGCCAGGGCCAGGTTTACCACCGAAATCTTTAACCCGGCGGTATAGATAGTGCTGCGGTCAGAGCAGTGGCGCATGCCGTGCGCACCGACGATGCTCCCCAGCAGGGCATAGATGACAACAAACATGCTGTTATTGAACATGATCCCCAGCAGGGGTGCCAGTGCTGCACAGTAGACCAGCGCAACCTCCGAGTTGATGAAGACCCTGATGACCATTGCTCCGGTAGCGAAGGGGAACAGGTAGAAGTAGTTGCTGGCGTCCACCGTGGGGAAGACCGGTCCGATGTTGTGGCTGATCAGCATGGCAGTTTTAAAGACAAAAAAGCTGCCGGTTATCAGCAGGGAAATGATCAGGATATCCTTGTTGCTGGGGTTGAATTTGCGGATGTTTTTGCAGGCAAAGCGGTAGGGGAAATAAAACAGCACCAGAATCAGGGCAAATGTGCCGACGCCGGTGTAAAAACGGTTGTCGCTGCGCTGCTCCTGAAAAATGGCATGGAGTTTCTGGGCCTGTTCAGAGCTGATACGCTCACCGACCCGCACAATCATCTCGCCCTTCTGGACCTTGAACAGAACTGGTCGCACTGTTTCAGCTGCCGATTTTACACGTGCTTCCGTACTTTCCTTATTGAAAAAGAAGTTCGGCAGCAGAACCCGGGCAATAATCGCTGAGATGTGGGCAGCATCCGTCGCTTCCCCTAAACCGGCATACGTCCATGTGGCAACGGTGGTGCGGGCATCGGAAATTTCGGTAAAACTCATGGAAGAGTTGCTTGAAGCGATAAAACGGCCGTCATCGCTGACAATCTCGAGCCCCCGGCGTGAATCGGTCTGGAAAACCTTGCCGTCCAGAACAATCTTGCGTCGATACAGATCTTCCAGCAGTTTGTTCGTGTCAGCCAGCAGAGCCTTGTCGGATTTGATCCGGGTGAGGGCCCGTATCTCGGCGTCGCTGAGTTCCGTGTCCAGCAGCGGCGCCAGGATCTTGCGCCATTCATCCGTCGATTTTGTCTTCTTTGCGGCCCGTTCAGTACGAATGGTGGTCAAGGCCTGTTCAAGCTTGCCAGAAATATAGGTGGGGACGCGATCGCTCAGGTTGTAGATGACCGGGGCATTATTGCTGGTTTCTTTGCGGCGCTGTTCCGTCAGGGCATGGTCTTCCACCAGGTATTCCCGGGTGGCGCGGATGTCTGAGGTGGCAATGTCGCCGGCCTTGTAGGCTATTGTTGCAAAATGCTGGTTGGGGAGGATCAGGAAGGTCAGGATCAGAGCGGTGGCCACCAGCAGGATAAACCGGTTGCGACGGGCAGTCAGTGGATTGGAAAACCTGCGGACGACTGAGTCGAGTAGGTTTGCGCCAAACTTGCTCAAATAGGTCAGCGTGTTTTGGTCCTGGTTGGTACCGAGTGGTTCTGGCATATCCTGTCAGGTGAAAATCGGGAGATTGATTACGCCAAAAACAGCACGTAAGTGTTTGAAATAAGTTTTAAAGATAGCCCTAAACAGGGGGGGTGTCAATAATAGTGTTTCCGGGGGCCGGTTTGTCCCGAGACTGTTCAGACCTCGGAAATATCGCTTGCCATGACCTCCACATCCGGCCAGTTTTCATAAACCCAGTCTTCAATCCGCACAAGTACCGTACGTGCAATGGTTTTGTCCGGACTGACGGTCACAAAACCCAGAACGGCCACGGCGGGGTTGTCCTGACGGTCGATCTCTGCGCAAGCAGTGTTAAAGCGGTTCCTGGAACGCCCGAGGATGCTCTTGACGATGCCGCGTTTTTCTTTGAGGCTGCGGGCAGGCAGGGAGAGATGCAATTCAAGACAGTAAATGAACACGTGCTAGAACTCGCAATGCCGGGGAGTGCGGGGGAATGGAATCACGTCACGGATGTTGTCCATACCGGACAGGTACATGACCAGCCGCTCGAATCCCAGGCCGAAGCCGGCGTGGGGACAGCTGCCCCAGCGACGGCTGTCCAGATACCACCAGAGCGGTTCGCTTGCAATGCCCAGTTCGACCATTCTTATTTCCAGACGATCAAGGCGTTCTTCACGCTGACTGCCGCCGATGATCTCACCAACCTTGGGAACGATGCATTATAATATCCTAAAACATTACTGGTAAGCATAAATAATAACAAAAACAGTATGTTGTAATTAGTAATATTACTATTAAAATTGAATATATTTACTAGGGTCTTTTTCATTTTACTTCGGCTTCTTGGTGAAGCATTCCTTTCACAGCTGAAATAATCAAATCTCGTTTGTTATGTTCTAACTTGCGAATTTTATTCAAGATCAGCAGTAGGCCGTTTTCAAATTCCTGATTGCCAACAGTACTATTCAGATTTGGAAAAAAGTCAACTACTCGCATGCCTAGGGCGTCTGCAATTTTGTACAAGCAGAAAGCCGACACATTAACTTTTCCTCGCTCAATATTGCTGATAAATGTTGGATGTAAGTCAGCCATTTCCGCGAGTTGCTCCTGAGAAAGCTCCTGTGCTTTGCGGTATTGCCTAACCTGTCGCCCAAGTTCTGTTTGAAAGCTGTGTTTGTCCATAGTTGCAACATAAGCGATAAAAATATGTTGCAACATAGACGACAGGCTAAATATTGTTGACGTTTTTTATACTATAATATAACTAATAGCTGCAAAATATGGCCTATCGTCTAGAAATATATTTATGACATTCAATAAAGGCGCAGGGGTATTTATGGATACCAGGGGGTATGAACTGATGCATTTCAGAACCTATGAGAGTTGGAAAAACGTGAATCCAATCAACAATATTTTTTTCGATGAAGACGCAAATACTTGCAGCCGATGGGATGCATTTGCACTTCCTTCATACGGATATATTTACCATGTACACTTAGTACCGTGCCAGGATTTCATGCCAAAAGAGAGGATCATAGTAATGTGTGATCCATTTAGAATGCTAAGTGTTTTGATAGAGTCTCCAGAATCCACCTTGAACTTACAGGTTCCTCCTCCACAGAACAATGGAGAACCCGGGCTCTTTCGGGTAAAAGAGTTGTACATGGTTTCAGAAACAAATAAACTAATTGCCGAATGTATTGATGGAAGGTTGTTCTCGCTTTCATATAGTGATTTGGAGACAGAGAATCTCGGTGCTGTGGAAATAAAAAATCTTTGGTCAATGCCTCAAACCGGACTAAGCAAATAGCCTGTGAGGATATTAACCAGATTACTCAAAATATCGCCATCAGGCATATCTGCCTCCAAAGTTGATTACTATACCATAATAACTATGGAGTAATAATCGGTGCATATTATTGTCCAAACCTGCCACTTGTTTCAGTTGAATTTGATCCACTGTTTCTTGCCTAAATCTGCCACCCCGAAGTGTCATCAAATTTTATCCAGTGGACTACAAACCCCGAGAAAGTTCTTACTGGTGACATGAGTATAGATCATGGTCGTCTTGATGTCATTGTGACCAAGCAACTGCTGGATCGTCCTTATATCGTAGCTGTTTTCCAGCAGATAAGTAGCAAAGCTGTGTCGAAGTGTGTGTACTGTTGCCCGTTTAGTTATAACTGATTTTCGTACAGCGAGCTTGAAGGACTTTTGAAAAATAGTAGGATGCAGGAAATGTCTCCGAACTATGAGTGAGCGGGGATCAACGGCAAGGTTTGGTGCCGGGAACAGCCAAAACCATTTCCACTCCTTGTCGGCATTGGGATATTTCCTTTCAAGAGCATTGGGTAGATACACGCCAGGAACATCCTGTACCCGATCTTTATCGTAAACCACGCGTATTTTTGTTAAATGTGCTAACAAATCATCTTTGAGCCGATCTGGAAGTATGGTTGTTCTGTCTTTGTCACCTTTACCTGATCTAACAGTAACGATTCCTCTTGAAATATCTATGTCCTGGACTCTTAGGCTAAGACATTCCGCAAGGCGCAACCCGCACCCATATGTCAACATCGCCATCAACTTTATAGTTCCGTTCAGATAATTGAAAACTTGACCCACCTCATCCGGAGAGAACACAACGGGAAGCCTGCGCTTTTTCTTGGCTCTAACGGCATCCAAATCATTAACCTGCTTCTCCAAGCCATGCTTAAATAGAAACAATACTGAGTTCAACGCCTGATTCTGTGTTGAGGCTGAAAATTTACGCTCAACGGCCAAATAGGAAAGATTACTTCGGACATCGTCTGTGGAAAGTTCATTAGGAGATTTCCCATTAACGAACGCTTGAAATTGCCTATTCCATCCGGTATAAGTTTTCTCAGTATTTAGTGATAAATCCTTTAGGCGCATAACTTTAATCATTTTTTCTATAATCTGCTCCTATAACTTTCCTTCGTCGCTTGTTGCTACAAGTTTTTGGCCATAGCGCGAAACAAAGAACATGTATAGCCGTAATGCCTGTTCAGCCTGTTTGACTTGCCACTCTTCGCGAGTGTTCTCAAGGTGATCCAGATACTGTTTTTTCTGGTCAGAAGCGAGAATTTTATCAGCTGAACACTTACAAACGGCGTAGCAATCCGTAACCCATTTAACATAATAGGGAATTTGCTTCTGAACGATTGATCCGTTACTGACCAGAAATTGTTCAAATCGTGCAAACACAAAAACCTCCGGAATTATGCAGATGCGGTATATTCACCCTATATTGGGTGATAATATCGCAATTCCGTGTCAGGATATGTCTCAAACATCTCAAAATTTGATGTTTTTGGGGCAGAAATAGAATAAATAGAAGATTAAAAGAGATGCGGCATATCCCCTAGTTGTGTGAGATAAAAATGAAACTACTACCCCTAAATACAAACGATCATGAAATCCTGAACATTGCCAAGGATTGGGTGGCGGCTCTCGCGAAAGAGGATTACCAGGCTGCTTTTGATATGACAGGCCATGATCCTTACTACCGCTGGACGCCGGAACTAATCAAGTCTGTAATCAACGGGTATGGCCTCCCGGAACCGAGACGAGATGGCAAAGTATTTCGAATCACCCCAATCGAAGAGGCAAAAGGCGAGATTACCCCGCTGCATAAAGTGGAATATTTTGAAGAACCAGAAGACATATATGAAACCGATGAAACAGCAATTGGAGAAGTCTGGTGTAATTTTTCACGACCATTCCCCCACTTTTTGACCTGATTTTTCAAAAGCATTCCCCCACCTCTTTTTCAAGAGCATTCCACCACCCCGGCAACAATATCCGCACGGCGCTCACAACAACCTGTAGCATCGTTCCTTCATAAATTTCCTGGAGGAAGCGATGGCACACAAGGAGTATGGCGTGACGGACATAACCGATATTTTACGCAGGGCACGTGCAGGTGACAGTATTCGGCGGAGTTCCAAAGCCACCGGCCTGGATCGCAAGACCATCAGCAACTATCTGCGGCTTGCCGCCGGACATGGTTTTTCTGTTGATACTGCTGATGATCAGCTGGATGGCATCGCGTTGGCGGTATTCCGAACCGTGCATGGTATCGAGAACAAGATGCCACCCCCGGTGGTGCCTCCGCACCGCTCATCCCTCACCGCGATTCGATCAGTGACTGGTTGGAGAAGGACGGTCTGACCCTGACCAAGGCGCACATAAAACTGGGGCGGATGGGAGTTACGGTTTCCTACAGCGCCCTGTACCGCTATGCCCGCGAAGAACTCGGTTTCGGCGGCCCCAAGGTAACCGTCCGGATGGCGGAATCGTTACCCGGCGAAGTGGCCCAAGTGGATTTCGGCCAGATGGGGTTGGTCTATGATCCCGAAACCGGACGGCGACGCAAGCTGCACGCCCTGGTGGTGACACTGGTGTACAGCCGCCATCAGTATGTCTACCTCACCCACCGCCAGGACCTGGATGCCTTGGTTTGTGGCATCGAGGAAGCCTGGGAGTTCTTCGGCGGTGTTGCCAGGCGTCTGGTTCTGGACAACATGAAGGTGGCTGTGGTGAAGGCGGATCGTTATGAACCGGTGTTCAACAAAACCTTTCAGGAATACTCCCAACACCGGGGTTTCATTATCGACCCGGCACCGGTACGACACCCGGAGGCCAAGGGGTGTGTTGAGAACCAGATCAAGTACGTCCGCGGCAACTTCTTTGCCGGCGAGGAATTCACCGACCGGGAGCATACCCAACGGTCAGCAATTACCTGGTGCCGCACCACTGCGGGTCTGCGGTTGCACGGCACCACCCGCAAACGCCCCCTGGTGGTCTTTGAGCAGGAAGAGCTGAAGTCACTCCTGCCGCTGTCCCCTGAACGGTTCGACGTACCGGTCTTTGCCGACTGCATAGTCCACCGGGATCACCACATCCAGTTCAAGCGGGCTATCTACTCCCTGCCGACTCAATACATAGGCAAGGAGGTCTTCGTACGTGGTGACAAGGCTCTGGTTCGCATCTATTACCAGCAGCAACTGATCAGAACCCATCCAAGAAAAAGGCGGGCGAGCGTTCAACCATCTACGAGGACTATCCGCAGGAGAAGAGCGCCTACGCCATGCGTGACGTGAACTACTACATTCGCACAGCAAAGGAGAAGGGCGAACAGCAAGGCGTCTTCATGGCCGAGCTGCTTTCCGGTGATGTCCCTTGGGCGTTTCTGCGTCAGGCGCAGAATCTGCTCAGACTGAACGATAAATACGGCAGCGCCCGGGTGGAGAGTGCCTGTGCCCGGGCGGTGAACTTTGGTCTGATGAACGTCAAGCGGGTCGAAGGAATCATCAGGCAGGCGATGGAACGGGAATCAACTCCGGCAGCACACATAACATCAACAGTCACGCATCTGTCACCGGCACGGTTTCAGCGTCAGGCTGACTACTTCACTCATCACACCACCAAGGAGAATGACCATGGAATCAACCATTGAACTGAGGCAGTACCTAAAAAAACTGCGACTGTCACCAATCATGGACACCCTGCCGGAGCGGGTGGCCTATGCCGCAGGTAACAAACTCTCGCATCTGGAGTTTCTCGAGATGCTGCTCTCCGATGAGGTAGAGCGCCGCAATCACGGCGCACTCGCACGGAGACTCCAGCAGGCAAAGGTCAATCTCGACCAGGTGCTGGAGCGCTTTGACTGGGACGCAAAAATCACCCTCGACCGGGACCGGGTGAAAGCGCTCATCGGTCTCGACTGGATCGACCGGAAAGAGAATGTGATCCTCACTGGTCCGGTTGGTGTCGGCAAGACATACATTGCCAATGCCCTGGCCCATGTCGCCTGTCGTCGCAACAAAAGCGTACTCGTCGTAAAGGCGGTTCAGATGTTCAAGAACCTTTACGCCGCCAGGGCGGACAGCTCACTGGAGAAGGAGTTGATCAGGTTGATTGCACCAAGCCTGCTGGTTATTGATGACTTCGGCTTGGGGAAACTCACCCCGGAACAGGCCCATGACTTCTATGAGATTGTCAGCGAGCGGTACGAGCGGGCATCAACTATCATAACCAGTAACCGGGACATCGCCGAATGGGTCAATCTCTTTGACGACGCAATCCTGGCGAATTCGGCACTCGACCGACTGGCTCACAATGCTCATCAGATGGTCATCGAAGGAGAGAGCTACCGGAAAAAGAAGGGAACATTGAAGACGATTATGTGATATAGGGGAACAATAACTCAGAGCGCCGTGCCTGGTGGAATGGTCTTGAAAATAGGGTGGCGGAATGCTCGTGAAAAATCACAGCCTGGTTCGACCTACCGTTGAACGGTGAGTGGAGTGATCTGACGGCGACTTTCCAGATTCGCAGAAACAAACAAAACATCCTACTCGTTTTAAACGATATTCACGTGTTCTAGCACGAAAGACACACAACCATCGGGTGGTGCGGTGAAACCCGCACACCCTCAGCCCCGTTGTGCGAACTGAGATAAATAAAATGACACCCCCAATAAGGCGTTCCTGGAAAATGTCATGTTGACCTTAATTGCTAGCTTCACAGTATTGATCTCGGTTTTTCTTCCATGGACGGAGATCATGATGGTTCATTTCAAGGGCATTGACTTTATTGTTGGAATGCTAGGCACTCTTGAATCCTCAATTGGAATTGTGATGTTGATATTAATATCCGTATCTGGGATCTGCCTTGGAATGAGTAAAGCATTCAGACAAAAAAACAATGTGATTGTAGATGTTGTGTTTGGTTCGGTAGTACTAGGAATATGCTTTTATCTCCGCTATTCAATCAATGTTGGCGGAACCGGAACAAACCTAAGCATTGCCGGAGGTGTTTTGTTCCTAGCCGCAGGTTTGAGGAAGCTGGCTCGTCGAAAAGTTGCATCGAAAACATGAAGAAGCAGAGCACAACCACGGCCTCAGACGCGGACGGCTAACGCCGCCGGTCAAGGCCGCCCCCGTTGTGCAGAAAAAGGAGACATGATGTTTGGCCTCTTCAAATCAAAACCTTTGCTAGAATCTGACTTAGTGGACTGGCAGTTTAAGTGTTTTGAATGGTTGCTGCGGAACACTGGTGGAATGAAGGCATTGCATGAGGAAACGAAGCTTATTAAACCCACCGACGAATTTTTTCCGCATGGCGGCAATGCTCAATCTGAACTTGCCGAGTCGATATTCAGGCAAGTAAAGCAACACTCAGGAATGAGCGAATGGCCATGTCGCCTACAGGCTCAAAAAGCTGACCCTAGCGTTATAGTAGCTCCAACAGTTGTTCTCAAAGGGGCACCTTCATCACCACTTGGCACATTCTCCTGTAACTCTGAAAAAGAAGAAATAATAATTACATATAGTCCAGCATCCGTTTCAAACCCAATGTCACTAATTGCGACCTTCGCTCATGAACTTGCCCATTACCTGACCGGTACTTTTAAAGAAGAACCACCTGGAGGGTGGGAAAATTGGGAGTACGCAACAGATGTGGCGGCAATATTTTTAGGTTTCGGGATATTCTCCGCCAATTCATGTTTCAACTTTTCTCAGTACACTTCTGTTGATACACAGGGCTGGCAAATATCTCGGCAAGGCTATCTTTCGGAACCTGAATTACTTCATGCCCATGCTATATTTTCCTGTCTAATGGACCTGCCGGTAAAGGAAAGCCTTCCGCATCTGAAGTCAACGCTACGTGGTTCTTTCAAACAGGCATATAAAGATGTGACCAGTTCCGCCGAAAGAATTGACAGCTTAAAAGCAATGTAAATGCACAACCACGTCCATAGACGCCGACCGCCCGATAAATCAGGGCGGGTGGGTCATGGCCCAACACGTTAGAGGAACCAGATAAATGGAATTTCGAATCTCAAAAATTAAGATGTGTGGGGGATTACTTGCTGGAATGATAATGCTTTGGAGTGGCTACATGCTCATTATTTCTAATGTAATCATAGGACAAATTGTCGGATTAGCAGTCATTCTGATATCTGGTATATGCGTAATTTCAATAGCCAACACCATTTTTAAACCAATAAGCACAATGCCAATAATGACAATAAATCCCGATGGGATTTATCATAAACAAATTAGTAACATACCGATACCTTGGGACAATATTAGGTTAATCTGGAAAAGTTCTATGACTATACCAAGGAGGTTGTACATTGAAACAATGGATCATTCTCAATCAAAATGCCCGCACAACATTTTTTTTACTGTATTGACTCCAGGTTTCTCTGCTGCTTGGAGTTACTTAAACAAAAATTATCCTAATAAAATTCGCGGCAACACAGATGAGACTTCAAGAATATCTCTCTAACTACTGCGTAGACTCTGTCGCGGCAAAATGGCCGCCGCGCAGGTTACGCCGCGAACCGTTGGGCATTTAAAGAGGAATGAAATTGAACCCACTTATGAGCAATACAAAATGGGGAGAGCTGCGCCGAGCAATGCTTGATTTGGAAGCGCTAAGTCCCCAGTGGCGGATAAAGATAACGGACTCTGGTTATATCTGCCCTTGGGACGGAGAGTGGTTCTATCATTTCAAAGACGGTGGTTATCAAGATATTGAATGGGTAGAGATAAGAGTAACTACCTCCGAACAAGACGAAGCAGTTATAAAAGCACTTAAATCAATACATGTTCCAGGTCATCGAGTAGAGCACGGATTCAGGATTTATGGGTACTCCAAGGATGGGGAATTTATCGACTACATCTAGGCCCAACAACTCGGCGGCAGACAGGCTACGCTGACGCTCCGCCTCGGCCCCGTTCGGTGAACAAATGACAAAATCAAATAAAACTCAAAGCAACGAACAAATCGAATGCCCAGCCAAGAAAACCTCAAGAAAATACGGTGGTATTATCTGGGGTGTTGTTCTGGGTTTATTTGTAACGATTTCATATGCGAGTAATTTATCTACTTATGAGTATCAAAGAACATCAAAAATCAGTCTGGTGTTGATTATATTAGCCTTTGGTGCTTTTGGCGCTATTTTCGGAGAAAAGTTTATGGATAAAGTGGGCGCATGGCTTCAATGGTTTTAGGTCGCAATTCAAATAACACCGAACCAGGGCGCGGTGCCGGATGCCGCAAAAGACTCGGCACCGCACACACCCTGAACAGTTGTGCGAGAAAACGATGAAATACAAAAATATAAAATCAGTTCTTCACAACTTCGGTCATTCCTTCTTCAGTTTAATGAATTACGTGGATGACGAGTACATAATTGACATCGTGGGCAAGATACTTAAAGAAATTGACCCCCACGAAATGAGGATATATTTCCCAGAAGGAAGGTTGTCTCCCGACTTTGATTATCCAGAAAAGCTCAAAAAATCTGTTAAGTACTGGACCGATGCATTGCCCAGGCAAGCCTCCTGTCAGAATGTAGATATCAGCAAAGTTACTGATATCCAATTGGTTGCAAGATTAGTACATTTAGGACTTCAGTATCATGCTGAAGCAAAAGACGACCGTGGAACTCAATATAGTGTTCCCATCACAAGCACGCTGTAATGAGGCACAACGATGCGGAGGCAGCTGGTCTCCGCTAACGCTTCGACGCGGCGCCACGCAACCGTTGGGCATAGATACTGACGAATCATAATGTAAACTGGATGAAGTAGGAGAATTGCAGATGCCGCTGTACACATATATCGTCTCCTTCAAAGGTTCCAACTACGTGGCGCAGGCCAAGCATAGTAATTTTAAGGGCTTCGTCTCAAGTTGGACTTCTGAACTCCCACCAAATGCAATTAAAGGATTAACCACGGAATTAAAAAAGGAACTTTCGCAGAAGGCATATCGAGGCGATTTCGATGAAGTTCCGAACAGAAAGCATGTCTGGAAAAAAACGATTGACCTTGGAGGAGAGGAATTCGCCTTAATTGCTGTTCAGACAGAGCCATAGAACTATTATGCCCAACTAGATGGCGGCAGACGTACTTCACTACGCTCAGCTGTTGCGCCTAATAACCGTTGTGCATGGAATTAAATAATGAGATTTAAAAAACTTATAATTCTACTTCTGAGTGTTTTTCTGATAGTAGGCTCAATGGGTTTATACTCGTTTAACAACGCAAAGAAAGTTGCTGACAGAATGGTAGCTCCAGTAAGTAATGAGCTAACAAGGGTTAGTTGCAGTCTGTCTCGTATCTACTTCATAAACGGTCATTATATAGATAATTCCAGCATAGGATGGGAAGTCAGTTACAAGGTAAATCAAAGTTTTGATGAACACGTAGAAGTATATGTGTCTTTTTTCGGAAACATCGAAAACACGAACCCACGGTATTTAGCTGAAAAGATCAGAAGAATGTCAAACAAATAGCCCAACCAGGAAGAAGCAGCGGCCTAAAACTGCCGCTGTACTCTCTCACCGTTATGTCAGGAAAATGATGAATTCAGAAACTACATCAAAAAGCCTATTTGAAGAGGCATCGGAGGCATGGGAACGCGGCGAAGTTGACATTGCACTGAAGCTGTTCCTGCAAGGTGCAAAAGATGGTGACGAGTCATGCCAACTGAACCTTGGCTATTTCTTCGACGAAGGTGTTGCCGGAGAAAAGAACAAGAAGAAGGCCATTTACTGGTACAGAAAAGCGTACAAGGCCGGTTGCAGCTCAGCTGCAAGCAATATCGGCACAGTGTATCGGGATGTAAAAGAATACAAAAGAGCGCTTTGGTGGTTCCGCCGAGGACTTGCGATGGGAGATTGTGATGCCTTGCTGGAAATTGGGAAACTGTATGAAAAAGGCTTGGGAACAAAGAAAAATCCTGTGAAGGCAAGAAGCTACTACACCAAAATCCTGGCCGTTGCAGAAGGGTTAGTTACCGAGGACACGAGGGAACAAGCGGCGAAAAGGCTGAAGACATAACCACGTCCTTGGACCTGCCCTAGAAAATCGGAAGGTCAAGGCCGACCCCGTTGTGCGAAGGAACAAATATATGTCATGGCTCTGCCCCAATTGCCTAAATGATCAAAATGATGATTCAACAATAAAATGTATTTGTGGTTATGACGAAACATCGCCAGCTATTCAAAATGAGCTCCTTAATTCAAGTATTATTCCGCAAGAGCTGCAAAATAAGGGCTTTAGTTCAATTACATACTTCATAGAAATTGTTTTAGGAGCTGTTTCAGCGACCTTACTTTTACCAATTGTTTTCTTCGGAAATATTATTGCCATAGGTGGGCTATTTACACGTGAAATAGAAAAGGACATAAGCGCGGTTTTGATTTTCTATTTATTGAATATCGGAGGGTTGTTAGGAACAATTGGCTTGTGGTGGTCTTTACTGTCATCGCCTTTCCGAGAACACTCCAAAAAATCTAAAATCACAAAAATATGCTTTCTTTTGCTAGGAATGGCCGCAGCACTTTATGTAATAATTGGCTCCAGAGGATATATGATTATTGTTCTTGGAGGGCCTTGTGTGGTGGCAACACGGCAACTTCTGAAATTGACAAAAGAAATATCAACAGAGCCCAACTAGGCGGCGGCACACAGTCGGCGCGGAAAAACCTCACGCCGCTGGTGTGCCCCCACCCCGGTCAAAATTCAGGAGAACAGGAAATATTATGGCAAAAAAGATACTCATCATTGTTGCGGTTTGTGTCATTACGGTTGTTGGTTTTTTAGTTGTATGGGCCAAATATTCCGAGACAAAACGTTCAGAAAAGGCCACAAATTTTGTTGATGCAGCAATAAAAAAACTTGATGTAGACCCTCAAAATGCAAAAGAAGAAATCGTGCGTCTGACTCAAAATATTGAGCTAAGAAATGTACTTTATGATGCTCTTAAGGAATCAGGCAAACTACAACATTTTCCCAATAGATTTCTTAATCAAGAGTCGCTAGCCGAATCAGACTTGGCATTTTGGTTGGCTCATCCAAATGAACTTGGCAAAGCACCCGACGAGATCGAATTAAAAGCAAAAATAAGTAAAACAATGTCAAATAACAAAACAGGTGAATTCTATCTATTTCGATTCAGAGTTAAAGAGCCACATTGGGCCGCTAAAAATGGATGGATGGCCGGAATGACTGGTCCATATATTAAGGGTGGAGAACTTGAAACAAGTGCAGAAGGAACCTTTAGTGAATTAGACTCATATGAATCAAAGAATGCTGATGAACACGTTACTTATTTACTATCAAATCTGGGTTCGTTATTAACTACAAAAACGAGTAAATAATGAGCATCTTGGAGGATTTGTTAACATTTGAGGAGAAATAGCTGTCCCAACTCTCGTGTGGACTCGGTCGCGGCGAAAAACCTGCCGCGCCGGTCACACTCATAGCTGTTGATCGCGAGATTAAATGACAGATAAAAAAGACGAAATATCTGATTGGGATCTGTGTAACTCAACTTGGAGAAGGATCACCGAGAAATATGGCGAGACTGCCAAAGCCTCTGACTTTGACGCTGCTGAAAGAGTGGTCGTCTTAGTCTGGACAGTATCTGGAATCATTGGAAATGGAGGCTTTGAGTACCTTTTTTTCAGCGACCTCCCAGGAGACCGTAATTATCAAATGTCTTTGGAAGCATTTAAAGCAATAGGAGCAAAAGAAGCAGAAAAGGCTTTCGAGGATGCATTGGCGGCATTTCCGGGTGGTGAGGTGCCAGTCTCTGAAGGAGAAAGGCTTGCAACTTTTAAGTTGCATCCAGAGTCGGAGAGAGACCAGTTGGCTGCACGTTTCTATGCGGCTGATGAAGAGGTGGTTTCCTGTCTCTCCAAATTTATCCGCCGGAGTGGCATGTAACGCTCAACCAGGCCCTATCCCCGACCGGGGCTGAGAAGCGCCCCGGTCGGGGATAGGGCGCAAGCCGTTGGGACACAAGAAAATATAAATAAAGAGAAGTTATGGATTTTAAAATTCTCAAAATGATGACTCTGTCAGTAGGTCTTTTGATTATTGGAATGTGCTGCGGTAGTTTACTCGGAGGCGGATATGCTATCGCACTTCTACAAATACTTTTCCCTTTTGTCATTGTAATTGATTCGATTATGCAGCTTTACGGGCTTGCTGGCATTGCTGTAACCACCGTAACTGCTTTCGTTCTGACATGGAGCCAAGTGAGTAGGACAAAATTAATCACGTCTGTAGTATGCGTGGCCATATGGACCTTGATCGCCTACCACTTAGACAAGGGATATATGAAATAGTCCAACCACTCGGCGGCACACGGACGGCATGAAACCACCGCCGGTCAAGGCCGCCTCCGTTCGATGAATGAAATGAAAGACAATAAAATGAAGATACATGGTCCGAGATGTGCTGCTGAATTACTCGGTATAATTTCGAATACTCTGAGAGATCGAATGGGTAAGCTCGGCATAATATATTGGCGTAAATAATGAATACGTAATTTGATTTATCCGTCTGGTTTGAATTTAGTTAATAAGGCGATATACTGGCGCAAATATAGCAAAGAATACTTTCATATCCTGACGGAGTATGTGGCCAGTATATGCATAAATCATTTAGACAGTTGATATCAGTTATTACACTCACACTGATAATTGCAATGGCAGCAGGTTTTGCTTATGCGGCTACAACCGGGAGTATCAGTGGAACGGTGGTGGATGGCAACGACCTCCCGCTTTCCGGTGTGACGGTTACTGTTCGTAGTTATGCTGGTAACTATACATCGACGGTCACCACGGATCTTTCCGGCAACTACACCTTTCCCACCTTGTCTAGCGATCTGTTCACGCTTCAATTTTCCAAAGCCGGGTATCTGTCCCGCTGGAACGGTGGCGCTACCAGCCAGAATACTGCTCTTCCAATAACACTTAACGCCCCGGATGCACCTACTGGCATTAACGTTAAACTTCCCTTGGGGGGCGGCATAACCGGAACTGTTGTTGACGGGTCCGGCGAACCACTTTCCGGGGCATTTGTTTCTGCAAATGGCCTTAATGGCGGCTCGTATTATTCTACAACCACTGACCCATCGGGCAATTATTCATTCTCAGGAATGGAAAGTGGTGCGTACTACGTTCGCTTTTCAGCAGTAAATTATCTGGCTCTCTGGAATGGAGGAGTATCAGTCAAGTCCCTTTCCACACCAGTTGTTGTCACGCCGCCGCATATAGCGATTGACATCAACTGTCAGCTTGGTGTCGGCGGTAGCATCAGCGGTACTATCACAGATTCTTCCTCAAATCCGCTCCCAAATATTTCGATAAGTCTCCATGGTCCAACAACATGGGAGTTTGATACATTCTCGACCGCGTCTGACGCATCGGGTAACTACAGCTTCAGAGGCCTCACCAATGGCATCTATTATGTACAAGCTGCCTATTCAGTCTGGTATGGAGGCGCCACACAACAAGCTGCTCAGCCGATAACGGTTACCTCTCCATCCGATGTTTTTTCCGGAATAAACATTTCGTTAGAGACTGCGGTTACGGGCCAGGGAAAGATCACCGGGAAGGTTGTGGATCCTAACGATCTACCGCTGGCGAATGTATCGCTGACATTGTACCGCTTCTCTGGTTCAACAATCAGTTCAGTCTCTGACGCTAATACGACCAGTGATGCCTCTGGAAATTTCTCATTCAGCAACCTGCCAAGCGGCGATTATTCCATCAGATGTTTCGTAATGGGCATGGCGGAAACCTGGTATGATGGCGTCCTGACGCAGCAGACAGCTACAGCCATACCTGTCTCATCCCCGAATACGGTCAGCGGCATTACAATCAGGGTCGGGACAGGCAGCAGCATCAGTGGCACCGTCACGGATGCATCCGGAATTCCGCTTTCGGGTGTCAATGTGAATCTCTCTATTCCCTCCGGCAATGGCCCGATTGGTGGTGGAACGACCACTGATAGTAATGGTAATTACAGCTTCAAGGGATTCCCCGCTGGTACCTACTATATCCAGTTCTATCCGCCATCGCCCAGCAACAGTCCTCCTGTGTGGTATGGTGGTGCTTATACCCAACAGACCTCAACACCGGTAATTATATCCGGGCCAGTCCCTATCACCGGTATCAATGCCCGGATAGGAGAAGGTGCCCGTATTTCCGGTACAGTCAGAGGTCCTTTAAGCCTACCTGCCTCGCGAGCTGTAGTGGCATTGTATGACCAGAACGGTACACGGTTTTTCAGTGTTGATGCCGATGGGGCCGGCGTTTATCGCTTTATCGGCATTCCTGCCGGAATGTACTTTATCGTGTTCATCAAAAGTGGATTACGCTCAGTCTGGTATGGCGATGCGATTGCCCAACAGGCTGCGACTCCAATAATAGTTACAGCATCAAGCGTAGTTAGTGGTATCGATGGACTGTTGCCTTTGGGGGGACGAATTAGCGGAACAGTTCTGGATGCAGGAATGTCACCTGTGCCGTCTGTTACGGTATCTCTTTACCAGATCGACGGCAGTTATGTCACAAACAGTTCTACAGACATTTCTGGAAATTACTCTCTGGCAGGGATTTCTGATGGACAATATTACTTAAATTTCAGTTCCGCTGGCCGCCAGAAGCTCTGGTACGGTGGCTCATCATCCATGGCGGCGTCAACGCCGGTTGCAGTATCAGATTCCAGTTACTTGACCGGTATAGACGCCCAACTGGGTTCGGGCGGCAGCATTAGTGGAACGATAACCAATGGCAGCATATTCATGGACGTCAATCTGTTTGATGCGTCTGGCAAGCGGACGGCATTTACGAGATTGTTGGATTCTTCAGGCAATTACAGTTTTACCGGACTGCAGACCGGCACGTATTATATTCGGCTGACCCAAATGCTCAATTACGGAGCTATCTGGTATGGAGGAAGGATATTCCAGAATGCCACGCCGGTTCATGTAACAGCTCCCCAAGCGGTACACAATATCGATTTTGCCTACGATGCCGCCGCCAGTAACTGGCTTGACAGCTATGTGGCAACCAATGGGACTATTACCGGGTCACCGGCAGGTGTCCTCTGCTCAAAGGAGATATCCGCCGGCTGTTCCGTTGCATACCCCCCCACGGAAACTGTTACTCTAACCGCAACCCCGGATTCCGGTTCGTACTTTGTAGGATGGGGGGCGGATTGCCAGGGAACAACCCCGACGTGCGATGTACAGATGAACACATCACATTTTGTAAGTGCGCTGTTTCAGTCAGCGCCTAAAGCCAAGATCAGTGAGACGGGTTATCTTACACTGAACTTTGCGTACATGGCAGCTGGATCGGTTGCAACAATTAAAACTCTGGATTCTATTCTCAATGAGGATCTGGTCTTTTCGGAGGATAAAAATATCTCCGTTCTTGGGGGCTACAATTCTCAATACAGTGCACAAAGCGGATTACCTACGATATTGTCAGGATCGTTGACAGTCAGAAGTGGACGATTAACTGTGGAGCAGCTCAAAATAAGAACTTCATTGTGATGACATAGTATGCAGTTTGAATCACCTTAGGATCGTAGACATACCACTGTAGTCAATCAGTTAGTGTCAGAGAAAATTTGTAAATTAGTTATTCGTCAAATTACCAAATGTCCACTCTTGTCGGCTACCCGGATGGTAGCCCTCATTCCGGAATTAAACTCCAGAAAGTCACTT
Source organism: uncultured Geobacteraceae bacterium (assembly GCA_942493195.1). GTDB lineage: Bacteria > Desulfobacterota > Desulfuromonadia > Geobacterales > Pseudopelobacteraceae > CAIPTY01. Next base: position 2,717,048 of record OW818669.1, on the reverse strand, counting down.
TCGATACCATCGCTAAAGATGACACCATTACCTGCCATATGCGATTCGACGCTCATGGGGGCGTTTTGGGGGATCTTGCCGAAGACAACCGAAACACCACTTGTTTTACTTGGGAAAGGTTCCCTCACCGAATAGCACAGATAGTTGGCATCCCAGGCAAAGCGTCCTTCATCCCTGGCGGTGATCTCTTGATGCGCAATTGCGCTGGCAATACCTGTCGATCCGGCAATAACACTTTTTAGCCACCCAGTCGAACCAAGTCCGGTGGAAACTATGATTCCACTGGAAGATTGACTCTCGTGTTGCTCCCCGATACTGACGGTGTAACGGGCTGATACGTGCGTCTTGGCGCCTATGAAGAAGTCATTTACGGCATAAAGCACCTGCCCATCAGTAAGCTCTGTCTTGGCCATGGTCACGGTAGATGTGTGCCGCTTCCCCTGGAAGACCTCGTTAACAATCATCCCCAAGTCCTCAACCCGAAACGGGAGCAAGACTCCATCCCAGCGGGCAGGGTCCGGATTGACACCTATTACCAATTGCTGGTTAAGGTATTTGAGAGTATTGGCTACCAGGCCATCCTGTCCAAGTACAACTACAGTATCGTTGTCACTAAAAATGTAATTGGGAAGAAATTCACGTTTTAGAACCTGGACTCGACCAAGCTTTTGTAAGTTTGTTTCAGCTACCGCTACCGATCTTTTGTACTGGTCATGTTCCTTCAGGTAATCCGCAAAATCAGCCCCGAGGTGCTCAACATAAAACTGTGCCTGGCCGATGGTGTTATAACGGGCAATCAAGTCATCCAGCCGTGTTTGCCGAACCACCAGCACTATCTTGTTTTCTGTCAGACGTTCCATGGCCTCTCTCCTGTGGCCGGCACGTCTATTAATACCGTGCCGGCGCCTTTGGTCACTCTTGCCTGCTATCGGGCAGGAGTACCTTTGATCAGTTCTTGCAATAGATCCGGTGAGATGTTCAGGTTGCCTATCTTGGATGCATTATTCGCCAGGTTCTGGAATGCGCCGGCAATCAGCTGAGCAGGATCCATACCGATGCTGGCTAATGCTTGCAGCACTTTAGGATCTACCGTTTTGAAAGCCTCCATGGCTGCATTGATTCCGTATGCTTGGGCGTCGGCTTCGATACGCTTGTTCTGAACGGCCAGTTCAACGAGTTCCTTACGTTTTTCTTCGAGAGTAATATTCCCCATCATTGCTTCCTGCTCCATGGCCTGACGTTTCTCCTGCACGGCACGATCTGCCTCAAGCTTGGTCTCGCGGATCTGACGTTTCTTGTGTTCCACGGCAATCTCGGTATTAAGCTCGTTCTCCTTGATGGAACGCTCCTGTTCTACCGAAGCGTTTCGACGAGTGTAAATTGCCTCATCAGCCTCAAGGAGGAACTGCTCACGTACCTTGGCTTCCAAGGCCCGTGCCGTTTCAGGATTAGGCTTGATAGCAAGCACGGACAGTGTGAGAACCTCAATGCCGAGCTGCTCCATGATCTCACTCTCAATCAGTCCTTGCTTTACCACGTTTACCAGCGTTTCAGAGCTGCCCAACGCCTTGCGAAGAGTGAGCTTCTGCAGTTCAGCACGCATCAAAACCCGTACTTGGTTAATAACCCGCTGCGGCAACTTTTCAGGGTCGTCTGAAATATAGTCAACCGCATTTGCTGCCAGAGTAAAATCCAGAAACTTTGCTATCCGCTTTGGGTCTACAATCCGGTAAACAACTTGCCCCTGCACCGAAACCTCCTGGAAGTCTGCGGCAACTTCATTGAAGATAAAGGACACATCCACACTGGCCATGGGGATTGCCACCAATGATGAAATCGGGGCGTAGTAAAAGAAGGATAATCCCTCTCCCTCACGAACAATCTTTCCGTTTTGATACTGCAGGAAATAGACATTTGGTTGCGCTTTTACGAATCGTATACCTAACATGATGGACTCCTTTCCTGCTTTGCACCCTTGTCTGTCTGGCCTGCAAAGCCCTTTAGATCTCGAAGTTGAATCCCTGGTTGACCATCTGGTAATACTTCTCCTTGTTAAAGCGGTAGAGGCGGGCTGCCCGGTGCCCAACGTCAGTCTCGATTTCATCAAGTTCCTCAAGAATTCCCATCCCTAGGATCTTTTTCCTGAAGTTTCGCTTATCCAGAGACTGATCCAGAATCTTTTCGTAAACCCCCTGCAAGCTACGTAAGGGGAATTTCTCCGGCAGTAATTCAAATCCGATCGGCTGGTAACTTATTTTCCCGCGCAGACGGTCGTGAGCAGCTTTCAGGATAATGTCGTGATCGAATGCCAGAAAAGGTACATCGTCTATGCAAAACCAAGCAGCATTGTTGGCATCTGTCGATGCCTGTACATGGTGATCAGCGAGGTTCACCAATGCGTAGTATGCAACAGAGATCACATGTTCCCGTGGGTCACGCTGCGGGTCGCTGAAGGTATAGAGCTGTTCAAGAAATATATTCTTCAAAGAGGTTTCTTCATAAAGCTCACGGAGTGCTGACTCTTCCAAAGACTCGCCAACATTTGCAAATCCGCCGGGGAGGGCCCACCGCCCTTTAAATGGTTCGTTGCCACGCTGAATCAGCAGAACTTTGAGGTCTTCTTCATCAAGACCGAAAACAACACAGTCAACCGTAATTGCTGGTCGTGGATATTTGTATGAAAAACTCATGGCCCCCTCCTTAGTGTTTGTCTGACACTATTATTGGTGTAGAAAATACACTAAGTCAAGATAAATTTTATTCCTGTGTGGATCACGGTAGGATTGTCTTTGTTTTTCAGACTCAACACAAAATCAAAGATCGAAACACAAGGAGGGGGAAGTATGACAACCTCCCCCTCGGTGTGTTGAATGACAACACTTAACTATTGAAGGATCGTAATCCCATATTTTCCGCTCAGCAGGTTTAAATGGATCACAACTGAATATTATTGCAGATATTTATTTGACTGGAAATTTATGGATGTTATAAGAGATACGCTTAAAACATAATAATAAAACTACAGCCATTGAAATGTATTTATAAAGCAGATCAGACAGCTGCAATGCTATTTGAAGGATTTACGCTTGGAGTTCTCCCACTATCGGGCGAATCAATATGAAATGGAACATATGATCGATCTGCAATGTACTGATTGCTCGTCAAAATTTTCTGAATCCGATGTGGAGTTGGATGCATTGCTATGTCCGTTGTGTGGCGGTCGCTTGGAAGCTGAGGTTGAACAGCACATTGAAGGAGAGTCTGGCCAACAACCGTCCAATAGATTCTTAGGCCGGGCATTAGTAGCTGTCGCCGTTTTTTTTCCGTTTATTTTCGGGCTTGCATTAAACGCATACGTCACAATCTTTCCTCATGTCATCAGATATATGGACGGGAAATATCTTATCTCAGGTTCTCTGCTTGTGTCCGTGGCCCTCACTTTTATTTCAACGCAAAGGTATCTCAGATATGGAGTCGCCAAAGTCCTGATTCGTTTACCAATATTTATAATTTATCTGGTCGTTGCATACTTACTGACTATCCGGTCATATTGCGACCCGTATTGGTACGGCGAAGAATACGATGAGGGGAGTGGATCATCAGGCTGTATTGATGAAAAACCTTCAAAACCATCTATCGAAAAAACAACTGTAAATAACACATCAAGCAAGCCCGCAAAGCTTGGTCAATAAAACCGGCAGATCGGCGTTCACCCCGTTGGAATGACTAAAAGAGGTAAAATGAAAAGCTTAATTATTGCCATTGCGCTGCTTGTTGCTCAGGGAGCATATGCGGCAGAAGAATACGGACTTGAAGGATTGATGGATTCAAAAAGACAAGACTCTCCGCCATCAGCGATCTCAGCGATCGTAAGAAAAAACGAAAAGAAGGAGTTGGACTATTGTCAGAACGAGAAGCGTTACACAAAAAAAAGACATGAAGGAATTCTTCGGAGCTATTGTCCTCAACCTCAATGAGGACGGGCAAGCGGACTACCTCTTATACCCAAAAAAGTACTGCTTTAACATGTTCGGAGCACACGCTATCCCATACTGGATTGTACTGTCGTCACCAAAAGGGTACAGGTTGGTCAAGGCTAGTGCCACTGATGTAGTGAAAGTAATTGATTCTAAGACCAACGGATCGAGAGACATTGTCAACATTTATGGGCAGGAGGAGACAAAGAACGTATTCGATGGCAAGACGTACAAAATAGTGGAGTAACATTCAACCAGCCCCATGGTCATCTACTGCTCTAAAGCCCTGGGCGGATGTGTCATGGAGGCACCCCATTGGCAAACAAGAATTATGAGGGTTTCAATGGTTAAAGTGAGAATGCTGTACTTGGTAGGATTCTTCGCAATCATATACAGCCTTTATATGATGACATATGCAGTTGCGGCAGGATCGGTTTGGAGTGCAGTTTGGGACTTGGTCTTGTTCGCCGGCGGTGTCGGTTGCTTCTTTAAAAAGAGATGGGCACAGTATCCAATTTATGTATTCTCCACAGGAGCTGTAATAAGTTGGTTATGGTACACAGGGTCATATATTGCTTCAAGAGGATGGCCGTATAATTCAACAACTTTTGAGTCATTTATAGGCCTTATGCCTGGAATTTTCCTATGTCTATTTTTTTCACTTTCCACTGTCATTGTTTACAAGTTCTTTAAAACTCAAAACTGAAGGGCTGTAGGGAAGAGCGGCTAAACAAGAGGAATGGTGTCGTTGCATAAGCAATGATTCTGCTCTCATGTTGGCAACTTCTCCACGATTATATACGTTTTAAAAATGGACGAGGCACATGGATTATCATCTGATTTTGTTCTTAATTTTTGCCGCGGTTGTAGTTACGTATGGGCTGCTTTTCCCGCTAAAATGCCCAAACTGTAAGACTAAGTTGAAGCTTGAAATGATTTCCGATACATGGGGTATAAACTTAACTAAAAAGTTCATCATAACACCAAAACAAAACGGAAGTTTTGATTCCTACTATAGTTGCCCAAAATGCAATCAGCTCTTTTTACAAGGGAAGAACACCAACCGACTGGAAAAAATAAGCAAAATGCCTGATACATTTATAGCTTTTAAATAATCACAGCATGATGAGTGGTCCTGCACACAGTGCCTTTTTAAAGAACCAGGTTTACCAAAGCTTACGAAAAGCAAGCGGGTCAAAACAATGTCCGATGACTAAGATAATGATGAAATTACTGTGGATATTTTCTATTTCACTACTATTAACAAGTTGCGGTCCTATGGTGTCCGGTACATGGAGTGATGACCCGAAGAATTGGAGTCGCGCATTTGGAGAGACTGGCCCTGCCAGCGGCATTTTTGTCGTTCATTCGTGGTACATGCGTACACAACACTTGTCGGCAGAATACGCTTGGTTTTTTGAGCTGAAACTAAATGAGAAGACGAAGAACGAATTGATTTTAAAGCCTGGGTTCGCAAAATTGAAAAATGTGACGCCAGAATTTTTGCGCCAGCGAATTTATCAGGAAGCTCCGAAATGGTTCCAGCCGGAACCTTTGTCCTCATTCGATGTGTATGAGTCGAAGGTAGATGGTCACTTTCTCATGTTTGTCGAAAAGGATGGTATTCGGTCGTTCTGGACAAGCTTTCAGTTCTGACGGCCAGTTAAAAAGAGCCTTTCGGGATTAAATTCTTCTACCTCGTTAAGTAGATTTATGGAAAAAGTATGATCTGGAACAGAGATAAAGCCAGACACAAAATAGTGTCATCCAAGGAATTCGACGATATATTCTCGAAAGAGGTGAAGATTGCTGACTTAAGAAACCAACAAGATGAAGACGATTACGCACAGCGAGATAACAGGCTGATTCAACTGCTTAAAAGCATTGTATTGAGTCACACAAAAAATGAAAACACTGAGGAGGTTTGGATTGGCCAAGATTGGTGGCCGGACCATACTCGGCACATCGAAATCAATTACTGTCTCTGCTCATCACATTTAATTTCGGACTTACAAAGTGTGCTGACTGGTGAATTTTCGAACTACCGAATTCAGATGTGTGTTTATCGTGATATCTCCGAAGGTGAGAGCTACGTAGGTTCTTTAGTTTTGTACACTGACAAACGTCTGATCGAGAAACCACTCTATGATCTACTGATTGCAAAATAAGGACGAACCCGAAACCATGACTATGAGAATTGAATGCCCGAAAACCCGGACGGGTTGGTTATGAGGACTCCCTGTTGAGCGAAGGAACAAATTTATGTCATGGCTCTGCCCCAATTGCCTAAATGGTCAAAATGATGATTCAACAATAAAATGTATATGTGGCTATGACGGTACAACTCCAGTAATTCAAAATGAGCTCCTCAATTTAAATAATAATCCGCAAGAACAGCAAGATAATGGCTTTAGTTCAATTTTATACTTCATAGAAATTGTTTTTGGAGCTGTTTCAGCTACCTTACTTTTACCAATTGTTTTCTTTGGAAATATTGTTGCCATCGGTGGATTGTTTACTCGAGAAATTGAAAAAGACGTTAGCGCTGTATTGATTTTCTATTTATTGAATATCGGAGGATTGTTAGGAACAATTGGCTTGTGGTGGTCATTACTGTCATCGCCTTTCAGAGAACACTCCAAAAAATCAAAAATCATAAAAATATGTTTTCTTTTACTAGGAATGGCATCAGCACTATATTTAATTATTGGCTCCAGAGGATATATGATTATTGTTCTTGGAGGGCCTTGCGTAGTGGCAACACGCCAACTTCTAAAATTGACAAAAGAAATATCAACATTGCCCAACAGTCGACTGCAGCGGTGAAACCGCCGCCTCACTACTGTTATGCGCGTTGAAAAATATTCTGGTATCTAAGTTGACCTTGAAATTATCCAAAATCTTTGTCAGGGCAAGCAAGAGTGCACTTGGGAATGTAATTAAAGTTGAAGGGATCTGAGTCAAATGGATTTTAAACCGAGAAAATTGTGGGTTGCCGGTTTGTTGAGCCTCGTCGAGCCCGGACTTGGGCAGATTTATAACGGTCAGGCACGTAAAGGGATAATTTTTATTCTGCTCCAGCTGCTATTAATACCGGCTTTGATGTTAAGCCTTAATAGTAGCTATGTTCTGATTTATATCTGCGTGATGGTTTCCGCTACGCTTGTATATTATGTAATTGCAGTTAGAGATGCTGTTAATTGCGCAAAAAATATTGGTAAAGAGTACCAACTCAAAAAATACAATAAAATTTCCATATACATTGCGATCATCATTTTAACGACAATATTTAACTCATCATTAAAGTTGCTTGTCAGGAACAATTATGTCCAGGCATTTAAAATTCCAGCCGGCAGTATGGAACCCACACTGTTGGTTGGAGACCACATTCTCGTTGACCGCCAGATGGCAGCACGCAATCCCAAACGTGGTGACCTTGTAATTTTTGAATATCCAGAAGATCCTTCAAAAGATTTTGTTAAGAGAGTTGTGGCTGTAGGTGGCGATATTGTGGCTATCAAGGATAAAGAGCTTTATCTCAACAATAGCCCCGTAAATGAGTCGTACAGTGTTCACAAAGAAACTGACCTAATACCGGCAAGTAAGAATCCGCGTGATAATTTTGGTCCTGTGACCGTTCCAATGGGTTCTTACTTTATGATGGGAGACAATAGGGACAGAAGCTACGACAGCAGATTTTGGGGATTCGTCGATAATTCAAAAATCAAGGGAACAGTCAGAAATATCTATTGGTCATGGGATCGCAAAAAACAAGAGGTCCGCTGGAATAGGATAGGGGTGAAGGTTCAGTAGAAATGACCAAAAGGTGTCAAGCGGTATTGGCTATAAAGAAGAAGCTGATATGGTGATGAATGATTGATTAAACACAGATCGGGCCAAAGTCAGCACCCTGTTGAACCGGAGACATACATGAAACACCTGATACTTGCAGCTATTTTGTCTTTGATGGGCATTACAGCAGCATACGCGAATGATTCCGCTGTGGAAGTTTCTGCGGGAGGTTTGAAGCTCCGAAAAGAACATAGTGTGCTCATGCAAAAGGAACGTCTCTTCATTTCAAAAGAGCTTGTTACGGTTGAATACGAATTCAGAAACACCTCAAATATCCACGTGGTAAGCGAAGTAGCCTTCCCAATCCCTGCTATCGGCTTTGAATTTCCGGACTACCAGGCTGGACGTTTTTTCGACAACTTTAAAGTTTGGATCGATGGCAAGCCAATTAAATTTGCAACAGAAGCCCGGGCTTTCGTAAAGGGACGGGATGTTACCGACGAACTCCGGAGAGCAGGAATATCAGTTGCAGAGTTTGGAAATTTTGAGCCTGGCGATAAGAGCAGCCAAATACTGAAGCTCAATGCGGCAACGAAAAAGAAACTCGTCAGTATTGGCGCATTGAAAGCACCGGGAAATAAAGATAGCGATTTGGATTATTGGCCTGAATGGGAGGCACATATAATCTACCATTGGCAGCAGACATTTTCGCCGGACGCCGTTGTACGCATAAGGCATGAATACTCCCCCGTTAAGGGGTATCGGCCTGTTCAAGTTTCAGAGCTCAAAAATGAATTGAAGGACATCTGCATCAATAACGGCACCTACAAGGAAGTAAAAAAGCGCATGTCAAAATTGATGAAGAAAGAACCGGGAATCAATAACTACTTAAGTTCCAGTTGGGTAAGTTACATTCTGACCACGGCAAATTCCTGGCAGACTCCCATAAAAGATTTCGAGTTGTCGGTGAAAGGCGAGAAGGACGACTTGATCTCATTTTGTTGGGATGGTGCCGTTGAAAAGACCGGAGAGGCTGAGTACAGAGTTCGGAAAAATGATTTCATCCCAAAAAAGGATCTGAAGATCTACTTTCTGAACTTATAGGTTCATTGTGCTTCATGGCCGGCTCTCAAAGAGTCAAGCGTATAGAGTCTTTGTTATTTGTTTCGCTTTGAATTGTATTGGAGAATTTCGAGATGTTAAAATCTGCATCGCTAATCCTATCTCTGGTCCTGACAACTAACGTATATTCATTTGAAATTAACGCAACCAGTAGCCTCAAACCGCAGAACAAGATCAAATATTCTTCGGGTAACCTGTTGGATAAAAATAGCGAAACAGCATGGTGTGCACGCTTAGGTGGCGAAGATTTAATCTTGTCAGTGAAAGGCAATCCCGGAAACGGTCGCAAGGTGGGTATTTTCAATGGATATGCTAAAAACAAAAAGAAATTTGAAGAAAATGCTCGAATCAAGGACGTGACCATCACCACAAACAGTGCAAACGTTGATGTCACACTTAAGGATTCTGCAGCTTTTCAGGTAGTTGAAGTCGGCGATCTTGCAAATTTATCTATAACCATCAAATCATATTACCCGGGATCAAAGTTTAATGATGTCTGTCTCAATGAAATAGTAATTGACCAAAATATCTTGTCGGGGTTGGAAAAACTATCATCTCTTCAGCACAGAGGCAGGGCGTTAACCAGCAAAGAAATTAAATCAGAAATAGGACCCATTTTTGGAAAATACAAGGACAACCTGCATTCTTTAATAGAATTGATGCTTTCTGCTAAGGATGAAAGTGCTCTTCGTCTCTTGCTTGATATCTTGCATTATCACGATAAATACGAAACAACCATTTATGCTGAGCTCTCTGAAGGGTTGAATGGGATGATAGAAGGATATTTTACGGATTCAGATGATATCCTCATCAATGTTTTAAAGGATGCAAAACAGGAAAACAGAAAAGCAATTGCGGAGTATTTCCAGGTCTATCTCGGCATGATCGATACTGATTTAGATAGTCCTAAGGCTGATAATAGTAAACAGCGAGTACGTCTGAAAGAGCTGAATAAGCTCATTAATAAATACAGTAAAGCCCTGTAACCAGATGCAGGTGTGAACACAGATGAATTCATGAAAACTATGGTAAGCAAATAAGGATGAAAGATGCCGAACTGTGATTTCTATGCCATAGGAGCTGACCATGCTGAATTACTTAGCTTTGTCATGGAGGAAACTGGTTGTCAGATTTTTGAGACCTATTCCTCTCCAGGTTCTGAGATTCGGCAATTTCATAAAATTGATGAAATTATGTGTGCTTATGAAGAAGGCCAAGGCCAGTATAAGCTCCTTTTGAATCTATATTCACCGTCAATGGGTGGAGAATTCGGATTTCGTCGAATATCTCTCGATAAAGATAAATTTGGCGACAATGCTTTTCGATATGAAGCCCATGGTTGGGGCGCCATACAATTGCATCTCGGTGGATTCCACAATGAACGGCTTCATTGCTCCCATACGAATCACAACTCTGAGAATCGTGCTCTTCAGTGGGCAGACAGTATTAGTGATCTTGGTTCCCCGGCTACTTGGTACTGGCGTGAAGTGTCAAGTATTTCAAGCCGTATTAACCGGTTCATCCGGAAGATTGCAGTCGAAAAACAAGGTTCGAAGCCAGTTCTTCCAGCTGCTTTCCAGTGGATGAATAACGGTGGGAAATTCGATTAATGATAGAGAATTTTATCGATATGTTCGAGCGATATAATGCTCCTTGCTATTAGGAGGTACGGTGCCTCCATTACGGGCCTTGATCTCGTTAACGATAAATAAGGAATTTGTTTATGAAACAACCAAAGTGTTGGCGTTGCAGTGAAGAGGTCAATACAGAACAGCCTCTGTGCCAGTGTTGTGGTGCTGAGCTCAGCACGCTGGATCACAATACCGTTTCATATGATTATCGCACTATTGAAAGAGCCAAAACCGTTTGCTATTCGTTGATTGCTTTCTCTGTTTTGACGATTATCTGGTTGTATGTCTCAAAACATACCTACCGAGACGAAATAAGCGTTTACTTGATTCTGTTTATAATTTCCTGTGGAAATTTCGTTGATTCAAGAAGAGGTATTACACGGTTTGGTAAGTTCAAGTTTATCACCCGAAAAGGCTCTCCTGACAATTTCAGAAGCATGATTATACTCCGCTGGCTTTTTGTAATTGTTTTAGGGATTGCCATTACTTTGAAATTGATTTTGAGCGTTTGAAGTTTTACCGAGAACGTTATTAAGCGAAGCAGAGCTAATACGATTCAAACCTCGGGCTTTAAAGTAAAACGAAATCAACCGGTGGCTGACGCAGATTGGATATGACAATTATGCACTTTCCCTTTTACTCACGATTAGTATTTATATCCAAGCATGATGAACAAACCACAAGGAATCGGATTGAATCTCTGTCGCATCAGATGGAGGTAAACCTCTCAGATTCAAAGATTTGCTTGATTCCCAATAACGATCTCGTGGTTAGAGGTGCTTCCCTCTTCAGAGTCAGATTTAGCGGTCAAATATCAAAACAAAATGAAAATGTGACCATAGATGGAGCATTTCGCCTTTCAAATATTACCCTTGCAATCATCCTAATATTCTTATGGTTATTCACGTTTCAAATTATTCCATTACTCTTTCAATTCTCTCTGACTGATGTCGAACCAATCGGAGCCGCATTGGTTGGAATGTTGATTGTGATCTTCATTGGCGCAGCGGTAGGTATTTTTTGGCTGGCATGTGCAGATACGTCAAAAATGAGACAAGCGATTGAATCTGCATTGCAAGGGTAGTGCAAAAGGTTGTGATGGGCTCTTGGCCCCATTAGCTGACACACCAGGAACTTACAATGTTTACATCTTGGCACATCACACAATTACAAAAATTAGCCGGTGAATTGAACGCTGAAACCTGTTCCAGCGGCGAAATACTGATCAAAAAAGATGGGAAGAAATTTTTGTTATATCTCTTCCCGTCATTCGGCGGTGGCAAAGTATCTGTTCCCGCGTACTTTCAAATCAAAACCAAGATGCCACTGCCCAGTTGGCCGTTTGAAGTCAGAAAGAATGATGTCCTGGACTGGATCGCTGAACATGTCTTCTTTAAACAGGATTTTCAAATCGGTATTAGCGAATTTGATAGTGAATATTTCATATCCGCTGAAAATAAGGCGTGGGCTAAAAAGTACTTTGGGAAAGACGCCGTAAGAACAAGCATTGCCACAATACTTTCAAATGGTTTTCATAAGATCGCTTCAAGTAATCGTGAGTTAAAGGTAATTACGTATATTAAATCAAATGATGATTGCCCTTCCGTTGATTTAATCAATACCGCCTTGGAAAAAATGCGTCACCTATACCCATAGCTGACAATGAACTTTGCTTTCCCGAACAGCATCTGAAACCGCGGCTCTTCTGGCAAACTGCCAGAAGGCCAAATACATGGATAAAGGCGTGTGATGAAGAAACCAGCTATCGGATATTTATTCCTGTTTTTGATTTTTACCGCATTTGCCTATTCCGCGCTGATTCAGAAAGAAACCCTCACAACCCTTGAGGCATTTCCATTAATAGCCGGCGCAGCAAGTGGAGTGGCTTTGTGGTTCTGGATGGCAATGGATTGCTTCAAAAACCGCCGGAACCTCAAGCACCCTTTTGTCTGGGGCTTCTTTTTCCTCGTCGCCAACTGGATAACCGCAATACTCTATTTTCTGGTCAAATACAGTCCTGCAGAAAAAGCAGACCGCCCCAATAGAATCTTTAATTGGTTAAACAGCGGGGACAGAGCCGGATATTTTATTAAATTGGCATTCTAAGGTACTGACGGTTGTCTAGACAGAAAAATGAAGAATTTAAGTTTGGTTCAGCCCAGTTTAACTGTCCCTGTTCTTTGAAAGATCAGCCTGTTCAAGTAGTTCGCTGAAGTATACCTCTGCCGGGGTTTTCATGTCCAGCGAGTGATGCGGCCGTTCATTGTTGTAGTAATTGAAATAGATCTTGATGCCGTCTTTTGCTTCTTGGACCGTTTCATAATCTTTGAGGTAGACTTCCTCGTACTTCAGTGACCTCCAGAGCCGTTCGACAAAGATGTTGTCAATTGCGCGGCCTTTGCCGTCCATGCTGATCAGAACGTCGGCATCATTCAGAATCTTTGTGTGCCGGGGGCTCGTGAATTGTGAACCCTGGTCGCTGTTGAATATTTCAGGCTTTCCTCTGACCAGTGCCCGCTCCAGTGTATCGATACAGAAGTCAGCCTCCAGGGTGATACTGAATCCGTAATCAAGGACATAGCGGCTGAACCAGTCAATGATCGCCACCAGATAAATAAAGCCATCCTTGAGCCGGATGTACGTTATATCTACGCTCCAGACCTGGTTGACTCGTACGATCGGTACGTTGCGCAATAGGTACGGGTATATTTTGTGACCCGGTGCACGGCGGCTTAAGTTGGGGCCGGGGTAAATCGCCATCAGCCCCATCAAACGTAGCAGATGTCTGGTGCGCCGTGTTCCTACACGCGGATAGCCCTGCTTCTTGAGCCAGTCCGTCAGCTTGATAACGCCCAGAAAGGGATGCCGGGTGTACTCCTCGTCCAGCAACCGCATCAAGGTCAGGTTCTCAGCCGACACCGGAGCAGGCCGATAATACAGACTGGAGTGACTCAAACCCAACAGACGGCACTGTCTGACAACGCTGATCTCGGGATGCTTCGTATCTATCAGCAGACGCTTTTGAGCGGTTCTACAGACCAGATTTTTTTTTGAGCCAGTCAAGTTCAACTTTGAGTTGGCCTATCTGGCGGTACAGTTCCTCTTTGAGCTTCTCGTCGGCTTTTATCGACCTGGCTTTCTTGCAATCAAAGGCTGCCACCAGTTGATCCTGTGCTTGACGCTTCCAGGTGGTGATCTGGTTCGGATGCACCTTGTAGAGGGAAGCCAGTTCGGTGATGGTCTGATCTCCCCGGATTGCAGCCAAAGCAACCTTTGCTTTGAATTCGGACGTACGTTTCGTTCTCATGCTTGCCATCATAATTGCCTCCGCGATTATGGGCAAACCAAACTTAACTACCTGTCCGAAAAACCGTAAGCATTATATTCCTGTGTTTGGTGATTACGACCGTTCATAACTTTATTATGAACATTTTGTATGCTTCGATTGGATTACATAACAACGAGCTGTACTACCTGATCTTTGTGAAAATCATCTATTACCCTTTTTCAGCGTTATTGACTGCTGTATATAAGGCGCTCTCCATCGACACTGAAAACCCCACCAGCACCCTCTTAATGGTGGGTCGCGTACTGAATTTTGTGTACACCTTCTTTTTGTTTTATCTTTCAGCCATTGTTATTTTTCATTTTAGAAACAAACGAAATGGTAGCCTAACAGGCGAATAGTAAAGTATTGCTTTGGGTTACTATCAATTTGTTAGGCAGATTAACTATGAATATTAAACTTGAAAATCTTGATTTGAGTTTCGGCCAAAATTACGATGTTCCGCTTATGAGCCTGATTTTTGAGGAACTAAAGTTGAGATATAAGGTTAGTGAGAAAAAACAACTTAATGGAATAGACCAATCCTATTGGGACCTTGAAATTAACGGGCTATCGTTTTGCTTGCACTACGAGCATTATCTTGGCGTTTCTTTGTACTACAGGAGTTGGTTTAAGCGTGAGCAGGCTCGGAAAATGCTGAACGAGATCGCTGATTGGGCAAATATATCATTTTCACATATCGTAACGGATTGAATATCCATCCACCCCGAACTACTTGGGCTTACGGGTAATTCATCAAAATTTTGAGCAATGATTGATTTTAATAATCAGTGTTTGCAATAGGTACATTATGCTCACTCCGAGAAAAACGTGTATTACCATCTCAGTAATAGCAATCAGTCTAATCTACGTGAGCTACGGAATATTTGGAGATGCCACGCAATCATTTACAACCCGCTATACCCATCTATCTGCAGCAATCGTGGCACCATTTTTACTAATCTCAGTATTTGCGTTTATTTTTTCTTTCAAATTTCCCGCATTAATTAATGACTGGAGTGACCTGCGGGGAAAAGAGTATGTGTTAAGACCAACATTTGCAGCCATCGGGCTATTGCTTGTTTTACTATTTATTCTGCTAACTTATTCAGGACTTGTGGCTACTTTTAGTGGACGACTTTAAATGCACCACCTGACTCTCCGTTTAAGCCGATCAACCCAATGCTGTTCTCCCGAACCGTACCAGGAGACAAATGAATAACCTATCGATATGTAAAATCTGTGGTGCCGAGAATCTGTATGAAGGTGGCGCAATTGAACGTTGTCATAACTGTGACAATGATTTGAATGTTGCTGCCAGTGTGTCGTTACAAAAAAGCAAGGCCGGTAGTGATGACTCGATCTACAAGGTCTTTTCCGCATTTTATGGGTTTGTATTCCTGTTTGGCCTGGGATGCTATCTCAACGGTGAGCCTCACATGGATGGCCTTTGTTTAGCATTAACATTTATAGGTATCTTTCATTTCATGGTTATCAAGCGGATGGATAAAATCACAGGATTCTACAAGGGGCCAAGCAGGTACAACATGCTTAGGCGGATGGTGCTGTACGCCATTATCGGACTGTTTCTCTATAAGCTTGCTATGCTTAGAGAAACTGGCAATAAGGAGCAAATTTATTACCTTTTGATGATGATGCAATCATTGATGCTTTTCTACACCTACTGTTTTGGAAAAAAATATACCGGTTTCAGTTACCTCAACTTTTTTTATGATGACAGCCTTCCAAACAGTAACGTTGCATCATCTAAAAGTTTATTCGATTATTTCAGGCAGGATTCTTCCTCAAATTGGCCTGAACACCGACGGGCAAAAGCGATTTTGGATTTTCCTGCAGGAAGTTTGAACGGCATCAAACTGGGAGCGCCGGGCGACTCCATCCGGGCCCTTGGCAAACCATCGAATGTTGATCCGCTGAAGACCGGTGATTACCTCTATCTTGCCTCTGGGATTGAGTTTGAAGATATTGATTCGGAGGTTAGTGTCTTTCGGTGCGTTTTTCATGACAGGTGGAATCACGGCCATGTCCCTTGCGATCTGACTTTAAAATCTCAAAGCAGAACGATGGGAGTTAGTAAAAATACGACAATTAAGGAAATAACGGATTTCATCGGAGAGCCGTCAACTTTTGAAAATCAGAATGATATATCGATTTATTGTTATGAATTTGATCGACACTTTTACGAATTTGATTTTTCAAGCGACGGGATAATTGTCTGCATACATGCCTATCAGACAGACCCCAGTTAGGAAAGGTGTCGTGATGAGTGTAAAAATAGCGCGCCTGCTTGCAGCATCCTGCATTACACTATTTGCCTTCGGGCTCTTTTTTAGAGCTGTTATTTACTCACGCATGTATATCGCACCTGGTGACGCTTACGGGTTTTCCGATGTAATTGAATATGTTCTTGGGTGGCTGCTCATTGGTGTTATGGGGCTATCAGCCATAACGGCAATAACTCTCGGATTTAAGGGCCCACGATCCAATAGGATTGCGGCAGCTTGGTTAAACCGCCGCTGTTCTGCCGAACCGTTGGACAGAGGAAGATAAAGAGGATTTAAATGCTATTCCACTACCGAATAACTAAGTATGACCCTCTGCTTAGAAACGAGAATGGGCACTTCGTTGCTGAAGACTGGACTTCAATCTCTGACATCGGAAAAATATTCGGCCAAAAGCCCCTTACACAATCTGCTTATCAGATCGTCGAAGATGCCTATATCTCCACCATTGAAAGTTTTTTGAATGAGGCTCAGATTTCAGCTATGACCTTGGCTGCAATCGAGAACCATGGAACGGATTTCCCGTTAAAAAAAGGGACATCCATTGAGTTCAAAGATATTTTATCCATCTCGCGGCTGACACTTCGAGAGGAACTTTGGGCAAAATTCACAATTCCAGGCAAGGCGTACATCCATTTTGGATATGACTATTACATGTATCTGGGAGTCCCAAAACAATGCAAATTAGCAATTAAATCGGCTCACGAACTGGGACTGTTCGTCGAATCATTTCGGTCTCCTTATCTCCGACCCTTACCCTCACGGTCGTAACAATCTAAAAGGGACAACCGACAGCCTTTGATGCAAGACAAAAGAAAAATGTGATGGTCCAACAAGACAGAAGCACCGGCCTAAAGCCGCCGGTGTTCTGCCAAGCCGTTGGCCAACATGAAAAATGAAGAGGTTATGGATATGAGGGCCTACTAGCAGAATCTATCGAAGTGGATTGATTGCCTCGACACTGACAGCGATTAAAAAAATAAGGAGTTTTGCCGGTGTAACCTTTTCAGCCGGTTAGGCACTTTTGGAGAGAGCATGGTGGTAACTAATGTAAAACACTTCGGTTGGCGAGTATATTACTCACTGATACAAATAAAATTGACAACTACGGATCAATATTTTGAATTCGATAATTTGAGATATACTTGGAACGAAGTGCTGGCATGTTATAAAACAACATTCATCATAAGTCTTTTGGAGAAGATAGTTATCATAACAACCGATGGACGATATTTTACAATTAAAGGATCTATAGCAGAAATACTTATTAATAACAGAGGAGATAAGACAGCAACCAACACAGGCGGGACGGCATTTAATGAATTATTTACTCAGTTTAATGACTCAGCCATTATTAAGTCAATTGATAAACCACTACAAATATGTAACACGGGTATATTTGCTCAGACACTCATGTATGTAGGTTTATTATTTATGTATATGTTTCGTCAGGGGCCTGACCCAATTATTACAGTGATAATAATAACGTTAATCGTACTATCTGCTTACGAACTATACTGCATAATGAAGATGAATCAGCAAGCAAGCAGACTTTGCAAGTTAAATGCATCAATTATAAAATCGGAAAACAAAGCGAGATACCAACCAGGAAGATGCACCTGACCAAAACCCGTCAGGTGATCTCCCGCCCCGTTGAGTGAATAAAAATGAAAACTGATAACAACGTGGAAAAATTGATTGACGATATTTCGAACGGCTCTGAATTAGACGCGTTCGAGGCGGCCAAAGCCTTCATAAGAGTGCAGCCCAGTGGTTACACGACACAACTTGCCGAAATCTTGGAAACCGCTGCAAATCCCCATAACAAAGAAGCGGCTGCTTACGCCCTCTCCTGGCTTGAGAAGAATAACGAAGCATTGGATGCCTTAATCAGCACCCTGCTAGCAGTCGATATGCCCGAGTCGGTTCGAGGACAAGCTGCTGAAGGAATTGGAGAGCATAAACCGAGAAAAAACCATAAATTGAGACAAAAGGCTGAGGCAGCGATTCTTACGGCACTAAATGACGAATCGCCAGAAGTGAGGTTTTGGTCTTGCTTCGCAGCAGGAAAAATCAAGCTGAGAGAGGCGTTGCCTATTCTGCTCCAGATAAAAGAGAAAGATAAATCAGTTAATCCAGGTTGGTGGCAGGTTTCAGAAGAGGCTGAGGATGCTATCGAGTGGATACATGGTCGAAAAGGGAAAGATCGCGTCCCTCTGGCAAGCCGATAACACTCAACCATCGGGTGGTGCGGTCAAGACCGCACACCCTCAGCCCCGTTGGAATGAGAGAAAATGATAAAATTACTTTTTCAAGTCATCGTCTTGGGTCTGGCATTTTATTTTGCTACTCCCACCATTGCAGGGACAATTCTGGACGCAGAACGCGCTGTCGGTCGTCTCGGTCTTGGCATGCAGAAGAGGGAGTTCCACCGAGTAACTGGAGTAAAGGCTGGAGCGTGCCCCGGCGAATGCAAAGATGAAGAAGAATATGCTGATGTTGAATGCAGCTTTCGTCCTGAGGTGTGTGAAGGAGTGCCTGAGGTGACTGGCTTCGATGTCTTCTTCTGGAAGAAGAAAATTTATTTTATGGCAGTTGGAGTGAAGAAGTTGCCTTTGAATGAGGTGAAAAAACGGTTCACAAAGCAATTTGGGCCCCCAACGGGAACTTTCAGTGAAGGTGCCCCCGGGGTCAAGGTCATTCAATGGCGGAGTAAATCCACCGAGATAACTGCTACATACGCAGTCACTGACGACAAGGTCTTTGTAATCAGTTTTAAGGATCTCACTCGAAATACTTTAGGTGCTGGCTGGTGAGGGTCAACATCCAACTAAGCGCGGCAGACGGCCGGTCGCGATAAAACCGCGCCCGCCGCTGCGCTCTCCCACGTTGAACCAAATAATAGTTTATGGAGCCGAGTTATGCTTTCCACCCAAAATTCCCAGAATACAAAAATTCCAACATGGGCTTGGTTTGCTATGACGGCACTAATGCTACTAGTGGGTATCATTTTAAGTCATACGGCTGTTCATGATTTTATGAACAATGTAGCAACAGGAAGAAGCAATCAAGTGTATATTCGCGCAGACCATCCGTATGCATTTTGGGCTTATAACGTAGTTAATTTTCTTGGTGTAAATTTAGGTTTTTCCCTTGCAATTATATTTTCTTGGGCTGGATATAAACAACTCAGATCAACTCCGCACTCAACCATAGTAAAGTGAATCAAAGCAGATAATGGCGAAGACGGGAAAATGAGTAACAGGGTGCCGCAAGCACCCCGCACATCTGTGCCGAGAAGGGAATGATCTATGATGATTAGAACCCTGACAATTTTCCTCTTATGTCTCGTCTTAAACGGTAGAGCCATTGCTAACCCAACATTCGAATATAAGTTTCAAGATTTTCCTGCCAAAGAAAAGTACAAGGGCACTCCAGCTATTCCCAAAATTCAAACTCAAGGTGATCGACTATTTCGCACGCGACTTAGAGAGGCAGCAGTTAAACATCCTGATTTTGCAGGGCACTATAAAGTGGCAACTTGGGGGTGCGGCTCAGATGGCTGTACGACATTTGAAATCATTGATTCGAACAGTGGTGAAATACTGCAGGCAGGGGGAACGGTTTCACGTAGTTGCAGACAGGAAAACGATGAAGATATTCTCGTATCAACCGAATATCAGGCTGTTCGTTATAAACGGTAACTTGGATGATGAACGGCTGGGAATTTTTTATTACGAGTTTAAGGACAACAAGCTAACATTGCTGAAAGAAGCACCACATCCAAGAAAAGATGTAAACTGCTTTCAACCCTAGATTATGATTATTGCTATTGAACTTAAATTAAAATAGTATCTCTGAATAAGTAAGCATGCACATAGTACTGGGTGAATTGGTAAAAAATCTTGATTTGCTCAGCATCAGTAATAGTTTATAAAATGAACTTAACCATATCTTTTCAACAAGGAGTAGCCATTATGTCTAATTTGATTCAGCTAACAGCAAATGTGGTTGCAGCTCATGCAAGTAATACCCAAATGTCGAGTGATGAGTTATATCAGGAAATAGAAAAGGTGTACGCATCGCTGAAAGCTCTGGAGAGTGGGGCGTCTGTAGAAGAAATTCCAGAGCAACCGAAACAGCTATCCATCAAAGAGGCGTTCAAAAAAGATTCTATTTCTTGCATGATCTGTGGCAAGACCGGCTTTAAAACACTCACTCGCCATCTTTCAAAGGCTCACCAATTAAAGCCTGGGCAGTACAGAAAACAGTTCAATATTCCATCTTCGCAGTCCTTAACCGCTAAAAATTATTCTGAGAGCCGAAGAACCATGGCAATTGATATGAATCTTGGGGCTGGTCTTGAAAAAGCCAGAAACACCCGGAAAAAGAATCTGGAAGAGAAAACAAAAAATCTGCCAGTAAAGAGGGTTAAGGCATCAGTACCTGCTGTCAGAGCCAAAGCAGCGGTTCCGACTGTAATTGAAGAAAAAGCTACGACAAAAACTGCTAAAAAGAGTGGTACCAAGCCGAATGTTTTGCCTAAGAAAAATTCTGCCACTGTTAAAAGCGTAGCCAAAGGTCCAGCTAAGAAAAAGCAATAATCACAGCTTCCAAGCGGTGGTTTTTTAACTAAAGCGGTGGACTGTTACATGGAGTTGTGGTAAAAACTCTCGTGATTTCATGGGGGTTAGCTGTGACATTGATCGAAGATGATTTACTTTCTGCTTTAAAAGAGCTTCGCGAGGCAGCCTTGGCAATGACAAGTGGCCGGCTGCCTTCTTCAAGTGATATCGAGAGATTCAAGCAAGCAATTACGTGGTCAACCCGGGTAATTGAGCTTGCGGAGAGAAGTGAATGACTAAATCTGAACTCATTGAAAAGCTTGCGAGTGCCAAAGGGATCAGTATTGGTGTCTCAGAGAAAATTGTTCATGAACTCTTTAGCTATATGACAAAGACTCTCGTTAGTGGAAATCGAATTGAGATCAGAGGGTTCGGCAGCTTTGAAGTCCGGGATTATGATGGTTATACGGCCCGTAATCCGAAGACCGGTGAAAATATAAACGTAGACCCTAAAAAAGCTCCATTTTTCAAAGCCGGAAAAGATCTTAAAGAACGAGTTCGAACCGGCGGCCTCTAATCACATTCCACACCAATTCATCCTTTTTTGCAATTTCGGCTTTATACCGTAAAGAGATCAATACTTGCTTTTTGTCCGCTAGGTTTGTTGGAAACAAAATTTGTTGGAGGATACTATGGAAGTCTCAGCTATTTCAGCACTTCATCCACCATCTGATGTTGCCCAAGGGAAAGGTAATAAAACTGGTTCTACAAATTTTAGCGAACATTTAGAAAAACAACTTGCCGCCTCAATGGAACAGAGTGTAACGATCAACCAAACAGATAGGGTTGTTCCTTCAAGAATGGTCACTCTGGAAATTGATCAGGATGATGAGCGCGCCGCTACTGCGGAATTGCTGAGATTCTATAAGATGCTTATGTCTGGAAAAATTGATACCGGGGCTCTGAATAATACCGATACAAACCATAATATGGCAGATGGGCCAAATCGTAAAACACTGGAAACATTAAAAGCAGTCATTAGAAGACTTATTGGTATGCAAGGGGCAGAAAATGACAACATGAATAATTTTAGCGTGAGAGAGTTGATTAAACAATTGCCTGATGGAGTAAAAGATTTACTAAAGAAAGTCTTTCCGGACTTGGAAGAGTTGCTATTAAAGGATGAAAACAAATTAGCTGCTCCTCTCAAAGCTTGACCGCATATAATCTTTCCTGATTAGCACTGATCTTCCGCTAAGCGTAGCCATCCCTCTGGTCTCTTGCCAGTCCGGGCAGTTGCACGAATCAAGCGGGAGAGCATCCCGGCAAGATCGAAGCGGCGGTTGAAACGATATTGATACTCGCTCAAGTAACGGTGAGCGTATTTATCGAAGTCAAATGCATGGTATGTCCCGTTGATGGCAGTCTTCAGATTGCCGAGGATTGTATTGACCCAAGTGAAGCAATCCATGTTGGTGCCTTTCCGGCTTTTACCAACTACTTCTCGTTGATGCAGACAACCTACCTCTGAAACGGCTCTGAAGCAGCCATAGCCGTCAGAGACTATCATCGTTGCATCTGGCACCAGAGACCTGTTTGCCCAGGCAGTAACCTCTTCACGGTTGAATGCCTTGACCTGAGAAAAAACGGCGTATATCGGGTTGTTCTGGTTATTTGTCTGCACCGCCGCAATAAACGGGAGTTTGTTTTCTGAGCCGCGTCCGACCTTGCCACCCGGGTTCTCACCACCAAGGTAGGCATCGTCAATTTCGACCCGGCCAGACAACCTGGTTTCGCTCTCCCGTTCGCACATGACCTGCATAAGCTTGTGCTTGATCCGCCATGCTGCAGGATAGCTGACACCGATCAGACGCCTCAGTTCTAAAGTTGATACATTATTCTTGTTCTGGGTCAGCAAATACATGGCCTGAAACCATATGGTCAAGGGCAGTTTCGTTGAGTGAAAGATCGTTCCTTCGGTCAGTGTCGTTTGTGTGCGACACCCCCGACACTGAAAGATCTTCACGTTTCCACGACGGTACTGATAATGCTCTTTGGTGCTGCACTTTGGGCACCGGAATCCTTCTGGCCAGCGAGCATCCTCAAGGACTGCTTCGCATTGCTGTTCAACGCCATATTTGGCGAGGAACTGATTCAGGCTCATGCCTTTCTGAAACTGGATCTTGTTCATCTTCACGGTTTGGCCTCCTTGAGGTTGATACCGTAAAGATACTCGATTGGTGTGTCACAATATGGCGCACACACTCATAAGCGGAAGATCAGTGCTAATCAGGTAATCTTTTATAGTTCACGGATACCGCAATTATTTGATGCTCCGCTTTTTGTTATAATTACAACTAGCGCGGAAATTAAATCGCGGGTTTTTTCATTAGGTAAACAATCAGTTTGCGCATCTGAAATTGATGCTCGATCAGGATGCTTGACCTGATCATGGTTCGTCGAGTCTGAGGTGGTAAGTCATTATAAACAAACTCTAGAATAGACATACAATGGAGAATTAATGCAATTGCCAAAAATAATCACTATTGGACTTGCAGTCGTTATCACGTTTATCGGCATACCCCCAAAGATATCTGCTGCCGCCGATTCAGCGTGGGTAGGCGGTGATTTAAAAGTAGATGGCCTCTGGTTCAGCGGTGATGAAAGCAAGACAGTTATCAGAAAGCCATCTGATTTTTATGTACCTTGGACGATCCTCGGCTCTGATATTTATTACCTGCCGGGAAATGTCGGTATTGGTACAATGACCCCATCTGCTCAACTTGAAATAAATGGCACTGTAAAGTCCACAATGTTCACTGGAGATGGGACTGGGCTGACCAATGTAACTGCATCGACCGTCATTGATGGTAGCATCACCGATTCAAAAATTACTGGGGTGATTAGTAGTGCAAAATTAGATCTATCTGGAGTGCAGAAAAGATACGGTAAAGTTGCGATAGTTGCAAAAGATGGTGGTGATTACAGTGATCCTGTGATTGCTATGAATGATATTAACCAATGGTGCGGCACACCAACAAAGTCAAACTATTGCCTGCTTAAAATCATGCCAGGAATATACGATATTGATTCAAGAACGTTAGTCATGAGGCCGTATACAGATATAGAGGGTGCCGGACAGGGCGTCACTATTGTTACAGGTGTCGTTAACGATGTTACCAGTTTGCTTTCTTACGGTGTCGTTAATGGATCAAACTACTCAGAGATAAGATCTCTTACTATAAACAACACATCAACAGCAAATGTATCAGCTGGAATTGTAAATTATTACTGCTCTCCAAGAATAATAGACATATCAATCAATGTAAAAGGAATTGGTCTATACCAAAGTATTGGTATTTTTAATAACTATCAATCAGCTCCTAGTATATCAAGAGTTACAATTAGCGTTTTAGGTGGATCTGATTCTAACATTGGAATATATAATAACCAATCTAGCCCAACAATGAACCATGTCTCCTCAACAGCACAGGGAGGGAACTTGAGTATTGGAATCCTAAATTCGTTATCTTCACCGTCAATGTCAGAAATACAGACAAATGCATGGTTAGGGACCACGAACAATTTTGGAATTGCAAATGATTCTTCTTCGCCAAACATGTCAAACGTCACAGCGAAAGCATCAGGATCTGGAGCTATTAATTACGGCATAAGAAACAAAATTGGTTCTCCAAATTTGGATGGTGTAAGAGCTAGTGCATCTGGTGGAGTAGAAAACTATGGCTTAGCAAATTTGCAATCTTCACCATCAATGTTCAACGTCATTGCAACAGCATCGGGAACGAATAGTAACAATGTTGGTATTAGCAACAGTACATCGTCTTCCCCAGTCATGAACAATGTTACTGCTAATGCATCTGGAGGAACGAACAGTACTGGCATATTAAATACATCATCGGCACCAACTATGATTAACGTCAATGCCACTGGAATCAACGGGACCACAACCAATTACGGCATGATTAACAGTGCCGCTTCTGGTTCCTATACTATCAATATTGATCATTCAATTTTCACAGGTGCTACAAATAGTATTCAGAGCGATGTCCCATTCACTTTACAAATTGGTGGAAGTAAACTTGTTGGCGGGGGAATCAACGGAGTGGGTACTTTTTTATGTGCAGGAGTTTATAATGGTAGCTATTCGATGTTAAGTACTGCCTGCCAATAGTTGTTGATTTCAGGTCAGTGACAAATCAATTAGCAACATCTTTCACTGATTCTGATATACACAATCAAAATCTTGCGTCAAACTTGGAATGAGTGCTTTCACGCAATTAGGTGCAGGAGACATTTAACTCAAATGAGCGAGAGCAAATGTTAAGGAACGGTTAATTATACATCGTTTCATCACATTGTTCTTTTTTACTGTTAGATGTGTTATCCACAGTTCCTCGCTACTGGGTTGTTATCAGGTCAGGTAATCAAAAAATAAAATTTCCGGGAGTGCGAGGGCAGGGTAAAACATCCCTGATGTTCTCCATTCCAGTCACTAACATGATCAATCGCTCGAAACCGAGACCAAAGCCAGCGTGGGGAGTCGTGCCCCAGCGCCGTGTATCAATATACCAAGACAAAGCTCCTTCGCTAATGCCAGATAAAGCCATTCTCTCAACCAGAACGTCAAGCCGCTCCTCTCTCTGGCTACCTCCTACCAGTTCACCAATTCCTGGTAAGAGCAAGTCGACCGCAGCAACAGTTTTTTCATCAGAATTACCGCGCATGTAAAAGGGCTTAATGCCATTTGGGTAATCTGTAACAAAAACGGGGCCGCCAAAGAGTTTTTCAGCGAGGTAACGCTCATGCTCTGTCTGGAGATCGCAACCCCATGATGGCTGGTAATTGAACGTCTGACCAGATCTGAGCAGGTGTTCAATAGCCTCGGTATATGTTATTCGAGTGAATCTACTTGCCAGAAGATTTTCAAGACGTGTAACAAGGCCCTTGGAGATGTGCTGGTCGAAGAACGATAAGTCGTCGCTGCATTCTTCTAGAGCAGTTGTAATGAGATGACGGATAAACGCCTCGATAAGTTCTATGTCATCATTTAGATCGGCAAAAGCCATTTCGGGTTCGATCATCCAAAACTCTGCTGCGTGACGACTGGTATTACTATTTTCAGCTCTGAAAGTTGGTCCAAAGGTATAAACACGTGATAGTGCTTGTGCGAAGGCCTCAGCTTCTAGTTGACCACTGACAGTCAACCCCGTTGATTGACTGAAAAACTCACGTTCGCGGGTTGTCGAAGCACTCACCCTAAACATCTCGCCGGCACCTTCGCAGTCGTTGGCTGTGATGATAGGAGTGTGCAGATACAGGAACCCGTGTTTTCGGAAGAAACTGTGAATGGAATGTGCCATAGCTGAACGCACACGGAAGACAGCTCCAAAGGTGTTGGTTCTAGCTCGGAGGTGACCAATAGTCCGAAGATATTCAAATGTGTGCCGTTTGTTTTGAACGGGATATTGTCCGTCGGACAGGCCTACAATCTCAAGGCCAGTCAGTATGAGCTCTCCTGCCTGGCCTTTGGCCGGTGACTGCTGCCAGACACCATATGCTAAGATGGCGCAGCCAGTAGTGAGTTGGTCAGCTATATCTTTGAGAGGTGAATCAGCCTCCACGACAAGTTGAATTCCAGAGATGTCAGAGCCGTCGTTGACAGTCACGAATGTTACAGACTGCTGGCTTCGAATAGTCCTCACCCACCCACGAACAAACTGTTCACTGTTGAATTCCTTGTCTTTTATCTCATTAATAAGTGGTTTCAGCATTTAGCTAGTGTTTCTCCTTAAAAGATGATTGTAAAATCCATTTATTGTCCACGACGTCCACCTCTTGGTGTTATGTGTTTTGCTCGCCGTTCTTTTTCTGCTGGATCTTTACCTGCATTTACAAGAACATTCCATTGTTTTGGGGTGAGGATCATTTCTTGAGATGATGAATAATTTGTAAAAATACAGGTATTGTTATCGTAATTACCAGTTATGAGAGGGAGCCCATTCTTAAATGCAGTCACTAAGGTCTTGATTGCCTTTTGCAAGTCATGAGTAATTAATTGTGTTGGGTCGGTACCTAAAGATTCACTGTCGGGGACAAGAGTCATTGACATGTCATCATTCATGCCTCCCTCTATTGACCCTGCAAAATCAAATGGATTAGACTTGCTTGCTACTGAAAGTAAATTGGACAGTTCTCGAACATTAGCTTCAAGACGCTTGTTCTCATGTTCCAAGATTTGTATATATCTTTTCTGCTTCTCATCAAGGCCATCAGTTGTGACAGACATTTGTTCTTTTGACTGGTATATTTTTTTCTCAGACTTACGCTCCTTCGCGGATAAATCATACTCATGTTGACGTAATTTTAAATAGTACAGATGACCATCCGTGTCATTGTTGATCGTGCTATATGCGGGAGTTTTACCTTTACTTTTTAGATGGTTAGCAACATTTGCAGTCGAAAGGTGCCCTTTAAGATTTATAATTTCGTTGCAAGCCTCTTTTAAATTTAAAATGGCATTCTTAAATACCGGGCTCGTTCGTTCATTTGTTATTCTCAAATAAAAATCTTCAGATAATTCTACCATGTAGATCCTCCTAATATGAACTCAAATTCAACAAGCTACAACAGGCCGGCTTCATTGATGTTATCAGCAAACCTGTCGAAATTTGACCAAGTTGAATCGGAATCTAGTGAAAGTTTTTCTCCTCTCTCTGCCGAGCCGATTATTACCGAAGTAAGTTGAAGAAACCTGGATTTCAAGTCTATATCAAGTTGAAGAGGTGTGCGTTTGTCCAGTGATTCCTGGATGTCTGTATCCCCGATCATGTCTGACAATAGGTTGGCAAGAATTGACGCCGAAGTTGTAGCTAACTTTTTGTCTGGAACACTCAAAAGAAGTTTCGAAGACCCCAGTGAGTTGAGAATGATATCCATTGCTTCTCTCAACATACGGCCAGCGTCATCTGGGAGAACAACACCAGACACTTTCAAGACTCTTGCATGTTCGACATGGGTCCGTAACAACTCGAATTCGCTAGCTTCACTTCTTTGGGGAGCTGAAACGAAAGCGTCTCTACCCTCTACAGCGAGCAGGGTGAGTTGAGCCTTTTCCTCTAAACCATTTTTAAGTAATTTTTCGGATTCTACAAACATAATAAAACGATTATACCAGTCACTCATTAAAGTCTCTAGAGTGCTCTCAATGCCTTCAATATGAGATCTAACCATTGCTAGTTCTTTTTCTATCATATGTAAGTTACCAATGCTGCTACCATCGTCCTGAAGAACACGTAACCGGTTTAGCTCATTTGTTAATTCTTTCCGTTCACTTCCACGTACTCTCATTTTAATCATAACATCATTTGCAGCATAGGCCTGTTCTAAGAGAAATGGAGGACCCGTTCTAAAGAATCGACAATTTCCACAACCACCTTGTACAGGTCCATAAAATCCGGATTTTTCAGATGTATATATCGCTCCAATGGAGCAACCTTCACCGCTTCCGCCCGCAAGACAAATACCTCCAAGAATCCTGGTAGCGGAGCTGCGGTCATCGAAGATTTCCAAAGTATCTCTCAAAACCACAGGTGAATGAATCGAAGTACTATTAAAATGTTCTAGGTTAAATACACTACTAGCAGTTGATAGATGTGTTCCATTTTTTTCCCATGCTGCATAAAGGTGTTCGCGGATATGAGCTGGGGTTGATTTGTAGTAGTACAGGGTCATTAATAATGACATGTGGCCTGCTACAAACTCAGAAACAATGTGAGCAGGAATTCCCATCTCAATCAGATTTGAAATTCCTGCCACTCTTAGTGAATGTACGTCGAATATGCATTTGGGGTTATTTTGTTGAGTAGATGTCTGGGTAAGTGTTACGTTATATCCAGCGTCACGCATTCTGCGTTCAGTCTCAACTGCCAACGAATTGAATAGACCTAAAATTTTCTGTTTTGATATAGGGGAGAATGATTGAAATATCTCACCATTGTACTTATAGGATATTGGCTCGTTAAAATCTCTGAAAATTGGAGTAAACATTGGTAGCTTTAGCAACGAATCGTTATTAAGGTTCGTATGATTGCGGTCTGAAGTATGATAGAAAGTAAGAGGTATTGGCGAGTTGTCAAAACGCTCTAGCCAACGTATTTGGAACTTCAATACATTATAAACATATCCAAGTCGTCGCCCCTTATCTCTAAGTTCTTCTATTGTACTACTCTCAAGGCGTTTACCGTCAGGCCATGGAATCTCGTAGCCAGTTTTGCGTGATGGATCCCACAATTGAGTCTTATTTGTGGAAATGTAAATTAGAGGTTCTTCTGAACCAATTATCTCGTCGTAGGCCATTTGAATAACACCGCTTGGGCGGCCATACTGTTCAAGATGGTTTTTCCCATTTTCATATTTAAAATTTGCTAAAGGATGTGTATTTAACTCCATTTTTCCTGTGTTTGGGTTGAAAATATATTTATCTAATAAGCCCTGATCTAGCCATCGCCCCTGAATACTACGAATAGGTATCAATAATAACATTGCAAGGCATGTACATCTGGCGGGAAACCACTCTAAACAAATATCAGAGTCATTTAAATTATCAATAAAATGTGCATTGTCACTAGTAGTCACACTTCTTGCCCAAGTGAAAGTTGGTTCACCATTTTCGTCTGGTTCGAGAAGTGTATCAATCATTGCCTCAAGTATATTCTGTGGTATTCGTGGTCTAAAAGTTTTGGATGCTTTTGTTGTTTTAAATGGATTTTCTAAATTTTCAAATGGGTTGGAAAGACTTTTTCCATAATAGGGGGAATCCTTGAGTTTCGACGATGCGCAAACCCACTTGAATACTTTTGCGGAGTCACGCCACTCATCAGCCTTGCTTGAAGCACTACAACTATTTAAATACATATATAACGTGCTGGAATCTTTTGGTTTAAATGGATTGGAAAGTAGGTGCGGGACAATATCCCAAGGTGAATTTATATTATTTTTTATATAAGCCCATTGAATTAAGGTTCTTACTGAGTTTATTTTATTGTTTTCTGAAGAATCCGATGATGCAAAAGCTGTCTGTATGAATAAAACCCACTCTTCCGGCATTCCAAAATCTTTGCACCAACTTGGTGTATATTGATGATATATTATTTTTTTATTAGACTTCAGTCGATCTATTGGCCATGTAGGTAAATTATTGTTATCTGCATAAAAACGAAGGCTGTCACTGAGGAATCTAGTAATATTAGAAGGAAAAGAACCGTGTAGTTCCCGAAAATTAACAGGTAAATCTTTTATAGACTTAATGGTATTGTAGCAAGATAGTTCGTACTGCCATGTCTGGCCTATTGATGAATTATTGGTTATGGTGCTGTTATCAGTATTTAATATATATTTTATTGGTTTAAAGCTATTAATATTATTAAAAATAATACCTCGTGGTAATAATAAGTACTCATGTTTTCTAAGCAATAAGATAACCAAGCCAGCAACGTATGCAATTTTATTTGCTATATTTATTAAATTACCAGGTTCTAAGCTATTAAAACATGTATTAGTTATATATTTGCCTGCATAATTAACTACATCGTTGAATCTATTTGTTATAATATCTGTACTGATAGTCCCTAAAATTAATAGATCGTTTATTAATTTATCAACATTATCGATATTACCATTATTTAGAAAATTAAAGTATATAACGGATATGTTATTAGGACATTTATGTAATGGGATTATTCCATCTACTGGGTTTTTGTAATGATTAAGCCATGCATCTTTATAATAATCATGGATATAATTATGAGTCATACCTTTTGAAATCAGAGTGTCTGATAATTTGGCTAAACAAATTGATCTGTTTTTAGAAGTGTAAAACTTTTGATTGAATTGTGATGACGGTACATTCTCAAAGCCATAGTAAGTTAAAGATTTATTTTCAGCTATTGAACGTTTAATTGCGCTCTCAAGCAGAGCAACAGTCTCCTTCTCAATATAGTCTTTAAAAACTTTTTGTAAATTTGATGTGTTTAAATCTTTGTTTATTATTAACACGCTGTTGCTATGATTGAATAATATTTCATCTCCTGACCAATAACCTCGGGCTTTTATCAATAAGTTAGCATCGCGAGTGATTTCGCATGGCGGTTTAAAAAGTGTGTCCGTGTCACTTGAAAGCTGATTGTTCCTAAGATAGGTCGCAATGTTTCCAGTTCCAAGCCAATGCCCCCAACTCTGCCAACCTTTACCTTTATATGTTTTAGGTGGTGAAGCTGGAATATCTTTAGGTAGTTTTCCTTTTTCAGGGAGTTCACCTTTGCAGAAAGCGATCCATTCTCCTTGATTCTTTAGGCCTAAACTGTTCGCAAATTCATGCGCTTTATTAAATGGTAGGTATTTTCTAAGAGAATTTGACACCCTTTTTGTGCCAAGCCAATCCCCCCAATTTTGCCAACCTTTCCCCTTATATGTTGAATGCGGATGAGATGAAATGTCTAAAGGTTTAATTACTTTTTCCGGATATTCTCCCTTACAGTAGGCGAACCACTCAGTACAACTATTTAGGTTTAGACTTCTTGCGAATTCACGTGCATCGATGAATGATCGATACGATTTCAAAAAAGTAGCAATGTTACCCGTTCCCAACCAATCACCATAACCTAGCCAGCCATCATCTTTATATGTTAAATCCGGGCAAACAGGAATGTCTTCGGGTTTTGTCCCCTTGGTAGTATATCCACCTTTGCAGTAAGCTTTCCACTCTGCTAGACTTTGGAGGCCAAGATTTCTTGCGTATTCTCGAGCTTGATTGAATGGCTGATAGGTCTTTAGGAACGTTGCAGTGGTTCCAGTGCCTAGCCACTCTCCCCAGTTCTGCCAACCTTTCCCCACATATGTTGTGTGCGGGCTTGCAGGTATATCATCCGGTTTTTTTTCTTTCTCCAGGTAATTTCCTTTACAGAATGCACGCCATTCTTTTTGATTTTTCAATCCCAAGGTTGCGACAAATTCTCTTGCACTTTTATAAGATCGATATTTTCTCAAAAAAGTGGCAGTGGTACCTGTGCCTAGCCAGTCTCCGAAACCAACCCACCCAATGTCTCTGTAGACATATCCCGGACTAACTGGAATATCTTCTGGCTTACTACCTTTTTCCGGTAAGCCACCATTACAGTATTTTCGCCACTCGGTTGAACTTTTTAACCTCAAACTTCTTGCGAATTTTCTTGCTTTTGTAAAAGATTTGTATTGTCTTAAGGATGTTGCAGTGTCTCCAGTGTGTAACCAATCATCAACGCTAATCCAGCCTTTATCTTTATATGCTTCATTAGGGTAAGCCGGAATATTTTTAGGTTTATTACCTAAGTCTGGAACGTTGCCTTTACAGAAGGCATGCCATTCTTTCATTCTGCTCAGGCCTAAACTCCTGGCAAACTCTCGTGCTTTTTCAAATGGTAGGAAATTACTCATACAAATTCCTAAGAGATTTTGGGCTATATTATGTATTGATTAGTGAGGTGGTCGTTAGGTGAATGGCTTGAGAACTTATTGATCCAAATGTGGATATATCACCACGTTTTGCTGCATCTATAACGGTCGAAGATAGCTCTAGGATTTTGTCTTTTATGTCAATTTCGAAAATTTGAGTATTTCTGCTGTCTATGTGATCTTGTATCGCCTCATCTCCGACCATTTGCGAAAGCAGATTTGCTAACATTGAAGCTGAGGTTGTGGCTATCTCGGTGTCAGCGACTTGTAAGAATAGTTTCGAAGAACCTATTGAACTCAGAATAATATCCATAGATTCACGAAGCATTCTGCCTGCATCCTCTGGTATGGAGATCCCGGAAGACTTGAGAACCCTCGCGTGTTCCACAATGGTACGTACTAATTCAAAATCGCTTGCTTCACTGCGTTGAGGAGCTGAGGAAAATGCTTCTATGCCTTCTCGTGCAAATATTGTCATGGGTTGCTGTTTCTCTTGTGAGCTCAATTTAAGTATTTTTTCAGACTCCACGAACATGGTGAATCTGTTGTACCAGTCGCTGATAATTGGCAGCAAATCGTTTTCTATCCTTTGAATTTGCCCTCTTACCATTGCTATCTCATTTTCAATTCGCTGAGCTCCGCTATTTTCACCAGAATTGTCAAGTCGCACTGCTAACTCATTTCGTTTCATATGTAGTTTGTTTTGTTCACGGCCGAGAATTCTCATTTTCAACATAAGATCGTTAGCCGCGTGTGCTTGTTCAAGCAAAAATGGGGTGCCAGTAACAAAATAGCGACAATTACCGCAACCGCTTAAAACTGGCCCATATTCTGTCGTTTCATCTTTTATGTATATAGCTCCTTCATTACACTCCGTCCCTTTTCCTCCTGTCAGGCAGAGTCCACCAAGTACCCTAGTAACTAAAGTAATATCATCAAGCCATTCTACTTCGGATACGAAGGGTGCTCTAATGTTGCATTTTTGAATGAGTGCTGCATGGGAAATGTCTTCTTCAAAGTCAAATGAGCCGTTTTTTTCCCATGCATTATACATTTCTTCACGCAAGTGTGCTGGTGTGGTTTTGAAATAATGAAGTGTCATAACAAGTGACATGTGACCTGCCACAAATTCTGAGACAATATGCGCAGGTACGCCCATCTCGATTAGGTTTGAGATGCCTGTGACTCTGAGTGAGTGAACGTCATATGCTGATACTTTAGTGATGCTGCTCTCGTTAACAACATCTCTAGTTATGGTGACATTATAACCAGCATCTCGCATTCGTTTTTCAGTTTCGATTGCTAGAGAGTTAAATAGATTTACGAGCTTTTCTTTCGTCACCGGTGCGAACGATTGGTATGTCTCACCTTCGTGCTTGTATGTGACTGGATAATTGAAATCCATGAACATCGGAACGAACATGGGCAATTGTAACTGTGCGACTTCTTTTGGATCAACTCGTCGTTTATCTTCTGGTACATGTATAAAGGAAATTGGCGAACATGAAGGGGCATATCGACGTAGCCACTTTAGTTGGTTTCTGAGCACGTTGTATACCATGCCAAGCCTGTGTCCTTTTTCTTTGAGCTCAATTGATTCACTATTGACGAGTCTTTTCCCGTCAGGCCATGGGATCTCATAGCCTGATTTTCTTATAGGGTCCCACAGTTGAGTCTTGTTAGTTGTAATGTAGATAACTGGTTCTTCTAAGCCGGTTATCTCATCATACGACATCTGGATTACACCAGTATTCCGGCCGCATTGCTTTTTATGAGTATTTCCGTTTTTATATCGAAATTGCGTAAGCGGATGTGTATTGATTTCCATAATGCCGGTGTCTGGGTTGTATATGGTTTCATCAAGGAGTCCCCAGTCAAGCCATCGTCCTTGTGCACCCCGAATTGGAGTTAATAGGAGTAATGCTAAGCATGAACATCGAGACGGAAACCATTCGTAATTAATGGCACCGTTGTTATGATTATCAGCAAGATATGCTTTGTCTTTAAATGTTGCATTCTTTGCCCATTCATATGTTGGTATACCGTTTTCGTCTGGTTCTAATAAAGTATCAATCATAGCTTCAAGAATGTTTTGAGGGATACGCCGCCGGTGGGTTTTTGACGGTTTTACTGTGTTTTTGAATGGGTTCTCTAGGTCATCAAATGGATTTATTAATGGAATGCCAAAAAATGGTGAATCCTTTAGTTTTGATGATGCCACAGCAACAGAAAATATTCGTTCAGCACTGCCCCACGACCAACTAGCATCGGAGCTTCCTCCGTGTAGATAAAAATAATAAGTGTTCTTGTCGCTAGGCCTGTATGGATTTCTAAGCATTTCTGCTTTGATATCCCAAGGTGATTCCAGTTTGAGTTGCAGCCACCCCCAACTAATCAGTGATCTAAGGGTCTTGAGTTTTGTCGTCTCAGAAGCTGATGCAGTATTATAGTAATACTCGACAAGCGTGATCCATTTCGGTGGCAGTTTAGAGTTACGGCACCATCCTGGACTGTACATGGGAAGGCTTGTTGGCCTGACATACCGGAGTCTGTCTATAGGCCATACGGGGAGCAGATTTGCCGCGCCGTAGTGGCGTAAGGCTGCAGATAAAGATGCATAGATGTAAGAATCTGCAGGACCTTGTAAACCCCGCACATCAACCGGAACATCTTCTAAATTATCCATCGTATTATTACAAAGAAAAGTAAACTGGTTAGCAGGAGTTATTTTTGAATCAGAAGTTGGGTTTATGAATGTTGATGCATAATCTCTAAATGCTGACTGACGCCAAATTGAGAGGCCTCGGGGTAAAAGCAAAATTTTTTTTGAATGCAATAGTGCGAGGATGCGTGTAGCAGATGATGCGATGTTATTACAATTTACCCTTTGAATATTATCGCTTAATTTTGGACTAAGCCTAGTGACATACTTTTCTGCAACGAGCATTAGTCCTTCAAATTCCTCATTATTCAAACCAGTGCCCGCAGGAATGGTTGCTATCTGAATTAAATCATTTATCACTTCATTGACAGGCAATTTATGAATCACATTTTTGAACGAAAAATGTAATAGCGCTACATCACTCGGGCAGAGATGTATTTGGTTTAGTCCATTTTCCCTGCAATTGTTGAATTTACTTAGCCACAATTCCGTGAAATATTTTGAAACGTCATAATATCCATCCTCAATTAGGGTTGTTCTAGCTTTCTGCCATGAGAATACCCCGTTAATTGTAAAAAATCTGCTATCGAATCCCATGTCTGATGTGAAGTCAAAGCCGTGCCTCATGGAACCATGCTTTCCATTGAGGGCCTGTCTTACTGCATATGAAACCTGTTCAGTAATTATTTTCTCAATGTGTTTTTCAAAAACATAATTCAAAACATGCGTATTCAGCGTTTCATCAATAATCACGGCGTTTGAAGTTGTATTGAATAAAACTTTATTACTTGACCAGAATCCTGTTGATTCGGTCAACACTGAGATGTTGTTGGACACTTCAACGTTCACTTTTCGCGCCTTTGGTGTGAATTTGCTCTCTATTTGTTCTGAAGAATACTTTTTGTCTTTAGCCCGAACATATATGATTGATGATATTTGTTTGTCCAATGTTCCGGACATATTAATGGCTTAAGCTTGAGTTTGAATAGTTCTTCCTCAAGTACGTCAGATGAAATACCAGGATGATGATTTAGGAACGACCTCATCATTTCACTTCTTAATCTGTCAGGAGTTGGTTTAGCATATTTCATTGTCGAAGTGATCGAGCCATGGTGCATCATTAATTGTATCAATTCGAGTTTCATGTCGTTTACGTTAGTCATATACATTCCATACATATGGCGTAAAGAATGAGGCCCAAAATCATTCTCTTTCATTCCTATTTTCACTAGCAACTTCTTGAACATTTTGTTTATGGCTGCAATTGTTAGTGGTTCTCCATAATCATTCCTATCAAGTTTGATAAATAGCCATGGATGATATGGCCAACCTGATGGCGTCATTTGTTTTGTGTGCCAATTTCTGAATATGCAATTATTTAAATAATCACGATAGCAATCATAAAAATATGCCCCGACTTGTGGGTGCAGCCAGTATAAATATTTAAAATCAATCCCCGATGTTGCTTCGCTAGATTGACCTTCCCCAAATGTCATCCCCTTGAATCCAGCGTGCATATCACCGTATGGTTTTCCATAGCGGTTTCTTGGCATTAAGTCGCGTAATTTATGCCCTTTTTGAAATAGGTACTTGTTTTTCCATACTGCTTTGAAATATTCATCTCTGGTGCCAATCAGCTGTGAATCTTTATTTCTCCACTTAATTAGTCCTAGTACAGGGTCATCAAAGCGTACTTTTGCCATTCCGAATTCGTCAAAATCATGCACGTCTTCTGACAATATATGTAATGGTTCCGATTTTCTAAGTGAGCTACCTCCCATCAATAACAAAATCATTTTGTCACGAGGGTTGCTGGCAGCTTCAACAAGTTCTACAAATCTGTTGTATGGGAATGCATTTTTTCTGAATCCATCGATCTTTCGACCACGATAAGCACCGCGACTGCTTGCCATCTGTTGTTCTAGATAAACTTTTTTTGTGTGGTCCCATGCCGTGAAAAGATGAGAGAGAAAATGTTTATCTTTTTTTACTGCAAAATCATGGACGATTTCAGCAGCAGACATAATCCTTGTCTCAACTGTAGATAGTGGTTTTGCCTTGTAATAAACCTGTTGCCACCGATCAAACTGATTAATAGCGTTTAGAGTCAACCTGAGAGATTTACGGCTGGTTGGTTTCCAATCAAATCCCAAGGTATGCAGATGGCCGTACTGTTTACTATTTTTGCTGGCATTGCAAAATATTCCCGTGCCATATAGTTTAGCACCACAGAATCCTATTATTAGGTTCTCATGGTCCGTCGTTTCATCACCCATATAGGGGTAACATTCCATTGTGTATGCATATAATTGGCAAAGAGCATCGATTAAGCGGGTGAGGGTTCTGGGGGTTGTCTCAGCTTCGACGAGAGAGTAGATCCATTGATTAAAAATATAATTTGGTTTTCCGTCTTGCATGAAAACTATCGGTATCTCTCTCCCTCGAATACACTCATCGTTAAAGTGAATCCAGACTTTTGATACCCATTTCCTGTTATTGGCTTTTGGCAATGTTTGCCACCTCGCAGGACACAATGGCCGGATTGTCCATATTTTTGATAGTAAGCTAGTAAGGGTTACTTTTAACTTATTTGGAGGTAATTGTGAAATAAAAAATATGTTTAAAGGCAGGAATTGAAGGTATACTAGTAAGATAATAGTAATAAACAGGAGGGTAATATTACAGCAGGTCCATGGCTGCCACAGTCCTGCCATCGTCATTCTGACGCATGTAAAAGGCCTTGATGTCGCGTGGGTAATTGGTGATGAAGACCGGACCTCCCACGATCTGCTCGCTCAGATAGCGCTCATGCTCGGTTTGCAGGTCAAGTCCCCACTCGACCGGATACGAGAATGATACATTAGATCGCTTCAGGCGATCGATGGCTTCGGTATAATCGATGCGAGCAAAATCAGCAGCGGCAACCTTGTTGATGCGCTCAAGCAGACCCTGTTCAATCTGGGCATCGAAGAAAGCCATGTCCTCGGAACATTCCTCAAGTGCAAACCGGCAGAGGAACTTGATGAACTCCTCGGCCAGATTGGCATCGTCGGCCAGGTCGGCAAAGGCCATCTCCGGTTCGATCATCCAGAACTCCGAGGCATGGCGGGCGGTATTGGAGTTCTCGGCTCGGAAGGTCGGGCCGAAGGTGTAGATATTGCCGAAGGCCTGGGCAAACAGTTCTCCCTCCAACTGGCCGCTGACGGTCAAGCCGGTGGATTGGGCAAAAAAATCCTGGGAAAAATCGGCCTCACCGTTCAGCAGGGGCGGGGTGGCGGCATCGAGTGTTGTCACCCGGAATAATTCCCCGGCGCCTTCACAATCGCTGGCAGTAATGATGGGGGTATGGACATACAGAAACTGCCGGTCGGCAAAAAAACGATGGATGGCCTGGGCCAGTTTCGATCGCAGTCGAAATACGGAGCCGAAGGTGTTGGTTCGTGGCCTCAGGTGGGCAATGTTGCGCAGGTATTCGAAACTGTGGCGTTTTTTTTGAAGAGGGTAGTTTTCATCGCTATTGCCGATGATTGCAATCGTTTTTGCGGAAAACTCGCATTTCTGACCGGCCGCCGGCGACTCAACCAAGGTGCCATTGACCTGCAGGGCCGCGCCGGTATTCATGCGGGAGACAGCCTCAAAGTTTTCCAGCGTACGCTCAACGACAACCTGGATGCCGGATGGGTTGCTGCCATCGTGCAGGGCAATGAAAGCCACCTCTTTGGAACTGCGGATCGAGCGAACCCAGCCACAGATGGTAGCGGAACTTCCAATTGCAGCAGAATCTACCAGATTACGGATACGTGTTTTCATACAATCTACTCCCGAATGGACGTGTTTGGCGATGATACGTCGTGACGGATGAGAGTTCAAGATTCTTGTCGTTTGACCTGAATATTAAGCCATGCTACCGTACCTGAAAATAGCTGCTGAAAAGCAGCTCACATGAATAAAAGGAGAAGATCTATGGTTTCTAAAATCGTGGCAATTATGACCCTTGCGTGTCTGGCATCCGTGCCCAGTCTGGCTGCCGAAGTGAGCCATCAGAGCACACTCAATCCTGAGAAAGCAATGGCCGCAAAACAGTACCCCCAGATTGTCCTGTTTTCGGTGGCTTGGTGTCCCCATTGCAAACAGACCAAGGAGTATTTCACCAAAAATAACATCCCATTCATCAACCGCGATGTGGAGGTGGATGAAAAAGCGATGACGGAACTTACCGGAAAGTACAACAGTAACGGTGTGCCGGTTATTGTGATCGGTACCGGCAAAAATGAGGTGGTTCTGAAGGGTTTTACTCCTGAACAGTTCCAGGAAAAATTGAAAAAGGCTCAGGCACAGAAGTAGATTTCAGAAATTGCTGACAAAACGAGCGGGGCATTGAGGGAATCAGGGTTTCCTCGGTGCCCCGTTTCTTGTGGTGGATGCAGGCTTCCGTTCAGAGTTCTGCTTGAAATCGGCGTGCCGTCCGCTTGTCGCACGTTGAGGGCGGCGCTCCGAGGTGCCCGGTTTTGTCGCTGCCGCCGATGAAGCGCTGCGGGACGGTGCTCCCAGGCCACGGACCTCCGTGTCCGTCAGGAGACGATATTCTCCAGGTTTGAGGTCTCCTATGTTCAGCGCGCCGTAGCGTACGCGACGCAAGCGTACTACTGAGAGACTGACCGCTTCGCACATGCGCCGGACCTGGCGGTTGCGCCCCTCATGAATAGTGATGGAAATCCAGTCGTTCTGGTCACCCTCCTTGATCGTGCGGACCGTTGCTGCGGAAGTTTTTCTCTCATCAATATCGACTCCGCCCGCCAGTTGATCGAGCTGGCTTCTGTGTACCTTGCCGCGTACCCGCACATGATACTCCTTCTCAACTTCATGGCGTGGATGCATGAGGTGGTTGGCCCACTCTCCATCATTCGTCAGCAGGAGCAGTCCTTCGGTGTTGTAATCGAGACGCCCCACGGGGTAGACCCGCTCACCAACTTCTTTGAGCAGGTCGGTAACCAGCGGGCGACCTTCAGGGTCGTCCATGGTGGTCATGTAGCCGACCGGCTTGTAGAGCAGAATGTAGAGCTTTTTGGAGGCGATCGTCAGCGGTTTGCCATCCACGGCAATCGTGTCCTTGGCAGGGTCGGCCTTGCTGCCGAGCTCGGTAACGACAGCCCCGTTGACCGTAACGCGACCATCCTGAATAAGTGCTTCGGAGGCGCGGCGGGAGGTAATGCCGGCGGCGGAGATTATTTTTTGAAGGCGTTCAAGCATGGTGTTCCTCAGTTCCTGTCAATAGGATGGATAATACATTTGGATAAATTCATTCATAGCAAATTTTTAACTGGATAACTCATCTCCCGGAATTGGGGAAACTTTTTTCACCGAATCAAGAATACTCAGTGCCTTTTCCGGATTAGCCCGCTCAGCCCGCTCACGGAAAAATGCCTCTGTCTTCAGGGCGGAA
Organism: uncultured Geobacteraceae bacterium; assembly: GCA_942493195.1. Taxonomy (GTDB): domain Bacteria; phylum Desulfobacterota; class Desulfuromonadia; order Geobacterales; family Pseudopelobacteraceae; genus CAIPTY01. Next base: position 2,676,720 of record OW818669.1, on the reverse strand, counting down.
ACCTTTTCAGCCAAGGCCATTACGATGAACTGATTAAGCGAGACATTGTCTTCTCGTGCCAGTTCTTTGGCATAACCTGCAAGAGAATCGGGGATGCGGAGGGCGTAGTGGCTCATAATAAATCTCCTGTAAATTTGATGCATTTAGCCGGTGTCATAAGTTTCAGGGAGAAACGAGCGGCTACATCAGAAAAATCTCTGGTGTTGAATGTAACCAGTGCATCAGCGCAGCCGTATAAAGCGGTTTCCAGAACCATTTCGTCATTTGGGTCGCGCAGTTGAGGTCGCCACAGGTAACTTAGGTGAACTGGTTCGGCATGAGCAGCCAGAGTATCCATAACAATATCGAGGTTTTCCAGCGAAATACCATGTCTCAGCCTGATTTCCGGACGTTTGAGAACCGCCTCATATTCCAGCCAGAGTGCCGGAGATGCCAATAGTGATATTTGCTCTGCCAATGCCCAACGAATCAGAAGATGGGATGCACCATCCTGATTACACAGGGCGGTTACGAGTACATTTGTGTCGAGTACAAGTCGCAATTTCATATTACGGACAATATCAGATGTGTGTGGGTCTAGCAAACAGAATGTCTGCGTTTGAGTGAAAAACTGAAAGGCGAAGCCGGAATATCCCGGCTTCGCCTTGTGTGCCTATTCATTTTGCTGCCTGCGGTTGATTACTCAATACATCTGGTCATGGCCCTGAACTTGTTATAGCGGCCCTCCACCAGTTCCTCTGCGGAAAGCTTGTTCAATTCTGCCAGATTGCGGGCAATGGCTTCTTTCATGTTTTTTGCGGTAGTCTCGTGATCACGGTGGGCGCCGCCGATCGGTTCTTTGATAATCTCGTCAATGACACCCAGTTTGATGATGTCTTTGGCGGTCGGCTTGAGCGCTTCGGCAGCCTGTTCCCCTTTGGTACCGTCGGACCAGAGAATGGCGGCGCACCCTTCAGGTGAGATGACGGCATAGACCGAATGCTCCAGCATCAGAATCCGGTCACCGACAGCGATGGCAAGAGCGCCACCTGAACCGCCTTCACCCGTAATGCAGACAATGATCGGAGTCTCAAGGCTGGCCATTTCCCGCAGGTTACGGGCGATCGCTTCGGCCTGGCCCCGCTCTTCGGCACCGATGCCGGGATAAGCGCCGGGGGTGTCGACAAAGGTGATGACGGGCAGCTTGAACTGCTCGGCCATCTGCATTAGCCGCAGCGCCTTGCGGTACCCTTCCGGATTGGGCATGCCGAAGTTGCGGTAGACTTTTTCTTTGGTATCGCGTCCCTTCTGGTGGCCGATAACCATAACCGGCTGGCCATCGAAGCGGGCCAGACCACCAACGATGGCATGGTCATCGCCGAAGTTGCGGTCGCCGTGCAGCTCCACAAAATCGGTGAACATGTGTTTGATGTAATCCAGCGTGAAGGGTCGGTTGATGTGGCGGGCCACCTGGGCGGTCTGCCAGCGGCTGAGATTGGAGAAAATGTCGGCCCGCATCTGCTCCACATTTCCTTCCAGATTTGCTACATCGGCACCGATATCCAGTCCCTGGCGGGAGAGGGCGTTCAATTCCTCGATCTTCTTTTCCAGCTCAACGATCGGTTTTTCAAAATCCAGGTAAAAAGGGCTTGCCATGGTAACACCTCGAAAAATTCCACCACGGAGACACGGAGACACCGAGAAAACAAAAATTTTACCAGGAATAAACAGATTGTCGTGTGTGTAGCCGTCCGGGGATGAGCGGAATGGGTAGCTGGTTTGCTCTGATCGACTCGAGATTACTCTGTTTTCTCCGTGTCTCAGTGTCTCCGTGGTGGATTGTTGTTTTTACTCTCACTCAAAAGTGGCGGCATTATATCCGAACAGCCGTTCAACTTCCAGCCTTAAATCATCATTGGGCACAACATACAGTTCGGCGGGCAGCTGCATGGTTGCTTTGCCGTATGACGGCATCATGAAGGAGATAAATGATGGAACGTTGCCGCGATGTCGCTCGATGATTCCTTTCAGGCCATCAAGCCGTTCAACCGGCATGTCATCATCCAGCTGCAGTGTAAAAAACACCTTCTTGGTCGTCTGGGCCCGGGCCTCCTGCAGCAGTTTGATGTCGCCGGCCGGGCCGCGGTTTCTCTGCTGCCACTCGCTACCGCCTTCTTTCTGGGCCTGAACGAGAATCTTGGCGCCTTTTTCACCTTTTTCCAGCTTGCCGGTAATCAGGAGCGGATCGTCACATTTCAGCAGGGCGACAGCCGTGGCGTAGACATCCGAGAAAACCGTCACTTCGACAGAACCGCTCAGGTCTTCGATCGTGACGAATCCCATGCGGTCCCCCTTTTTGGTGGTGATCTCCTTGAGACCGCTGACAATACCGCAAATTCTGACTTCGCCGCCATCGGCCTGTTCAGTCAGATTGACAATTTCACAACTGGCCAGACGTTTGATGTCATCCAGATAGCGGTCCAGGGGATGACCGGTGATCAGGAAGCCCAGGGCCTCCTTCTCAAGGGCCAGTTTTTCCTTGTCCTGCCATTCCGGTACGGCCGGCAGCCTCATTCCTTTTGAGCCATTAGAGCTGACGACCTCTTCGGTGCCGAATAGTGAAACCTGGGCGCTGGAGCGTTCTTCCTGGACCTTCTGGCCATAGCTGGTGGCTGCTTCCAGCCCTTCCATCAAAGCTGCCCGGGCCGCTTTGGTCGAATCGAAAGCCCCGCATTTGATCAGCGATTCGATCACGCGCTTATTAACCCGCCGCAGGTCCACCCGTTCACAGAAATCGAACAGATCCTTGAACATGCCCTCCGCCCGGGCTTCCAGGATGGCCAGGATGGCACCTTCTCCCACGTTCTTGACCGCTCCCAGGCCGAAGCGCATGGAGTTGCCGACAACGGTGAAGGAGAGGCCGGAGGTGTTGATGTCGGGGGGCAGAACCTCGATGCCCTGTTCGCGACAGTCGCTGATGTTTTTGACCACCTTGTCAGTACTGTCCATGTCGCAGGTCAGGAGGGCCGCCATGAACTCGACCGGGTAATGGGCCTTCAGGTAGGCGGTCTGATAGGCGATCAGGGCATAGGCGGCCGAATGGGATTTGTTGAAGCCGTACTCGGCAAATTTGGCCATCTGGTCGAAGATCGCCTCGGCCTTCTTTGTGTCGATGCCCAGTTCTTTGGCGCCGGCCAGGAAGGTGTCCTTCTGCTTTTCCATCTCCTTGGCGTCTTTCTTTCCCATGGCGCGGCGCAGCAGGTCGGCCTGTCCCAGGGAATAGCCTGCCAGGGAGCGGGAAATCTGCATGACCTGCTCCTGATAGACGATAACCCCGTAGGTGTCTTTCAGGATTATTTCCAATTGAGGCAGGTCGTAGACCACCTTCTGGCGGCCGTGCTTGCGTTCGATAAAGTCGTCCACCATGCCGCATCCCAGCGGGCCGGGTCGATACAGGGCGCAGGCCGCGATGACGTCCTCGAAGCAGGATGGTTTCAGCTTGACCAGCATCTCCTTCATGCCGCTGGACTCCAACTGGAAGACTCCGGTCGTGTTTCCGGCGGTAATCAGGTCATAGCTGGCCTGATCGTCGTCACGCAAAGTGGTGATATCGAATATTGGATCTTTTCCCTCGCGAACCAGTCGCACGGCGTTCTCGATGACGGTCAGGTTTTTGAGCCCCAGAAAGTCGAACTTGACCAGGCCGACCAGCTCAACATATTTCATGGAGTACTGGGTGTTGATCGAGCCGGTCTTCTGGTCTTTGTAGAGCGGCAGGAACTCCTCCAGCTGGTCGGGAGCAACCACCACCGCAGCGGCATGGGTTGAAGCGTGGCGGGTCAATCCTTCCAGGCAGAGGGCCGTGTCCATCAGATCCTTGACCTGCGGATCGCTGTTGCACAACTCCTGCAGCTGCGGCTCCTGTTTGAGAGCCTTGGAGAGGGTCATCTTCAGATCGTCGGGGATCAGCTTGGCAATGCGGTCGACATCGCCATAGCCCATGTTCAAGGCCCGGCCGACATCACGGATGGCCGCCTTGGCCCCCATGGTTCCGAAGGTGATGATCTGACAGACCCGGTCACGGCCGTATTTGTCAACCATGTACTGGATGACTTCGCCACGGCGGTCCTGGCAGAAGTCAACGTCGATATCAGGCATGGAGATACGTTCCGGGTTGAGGAAACGTTCGAACAGCAGGTTGTAGGGGAGCGGGTCCAGATCGGTGATCTTGATGGCGTAGGCCACCAGCGAACCGGCGGCCGATCCCCTGCCGGGGCCGACCGGAATACCGCGGTCTTTGGCCCAGCGGATGAAGTCGGACACGATCAGGAAATAGGCCGGGAATTTCATGGCCTTGATGCAGTCCAGCTCGATCTCCAATCGGTCAAAGTAGGCCTGCTGCTGCTCCAGGGTCATGTCGGGATACTTGGCCAGGATCGTGACCATACGTTCCTTGAGACCTTCAGCGGCCAGATCCTTGAGCATGTCGTCGTGGTTTTTGCCCTCGGGTGGGTCGAAGTGGGGGAAGTAATAGGTCTTGCCATCCACCGGCAGCTCAAGGTTGCAGCGTTCGGCAATGGCCAGCGTATTGCTGATGGCTTCGGGGGCGTAGGAAAAGGCGGCCGCCATCTCCTCGGGAGATTTAACGTAAAACTCGTCCACCGAAAATTTCATATGGGTGGGGTCTTCCATGGTCTTGCCGGTCTGAATGCAGAGCAGCACCTCATGGGCACGGGCATCTTCCCGGTTGAGATAGTGACAGTCGTTGGTTGCCACCAGCGGCAGTTTCAGCTCGGACGCCACTTCCAGCAACCGTTTGTTGACCACATCCTGCTCCGGAATCGTATTTTCCTGAAGCTCGATGTAGTAGCGCCCGGGGAACAGTTCGCTGTACCAGCGGGCCGTGGCCAGAGCCTCCTCCATGCGGCCCCGCCCGCACTGCATGGCCACCTCACCCTTGAGGCAGGCCGACATGGCGATCAGCCCCTCAGAACGACCGGCCAGCAACTCGCGATCTATGCGGGGGCGGTAGTAAAAACCTTCCTTGTAACCGGCCGAGGTCAGGTAGGACAGGTTTTTGTAGCCCTGGATGTTCTCGCAAAGCAGAATCAGGTGATAGGCTGCATCGGAGATGCCCTTGGCGTCCTTGGAAAAGCGCGAGTCGGGTGCCAGATAAAGCTCGCATCCAATGATCGGCTTGACTCCCGCTTTCTTGCATTTGAGGTAAAACTCCGCCGCCCCGAACATGTTGCCGTGATCGGTCATGGCGACGGCCGGCATATTCATCTCCTTGGCTTTGGCAATCAGATCGTCGAAGCGGATGGCGCCGTCCAGAAGGGAGTATTGAGTGTGCAGATGAAGATGGACAAAGGGTGCTGAAGAGGGATTTTCAATAGTTGTGGCTGCTTCCATGGGGTGCTGCCTCCCGGTAAATCGATAAGGGGGAAAGTATGCCTCATGCCAAGATATGGTGTCAAGGAAAGGGTTTAGGCGCTACATTTTGTGTGTGATGGCAAGGGGTTGGCAATAGGGCGTAGCGACTCTGCAAGTACATTCAAGTAATGAGCGGTTTGTTAGTAGCTGGTCCCGTAGATATCAGAGAGGCTTTCACCCATACGCATTTTTTCGAGTTTTTCATACAATGTTGCAGGAGGATTATGGATAAATAATTCTGCAACTGCCGCTTTGGCAGCCTGATAATTCCGGATGTTCTGCCCCTTGTCTGCACTCCAGAACCGTGAAGGATTTTGTAACTGCTTCACTCTGCTGATTTCTGTTCTGTCTACGGCTTTGTAGCTTGGCATGTAGTGAGCGCGGTGGTCAACCTGCATTGCTACACCTTCATCAAACCATGTGGGAAGGTTATTCAAACGTCGGATGTAGCCAAGGCGTTCAGCGATCTCTGCATGAACAAGCTCGTGGGCAAATACATCAATACTTGATTGCTTTTGGTTGACAACAATATAGATGCCCCATGGTACGAAGCTGCTGCTGGCAGGTGTGTCATTGACACCGTATCTGTTAGCAGTTTCGGCGTCACCGGCGATAATAATGACAGGATCTGCTTTCATGGCACCGAATGTTTCTTCAATCCGTTTTCTGGCAGAATCAAGTTTTTTGAGGGTGTCAGCTTGTTCACGTTCGTTCAGTTGATAGTCAATAAACAGTTTTGCCTCTGCTGTATGAAAGTTTGAAAATCCGACAAAGGCTGATCGAACAATGTGTGCATAGCGCAACGAAAGGCCTGCGGAGGTAAAACAGGTTGTTGCGAGTATGAGTAAAAGGAGTTTCTTCATGGGAACTGTTATCTCGATGAAATATCGTTCATAAATCTGTTTTGAAACCGTATGAAAAAGCGTTCATTGGCAGGAGTTTCAAACAGCTGAATATTTAATCCTTGAACTACATGTTTTGATTATACGTCCAGGTTGTTGTGCCAAATATTCCGGAGTTGCAGGCGCATTTTTTAGAGAGTAGGTCGATATTACCGATTCAAAATTTCGGAGCAGGTTTGTATAATTGCCCCGGCGTTCTGCATGCTTTTAAGACCAAAGCGGTTTAAAAAATCTCGGGTGGAAGCAACGCCATCGGACACGACCGTAACGGAATATCCTCGCTTTATGGCGTCTTTGACCGTAGCCCTGACACATCCTTCAGCCATGACGCCGAGAACCACAATTTCCCTGATTTCTAAGCGTTGCAGCTGTTCAACAAACTCCTGATTTGAAAAAGCACTCGGTTTGGTTTTTAAGGCCGCCGAGCTACGGGGGCTGATTTTCACACGCGGGTCGATATCTGTTCCGCTGCTTCCAGCAATGGCGGCATATCTTCGAAGGAAATTAGCGATGCGGTCCGATGGTTCAAATTCGTTTTTTATGAAGACAATCTGCCAGTCGATGCTCTCGGCATGCTGAATCATGCGATTGGCGGTTGTAATCAGCAGTTCGGCATTTGTAGCGCTGATCGGCATACGACCCCTGCTTTCAAGGAAATCGCGCTGCAGGTCGATCAAGAGCAGTACGGTTGATTTCATAGGGTTATTCCTGTCATTGTCTGATCAAAAGAGGCATCAAGTCTTGTTTATCCCAATAAAATCATTGCCTCATGTGCTTGATTATACTTTCAACGTGGATAACAGCCGTATTCAGAAAAGGTATACCGAACGCGCTTTCTGCCAGGATCAACGGCAGTTCGGTACTCCGTCTTTGTTTGTAGTACAGATACTACAGCATAGAGATTATTCCGTTTCAACTACAAATATCAAAATGTGAAACGCCGCTTCGGTGAGAAGCGGCGTTTCGTGACGTGTATTTCGGTGTAGGGCTATTTTTTTGTTTTCTTGGCCGCCGACTTGGCGGGTGTTTTCGTGACAGATTTGCCGGCGGACTTGATGGCCTCCAGCATGGCTTCGCCCATGCGGGTCGGGCTGGTGGAGACGACTACACCGCATTCCTGAAGGGTGCGAATCTTGTCCTCGGCCTTTCCCTTGCCGCCGGTGATGATCGCGCCGGCGTGCCCCATACGTTTACCGGGAGGGGCGGTGACACCGGCGATAAAGGCCGCCACCGGTTTTTTCATGTTTTTCTTGATCCACTCGGCGGCGGCTTCCTCAGCCCCTCCGCCGATTTCACCGATCATGAAGACCCCTTCGGTATCCGGGTCCTGATTGAAGAGCGTCAGAACGTCGATGAAGTTCATGCCGATGATCGGGTCGCCGCCGATGCCGACGCAGGTGGATTGGCCTAATCCGACATCGGTCAACTGCTTGACCGCTTCGTAGGTCAGGGTGCCGGAACGGGAGACGACACCGATTTTCCCCTTTTTGTGGATGTGGCCGGGCATAATACCGACCTTGCATTCACCGGGGGTAATCACGCCGGGGCAGTTGGGGCCGACCAGTCGGGTCTTGCCCCCTTTCAGCATGGCCTTGACCGGTACCATGTCACGGACCGGGATACCTTCGGTGATGCAGACCGCCAGTTCTATCCCGGCGTCGGCCGCTTCCAGAATCGCATCGGCAGCATACGGTGGTGGCACAAAGATCATGGAAACGTTTGCTTCTGTGTATTTGACGGCCTCGGCCACCGTATTGAAGACCGGAATCCCTTCGATATGGATACCGCCCTTGCCGGGGGTGACACCGGCCACGATATTGGCGCCGTATTCACGGCACTGCTGGGTATGGAACAGGCCGCTACGACCGGTGATGCCCTGGACAAGTATTCTGGAATGTTTATTGAGTAATATGGACATGGGTTCTCTCCGTAAATGGTATGAAGGACTAGCCCAGCATTTTCACGATACGTGCGGCTGCATCCCCCAGGTTTTCTCCAACCTGGACGTTCAGCCCCGATTCCTTCAGCAGTTTTTTGCCCTCTTCCACCTTGCTGCCATCCATGCGAACGACGATCGGCAGGGTGCAGTTGACTTCACTGGCCGCCTCGATGATACCGTGGGCAATGACATCGCAACGCATGATTCCACCAAAAATATTGACGAAAATCCCCTTAACATCCTTGTCCTGCAGGATGATCCGGAATGCTTCGGCCACCTTCTCACGGGTAGCCCCGCCCCCGACATCCAGGAAGTTGGCAGGTTCGCCGCCGCACTCCTTGAGAACATCCAGGGTGGCCATGGCAAGTCCGGCACCGTTGACCAGGCAGCCGATGGAACCGGTCAGTTTGATGTAGGCCAGATCATATTTGCCGGCCGTGATCTCCAGCGGGTCAAGCTGGGAATAATCCATCATGTCCGGATATTCGCGGTGACGGTAGACGGCATTGTCATCAAAGGCAATCTTTGCGTCCATTGCCATCAGCCAGCCGGCCTTGGTCACCACCAGTGGGTTTATCTCAACCAGTGAGCAGTCTTTTTCCTGAAAAGCGCGGTACAGATTCATCAACAGTTCTACGCAGTCTTCGCAGACCGAGCCGCTGAGCCCGAGTGCCAGCGATATTTTGCGGGCCTGATAGGGACGTAGGCCGGTCAGTGGGTCGATCTGCAGGGTATAAATCTTTTCGGGACTCTTGCTGGCAACCTCCTCAATATCCATGCCCCCTTCGGCTGAGGCGATCAGGATATAACGGGAACTTTCGCGATCAAGAGTAATGGAAAGGTAAAATTCCTTTGCAATTTCAACCGCTTCTTCTACAAGGATCCTGCGTACTTTCAAACCCTCCGGTCCAGTCTGTTTCGTAACCAGAGTACGTCCGAACAGCTCTTTACCATACTCCTGGGCCTGCTCCGGATAATGCACAAGTTTGACACCACCGGCCTTACCGCGCCCGCCGGCGTAGATCTGGGCTTTGACGACACACCGGCCACCCATCATTTTGGCTGCCCGCTCGACCTGATCGGAAGTCAAAGCCACCCGTCCCCGCGGAATCGGGATACCGTAACTGCTGAGAATCTCTTTGGCCTGATACTCATGAATGTTCATGGTTCACTCCGTGCGTAAGATTTTCGGAGAGTATACCAGATATTAAAGCGTATACAAGGCGATTTTAGTGGTAGTTAAAAAGTTAAGTAAGGATAAACGTCAGACTTTGGTGCGGCGGGCCAACTCGGCTTCGGATGGGCGGATATAGTCGGGCAGAAGCTGCCCGGGGGAGAGGAGACTGCTGGTTCGATGTGCTTCACGTGCCAGGAGTGCACCATGGGAGGCTCGTCCGACAGCACCGGACAGCGGGGCAAACAATGCCACGTCACGCAGGGCCTCAGCAATCAGGTCGTGGTAGCGCTGGGCACCTTCACCGACAAAGATAACCTTACTGTTGTTCTGCTGGCGGACCAGTACGAGGAATTGATCCATGGGCATAACGCAGTCACGGATCAGTACTTTCGGCATTGAGTCGCCGCAATCGTACAGGCCGGCATAAACCTCGTTTTTGCGGGCATCCAGCAGGGCACAGACCGGATACGGAGACAGGGGACAATTCATGGCAAGAGCGGCCAGTGAAGAAAAACCTGCGCAGGGTTTCTGTGCCGCGAGTGCCAGTCCCTGGATTGTGGCAACGCCGCAGCGTACGCCGGTGAAGGATCCGGGACCGGTTGATGCGGCAAATAGATTGATTTCATGGACAGACAGACCTGCCAGCTCCAGCTGGTGCCCGATTTCGGGAACCAGTCGTGCTGACAGTGAACGATTACAGGAGAAGGCCGATTCGGTCAGAATGGTGTCGGCCGATATGATGGCAACACTTGCCAGGGAGGTGGATGTGTCAAGGGCGAGAATTCTCACCGTTATCCCGCACGGTTGAAGAAATATCTGACGATGTCGTTATAAAATGCCAGCACCATCAGGCTCAGTAGCAGGAACAGGCCGATCTGCTGAGCATACTCGCGGACCTTCTGGCTGACCGGGCGACGGAAGATCAGCTCGATAACATAAAAGAACAGGTGTCCGCCATCCAGTACCGGTACCGGCAGCAGGTTCAGTACTCCCAGGTTGATGGAGAGCAGCGCCATGAAGGCCAGAAAACTGGAAGCACCGGCCTGGGCTGTTTCTCCCGCCATTTTGGCAATCATGATCGGTCCGCCGACGCTGTCCATCGGCACAACCCGCTGGACCATCTTGACCAGTGACAGGACCGTCAGCTCGATTACTTTCCAGGTCTGGGAAGTGCCTTTGACGACGGCCTGAAGCGGATCGTAATATTCGGTGACGACTTCACCGGCAGAAGCGATTCCAATGGCATAGCCGTTGACGCTTTCGCCGAAAAGATTTTTGGATACACGCGGTTCCGGGGTGATGGTGAACTGCTGTTCCTTGCCGTCACGCAGAACGGTGAGATTGATCGGCTGACCTTTACCGCTGGCTATCGTGCCGGCAATATCATCCCACTGTGAGATTTTCTTGCCGTTGATGTTGGTGACAACGTCATTTTTTTGCACGCCGGCTTTAATGGCCGGTTTGTCCTTGAGGGCTTCACCGATCTTTGCTGTAACGGTCGGGACACCCATCATGCTGAGAATGATGAAGAGCAGCCAGGCAAATACCAGGTTGAAGGCCGGACCGGCGATGACAATCGCAATACGTGCCAAGGGTGGCTTGTGTGCAAAAGAGCGGGTTTTTTCCTCTTCGGTCAGCTCCCTGACCGTATCGACTGTTTCGCCGGATTCTTCGTCATAGGCGGTCTCAGTCTCCGGATTTTCAGAGGATGACCCGGCAGAATTTTCGATGACTCCACCCTCACCGAACATCTTGACGTAGCCACCCAGAGGAAAGGCGGACAGCAGGTATTCCGTTTCACCGATCTGTTTTCCGAATAATTTTGGACCGAAGCCCAGGGAGAATTTTTCGACCTTGACGTTGAACAGTTTGGCAATGATGAAGTGCCCCAGTTCGTGAACAAAAATCAGGATTCCCAGAACGATTATAGCGTAGATGACCATCATATCAGGTGTGTAAACCTCCGCAGATTTCCCGTGCTTTTGTTCGTCCCCAGCTGTCGGCCTGCAGTACTTCCTCAATGGACTTCAGATTGTGGGCCTGGTGGGCCCCCATGGTCCGTTCAATGACTTCGGCAATCTGTACGAAACCGATTGATCCGGCCAGGAACATCTCCACGGCAATTTCGTTGGCGGCATTCATGACGGCCGGCATGCTCTCACCGGCATTGATGGCCTGGTAGGCCAGGCTGAGACAGCGGAATTTGTTCATATCCGGCTTGTAAAAAGTTAGTCCGGAAAAGGTCGTCAGATCCAGTGGTTTGACGCCGGTGGCAACCCGCTCCGGGTAGGAGAGGGCGTAGGCGATCGGGGCCTTCATATCCGGTGAACCCAGCTGGGCGATGACGCAGCCGTCGATATATTCAACCATTGAGTGAATGATGCTCTGGGGGTGGATGTTAACGTCGATCTTTTCCACGGGCGCATCAAACAGCCAGCGGGCCTCGATAACCTCCAGCCCCTTGTTCATCATGGTGGCGGAATCGATGGTGATTTTGCGACCCATGCTCCAGTTGGGATGATTAAGAGCATCACGTACCGTGACAGCAGCCAGTTGCTCCACCGGGGTATTCAGGAACGGTCCCCCGGAAGCCGTCAGGATGATCTTGCTGATATCCTGGCTGCGATGCCCTTCGATGGACTGGAATACGGCGCTGTGTTCACTGTCAACCGGGTAGAGCTTGACGCCGTACTGGGAGACCATCTCCATAAAGAGATGGCCGGCGGTTACCAGGGTCTCCTTGTTGGCCAGGGCGATGTCCTTGCCGGCCCGGATGGCAGCAGCAGTCGGGACAAGTCCTGCAGCTCCCACGATGGCAGCCACCACCATGTCAGTTTCATCCGCTGTGGCGGCAGCCACAAGTCCTTCAACCCCACCCACGATTTCAACGGTAAGACCGGCGCATAATACTCTGAGTGCCGGGATATCCTCCGGGCTGGCAACTGCGGCGATGCGCGGTGAGAATTGACGGATCTGGCGGGCGAACAGTTCCAGATTTTTTCCGGCGGTCAGGGCAGTGACCCGGAAACGCTCCGGGTAGGCCGCAACTATTTCAAGAGTGCTGACACCGATTGAGCCGGTTGAACCGAGAATTGAGAGATGTTTCATGACACAGTCCTTGTTTTACGAGTTCAGTACCGTCGAGCGGTACGAAACGCCCCCGAAATGCCCTGAAAAAAACGAGTCGGTTAAAAGATAAAGATGACGTAGTAGTACATAGCCGGGGCAGCGAAGATGATGCTGTCAAGGCGATCCAGAACGCCACCGTGTCCCGGAATGATGCTGCCGGAATCCTTGACCCCGAAACTGCGTTTGAGCAGGGATTCAAACAGGTCGCCGGTCTGCCCCAGGATGCCGATGAAGACGGCTGTCAGCAGCGCATCCCGTATGGTCAGTTGCGGGAAGAAGGTGGCTTTCGCCAGCAGGGTGCCGCACATGCTGCCAACCAGGCCTCCCAGGGCCCCCTCGACGCTTTTCTTGGGGCTGACCAGGGGATACAGGCGGTGTTTGCCGAAGGCGCTGCCGGTGTAGTAGGCGGCCGAGTCGTTGGTCATGACAATCAGCATGATGACCAATAGCCACTGCCAGCCATAAGTGGTGCGGTGCAGCATGACCAGATGCATCAGCAACAGCGGTATGTACAGGAAGCCCAAGGCGGCATAGGCAATCTCCTGTGCCGCGGTTTCAACGGAACGTAGACGGAAAAGGAACAGCAGCGCGAATGTCAGGAACAGTCCGGTCAAGGCTGCCAGCGCCAGGCGCTCACCATCCATAAACGGGATAAAGATCATGGCACTGCCGCAGACGGCCGCCAGCCAGGACTCCAGGGAGCGCGCCGGCAACGCCATGCGATAGAACTCCCTGGTCCCAATAAAGGTGAAGATTGTCAAAAGGCAGGCGAACACGAACGGGCCGCCCTTGAGAATAGCCAGAATGACAACCGGCAAGAGAATTATGGCGGTGATCAGGCGTTTAATGACTAGTTCCTTCTGTTGAGCTGGTCGCTGGTCATGCCAAAACGCCGCTCACGGGACTGGTAATCAGCAAGGGCCTTGTGAAATTCACTGATGGTGAAATCGGGCCAGTTGGTGTCGGTAAAGTATAATTCGGTGTAGGCCAGCTGCCAGAGCAGGAAGTTGCTGATGCGCATTTCTCCACTGGTGCGGATCAGAAAGTCCGGGTCGGGCAGTCCGCCCGTATCCAGGTAGGTGCTGAACAGGTCCGGCGTGATGTTATCGGCTGAAATTTTACCCGCCGTTACATCCCTTGCCAGCCGTGTAGCGGCCATGCTCAATTCTTGGCGCCCACCGTAAGACAGTGCCAGAGTCAAGGTCATGCCGGTATTGCGCGAGGTTTCCTGAATAGCATCTTCCAAGGTCTGGTTGACATCTTCCGGGAGTTCACTGCGATTGCCGATGACGTTGTAGCGGATATTCTTGCGCATCATTCGGGCAGTTTCCTGGCGGATGTACTTTTTCAGCAGGGTCATCAGGGCCCGGACCTCCATAGCAGGTCGCAGCCAGTTTTCCGACGAAAAGGCAAACAGCGTCAGGTATCGGATCCCCATCAGTGAGGCCTGTTCAACGACCATCTTGACGGTTTCGGCACCGCGCTGGTGTCCGACGATCCGTTTCAGCATGCGTTGTTGGGCCCAGCGACCATTGCCATCCATGATGATGGCCAGATGTGTCGGTATTTTGGTCGGGTCGAGCGGCTGCATCAGACTTCCAGGACCTCTTTTTCCTTGTGGGCCACGGCCTCATCAATTTTGAGCTCGAAGGCCTTGGTGGTGTCCTGGACATCCTTTTCGTACTTTTTGAGCTCGTCCTCGGTAATGGCCTTGTCCTTTTCCAGCTTCTTAAGCTTGTCCATGGCGTCGCGGCGGATATTGCGCAGGGCAACCTTGTCATCCTCGGCCTTGCGCTTGAGGTCCTTGACTATTTCCTTGCGGCGTTCTTCCGTCAGTGGCGGCAGATTGAGACGAATGGTACGGCCGTCATTGGAAGGGGTCAGGCCGATATTGGCGTTGAGGATGGCCTTTTCGATAGCCGGAATGATCTTGGGTTCCCATGGAGAAATCGTGATGGTGCGGGCTTCCGGTACGGCCAATGTGGCAACCTGACTGAGGGCCGAGGCATTGCCGTAGTAATCGACCTTGACGCTGTCAAGGATCGAAGTGGAGGCGCGGCCGGTACGGATCTTCTGGAATTCGTTCTTGAGAACGCCCAGGGTTTTTTCCATATGGGATTTCATATCATCGAGTACGGATTTTGGCATGGTTACTCTCCTTGTACGATAGTGCCGATCTCTTCGCCGCTGATGACCTTCTTGATGTTTCCTTCAACGGTAAGATCAAAGACAATGATGGGCAGTTTGTTGTCCATGCAGAGCGAGATGGCGGTAGCATCCATAACCTGCAGCCCTTTTTTCAGGACTTCGATGTAGGTGAGCTGGGGGAGCTTGACCGCATTGGGATCTTTTTTGGGATCGGCGGAGTACATGCCGTCCACCTTGGTTCCCTTGAGGATCACCTGGGCGTTGATCTCCATGGCTCTCAGACTGGCGGCAGTATCGGTGGTGAAGTACGGGTTACCGGTGCCAGCTCCGAAGATGACGACCCGCCCCTTCTCCAGGTGCCGCATGGCGCGCCGGCGGATATAGGGCTCTGCTACTTCCTGCATGGCGATGGCGGACTGGACCCGGGTGGAAACTCCCTGCTTCTCGAGGGCGTCCTGCATGGCCAGCGAGTTGATGACCGTTGCCAGCATTCCCATGTAATCGGCGCTGGCACGATCCATCCCTTTCGACGAGGCAGCCAGGCCTCGGAAGATATTGCCGCCGCCGATTACCAGTGCCAGCTGGACCCCCTGGGCCACAACCTCGCTGATCTCCTTGGCAATGGTGTTGATGGTCTGGGGATCGATGCCATATCCCTGGTCACCTGCCAGCGATTCGCCGGATAGTTTGAGAAGTACTCTGGTAAACGACGGCCTGCTCATGGTCTGCCTCCTCGATGTGGGTCCCGCTGCTGCTCCTAAAAAAAAAGCCGGCCATTTCTGGCCGGCTCATTACCTTGTGCTACAGGCCGGCCGCTGCCGCCACCTCGGCGGCAAAGTCCGATTCCTTCTTTTCAAGACCTTCTCCAAGGACGAAGCGCTCAAAACGCTTGATCGCCACGGCCCCGCCAGCTGCGGTTCCGGCATCCTTGACAACCTGCTGGATAGATTTATCGGTGTCCTTCACGAACTGCTGTTCAACCAGGCAGATCTCTGCATAGAACTTCTTGACCTGGCCTTCGATGATTTTTTCGATGATGTTCTCCGGTTTACCGGTTTCACGGGCCTTGGCGCGATAGATTTCCTTCTCACGCTCAAGCACGTTTGCATCCACCTGATCCTGACTGACGTAGCGCGGAGCGGCAGCAGCCGAGTGCATGGCAATGTCCTTGACGAATGCCACCAGGGCATCGCGGTTTGCAGCGGTTACAGCAGGGCTGTCCACCTGGACCATAACACCGATTTTACCGCCGGCGTGGATGTAGGAACCGATGCAGCCGTCGCCGGTTACATCGTACTTGGCGAAACGACGGATCTGGATATTTTCACCAATGATTGAGACCGACTCTTTCAGGTAATTTTCAACAGTCTTGGTGGCATCACCGCTGAAGGTCTGTGCCAGCATGGCCTCAACGTCTGCCGGTGATGTTGCCATGATATGCTGGCCGATGCTGGCAACAAAGGCCTGAAATGTATCATTTTTCGCTACAAAGTCAGTCTCGCTGTTAATTTCCAGCAGTACACCACTCTTCAGGTCATCGGACACAAATGCGGCAACCATGCCTTCAGTGGCGGCACGGCCGGCTTTCTTGGCTGCAGCGGCCAGTCCTTTGGTGCGGAGAAAGTCTACGGCTTTCTCAAAATCGCCGCCGGTTTCTTCGAGTGCCTTTTTGCAGTCGAGCATGCCTGCGCCGGTTGATTTTCTCAATTCATTGATCTGTGCAGCTGTAACGGCCATTCTATCCTCCATTCCCTGACGCGGGAATTCTTGAAATGTGGATTTAACTGCTTACGGTGTTGGGTGTTATTCTGCTGCAGCTTCTTCAGTTGCTTCACCGGCATACTCGCCTTCGTCATCCTTGGACTGGGCGACGTTGCGGGCCTGGTTTCCTTCAAGGATGGCATCGGCCATTTTTGCTGTCAGCAGACGGATGGCGCGGATAGCGTCGTCGTTGCCGGGGATGACGTAGTCGATCGGGTCAGGGTCACAGTTGGTATCAACAATCGCAACAACGGGAATACCCAGTTTGTTGGCTTCCTGAACAGCGATTTCCTCGTTTTTGGGGTCGATGACGAACATCAGGCCGGGGAGTTTGTGCATAGCCTTGATGCCGCCCAGGGTTTTCTGGAGTTTTTCACGTTCTTTTTCGAACTGCAGTGCTTCCTTTTTGGTGTAGGCTTCAACGGTGCCGTCTTCGAACATGGCATCCAGACGCTTGAGGCGGTCGATGCTCTGCTTGACGGTGGCGAAGTTGGTCAGCATGCCGCCCAGCCAGCGCTGGTTGACATAGTGCATGCCACAACGTGCAGCCTCTTCGGCCACTGAGTCCTGAGCCTGTTTTTTGGTGCCGACAAACAGGACGGAACTGCCGTCCTGAGCGGTTTCTTTTACGAAATTGTAGGCGGATTTGAAATAACGGACGGTTTTCTGCAGGTCGATGATGTAGATGCCGTTACGTGCTCCGAAGATGTAGGGTTTCATCTTGGGATTCCAACGCTTGGTCTGGTGGCCGAAATGTACGCCGGCCTCCAGCAGTTCCTTCATGCTGATACTTGACATGTGTTTCTCCTTTGGTTTGTCCTCCGCCCTGTAAATCCCTGCAAGCCACGAGGGACACCGCTGGTTCAATCAGGGCGTGTGAAATGAAAAGCGTAACCTTATAGCACAACGCCTGCAGGTAAGGCAAGGGTAAAAGTATTGTAGCGTGGAGGCATGGCCGGGTGCGGGTGGGGCTGGGAATTACTGTCTGTCGTTGAAGGCGGGAGGTCTTCGGCTGTCCCGTTCGAAGTCCTCAACAATGTCTGCCAGAGCTGTGTAACGGCTGACTCCTCCAAGACGTTCACTAATTCCGGTTGCCCGGAGAATTTCGCGTCCTTCGGAATGGGCCTCTGCCACCCGGAACTGAATTCCCTGCTGTTCCAGCTGCTCCTCGAGCCGGGCCAGCATTTTCGCGCCGGAGGCATCGATATAGGGTGAAGTGGACAGGTCACAGACCGCCAGTCTTACGGGTGTCGCTTCCCGGTTGATTGCGTTCAGTACGGCACTGACAATTGTATCGACATTGAAATAGAGCAGCGGGGCCTCGACCCTGAACAGGAACAGGCCGGGAAAACGTTCATTGCTGGTGTGGCGTTCCGCATCGCTGAAACGGATGGAACCGGGAATTCTCCCCAGAATGGCCACATGTGGCCTGGCCATCATGCGCAGGAGAAACAGGATCGACGCGATAGCCGAGATGGCGACACCTTTGAGTATGCCCAAGAGCAGAACAGCTATGAAGGCTACCATCGCAACGTTGAATTCCAACCGGCTGACTCGCCACAGCTTATTGAAGTCTTCAATTTTGACAAATCCGGCCAGTACTACCAAAGCCACTGCCGCCAGAACGGTTTCGGGAAGATTCTGCAACAGACCGGTCAGAAAGAACAGCACCAGGGCGATGGCCAGAGAGGCGAAAACCAGTGCCAGAGGAGAGCGGGCGCCGGCATTCTCGTTGACGGCTGATTGGGACAATCCACCGCCCACCGGATAACCGTGCCCCAGGGCTGTCATTAGATTGGCGGCCCCCAAACCCAGTAGTTCCTGATGGGGGTCGATGGTGTAATGGTGCTTTGCAGCCAATGTCCGTGCTGCGGCAATGCTTTCCACGTAAGACAGCAGAAAACAGGCAAATGCCAGTTCCAGCAGTCCTTCTAACTGGTTTATTCCGATAGCCGGCATGCCGATTGAGGGTAGGCCGGTCGGAATCTGGCCAACTACCCTGACCCCTTGTTGTCCGAGGTCGAACAGGTACACTGCTACGATTGACAGTACTACTACGGCCAGGGAAAGTGGCCGTTTGGGAAAGAATCTTTCTCCCAGCAGAATCAAGACCAGCGAACCACACCCGAGTGCCAGTGCAGCAGGGTTGGTATCCCCCAAATTGCGCGCAAATGTATAGATGCGTCCGAAAAAGTTGTCGCCACCTCCGGAAATTCCCAGCAGTTTTGAGAGCTGGAGCGAGGCGATACTCAGGGCAGCTCCCGCTTTGAAGCCCAGCAGGATCGATTCGGAGATGAAGTTGACGAAGGTACTGAGCCGCATGATCCAGGCCAGCAGGCAGATGATCGCGACCAGGCCGGCCGTCGCAGCAGCTAGAGCTGCGTAGGTGGCGGGATTGCCCCCGGCCATAGATCCGGCCACACTGGCCACCATGACTGAAATGGCTGCGGTTGGTCCGATTGCCAGATGGCGCGAGGTGGCGAACAGGGCATAGGCAGCGCCGCCGAAGATATAGCAGTATAATCCGGTTTGGGGGGTCAGTCCTGCAAGCGATGAATAGGCCATGGCGACCGGAACTGCATAGGCCGCCAGCGTCAGACCCGCAATGAGGTCCGCCCAGACCCAGGAGGGCTGGTAGGCCGGTAGCCAGGTGAGAATTGGCAACAGGCGGGAGAGTCGGCCGGTGCCGCCGTCTCTTCGGTTTAATCCGTTGGGGGCATTAGGCACGGATAGCTCCTACCGGGCAGTTTTCCAGGCAGCGGCCGCAGCGGGTACAGCGTTCACTGAAACGCAGAGTGCTTGATTTGCGGAATCCGATCTGGTCGAGGGTAAACAGATGCTGGGGACAGGCGGCAACGCAGCGCCCGCAGCCGGTGCAACGTGCTGGATTGACGATGGGAACGTCAGGCAGGATCGTGCTCAGAGGGTCAGCTCCAGCTGTTTCCAGGTGAATTCAGCCTGGTGCTTGCCCGGGGAATTCTTGAATGGATAGTACCGGGGGCATTTTGCCACCACGGCATTGGCGGCCTGTTTGCAGGTCCGGCGACAGGACGTGCAGAGCTTGTTGGGTGCGGATTGACTGGATGTCTGTTTTTTGTTTGATTTCATGGCATCCACACAAGGAGTGGGTCCCGGAAATATCCGGGGACCCGCTGTTGGTTTGCTATTTAACGAGTCTGGTCCAACCGAACTGATCGTTCAATGCGCCGGTCTGGATACCGGTCAGAGTATCGTACAGCTTCTGGGTAATCTCTCCGACCGTGCCTCCGGAAAGCTGGTAACACTGATCCTTGTAGCAGAGTTTCCCAACCGGTGTAATTACGGCGGCGGTACCGCTACCGAAGGCTTCGGTTACCTTGCCGGCCTGGATGTCGGCCATCAGGTCGTTAATATCGATCTGGCGTTCCTCCACGGTATATCCGAGTGTTGGGGCAAGTTTGAGAACTGAATCGCGGGTGATCCCCGACAGGATCGAGCCGTTCAGGCCGGCCGTGACAATCTTGTTGCCGTAGGCAAAAAACATGTTCATGGCGCCGACTTCCTCGATGAAACGACGTTCTCGGCCGTCCAGCCACAGTACCTGATCATAGCCTTTTTTCTTGGCTTCCTGGGCGGCCATGAGTGAGCTGGCATAGTTGCCGCCGGTCTTGGCTTCGCCGGTCCCTCCCGCTACGGCGCGCACATAGTGATCTTCGACCAGGATGTTGACCGGATTGAAGCCGGCAGCATAATAGGCGCCAACCGGTGAGAGGATGACGAAGAAATAGTAGTTTTCGGAAGGCTTGACTCCCAAATAAGGATCGACAGCGATCATCGCCGGACGGATATAGAGCGATGTCTCCGGGGAGGTGGGGATCCAGTCGCGTTCCATGGACACCAGCTGCTCGATGCCCTTGACAAACAGCTCCTCCGGGATTTCCGGCATACAGATGCGGTTGGCCGACTGGTTGAAGCGACGGGCATTCATCTCGGGGCGGAACAGGAACACCGAGCCATCAGCACGTTTATAGGCTTTGAGACCTTCAAAGATCTCCTGGGAGTAATGCAAAACGGCGCAGGACGGGTCAAGCATGAAGGGGGCATAGGGCTCAATGCGGGCATCGCACCAACCGGTGCCGGCTTTCCATTCGATTACCAGCATGCGGTCGGTAAAGAGTTTGCCGAAACCGAGCTGGGATTCGTCGCTAACCTTATTCTTCATCTTTTCCACCGGCAGTGGAAGAACCTTGATTTCCATGGGAAATAAACCTCCGGGCAGTGTCAATTCGATCTGTTTACTTACCATATCCCGGCCGGATACGGCAAGGTGAAAAACATTGTTGACAAAACGAAATCAATCTGTTTTAGTGCCGCCACCAATTGATGCCTAACTATTCAAAATCGCTGAATTTTTTTAGTATTGCTAAATATTTTAAGTCCCGTTTACGCAGCCTCGATTTCGTTCGCACACGCTATTCAAAATACGCCGGAGGAACAGACATGTTGAAGCAGAAATTCCGTAAAGTAATGGCCGCCAACCGCGGCGAGATTGCCATCCGCATCTTCCGCGCCTGTACGGAGCTTGGTATCGGAACGGTGGCGATCTACTCTGAGGAGGACAAACTCTCCCTGCATCGCTATAAGGCCGACGAGGCCTATCTGGTGGGGAAGGGCAAGGCTCCCATTGATGCCTACCTGGGGATCGACGAGATCATCAAGCTGGCCATCAAGGCCGATGTTGACGCCATCCACCCCGGTTACGGCTTCCTGGCCGAAAATGCCGAGTTTGCCGAGGAGTGCCGGGTCAACGGCATCACCTTCATTGGTCCTGATTCCGAAATGATGCGGGCTCTGGGCGACAAGGTCGCGGGACGCAAGGCGGCCGTTGCCGCCGGTGTCAACGTGGTGCCCGGCACCGAGGACCCAATTGATAAGGAAGAGGATGCCCTGCGTTTTGCCAAAGAGCATGGCTACCCGATCATCATCAAGGCTTCGGCCGGCGGCGGCGGTCGTGGCATGCGCGTGGCAAATAACAAGAAAGAGCTGTTGGAAGGTCTGGTGGCGGCCGCCAGCGAAGCCAAAGCCTCCTTCGGTAATGCCGAGGTGTTTCTGGAGCGCTACCTGGCCAATCCCAAACATATCGAAGTACAGGTCATGGGTGACAACTACGGCAACCTGGTACATTTCTTTGACCGGGACTGCTCGGTACAGCGTCGTCACCAGAAGGTGGTGGAATTTGCGCCATCGCTCTCCCTGACCCAATCCCAGCGCGATGAAATCTGCACGGCGGCCCTCAAAATCTCCGGTCTGGTCAAGTATCGCAATGCCGGCACCGTCGAGTTTCTGGTGGACCAGGAGGGTCAGCACTACTTCATTGAAATGAACCCGCGTATCCAGGTTGAGCACACTGTGACCGAAATGATCACCGGCCGCAACCTGGTCAAGAACCAGATTTTGGTGGCATGTGGGCACAAACTCTCCGACCCGGAGATCAACATACCCTCCCAGTCGGCTATCGACATGCGCGGTTATGCCATCCAGTGCCGTATCACAACCGAAGACCCGGCCAACAATTTCGCCCCGGATTTTGGCACCCTGACCACCTACCGCTCCGCTGCCGGTTGTGGCGTACGTCTGGATGCCGGCAATGCTTTCACCGGTGCCAAGATTACCCCCCATTACGATTCGCTGCTGGTCAAGGTCAGCGCCTGGGGTCTGACCTTCAATGAAGCGGCCAACATCATGCACCGCTCGCTGCAGGAATTCCGCGTACGTGGTGTCAAGACCAATATTGGCTTTCTGGAGAACGTTGTTACCCATCCGGTGTTCCTCAAGGGACAGTGCGACACCTCCTTCATCGACAAGCACCCCGAGCTGCTCTCCTTCCGCGAGAAGAAGGACCGCGCCAGCAAGGTGCTGGGCTTCCTGGGTGAGGTCATCGTCAACGGTTCACCCGGTATAGTCAAACCGCTTAAATCTGCGGAGCAGATCGAGGCCCGTGTGCCGGATGTGGATACAACCCGTCCACGTCCGTCCGGCAGCAAGGATCTCTTCATGCAGCTGGGGGCCGAAGGGCTCTCCAAATGGATTCTGGAGCAGAAGAAGCTGCTGATCACCGATACAACCATGCGCGACGCCCACCAGTCCAACCTGGCCACCCGCGTCCGCTCCTACGATATCCTCAAGATCGCCGAGCCGACCTCCTATCTGGGGTCTGACCTGTTCTCCCTGGAATGCTGGGGCGGGGCCACCTTCGACGTCTCCATGCGGTTCCTGCGTGAAGATCCCTGGCAGCGTCTGCACAAACTGTCGGAAGCGGTTCCCAATATCCTTTTCCAGATGCTGTTGCGCGGTTCCAATGCCGTCGGCTACACCAACTATCCGGACAATGTGGTCGAGATGTTCGTGGAAGAGGCTGCCAATTCCGGTGTGGATATCTTCCGCGTCTTTGACTCCCTGAACTGGACCACCGGCATGAAGGTGGCCATGGAGGCGGTGCGCAAGTCCGGCAAGATCTGCGAGGCCGCCATCTGCTACACCGGCGATATCACCGATCCCAAGCGCGACAAGTACCCCCTGGAATACTATGTCAATATGGCCAAGGAACTGGAGCAGATGGGTGCCCATATTCTGGCCATCAAGGATATGGCCGGTCTGCTCAAGCCCATGGCCGGTTACAAGCTGGTCAAGGCGCTCAAGGAAAACATTGGTATTCCGGTTCACCTGCATACCCATGACACCTCCTCTAACGCCGGCGCCATGCTGCTGATGGCCAGCCAGGCCGGAGTTGATATCGTCGATGCCGCTCTGTCATCCCTCTCCGGCCTGACGGCCCAGCCCAATCTGAATGCCCTGGTGGCGGCTCTGGAAGGGACCGATCGCGATCCGCTGGTCAACGCCGCCGGTCTGCAGAAACTCTCCAACTACTGGGAGACGGTGCGGGATTACTACGCCCCCTTCGAATCGGGTCTCAAATCCGGTACAGCCGAGGTCTACCACCATGAGATCCCGGGCGGCCAGTACTCCAACTACAAGCCGCAAGTGGCCGGCCTGGGGCTGATCGAGCGCTGGGACGAGTGCAAGGAGATGTACCACAACGTCAACATGATGTTCGGCGACATAGTCAAGGTGACCCCATCATCAAAGGTTGTCGGCGACATGGCCATGTTTCTGGTGAAAAACAACCTGCAGCCGGAAGATGTCTATACCACCACGGAAGATCTGGCTTTCCCCGAATCGGTTGTCGGCATGTTCAAGGGGATGCTTGGCCAACCCTACCAGGGGTGGCCGGAGGATCTGCAGAAGATTATCCTGAAAGGACAGCAGCCGATTACCTGCCGTCCCGGCGAACTGTTGGAGCCGGTGGACTTCGAGGAAGAAAAACTCAAGCTGGAAGAAAAGCTGGGACACCG
Source organism: uncultured Geobacteraceae bacterium (assembly GCA_942493195.1). GTDB lineage: Bacteria > Desulfobacterota > Desulfuromonadia > Geobacterales > Pseudopelobacteraceae > CAIPTY01. Next base: position 2,652,861 of record OW818669.1, on the reverse strand, counting down.
GGTTGACGACAAGGCTCTGGTCTCTGCCATTCTCTATCCCAATGTATATCCGGAGTTTGATCGCCATCGCCAGGAATATTCCGATATTTCGGTCATTCCGACGCCGATCTTTTTCTATGGGCTGGAACCGGGTCAGGAAACCTCCATCGATATCGAGCCGGGCAAGACCCTGATCATCAAACTCAACGCCATCGGCAAGGTTCAAAAGGACGGCACCCGGGCTGTGTACTTTGAACTGAACGGCAACAACCGCTCTGTAACTATCCGTGACCAGTCGGTACAGACCGACGAAAAGGCGCGCGATAAGGCTGACAAGGGCAACCCCAACCATGTCGGTGCCCCCATGCCGGGCAAAGTTTTAAAGGTCAATGTCAAGGCCGGTGATGAGTTCAAGGCCGGCGATGTGCTGATGGTGACCGAGGCGATGAAGATGGAGACCAACATCAAGGCCAAGGCTGACGGAAAGGTTGCAGAGGTTAAGTTCAAGGAAGGTGAGAAGGTGGAGAAGGAAGATCTGGTTCTCGTCATCGGCTAGAATTCACGATGAAAAATGCCTGTCTGCGGCGTTGCTCCTCGGTATCTGACATTTTTGACCACAAGGAAGCACATACCGCACAAATAAATGCCCCGCTTCGGACAATCCGTAGCGGGGCATTTGTTTGTGTCGGCTAGTGATCTGAAACTACCATCTGCGTGGCGGGGGAGGGGCATAGCCACCGTTATCCCACAGGCGGTTGGCGTGCCGTCGGGTCGGCGGTACGTTGCAGTTGACCACCCCCAGCTTACAGAGTGTTTCGCGCCATTCGTATTTGAAGTGAATGGTCTCTACAGCCCTGTTTTCCGCTTCGAAGGCGACGATCTGCACCGGTGAATATTCTTCATGACCATAGCCGGTTCCGGCGCTGTCCAGCACCTTGTTCTCAGCTTTGGCACGGCTCTTTGCCATTTCACTGGCCGGGGCCGGGGCGGCTGCACCGGCAGCTGATTCGGAACGCTCGGAGGCAGCACCTTTGCCGCTGAATCTACGCCAGGGCTGGGTGTTCTGGGACTGGATCTGATGGGGTGGCTGGTAGCGCTGTACTTCGGGATAAGCAGCTACGGAGATGACTCCCATTGCGCTTTCGTCTCCGAAGGCTGCAGCGTAGGAGTCAGGCACATTGGTGAAATAGAAACGGTTGATGCGGTCGTTGGATGACCGCCAGCCGGAGAATTCACCCGATGCGTACGGGTCGAGGATGTACATCCGTTCATTGTTTTTCAGCCAGGAGCGTTCGCCTGAGACAATATTGCGGCCATCCACGGCTATCACCACTCCTACCCGGCGATTGAGCTTGTTGCGCACCTCGATGCGGTAGTGATCTCCCTTGATCGCTTCGGCATACACCTTTTTCAGGGCATGTTTTGTCTTAACCGGGTAAGTGGGTAGCACCTGCCCGTGATCATTGACGATTCGCACCTCGACAGCATCCCCGATGCTGCCCGCCCAGGCAGCTGTTGCGCCCATCAATACCGCTGTAATTACTGCTGCAATTGTTTTCATGGTCTCTTCCTCCTGTCAAAAAATGTGTTGTTGCTTTCTTTGACAGAGGACATTCCGGAAAAGTTCCCGAATATTTGCTCATTGAATTTTTTATTTTGCATCAGTTTATGAACCTCGCTGTAGTAAACAGAACCGGCGTCAAGGATAAAAAAGATAAAAAAAGACCTTTTTAGGCCAGTGGCGTATACTTCAGACAAATGGATGTTCTGTTGTAGTGGCACAAAAAGACATGTGGGCGATTTGATGGTTGTAGATGGGTGCTGATATGTGTCTGTTGGTGCACGACAGGACGTGTCCAGAAGAAAAGTGTACATACATGAAAGGGGATTGTCATGGGAACACGGATTGTACGCGTCATAAAGTTAGGCATGGTGGCCTTGGCCGGCCTTTTTGTGCTGAGTATTTTTTTGGGTGCCGATCGAGATGCTTCTGCGTCGGACAAATCAGATGCACAGTCGATTGTGGATAAATCCAGAGCTACCTTTACCGATCTTGTCAGTGATGAAAATTATGTATGGCTGCGCGATTATCTGAAAAATGCCAAGGCGGTACTGATCTTCCCCCAGGTGCTTAAAGGCGGGTTTTTTCTGGGGGGATCGGGTGGTACCGGTGTACTACTGATACGGAATGATGTCACAGGAAACTGGAGCGACCCGGCATTTTACACAGTCGGTTCGGTAACATTCGGCTTGCAGTTTGGTGGTGAAGCGGCGGAGGTTATCATGGTGGCCGAAAGCCAGAAAGGGGTGGACTCGCTGCTCTCCTCCTCGGTCAAATTAGGGGGTGATGTCTCGGTTGCCATCGGCCCGATCGGTGGCGGTGCCAAGGGTGCTGTGTCGATTCCGGAAGTAAGGGCTGATTTCGTGTCATTTAGCAGATCCAAAGGACTGTATGGTGGGCTCAATTTAGAAGGTTCGGTGCTGCAGGTTCGTGACAGTTTGAATAATGCCTACTATGGCAAAAAGGTTTCACCCGGGGATATTTTGCTTAAGAAGGCCGGTGGAGAAGCTGATGCCGATGAGCTGCGTCTGGTCGTGGAAAAGGCCACTACACGCTAAAGTTCGTTGAGCTGCCTGTTGTTATACTTTAAACAATGGGCGCTTCTGGTTTTAGACAAAACAGCCCCGCCATTTTTGGCGGGGCTGTTTTGTTCATACATGTAAACATTTACTGCAGTACTTAGTATGCGCCGCCCGGTGTATAACCACCACCGTCCATGCTGTTGGAGCAGATGCCGGATCCGGCACCGCAGGAGGCAGAACCTGTTCCGCCAACCCGTACAACTACCGGCAGGCCGGATCTGCGGAAGAACGAGTAACCGCGGGTGGCAGACGGGAACGCTGTGCCGGCAAAGTCCATGGCGGTGTAGCCGTGTACGTCACCCGATGGAATCGGACGGGCCGGTTTGGCTGTGCTGTTGGCTGTGGAGTGGCAGTAGTAACAACGGTTCGACAGGTAGGTCATGCCGCTGTCTGTGCCGGAGGTAAAGCCGGAACCGGTACCGTGGTTGGTCGTGTTGCCGGTCGTTACGTGACAGAATACACACAGGTTGGTGGCGGTTGTGGTTGCGGTGTTACTGTTGGTAAAGACCTGACCACGCAGGGCGGTGTTGTTCGGGCTGGTCAATGGCTCGCCGTGGGCACCGGAGGAGGTCAGGGTGACGGTGGATGCGCTGCCGGTTGGTGCATGGCAATCCCAGCAGGTCATCAGCGGTCCGTAGATTGCGGCTGTGCCGGTTTTGGTTACGCCGTTCCAGGGAGCGACCATGCGTGTGCCGCCGGCGTTGGTGTACGGTGCGTTGCTACGTGCAAGGACCGGATGGAAGGCGCGGTTGCCGCTGGCGAATTGCGAGGCTACGTCGAGGACGTTGCTGCCAGGGTTTGCGTTGATGGCGGCACCAAACGGACGACCGGCTGTTGCGCCAGGTATCCGGGCGGTTGTGCTCAAGGCGCCGTCTGCGTCATGGCAGTTCAGACACTGGTTAACCATGATGGCGGCTGTGTCGGCTTCGATGGTGGCGCTGCCCAGGTTGCGGCTGAAGCGTATCGGGGTGGCGTCGGTGGCGGTGGATGTGTAGGCGCCGGCAGCTGCGGTTGTGCCGCTGTGGGTGACGGCTTTGATGTTAAGTCCGGTGTCAGGGTCACGAAGGTTGATGCGACCGTCGCCGTGGCGGCCGGCACCGACTACCATGTTGCCGGTGGCAGGGTCGCCTTCCATGTGGCAGACAACGCAGTCGGCGGAGGTTACAGCGGTTGCGGCCGTTCTTGAACGGATATGACGTGATGCTTCAGAGAAATCAGGTGTTACCGCAACGCGGGTAGTGACGGCGGCATTCAGACCCTGAGCGACTGGGGAGGAAACTGCTGTCAGGTGACAGACTATGCACGCAGAGGAGCTACCCGACAGGAATTCAATGGTCAGGTTTGATGCGGTCATGCGATATGGTGCGGCACTGCCATGGCAGGCAGCGGTACAGCCGCGGATGGTCGGATCGTAACCGGTGCCGAAACCTACAGGTCCGTTCATTGCAATCTTGGTATTGTTATGGTTGACAGCGACATCATAGGGAGGAACCGGAGCGTGTGCATCTCCGTTTGGCTCATTGAGGTGGCAAATTGCGCAGCCACCATGTACCGAGAGAAATGTTGTCTTGGTATTGGAGCTTGGCAGGGTGCCGACGTGGTTAACGGGTGTTGCACCGGCAGCATGTTTGTTATCGATATCGCCAACCGTTGTTACCGGCGGGTTACCATGGCAGACTTGGCATGCAGTAATCGGAGTAGTAGTTGCTCCCCAGGCGGGGGCCTGCCCAAGGTGACACTCTATGTTGGAGCAGGTTTCGGCACCACCCTTGGCGTAGGTGACCGGGTTGACGCCGAATTGGTAGGACTGCTGCAAGGTTGAGAGGGTGCCAGAAAATATATCGACATTGCCGTCATAATGTGTCGCTGTTGAGTTTACATTGTGACAGACCCCACAAACCGGGTTGCCGGTAATCCCGCCCGGGAGGCTGCCCAGCCCGTCGACGGTAATGATATTGTTGATATGTTTTGTATGGGCGGCAGAGGTTGGCGGAAAGCCATGGCAGTCGGTACAACCTGCAGGGGGTTCAAGGATGCCATTTACATGCAGAGCAGGATTCACGAAAGTACCTGATGTCGTTACGTTAGAATGGCATGAATTGCACTGATTGATCGTTGTTATGCCATCGTGGCTTCCTGTGGTTGCCGGGGGTGAGGCATGACATCTACTGCAGTCACCGGCCAGACTTGGTGAGCCGGTCAGCAGTGCGGTATTGGTCCAGGTTGCAGCTGTGTTGGGGGTGTAGCTTACATTCCACGGTTTTGCGTAGTGGCAGTAGGTATTTGAACAGGTATCGGTGGTGGTGTTCCAGGTCGGTGCCGCCGAGTTGGCACGGGTCAGGGCTCCGGCCAGTGGAACTTCGGCCGGGCCGGTGGTGTCGCTATGACCGGCGGCAGTGGCGGTTGCCGGAACGGTGTGGCACTGGGCACAGGTTATGCGGGCGCTGTAAGCATACGTGGCACGCAGGTGAATGTCATGGGCCCCAACCTGAGGATCGGTAGCGACAGAAGCGCCACCCAGGTCGGTACCGGTGCCGCCGTAACCGGGAGCTGCCTGCCAGTCATTGGTGGAGGAGTAGACCCCCAGGACAACCTTACGACCGTGGCATTTGGTGCAGCCGGCATTCGTTGTGTTGGCGCCCCAGGTGGGTGAAGTTGTACCATGGCAGGTGGTTGATGAGCAGGTACCGCCATTGTACGTGTTACTTGTCTGGAAGGTTGATGTTTTGGAGTAGGTACCGCCGCTGATGGTCGGGGTCAGGTTGATTCTCCGATTCCGGTGATTCATGGCGGCCGGCACAATATGGCAGTCGGAACATGGCATCAGTGTCGGTGATGTGTGCAAGGAGTGCGAACCGATAATGGCACGACCGGGGTTGTTTCGCGGGGTCCCCTCAATTGGTGCTTCGTTTGCCTGAGGATTTGTACCATGGCAACCGGTACACGCCGTTATGGGAACCATAGTCGCGGCATCAGCCGTGCCGATGGCGTAAAATCCAAACGTCACGGAAATAAACAGATACGACCACCAATTAAGTTTCATTATTCCCCCCTCACTCCAGCCAATTGTATACAACTTTAAACTCACCTAACATAAGATCATTTTAAAATCAATCGTTTAATATTGTTGTTGTATAAAATTTCACACAAATTTCCGGGGAATTTTTATAACGCCATGAAATAAGAATATTATAGTTAAAAACATATACATTTTAGGACTAATTTGATGCGATTTGTGGGATTTTGTTTGTCTGGAAGGTGTCAATGCGACGAGTAAAAAGGGAGCTGCTGCAGAACGCCATTAAATGGTCGGGTTTACTATTTGCGGACAATCAGACTCGCTCCGGCCATAAGCAGCAGCACTCCAATGGCCCGTTTGCTGTCCAGTGGAATGGTCTTGAAACCGAACAGTCCAAAATGATCCAGCAGGACGCCGGTCGTCAGCTGTGCCCCGATGACGGTTGCCATGGCGGCGGTTGTACCGATACGGGGGATGGCTACAATGGTCATGGTAACAAAAAAAGCGCCCATGCCGCCGCCGGTCAGTTCCCACCACGAGGCGTTGACAAGCGAACGGAATGATCCCTTTCCGGCGATCAGGGCGACGGTCAGGAGTAGCAGGGTGCCGATGGCAAAGGAGATGCAGGAGCTTTCGATCACGCCGATCTTTTGGGCCAGTCGGCCGTTGATGGATGGCTGGATTGCAATGGCGATGCCGCCACAGAACATCAGGGTCAGCAGCATAATGTGGTTCATGGAGACGTTCCTTTCAGATCCGGTGAGTCGGAATCACCGTATTCAATCCCCGTAGTGCGGTTTGGGCAAGAGCAGGGCGAAAACCATGGCCGTTGCGGTGATGGCACCCGCCAGGAGGTAGGCATTGGCGAAACTGCCGCTGCTTTTGGCGATAATTCCGGCCAGGGACGGGCCGACGGTTTGCCCGGCGGCAAAGAAAATTGTAATCGTGGCAAAGGCGGCCGCCGCACGGGAAATTCCAAGATAATCTCCCACTGCGGCGGCCATGATGGCCGGAATGGCAAAGACTGCCGAACCGTAGAGAGCGATGGAGAGCATCAGTCCCAGAGCGCCCGGCTTGGAGCCCGCCAGCAGATAGGCGGCGGTCTGGACGGCAAAGACCAGAGCCATTCCGCGTTTGCGGCCGATACGGTCAGAAACGGAACCGAACAGCAGGCCGGAAAAGAGGCTGAAAAATCCGGCCCATGACCAGTACATCCCGGCCTTGGCTTCTGAAAAGCCGTATTCACGCACCATGGTTGTAACAATGAAGGTGCCGTAGACCATGAACGTAGAACCAAAGGCCAGATAGAGCAGACCGATTTTGACCAGCAGGGCTCCGTCACCCCGGGATTCTCTGGGTATCAGCTGTTCCGGAGAAGGAGGGGCTGCTGTGCCGAGCGGTTCCAGTCCCAGCTCGGAAGGGTGGTTGCGTACCAGCGAGACCGCCAGGATGGTTACGAGAACGGCAATGCCTGCCAGTAACAGCCAGCCGGCCCGCCAGCCGTTGCTGCCGAAGCTGCGGTTGAGAAAGGGCACCAGAATCCCGGCCAGCACAATGGCTGCCCCATTGCCGCCGATCATCAGGCCGGCGGCCTTGCCGCGCCGGTCGCTGCGAAACCAGTAGCTGATCAGAGCCATGGTGGGAATATTGGCAAAACCGGTCCCCATCCCCACCAGGAAGTAGAGTGCCAGCGGCAGCAGGAAACCATGGCTCACCCCGATTGCAAAAAGGGTCAGTGTGATCAGCACCAATCCCGCGCAGATGACGGCCCGCGGTTTGAAACGTCTGATCAGGCGGGGTGCCAGGATGACCGCCAGCAGATAGCCGCAGAAGTTGCCGGTGCCGATGTAGCCCATGCGATCGTAGGACAGCCCCAATCCGGCCTGCATGGAGGGGAGCAGCATGGTGTAGGCGTAGCGCCCCAGGCCGATGCAGGCGAAGATGATCAGGAATCCGATCCCGGCGATGACCCAGCCGTAATGGAGAACAGTGCGCCGTGCTACCATTGGATGGTCATCTCAACCGTTGTCGTTCCCGGCGGAGGCGTGACCGGGCGTTCCGTAATCCTGCCCAGAACCTGCAGGCGATCCAGTAGTTCCTTCTGGCGTTCCGCCGGAAGGAGGATTTTGTAGCGTCGTTGAGCGGACGCCAGATCTTCGCTAATAGTTCCTCCGGTACGGCTTACAGCATCACGAATCAGGGCCGGAGCCAGTTCCCGATTATGAACGGTCATGCGGACGGTCTGCCGGGGTAACGGTGGGCTGGCTGGAGCACCTGCCGCACGTTCCGCCGCCGGGGCTGAATATTCAAAGTTGCTTTCCTGGCTGCGCCTGCTTTTCTTGGCTTCTGATGTCACATCCCGGAGTCTTCCGGTAACGTCGCTGGCCGGCGCCGGTTTCGCAGCTTCCGACTTGCCGCTGAAGAAACCTTTGGCGGTCGGTTGTGGAGGGGCATAGGAAGGCTGAGACGCCTCCGGTGCAGCAGGGGATGCCGCAGGAGCAGGCAATGGTACAGCCGTCGTCGGTGAGGGGGCTTGTATCGCTTGCGTAGATTCCTTGCGTTGCGTTTGGGGTTGTTGTGAAGGTGGCTCTGCTTTCTGTGGCGCAGTAGTTTCGGCCGGTTTCTGTGCAGGAATCGGCTGTGGGGCTGGTGCCGATTGGGCCGGTTGTTCCTGAAGCTGCTGCTGGCGGGCTATCTTCAGCTCCGTATCGACACTACGGGAAAGATAGTAGCCGCTGACGCACATCACCAGCAGGGCCAGCACCTTGACCGGCATGCCGGTGTGCAGCGGGAACCAGATGCGCTGCAGCCATGTTCGTCTGGTGGCCTGCTCCTCGCGCAGCCGTGCCATGATGCGGGATTTCATCCAGGCCGGTGCCTCCACCTCGGGGGTGCTTCTGATCAGCCGCAGGGTTGTTTGCATTTCAGCCAGATGGATGCGGCAGAGCGTGCATGCAGCCAGGTGCGCATCAATTTCAGCTTTTTCGGTCGCATTCATGTCTCCGCTGCAGTAGGCCGAGAGGCGTTTCTGTATGTCCGCGTGGCTGTTCATAGGCTCCCCACCGTTTTCTTCAAACACTCTTTAATCGAATCCCGGGCACGGAACAGGCGAGATTTCACGGTTCCTTCCCGCAGATTCAAGGCTGCGGCTACCTCATCATAGGACAGCTCCTGCATGTCGCGCAGCACCAGCACCTCGCGAAACTCCGGCGTAAGCCGTTCAACACAGCGGGTAAGTGCCTGGCGCAGTTCCGCGTCCTCCAGCTGTTCCAGAACCGAGGACTCCCCGGAGGGCGGGTCGGGCATTCGATCGTCTATGCTGCCGGGCAGCGGGGCATTCAGGGAATAAGCCTCCCGTTTTTCTTTTTGCCGGGTCTGCTGCAGTCGATTGCGCGACAGGTTGATGACAATGGCGGTCAGCCAGGTCGAAAAGCGGGCATCACCGCGGAAATCGCCGATCTTGCGCCAGGCGACAATGAAGGCCTCCTGGACGATGTCGCAGGCGTCTTCATAAACGCCGGTCATGCGGAAGGCCACATTGATCATGGCGTGCTGGTGACGCTCCACCAGACCTTCGAAGGCGTCCAGATCTCCGGAACGGCAGGCACTGACCAGTTCCGCATCATCGGCGGTATCAGGATAACGACCGGCCATCTAGGTATGTGACACTGCTGAAAGGGAAAAAGTTCCCGATCCGGTGATTTTCATCGGTTGGATTCCTTGTGTGTCCGGCAGCCGGAGCGGTAGGCTGTTTCAGCCTAAAATACACATCATTTCAACGTATAACAATGATTGAATCAACTGGCAGAAATCGTTTGCCTTAAGAGCTGTATTCGTTGCATAAAGATTAAAACTGCACCGTTGCTGTTATTACCTTTGCGGAGGCTGCATGCAATTCTATATAGACCAGTATTTCCCTGACGATATCAATGCGGTGGGAGATTCCGGCATGGCCGGTTTCGAAGAGAAGCGCCCACTGTATTTCTCCGGCTGCAAGAACTTTCTGGCCCACTATCGGGCTGAAATCAGGGAACTGCACGCTCAGGGCGCCTCCGGTACGGAAGTCGCCCACCTGTTATGCGACATGATCGATGAGCTCAACAACAAACTTCTGCACTGTATCGTCTACGACCTGGACGCCAGCGGTGCCCTTATGGAGCATATAACTCTTGTGGCGGTGGGGGGCTACGGTCGCGGTGAGCTGAACCCCTACTCAGACATTGACATCATGTTCCTGCACGATGGCACCATGCCTGCGGCCAGAATCGAGGATATTGCTCAGAAACTGCTCTATTTCCTGTGGGACATGCGCCTGGATGTGGGCTATTCGGTGCGGGTCATCGCCGACTGCGTCGAGATGGCCTCTGCGGACGGCACGGTCAAGACGGCCCTGATGGACTCCCGTTACCTGAGCGGCAGCCGGCCGCTCTATAACACGCTCCATAAGACCATCTTTTCCCAGATTCTGCCCAAGTCCAGCGATAAGTTTATCAAGGAAAAAATATCGGACATGAAGGGGCGCCGCGAGAAATACGGCTCAACCGTGTACCTGCTGGAGCCCAACCTGAAGGAGGGCGAAGGGGGGCTGCGCGATCTGCAGACCGCCATGTGGGTGGCGCGGGTCAAGTACAAGTTTGATGATCCCAAAGAGTTGATCATCAAGGGGATTCTTAGCGAGGAGGAGTTGGAGTCGTATAATGCCGCTCTGGACTACCTCTGGCGCATCCGCAATGAACTGCATTACTTCTATGGCCGCAAAAACGATCAGCTGAATTTTGATGCCCAGGTGCATCTGGCCGGTTTCTTCGGCTATCAGGAGCGTGGGCGAATTCTGGCGGTCGAGGATTTCATGCGGGATTACTACCGTCACGCCAACAAGGTGGAGCACTTTGCCTCCAGCCTGGTATCGCGCTGCATCTGGCGTGATGAAGGGGCCCTGAAGATTCTGGGTTACTTTGTACGGCGGCCGGTGGGCGACGGCTGTTATGTCCTCAAGGGCGAGTTGATCATACCGGATGAAGCGGTGGTGAACAGCAATCCGCTTGTGCTGATGCGTATCTTCGAGCTGGCCCAGAAACATGGGGTTCAGCTGAACGTGCGGGTCAAGGGTCTGGTGCGCAAGAACCTGCATCTGGTGAATGACAAATTCCGCCGCAGCCGCGAAGTCAACCAGTCCTTTCTGAATATCCTGCGGGCCCCCAAGGATGTCACCGAGACGCTGCGTTTGATGCATCACCTGGAGTTTCTCAACTGTTTTATCCCCGAGCTGGAACATATCTATTGCAAGGTTCAGCACGACATCTATCACATCTATACCGTTGATATCCACACGCTCTTCGCCGTGGAAGAGGCCGAAAAAATGCTGAACGGCACTTCCCGCGCTCTGATGTCGTTTGCCTGTGAGATCGCTTCCCAGATCGGCAAGCCGGAGCTGTTGATCCTGGCGGTGCTGTTCCATGATATCGGCAAGGGGGAGGGGGGCGGACACGCTGAAAAGGGTGCCTCCATGATCCCGACCATCGCCCGGCGCATGGGGCTTTCCCGGGAAGACAGCGAACGTCTCGAGTTTCTGGTGCGCCAGCATCTGATCTTTGCTCATATCTCCCAGCGCCGTGACCTGAACGATGAGAAGATGATTGTCCAGTTCGCCCGTCAGATGGAGACCAGTGAGAATCTCAAGATGCTGTATCTGCTGACGATTTCAGATGTGCGGGCTGTCGGTTCCGAGGTCTGGACTACCTGGAAGGCGCTGCTGTTCCAGGAATTGTACGAAAAGGCCTTCAATGTACTGGAGCGGGGCGAGTTTCATCTGGAGGCCAGCAGCGAGCGGGTCAAGGCGGTTATTAAGAAGGTCCGGACGCTGCTGGAAGACGAGCTGCCACCTCAGCAGGTCAAGGAAGAGCTGCGGGCCATGCCGACTCGACTGCTGCTCTCCAATAGCCTGACGGCCATAGCCGGCTATGTCAGGCTGATGATCAACCTGCATGAGTCGGATGTGCTCATGCAGCTCAGCCACCAGCCGGACAGCGGTTACTCCGAATTTACCATCTGCACTCTGGATATGCCGGGCCTGTTTTCCCGTATTACCGGGGTTATGGCTGCCAACGGGGTCAATATCCTGGGGGCCCAGATCAATACCAGCCGGAACGGCAAGGTCCTGGATATGCTGCAGGTTAATTCGCCCCAGGGAATGCTGATCACCGATGAACAACGCTGGCAGAAGATCGAAGTGGAAATGCGCCAGGCATTGCATGGCGAGGTACGGGTCTCTGATCTGGTGGCCCGCCGCCAGCGGCCGACCTTGCTGACGTCCCGTCCGGCACCGCGTTTTGCCACGCGGGTCGAGATCGACAACGAGGTTTCAGACGACTATACGGTCCTCGATATCTATACCCACGACAAGGTCGGCCTGCTGTATCTGATAACCAGCACCCTGACGCGCCTGGGTCTCTACATCGGGGTCTCCAAGATTTCCACCAAGGTGGATCAGGTCGCGGACGTGTTCTATGTGCGCGATATCTTCGGGCACAAGGTGAGCGCACCGGAAAAGCTGGAAGAGCTGACGACGCAACTGAAGGCGGCTATTGATGAGTGGGTCTGATGGCCGACTGGCCAACCAATCGAAGCGGGATCAGCGCCCCATTGATCCCCTGCACGGAGTTACCCTCAAAATGATTCTTACCGCTCTGGTCGAACGCCATGGCTGGGAGGAACTTGGCCGCCTGGTCGAAATCAGGTGCTTTACCCATGCCCCCAGCATTTCGTCCAGTCTCAAGTTTCTCCGCACGACTCCCTGGGCCAGGGACAAGGTGGAGGAGTTGTATCTGAGAACTCTTCCGAATGAGAACCACACTTCAGACTGCCAACATGAATGATTTTTTGGACCTGTTCATTAGCTATCTTGCGGTGGAGAAGGGGCTTTCCTCCAATACCCAGCAGGCCTACAGCCGGGACTTGACCCGCTATCTGGACTTCCTCGAGCGTCAGGGTGTCTCCGGAATAGCCGGCGTGACTTCTTCGCATATCGCCGGCTTTATGGGATGCCTCAAGGATGAGGGCAGCGGTCCGCGCAGCCGGGCGCGCGCGCTTTCCGCCATCCGCATGTTCCATAAATTTCTGATGATTGAAAATTACAGCGATGCCAATCCGGCCTCCATCATCGAAGCGCCGCGTACCCTGCACAAACTGCCCGATTTTCTTTCCGCCCAGGAGGTGGAAGCCCTGCTGGCGGCCTGTGCCGGCAGTTCCGACGAGAATATCCGCGACCTGGCCATGCTTGAACTCCTGTACGCCACCGGCCTGCGGGTTTCGGAATTGGTGGGGCTCAAGCTGCGGGAGGTGAATCTGGATTCCGGGTACCTGATGACCCTGGGCAAGGGGAACAAGGAACGCCTGGTTCCCATCGGTGAGTCGGCCATCCGCACGGTCAGGGAGTATCTGGAGGGGGTCCGTTACCGCCTTGACCCGGACGGTCAGAACCGTTTCCTGTTCCTTTCGCGTCTGGGAGATGCCATGACCCGTCAGGCCTTCTGGAATATCATCAAAAAACGGGCCTATCTGGCTGGAATCAGCAAGAATATCTCACCCCATACCCTGCGGCATTCCTTTGCCACCCATCTTCTGGAAAACGGTGCCGACCTGCGTAGTGTCCAGGTCATGCTGGGGCACGCCGACCTCTCCACCACGCAGATTTATACCCACGTTACCCGTGAACGCTTGAAACGTCTGCATCAGCAGATTCATCCGCGGGGTTAAACTGGTTTTGCCATGATTAACCTTGAAAGTCATGAGCTCTTCTTGTATAAATAGAGCTTATTTTTTTGCCACATTCCCGGTGGTGCGTTTAGGTATAACCACCTGTAATTCTAAGTTTTTAATGTCACTGTTGACGTACCGTCCCCTCTAACCCCGGAAACATGGAGCCTGTGTGAAAATCTGTTCGCTGGCCAGTGGCAGCAAGGGGAATTGTCTCTATCTTGAGACCGGAGATATCCGGGTTCTGATCGATGTGGGCATGTCCCTGCGCGAGACCCTGCTGCGCATGGAAGGGTGCGGGATTGACCCGGCCGGAATTCACGCCGTGCTGGTCAGTCACGAGCATATCGATCATATCCGCAGTGCCGGCTCCTTTTCACGGAAATTCAAGGTGCCGGTGTATGCCAGCCACGTGGTCCGGCGCAAGGCCGAAAAATACCTTTCCAAAACCCAGGTTGTGGAGTTTGAATCCGGACAGGAATTCACGCTTAGGGGCGTGCGTATTGATCCCTTTCCCATCACCCACGATGCCTGCGATCCGGTCGGCTTTGTGCTCGAATCAGTCGAAGGGCTGAGTGGATCGGTTACCGATCTGGGGGTTGTTACCCGCCTGGTGACAGAGAAACTGCGCGGTTGCCGGGCGCTGAACCTCGAGTCGAATCACGATCCGGATATGCTGATGAACGGCCCCTATCCCTGGGAGCTGAAGCAGCGTATCAAGTCGCGTCATGGCCATCTCTCCAACGAGGAGTCCCTGGAACTGCTGCATGACCTGGCCCATGGTGGGCTGGAGGCTTTAGTGATGGCCCATCTGTCCGAGGTGAACAACCATCCGGACCATGTGCAGCGTACGACCGCTTCCTTCCTGCGCGACCAGAATGTCTGCGCTCCGGCGATTGTTATTGGCGATCAGTTTCATGCAAGTTGCGTGATGGAGATATAAAACCTCAATGGAAAAGCCCCGTCAGGATATTCGTTGGAAGCAGCGTTTTGCAAATTACCGCAAGGCATTGATACAGCTTCGCAGTGCGGTTGTCCTCAGCAGGCAGCGTGAACTTTCGGAGCTGGAACGGCAGGGCCTGATCCAGGGTTTCGAGTTCGTTCATGAACTGGCCTGGAATGTCTTCAAGGACTTCTTTGAATACCAGGGCAACATCTCCATTATGGGTTCCCGCGATGCTACCCGCGAAGCCTTCAAGCGAAACCTGATTGTCGATGGTGAGGGGTGGATGGATATGATTATCAGCCGCAACAAATCATCGCATACCTACAACGAGGCAACAGCTGAAGAAATTTCTGAAAAAATAATTCATCATTACTTTGATCTGTTCGACAGCCTTGAGGCCAGATTGAATGGTTTGCTTGATGCCGAATGATGATCGGACGCAATACGGGCTTAAAGAGTGTACGATAGCAAAGCTTGTGTCCCTGTTTGCGTCGGTTCCCGAAATTCAGCAGGCCATACTGTACGGCTCGCGCGCCAAAGGTACTTTCCGAAACAGTTCTGATATAGATCTGACGCTGAGGGGAGATTTAGTGAGTCATTCCCAGCTCCAGCAGCTGGAAAATAAGATTGATGACCTGCTGCTTCCATACGGTGTCGACCTGTCGCTTTTACATCAGATCACCAACCCGGAATTATTGGATCATATCAACCGTGTGGGTATTGTGCTCTATGAAAGAAAATTACCAAATGATGTCGATTGATTGATAAATTCATGTAAGGAGTTTGTGTAAATGATTGAACGTTATTCCCGTCCCGAAATGGCCCAGATCTGGGCTGCCAAGAACCGTTTCAAAATCTGGCTGGAGATCGAAACCCTGGCGTGTGAGGCCCAGGCCGAACTGGGGGTCATACCCAAAGAGGTTGTGCCGGTTATCCGTGCCAAGGGTGATTTTGATATTGCCCGTATCGACGCCATTGAAGCCGAGGTCAAGCATGATGTTATCGCCTTTCTGACGTCGGTTGCCGAATACGTTGGTCCGGAAGCACGTTTTATCCATCAGGGCATGACCTCTTCCGATGTTCTGGATACCTGCCTGTCGGTGCAGTTGACCCAGGCCGCCGATGAACTGCTGGCAGACCTGGATATGGTGCTGGAGTCGATCAAGGCCCGGGCCTTGGAGCACAAGGATACGGTCTGTATCGGTCGTTCCCACGGTATTCATGCCGAGCCGGTTACCTTCGGCCTGAAAATGGCCTCGTTCTATGCCGAGATGCAGCGCAACCGTACCCGTCTGGTTGCTGCCCGTGAAAACATCGCCACCGGCGCCATTTCCGGTGCGGTCGGCACCTTTGCCAATATCGACCCCTTTGTGGAAGAGTACGTCTGTGAAAAGATGGGACTCAAGCCGGAGCCGGTTTCCACACAGGTCATTCCCCGCGACCGGCATGCCGAGTACTTCTGTGTTCTGGCGGTAATTGCCTCCTCCATGGAGCGCATTGCCATTGAGGTGCGTCATATGCAGCGCACCGAGGTGCTAGAGGCGGAGGAGTTTTTCAGCAAAGGGCAGAAGGGCTCTTCGGCCATGCCTCACAAGCGCAACCCGATCCTTTCCGAAAATCTGACTGGACAGGCTCGCTACATCCGCTCTCTCTGCATGCCGGCCATGGAAAACGTGGCGCTGTGGCATGAGCGTGACATCTCCCACTCCTCCGTTGAACGCTATATCGCCCCGGATGCCACGGTTGCCCTGGATTTCTCCCTGCGCCGGCTTAACGGCCTGATCAAGAACCTGGTGGTCTACCCGGACAACATGCTGAAGAACCTTAATCAGATGAAGGGGCTGGTCTTCTCACAGAAGATCCTGCTGGACCTGACCCAGGCCGGTGTTTCCCGCGAGGATTCCTATCGTCTGGTTCAGCGCAACGCCATGAAGGTCTGGGAACAGGGGGCCGATTTTCTGACCGAGTTGTTGGCGGACCAGGAGGTGGTGGGTGCCTTGGGTGAAGCCAAAATCCGCGAATCCTTTGATCTGAACTACCACCTCAAACATGTGAATACGATCTTCAAGCGGGTGTTTGGTGAATAGAATGCTGAGTTTCATACAGGGGCTTTTCAGCCCGTCTGAGTTGGATGGTGCTCTGTTGTTCTGGGCCAAGGAGATTCTGGCGGCCCTGCTGATCCTGACGATCTTCTGGATGTTTTCCCAGGCGCTGGTTGCCGTTCTTAATAAATGGGGCACCAGGTTGGCGCGTTTCACCTCCAGCGATCTGGATGACCGCATTCTGCAGCGCATCATTCCCCATGTATCCCGGCTGCTGACCATGCTGGGGGTCTACCTGGCGATCCGATCTCTGCCGCTGCATGACAAGCTGGTGCAGATTGTTTCCGGAACACTGTTTATTGTTCTGGTTGTGATTGTGTTCAATCTGCTCTACCACGCCTTTGATGAACTGGCCAAATGGTACATTGCCGGACGTCAGGAAGGCAGTGATTCCCTGGTTTCCCGTCATATGTTGCCGATTATCGAAAAACTGGCCATGCTGTTCCTGATGGGGACGGCCCTGATCATCATCCTCAAGCATTTCAACTACGACATCTTCTCGCTGGTAACCGCCCTGGGGATCGGCTCCCTGGCCATCGGTATGGCCGCCAAGGATACCATGGCCCATATGATCTCCGGTTTTACCCTGATGCTGGATCGTCCCTTCCGTATCGGCGACCGCATCCAGTTGACCGGTGGCCAGATCGGCGATGTACTGGATATCGGCCTGCGCAGCACCAAGATCAAGACCCTGGACAACCAGCAGCTGATTATCCCCAACTCGGACCTGTGCAATACCATTCTCACCAACCAGGCCTTTCCCGATCAGCGTGCCAAGGGTCGCATCAATGTGGGGGTGGCTTACGGCAGTGATGTGGATCTGGTCAAAGCCATTCTGGTCACTACTGCGCAGGGGATCGAAGGGGTTCTGCCTGACCCGGCGCCTGAATCATATTTCGCCTCTTTCGGCGATTCCTGTCTGAACATGTCGCTGTTTTTCTGGGTGCAGGAGTACAGCCAGCTGTTTGCTGTTACCGATAAGATCAATACCGGAATCATCAGGAGCTTCCGCGAAAATAATATTGAAATCCCGTTCCCGACCAGAACGATGATCATGGAAAAAGGATCCGAGTAATATGCCCAACAGAATCGAGATAGCACTGAAACCGGGAGTTCGTGATGCGCGCGGCGAGCGTATCAAGCGTGAGATAGAACACTTCCTACATCTTGCGGTGGCCGAAGTCCGCACGATCGATGTCTATACCGTAGATGCGGTTCTGACAAGCCAGGAGCTTGAGCTGGCGGCCAGTGGCCCTTTTTGTGACCCGGTTATCCAGGGGTGGAGTATTGACCGTCCGCTGGCCGCCGGATTCGACTACATTGTCGAGGTCGGTTTTCGTCCCGGTGTGACCGATAACGTTGGTCGTACGGCCCGTGAGGCGCTTGCCTATCTGACCGGCCGTCCCTTTGCGGCCGGTGAAGGGGTTTATTACGCGGTCCAGTATCTGCTGAAAGGCTCGCTCGCGGTGGCCGATGTGGAGAAGATTGCCACCGGGCTACTCTGTAATACCCTGATTCAGCGCTACTCCGTTTTGGATGCCGCCGATTTCGCTGCCAAGGGTGGTTTCCCGGCCCTGGCCCCCAAGGTTACCGGGGAGACCAAAGCCGAGGTGCTTGAAATCGACCTGGAAGTCTCCGACGAAGAACTGATGCGCATCAGCAAGGAAGGGGTCCTGGCCCTGACCCTGGATGAGATGCAGATTATTCAGGCCCATTATCGCGATCCCGAGATCTTGAAAACCCGTGCAACCATGGGGCTGGGCTCAAAACCGACCGACGTCGAGCTGGAGTGCCTGGCCCAGACCTGGTCCGAGCACTGCAAGCACAAGATCTTTGCCGGAACGGTGCAGTATGAGGATGAGCAGGGCAACAAACAGGAGATCAAATCCCTGTTCAAATCCTTTATCCAGCGCACCACCAAGGATGTGCGCGCCAAGATGGGGGATAAGGATTTCTGCCTGTCGGTTTTCAAGGACAATGCCGGTGTCATCAAGTTCAACGATACCCACTCGCTGGTGTTCAAGGTCGAGACCCACAATTCGCCCTCCGCTCTGGATCCTTACGGCGGGGCACTGACCGGCATTGTGGGGGTCAACCGCGACCCGTTCGGCACCGGCCAGGGTTCCAAACTGATTTTCAATACAGACGTATTCTGCTTTGCCGACCCGTTTTACGACAAACCGCTGCCGTCGCGCCTGCTGCACCCCAGCCGTATCTATGAAGGTGTTGTCGAAGGTGTTGAACATGGCGGCAACAAGAGCGGAATCCCGACTGTCAATGGCTCGCTGGTCTTTGATGAACGCTTTGCCGGCAAGCCGCTGGTGTTTTGCGGTACCGCCGGATTGATGCCGGCACATGTCAACGGCCAACCGGGGCACGATAAATACATCAAGTCCGGTGACCTGATTGTCATGACCGGGGGCCGCATTGGTAAAGACGGTATCCACGGCGCCACCTTTTCTTCCGAGGAGCTCAACGAAAATTCACCGGTCACGGCCGTCCAGATCGGTGACCCGATCACCCAGAAGCGCATGTTCGACTTTCTGATCCGGGCCCGCGACAAGGGTCTCTATCGTTTCATAACTGACAACGGAGCCGGCGGGCTGTCGTCCTCCATCGGCGAGATGGCCGGCGAATGCGGCGGCTGCCGCATGGATCTTGCCAAGGCACCCCTCAAGTATCCTGGTCTCAACCCCTGGGAGATCCTGATCTCCGAGGCCCAGGAACGCATGTCGCTGGCCGTGCCGCCGGAGCAGATCGACGAGTTCATGGCCATGGCTGCCCGTTTCGGGGTGGAGGCCACTATTTTGGGAGAATTCACCGACAACGGCGTCTTCCACATGCTGTACGGCGAGCGAACCGTGGCATATATCCCCATGGAGTTCATGCACGAGGGCTTGCCCCCCATGCAGTTGCCGGCCAAGTGGATTCCGCCGGTGAACGAAGAGCCTGTCATTCAGCAAAAAAACGATTACACCGATACGGTCAAACAGCTACTGGCCTCCCTGAACATCTGTTCCAAGGAGTCGGTGGTGCGGCGTTACGATCACGAGGTGCAGGGCGGTTCGGTGGTCAAACCCTTTACCGGTGTGGCCAACGATGGTCCTTCCGATGCCGCTGTGGTACGGCCAATCCTGAAAACCTTCGAAGGGGTTGTCACCGCCCACGGCATTTGTCCGCGCTACTCCGATATCGACACCTATCACATGACCACCAATGCCGTGGATGAAGCCCTGCGCAACTACGTGGCCGTGGGTGGTTCCCTCGATCTGGTGGCCGGTCTGGACAACTTCTGCTGGTGCGATCCGGTCCTGTCGGAGAAGACCCCGGACGGTGCCTACAAGATGGCCCAGTTGGTGCGATCCAACCAGGCTCTCTATGACATCTGCATGATCTACAACCTGCCGCTCATATCCGGCAAGGATTCCATGAAGAACGACTTCTACGACGGCACCACCAAGATCTCGATTCCACCGACCCTGCTGTTCTCCGTGATCGGCAAGATGGAGGACGCCAGAAAAGCCGTCACCATGGATGTCAAACGCCCTGGCGATATCGTCTATCTGCTGGGCAAGACCGCTGACGAGCTGGGTGGTTCAGAGTATCTGGCATTGGAAGGGAAGGTCGGCAACAAAGTTCCGAAGGTCGATGCCGCCAAGGCCTACACCCGCTACCAGGCCTACCACAAGGCTGTTATGGCCGGGTGCGTGGCCTCCTGCCATGATCTGTCCGACGGCGGACTGGCTGTCGCTGCGGCTGAATCGGCCTTTGCCGGCGGATACGGCCTGAATCTGGACCTGTCGCGCATCCTCTGGAAAGGCGACGTTGCCTGCAAGAACGACCTGACGCTGCTCTTCTCCGAGTCGGCCTCACGTCATTTGGTTACGGTTCATCCTGATCGTCGCGAGGAATTTGAGTCGATCATGAGCGGCAACTGCTTCGCCTCCATTGGTGAGGTGACGGAAGACGCCGAGCTGTCAATTTCCGGGCTTGTCGGGGCGGTCGTCGTCAAAGCCGGACTGGCCGAGTTGAAGGAGTCCTGGCAGGCAACACTGCGGGAGCTGTAATCACGTTATGTGCGTTCTGGGAAAAATGTGCAGGCAGAGGCGGGAAATCTGAAATGGCACAAATAGACGAAGCACTTCTGAAGGACATGACCAGCCGGCTTGTAAGTACATTCCATCCGGATCAGATAATTCTTTTCGGCTCACATGCATGGGGAAACCCACACGCGGGAAGTGATGTTGATCTGTATGTGGTGGTTCCCGAGAGTAGTGAACGGCCGCTTCAACGTGCTCGTAGAGCGCGTGCCTGTTTGGGCGATGTGAGAATAGCTTTGGATATACTGGTGAGAACGCGTTCGGAAGCAGATAAATACCGGTCAGTGTACGCATCGCTGGAATGTCAGATCTTTGAAAAAGGGCGAGTTCTCTATGAGCGGAATTAGGGAAGAACTTGTCAGAAGTTGGTTGGTCAAGGCGAACCGCGACATTATGTCGGCTCATCAGTGATATCCATTGATTCACTGAGACAGGTGCAAAAATGACCAACTCCATTCATCACACCCTCAAGACCGTTTTCGGTTTTCACCAGTTCCGGGCCCCCCAGCAGGAGGTCATTGAACGGGTGGTGGCGGGTGAGGATGTCTTTCTGGTCATGCCGACCGGGGGCGGCAAGTCGCTCTGTTACCAGATTCCGGCCCTGCACCGTCCCGGTCTGACAATCGTTGTTTCACCCCTGATCGCGTTGATGAAGGATCAGGTGGATGCTCTGGTCGAAAACGGTGTGCGGGCGGCCTGTTTTAATTCATCCCTGTCGGCGTCCGAAGCACATCAGGTGTCGCGGCAGATGGAAAAGGGTGAACTGGATTTGCTGTATGTCGCTCCGGAACGCCTGATGCAGCCGGAGTTTCTGGAGCGTCTGTCCGGTTTGGAGCTGGCGCTGTTTGCCATCGACGAGGCCCACTGTATTTCGCAATGGGGCCATGATTTCCGCCCCGATTATGTTCAGATCGGCCGACTGCGCGGCCTCTTTCCAGCTGTGCCGATTGTGGCCATGACCGCAACCGCCGACCCTGAAACGCGCAACGATATCCTGCGGCAGTTGGGGATAGGGGCAGCAGCGGTCTATGTGGCCGGCTTTGACCGTCCCAATATAACCTATACCGTAATGCCCAAAAGCAAGCCCTTCGCCCAGTTGGGGGAGTTCTTGCGCAGCCGGCGCGATGAGGCCGGAATCGTTTATGCCCTCAGCCGCAAGCGGGTCGAACAGGTGGCCGAGCGGCTTAATGCTGCCGGTTTTACTGCGGCCGCTTACCATGCCGGTTTGCCGGATGAGGAGCGCCGCCGGGTGCAGGATGCCTTCCGGCGCGATGACATTCGCATCGTGGTCGCGACCGTGGCCTTCGGGATGGGGATCGATAAACCCAATGTGCGCTTCGTGGTGCATTACGACATGCCCAAAAGCGTGGAGAGCTACTATCAAGAAACCGGTCGCGCCGGCCGCGACGGGTTGCCTTCCGAGGCCTTGATGTTGTTCGGCATGGGTGATGTCATGACAGCCCGCTCTTTGATTGAAAACAGCGACAACCCTGAGCGGGTGCGGATCGAGCTGCAGAAGCTGAATGCCATGGTTTCCTATGCCGAGGCGCTGACCTGCCGCCGCCGGGCACTGTTGGCCTATTTCGGGGATCAGCGAGATCAGGATTGCGGTAACTGTGATATCTGCAGCGATCCGCCCCAGCGGTTTGATGCCTCAGAGCTGGCTAAAAAGGCACTCTCCTGCGTCTACCGTGTCGGTGAACGCTTCGGTGCCCGACATGTCATTGATGTATTGCGCGGCGCCAAGGGGCAGCGCATCCTGGACCTGCGTCATAACGAACTCTCCACCTACGGTATCGGGGCCGAACTCTCCGCTGCCGAGTGGGACAACGTCATCCGCCAACTTATTCATCTGGGCTACCTGGTGCAGGATTTCACCCGTTTTGGCGCCTTGGGCCTGGCTTCATCCGCCCGGCCGGTGCTGAAAGGCGAGACCCGGGTGATCCTGGGGCAGCCGCGGGCGGTTGCCAAGACGGAAGAGAAGTCACGCCGCCGGAGCGGGGCAGGCGAGGGTGCTCATCGGGCATTGTTCGATGAATTACGGTCGCTGCGCAAGCAGATTGCAGATGCTGCCGGGGTACCACCCTTCGTGGTTTTCTCCGATGCCACCCTGCTGGAGATGGCTACCGGCAAACCTCAAAACGAGCGGGACCTGTTGGCGATTACCGGCGTCGGTGAACACAAGCTTCGCAAATACGGTGCCCGTTTTCTGGAGGCACTTGAAGAGTATCGCCGCCGCACAGTTCCCGGAGGGGAACCGGATGATACGATACTTGCGTTGAGCGACACGCAGCGTGATACCTATCGCTTGTATCAGCAGGGTTTGTCTCTGGCGGAAATGGCCGTGGAACGGGGTTTGAAGGAGCTGACGATCGTATCCCACCTGGAAGAACTGGCTGCTGCCGGATTTGACATTGATCTGCGCCGCTTTGTGGATACAGAAAAACTTCCACTGATCGATGCGCGGCTGGAAGCTCTGGGGCCTGTCGGACTGACTGCGATCAAAGAGGGACTGCCTGATTCCATCAGCTTTACGGATGTCCGGCTTGTCCGTGGGACGTACAATGTGCGACTGAAACGGAGTGCTTGAGAAGTTGTGCTGAAAACCGGAGGGGGGAGGTGCCATGAACCAGAATCCTGATTTTTATAAAATCCTGCTGGAAAACATCTATGACGGCGTCTACTTTGTTGATGTGAACCGTAAGATTACCTTCTGGAACCGCGGGGCGGAACGGATTACCGGTTTTATGGCCGACGAGGTGATGGGATCCAGCTGCGCCGATAATATTCTGGTGCATGTGGATGAACAGGGACACCATCTCTGCGACGGCGCCTGTCCCCTGCAGTGCAGTACGGAAACCGGATGCATCAGCAATGCCGATGTCTACCTGCACCACAAGAACGGGCAGCGGGTCAAGGTGGCGGTCAACGCCTCTCCGATCATCGACCCGGAGGGACGAATCGTCGGTGCTATCGAGATCTTCAGAGATTCCACTACGCAGGCCCTCGATGCACGGGTGATGGATGAACTGAAAAAATCGGCGCTGGTGGATGCCCTGACGGAAATGCCCAACCGGCGTTATCTGGAGATGAAGCTGAATTCATGCCTGGAGGAGTTCAATACCCAAGGTTTGGCTTTTGGCATCATCTTTGGCGATATTGATTCCTTCAAGCATATCAATGATACTTATGGTCATATGGTCGGGGATGATGTGCTCCGGATGGTGGCCAAGAGCCTGTCCGGCAATGTGCGTGCGGTGGATTTTGCCGGCCGCTGGGGAGGCGAGGAGTTTGTTTTGCTCATAACCCATATCAGCCGGGAACACCTCATGAACATTGCAGAAAAATTGCGAGTGCTTGTGGCCGGAAGCTTTCTGCTGGTGGATGAGAAGCAACTGAGGGTGACGATCAGCATGGGGGTTACGGGAGTGCTCCCGGGAGACACGGTCGAGTCGATCCTGAAACGGGCCGATGAGCTGATGTACCGAGCAAAAAAGGAAGGTAAGAACCGTGTGATGATGGATGCCTGATACCGCCGCATTCGATTCATGGTATTTAACAAGAGATAAAGGATAACCCGCATGGCTAAATCAAAAGCAATTGTAATTACCGGTAATGGCACCAACTGCGAGATGGAGGCCGCCCACGCCTGTCGATTGGGGGGCTTCGACGAGGCAGTTATCGCTCATATTGCAGAGATTCTCTCCGGTGAGATACGTCTGGATGATTTCCACTTCCTCAATCTGACTGGCGGATTCCTGGACGGTGACGACCTGGGGAGTGCCAAGGCCCAGGCCAACAGGCTCAAACATGCCGCCGTGTCCGGAAGCGGCGAAAAGCTGGTCGAACAGTTCAGCCGCTTTGTTGCAGACGGCAAGCTCATTTTGGGGGTCTGCAATGGCTTTCAGTTGATGGTCAAGATGGGGATGCTGCCCGGATTTGACGGAAATTATCTGTCCCAGTCCGTGACGCTGACGCACAATGATTGCGGCCGCTTTCAGGACCGCTGGACCTATCTGAAGGTTGATACGGCCTCACCCAGCGTTTTTACCGCAGGGATTGAAAAGGGCATATATCTGCCGGTTCGCCATGGTGAAGGCAAGTTCGTCTGCGATTCAGCGGAGACCTTGGCACGGATTGAAGCACACCATCTGGCAGTGCTCAAATACTCCGGACCAGATTATGCGGAAGCCACCATGGAATTCCCGGCTAATCCCAATGGCGCCCAGAACGCCGTTGCCGCACTGTGCGACCCGACTGGCCGGCTGATGGGACTGATGCCGCACCCGGAGGCCTTTGTGCACTACACCCAGCATCCCCGTTGGACACGTGAGCAGTTGCCGGAGGAGGGTGACGGTTTGATCCTGTACAAGAATGCGGCGGAGTATGTGCGCAAGAATCTTGTGTAAGGGGGTAATTATGGGTTCGGTTACTACACGTGAGGATGTTATTTCAGTGCTGCGTGCTGAAATGCCAAAGCTGGAGCGTGAATTTGGAATCACCAGAATTGCGCTGTTTGGTTCCTTTGCGGCGGGTAATCAGACTGAAACCAGTGATGTTGATCTTCTTATTGAATCGTCTCAAACGCTGGGGCTGAAATTTTTTGAGTTGTCAGAGTATTTATCGGACAGCATGGGCAGAAGAATCGATCTTGTAACGCTTCGCCAGGTAAAGGAAAGCAAGGCTAGTGCCCGCTACCGCAGTATTGCTGAGAATGTAGAGAGGACTTTAGTGTATGTCTAATCTCAGACAGGACTCTGATTATCTGGCAGACATTGAAGAAGCATCGACCAAGATTATTAGTTACGTCCGTTTCATGTCTTTCGACGAATTCTGCCATGACAGCAAGACAATTGATGCTGTTATCAGAAACCTTGAGGTAATCGGCGAAGCAACAAAGAATGTTTCTGATTCACTGAAGATAGGCACCCCCGAAATATCATGGAGAGGTATGGCAGGTTTACGGGATCGCTTGATCCACAATTATTTTGGTGTGGATCAAGAGGTTTTATGGAAAATTGCGGCAGAAGATGTTCCGCAGTTGCTGAAAAACGTGAGAAAGATAATGGTTAGCATGAGTAATTGCTGTATTGGAACATAGCTTTTTTCTTATTCCCGGTAGTGCCTAACCCTGGTTCCTCAGTAACCAGAAGTGGAGTTTCTATTTATGAATTTGACTCGTCCCCAAGAAGAATGCGGTGTTTTTGGAGTTTACAACCACCCGGAAGCATCCAACCTGACCTATCTCGGCCTGTATGCACTGCAGCATCGCGGGCAGGAAAGCTGCGGAATTGTCTCATCCGACGGCTCGACCCTGCATGCCCACAAGCGTATGGGTTTGGTGGCGGATGTGTTCGGCAACCAGGATGTCTTTAAAAAGCTGCCGGGCAAATCGGCCATCGGTCACGTGCGTTACTCCACTGCCGGCGCGTCCGTTGAAAAAAATGTTCAGCCGATCATGGTGGATTATTCCCGAGGCTCCATCGCAGTGGCCCACAATGGCAATCTGGTGAATGCCCAGTTGCTTAAAGCTGAGTTGGAGGCCTACGGCTCAATCTTCCAGACTACCATGGACACAGAGATCATTATCCATCTCTTGGCGGTGGCGCGGACCAATTCTCTGGTGGACCGCATCGTGGAAGGCCTTAATCGCATCAAGGGCGCCTACTGTCTACTGTTTTTGACTGAGAGTCGCATGATAGCCGTACGTGATCCCAACGGCTTCCGGCCCCTCTGTCTGGGCAAGCTCGGAAATGGCTGGGTGGTGGCGTCGGAGAGTTGTGCTCTTGATCTGATCGAAGCCGAGTTCATTCGTGAAATTGAGCCGGGTGAAATGATTGTCTGCAATACCAATGGCGAGATTGAATCACTTTTTCCCTTCAAAAAGGTGGTGCCAACCCCCTGCATCTTTGAGTTCGTCTATTTTGCCCGCCCCGATTCGACCATCTTCGGCAAAAACGTATATATGACCCGTAAGGAACTCGGGCGCCAACTGGCCCGAGAGTACAAGGTCGATGCCGATGTGGTCATTGCCGTACCGGACTCCGGCGTGCCGGCTGCCATGGGCTACGCCGAGGAATCCGGTATCCCCTTTGAACTGGGGCTGATCCGCAATCATTACGTTGGGCGCACCTTCATTGAGCCGGCCCAGTCAATCAGGCATTTCGGGGTCAAGATCAAACTCAATCCCGTGCGGGAACTGCTCAAGGGGAAGCGTGTCGTGGTTATCGACGACTCCATTGTGCGGGGCACGACCTCACGCAAGATTGTCAAAATGGTCAGGGATGCCGGGGCAAAAGAGGTGCATATGCGCATCTCGTCCCCCCCCACCAGCTATCCCTGCTACTACGGTATCGATACACCCAACCGCAAGGAACTGATTTCTTCCTCCCACACCATCGAAGAAATCTGCCGCTATATTACCGCGGATTCACTGGGCTATCTGTCTGAAGAGGGGCTGGTCGGTTCAGTTGGTCTCAACAACACCAATTTTTGTAAAGCATGTTTTGCCGGTGAATATCCGGTTGCATTCCCCAAGCCTGCCGAATTGCCGCAGATGGGATTATTTGAGGAGGAAAAAAACAAATGAGTGACCGCGAACAGTTGAAGAAAATCATCCTGGAACTGTCCTATGAAAAACGCTTGGTGAAGCTGGCCTCGGGCCGCGAAAGCGATTTTTATTTCGACGGCAAACAGACCACCCTGCACGCCGTTGGCGGTTTCCTGACGGGCAAGTTGTTCTACGAGGCCATCAAGGACGTGGAAGGCGTCGAGGCCGTCGGCGGGATTACCCTGGGAGCCGATCCGATTGCAACGGCTACCTCCATAGCCGCCCACCTGGATGGCCGTAATATGCACGCCTTCATCATCCGCAAGGAGCCCAAGGGGCATGGTACCGGTCAGTGGCTGGAGGGACGCAAGAATCTGCCGGCCGGCACACGGGTCATAATTGTTGAAGATGTTGTCACAACCGGTGGATCCTCCATGAAGGCCGTCCGTCGTGCCGAGGAAGAAGGTCTGAAGGTTCTGGGGATCGTTACGCTGGTAGATCGTGAAGAGGGCGGCCGCGAGAATATCGAGGCCGAGGGCTACTGGCTGCGAACGATCTTCACCAAATCCCAGCTGGTCGGGGAATAGGCCCGGAGATTCCGATTCAAGAATCCTGCCCGAATTGTTGATCTGACCACTAACCGGACTGAGGTGTACATGAGACTGTTACCCGGTATTACACTGGCCGTCGCCGTTGGTTTAACTTCGGCGGTCTGCGGCGCCGCTGAATCAAGCCCTGCCTCCATGCTTTCGTTCCAGGGTTTCACCGGAAATCTCAATACGCCCAGTGCCCATGTCAGTAATGAAGGTAGCATTTACCTGGGTTACACTGACCAGCTTGAAAATATCTGGCGGGGTACTGACAGGAATCGTCAGGAAAATTATCTCATGAACGTCGGCCTGTTCAGTTTTTTTGAACTGGGTGGCCGACTGACGGAGGTCCCCGAAGCAGACGGGAGTATCGGGACACGCGACCTTTCGGCTTCATTCAAGGTTACATCCGCCCCGTTTACCAAAAATCGTCCCTACTGGCCCGTGATTGCGGCCGGCATTCAGGATGTGGGCGGCGGTGCCAACCTGCTGGAGTCGCGCTATGTCGTTGTCTCGGAGGATCTCTGGCGTTTCAGGCTGTCGGCCGGCTATGGTTTCAATTCCGAGCGTATGCGTGGTGGTTTCGGCGGCGTAGAGTTCCGGGCCCATGACTGGGTGACGCTGCTCGGCGAGCATGATACCCGTGATACCAGTGCCGGTTTGCGTATTGTCACACCTGAAATCTGGAAAACGCCGGTCCAGCTGGCAGCAACCTTCAAGTCGGCCCTCAACCACCGGCCCGGAAATATCGATTTTGCCGTCGGCCTGACCTTCCCGCTGGACTTCAGGAAAAGAACCGGCAGCCAAACGACACAACAGGCAGAATTACCGCCAGTCGCCAGTCCTATGAAGACTGAATCATTCCGTTCGACGGATGGCGAAGCCAATACTGTCAAAGTTTCCACTTCGATTCAGCCTGTCGTCAAAACATCATCTTCTGCAGCCGGTTCTGATAAATCCAACAGAGTCACTCCGGAAATTTCCTCCAATCTGGAAAGCCTGAAGCATCTGTTGATCAAAGCAAGGTTCATCAATGTCCGGGTCGGTCAGCGCCTGAGTAGTGAGCTGGTGGTGGAATACGAAAATAGTATCTACAACCATAATGAGCTTGATGCCCTGGGGGTTGTTGCCGGGATCGTATCGGGGGCGGCTTCCGATCAGTACGATACAATTCGAATTGTGATCAAACGCAAAAATCTTCGTGTGGCGGTTATTTCTTTCCCGTATGAGACGTTGCGTGCATTTATGAAACAGGCCGGAAGTATATCAGCTCTCAGGGATTCTCTTTCCTTCAGTTACAACTCTGACATCACGGACGATACCTATTATCAACCTGAATCCGGCGGGTTCGCCTTTCCAGAGACATCACTGATTCTGGCTCCCGGTCTGCAGACATTCTTCGGAACGGATTTTGGGGTTTTCGATTATGTACTCTCCATCAAGCCGGAAATTGTATCGACTCTCTGGAAGGGTGGTGTTTTCCAGGCACGCTGGGATCTCCCGGTCCTGTGGAGTTCCAATTTTGATGACGGAAAACCGTTTAGCGGCAACCGGTCGGAAGCGCGCATGGATCGGGGCATGCTGTTTCAGGGAGTAAATCTGGCTCCGGGGCTGCTGGTTAATCTTGGAGCCGGTCTGGTTCTGCATGATGTTTATGGAACGCTGAATGAAGCCACCTGGAGTCCTGGTGAGGGAGCGCATCGCCTGAGGGGCGTACAGGCCTGGGCTCGAAATCAGAATACGAAAGAGACAATGGATGTATATCTTGGTTCGTACCGCTATTTTCATGCACCTCTGAGTCTTACCGTGGAGGCCACTGCAGGTAAGTTCTGGGGGCAGGACCGCGGCTTCAGTCTCGAACTGAAGCGTTTCTTTGCTGATACCGCAGTTTCAACCTACTACAAAAATACGACAACCGATGCCGGCAAACACTGGCAGATGGCGGGTATTCAGGTTTCGTTTCCCCTTACGCCGCGAAAAGACCTCAAAATTGGTCCCCTGCTTGTACGTGGAGCAGATGAGTGGGGCTATGCCCAGGAAACAACACTGGCAATCGGCGGCCAGAAAACCAATGATGTGCTCAGCCAGTCGCTGGCGATCAATCCACAGCCGACCCCGGCCCTGTATCGATCGTATTATAATCGTGACCGGTTGTCCGCCGGCTATATCAGACAAAACCTGGAACGCCTGCGTGAAGCGTGGCTGCGTTTCGGAACGCCGGATGCAGTTGCGAATGAAAAAGAAAATCGTCAGTAAATAATTGACTTATGTTGTTTAAAGGTTATATTTTAGCGAGAATTTTAGAAACTTTGTCTACTCTTTCTACATAACTCAGAATCCAACTATGGAGGGTAATATGTTTACTCGAACACGATTAATCGGCGCCGTGGCAACGATAGCCTTGGCAGGTATGCTGTTTGGATGCGGTGGTGGATCATCTTCAACTGGTTATGTGCAGACGGGCAAACTGGTCGGTGGCCCTGTTACCGGTGCAACCGTTTTTGCCGACAGTGTTGTTGACGGTATCAGATTCGTCCAGGATGCGAATGAAATCGCTGCAGCGACGGTGTCTGATGGTAGCACTTCAGACGGTTTTTATACGTTGCCGCAGCTTCCTTCCTACAGTTACATCCTCGTGTCTCGAG
Source organism: uncultured Geobacteraceae bacterium (assembly GCA_942493195.1). Lineage (GTDB taxonomy): Bacteria > Desulfobacterota > Desulfuromonadia > Geobacterales > Pseudopelobacteraceae > CAIPTY01. Next base: position 2,622,532 of record OW818669.1, on the reverse strand, counting down.
GTGGTACAGACAAAATTACAGGTGTTGCTGCCATCCAGATGCTGGCTCCGGCCGGCGCAAGCAACATAACCCCACTGACTACATTGGTTACGCTGGATCCGTCCGGACTCCTCCGGGCCAAGCTTGAATCCATGATGCCTGGTGGTGCCAAATACGATGCGGATGTTTCGCTGAGCTCCAGCCCGGCTGTAATGCTGCTGGTCAAATCCATTGAAACAGCGACCCGATCACTGACGGATGCCATTGTTGATCAGTCGGGATTCACCCTTGCCCAAATGCAAACACAGAATGCCTATATCCAGACTCGTATCATGCAGTCAATTGCAGCAAAGCTTGCAGAGTCAGGCTCAACGGTTGCAGCTATTTCCACACCAACTACTTTGACCACACTGCTAGCGTCGGCTCTTGATAATGCCATCGTCCAGATTCGGCTTGATAATCAAAATTCTGCGATAGTCGGCAGCTCTGCTTCGATTGCCAGTACCGTAGCAACGGGTGCTGTGTCTGCAGCAGTCAATTCACTCGGTAATCCGACATCATCGTCTCCATTGGTTACCTCGGTAGTTCTCAGCGAGTCTTCTCTGGCCAATGCCAATTCGACTTTCTTGAACGCAGTTGTCACGACGGTTTCTCAGATTATTGGGACAACAATTACCTCTGTGTTGACCCCGGCCACATTCGTTCCACCACAGGTTCCGGTATTTACCTTCACCATTACGCAGATCGTTACTGGCGCGACCGGTGGCACCGGCGGATCAGGTACCGGCACTCAGTTCTAACTCGTTAAAAACGTAATTTCGGGGCTAAAGGAGAGATCCTTTAGCCCTTTTTTTTGAGCATCTGCCAGGGTGTGGGCGCCTCGTAAGAGGAAAGACAAAAAGGAAATATTCCATGGGAATTAATCAAGAACAACTCGATAAAATTACCTCACTCGCTGAGGTTTATGGTGCCACCCGGTTGATTCTGTTTGGAAGCGCAAACGAAATCCCCGACACCGCAAGAGATGTTGATCTAGCGTGTGATGGCGTTCATGGCTGGAAACTGTATGAGCTGGCAGCCAAACTTGAAGATGAAATTCATCTGCCGTTCGATTTGGTTCCGCTTACACCCCCCAATCGCTTTACAGAGATGATTGTACGAAAGGGGAGGCGACTCATATGACTCTTGATGAATTGCGCGAAGAGATTAGGATAGAACTCGATATGATGGGTAGCCATTGTTCAGAAAGCGCTTTCCCTTCTCGACGATCTTGAAAACAGAGACCCGACGGTAAGAGAGAAAACAGCTGCAGACGCATTCTTAACTCAATTTTAAGGGGTTATTGAAAACATCTTGAAAGGGGTGCATCGTTATCACGGTATCCTCCATGCCTGTCGGTGATTCGTGGCACGCGATGTTTTCAGAAGTTTTTGCAACCCGTCGCTCCCACCGTTCCCCGTTCTATTTGATGCCGATCTGGCTGCGGACTTGTCGCCGTTTCGTAAATTTTGTCACGTTGTCTACCACGGCTACAGTTTTTAATTTGATTGTGATCGCATGAAAGAGGGCTTGGGAAAGGTTGAAAACGTATACTCACGCTTTGCTTCATCTGTTACTGGTTATGCAACTAAACTGAATCCATATGATACCCACCACAGTTGGACATCTGAAAAGTATCACGCAAAACGCCCCTTCAGGAAGGCCTGAAGGGGCGTTTTGTATGGAATGCAATTCTTAGATCAGTGGACTTTCAAATTCTTTATATTCATACGTCCAGCACTGATTTTTAGAGGTGCATTGACAGTCGTGAACCCAGTTTCTGTTAGGAAGTTGGTATCCATTCCACCCTGGAAATTCATGGTGGCTGTCATAGTGTACGTCGGCAGGACTTCGGGGAACGCAAAAGCCTGTACCTGAAGAGTCAGGACTGTTGCATTCTGAAAATCTGCCAGGTAATCATTGGTAATAATTGAGTACAGCTTGGTTCCGGGTACAGTCACCTTGACACGGTAATTGGGGTTAAAGATTGCGTCGACGGATTTTGTTGCTGCATCCATGGTAACGACGCATTGTCCTGTTGCATTGACACAGGCGCCGCTCCAGCCACTGAATACCGAGTGCCATGCGGGTGCAGCAGACATGGTTACTTCTGTATTGAAGGGGTAGGAATCATTAAATACGCCGGTGTTGTGGGTTGTTCCCGGAGGTGTAATGGTGACTGTGCCGCTACCGAAAGAAGGGGCGTTCCCGTTTTCAACTATGTTCAGGGTTAATTCTGGAATAATCTGGGCGAATGTTGCAGTTACGTCCTTGGCAGCATCTATTGTTACACTGCAGGTTGCCCCCTGGTTCTGACAGGCACCGCCCCAGGCAGAGAAGGTGTATCCTGTGGAAGCGGCGGGGGTTAGAGTTACAAACTCACCAGGGAAATAATATTCCACACCGACATTGTCGGTGTAGTCCAAAGTGCCGTTGTCGGCTGTCACTGTGCCATTGCCGGTAATTGTGACAGTCAGCGGATAGGTAGTACCATGCAGGCGGGCTGTCATAATGGTTGAGGTTGAGCCGGCATCGACAAAACCCCTTCCTGCCAGAATAATCTCAGGGCCGTTCTGTAGAGCTGCGGCGCTTCCGGCAAAGTTACCGGTTCCGGAGATGGTGTATGAAGCCGATCCGTTGTTGAAGGTGGTGCTTGGCTGGCCATTCGTCTTGACCCTTTGAATCCAGGCGGCCGTACCGGTGCCTAGGTCATAGGTTCCAGTTACCAGTATCATGCCGTTAGGCTGAATCAAAACACCCGAACCGTTGTCGTTGCCGGTGCCGCCGTAGGTAACACCACCGGTGCCGCCATTGATATAGAAGCTTGTATCGGGAGAACCGTCACTGTTAAGTCTCTGGAGCCAGATGTCGTTACCCTGGGCGCTGTTTGTTACATGGTTGGACCAGTCGTAGGTGCCGACCAGCACGATTTTGCCGTTGGCATCGATTGCAACAGCATTGCCGATATGATCGCCATTGGTGCCGAGGCCGATTTCACCAGTGGTGTTGAAGGTCGTATCAAGTACACCGGCATCGGTTAGGCGCAGCGCCCACATGGCAGTGTTACCGTTGCCGGTATCTTTGGAGCCGGTAACAACAATCTTGTTATCTGATTGAATGGCAACAGCCTTCGCAACACCGTCTTCACCGGGATCACCGGAAATGGCTATATTTCCATAATGGGTTGCATCAATGAAATTGAAGGTATTGTCATATGTCCCGTTAGAATTCAAACGGGCAATCCAGGCAAAGGTGACGCCACCGCCAATGTCATCGGTACCGACAACAACGATCTTGCCATTGCCGTCAACCGCCACGCCGTTGCCGGCATCAGTTCCGGGACTTTCAAAAACTATGTCGCCTGTGCCGTTGAAGCTTGTATCCAGAGAGCCGTCCTGGTTAAGGCGCATCATCCAGACATTTGTGTTTCCTGCACCGTAATCATACGTGCCGACCACAATGATCTTACCATCGGAGTCGAGGGTAATGGCATTGGCTTTGTCAGCACCGTCTCCGCCCCAGCTGAATACGCGGGTCTGACCATCGGCCAGAAACGTATTGCCGAAGGTGTTGTCGGGGGTTCCGTCGGCATTGTAGCGAAGGACAACGGCATCGGTATCTCCGCCACCTAGATCATACGTCCCGGCTACCAGGACTTTCCCGTCAGCTTGAACGGCAAGTGCCCTGCCGAAAGTTCCATTGGTCTTGTCGACTCCGTTTCCGTAGCCGGTTATGCCGTCACCGGACAGACCGCCGGGTGAATAGGTAGCGTCGAGAATACTGCCAGCTGCATCTGCTGTCTGTGAGTATCCGCTGATTCCCAGCGAAGCAAACAGGCAGGCCGCCACAATTGATCGTGTTGATGGTAATTTCATGTGAACCTCCTTGGTGTTATTGCAGAAATAGTTGAAATAGAAAAATTGATTCAATCTGTGTCGGAAGTTTGGATACAGCGTTGTATGCCCAATTGTCGATACTTTTACAATTTAGATATGATTTTTTGCCATATTACAAGTGTGATGTCAAGTTGATTAGCTCTGAGTCACGTTATTCCGGGAAGCATTTTAATCCAGCTTTCAACAGGTTTTCCGGGCTTTCCTTTGCGGTAAACGTTTTCGTCCGGCTTGTGGGTGCCGACTTAATTAAATGTCTTGCCTGAAAAGATCATGTCGGGATAATCTTGGCTCCATGATTGACTGGCACTGTCACATACTACCAGATATCGATGATGGCGCAAGCGACATTGAAATATCTATTGCCATGGGCGTTGCGCTTGCGGCTGCCGGTTTCACGGAGATTTATTGCACCCCGCACTTGATGAAAGGGTGTTATGAGGTTGGCAGCAGTCAGGTTCGACAGGCTGTAGCGGATGTGCAGGAACGTTTTGATGCAACCGGGATCGCCTTGAAACTCCATGCAGGCCGCGAATATTGTCTTGATGAATATCTGATGGATTATCTTGCGGATCCACTGACACTTGGCAACAGCCGTTCCATACTGGTTGAAATTCCACCGCGAATCTCCGGAGATATGGTGCGGCAGTTCGCCTACACTCTCGTGCGTGGTGGTTTTGTTCCCGTTATTGCCCACCCCGAAAGGTGCCATCTGCTGGAACCGGCAGTCCGGAAGTCGGATAGTGGCGGTATTCTGGGGTCGCTCAAACGTATGGTCGGCCGCGGCAGCCGGGAGAGCGATTTTACCGAATCATCCGGAAATCCTTTGCTGGATTATCTTCGTGATCTTGGATGCTCTTTTCAAGGTAATCTTGGAAGTTTCAATGGATTCTACGGCCGTCATGTCAAGGCTGTTGCTGAGGCATTACGCAGTCGTGGGATCTACGACCGCTACGGCAGTGATCTGCATTCTCCCGAACAGGCGGGTCTTGTGCTGGGTGTGTCACGACCAGTTTGATTCCCCATCAGTTTATGCCCCTTTTTGTTTGACTCACCACATATCCACCGGTATATTTACCAATCAAATTTAAAATCAGGTGACCCTATGTCCCGTTTTCATCACGTTACGTTTTTAGCTCTTTTTGCAGGGATGTTTGCATTAACCTCCTGTGCAGGACACGACGGTCTCAAATCCGGTTTATACAAGGCAGTGGATATCCCCGCTTCACCCGTTGTTGAAAAAATACAGGTGTCGGCACAATCAATCCCGTCAGACCCGCGTCCGGCTTCTCTTGATTATCAGGTAGGAGTTGGTGACGTGCTGAGTGTCATGGTGTATGCACGGCCTGATCTTTCGGTTAGCGGGGTGGCGGGAAATTCGACCAAAGGGAGCAGGGTGGACGGCTCTGGCAATATTCATCTGCCGCTGATCGGGACTGTCGCTGCCGCAGGTCTGCCGGTCAGTGCCATTCGCAAAAATATTGAAGATGCTTTGCGGGCTTATGTGCAGGCTCCGTCGGTTGTGGTCGAAGTAGCCGAATATCACAGTAAGCCCCTCTATCTGATGGGGCAGTTCCGAACTCCCGGCGTTTATTATATGGATCGCCCCATGACATTCCTGCAGGGGATCTCGATGGGAAACGGTTTTGACGCTACCGCCAACCTGCGGGGAGTGCGCCTGCTGAGAGACCAGAAAATCGTCCCGGTTGACATCTATTCACTGATCCTTGATGGCCGTATTGAACAGAATGTCCTGCTCAGGTCCGGCGATACGGTATTCATTCCAGATAATCGCACCCAGAACGTGTTTGTGTTTGGGGCTGTTAACAAGCCCGGTCCGCAGCCGATGGCCCAGGGGCGGATGCATATTCTTGAAGCTATTGCGGCGGCAGACCTGCGGCCCACCGGTTTTGACCTGCAGAATGTGCGGATAATCCGCTCCCTGACCACTACCACCGGGGAACTGCTGGTGGTAGACGTGGAAAAAATTCGCAGAGGTGAAACCCTTCCCATGCAGCTGATGGATGGTGATGTGATTTACGTTCCCAAGAACGTTTTTGGAACCTGGAATGATGTCATCACTGATATTCTTCCATCTTTAACTGCTATCAGTGCCTTGTTGCAGCCATTTGTTTCGATTCAATATCTATCCGGCAGATAACGGAGTTTCGATGAACCAGCCTCAACCACTTCCTCCACAGCACCAGCTCGAAGAGGTGCACCTTACCGATTATCTCAATGTGATCATGCGCCGCCGGCGCATTTTCCTGTTGTCATTTGTTGCGCTCTTCATGGGTGTCGCTCTGTATACCTATATGATGAAACCGGTCTATGAGGCGAGTGCCACGTTGCATGTAAAGGATGATAAAAAAGGTGGGAAGAGCGGTGTTCTCGGGGACCTCGCACTTCTGAACTCCGCCAATCCAGTCGATTCCGAGATAGAAATTCTTAAATCAAGAACCAACGCCGCCGAGGTTGTCAAGCGCCTGCACCTGACCTGGAACATCTCCAAGAAGAGCAAGGGGCTCTCTGTTACAGTCGCAGAATTTGACTCCACCCTGAAACAGCCCGATTATTCTATCGAACTGACTGCAGCCGATTCCTTTACCGTAACCGCACACGGTGGCACTCCTGTGCAGGGGAGGGTTGGACAGCTTTTGAAAACCGATACGCTGACCCTGTTGATCAAGGATCTTAAAGGGCAGGTCGGGGACAGCTTCAAACTGAAGCTGCGCCCATTTAACCGGACTGCCGAAGGGCTCAGAAAACGTTTCAAGGTTTCGGAAGTCGGCAAAAAGACCAACATAATAAAAATATCCTTTAGAGATACAAATCCCGAAAAAGCCCGTGATGTTGTTAATACGCTTGTTCAAGCCTACCTGGACCAGACGCTTTCCTTCAAGACGGAAGAGGCCAGTCGTACCGTATCGTTTGTTGAAGAACAGCTCAAGGGAACCCGTCTGGACCTGGATCAGTCGGAAAAGAATCTCCAAACGTATAAAACCAACAGTGGCGTGGTCAAGCTGGATGCTGAAGCGCAGGAACTGGTCAAGAAACTTTCCGATATTGAAAAGGAACGCGCCTCCGTCAACCTGCAGCGCAAACAGATCGAGTTTGCCCTCACGGCACTTCTGGATGCACGCCGCAAGGGCGTTATCTATTCCCCTGCAGTCTTCAGGGACGATGCCTTGATCGGCACCATGGCCAACCGTCTGACCGAACTGGAAGTTCAGCGGCGGGCGCTGATCAGCGAAAATACGGAGAATCATCCCCAGGTTAAAGCTGTTCAGGCTCAGATAGATCAGGTCCAGAAAAAGATTCAGGCCACACTGGAAACGTACAAACAAAATCTTGCCAAGCAGGAGCTGACGATTCAGCAGCAGCTTGACCAGTACGAAGCCAAGATGCGCAAACTGCCGGAGGCGGAACGAGATCTTGCACGATTGTCGCGTTTTTCCAAGGTAAATTCCGATATCTATATGTTTCTGCTGCAGAAGCATGAGGAGGCCCGTATTGTCAAGGCCTCCACCATCAGCAATATCAACGTAGTCGACCCTGCCATAACTCCCGATCTGCCGGTCAAGCCACAAAAGAGAAAGAACCTGATGCTGGGGTTGCTGGTCGGTTTGATGTTTGGTGTCGGTGCCGCCTTTTTCATGGATTACCTTGACGATACCATCAAGGATGAGGACGAAGCCAAGCGCGCTCTGGGATGGCCTCATCTGGCCATGATCCCCGGTATAGATAGTTCCGCCGAACCGGGGCAGTCGGTAACCCGCGCCTCGCGTCTGATAGTTCAGAGCAAGCCAAAGTCGCCGGTGGCGGAGGCGTTCCGCGGATTGCGTACCGCTATACACTTTTCGTCGCTCAAGCGTGACACTAAAGTCATCATGATCACCAGCAGTTTTCCCGGTGAAGGTAAGTCAACGATTGCCGCCAACCTGGCATTGACCTTTGCCCAGGCGGGAAACCGCGTTATCCTGGTGGACTGCGATCTGCGCAGACCATCCATGAACACAATTTTTGAAAAGCCGCGCAACCCCGGAGTAACCGAAGTGCTGGCAGGGGATGTTCCGCTGGCGGACGTACTGCATAAAACCGACGTAGAGAATATAAGCTTGCTGACCGCCGGCACCATCCCCCCCAATCCGGCTGAACTGCTTTGCTCTGAAAGTATGCGTGACCTGCTGGCCGGTCTGCGTGAAGCCTATGATATCGTCATTATTGATGCGCCGCCGGTCATTCCGGTTACGGATGCGCCGCTTTTGACCGCCTTTACCGACATGGTTGTGGTCGTTCTGGAGGCCGGCCGGATCCCGCTCAAGGCGGCCCAGCGCATGAAGGAACTGCTTCACTCCGTGCAGGCGCCCGTGGCCGGCTTTGTCATCAACGACCGCACCTCTCTCTTTTCGGATACCTACGGCTATTATGGCAAAGGGTATTACGGCAAGGGGTACTACGGCCGTCGCTACTATGGTTATGCATACTACGGAGCGGATGATCAGAAAGAGGCACCCAAGAAATCCTGGTGGCGGAAATTGTTGCGTTAGAGGATAACAGTGAGGGATAGCGCGTTTGAGACTCAAGGAAATTGAACTGGAAGCCATTGTGGCCTGCGTAAAAGAGCTGGATGGAGATGCAGCCATTTATCTCTTCGGTTCTCGTGTTGACGATACCAAAAGAGGTGGGGATATTGACCTTCTGGTACTGTCAAAGGTCCTGTCTCGTGATGACAGAAGGAAAATCAAGTCAAAGCTGTTCGAACTACTCGGTGAACAGAAAATTGACATTGTGGTTGCTCAGGATGACACCGATCCTTTTGTGAAACTGGCTCTTGAGACGGGAATCCAATTATGACCGGACAATTGGAATTATTGCTTCAGCGCGAATTACAGATCCTTGCTGATGCCAGGAAAACGGTTTTGTACTCATTTGAGAAATGTGCAGCAATTGGAATCAAGGCTTCATACAGTCCCGAGGAACTGGAGAGTTTTGAGTCGTTCACCGGCAGGTTTGCTCGTCTTAGTGATATTTTGATTCAGAAACTTTTCCGATTGATTGATGAACTTGATCTGGAGACAAGCGGGACTGTCAGAGACAGAATCAACCGTGCTGAAAAGAAAAATCTGATTGTCAGCAGTGATATTTTTGTTGAAATCAGAATGGTTAGGAATGAGATAGCCCACGAATATCTCCCTGAAGCCATTCATGATTTGTTTGGAAAAGTTCTGGCCCTTACTCCCCATGTTCTTGATAGCATTGATCGAACATATGCGTACTGCGAAAAATTCACAGTGAAAAAATGATCCACCAGAATCGCCGGTGATATACCTCTGTTATTGAAACACACTCTGTACGGAGCCACGCAGCATGTCCCGACCGCAAAGCGAACCATCAACCCCTGTCCCATCCCGTCAGAAGCGCCGCAGTCCGTCGCTGAAATACAAAATCCGCTCTATCCGCGACAGTAAACGCCGCCAGAAAAAGCTTCAGCAGGTGGCTGTCATTATTGCTGCTGTGGTGATCGCCTTCATTCTGGGATTTTTCTTTTTCGGCCCCAGTTTTTCATCCGGAGAGTGAGGTATTTGCAAAGGAGAAACAAAAATGAGTGCCCATCGACAATTTTTCTTTTCATTTCGCACCATACGCCTGCTTGCCGCACAAACGTTTCTTTTCTGTCTTCTTGGTTCTACTCTGCTTAACGCCGCTGAACAGCCTGCCAAAACGTTTACGCCGGAAGAGATCCAGCGTCTGGGTGAGCGTATGTACCGCGAGGGACTGCTTTCTACAGGACAGCCGATGCAGTCGGTGGTCAAGGGGGACATCCCGGTATCGGGGACGGCTTTCACCTGTGTCAGTTGTCACATGCAGAGCGGGCTTGGTTCAATCGAGGGGGGGGTCTTTACCACGCCGACAAACGGCAGGACCCTGTATGAAAAGCGTGATCTACCGGGGGCCGGCAACAACCGCCGTAATACCGGCATGAACATGGCGAGCAAAAAGAAGGGGGTCACACCCATTCAGCCGCCGACGGCCAGACCGGCCTACACCGATGAAACGCTGGCTGATGTGCTGCGCGGCGGCAAGGATCCATCCGGCAGGAAACTGGATATGATCATGCCGCGCTATAACCTGAACGATCAGGATATGGCAATTATGGTCGCTTATCTTAAAAATCTTTCCAATGAATTTTCCCCCGGCGTTGATAAATATTCCATAAACTTTGCAACTGTTGTTACCGAAGGGGTGCCCGCCGACAAGGTGCAGGCCATGATGGCCACTCTGGATAGCTTTGTAACCAGCGCCAACAAGGAGCAGGAGCGCCATCAGGGCCAGTTGGTCAAGCTTCGTGAGATCCGGACGGAACTTACCTATCGCCCGGTGCGGCTGTTTCAGTGGGTGCTGAAGGGTAAACCGGAGAGCTGGCGTGCCCAACTGGAAGAATATTACAAAAAACAGCCGGTATTTGCCCTGATCGCCGGTATCAGCTCTTCGACATGGCAGCCGATCCATGAATTCAGCGAATCCAACAAAATTCCGTGCATACTGCCGAATACGGAGTTCCCGGTTGTTTCAGAATCGGATTGGTACACCCTGTATTTTTCAAGGGGCTATTTTCAAGAGGGGGGGGCGGCTGCCCGTTTCATCTTTCCGCAGGAGCAGAGCGACAAAGGCAGAAAGGTTCTGCAGATTGTCCGCACAACACCCCAGGGTCTCGGACTGGCGGATGGTTTTATCCAGGGTCTGAAAGAACGTGGCCTGCAGCAACCGGTAACCGTCGAACTAGATGCTGAAAAAACGTTGACAGCTGAAAGCCTGCTCCAGCTTCTGGAAAAGGAAAAACCGGACGTGCTGGCACTTTGGACCGGGTCAGAAGACCTTGAACGGATTGTGCGGCTTGTTAAAGACAAAAAAACGCCGCAAACCCTGCTGCTCTCATCGAGCTATCTGGGTGACAGGTTTATGTCGCTTCCCGAAGAGCTGCGCGAAACTGCTTATATCAGTTATCCGTTTCGCCTGCCGCAGGATGAGGAACGCTTTCTGCGATTTCTTAAAAAGCCGAAAGACGGGGGGAAGCTGAGCGAAGATCAGAGAATTGCACAGAGCAGGGTATTCGGTACTCTGCGGGTTCTGACACAGGCGCTCAGGGAAATGAAAGGGAATTTTTATCGTGATTACCTGTTTGACACCATCAGCATGATGGGTGATATCGAGCTGCCCCTGTACGAGCGAATGAGCTTCGGGCCCGGCCAGCGTTATGCCTCAAAAGGGTGCTATATCATCCAACTGGGCAAAGGTTCCGCACCGGAATTGATCAAACGAAGTGAGTGGGTGATCCATTGAAATCATTTTCCCGCACTCTTGTTTCACGGTTTGTTTCCGTTCTGTTCCTGCTGCTGATCTGTGCTGTACACAATCAGGCCTCTGCGGGAGATCTTCAAAAGGCAGGGGATTCAGCGCCTAAAGGGCTCTCGAAAGCCTCTCAGCACTCTGTCCTGGAACGTTTTCGCCTCTACACAGGGGAGCGGTCAGCCGAAGAACTGATGGCACTGTTTTCAACGGAAGAGTCACCGGTGGTGCGCCAGCAGCCACGTATTGCCATAAGTGACGGCAGCACGGCGGTTATACTGGCCATAAAGCTTGTTCCGGTCGACGGCAGCGCCCCCAACTTTTCACTGCGCAATGCCGAGCTGATCAACCTGCAGCAGAAAAACAACAGCGAATGGGTTCTGAAAGTAATGCCGGCCAAGGGGGCAGTTGATGCCGTCCTCGTGGTTGCCGCAGGTACCGGCATTCGTGAATATCCCCTGACGGTTGCCGCACCTCTGCCGGTCGCTATCAAACCCGGCCTGCAGGAGTTTAAGGATTTTTTGAAAAGCCGCGCCGGTGAATGTACTAAAGAACTGGACCTCAACACCGACGGGGTCTGTGACTACAAAGACGACTATATCTATACGGCACATTATATCCATAGTGAGAGCCTGTCCGGGCGCTCTAAAGATGCACGTCGTCAAAGAGCCCTGCAGAGAACCCTTTCAGTCCCGCCCCCCAAACCACCCCGGCCAGCATCCGGAGTTGTCACGGATCCAAACTTTCAGCCATGACAGTTAGAGCAGTATAGACTGGTACTGTCAGAATCAGAAAGAGCCACCATGTTTTTCAGCATGGGGGCTCTTTTTTTGCACTGGAATGCCTTTGTTTAAGATTGAATTCGATCGATAAAAAATCTCAATCTAAGCTATGTGTCTCAAGATGAGACTCAGCGTTCCACGAGCTGATCAATAACTTAATGAAATTACACGATTTAAATAAAGCACTATTTTGGCAAGGCAATTGCTATTCGTTGGCTGTACGCATTTTATCGGTGTTGTTACATTTGGAACGGTCTCAGGCGTATTCATGAAGAGTTTCGCTGGTTATGCAGGATAGACAGCAGTCCATATTATGCGGCATATTCCACACAAAGGAGAGAAATTATGAGAGAAAAAGCTCCACAGCAGTTCGTCGCCCGCGCGCGGCGTCACTGGTTGAGCGTGGCACTCGCTCTGGCTATTACGCTCGTCAGCGTCATGTCAACAGCCTTTGCCGCTCCAACCCTGCCACCCGACGCGGAATACAGCGTCCCGCGCCTGACCCCTGAATCACAGGGATTTGGTCTGGGTGGATTCACCTGGTCAAACGTGGCTCCCAATGCATTGGGATCATACTACACGTATGTTCCGCTTTCCCATGCCGATGCGATCGCATTGGGATTCAATGACTACGTCGGTGTAGACCCTCTGAACCCCAATAATACCAACTTTAACCATTCCTGCGGTAATCTGGCACTGGGCGAAACAACCAGCACCAACGATTGCTACGTCATTACCGTCAAACGCTTCAATCAGGCGCTCGGTCTGCCGTCCGCCTGGGGATTCGGTGGTCCCGGCCTGCTCAGCTCGACGGGAGCGGCAACCGTAACGGATGTCTTTGGATACGGTTCGGGCGGCAAGAACTGGACGCCTCCGCAGTTTGTGTTTGATGCCCAGTCTCCGTCCGGTATTCGTCCCAAAACTGCTCAGGATCCGGGTGGCATCGTAACTGTTGCCCAGGGCAACGCCCCGACCCCGTTCTTTGATGGCGGACCGGGGTCTGTCACAAACGGTATTTGGCATTTCCCGGCGCCGACTATCAAAGGTACCAAGGGCCGCTCCATTCGCGTACAGTGGTTGAATGAGCTTCCAAATCAGACTCAGCCCGGTTTTGACCCGACAGTCGACTGCAGCAACAATGCTCCTGACTGTTTCCCCTTCAACCGCATTGTTACCCATGTACATGGCGCCCATGTCGGTCCCGAGAGCGACGGTCTGGCCCATGCAGGGTATAACCCCGACTTCAGCAATGTCGGCACAAAGTTTAACCTATCGGTACTGCCGGCCTCTTTCGGCCCTCCCGGTACCTATGTGTATCCCATGGATCAGGAAGCAGCCACCATCTGGTATCATGATCATGCCGTCGGTACCACCCATCTGAATACCAATCAGGGTATGGCCGGATTCTTCCCGATTGCTGACGACAATGAAAAATGTCTCCAGGGGATCGGAACTGTCGGTGGACAGCCTTGTGTCAAAGTAGTACCGACTGGTACTGTGGTCGATCCGACCAAGTTTGAACTTGGTTTTGCGCTTCAGGACCGCGTGTTTGATGCCAACGGTCAGTTCATCATGCCGGATGCTCCGGTTGTCGATGCAAACTTCCCGACCTGCGATGCAACGGATGCCGGTACCCGCATGGCGACCTGTTCACCGCTCTTCATGAATGTTACTCATGCAGCTGATGCAGCCTCACTTACCCCCGCCGGTATACATCAGGTGCCGTATGACGAAGCGACTATTACCGACACAGGCGTAGGCGGAATCAACGAAAACGCACCGTTTGTCGGCGTCAGCGCAACACTGGAGTTTTTTGGCAACATGCCGGTTGTTAACGGTGTGGTCTATGGCAAGTACGATGTGGAGCCGCGCGTGTACCGCATGCGTTTTATCGGCGGCACCGACTCCCGTACCTGGGTTATGCAGCTGCAGAACCGCACAAATAACTCAATCATTCCGTTCTATCAGATCGGCAGTGAGCAGGGCTTCCTCGATTCACCGGCTCCGAGAACCGAAATGCTGCTGATGCCCGGCGAGCGTCTTGACGTACTTGTCGATTTCAAAAATATCCCGGTCGGAACCAAAATTGTCATGAACAACCTCGGAACCGATGCCCCGTTCCAGGGTGAGCCGATCAGCGCAATGGTGCGTTCCGCTGATATTCCCGAAATTATGGAATTCAATGTCGTTACCCTTGATAACGCCACCCAAGATGTCCCTTCACCGGCCCAGATTTCGTCATTGCGGCCGATCAGCGGTCCGATTGTGCCGCTTACAGCAACGCCTAACCTGCCTATCCGCAAAGTAGCACTGGAAGAGATCGTCGACGAGTACGGCCGCATCATGCCGACCATTGACCGCCGCGGGTATGACCTGCCCGGTATGCCTGCCACCGAGATCATTCATTTGAATGATGTTGAGGTCTGGGACATCATCAACACAACTGCCGATGCTCACCCGATGCATATTCACCTGGTAGCATTCCAGGTTGTTCACCGTGAACCGTTCGATCCGTTGACCTTTGTTCCTGCAACCAACGACATCGTCAACAATATCTTTACCCAGCCTTCCTACACATCGGCCGGTGCCCCGGTTCAGCCCGATCCACATGATGCCGGCTGGAAGGACACTGTCTACTCACCACCGAACTTCGTAACCAGGGTTATTGCCCATTATGATAAAGCCGGTGAGTACGTATGGCACTGCCACATCCTGTCACACGAAGAGCATGACATGATGCGCCCGATGAAGATTGTAAGCCTGAGAGCAAATCCGCCGCAGTCGGTCAACGTTCCGGCATCATCTGTTGGTCTGGATGCCTTGATTTCGATCGTACCGCCCGCAACCCAGGTAGCAAATCAGGGACTTCGTTACGTACTTGAGTACAAGCTTGCTGCAGCAACGGATTGGACAACAAATGTTTCAACCAGTCCGGCAGCCATCGTTACATTCCCGGATTACGGTGTGTATGATGTAAGGGCTAAAATTGTTGATTCTACGGTCAGTCCGACCGTGGCAGACAGTCAGTATGTCAACGCAAACAGCACACTTTCTGTCGATCCGCTTGACAGTATCGTGTCTCCGGTTAACGGTGCCACACTTGCCGGTGCTTCACAGCAGTTTGTCCTGTCGAGCGCTTCCACCTCTGATGTTCTGTGGGTAGGTACATCGGTGGGTAAGGCTGATATCGGTCGTTTCAATGTTCCTGCCGGTCAGTTTACGGTTACCGTTAACGGTCTGCCTACGAATGGCTCAACGGTGTATGTCCGTTTCTGGGTAAAAGGAACCAAGGTAGATCCGGCTGATCCGCACAGGGTTCTGACGGTTTGGAATTATAAGGATTATAGTTATGTAGCGGCTACGGGTATTATTCCTGCCACTGGTGTAACAGTTACACCTAGCTTGACTAGCCCACAGGTTGCCGGTACCGCAGTAACGTTTAATGCAGTCGGTCAAGGCTCTTCTGGATATCAGTATCGATTCTATCTGTATAACGGTACTGCCTGGAGTCTTGTTCAGGATTATGGAATTGGTTCCTCCTGGATACTGCCTGCCAACACCCCTGCTGGTGCCTATACCTTGGCCGTTCATGTAAGGACTAGTGCATCAGTTGATATGGATACACAGAGTTTTACAGGATATGTTATAACACCAGCACCCCTTCCTCCTGCTACTGGTGTAACAGTTACACCTAGCTTGACTAGCCCACAGGTTGCCGGTACCGCAGTAACGTTTAATGCAGTCGGTCAAGGCTCTTCTGGATATCAGTATCGATTCTATCTGTATAACGGTACTGCCTGGAGTCTTGTTCAGGATTATGGAATTGGTTCCTCCTGGATACTGCCTGCCAACACCCCTGCTGGTGCCTATACCTTGGCCGTTCATGTAAGGACTAGTGCATCAGTTGATATGGATACACAGAGTTTTACAGGATATGTAATAACACCAGCACCCCTTCCTCCTGCTACTGGTGTAACAGTTACACCTAGCTTGACTAGCCCACAGGTTGCCGGTACCGCAGTAACGTTTAATGCAGTCGGTCAAGGCTCTTCTGGATATCAGTATCGATTCTATCTGTATAACGGTACTGCCTGGAGTCTTGTTCAGGATTATGGAATTGGTTCCTCCTGGATACTACCTGCTAACACCCCTGCTGGTGCCTATACCTTGGCCGTTCATGTGAGGACTAGTGCATCAGTTGATATGGATACACAGAGTTTTACTGCGTATCAGATTACTCCGTAATTGCAAAAATCAAGCTAATTTTCCTTGACAGAATCAGGGGTATGGACTTTAGTCTGTACCCCTGTTTCATTTAAAATATTGACGCCAGCAGGAAAAAAATCCCTCGAACCAGCAGGAATCCTAACAAATTGTTACGAGGTATATTTGAATGTTTAAAATTTATTTATCTATTGCGAGTATAACTTTTTTATGTGTTTCATTTTTTTTTATTTTTGATGCAAACTGCTCACAGTTAATGGCGGATAAACATCTAAATTTTGAGCAATTAGGTCAACGCATCTACCGCGAAGGTATCCTCCCCAACGGCGAAATCATGCAGGGCTTTATCAACGGGGACGTGGCCGTTGACAGTTCAGCATTCTCCTGTTCCAGCTGCCACATGCGTGCCGGTCTTGGTTCTGTCGAAGGCGGCATCGTAACCCCCCCCACTAATGGCCGCAGTCTGTATAAACCCTATCGCCGCCCACCATCATTGGAGGCACTGGCCGGTCGGGCCGGCACCTATGACTACGCCAAGACCATCCCCAGTCGACCCGCTTACACCAGAGAAACTCTTGCACATGCCCTGCGTTTTGGCGTCGACCCGGCCGGTCAGACCTTTAACAATGTCATGCCTCGCTATCCATTGTCCGATAGCGACATGAATATTCTGATCAATTATCTGGATAAGCTTTCCTCCGAGTATTCTCCCGGTGTTACCGCTTCATCATTTGCTTTCGCAACGATAATTACAGATGACGTGAATGCCGAGGACCGCAAGGCCATGCTGGCCCCGCTCGAACGCTTCGTGGCCGGGCGCAATCAGCAGATCAGGATGTATCAGGAATTCATCAAAATGAATTACACGCCGACCGTTGACATGAAATACTCATTTCACAACGCATCGCTGGCGGTCTGGCATCTCAAGGGTGCACCGGATACCTGGCCGGCTCAGTTGCAAGCCTACTACGACAAACAGCCGGTCTTTGCCGTGCTTGGTGGCATCTCCAACAGCAGTTGGAAGCCGATCCACGATTTTTGCGAATCAATGCAGCTGCCCTGCCTGTACCCGATTACTAACTTCCCTGTTGTATCAGAAACCGGTTGGTACACCTTTTATTTCAACAAAGGCTATTATCAGGAAGGCGAAGCAGCTGCAGTGTATCTTAACCGGATGGAATCGATTGCAGCAGACACCCCAATTCTGCAGATTGTTCAGGACTCAGCTGCCGGGAAAACGCTGGCAGAAGGTTTCGAAAAAACATGGGGTACCCTGGGGCGTCCGCCGGTCAAGAGTCTTGTGCTAGAGAAAAAGCAACTGCTGGATAAAGGGCAGATGTCAAAAATTCTTAAAGAGAACCGGCCGGCAGTGTTTTTGCTCTGGGCGGATGGTGAAGTTGTACCGGCACTGTCAGCCATGGCTGCCAACCTGCCGAATAAATCACATCTATTCGTCTCCGCAACTCAACTGGGTAAAGCAACAGCTGACATCCCGGAGAATCTCCGCAAGCAGGTTTACATCTCCTTCCCCTACCGCTTGACCCCTTTCGTGGGATCCAAGGAAAGTTTTGACGCAAAGGTCCCGATTCTCACAACGGCCAAAAACTTCGGTGAAAAGCGAATCACCAGTCGCATTGAAACCATGCTGCAGCATTCGGTTCTGCAAGGCATCAAGCTGCTGTACGATAATCTCAACCGCGATAATCTGCTGGATATCATGAGCATGCAGATGGATCAGATCGTTATGGATTATGAACGCCTTAGTTTCGGACCCGGCCAGCGCTATACGTCCAAGGGCTGCTATATCATCCAGTTGGGTGAGGGGGCTGATCCTCAGTTGATACCGGTCAGTGAGTGGGTCATGCACTGATGCCCAACGGGGTAAAAAAATACTAACTGAACCTCGTGTTGTATTTGTGCTACGGTGTTGTCGCATAGTGTAGTCACATGCCAACGAGGGTATTCCCGTGCGTGATTCTCGCCATAATAGACAGTTCCTGCCTCCTCTGGTCCTTACAAGTTTCCTGCTGGTTGTAGCTCTTCCCTGCGCAGTATTCGCCCGTCCACTCAACCTTGCTGAATCCCTGGAACGTCACCGGCAAACCGGTCGTCTTTCTTCGAATGTTGTGAAGCAGCTGGACCAAACCGGTAGCGCTGAGGTTCTGGTGGTGCTTGATGATCAATCTGTTCAAGATGAGTCTGCTCGACTTCGGAGAATCCAGCGACTGAAAAGGGATAGCAGCGAGATTATCCGTTTCAAATCGGGCCTTCACCGGGAACGCAAAAAAATCCTGCTGTCCGGTTTATTGCCGGGGGAACATGAGGTGCTGAAGGATTATGACCATTTCGGCGTGATGTTTCTGAAGGTATCTGATGCAGGTGTAGCCAGATTGCTGGATGAGCCGGATGTACGCGGTGTTTATGAGAATCGAATCCATTCGCTGTTTCTTGCTGAGAGTTTGCCATTGATTGGTCAGCCAAATGTTCAGACTCGAGGATATTCCGGGGCAGGTAAGACGGTTGCGATACTGGATTCAGGTTTATATTACACCTTTCCCGTGTTTGGAAGCTGTACCGCTCCCGGTACCCCTGCAAGCTGCAAAGTTGTTGAATCAGTTGACATTGAAGTTAACGACAATTCACTCGATTTTACAGGTCACGGGACGGTTGTTGCTGAAGTTGTTTCGCGGGTGGCTCCCGATGCAAAGCTGGTTTCCCTGGATGTGGCCGCTGCAAACAACACCGCCTCTGATGCTGTTCTCATCGAAGCTCTCAATTGGGTTTTGGAGCGGCAGCAGCAAAACGTGTATGATTTTGCTGCTGTTAATGTAAGCCTTGGGCATGGTCAGTATTTCACTGCCTGTGATAGTGACCAACTGGCTCTTCCGATCGCAAGTTTACGAAGTGCAGGAATACTTACTGTTGTAGCATCTGGAAATAATGGCTATTCAGGTTCAACGGCATCCCCTGCCTGTATTTCGACGACAGTTTCAGTGGGTGCAGTATACGATGGGTCCGGTTTGCCCTACAACGCAACGTGTACGGACAGCAATGTCTTCGCTGATAACGTTACCTGTTTCACAAATATGGCCGATTTTCTGACCATGCTTGCGCCCGGTGCAAACCTTATTCCCTCGTTTGACCCTCAACACTATTATGCCGGGACATCATTCTCAGCCCCTCACGTTGCCGGTGCGATCGCTGTAATTGCAGCCGCCCAGCCAGAGTTGACCCCCGATGAGATCGTAGCCCGCCTGACAGACACCGGTAAGCCTGTCAGTGTCACACGTGATACGGTTACCTATCAAAAAACACGACTCGATCTTGATGCGGCCCTGATGCCGCGCATCACAGCCAGTCCGTCGTCGGTCAATTTTGGTACCGTGCCGGTAGGCAGCAGTTCACTCATTTCTGAAATTGTGATCAATAACAGTGGCACCGCCCTGCTCGAGATTCAGGGTCTTGAACTGGGGGGGAGTGGATCCACCATGTTTTCCCTGCATAACGATACATGCAGTGGACAATCACTCCCACCCGGAGACGTCTGCTCGGTTGGTGTCAGGCATCAAGCCGTGGCAGAAGCAGCCTGGAATGCAGTACTGGCAATCCAATCCAACGCCCCCTTAAACCCCACCCTCGAAGTTCAACTGTCAGCACAAGCCGCAGTAGTTATCCCTCCACCCCCTATTCGACTGGTCCATCAGGGCGTAATCATCACCTATGTCGATTCACTGTCAGCCGCGTATGCAAATGCTGTAACGGGTGATTCAATCCAACTGCAGGAGCTTGGCATTAATGCCAACCTCGTCTGTGACACTCCCGATCTGTCGCTTCAACTCAGAGGCGGGTACAGCGGGGACTATTTTAGTCAAAATGGACCGACAACGATCATTGGTTCTCTGACAGTTTCCGGCGGTAGAGTAACTGTAGATAATCTGAGAATCCGACCGGAAATTTGAGATTAAATCTCATATTGAGACACTATCTCCAAGTGGCAAAAAGCTAACTGACTTATAAATAACAATAAAATTTATTCAATAACATGGTTTGATTCTTGCTACAATCTGTCAACTATAGGTGAATCTCACATACGGTAATGTGACACGTTGGTGTCTTCACAATGAACAGGATGTAGCGAGTCGCCTTACTCTTCTTTCATGTAATTACGGATCATGAAAGATCGGTGGGGTACAAAGAAATGGAGGAAAACATGAGGTATCGAGATGTGAAAACCATGTGGAAGTCGGGGGCGCTACTTGCTCTCCTGACCGTGTGGGGCGGCCTGTCGTTTGCGGAAAGCGGCGCCATGTCACCCGAGTATGCAGCCAGAACAGCGCAGGTACGTGATCAGATGTCCCGTCGGATTACGGATGCACAGCGCGCTGCTGCTGCTGCGACTCTCAAGGCCGAGAGACAGAAGATCTACGAAGCACAGCAGGCCCTTAAGGATGCACCTTCAACCGAAGGGCGCTCATCTGCCATGGGTACTGTCAACGTTGATTTTAAGTCGATTCCAACCGGTCCGTTCAATGTGGACGGGACTCCGGCAGTTCCGGACTATTACACGACCCCTAACTGGGCCAATAGTCCGCCGCTGGCAAAGTTTGTCGATACACTGCCGGGCCTTGGCGCTGGAAAAGCGAACAACCTGGGACAGTACCTTACGGTTGCCGTTCCCGATGTCACTACCTATCCAGGTTCTGACTATTATGAAATCGATCTGGTCGAGTTTACCGAACAGCTGCATTCCGACCTTCCAAACGGAACAAAGCTGCGTGGCTACACGCAGGTTAACAGAGGAACCGCTCTGTCGGCCGGCACCCTGCCGAGCCAGAACAAGTGCGGGGCCGACCAGCATCCCTGTACCCCTGCCGATACCGCACCCGGTGTTGGAGTAACCCCACCGGCGGTCCGTTATCTGGGACCAACCATTATCTCTGAGCGGGATCGTCCCGTTCGCCTCAAATTCACCAACAGATTGTCGGCCGGTACTGGTGGTGATCTGTTCATTCCCGTAGATACCTCTGTTATGGGCGCCGGCAACGGTCCAGCCGAAGCAACGGGCGTACGTGGTCAGGGAACTCCCTGCAACAACGAAACAGAGCCCAATATTTGTGCCCCTTACACTCAAAACCGCGCAGATATCCATCTGCACGGTGGCCGTACCCCCTGGATCAGTGACGGTACTCCTCACCAGTGGATTACACCCGCTGATGAGATTACACCGTTTACCAAGGGTGTGAGTTTCCAGAACGTTCCCGATATGCCCGATCCGGGCGATGGTGCAATGACCTACTATTACACCAATCAGCAGAGCGCCCGTCTGATGTTCTATCATGACCATGCCTTTGGTATCACCCGCCTTAACGTCTATGCAGGCGAGGCCGCTGGCTATGTCATCACCGATCAGTATGAGCAGGATCTGGTCGCCCGCGGAATTATTCCGGCAGATCAGATTCCATTGATCATCCAGGACAAAACGTTTGTTGATGCAACCATGACCCCCCATCCGGTTTCAGGTGTCATGACTCCCAAGATTCGTATAACTGACCCGCTCTGGAACTGGGGTAGCGCCGCTCCGGCTGCCAATCCGGATCCGGCCATCAATGGTGCCAGACCGCCGGTAACCGGTGACCTGTGGCTTCCGCATGTTTACATGCCGGCCCAGACTCTTGCAGCCAATTTTGGTGGTGTTAACCCGTTTGGTCGTTGGATGTACGGTCCCTGGTTCTACCCGGCTACCGATATCCTCAAGGGACCTGTTCCCAATCCCTATTATGATGCAGACTGCAGCAGTCCGTTCCCGGCTGTATATGCCAACTGTAAAACCCCTGGTCAGCCAACGTTGATCCCGGGAACACCGAATACTTCCATGGGTATGGAGGCCTTCCAGGATTCGGCTATGGTTAACGGAACTGTCTTCCCGACCCTGACAGTTGATCCGCGGGCCTATCGTTTCCGCGTCTTGAATGCTGCCAGCGACCGTTTCTGGAACCTTTCCTTCTACGAAGCCGACCCGGCTCAGGTGAGCCCTGATTCACGTCTGCTTGCCAACGGCCGTTCCAACAAAACCGAAGTAAAAATGCTTCCTGCTGCGGTTACAGCTGGGTGGCCTGAACTCTGGCCGACAGACGGCCGTGACGGCGGCGTGCCCGATCCTGCCATGCAGGGTCCCAGCTTCCTGCAGATCGGTACGGAAGGCGGCTTCCTGCCACAGCCGGTTGAAATCGTTCCCCAGCCGGTTACCTATGTTACCGACCCGACCGCTTTCTGGGTAGGTGTTGTTGATAAGGTCGGTCTGGCTCTTGGACCTGCTGAACGTGCCGATGTCATTGTTGACTTCAGCGCCTATGCCGGTAAAACCCTGATTCTGTACAATGATGCACCCGCAGCCTGGCCGGCTCGTGTAGCCGGTTATGATTACTATACCGGTGCTCCTGACTTGAGAGAATCCGGTGGATACGGAACCGGCGGTACCTTCAATCAGGCACTTGGCGTATGGGAAAACGGTACCGGTCCTCTGGTCGGTTATGCCCCAAATACCCGTACGGTTATGCAGGTCATCGTCCGTTCCAACACGGGTACCGATGCACCCTACACCTTTAACAGGGTCAACCTGGAAAAGGAATTTACCTCTGAAGCACCTGTAACCGATGTTAACCCGGCACCTGTAAAAACCCTCTTTGAGCGTTCGCAAGAGCCGATCATCGTAGGTCAGGCTGCCTACAGCACAACCTATCCGAACTCGTACTTCCCGGCTAACTATCCGTGGGAAGGTATCAACCAGATTAACGATCAGTACCTCAAGTTTGTAACATTGGCCGGTCAGCCGGTTCAGATCACAACCGAGCCTAAAGGCATCCATGATGAAATGGGCGCTTCATTCGATCCGGTCTATGGTCGTATGAGTGGTAACCTGGCAATGCAGTTGCCTAATCCGACCACTTTGAATGCCCTGCTTATTCTGTACGGGTATTCGGATCTGCCAACAGAAACAGTCAATAATTCAACTTCCTTGAATGTTCAGGTTCTCGAAGGTACTCAAGCCAGTATCCCATGGCAGGTTACCGACGGTACCCAGATCTGGAAGATTTCACACAACGGTGTTGATACACACCCGATTCATTTCCATATCTTTGATGTCCAGCTGATTAACCGCGTTGGTTGGGATGGTCAGATCAGGATGCCCGAGCCGAATGAACTCGGTTGGAAAGATACGATCAAGATCAGTCCGCTGATGGATACCATTGTTGCGGTTCGGCCACGTGCTCCGCTGCTGCCGTTCGGTATCCCGAAGAGTTTGCGCCCGCTGAATCCTGCTATCCCGTTGAATTCCGGCATGGGCTTCAACAGCGTTGACTGGCAGACCGGTGCTGCCAGAAACCCTCTCGTAACCAACATTCTGTATGATTTCGGTTGGGAGTATGTCTGGCACTGCCACATCCTCAGTCACGAAGAGATGGACATGATGCGTCCGATCGTACTGAATGTACCGACTGCACTGCCTGAACAGCCTTCCTTGTCAGTAGTTGGCAAGACGATTAATTGGACCGATGCGACTCCGGGTACACCTGGAGCAGCAACCAATGAAATTGGTTTCGAAATCTTCAGATCGACGGACAATGGTACAACGTTCAGCTCGTTTGCCAAGGCGCTGGCCAATGCTACCAGCTATTTCGATGCCACCGCAGCGGTTGGGTATCAGTACCAGGTTGTTGCCTATAACGCCTCGGGTAATTCAGCACCGTCGAATACGGCAACAATTTTGACAATTAACTCCACTCCGCCGGCAGTATCTTTGACGGCACCGACAGCTGGAACCCGTTACGCAATTGGCGCTCCGATATCAATTGCTGCAACTGCAACAGCGTCCGGTTCGATGAGCATCACCAAGGTCGAGTTCTATGCAGACAACAATCTGTTGGGAACCGATACGTCGGCACCGTACAGCTATTCATGGCTGACGGCACCGGTGGGCGCACACTTCCTGACAGCTGTTGCCTATGATAATGCAGGCAATACGGCCACATCTGCTTCACGTTCGGTTACGGTTTCGTCGTTGGCAATTACAACTGACAGTGCCATTTCATTTACTGTTGGTACGCTGGTTAATCAGGTGTTAACAGTGACTGGTGGTATTGCCCCGTATACTTGGTCTGCAACGGTTGGTGGAACATTGCCTCCTGGTGTTAATTTCTTTCCAGCAACTGGTAGGTTGTTTGGAACTCCAACAACGCAGGGAAATTATACATTTACACTTTCAGTTTCTGATAGTTTAGGAACTGTTGTAAGCAAAACGTTTGCACTTGTGGATTCCGGAATAGTTATTCCTGCCACTGGTGTAATCGTAACATCTTCATTACCAAGTCCGCATGCAACCGGCACAGCCGTAGTGTTCACGGCAGCGGGTCAGGGTTCTTCCAATTACCAGTATCGTTTCCAATTGCATGACGGTACTGCCTGGAGTCTTGTTCAGGATTACGGTGTAGGTTCGACATGGACCATGCCTGCGAATACACCTCCAGGTGGTTATACATTGGCAGTACAGGTTCGTACTAATTCTGCAGTTGATATGGACGCTCAGAGCTTCACAGCGTACCAGGTAACAGCACCCCTTCCTCCTGCTACTGGTGTAACAGTTACACCTAGCTTGACTAGCCCACAGGTTGCCGGTACCGCAGTAACGTTTAATGCAGTCGGTCAAGGCTCTTCTGGATATCAGTATCGATTCTATCTGTATAACGGTACTGCCTGGAGTCTTGTTCAGGATTATGGAATTGGTTCCTCCTGGATTCTGCCTGCCAACACCCCTGCTGGTGCCTATACCTTGGCCGTTCATGTAAGGACTAGTGCATCAGTTGATATGGATACACAGAGTTTTACAGGATATGTTATAACACCAGCACCCCTTCCTCCTGCTACTGGTGTAACAGTTACACCTAGCTTGACTAGCCCACAGGTTGCCGGTACCGCAGTAACGTTTAATGCAGTCGGTCAAGGCTCTTCTGGATATCTGTATCGATTCTATCTGTATAACGGTACTGCCTGGAGTCTTGTTCAGGATTATGGAATTGGTTCCTCCTGGATTCTGCCTGCCAACACCCCTGCTGGTGCCTATACCTTGGCCGTTCATGTAAGGACTAGTGCATCAGTTGATATGGATACACAGAGTTTTACAGGATATGTTATAACACCAGCACCCCTTCCTCCTGCTACTGGTGTAACAGTTACACCTAGCTTGACTAGCCCACAGGTTGCCGGTACCGCAGTAACGTTTAATGCAGTCGGTCAAGGCTCTTCTGGATATCAGTATCGATTCTATCTGTATAACGGTACTGCCTGGAGTCTTGTTCAGGATTATGGAATTGGTTCCTCCTGGATACTGCCTGCCAACACCCCTGCTGGTGCCTATACCTTGGCCGTTCATGTAAGGACTAGTGCATCAGTTGATATGGATACACAGAGTTTTACAGGATATGTAATAACTCCCTAAAAATTGTAAATATTAATTAAACGTTATAAGTAGGTGTACAGGTGCATAGACATAATATCTATGCACCTGTACAGAACGTTATCAAACCCCGACTTTTCAGGCGGTTTTTTTTAAGGTGCGATTCCCTAAAGAATGCTGGATATTGGATTCCCCCTAGTTTTTTAGACACCGATGTGAATCGCCACTAGAATCATAAACACTCCTGAGTTATATAAGATGACTTCAGGAGGTCACCATGAGCGACAAGCGTTACGCCGAAGAATTTAAGTCAGAAGCAATCAAACAAATCACCGAGCGTAGTCCTTCTGTAATTCGGTAGCTGATGTTGCTAACCGCCTCGGTGTCACCACCCACAGCCTCTATGCCTGGCTCAAGAAGTATGGCCACGGCTCCCACCATGCTTCCATCCTTGACGGTCAACAGTCCGAGATCCGGCGTCTGCGTGCTGAACTGAAGCGCGTGATGTAAATTTGAAATCACATGGGTAATTTAAAATAGATTAAATGATATGGATGAGTTATAATACCAAAGATAATCAATTAAGGAAGGGTGTGTGGATGAAGCAGTTCTTTAAAAAATATCGCCATATATTTTTTGGAGGCGACCAAATCGTTGAACGAGACAAGATTGTATATAATTGGTTAAAAAATTTACCTTCAAAAACTAAATTACTGGATGCAGGAGCAGGTATTCAAAGATATAAACCGATGTGTAGCCATTTAGAGTATTTTTCACAAGACTTTGGAAATTATTGCGGTGGGGATGAATTTGCTGGAGAAGTTGTAAGGGATTGGGATTCCACTAAATGCGATATTATCTCAGACATTACAAATATTCCTTTACCCGATAATTCTGTTGATAACATATTGTGCACGGAAGTATTTGAACACCTTTCAAATCCATCAGATGCTTTAGGGGAGTTTTCTCGATTACTAAAAAATGATGGATGTATACTTATAACTGCCCCATTTAATTCTCAATATCATCAAACGCCGTATTACTATTACAGTGGTTTTTCAAGTGAATTTTATAAATTTTATGGAGATAAATTTGGTCTTGAAATCACCAATATAGAAGCGATTGGCGATTATTACCAATCGATATCACAGGAATTATTTCGTTTACCTTTTCTTAAGATGAACATAGTAGCAAAACTTTTAATTTTGATGTTAGTTTGCCCAGCAGTGATAGCTTGTTTTTTACTTCATAAATTTAAGATTAAAAGCCCGATCGCACCATTTGCGTATGGAGTTTATTTTAAAAAGAAAAGTAAATGAGATCTATTTGTTACAATATTAAAAAAACTAATATTAATACAATTAAATCTGTAGGAGTGACTGTTCTCGGTAATGCATTTCCTGTCCTTTTAACTGTACTAATGTTTCCGACAATAAGTAAGCTTCTAGGAATAGATAATTTTGGTTTTTTTTTAGCTTGCTGGGCGTCATTAGGATTTACCTCTTTGTTAGATTTTGGTTTTGGAAGAGCAATTACACATCATATTGCTATCTTTAACCAGTCAAAATCTCAGGATAGGCTTGATTCAGCTAATACTTCATTTGCGTTATTATTTGTATTTGGTTTGATTGTTACATTATTACTACTTGTAACCTGCCTTATATTTAGTACTATTAATACCAATGTAAAATATGAAAGAATTATTGGCGCATATATAATAATTAGTTGTATACCGTTTGCCGTTATTACCGCTGGGTTAAGAGGATTTTTAGAAGGTAAAGAACTTTTTTTAATTAGTTCGGTTGTAAGGTCAACAAGCGGTATTTTTTTAGTTCTATTTCCAGTTATTACTTCGTCTATTTACCAATCTCCTCCTGCAATTGCGTTAGGTTTTTTAATAGGTAGGGTAGTAACTCTTGGACTATATTATTTTTGTGAAAAAAAATATTGTAGGTTGTTAAAGTTAGATAAATATGTATTTGATTTAAATAAAATTAAAACTACATTTCAATACAGTTTTTGGATTGGTATTTCTAACTTATTTGGTACTTTTTTGGCCTATATGGATAGAATATCAATAACTTTGATCTCAACGTTAAGTGAAATGGCGTATTATTCGACTCCTTTTGAGGTTATATCTAGAATTCTTATAATTCCTGGAGCTATAATTACAGTTATTTTCCCCAAAATGTCCTCAAATAAAAATGATTCCCCCGAATTAAAGAAAATAATAAAAACGTCATATATTTTATGTGCAAGTGTAATCAGCCCAATATTAATTTTTGCAGGTTACTTTTCCTCTGAAATATTGGAAAATTGGATGGGAGGTACGTTTTCAACTCAATCATCAATAATTCTTAGGGTTACGTGCATAGGTATTTTTTTTAACTCACTTGCTCATATACCGTTTGCAGCAGTTCAGGCCATCGGGTCACCGCAAGGAGCTTCAAAAATTCACATGTTTGAGATTATCCCATCTGCATTATTATTCATCTATTTTGTGCAAAATTTTGGAGCATTAGGTGCTTCATATGCATGGATGATTAGAGCTTTTTGTGATTTAATTTTAATGCAATATGTATTAACTCGTTTGCAAGCTCAGCCATCAAATGAATTTATGGACGCTAAATGCTAAGTATTTCATTTTCATTAGCCTATATAATTTATAGATTATATGAGAGGAAGCCTTGGGGCATCCCTTTTTTATTGAACTGTCAATGGTTATTGTTACTATTATTCTATAAATACAATGAAAATCAATTTATAAGAAATGACGGTCAGTTCGATATATTAATATGTAGTTTTTTAATTGTATTTAGTTCGGCATACTCTCTCAGAGTGCCAGATGTTTTATCTAAAATTAGAAATCCATTCTCAATTTCACCTCTATCTATTTATTTGTTGTCCATAATTTCTATTATCTATTCATTTATTACATTTATTTATATTAAAGGTACTTCTGAAATAATTTCGCTTTCACATTTAAGGGAACTTATTTCAAACGACTCAGATACAGAAAGAATTTCGTTTGGTCTGGCATTTTCAATCCCATTAAGTCTTGCATCTTACACTCTTGCTCAAGCCTTAAATCATCGTAAATTAAAGATACTTTTTGTAACTTCAGGTTTTTTGCTTGTGAGTTTATCTACATCAAAATTGTTTTTGTTGATATTTTTTATGTATTTAGTGCCATTAAAGTATCGAATTGATCAAATTTCACTGCGTTGGGCTATTACAATTATAACTTGTTTGATTGGAAGCTTTACACTGTTACATGTGTTATTAAATAAAATAGTCGAACGGAGCGGAGGAATCTTTGAAAGTCTATATGTAACTTTCGTAACATACTTTTCCAGTGGTTTAGCTGGACTCCAATTGTATCTGAATGGTAAATCATTTTTTCCTCATAATGCTCTTTGGAAATCATTAAATAATTACATTCCATGGTTGATATCTATAGAGACCTCTGATTCAGCCATATTACCTTGGTCCCAAATAGGTGAATGGTATGGTAACGTTTATTCTGCTTTTGCCTATTGGTTAGACGCTTTTGGTTACTATGGAACCTTTGTTTTTATTTTTTTAATAGCTACATGTACTCGCTATATTTTTGAAAAAAAATCTCTCAATTATATTTTTTTACAACGTTTTCTTTTGTTTTCAATTTTTATGATATTTCATCAAGACTTCTTTCTTTCATCAATAGTTATGTGGAGTGTCTATTTATTTTGTTCTTTTCTATTGTCTTCAGTCAGAACTTTACACGGCTTGTCTTTTAATTGATGATTTTCAGTAAAACATCGGCACTGCCGCTGAAATTTGAAAAAGCTATGCCGTTTCTGCGACACTTCCTCCTGAGGGAAGTCCCTTATGGTAATAAAAAGGAGGAAATGCAATGCGAGAGTGGCAATGGTTACCCCATGTTAATTGGGAGTGCAAATACCATGTAGTGAACGCCCCGAAGTACCGTAAGAAAGTACTTTATGGCCGACTCCGTGGCGAAGTTGAGAAGATCATCCGACAGTTGTGACGCCAGAAGGATACGGAACTTATCATACCTAACCCCTTTATTGGCTTTCTTCAAGCCATCCGATCTGTGGGTGGTCATGACTAAGATGACCGACACCATTTGCCTCGAAATATATTTGTATTGAATTATATTTCTATGATCTTCGGGACGTATTGTGCAAATAATAAATAATAATTCATATAAATTTAATCCAAATAAAAATCATAATACTAAATTAAGTGACATTTGTGCTGTTATAGTTACTTTTAATCCTGACTTAGTAATATTTAAAAGAGTTATAATTTCTAATTATCGGAGTGGTTTAAGACTCATTATTATTGATAACAATTCACAAAATAAAGCAAAATTGGAAGAAACTTTAATAAGTTTAAAATACTATAATATCAAGTTAATATTGTTGGAAGAAAATGTTGGCCTTGGCGCCGCACAAAATATTGGAATATCAGTTGCTAGAAAACTCGAATGTAGCCGCTTGATATTTTTTGACCAAGATAGTGTGCCCTCAATTAATATGATAATCAATATGGTTAGTGATGAGTACAAACTTATTCAAAGTGGTATAAATGTAGGCGCTATTGGCCCAATTTTTAAAAACCCCAAATCTGATAATTTTTATGCTCTAAGCAAAATTAATGGAATGTTTCTTGATAAAATATTTCCTAAATTTGGCATCGGACCTATAGAAGTTTCGTATTTAATTTCATCTGGTACTTTAATTAGACTAGAAGTCTTTGATCAAGTAGGAACTATGAATGAGGATTTTTTTATTGATGGTGTAGATTTTGAGTGGTGTTTTCGCGCAGCTTCACTGGGGTATAAATTCTACGTATCTTCTGATTCAGTGATGTTACACACTGTTGGCGATTCAATTTCTAAATACATAGGGCGAGAATCATTCATCCATTCTCCACTGCGGAGGTATTATATTACTCGTAATAGCATTTTGCTCGCTCGACTACCTTGGGCTCCCTTTGGCTTTAGATTTAGAGAGCTCTTTATGTGTATTATTAGAGTTCCGTACTTTTTATTGATAGTTAAATTTAATTATGTGTACATTTTTTATACGCTAAAAGGAATTTATCATGGTTTTATTGGGCGTGGTGGTAAATATAAATAATGCAGACATTTATTCAAAATAAGATCTTTAATGGTAGTCATGATATTGCTTCTAAATCTCACTTTTACGCTGGAGTTGTCTTATATAATCCAGATGGATTATGTCATATTGAGTCCATAAGAATATTGCTGTCACTAAAAATACTTGTTGTCGTTTTCGATAATTCTGATCAAATCAGTGTATTTAAATATAATAAATCAATCATTGAACAACTTTTTTTAGGTAAAGTTCATTTTTTAGATAATAGTTGCGGGAATATTGGACTTTCCGCAGCCTTTAATAGAATTGTAGATGTTGTATTGCGTGACGACACTGCAAAGGGACTTTACCTGTTCGACCAAGACACTGATGTTAATTTAAATGCGTTGCATCGCCTAAATGATTCTTTTGAATATATATTGTCTAAATCTAAACTTGGACTTATCGCAGGTTATCCATTAAGAGAAAATGGTGTACCGTATCGGGTTAGAAGAAAAACTTTATATGAACCTCCAATATCAACGTTAATTGAGGTTATTGCAACGGCCAGCAGTTTTTCCTTGATTCCAGTTAGCACACTAAGAAGTGTTGGTACATTTCAAGAAGATTTTTTTATTGACTTCATTGATTATGATTTTTGTATTCGATGTGGTCTAAAAGATTTACCAGTATACATTGATACTTTGGCCACATTCACGCACCGAGTTGGTTTAGGAGATGTTATTGTTGGCAGAAAGTACTTGTGTCCAATTGCTTCCCCATTTCGAAATTATTATCAAGTACGTAATATTATTTTGTCTGGTGCCCGTTCTGAAACTTCAGTTTGGTCAACTATAAAACTTGTGTTAATTCGTTATTTATCTTGTATACTAACAAGTATTTATGCTGGGAAAGGTCTCCAACGATTATGGTATACTCTACGTGGGACAGTAGATGGTATTAGAGGGCGTGGCGGAAAATTAAGGCTTTCTTGAAAAATGTATACTTAAAGGTTTTTATATTCAAAGATGCTATCCAGGGATTTACTGGCTCTACGGTTAAAAAATGGCTCGTTATCTGAAATAAATCCATAATGGTGTTGAAGAGATTAATTTACGAACCTATAACCCAAACATAGGTTAGCTTTTTCGCCAGCGTGACATATCTCGTCATATGAGCATGGTAGTCTCTCCGAAAAAAAGGTGGCATATCATGACCATTGGCGAATTGAAGGATCTGTTGCCCACGGAACAAACCTGTCGCTCTTATCTGGAACAGGCCATTTGGCCCACGGGGCGAGTATGTCCCCACTGTGGATGCCTTGAATCTTGTTTTTTAAATTGCGAAAGACACCGATGCATGGCACCAAGTTGCCAATTTGGACCTGGATACAGGCCATGTATTACATACTCGGCTCCAGCAAAGGAGTTTCATCAGTAACTCAACTTTCGCAGAGCGTAAAATAGCTTAACATACTGTTATTATTATAAAAGCTCCGCCAACTGTGTTAAGATAGTTTTGTTCCCCAACAAAACTAGTAACACAGATGAGGCGCCGCTTTTAAACTGAATGTATTAGATGTCGTGTCATGTAAAAACCAAATTGATTCGTTCTTTGTCGATCAGCGCATCGCCTTGCTAATCAAGCAAAGCAACATAGCCAAGAAGTTCGGTATTTCGCAGGTGGTTGTGATGCGGTTTATCTTTTCTCTGGTCTTTACCGGCAAGAATCTGTTCCGGTATCTCCAAGTCTCTGATGCTGCTTCGGAGATCGGAAAAAACACCGTGTACCGGTTTCTCAACTCCACGACTGCCAACTGGCGGAAGTTCCTGCACCTGCTGAGTGCAACAATGATCAGGGAACAGATTCAGCCGTTGACTTCGGACAAGACACCGAAGGTGTTCATCGTGGATTCTTCTCTCTACAACCGCAATCGCAGCAAGAAGGTGGAACTGCTGTCCCGCGTTCATGATCATAACGAGAACCGCTTCCTGGTCGGATTCCGGTTGTTGACACTTGGCTGGTCGGATGGCACAACCTGCCTGCCGGTATCGTTTTCACTGTTGAGTTCCTCCAGGGAGAAGAACCGGCTGTTTCCTATGCGGAGCGATATCGACAAGCGCACCAACGGTTACAAGCGCAGAAGCGAGAGCGTCAGCAAATCCACTCATGTGCTGGCAGAGCTGGTGGCTCAGGCCAGAGCTGCGGGAGTACCTCCTGTTTGACAGCTGGTTCTCTTTTTCATCGACTATCATCCGTCTGCTGGAAGAGAAGGTGCAGCTCATCTGCATGCTCAAGGTACGGCTACCAGGGCTTCCAAGTGACGCTCAACGAGCTGTACAAGAGCCTGCGCAAGCGAAGCGGCCGGGCAAAGATCCTTGCCTCCTGCGTGGTTGCACTAGGAAGTGTAGCTGATGGCAGTGCCATCATGGCAAAGATCGTGTTTGTGAGAGACCGCAGCAGCAGAAACTGGCTGGCTCTCTTGTCTACCGATACTTGGCTGGCCGATGAAGAGATCATCAAGCTCTACAAGCGGTGCTGGGATATTAAGATTTTATCCGTAAATAAATTTACTTATCGTAGTATTTCTGGTACTAGTTCCTCCCAGCATTGATCACTTACGCTGGGAGGGTGTTATGGCAAAGATTCAATCGTGGGAAGTCTCTGATGCCTTTTGGGAGAAGGTTTCTCAGCTAGTACCTGCTCCAGAGCGTGACCCGAACAAAGTGTATCGACGTAAACCCGGCGGTGGCAAAAAGCCGATGGAGCACCGTCAGATCTTTGAAGCTATCATGTACGTTCTGCGCACCGGTTGCCAATGGAAAGCACTGCCAAAGGAAAGATTCGGCAGCCCGAGTGCGATTCACACCCATTTCATGCGCTGGATGCATGCCGGTTTCTTTGTTTCAATCTGGCGTGCCGGCCTTGCCGAATACGATGAGATGGAAGGCATCGCCTGGCACTGGCAAAGTATAGACGGATCGATGACCAAAGCACCATTGGCTCAAGAGACCGTAGGTCGTAACCCGACTGACCGGGGAAAAAAACGGAAGCAAGCGTCATGTCCTGGTGAACGAACGTGGCGTCCTCTTGTCGATAGTCGTAACAGGAGCAAACAGGCACGATGTGAGCCAACTTGAACTTGTGCTTGATGAGATTGTCATCGATCGCCCAGGCACTGTTCAGCATCTTTGTGCTGACAGGGGCTACACCGGCGAACCTGCCCAGAAAGCTATCAAAGATCGCAATTACATCCCGCACGTAAAACAGCGCGGTGAGGAGATTCAGTAGAAGAAAGACAATCCGCATTCCAGGTGCCGTCGATGGATTGTCGAGGTTACTCACTCCTGGTTCAATAGATTCAGAAAGCTGCTGGTGAGATATGAAAAACTCACCGAAGCCTATGAAGCGTTATTACACACGGCAGCAGCCATAATCGCCTTTAGAAAAGCTGGCGTTATTTACGGATAAGTTTTAAGATGACTAAGAGCTTTCTGAACCTAGCCAAGGAGTTTCAGGGCAGAAGCTATGATGCGCTGGTTGCCCATACGACGATTGTCTTTACCCGCTACATCATGCTAGCAATGGGCCAAAGAACGACCAAAGACCCGCGTTGTCCCAAGCCGGCTGTGATGAGCTCAGACAGGTCAGTTTTGCAAAAGCGCTTACCATGCTGCTGGGACTCTTTCAGCAGACGTTCAAAGGTGAAGTGGTTGCGCTTTTTGAGACAGGCGTGTAAGCAATGAACCGATCCAATTTGAAAGGAGAGGTTCCATGCAGCACCGCACCCGTTACAGCGCAGAATTTAAGGCCAAGGTTGCCTTGGCCGCCCTGTCGGAGTCAAAGACCCTGGCAGAGCTTGCCAGCGAGTACAAGGTCCACCCCAGCCAGATCAGCAATTGGAAACAGGAGCTGATCGAGAACTCATCTGACCTCTTCGGCAAGGGCAAGAAGAAAGAGGTCAATCATGATGCCGAAGTGTCCGAGCTTCATCGTGTAATCGGGAAGCTCAAGGCTGAGAACGATTTTTTGTCCAATCTGCCCGGATTGAACTTGACCGGGCGCAGAAACAAAAGGTGATTGCCACCGGCCACCCCGAAGTTTCTGTTGAGCGCCGCTGCGAGCTTTTGAATGTGCCCCGTGCCAGCTACTATCGTGGCCCGGCATCCGGTCTTCGCTCTGGCGATCTTGAACAGATGCGCCGGATTGACAAACTTTACATGGAACAACCCTGGATGGGCAGCCGTTCTCTGGCGGATCACCTGACAACAGGGGAACATCCTGTCGGTCGGGATCGTGTTCGTCGCCTGATGCTGCTCATGGGCATCGAGTCTCTAGCCCCCAAGCCGGGTACCAGCAGACGACAGCCAAAGCATCCGGTCTATCCCTACCTGCTGCGGGGAGTGACCATTGACAGACCCAATATGGTCTGGGCAACTGACATCACCTACATCCCCATGGCACGGGGATTCATGTACCTGATAGCAATCATGGACTGGGCCACCAGAAAGGTTCTCTCCTGGCGATTGTCCAACACGCTTGATACCCGGTTTTGTGTCGAGGCTCTGAAAGAAGCGCTCTTCAAGTACGGTGCGCCGGAGATCTTCAACACAGACCAGGGATGCCAGTTCACCAGCGAGGCTTTCACCTCCGTCCTCAAGACCTGGAATATCAGGATCAGCATGGATGGCAAAGGGCGCTTCAAAGACAACATCTTCATCGAGAGACTCTGGCGCACCCTGAAGTACGAACGCATCTACCTCAAAACATACGAAACTGGAACAGAGCTTTCCAAAGACCTGGAATACTGGTTCAACTGGTACAACGACAATCGGAAACACTCCTCACTTGACAAGCAGACACCAAATGAGGCTTATTTCCGGGGAATCAAACAACTGAAGCTGGCGGCCTGAAGCCAATAACCACATCAACATCGGTACATTGCTTATTTCACCCCTCAGGCTGTCTCACAAACCCCGGCCACCTCATTACTGACTCAGGCCGTATAAACAAAAGCGTTACCACCGATTATCTCGGTGCGAAAGTTGAGTTATGAATTTAATAGATAAGCTATATGAAATAGCACCTAATTTTATACAGAATATTGCTGTTACTGTATATGATATCTTAAATTACAGAAAACGATATTGTGGCTTGTATCTTGAGTACAAAAAATTTCACAAGTTGATGTATGAGATGCCGTTGAATGAAGTCGTTAAAATTCAAAACGAGAGGTTAATAAGTTTTTTAGCATTTGTGTCCCAAAACTCACCCTACTTTAACCACCTGTGGAACGAGATTGATGTCAGTCAGATCCGTTGTGCTGCTGATTTACACCTACTGCCAGTTGTATCAAAAGAGGACGTCAGACAAAACATTGCAAATATATTAACGATAAATCCCAGAAAAGGATGTGTCGGTAATACTGGTGGTACTACCGGAAAATCTCTGACAATATATTTTACTTGGGAAAATGTATGGGAGCGACATGCTATCTTGGATTTTTTCAGGGGGAGGTATGGCTGGCATCTCGGGAAAAAAACGGCCTGGTTTTCTGGCAAAAAACTATTGAACAGAAGAGACGAAGAAAAAAAAAGATTTTGGAAAACAGACTTCTTGTACAACATTCGATATTATTCCACTTTTAATTTATTACCTCAGAATATTCCTCATTATTTGGCCGACTTGAATAGATACAGGCCTGAGTATATATCTGGTTTTCCATCCAGTATTTTTGAAATAGCTAATTTTGCAAAACTCAATAACATAGCGATTGAGTTTAATCCTAAAGCAATATTCACAACAGCTGAAACCCTCATTACCGAACAGGTCAAAGTAATTAGTGAACAATTCGGAACAATTGTTGTTGACCAGTACTCATCTTCTGAGGGGGCACCATTCATTGTACAGTGTGAGTTTGGCAAGATGCACTATTTGCCTGCTACTGGCATTATTGAAGTTGTAGATGAAAATGGTAACCCGGCTCAGGAAGGGGAGGTTTTAGTAACTTCATTTATAACTCAAGGAACCCCTCTTGTACGCTATCGCATTGGCGACAGAATGAGGTTGAGTGCGTCTGATGAAAGTCCCTGCGCTTGCGGGTGCTGGTCTCCTGTTTTTGAAAGAATAGAAGGCCGGATTAATGATTTTATTTATTCCCGGCAGCGTGGCAAAATTAATTTGGGCAATGTAAGCAATTGCATAAAATACTCAAATGGAATTATTAAATTTCAAGTAATTCAGGATGATCTGGATGAAATTGAAATCAGACTTGTTGTTGATCCTTCAAAATATAGTTCAGTTGATGAAGCTGCTGTTATTAAGGAGTTTGTTAATAGGTTAGGTACAGAAATAAATATTGTTATTAAATATGTTGATGAGATTGAAAATGAGGTGAGTGGGAAGTACCGTTTAGTTAAAAATAGTATTTATCATTTAATTCAATAGAACGTCTCTGATCGGTAGTGGCAGAAATCTTATTAAATCAGCTTTTGTTCGAGGTGCTAATATGTTCAGTCAAAATATCTGCCCTGGATCACAATATCCGTTGGCGCCATTTTCACCGGATCAGATTTACCCTGAACTGAATGATTTGTGTACTGATGTTATGGATAATAGTGTCTACTCTGCAGTACGTGATGTGTTTTATCAGATGGGATGGGATGCTGCTAATTATGGTACCCCCGATTGGAACCCCTTGGGTCATCTTGTCGCCGGATGCACTAATATTGTGATAAAGCCCAACCTGGTGCTTCATAAAGTGAAAGAGGCCGCATGTACTATAAACAGCCTGGTTGTTCACGCCTCTGTTATTCGCCCGATTATTGATTATGTTTTGTTAGCAGCTAGCAGGTCAGGTAACTCAATTAATTTGGTTATTGCAGATACTCCGTTGCAGAGTGCTGATTTTAATTCTATTTGTGTAACAAATGGTCTTAAGGCCCTGGTTAAATATTATCACTCAAAAAAAGTTGATATTTCTTTGTTGGATTTAAGATTCGAGCATGCCGTTATAAATGATCATTTTATGATCCTGCGAAGAATTCCTTTGCCCGGTGACCCTGCCGGTGCCCGCATTGTTGACATTGGCGAGGATAGCCTCCACTTTTTACCCAATGATGATCGCCCAGAATTTTCTATTCAGGATTATGATGATGAAATTACAAAAGGTAATCATTCCGGCCGCGTACATAGGTATAAATTCTCACAGACGATTTTAAATGCAGATTTGGTGATTAATGTAGCCAAAATGAAATGTCATGCAAAAGCGGGTGTGACGCTGGGTCTTAAGAATATAGTCGGTGCAAATTTGTCTAAGGATTTCTTACCGCATTTTCGGAGCGGTTCGCCAGAAACCGGAGGCGATGAATGTCCTTCTATGACACCTTATACCAGAACCGTCCGTGCACTCAGAAACTGGTTTAACCGAAAAAATATCGCGGGAATATCATTCCTGCACTCCTTTCTTAAGAATGCTGCCTATTCTATTGAATCGCAACGACAGAAACTAGGTCAGGAAACTGGATTTGGCGGCGCTTGGTATGGTAACGATACCCTATGGCGTACTATTGTTGATATTAATCGAATACTTTTCTTTGCTGACCGTAACGGGATACTGCAAGACAGTCCGCAACGCAAGGTTGTTTTTGTACTTGATGGTATATATGGAATGCAGGGTAACGGCCCGCTCAAAGGAACTGATGTACATGCGGGAGTGATAGCATGTGGCGATGACCCTGTTGAGTTCGATGCCCGAGTAACCCGTCTTATGGGATTTGATCCGAGTAAAATCCCTCATATTGAGTATTGGAAAAATTCGGCAAAAATGAATATCGGGAAATTCCCTATGGCTTGTCAGGAAACTGCAAAGATAACGTCTATACCACCGTTTGAAGAACCGCGAAGTTGGAAGGGTAAGATGAAATAAATGTATCACTACAGAGTCTTATATTTAATTTTGAATTTTTCTGCACATGGTCGAATGGTGTTTTTATGAAATTACAAATGTATTTGCCAACAGGCTTTGTTTGGAATTGCGCAATCAGCATACTATTTTGCTGGAAGCGTTTGGGGTATTTACCTCGATTTTATTCACCACGTTCATTTAACGAATTTTTTTTGAGTGAGAAAATTTCCTTTAGTGGAGATATTGAACTAGCAAAATCTTTGACTGATAAAGCAGGTTTCAAGGATTGGCTCATGCGGAATGGCCATAGAAATTTGGTAGTTCCAAATCTTTTGATTGCAGAGTCAACTAAAGAGCTGGAAGAATATGAAATTAGAATGCCATGCATTATTAAGCCAACGCACAGCAGCGGACGCATTCTGCTGAAGAAAGAGCCTACAAATAAGCCCTTATCTAGCAAGGAACTGGCGACTCTTGACGATTATCTTAAAGAGGATTATTACATCAGGGGGCGCGAGCCTAATTATTGCGGACTGAAACCGCGGCTGATTGTTGAAGACCTATTGTTGGATGCTAACGGAAACCCGCCTTTCGACTATAAGATATTCTGTGCGAATGGGCGCCCATTTATGATTCAAGTTGATATTGACCGTTTTTCAGAACACACTAGGCAACTGTACACGGTCAATTGGGAACTCTTACCTTATTCAATGTACTATGCTCGTAATCCTCAACCGTTGCCCAGACCTGAACAGCTGGATTATGCACTTGAGATCTCCTCTAAACTATCCAGTGGCTTTTCCCTGTGCAGGGTTGATCTGTATTTTATTGGAAATAGTGACATTAAGGCCGGAGAGATTACCTTTTTTCCAGGTAATTGTGCTGAAAAATTTGATCCCTTTTTCGGAGATTTTGAAATAGGAAAAATGATTTCTGATCTGTTTCCCAATTGACATTGGATAGGATGGTCTTAGATTCTCAAGGAGAAATGATCCATGAGTAAAATACTGGTGACCGGAGCTGCCGGTTTTATCGGTTTCCATTTGTGCAAACGGTTGCTTGCTGATGGCAATCTGGTCATCGGCATCGACAATCTAAACGACTATTATGATGCGAGCCTCAAACAAGCCCGCCTTAACCAACTTGAACTTTTCCCAAACTTTCTTTTTAAAAAAATCGGCCTGGAAGAGCGAGAGCATCTGTATCTGCTCTTTGTGTCTGAAAAATTTGACTCTGTCATCAACCTGGCTGCCCAGGCCGGCGTAAGATATTCACTCGAAAACCCTTACACATACATAGACAGCAATATCAACGGCTTTATCAACATCCTCGAGGGGTGCCGGCATAATGACATCAAGCACCTTGTCTATGCATCCTCAAGTTCGGTATACGGCGCCAATACAACCATTCCGTTTTCGGAACATCATAATGTAGACCACCCGGTATCTCTTTATGCTGCTACCAAAAAGGCCAATGAACTGATGGCCCATTCCTATTCGAGCCTTTACGGAATCCCGACTACCGGTCTGCGTTTTTTCACCGTTTACGGCCCCTGGGGCCGGCCAGATATGGCCTATTTTTCCTTCACTAAAGCCGTTCTGGAAGGTTCTCAGATTAATGTTTTCAACCAAGGTGATATGAAACGTGACTTTACCTATGTCGATGATATTGTTGAAGGTCTGGTACGCGTCATTGACAAGGTTCCGACAGGAAATACAAATTGGAACGGAGCCGAACCCGATCCCGGCTCTAGTTACGCTCCTTATCGTATTTATAACATTGGTAATAATCAACCGGTGGACCTTCTCCGTTTTATCGAGGTACTCGAAGGATGTATTGGACAAAAAGCTCTCATAAACCTGCTCCCTATCCAGCCTGGTGATGTACCTGTAACATTTGCAGATGTCGATATGCTAATGAATGACGTGGGATTCAAGCCTGCAACAACCATTGAAGATGGAATTAGACGCTTTGTTGAGTGGTATCGCGGGTATTACGGAGTTTAATGCCATTGATCAAATTTAGCAGGTCTGGTTGGAGAATATAATTGAGCGTTCCCAAACTACTTTTTCTTGTTACAGAAGACTGGTATTTCTGGTCCCATCGACTCCCTCTTGCTCAAGCAGCAAAAAAACTGGGTTATGAAGTTGTAGTGGCTACCAGAATTGACCAATATTGTGAGCGCTTGCGAGAACAAGGGTTTCGCGTAATCCCCTTGAAAATGCAGCGTCGCAGCACGAATCTTTTGAAAGAGTTCGCTGCGATATTGGAACTCGTAAGTATCTACCGGCATGAGAAGCCCGACATTGTGCACCAGGTTGCGATGAAGCCGGTACTCTACGGATCACTTGCCGCACGTATCGCAGGCGTGCATCATGTTGTGAATGCCCTTGCCGGCTTGGGCTTCGTTTTTGTATCACAGCAGTTGAAGGCCCGTTTACTGCGACCTATTATCTGTGTCGGATTCAGATTTCTGCTCAGCGGAAGACATACGCGACTGATCCTGCAAAATGATGTAGACAGGAATCTGTTGGTCAGCTTACGTCTGGTTGATCCGGAGAATATTCGTCTGATCAGAGGAGCAGGTGTTGATACCGCCATTTTCCATCCATCTGCTGAACCTGCCGGACTACCGGTAATTGTCCTCGCATCGCGTATGTTGTGGGATAAGGGTCTGGGAGAGTTTGTAGAAGCCGCTAAGCTGCTCCATGAAAGCAAAGTGAATGTACGCTTTGTACTGGTGGGTGACAGTGATCTGCAAAACCACAATTCAGTTCCCCAGTCAACACTGACTGAATGGAATCGTACAGGAGTCGTTGAATGGTGGGGTAAACGCGATGATATGCCGGAAGTGTTTTCCCAGGCATCTATAGTCTGTTTGCCGTCGGCGTACGGCGAAGGAGTGCCAAAAGTCCTGATTGAAGCTGCTGCATGCGGGCTTCCCATTGTTACTACCGATACACCCGGATGCAGAGATGTTGTCCGACATGAAGTTAACGGTCTGTTGGTTCCTGTACGCAGTACCGTCGAACTGGCAGACGCGCTTCAACGCCTGATTGAAAACCCTGAGCTGCGGAGATCTATGGGGGCACGCGGACGTGAAATCGCCGTGAACGAATTTGCCGTTGAGAAGGTTGTAGCCGAGACGATGGCGGTTTATGTGGAGATGGTGCAACAATGAACGTGCTTGTTACAGGCGCTACCGGCTTTGTAGGTCGTTATCTCTGCAGACGACTGTTGTCGGAAGGCTGGGCTGTACGCGGAACCCTGCTGGCATCTGAAAGCCCTTCATCCCTGACAGCCGGGGTGGAGCCGGTGACAGTGGAACCGCTTTCTGCTGCTACTCCCTGGGATCACGCTCTGGGCGGGATCGATACGATCATCC
Organism: uncultured Geobacteraceae bacterium; assembly: GCA_942493195.1. Taxonomy (GTDB): domain Bacteria; phylum Desulfobacterota; class Desulfuromonadia; order Geobacterales; family Pseudopelobacteraceae; genus CAIPTY01. The sequence goes on along the minus strand of OW818669.1, from coordinate 2,580,418 downwards.
ATCTGGCAGCTCGTGTCCATATCATGGATGATCCTTCTGCTGATCCGATGACTGAATTTCGTCGTGTGAATGTTGACGGTACCGCACAGCTGGCGCATACTGCGTCTGTGGCGGGTGTCAAGCGTTTCGTCTTTATAAGTTCGGTAAAAGTCAACGGGGAAGAGTCATCTACAGCGTATACTTCGGACTCACCACCACATCCAACCGACCCCTACGGCATCAGTAAATGGGAAGCGGAGCAGGCGCTTCGTAGAATTGAAGCTGAAACAGGGCTTGAGGTCGTGGCCGTCAGGCCAACACTGGTTTATGGCCCGGGTGTCAAAGCCAACTTTTTTAATATGATGAGAATCATCCGTTGCGGGTTACCGCTCCCGTTAGCTGCCATATATAATAAACGCAGTCTGATCTATGTAGGGAACTTGGTTGATGCTTTGACTTTATGTGCAGCCCACCCTGCCGCTGCAGGCCGGACCTACCTGGTGAGTGATGGTGAAGATATATCCACACCAGAAATGATAAGACGAACAGCAACTGTGCTAGGACGACCTTCCAGGCTTTTCCCAGTACCTATGTATCTCATGCGCCTGGTCGGTATTCTGGTTGGAAAGTGCGAAGCGGTAAAGCGTTTAACCGGTTCGCTGACGGTAGATAGTTCAAAGATAAGGCAAGAATTAGAGTGGGAACCGCCGTTTACAATGGATAAAGGGTTAGCTGATACAGCACAGTGGTTTAACAATCAAGTGAGAAAGAAATTATGAAACGAATTTTCGATATAATCTGCTCGTTGACTGCAATTGTATTTTTTTTAATTCCGATGCTAATTATTTCAGTTCTGGTTAAGTTGTCCTCATCTGGCCCGGTTCTCTACTGGTCAGACCGGGTGGGCTGCAACAATAAAATTTTCAAAATGCCTAAGTTCCGCACCATGCGAACTGAGACACCGGCCGTTGCTACCCACCTGTTAAGAGATCCCGGTTGCTGGCTGTCTCCGATCGGCAAAATTCTGCGCAAAACTAGCCTTGATGAACTCCCACAATTATTCAGCATCCTGAAAGGTGACATGAGTCTCGTTGGTCCCAGGCCGGCACTATTCAATCAAACTGATTTGATTGAAATGCGAACTCAAATGGGAGTTCATGTTTTAATCCCTGGTTTGACCGGATGGGCCCAGATCAACGGTAGAGATGAGATACCCACCCAGACAAAAGTGGCATTTGATAAGTACTATATGATTAACCAATCTTTCATTTTTGATATTCACATTATTTTTCTTACATTTGTGAAAGTTTTAAGAAGTGAAGGTGTAATTCACTAAAAACAATTTTGAATTTGATTAATTTTCAATGTTCTAACCAAAATAATCATTATTTAATGAAATGTCGCAATACCCAAAAGACTGGTCTCAACGGAATATATAGCCAGAACCATTTGTCAGGTAGTCTAAATTTATAATAATCACATTTAGATGTAAGAAATGTCATAAGTATCATATGCCACGAAAGGGATTTTCTTCTCTGATACATTTGTATGGAGGCTAGTAGCCCCTCCACACGTGAGCCACTTGATAAAACTTCCATTTCTGTCTTTTGAAGTGCCTTAATAGCAGGTTTACATAAGGAGACTATATTTTTTTCCTGTCTTATAATATTTAAGAAGGAGTCACTTAAGGGGATCTTATAAAGGTTTTGCACTAGATGCGTTGTTTGGGCTAATGTTTTTGTTAGATCAAGACGTTCGGCTAACTCAAATAAATTTTCCCCCCCTTCCAATCGTTCTTTAGTAAGTAGCATCGCAATATCACTTAGCCATTTCAGTCTAAACCATGCGTGCATAGCACCGTGATCACAAAGCATTAAAAGCAGCATGCAATCACTCATTTTGTACACAGGAACACCATTGAAACTGGATGGAATACTGTTTTCCCAAACGGTGTTCATGTGACTTTGAGGCCAAGAGTGGAATCGCCAATGAAGCTCCACTAGTATGTTTTTACGGCTATTAACATATTCAAAATGGTGAAGATATTTTATTATTCGGTCATGTTGTTTATTCGTATAATCAAAACCACTTGGTTGACGACGGTACCCATTTTCCACAAGAATTTCATGGGCTATTAACATGTTTTCTGCTTTTATTAGAATATCGATGTCTCTAGTATGCCGTACTCCTATATCATTATATAAATGCTGAGAAAGCGTAATTCCTTTTAATGGCATTAAAGAGATTTCTTGGTTAGCAAAGGCCTTGCTTATGTTTATTAACTCTGCTCCATGCTTAAGTGCTTGAATGCGACTTTGATTACTTCTTTCTTTTAGTTGTTTCATTATACAATCCGGAATTCCGCCATGTCCATACTGAGTCAATGCATTATAAGCAAGAGTTGGTACTCTATGTCGGTCAACTAGTTTAACAAAAAAATTCCAGTTAATATGTTTTTTAAATAACATGCCTATATTATGACTTTGTAGATTGCTTAGGTTGAGACGAAAATTCCACGAACATGCAACCAATAACATGAATTCGTTATTGTAGAAAATATCATTTGAGGGCGCAGCAAGTTCGATTGGTGTATTGTATTTGGTCATTTTGTATGTACAAGTATCAATTTATAGAAATTTATTATTTATTTCTTTTGGTGGGATATGATTTTTTTTGGGAAAATTATGTTAATGAGTTTAATTCTTATTGCATTTAGCAGCTATTCTGCTAACGCTTCAATCGTATCTTACGGAAGCGAAGGCATTATAGCAAATAATTCAACACTCTTGATAGCATCTACTGCAGAAAATGTAAAAAATGTGGTTGTCACTTCACCAATTGTTATTAATACACAAATAACTTGGCCGGTTGACAGAGAGCTCACCTTTGAGCGTGGTGGATATATAACTTTTGTTGGAAAAGGTTCGCTTAAAGGTTTGAAATATGCACGGCCTGAGTGGTTCGGAGATAACCCTGTGCCAGGATTAACCGATATGACGGGTGCAATTCAATCTGCAATTAATGCATCCTCAGTTGTGATTTTTACAGGTACCTATAAAACAAGTAGAGTTGTATTGCCAGATAGGAATATTAAACTTATCGGAATTGGAGCGAAACTTTATGGTTACAAAGGTGATATATTTTACCAGTCTAATCGGGGTGTACTTACTGAAATGGATGGTTTAAGTTTTACTGGTTCAGCCATTGCTTTTAATCGTGAAGGTAATGATGGAGTTCAAAGCTCGCCACATTCAAATCAATTCAAAGAATATAACATATCAAATTGTAATTTCAGTATGGATTCAAACGTTTATGGGATCAGATTGTTTCGAGCAAGAGAGGGTTTTATATCAAATTGTTACTTTGGTGGTGGTGTTCGATTTGGAAATGGCTTATATTCAGAACTCAGCATCGGAGTAGAAATTCAAAACTGTATGTTCGACAACTGTCATTACGCAGTGTATTCTGCGGTAGGCTCAGAAGGCTTGAAGATTCTCGGTGGTGTAATGATTGGAAACCACGTCGGATTATACACCTTTCAAACATATGGAGTTCAAATCATTGGTGGAATGTTCGATTACAACGATAAAAGCTTTTTATTTGAAAATAGTTCCGCAATTTTAATAAATGGAACATACATATCTTCACGGTCTGTCTCGCCAGCAGTTCATGTAAAGCAACGTGCAGGAATAAATATTCGTAATAATAATATTACAATTTCGAATTGCCCTGTAATTACTCAAAATTCAACGGATGTGAATAATGTTGTGGTTGCAATAGAACAAGCAGACTTTGTTCGTATTGTTAGCAATACAATTACAGGTTTTAAAAAAAATGGTATTGAATATTCAAATTCTAAATTTATCACAATTCGTGATAATTATATCCATAGTAAGTTGGGCTATGGGAAATACTCTATTTATGAAGAAGACAAATTTGGAACTAATTCTAGCAAAATTCTATATAATTATACTGATAAACCAATGTATGTACCAAATGCAGCAGAGACAGTTGGGAACTGGCTTAATTATTGAAATATTTCAAGCCAGTTCCCACTTCAAATGTTATATGTTAAACACACTAGCTACTAAAGTGTAACTATATACGAAACAAAGCTTTGTGCATCCATGATAACAGAACTGCTTGTACGGACTTGAACAGCTAGTGTGTAATCACCCGGTGGTGTATTCGCAGGCAGAGTCCATGACGATCCGATTCCAAATTCTTGAACTACTGACCATGATGTACCGTTAAACAGTTGGAACTGGTACTGGTACCCCGAAGATCCTTGGCCCGCTGCATTAAAAGTAACGGCTGTTCCAGTCACTTGTGGACTTGCCAACGAGGACGTTACTATCACACCTGTGGCAGGTGGTGGTGGAACAGTCGAAATATTATACGAAACAAAGCTTTGTGCATCCATGATAACAGAACTGCTTGTACGGACTTGAACAGCTAGTGTGTAATCACCCGGTGGTGTATTCGCAGGCAGAGTCCATGACGATCCGATTCCAAATCCTTGAACTACTGACCATGATGTACCGTTAAACAGTTGGAACTGGTACTGGTACCCCGAAGATCCTTGGCCCGCTGCATTAAAAGTAACGGCTGTTCCAGTCACTTGTGGACTTGCCAACGAGGACGTTACTATCACACCTGTGGCAGGTGGTGGTGGAACAGTCGAAATATTATACGAAACAAAGCTTTGTGCATCCATGATAACAGAACTGCTTGTACGGACTTGAACAGCTAGTGTGTAATCACCCGGTGGTGTATTCGCAGGCAGAGTCCATGACGATCCGATTCCAAATTCTTGAACTACTGACCATGATGTACCGTTAAACAGTTGGAACTGGTACTGGTACCCCGAAGATCCTTGGCCCGCTGCATTAAAAGTAACGGCTGTTCCAGTCACTTGTGGACTTGCCAACGAGGACGTTACTATCACACCTGTGGCAGGTGGTGGTGGAACAGTCGAAATATTATACGAAACAAAGCTTTGTGCATCCATGATAACAGAACTGCTTGTACGGACTTGAACAGCTAGTGTGTAATCACCCGGTGGTGTATTCGCAGGCAGAGTCCATGACGATCCGATTCCAAATCCTTGAACTACTGACCATGATGTACCGTTAAACAGTTGGAACTGGTACTGGTACCCCGAAGATCCTTGGCCCGCTGCATTAAAAGTAACGGCTGTTCCAGTCACTTGTGGACTTGCCAACGAGGACGTTACTATCACACCTGTGGCAGGCAAAGTGCTTACGATGACACCAACAATTGTCTCGTTCGAATTCAAAACTGGACTACTATTGTCCTTTACTGAATAACCGAAACTATAAGACCCCGCCGTTGCCGGTGCAGTATAACTTACCGTCCCATCAAGATTTGCAACCGCCGACCCACCTGTAGCCGCCGACACCGAAACGGTAGCAGGATTAATCGAACTTACCGGTGAAGTATCATTTGCCAATACATTAATAACAATTGTCGAACCTGCTGTCGTTGTAGCTGAGTCGGCTACTGCCACCGGGTTGGGTGGGGTGCTGGATGTCAGGGTAAAGGGTTTGATGGTGATCGCGCCCAGGCTGTCCGCTACTTGTAAGCTGAAACTGTAAGACCCGAATGAGGTCGGTGTGCCGAACAGCCGGCCGGTGTTGGCAAAGAAGTTTATCCCCGGCGGGAGTGAGCCGGATACGGATGATGACCAGGTGTAGGGCGGCACGCCGCCGCTGGCGGAGATGGGCTGGTTGTACAGGCCGTCGATGGCGTAGTCCGGGAGTGCTTCGGCGGTTGTTATGACCAGCGGATCGGGTACGCCGACACTTACCGGTGCGGTTGCAGAACCGCCCTTGGAGGATGTAACTGTCACGGTCTGGGGCGGAATGGTGGACAGGGTTTTAGTGAAAACCCCGTAGGAATCAAAACTGTTGCCCGGTGCGGTGAAGTTGGCGGCCGTCAGTGTCGGGAAAGGCACTACCTTGTCGCGCGAAGAGGCCTTGATCGTCAGCACCTGCGTGGACTGGTTGTAGTTGGCCTCGGTGATGTTGACCTCGTCCACCAGGTTGATTGAATGGGGTGGGGTGGCCTGCAGGTCGAGGCTGTTGGTGATGACCAGATTGCTCGGCAGATCGGGTGTGCTGAGCGGGATATTAAGGAAGTATTTGCCGGTCACCGGATTGTCGGCTGTCAGATCCGAGGAGGTTATACCGGTGCCGCTAATGTTAAGGACTGCACCCGGTACCGCTGTAGCAAAGATGTCGACCTGACCATCGACTGCATCGCGGGCATAGGTGGCACTGACAGTCAGATCCGATGGGATCGGTCCGGTGAAGACCCGTCCCATGAGGACGAAGAGATCGGTCTGCCAGGAGATACCGGTTACCGGGACGCCGTTGGTAAGAACTCTCTCAATACGGAAAAAATTGTTTCCGGTCGGGCTGCCGACAACCTCTACCGGTGTTGCTGCATCGCCGATATAGGTATTGCCGCTGATCGGGTCGACGATCAGGCCGCCGGTTTTGCGGGTCAGGTACGGTCCAATGCCGGTGATGGTACCGGCTTTCATACCTGCCGGCATCCATTGGGCCGGCACTCCGGCGTTGTCTTCGAGCCGGACGGCGACTCCGCCACCGCCGGTGGTGTCGCCGGCTGCGTCGGTGGTGAAATCAAAGGTGCCATAGGGGTGGGTAACGCGGTAGGTGCTGTTAGGGGTCAGTCCCCGCATTTTTACCAGGTCTGTTCGCAGGAACACAATTCCTGAGTCAGGGGATACGCCGGCCAGAAATGCCGCTTCAATGACAAAGGTTAACCGGGCTTCATCTCCGTCAATTTGCATTGCCGCTTCGGCGGAATAATAGAATGATTCGCCGGGGAAATTGTTGTCATTGATCGGCCCGGTGGTGGTTATGGGTAGATTCTGGAAAGCCGGATCGAATTCCGGCGGCAGGATACAGAACCCGTTCTGGTCCACACACGGTACCAGTGCCAGGTTGTTGTTATCCTGATACCAGGCCGGCAGTGACGTGACCGGGTCGGTGGGACCGTAGGCCTTCAGTGCCGCCTGGGCGTTGCCGGCCATGATCATGAGCATGATCACCAGCGACGTCAGCAGATTGATCAAACGTACAGATTTCATGTTGTACCCCCTTTTTCTATGCTGCGAGTTTCAGTGGTTGCAAAATATCGCTATCTGCTATCCGACTTTACAGGATGCATGCCAAAGACCTTCCTGTGATTAAAGTGCAATAATTTCAGTGTATTGGGTGAAGGTAACAGCTGTGGATGAAAAGACGGATGGACAGAAAATACGGGCATTAAATCGTGCAACATACTGAAACTATTGAAATGGTCCAGGCTGGTGGATGGTCACTTCAGCCAATATATTTGCAAGGGTTTATAAAGAGGATTTCGAATGCTGATGGCAATGCGTCATTCGAGATGCATGAATATTGATTAACTTGACTTTTCCAACGCTAAATTAGTATGATGCGAAACTTCAAAAAATCTCACGGGCGATTTTTTCGTTTTCCATACCGGAACCTATGACCATCCCTTCGCGTCGCTATCTCGTCTTTTTCCTTGATCTGGTCCTGATAACTGTGGCCTATGTGCTGGCCTATCTTTTTGATGTCGATTTCGATCTCTTTCGCCGCATTGAACTTCTGACGCGTCTGCTGCCGATCGTTGTGGTCAGCAAGGGTCTGGTGTTTTTCTTTTCCCGCCTGTATCGCAGCATGTGGAAGTATGCCTCCCTGCCTGACATGCTGGAGATCATCAAAACGGTCTCCCTGGCTTCGGTTTTTTCCCTGTTCGCCATCCTGGTACTGCGTGAGTACGCATATTTTTCGCGGGTTATTTTCGTTCTCGATTGGGGAATCCTGCTGTTTCTGATGGTTTCCAGCCGCCTGTTGTGGCGGGTCTACCGCGAGATGTACGTACTGCCGCGTATGAAAACCGGGCCGAAGACCCTGATTGTGGGTGCCGGTGAGGCCGGTAATCAGCTGCTGCAGGAGATCAGGAAAAATCCCTCTGCGAATTACAATGTGGTGGGATTTGTGGATGATGATCCGCTGAAGGTCGGAATGAACCTTAACGGGGTTACGGTACTGGGTGATACCCGCCAGCTCTCCGGACTGGCACGGGATCTATGTGTCGAGAAGGTGATCATCGCCATTCCGTCGGCGCGCGGGAAAGATATCCGGGCGATTATCCGGCGCTGCAAGATGGCGGAAGTGCGTTTCAAGATCCTGCCCGGACTGTCTGACCTGATTACCGGTAAGGTGGAGGTTTCCCATATCAAGGATGTGGAGATCGATGACCTGCTCGGGCGTGAACCGGCACAGCTCGATGACCGCTCTATCAGCGGGTATCTGGCTGGCAAGCGTGTACTGGTGAGCGGGGCCGGCGGGAGTATCGGCAGTGAGATCTGCCGTCAGGTGGCCCGCTATGCTCCCCGCAAGATTATCCTGCTGGATGCGGCTGAAACACCTCTGTTTCATATTGAGCATGAACTCTCAATCAGTCATCCCGAACTGATGCTGGTTCCGGTGATGGGGGATGTACGCGACCGGGACCGCATGGAGGCGCTGTTCGACGAATTTATGCCGGATGTCGTGTTTCATGCCGCAGCCTACAAACATGTGCCGATGATGGAATACAACCCCATTGAGGCTGTCACCAATAACGTCGGCGGCACCAAAAATCTGGCCGATCTGGCGCATTGTTTCGGGGTACGTAATTTTGTGATGATCTCCACCGACAAGGCGGTCAATCCGACTAATGTCATGGGGGCCAGCAAACGTTCGGCCGAGTGCTACATCCAGTCCACTGCCGCGATCAGTTCCACCAAGTTCACCACGGTCAGGTTCGGTAATGTGCTGGGGAGCAACGGCAGCGTGATCCCCATGTTCAAGGAGCAGATCAGGAATGGCGGTCCCGTGACGGTCACTGATCCGGGGGTTGAACGTTATTTCATGACCATACCGGAGGCCAGCCAGCTGGTTCTGCAGGCCGGCTGCCTTGGTCAGGGGGGGGATATCTTCCTGCTGGATATGGGTGAGCCGATGCTGATTCTGGAGCTGGCAGAGGAGTTGATCCGTCTTTCGGGACTGGAACCGTACGAGGATATCGATATAACCTTTACCGGCTTGCGCCCCGGCGAAAAAATGTATGAGGAATTACTTGTCTCCGGAGAGAACGTTCGTCCGACTTCCCATGAGAAAATCAAGGTGCTGACTGCGGCCAACCTTGATCCGATATTTTGCAAGACCGGCATTGACGCGATGCTTGCTGCGGCCCGCAAGAATGATGTGGTCGGTGTGATTATGGGGTTGCAGTGCCTTGTTCCCGAATATACCCCCACCTATCATTTCAACGGCAAGGTGCCGGAAAGCTTCCGGCGCATGCGACCGGATCTGCATCCGGAGATCGGAAATTAGACAGTTTGATAGCAGGTATCGCCGAACTGAACGAACAGAGGTCTGCATGTAAATGTCGACCTTTGCTTGTTCAGAGGTCTTGAATATATCGGTTGAGATTTTCAATGTAATGTTTATACTCATGTTTAAACATGTCGTTCGAATGTGGGAGTGAATTCATGACGGAAGCTATACTAAACATAAAACGGTGGGGACATAGTCTGGGAGTTCGGCTGCCGGCAGCTATCGCCCGCGAGGCTCATTTAGAGTGCGATCAACAAGTCCGTGTGGAGGTTCATGATGGCCAGGTCATTGTGACTGCGGTACGCGAAGAACCAGTATCGCTGGAGCAACGGTTAGAGAAGTTCGATGCGTTGCGCCATGGCGGTGAGGTTATGGTTTCAGACCGCGTTGGAGCTGAACGATGGTAGCTGCTGCACCGATCAAAAGCATCTGGGTCCCTGACCGAAAAGAAATTATATGGATAGACTGCAATCCGCAGGTCGGTCAGGAAATGCGCGACATGCATCCTTTTCTTGTTCTCTCCCCGCGAAATTTCAATGAGATAACGTCCCTGGTCATCGGTTTGCCTATGACTACGGCGGATTACAATTCCGATAATCCGTTTGCTGTCGAAGTTGGTCACGTAGTAGTAAATAAAAAAAAGAAAATGAGTTACGTTCTTTGTCATCAGCCGAAATCATTTGACTGGCGCTTGCGTAGTTCCAAGCCGCATCAGTTAGGGCAACTCTCGGATGCAATATTTGAGCAGGTATGCATGCGTCTGAATCAAATCATTCAGCTCTAACATCAAATTATATCTGTACATAAAAAGCCCCGTTTGATTCTCTCAAACGGGGCTTTTCGCATCACTGACTAAATTGCTCTCGGCACTATTCTACTCTTATTTGATTCCGGCACCTCTGGCTTCAGCCAGAAATTCAGAGCTGCTTAAAATCCCGTAAATACGTATCCAGGATTCCTGCTTGGGCATGTGGATCAGGGTCAGGGCATAGTGTGACATCTTGTTGGGAATGTAGGCATTGAAGGCCTTCATGACCGCATCGATATCCTTGCGCGACCCGGTGAAAAAATCCCAGCCCGGCTTTGCCCGGTACCGTTTCAGGTAATCGCGCATGACCTTGGGGGTGTCGTTTTCGGGGTCGATGGATATGGACACAAGGTGAACTTTCTGGGAATCGGCCCCCAGTTTGTTCTGCAGGTTGATATAACCGGCCGAAAGCACCGGACAGATGGTGGTGCAGGTGCCGAAGATGAAATCCACAATCACCGGTTTATCGGTTTCCAGCAGGCTTTTCAGGCGGACGCGTTTGCCGTCCTGGTTGATCAGCGTCACGTCCGGCATGCTGTATTTTTCGATGGTACGCTGATAGCTTTTTTTCTCCGCAGAGGCAATTCCGGTTGTGCTGATAATTACCAGTGCTAGAAAAGTGAAAATTCGCAAGGCTCTGGTCAAGGATGAAAGGTGCATGCGCTCAGGGCTCCCTGTGAAGGTAGTGTTGTAGCTGCAATCATTAGTCTCAGTGCTTATGGTCATCAGCCGCAGCCGGCTTCTTCTCCGGTGCCGGTTTGCTTTCCGGTGCCGTTTTGACGTCACGCGGCGGCATTCTGATCTCCAGCAGTTCAATTTCGAAATCCAGGGTGGAGCCTGGCAGAATCGTTTCGCCGAAACCGTTGTCACCGTAGCCGATGGAGGCCGGACAGACCAGTCTGGACTTGCCGCCGGTTTTCATTTTCTGAAGTCCTTCGTTCAGGCATTTAATAACGCTGTCTACCCTGAATTCGGACGGCTTGCCGCGTTTGATGGAGCTTTCGAATTCCCGTCCGTCGTGGAGGGTGCCTCGGTAGTTGACCTTGACGGTATCGGTGGATTTGGGGCTGGCGCCGGTCCCTTCACGCAGGGGTATGTACACCAGGCCCGAATCGGTTTTGACTGCCCCTTTTTCTTTGGCGGCCTTCTCCAGAAGGTCCTTGTTGGCCGGAATCAGTTTGTCGCTGAGGGCCTTGCGGCGGGCCTTGGCAAATTCCTGGATTTTCGGGGCCTGGGTGGAAACTTCAACCTCCGGTTTTTTGCCGGCCTGGGCATCCTTCAACCCTTGCAGAACAACTTCAAACTCGGCCGGGGTCAGGCTGAAGACCGCCAGGGATTTGAAGACCGTCTGCCCGATGGCGTAGAGGGTTTTCTGTTCATCGTTTTTCAGTTCTGCGGCGCTTGATGCGGCAGCTGTCAACAGTACGGTCATGCATACGAGCAGGATTCTCTTCATGTTTCTCTTCTCCTCTAGTGTTGTAATGCGTCAGTCTGTATTGATCTGCCCGGAAACGGTCAGATACGTATCCGCGTTGTCCGGATGAACCTATATAGCGCAACTTGGCTGCCGTTGCAAAAAATAACATTATACGTGTGCTGCCTGGTCATGGGGAGTGTGCAGGTAGAGAGCATATCAGGAGGTTGCGTCGGGAGTCATGAATATAAAGCCTTTTAAGGCCTCTACAATGGATGTCGGCTGAACCGGTTTGATAAAGTAGTGCTCGGCGCCCAGTGCCTTGGCGCTGTTCTGTACGTCACTGCTGCCGTACCCGGTCGCCAGAATAACCCTGGTTGCTGGATGTGAGTTCCGAACAATTTTGATGAATTCCAGGCCATCCTGATTTTCCGACCCGCTCAGCCGGACATCAGCAACCACTGCCAGATAACGGTGGGATTCAAGGTAGCTGAGCGCCTCCGTCAGGGTGGTGCTGCTGTCCACATGGATCCCTTCACTCTCGATGATTTTCCGGTAGGCAAACAGGATCGCCGGTTCATCATCAAGAATCAGAACCCGGTGAGCCCCGGAAGGTTTCACGGATTTTATGTGCAGAATCGGATGTGGAACTGAAGGTGACATGAACTACAATGCAATCAAGAATCATGCCGGAGCATTGTATGAATAAAAGACAGCAGTTACAGGTGGTTGGAAATCATGAGCCAGAGGGGGATGTCTCAAAGTGAGATGCAGTGAGACACGGCATGCCGGTTAGTTGGTGGATTCCTTGAACTGTTTGAGCCGGCGGTAGAGTGTTGCACGGGAGATGTTGAGGCTTTTGGCAGCCTTGTCGATGTCGCCCCCCTCACGATCAAGCACGGCCAAAATGTGATGCTTCTCAATGTCCTGTACCGTGTTATTACTGAGATTGCCGGCCGGTTTCAGCGCTATGCGGGAGCTGTTGGTCAGGGTTGAAAAGTGCGACACCCGCATGACGGCATCCCGGGGGGTGAGCAGCAAGGCCCTTTCAAGGATGTTCTTGAGCTCCCGGATGTTTCCCGGCCAGCTGTAGGATTTCAGAAGCTGCATGACCTCCGGGGAGATCACCGCTTCGGATGATCCCATCTCGTGCAGCAGATAGTCGATCAGGGCCGGCAGGTCTTCCATCCGTTCACGCAGTGGCGGGATGTGAATTGTCAGGAGGTTGATGCGGTACATCAGATCCTGACGGAACGTACCGTCCTCCACCAGGGTTTCAATCTCCCGGTTTGTTGCGCAGATCAGGCGGAAATCACTGCGCATCAATTTTGTATCACCCAGTCGCCGATAGCTCTTTTCTTCAAGCACCTTGAGAAATTGTGCCTGGACCTCCAGCCCCATATCCCCTATTTCATCCAGAAGCAGTGTGCTGCGGTCGGCAACATCCAGCAAGCCCTTACGGTCCTGGTCGGCGGATGTGAAGGCTCCCCGCACATGGCCGAAGAGTTCGCGGGACAACATCTCCCCCCGCAGGCCGGAGCAGTTGATCTCGACGAATTCATTTCTGGACCGGCTGCTTTGCCGGTGTACCCATTTTGACAGCATCCCCTTGCCGGTCCCGGTTTCACCGGTAATCAGGATCGGGCTGCTGCTGGATGCGGCGATGGCGAGGGTCTCCTGAATCTCCCGCATGACGGGAGCTACACCAAAAAATATGCCCTCGGTTTTTTCCAGGCGCTGGCGGGCGGAAACCTTGCGTTTGAGCTCCCCGATCTCAAGAACCTTGCGCAGGAACACAGTGAGGGCAGCGTTATCAATCGGTTTGGTGAGAAAGTTGTCTGCGCCGTTCTGCATGGCCTTTACGGCCAGCTGGATGTCGCCGGCTCCGGTAATGACGATGATCGGTATGCTGGGATCCTGCGCCCGGATGGTGTCGATGAATTCGATGCCGTTTCCATCAGGCAGATTTATGTCCAGAACAATGGCATCGAAACTCTGTTTCTCAAGTTGGTCGGCGGCCGCCGCAAGCGTAGCAGCTTCAGTTACGGCATAGCCTTCCTTGCCGAAGTAGCGAACAAAACCGAAACGGCTGCCTTCATTGTCCTCAATCAGTAACAGGTGGGGTTTCACGGTTTTGGCTCCGTCGCAAGAGGTATCTTTACTTCTGCAGTACAACCCGGTGGCGGGTCGTTGTTGAAAAGTACCACGGTCCCGTTCATATCCTCAACAAAATGTTTGACAAGAGCCAGCCCCAGTCCGGTTCCTTCCTTGCGACTGGTGTAGAAGGGGTCGAACACGCGCGGCAGCTTTTCGGGAGGAATGCCGCTCCCGGCATCGACGACCCGGATTGCGGCCATAGCATTCTGCTGGTTTTCAGTAACCTCCAGATGCAGCCTGATTTTCGAATCGGACGCGCTGTGCTGGGCGGCATTTTCAACAAGGTTGAAGATAATCTGGACCAGACGTTTCCGGTCGGCATTTACATGTACCTGCTGCGGGTCATGCTCTACCGACAGAATTACGGGAATTTTATGGGCCGAGCCGGATGAATTCCACAGCTCCAGGGTTTCGCGACAGACATCATAGAGCGGAACGGGATGGATACTGGAGGTGGGGATGGTTTTTCCCAGATCGAGTAGCTCATTCATCAGGTGTACCAGACGGTTGACCTGGGTCCGGATGTGGTGAATGTACGGCTCGAACTCAGGATTACTCTCGATTTCCGGCTCCTTGAAAAGTGCTTCGGTGATGGATAGAATGGCGTTAAGCGGGTTTCTGACTTCGTGAGCCACCCCCCCGGCGATCTGGCCGATGGTCTCCATTTTGCGAGAACGGTGGAGCTTCTCCTCCAAAACCTTGTGGCGGGAGATATCCTCCTTGAATGCCATGTAATTTGTCGTGGTGCCTTCCTGGTCCTTGATCGGCAGAATTTTGGCGTATTCCCAGTACAGTTCCCCGTTCTTCCTTTTGTTGCAGAATTCACCCTGCCAGACGTCCCCGGCGGTTATGGTTTCCCACAGATTCTTGTAGACATGCGTCGGGGTTCTTCCCGATTTCATTATGCGCGGATTCTGGCCGATGGACTCTTCGTAACTGTAGCCGCTGTATTCGCTGAATTTGGGGTTGACGAACTCGATGATGCCGTTCAGGTCGGTAATGATGATGGCCACCGGAGATTGTAGAATCGCCTGAAAGTGCTTTCTCAGAAGACTTTCGACCTGTTTGCGTTCGGAAATCTCCTGCCTCAGTATGGTGTTGGTATCGGAGAGTTCGGCTGTCCTTTCGGCTACCCGTTCCTCCAGATGGGCGTTGATCTGCTGCAGGGCCTGTTCCGCCTGTTTCAGTTCGCGGCTGAATTTCAGTTCGGCTTGGTACTGGGCCAGCAGGTAAGTTTCACGCTTCCTGCGCCACCAGAGCGATGCCGCCAGAGCAAGTGCAATCAGGAAAACCAGACAGGTGCCGATTACATACCAGACCCGCTCACTGACCGGTTCAAGCACTTCTTCCCGGTCGATTTTGCAGATGACGGCCCAGGGGGAGTTGGGAACCAACCGGACAGCTGCGATGACTTCGGTACCGCGATAATCCAGGCCGGTAAAGACCCCTTCTTCCCCGAGAGCCGCGCGGACTGCCGGAACTGATTTTTGGGTGAGCGGCATGCGGAAGGTGATGGCTGACTTGTCACGGAAACGGAGTTCGTTCAGAAACAGCACATCATCGCCGTCATGGCGTACCAGCTGGTTTTCACCGGTTCTGCTGGGTGTCGGCCAGACCCTGAAAATCGGGTAGAGATGGATGATCGGATTGATATCAATGGCCAGTACTGCCATGCATTTCGGGCTGCTGCTGTCCGGGTCCAGGATGGGAACAATGAGATTGATATCAAATTCACCTGCATCTTCGTGGATGTGCAGATCGGAAAGCAGCGGCTGCTTGCTTTGAACAGCTTTCGTGATGATTTCCCGGTCGCCGGCCAAGGTTTTGCTCATCGGCAGGGCCGACATTATGACCGCCCCATCCGGAGTGAAAAGGATGACGTTGCTGTAGCCGGTTGAGTCCTGAATATTCGATATCCAGCGCCTGATTTCACTGGTGGCCTTTCCATCCTTGTTGCGGATGGAATCATTTATCCGATGGGAGATGATGGTGTTGTTGAATATGGAATTTGCTTCCCGCAAGCGTTCCTTGCGCCATTCGACCATCTGGGTGACTTTAAGGTCTACAATGGTCGTTAAGTCGAGAGTAGCTTCAGAAATGACGATCCGCTGCTGCTGCTGCAGATACAGATAGCCGGCAATACTGATAATGGCTGCGAATACGGCAACAAAAGAGATTATGTAGCGTACAGGAGTGGCAGTCCCGATGGCATCTGAACTCTGTTTCTGTCGTTTAATCGGCAGCTGCATAACGCTCCTGAACGTAGTTGACGGTACTTACGTTTACCATATATTTCCGGACTCTGCAAAGCCGCTGAATCCTCCACCGGGGGAGAGCCGTGTTTGCATTTGCCGGCGCTCTGTGCTAGTTACGTCTTGCAGCTAAATCTGATGGCATGTGGTACCGATGGTCAACAAGCAGCGGCTGGATAAATTAATGGTGGAGCGCGGACTCTGCCCTTCACGCGAGAGGGCCCAAGCCTTGATTATGGCCGGTCAGGTCGTGGTGGGAGACCATGCGGTTACGAAGGCCGGGCAGCAGGTGGCGGACGATGCCGAGATTCGCATTAAGGGTGAGGTGCTGCCCTATGTCAGCCGGGGAGGTCTCAAGCTTCGAAAGGCCCTGGACGAGTTCGGCATTGATGTCAGTGGTGTGCTGGCCCTTGATGTGGGAGCCTCCACCGGCGGTTTTACCGATTGTCTGCTGCAGGCCGGCGCCCGCCGGGTGTTTGCGGTCGATGTGGGCTACGGCCAGCTGGCCTGGAAGCTGCAGCAGGACCCGCGGGTCGTCAGTATGGAAAAAACCAATATCCGTAATCTGCAGCCGGAACAGCTGGATGAAGTGCCGGAGTTGGCGGTGATTGATGCCTCGTTCATTTCCCTCTCCAAGGTCCTGCCTGCTACGGTGGCGTTGCTGAAACCAGCCGCTCGTGTCATCGCCCTGATCAAGCCGCAGTTCGAGGTCGGCAAGGGCGAGGTCGGCAAGGGGGGTATCGTCCGTGACCCGGCCGCCCATGACAAGGTTATCGCAGCCGTTCAGCAGACCGCCATGGAGCTGGGCCTGTCTGTAGGCGGTCTGTGCGAGTCACCTATCACCGGAGCAGATGGCAATCGTGAATTTCTGATTCTGTTGAATCTACCTGAAGCGAGAGAGGAGAGCTGATGGAAAACTGTATTTTCTGCAAGATTGTTGACGGCGCGATTCCGTCGAGGAAGGTGTTTGAGGACGACCGTATCCTGGTTATCGAGGATATCACCCCACAGGCGCCGCTGCATCTGCTGTTCATCTCCAAAAAACACCTGGTCAACTGCCTTGATCTGGAGCAGCAGGACGACGAACTGATCGGCTATGTTTTCAGGAAGGCGGGAGCAATTGCCCGTGAGAAGGGGTACGGCGAATCCGGTTTCCGTGTTGTGCAGAATAATGGAGCCGGTGCCGGACAATCCGTATTTCATATCCATTTTCACCTGCTGGCAGGGCGCGAGTTCGCCTGGCCGCCGGGGTGAGCTTTGTGTAAACGACCAGATAACGAAAGGCCCGTCTGAAATTTCGACGGGCCTTTTCTGTTTCCAGGCGAGTGACATAGTTTGTTGGATGAATTGGCTATTCGGCAAATTCAAAATTGCAGGGAAGTAGTTAACGCCTCACCGGATTACGCTTCTCGAACATCCGGAGGATCACGTAGGTAAGCCAGGCAATTACAACCATCCCCACTGTAAAGATGGCATATGAAAACGGCCAGGGGATGTTTTTGGTCATCATGGAGAATTCGGACATCCCCCCGATTCCGGCGATCACATTCAGCGGCATGAAGATGACGCTCAGGACGGTCAGACGGTAAATCACCCGGTTCTGGTTGATATTGATGAAACCGACGGTCGAGTCCATCAGGAAGTTGATCTTGTCGAACAGAAAGGAGGTGTGTCCGTCCAGTGATTCGATGTCCCGCAGAATCTGCTGGGCATCCTCCAGCTGGGCGATAGAAAGAAGTTTTCTGCGAATCAGGAAGGTCAGCGCGCGCCGGGTATCCAGAACATTTCGCCGGATACGGCCGTTCAGATCCTCCTCCTCGGCAATATCCGCCAGGGTTTTAGCAGCATCGGCATCGCTCATGCTCTCGCTGAGCACCTGTTTTCCCACGTTGCCGAGCGCGGAATAGATATCCTCCAGCGACTCGGCCGAATATTCGACGTCGGCCGCATAAAGGTCCAGCAGCATATCCATTCCGTCGGACACAGAACCGGTCTGGTGACGGGCACGGAGACGCTGTAAGCGAAAGACCGGCAGCTCCTCCTCGCGTACCGAAAACAGAATGTCCTTGAAGAGGATAAACGCCACCGGAACGTTACGTGATTCGCCCTCTTTGTCGAGCAGGAAATCGGAATGAAGATGGATTTCGTTGTTTTCCTCGACGTAAAAACGGGCGCTTGATTCAATGTCAGTGAGCTCTTCCGGATCGGGGAGCTCCAGGTCAAAATATTGTCCGATCTTGCGCCGGTCCGACTTGGTGGTGCCGACCAGGTCGACCCAGATCGGTTTGATACCCACCAGATCCTCTGCGGACTCAATTGTGGTTTGTGTCAGGCGCCCGTGGGCAAGCTCAAAGGCGTTAACGACACAGGCCGCTCCCAGATAGCTGCTGCGGCTGGCTAAAATGTCACGGGTGGCATCGGACACTTCGTCGAGCAGGTCGTCAAGCCGGCTGTCGTCAATCTGCCCCCAAACGAACAGAAGATCATCCGGTGATAATGCATCCAGGATTTCTGCAATCTCTACGGAATTAAGAGAGGAAATCAATGCCCGCAGCTCGACGACATACTGTTTAGTCGTCAGGTCTTGGTGTGTTAGGTCCTGTCCGGCGGTCATTATTTCGGACCGACGGTGTTGTGAAATCAGATTTTGAACAGTTTGGAGTGACATTGTGCACTCCCCCAATCCGGTCAGGTATGCGCATAAACCTGTCCTGTGTTAATGAATAGTGCGGCAGATTGGGAGAAACCGGAATCAGGATCTCCCTGTTTTGAATGTGTGTGCCCATCCCAATGGGGCGGCACCATTCAAAGCAGGCAGAAGGGAAAGCAGCTTTGAGGGGAAACCGTCATCAGGACGGGATGGGTAACGGATATTCACTACTATGACTGTCCAACTTGGATAACCACCACCTTTCCGCTTCAAAGTACGCACAACAAAAAAAGGCCACGGGAAACCGCGGCCTTGGAAAAGCATGCCTTGATTCCCCACTCGTAGGTTTTCAGCAGAGCACAACGTAGGTCGTTTTGACCAGCTACCTTAGGTCAAGCCTTAATCCGGCAAGCCCTGGTCTACCCATTGGCGTCTTTCGACGTTTCCGGGCAGTAGCCTGTGTTTGTGCAAACGCCTCATGCTAACGAGGATCAGATTTTGTTTTATAGACCCGAACGAATGCTTTGTCAATTGCTGAATCTCTCTGTTTTGATTACATTATCTGAATAATTCTGAAGATTGCTTTTCTTTTGCCGGACGACTCTGTTATGATGCACGGCTGCTATGGGTGAAAAACTGATCTGCAATAACAAGAAGGCCTACCACGATTACTTTATCGAGGAAAAACTGGAGGCCGGAATGGTACTCCAGGGGACCGAAGTCAAATCCCTGAGGGCCGGCAAGGCCAATCTGAGTGATGCCTTCATGCA
Source organism: uncultured Geobacteraceae bacterium (assembly GCA_942493195.1). Lineage (GTDB taxonomy): Bacteria > Desulfobacterota > Desulfuromonadia > Geobacterales > Pseudopelobacteraceae > CAIPTY01. The sequence goes on along the minus strand of OW818669.1, from coordinate 2,560,945 downwards.
GATCCGCAATGGTGAGGCCTTTCTGCATAATCTGAACATTTCTGCCTACGATTTCGGTAATCGCCAGAACCACGAACCGGATCGCAACCGTAAGCTGTTGCTGCATAAGCGCGAGATCATCAAACTTTTCAGCAGGATTCGGGAGCAGGGCTATTCGGCGATTCCCTTGCGCTTGTATTTCAAGGACGGGTTGGTAAAGGTTGAAATCGGCCTGGGCAAGGGCAAGAAGATGTATGACAAACGCGAGGACCTGAAGAAGAAGGATACACAGCGTGAAATTTCTCAGGTGATGAAAAGCAAGAACAGGTAACTGCAGACGCGGGTAGGGGATAAGGTCAGTATTAAATTCCCTACCTGATTTTATGGGGGTGTAAAGGTTTCGACGGGGGATTGATAATCTGGTAAGCATCGGGTCGGGGCAGGTGGCCGACTTAAATAAACCTGCAACGGCATAATTGCCGACAATTATAACACTCCTGTTGCACTAGCTGCTTAACAGGCGTCCCCAATGAAGATGCCGGTGGTACAAAGGGGACGTCATTCACTACCGGATAGGGAAGCGCGACGCCCGTAGCGCAACCCGAAACTTTACGGGATCGCTGTCAGACTGGTTTGTCCGTTGTTCAGGCTGATGGCTAAATCGAACGATGGAATAACGATGTAGAAAGCCAGATCGTAGGTTTTTCGGACGCGGGTTCGATTCCCGCCACCTCCACCATTTAACAGTCCGGCCCCATCCGGACAAAGCCAAAAGCCCTTGAGAAATCAGGGGCTTTTTTCGTTGGCCCGCATGTTCAGCCCGGTACTACAATGTGCTGCTGCCCGAATCTGTTGTCCAGGTTGACGATGTGATCGCGGAACCAAGTGGCCAGGAATTGGGTCAGTTCCACAAGCTCGATGGTTGAGCTTACATTGTTACTTTCAATCCGCAGGATGTAGTCCGCCAGGCGATCATTAAAATATCTGTGCTGGACCTTCTGCTCGTCCAATCCCTGGTACCCGCTCTGCTCCATGATCTCTTCTTCGGTTGTAAAATGATATTTAGTATATTCCACTAACTCCTGGACAAGGCTTTTAAGATCAGTCAGCGGATTATTGAGCATGCATGCCGTGTATGCCTGATTGAAAAGATCCAGCAGGTGCAGATGGTGCTTGTCCAGTTCATCTACTCCAATGTTGTAGCACTCCTGCCATTCGATGCAGATCATGCCTGCCCCCGGAATTTAAAAGTATTAGACAATAGGATCAGTCTACAGCTTCTTTGATTTCTCTGATGATTTCGATCTGCCTCAGAATGATGTACTGCGAAAGATGACGCTCGATACTCTTGTCAGGCTGGATGGAGAAGCGGTAGTTACGGGGAAGGGCATCACCGCTGATTGCAATCAGCGAAGCCGGAATTGTGAACCGCTCCAAAAAATTCTGGTCAAGTGTTGCAAGCGTGAAACCGGCAGAAATTTCGCAGCCCGGTTCCAGCGGGATGGAGTCGTCTACAGAGATGTTCAGGCCGGAAAGCGAAACGTCATTCATTTTCCCCTTAAAATTTCCAATCGGGGATTTCATTAATGTATAGGGGCATGCTTCCGGGGCTATTCGGATAAAGTTCCTTCGCTCAGCCATGATTTCCACATAGGAAAATTTAACAAGCGTTGCGACCCCTTTTTTGACATTCACATATTGAACATGTGCAAAAAGATCGTGTTTGAAGAGCGGGCTGCGGATAAAAACCGAGCGGCATGGCTCCATGACAAAGGCTTGCTCGGTCTGCACATCAAGATCGAGGATCCCCCGGTCTACGCCTGCAATAATTGCCGGATAGCTGACTGGCAGGCCCTTGTAGTAGTTGAGAAGTTTAACCTTCTTTTTCGTATTAGCTTTCAGAATTGAGACTATTTCGGCGTGATCTTCGTCGAAGGTCTTCTGGATTCTGGTGCTGTAGAGGTCGGTTATATTCATATGGTCCCAGGTAGATAGATTCAGGTTGATGGAACTGCTCCGGTCTCTGGTCCAACTATACAGATGTGTTGCACATGTCTGCTTCCAGCTGTTTGAGTGCTTCTTCCGATACATTCAGGGCATCTATCTCCGGATAGACATCATCTGGCTGAATAGCCTGGGGATACAGGTTAAGGTTGTACTGCATGCTGTTGAAATTGACCAGGCGGACCAGGTTTGTCAGGGCGTCATCAGGATCACATCCCTCTGAGTGGTGGTTGGCCACAACTGAACAATAAACCGGAGGAATGTTCCAGTGCCACATGATACGGTAACCTTGCTCCACATGCATGTCAGAAAAAACATCAAGCAGGGTTTCACGGTCCAGATCAACGGCGATTTCATTGTTAAGGCTGATCCGCTCCATGGCTTTGAGCAGATACAGCTTCCCGATGTCGTGGAGCAGGCCGGCCAGGTATGCCTGTTCAGCGATGTCACGGTGTCCGGTGCTGATGGCCAGTGACCTGCACCCCAGGGCACAGGCATAGGAATGTTGCCACAGGTCTTGCATGATGTCGTTGATCACCGGAATTTTGGATGAGTGGAGAGCGGCCTGTGATGCCGCCATGGTCAGGTTTGTAATCAGGCTGGCACCCAGACGGTTGACCGAGTCTTTGATGGTTTCCATCTTGGCGCGACCGGAATATGCCGACGAATTGGCCATTTTAAGAATCTGGATTGCCAGGGCGGGATCCTTGTTGATCGCGCTGACGATCTCATCAAGCTCATTCTCCGGATCGGCGAGCAGTCGCAGAACTTCCAGGGCAATCGGGTTGAAAACAGGCAATTCAATCGGTTGAAGACAAATCTGATAGCGAAGATCAAGAGAAAAACTCATGTTCAAATCCTGTCAGAACTGCATAGGGGATGATATAGCAAATGTTGAATTGTCAGAAGTTCGAGCACTATACGATTATTATTCAATATAATCATCACTATTTTGACGGAGCATTATAACAGGGCTGTTACGGTCACCCATTGTAGTTTCATTTCACATTGTTTTCTGTCATATTCCTGCCTCCTAAAAATGTGCCGGATTGGTTGCTTGTCGCATTTTTAGTGGTATACCCATTTAATATCATTCAATTTGTTGCCGGTCGACGAAGTGCTCGGCCATAGGATTCAGGAGAATCTCTACATGCCCAGACGCCTCCCCATGATGTTGTATGCCGATGCAAAGGGAAATATCTATGATCACCCGCATCTGCGCATGGCCGGTATGAATGGAAACGAGTCTGTGCTGCCGGACGATGTGGAACTGATCCCGCTTCCCGAAGACAGCCGTCTGTTTACGATGCCATCCATGCCGCCGGTTGCATGGGATGACCGAAAGAAACAATTTGTAACCGTTGACGAGATCCGGGTCGGCCGGAACAGCCAGAAAGTTCAGGCGGTGGCGGCTTTCATGGCGCCCGGGTATGTGCGTACGCTTCTGCCGGCCTGTGTCTACTCCGGCAAGAAAACCCATCTGCCGCTCTGGTCCTATACGGCGGTGGGGTGGGATGAGGAGCGGGACTGCTTTGTTGTGGCGGCGACCAAAGTGGATTCGAACAGCAACTGGAACCCTGCCAATTATGATGATCGCACCCTTGATCCGCTGGTCCGGCAGATGCTCAAGGAGCTGCCGGGCAATCGCCTGCTGGAACAGTTGTCGCGCTGTGCAGTGGATTATCACTGCTTTGCTGCCAAAAATCTCTTTTACCGTCGCTGGGAGGCCCCGCTGCCAACCTCTCCGGTCTGCAATTCGGCCTGCCTGGGATGCATAAGCCTTCAGCCTTCAGAATGCTGTCCTTCCAACCACGAAAGAATTACGTTTGTACCGACACCCGAAGAGCTGTGTGAGATCGCTGTTCCCCACTTGGAGCTTGCTGAACAGGCAATTGTATCCTACGGTCAAGGGTGTGAAGGTGACCCGATTCTGCAGGCTGATACGATTGCCGAGGCGACCCGAAGAATGAAGGCCGCCACATCCCGCGGGACGATCAATTTCAATTCAAACGGCTCCATGCCGGATCGGGTGCAACTGCTGTGTGAGGCCGGAATGGACTCGTTCCGATTTTCCATGAATTCGATCCGTGAAGAGCTGTACAACCGCTATTACCGTCCCAAGGGATACGCCTTTAGTGATGTTATGCGATCGGTTAAATGTGCAAAAGAAAACGGGCGATTTACCATGATTAATTATCTGGTTTCTCCGGGGGTTTCCGATGCCCCGGAGGAGATCGAGGCGCTCTTGACGTTTGTTGGAGAGAGCGGCATTGATATGATCCAGATGCGCAACCTTTCCATTGATCCCGAGTATTACAACCGTGAAATGGGAGTCAGTGGAAAGGGGATCGGCATGTACCGTCTGCTACAGAGATTGAAGCAGGAGTTTCCCCGCCTGCAGTTCGGCTATTACAACCGTACGCGGGATAATTTTTTTCCCGATGGCTATGAAACCGGCTGGCCGGTGACTAACAAGCAAAGCACGTAAAGCAGGAGGTGGTATGTCACTCAAACTTGGCGAACTGCTTATAAACGAAGGTGTAATTACGCAGGCACAATTGGACGAAGCCCTGAAATGTCACACGTTTTTCGGCATTAAACTCGGCAGCAGCCTGATTGAACTCGGCTTTGTCCAGGAGGATGTTCTTGTCGCTCTGCTGAGCAAAAAACTGGGCGTTCCGGCTGTAACGCTTTCCGAAATCCTTGATGTGCCGTCCGGTATTATCGAGCGTATTTCACCGGCCGTGGCTGAAAAATTCCGGGTCATACCGATCCGGCTTGAAAATAAGCGGCTGTATATAGCCATGGCAGATCCGACAGATTTCAAATCTCAGGAAGAGCTGTCATTTATAACAGGGAATGTCATCATGCCCATGATTGCCCCTGAGGTGAACATACTCCACGCACTTGAAAAACATTACTCGGTCTCGCGTGATTATCGTTATGTCTGTGTAAGTACCGAACTTCAGAAGAGAAAGGAGCGTAAGTCCCTGGATTGGTCCGATGGTTTGGTTGTCGGTGAATCGAGGTTTGCACCCGTCTCTGATACGATCGGCGGCGGAACCGGAAACAATCTGTTGAATGTTTCCATTCCATCGGACCTGTACTATTCCAGCCCTTTTGATAATCCCGAAATTCGGGAGCTTTCGCAACAGCAGGTACTCGAACAGTACACAATCGACAAACTTTCACTTGATTTCGCAGACGCCAAAAATCGTGATGATGTTGCCAGTACCTTCATTAAGTATCTTGGTCAGGAGTTTGTGAAAGGGGCGCTGATGACGATTCGTGGCAATCACGCCTTTGGCTGGAGGGCGGTCAACAGTGAAAAGGAGATTGCCGGATTTGAAACCGTATCGCTTGAGCTGTCTAAAAGCTCTGAACTGAGCGAAATGCTGATCGGGCGGCACTATTTTTTCGGCCCGCTTTCGGAAACGGCTACAAACCTTCCGATCATAAGGTCTCTGAAGCTTGCCGCCAGCGATACGGTGCTGGCGTTGCCGGTTGTAATGAACACCAGAGTTGTGGCGATGATTATTGTCTCATCAGATTTCATACGTCTGCAGCAGCGTATCACAGAACTCCAGAAACTGGTGTACAAGGCATCGCTGGCATTCCAGATTCTGGTCATGAGAAACAAACTGCTGCAGACGTAGTCCCGGTATGTCTCTGGAAGCAGGCTAGCGCCCAGCCAGCTTGCTTTCCCATCTCCAGGCATCGGCAACAATCGTTCGCAGATCATCATGCTTCGGCTGCCAGCCGGTCAGACGACCGATTTTCTCAGCCTGTGCTACCAAAGAGGCCGGATCACCTGGGCGGCGGTCGTCCTCAACGGTTTTAAAATCCACACCGCTAATTTCCTGCACGACCTTCAATACCTGCCGGACACTGCTGCCGCGCCCGTACCCCACATTCATTGCAGTTGATTCACCACCACCTTCAAGATACGCCAGAGCGTGCAGATGAGCCGATGCCAGGTCCTCGATATGGATATAATCGCGGATGCCGGTTCCATCGGGTGTCGCATAGTCGGTGCCGTAGATGCCGATACTCTCCCTCATGCCCAGGGCGGCCTGACAGGCGACCTTGATCAGATGGGTAGCCTCCGGTGTGCGCTGTCCCATGCGGGCCTGCGGATCGGCCCCGGCCACGTTGAAATAACGCAGGGCCACATAGTTCAACCCGTGAGCGGCCGCTGTGTCCCGCAGCATCCACTCGCTCATCAGCTTGGAGGTGCCATAGGGGTTGATGGGGGCCTGAATACTTTCCTCCGAAGCGACGCCTCCGTCAGGGAAGCCATACACGGCGGCTGTGCTTGAAAAAATAAAGCGCTGCACTCCGTGTTTGACGCAGGATTCCAACAGACCAAGTGTATTGCGGGTGTTGTTGCCGTAGTATTTCAACGGAAGAATGCAGGATTCCGGCGCAATGATGGCCGCAGCAAAATGCAGCACGGTAGTGAAGCCATGTTTCTGGAAGGCTGCATCAAGGGTTGCCCGGTCGTTCAGGTCGCCGATGATCAATTCTTCGCCATGAATCAGGGCATCACGGAAACCGGTTGACAGGTTGTCATAAACGACGACGCTGCGTCCCGCTTCACTGAGTTGACGTGTTACATGGCTGCCGATATAGCCGCAGCCTCCGGTTACGAGAATCTTTTCTGACATGACTGGTCCTTTACGGGAACGGGAGATAGTGTGCCAGGGCGGTGCGGGCCCGCTCCAGCCTTTCAATGGTGTGGGCTTCAATGGTCAGTACCGCTCCGGGAGCGTGGTTTCTGAGAAGGTCGAACAGTTTCCGGAAATCGATCTGCCCCTCACCGGGGGGCAGGTGCTCGTCGGCCGAACCGCTGTTGTCGTGGATATGGCTTTCGGCGATGAATGGTCCCAGTTCGTCGAACCACGCTTCAATGGTGCAGGTTGAGAACATATTCCAGTGTCCAACATCGAAACAGTGTCGAAACAGCGGTTCGTCGATGGCTTCAAGCAGTCCCCGCAGGGTTGACGGTTCTTTCTCGAAGATGTTCTCCATGGCTATGCACGTTCCCAGTTCTTTGGCCCGGGGAATGAAGCCGTGCCAGAAGTCGATGCTGTTTTTGAGCCAGTCAAGACGGTTGCCGCCGTAGCGCAAATCGTCGTAACCGGGATGAAAAACAATCACTCTGGGCTTGAGTTGCTCTGCGGCTTGAAAAACTTGGGTGACACGCCGTTTGGTAATATCACGGATCAGCGGGTCAAGGGCGCCGGGGTTAAGATCCAGGAACGGGGCGTGGATCGTGGTCTGCAGCCCGGATGAGTGCAGGACCTGAGCCTGGGCCGAGAGTTCCTCCCAGACCATATTATCCAGGGCGTCGGCGGAAAAGAACACCTCGGGGTTGATTCCGTTGGAAACGATGTACTCAAGGTGCTCCGACAGGCGGATGTAGGGAATATGTGCATGGATATTAGTGTGCATTGTCCTGATCTTTCCTGTGTTTTTGAATAAGTGCGTCTGTTGAGGTCCGCTCAACCAGATCTTCCAGTCTGGCAATGGAAGGCGGTTCACCTAGGACGATCAAGGTATCGCCCCCTTCGATCTTAGCCTGGGAATGGGGGTTGAATACCATTTTTCCATGGGACTTTTTGATGCCGACGATGATGACGCCGATTTCCTTGCGAAACCCCGAGCTGACCAGCGTTTCGCCCGCAAAAGCCGAGTGGGGGGGGATGGTGATTTCCTCCATCTGCAGATCCATGTGTTCACTGCCTGTAGCAATTTCGATGAAGTCCACAACGTTAGGACGCAGGATCGATTGAGCCATTCTGCTACCCCCGATGATGTAGGGGGAAACAACCTTGTTGGCACCGGCCCGTTTGAGTTTTATATCCGAACCCTCTTCACCGGAGCGGGCCAGAATGAACAGATCAGGATTGAGTCCCCGTGCGGTCAGGGTGATATACACGTTTTCAGTGTCAGACGTGACGACCGAGATGAGTCCCTTGGCGCGCTTGATGCCGGCTTTCAGCAGGGTTTCGTCCATGGTGGCGTCACCTCTCAGGTGCAGGTAGCCCTCTTCATCCAGTTTTTCGGCGGTTTCGTTGTCTTTTTCGACGATTACAAAGGGGAGCTTGTTGCTGTTGAATTCCTTGCAGATCAGTGATCCGATGCGTCCGTAGCCGCAAATTATATAGTGCCCGGCGAGGGCTTCAATCATTTTTTCCACTTTCTTCCTCCCCATGATCCGCTGAATCTGTCCTTCGAACATGATCTGCGCTAGGCTTCCCACGATATAACCGAGTACACTGACGCCGACGATGATCAAGGTGATTGTGAACAGTTTTCCGGCATCGCTAAGCGGCCGGACAACCTCAAATCCCACAGTTCCCAGGGTGATGACAGTCATATAGAGGGCATCGACGAGTCGCCAGCCTTCTATTGTCATATAGCCGACGGTACCCAGCGTCATCAGCAGGAACAGGACAACCATTGAAATTTTGAGATGTCTGACAGGATCCATAGGGCAAGCAGAGTACCTGTTGAGGGGCGAAAATTCAAGCGGGATTATGGCGGTTTCATCGTGTCGCGACGATTTTCCCGCATCTTGTCCCGGTTACATTTTTCCCATAAAAAACGTTGTATGTGCCAGCCTGCAATTGACAAATACTGCATACTGTATACAATGTTTCCAACTACACAACGGAGCGGTACTATACATGAAAAAGACCATTGAAAAGCACCTCACCTTACGTGAAAAAATTCTGGAGCATATCAGGGACGCCATCATATCGGGATCGCTGAAAGCCGGCAGCCGGGTTTCGGAGCCGGAGTTGGCAGAGCGTTACGGCATCAGCCGGACGCCGATCCGTGAGGCGTTTCGGCAGCTCGAGTCGGAGGGGTACCTGACGGTCATCCCCCGCCGCGGGGCCGTAGTGAGTGAGTTTACCCAGAAAGATGTAGAGGATTTCTACGCTATCAAAAGTATTCTGGAAGGGTATGCCGCCCGTCAGGCCTGCAAAAACCTGACGGATAAAGAACTTGACCGCCTGCAGGCCAATAACAACCGTCTGGCGGAATTGGCAGAACAGAATGATTTCAAGACCTTTTTCCGTGTCCATAATGATTTTCACGAGATGTTCATCAAGGCCGCCGATAATGAGAAGCTTCGGGAGCTGATTACCAGCGTGGTGACCCGCTTCCAGCGGCTGCGCTTCATGTCGCTCAGTCTTTCCGGGCGCATGGAGATCGTGGTGCAGGAACACGCCAAAATTATTGAAGCCTTCCGCAAGAAGGATGCGGAAGCGGCTGAAATGCTGGTGCGTAAAAATGCCGAGTATGGTGGCCGGGTGCTTCTTGACGGGGCCGTCTCCCCTTCTCAACGTGCAGAATTGCAGATAGACATATAAAGGATTTTCAGGAATCAAAGATATGGCAGAATCAATTCAGGACAGACTGAAAGAAATTCCCAAGGTGGATCGAATACTGGAATGGCCTGAGATTGCTGCCTTGCGTGCCGACCATGACCGTCCGGAGCTGCTGAACGTCATCCGTACTGTTCTGGAGCAGACCCGTGAAGATGTCCGCCGGGGCGACCTTGCGACAGTCGGTCTTACCGAGAAAATCACATCCCGCATAATCTCGGGGTTGCTTTTTCGAGCGGCTCCAAGCCTGCGTCCGGTTGTCAACGGGACCGGTGTTGTCGTTCATACCAATCTGGGCCGTTCCCCCCTGGCCGATGAGGCCGAACATGCAATTCATTTAATTTCTGCCGGATATTCCAACCTGGAGTTCGATCTTGCTTCAGGAGAGCGGGGCAGCCGCTATGTTCATGTTGAGAGCCTGATCTGTGAGCTGACCGGCGCGGAAGCCGCCCTGGTGGTCAACAACAATGCTGCGGCTGTTATTCTGGCTCTTTCATCCCTTGCCCAGGGGCGCGAGGCAATTGTCTCACGGGGTGAGCTGGTGGAGATCGGCGGTTCGTTCCGGATTCCGGATGTCATGCGGCAGAGCGGCGCCAGGATGGTCGAGGTGGGAACCACCAACCGGACCCATATTCGCGATTACCTGACCGCCATTACCGATGCAACCGCCCTGCTGATGAAAATCCATACCAGTAATTTTGCCATTGTGGGGTTTACGGCCGAAGCCTCCGTTGCCGAGATGGCTTCCCTGGGACAGTCGACCGGTATACCGGTCATGCTGGACGCCGGAAGCGGCTGCCTGGTGGACCTGTCACCTTATGGCATTACCGGAGAGCCTACGATCAGACAATACCTGGAAGCGGGTGCGGACGTGGTTACCTTCAGCGGCGACAAACTGCTGGGTGGTCCCCAGGCCGGGCTGATTGCCGGAAAGCGTCAGTATATCGAGCCCATGAAACGCCATCCCCTGCTGCGGGCCCTGCGAATGGACAAACTGAGCCTGGCTTCACTCGAGGCCACCCTGCGGCTGTACCGCAATGAACGCAGAGCGCTTGCTTCCATTCCTACTCTGCGAATGCTGACCATCCCCCCTGACCAGCTCGTTCGTCGGGCGGGGGCCATCTCCCGGAAACTCCGTAAAGCCCTGTCCGGGGCCGTGACATTTACGACCCATCCCGGAGAATCCAGTGCAGGCGGTGGTTCCTTCCCACTTCTCCAGCTTCCCACGACGCTGATTGAAGTCTCTGTTGAAGGCATGGCCCCCCAACGGATCGAAGAAATCCTGCGACTCGGTCCGGTTCCTGTCATCGGTCGCATTCAGCGCGGGCGCTTCCTGCTGGATGTCAGAACCATTCTTGACCGCGACATTCCCGTGCTGTGCGCCATGCTTGCCAGGCTGCCCTCGGCGGTGGAGGTGCCATCGTGACCGTATCCAAAACCTTTGCGCTGATTCCCGCCGCCGGGATGGGCAAACGTATGGGGGCTTCCATCAACAAGCAATATCTCCAGTTGGAGGGGCTGCCGATTGTGGCCCGCACCATTTCGGTATTTGAGGCTTCGCCCGATATAGATGCCATTTATCTGGTTATACCGGAGGCCGAGATTCCCTACTGTCGGGAACACGTTGTTGAGGCCTGCGGTTTCAGGAAGGTCGTCCGGATTGTTCCCGGCGGCAAGGAACGGCAGAATTCTGTCATGAACGGTTTGCGGGCTATGCAGCCGCATCTGTCTGACAACGATGTGGTCGTTATTCATGACGGCGTCCGTCCGCTGATCACGCCGGAGCTGCTGCAAAAGTCCATCGAGGTTGCCCGCACGTGCGACGGTGCACTGGTTGCCGTCCCGGCCAAGGATACAATCAAAACGGTTCGGGATGGCATCGTCGTCAACACCCCTGATCGCGAAACCCTCTGGCAGGCCCAGACGCCCCAGTCGTTCCGCTTCGGTGTCATTTTCAAGGCGCACCTGGCAGCGGATGATGAAAAGTTCATCGGGACAGACGATGCCTCGCTGGTGGAACGTTGCGGCGGCGCGGTCAGGATTGTACCGGGCGATTACCGCAATATTAAAATAACAACTCCAGAAGATTTGGTTCTGGCCGGGTCGTTTCTGGCTGACGTAAAGAAAGGGGGATGCTGATGGCTTTGCAGCAGCCCGAACGAATACTGATTGTCGATGACGAACCGGATATTGCCACCATACTGAAGCTGCATCTGGAGGATTCCGGTTATGTGACCGCCTGGGCCGGCAACGGAGAAGCGGCTCTGAAGATGCTCAAGGAGGCCGAATACTCCCTGGTGCTGACGGATATCAGAATGCCCGGCATGAGTGGTATTGAAGTGCTGGAGAAGGTGCAGGCTTCGGATACTTCCACCGCGGTCATCATGATGACTGCTCACGGAAGCGAGGATCTGGCCGTTGAATGTCTGATTTCGGGAGCAGTGGACTATTTCTGCAAGCCGTTCTCTCTGGATGATGTGCTTACAAGGGTTGAACGGGCCCTGGCTCATCGTCGAGCCCTGCTTGACAACAAGCGTCTTGAACAGGAAAAGGAAGATTTCTTCTTTATGCTTTCCCACGATCTCAAAAATCCGATTACTGCGGTAATCGGTTCGATTGACATCATGAGGGAAGGGCGGCTCGGCCCGGTTAACGAGGAGCAGATTGAATATCTCCAGTCGGCCATTGACAGCTGCAACGACGTGGTGGCCATGATCGATAACCTGTTAGATGTGCAGCGATTCGAGGCCGGGCGTATGCCGGTCGTAATCCGCCCCCTGAATCCGGCACAACTGGCAACCGCAGTTGTGTCACGTTTTAGAAAGGCGGCCGAATCGGAAGGCATCTCGCTCAGCGAGGATTTGGGTGAAGTCGTGCCGCAGGTGGCGGTTGACAGCAATCTTCTGACAAGAGTGTTTGCCAATCTGCTGGTGAATGCCATCAAATTCACACCCGAAGGTGGCTCAATCCATATGGCCTGTCGCTGCATTGGAGACGACGAGATCAGAAGTCTCAGACTTCCGGTTTATGTGTCGCCCCCCCCGGGGTTCAATCAACGCAGCTGTTATGTACGCATCAGCATCAGGGATACGGGAACCGGTATTCCCCACGAAGATCTGGGGCGCATCTTCGAGCGCTATACCCAGTCTCAGAATTCCAGCGGCAGGAAGAAGGGTGGTGCCGGCCTCGGACTGGCATTCTGCAAAATGGCGGTGGAAAGTTTTAACGGGGTTATCTGGGCTGAAAGCGAAGCGGGTGATGGTAGTGAGTTCATCATGCTACTGCCCTGTTACCCGGATGATTGCGGTGGTGCAGCGACATCAGAGGGGGGTACTGCATGAGATACGGACATATGTGGGCTGTGGTGCTGATGGTATTCGTTCTTTCTGCCGGTAATGGAGATGCCGGTGAAATAGATTTCAGCAAGGGGGTCAAGATCGGTAGCGGGCCCAAGACGGTGGTTGAATTTACTGACCCGGACTGCCCGTTCTGCCGCAAGGCTTCCCGATATTTTGAAAGTCGCCCCGATGTGACCCGCTATGTTTTCTTTAATCCGCTGGCCCGTCACCCCAAGGCAAAGGAGAAGGTCCGCTTTATCCTTTCGATGCAGGATAAGGCCGGGGCCTACCATGATGTCATGTCGGGAAAACAGGATGCTGCCCAGGCACTGACTGCTACCCCCGAAGGGGGCAAACTCCAGGAAGAACAGCAGGCAATTGCTAAGAAAAACAAGGTGGATTCCACACCGACATTTATCATCAATGGTCGTATTATCGAAGGGTTTGATCTGAAGCGAATTGAGGAAGCGCTGGGAGCGCGTCCCTGACAGCCGCAGCGGGCGCCCTGATGGTCAGGCTTTGCCGGATAGAATGCCGTTAAGAGTCTGACTCAGCTCCTCCACGTTGTACGGTTTGGCGATGGTTCCGCAGAATCCGAAGGAAGCAAATTCAGCCATGGCGGGATTGTTCGGGTACCCGCTTGAGGCGATCAAGCGTGCCTGCGGATCAAGTTCGAGAATCAGGCGGGCCGCCTCCACCCCACCCATGCCGCCCGGCACCACCAGATCCATGATAATTGCAGAATATGGCCTACGGGATTTTAAAGCTTTCTTGAACAGCGCAATTGCTTCTTCACCGTTCCTGCAGACAGTGAATCGATACCCCTGATCCGTCAGAATATCTCCCAGAATATCCAGAATCAAATTATCGTCATCCATGACAAGTATTGATACGTTTTTCCTGAGTTCCTGCCGGGAAGGGGAGGTACTTTCTTCGTAGGTACAGGATTCCGGTGAAATTGGCAGAAGAACGGTCACACAGGTCCCCCTGCCCGGTTCAGAGCCGATATCAATGCTGCCGCCGTGCTTGCTGATGATCGAGTGCGTCGTACTCAAGCCAAGTCCGGTACCGGTTTCCTTCGTGGTAAAGTAGGGGTCGAAAACTTTTTCAAGGTCTTTCCGTTGAATCCCGGTCCCGGTGTCTTCAAATGTTATACGAACATAAGGTGCCGGCGGCAGTCGATATTTGTTTCCGGCGCGCAGTGTTGCCGCTGTGGACTGCACGGTCAGGGTACCGCCGTCCGGCATGGCCTGCAGGGCGTTGAGAACAATATTGTTGAAGGCCTGGTTGATCAGTTGGCTGTCGGCATATACGGACTGCCGGGAGGAACAGGTGATGTTGCCTTTAACATTACTTCCGCTGAGAAACAGAGAAACTGATTCGTTCACAAGGTCATCTACCAGTATCGATTTTTTAATCGGTGTGGTCCCCTGGGAAAAGGTCAGCAGCTGCCGTGCCAGGCCGGCGGCGCGGTAGGAAGATTTTTCCGCAGAATCAAGGATGTGACTGATTTTATCGGGATTGTTCAGGTGCTTTTTAGCATAGGAAATGTAGCCGATAACTCCGGTAAGGACATTGTTGAAGTTGTGGGCGATACCTCCGGCCAGAATGCTTATGGATTCGAGTTTCTGGGCTTTGACGAGCTCCTGCAGAATATGTTCCCGCTCGGAGATGTCGCGGGTAATGCCGAGAATATACTGTTCGCCCTTGATGGATATGATGCGGGCAGAAATCTGTCCGGTCATGAGCGAACCGTCCTTGCGTTTGAAGGTCGCTTCCACATCCTTGGCGGTTCCGGACTCCTGGAGGCTCTTCAGTAAGACGGCGCGCTGCCCGGCATCAACCCACAGCTCCATTTCAACCGATGACCTGCCAAGAGCTTCTTCCGGCAGATAGCCGGTCATTGCGGTGAATCCGTCATTCACCTCAAGGTAGATTCCGTCATTCAGTCGCGACAGCGTGATTGCATCAGGTGATGACCGGAAGGCTGCGGAAAATTTTTCTTCAGACTGCCGCAGGGTTTCTTCCGCAAGTTTTCTCTCGGAGATGTCCCGTCCGATTCCCACGATAGAGAGCTGCCCGCTGTCAGGATCATTTATCAGGCTGGCATTGGCTTTATACCAGGTATAGGTGCCGTCCTTGCACAGTACCCGGTATTCCACTCCGCTCTGTTTCAGTCCCGACTCAAGAATCGTGCGCATGAACGCACGATAGGCCGGAATGTCTTCCGGGTGGAGAAAAGGGTGAATGGGGTGAAAGAGTGTTTCGGACGGATCGTAGCCGGTCGAATCCATCCATTGTGGGGATACATAGCTGAATATCCCCTCAGAGGTGAGAACAAACAGTACGTCATTCACATTTTCCACAAAGGAGCGGAAGCGCAGTTCGCTTCTCTGCAGCTTGGCCTCAATTTTTTTACGTTCGGTGATATCCTGGCCGACCGAGAGAATTCCCTCCGTGTTCCCCTGTGAATCTTCAAGGCGGTGGTTGTTCCACGAAATCCAGACACGGTCACCGTTTTTGCGCATATTCTCGTTTTCATTGTTGATGAATTCGGAGGGGGTCTCGCAGATGTTCCGCATCATTTCAACCAGGTTCCGGCCGCTTGATTCAGTTTCCGGTACAATTGTACCGATTATATTCTGGCCGATGATTTCCTGCTGCGAAAATCCAAAAAAACGTTCGGCAAATTCATTCAGGTAGGTTACCCGCCCATCCCGGTCCCATTTAAGGATGATGCTGTTGGCATTTTCCACAAGTTCGCGGTACTTTTTTTCGCTCTCCGCCTGAGCCTGGTAGGCCCGCTTCAGGTCAAGCGAGTCACTCTGCAGCTTTTCGGCCATGGAGTCGAAGGCGCGGGCCAGTTCGCCTAATTCACCGCCCGTAACGGAGCAGCCGATCCGGGCATCATAGTCACCGTTGGCTATCTTGCGGGTGCCAAGACGGATGGCTACAATCTTGTCATAAATTCCGCGCTTGCAGACCAGCAGGACAACACCGAGTGACGTCATCATCGCCAGAGTCAGAACGGCGATGCTGGTTAACAAATCCCTGTTGACCTCCCGGAGGACACCATCTTTACTCAGTCCGGACCGGATATACATGTACGGGACCATCTCGCTTTCCAGCCGAAGTTTTGTGTACGAATAGAAACGGTCGGTCCCCTGAAAGCCCCGTCCCTCAAAATTACCCTGATCCGGTCCGTTGGTCATCTGCCGGAAGAGCTCCGGTTTGTCTTGCGTGCCCGTAAGATCCTTTGATGTGGTTGAGTAAAGGACCGTTCCCTTGTGATCAATCAGGGCAATGGAGGAGATGGAACTGTCGGCGTATTCGGACAGGAAACGGCGATAGTTGTCCAGTGCAAAGGTGAAAATCAGAACATCGCTAATCGCGCCGGAGTGGTCATTTACGGGATGGGCGAAAGAGAAAATGGGAATATTCTGGGTTCTGGAGATGACGTACTCACCGGAAGACATCAGGCCAGAGGCGATGGCCTGCTGGAAATATCGACGGTCGGCAACGGATATTCCGGGTTGGATGGGAATTGCCGATGCCCAAAGGTTGCCGTAACGGTCGGCAATTGAAATATTTGAAAATTTTCTGTTGTTGCGGACGACTTCAGCAAGAAGTTGGTTGACTGCTGATGGCTTCCGGTTTCGGATGTCCGGAAGCAGGCTTAGGGTGGTGGCCAACTGTTCGAGACCGTCCAGTTGATGACGCATGTCATTTTTGATCTGCGTGGACGCTCTGGTTGTAAATTCGATCGCTTCGGCTATCTCGTGATTACGCTGGCTTAATCCGGAGTAAAAGACCAAGCCGAACGGCACGATCGACATGATCAGCAGGAGGACAACAATCTGCTTGCGTATGGGCATGGAGTAGATATTGTTCATGGCGTTTTTTCGGGCCGTTTCTATGGTAATACCTGACTGATTCTGTCTGATGCGGCATTTACACGTCTGTCGGGAAAATTATAGATGCTTCAGCACTATACATGGCCACCGGGTTCGTGCCAAGAGTTTCGCATGCAGTTCATGTGCATGCCGTTTCTCAACGGGCTGAAATTCCGTAACAGCTCCATATTATTGCCTCTGGGCAGTGTGGCAGAAATGTTTCTGATCCATAAATTAATATTAAAAATGTTGCAAGTCGCAACGGTTAAACGTTATACAATTACGGTTTTGAAAATACTAATGAAATAAAAGTGAAGAGTATATGAAAACCTATCTGAAATTCTGCATTGCCGTAGCTCTACTGGCATCAGCTCCAACCGCTTCACTGGCAGGTTCCCTCGACTGTACCGGCTGTCACGCCGAAAAAAACGACATTCGTCCCCTCGATGCTCCCTACCGCAATATGTCCAGCGGTGCTTTCATCGGGAATCACCGTACCCATGTGGGCAGCAGCTCCACCTTTACCACCTGCACTGCCTGTCATGGCAATGACGGATATGTCTCCGGTCATATGGATGGCCGTATCCAGCTGTTGGCGAGAATAAACGGTTATTCCAGCCTGTCAGGCCGGTCCGTTTATCTGACCGGACGGCCGGCTGAGAGGGGCGGTGATCTGATCTTCTTCAATCAGACGTCAATTCCGGTTCTGGCGAGCTGTTCCAATGTGAACTGCCATTTTGAAGCGACGACTCCGGTGTGGGGAAGCCCGCCTTTTACCACGTACAGCCAGTGCAACCAGTGCCATGGCAGTACGACACCGCTCTCTTTGTCGCACGCTGCTCACGGGCGCTATTCAACCGGTTTGATGGGGAGTTTTTCAACCTTTACTGCCTGCGCCAACTGCCATTCCGACTATGCCAGCACCCCTAGTTTCTCCCATGCCACCAGCGCCGGCAAGCGGCCGATCAATGTCCGTGTCGGCGGGTATTTCAGCGGCAGCCTGACGTATCTCCCCAGTCAGTCCCACGGCGATTTCGGCTCCTGCAGCAACCTGTACTGCCATAGTCCCGGCACCAAAGCTGCGGCACCGTTTACTCCACCAGGACAGATACCCTCCTGGAACGGGAGCCTGCGTGCCGATTGTTCCGGCTGCCATGCCGGAGGAGCTTCCAGTGTCACTCGTATGGCATCAGGGAGCCATGCCCGCCATGTTTACAGCCTGAAACAATTCGACTGTGCCGTCTGTCACGGCAAGACCGTTGAACCGGGCCTGGTTGTCAAGGATCAGGCCAGCCATGTCAACGGCCTGGTGGATATAAGCTTCAATGGTACGGAAATGGTTCTGAACGGTCAGTACAATGGCAACGGGAATGGCGTTGCCAAGGCCCCCGGCACACCGTATGGAACCTGCGACAACCTGTACTGCCACTCCAATGCCCAGAATGACGGCGGTACAGGCATTACCTACACGCAGCCGACATGGGGTAAATCCGCCAGCGGTTCGTGCGGTCAGTGTCACGATATTGATGCCGGCCATGGCGGCACGAAAGAGATTGCATCAGGCAGTCACACAAAGCATCTGGCCTATAACTCGATGACCTTGTCGGAGCCGGTCAAGTGCACGCAGTGCCATAACCTGGGCGGGGAACAGTTCAACCCGACCTGTGCAACCCAGTGTCACACGTTGAGCAGGTTTTCTGTGCCCAAGCATGTCAATCGTCAGATAGACGTATCGATTCCCTCGTACTTCGGTGCAGCGGCTTCCTACAATGGAACGCCTGAGCCAGGCAATGGCTACAGCAGTTGCTCGGCGGTGTACTGCCATTCCGACGGAACTTCATTGTCAACGGGGATCATTACGGCACTGGCTACCCCGGTCTGGGGATCGGGAGAGATTCCTTGCAGCGGCTGCCATCAATATCCTCCGTCCTATCCACATGGTGCCCCCAAGGCCAACAGTCATGGCAGCCATGCCTCCTTCGGCTGCAATCTCTGCCATGCCGGCACGACGACGGATGGCAGCTCCATTTCCGGTTTCACCAAGCACGTCAACAAGATTTTCGATTTACAGCCCGCTCCGGGCGTAACCTTCAATTATGTTTTTGCTGAAACGGGCGGAACCTGCAGCAACATCAGCTGCCATAACGGTAATTCCGCTACATGGGGCGCTACGCTCACCTGCGGCAACTGCCATGTGACTTCGCCCGGCGATTAGAGCAAACCTGCATTTTTTACCGATTACCCACAATAAAGGGATGTTGATATGACTGTTTCGATTAAAAACCTTATGATTGCTTTGCTGATGGTGTTGCTGTCCTTCTTGGGAGCATTTGCCAATGATCCTCCCCATGACGACACAAACGGGATCTCCTGTACAAGTTGTCACAACGAAGGGGCCAGCATAAATTCCGTCGGATATTACAACTTCTGCCAAGGCTGTCACGCCCCCGGTGGCATGACCAGTAAACTTTCGTTATCGCCCAATGACGCCTCCAATATTTTTGGCAGTGTCACCAGCCACCGCTCCGGCACCATCATGCAGAATTCGCATAACTGGGGTGCAGATCAAAATGCTTCCCTTACAGTTCCCAGAGCCGGTGCTGTAACCCCCGCTCCAACATCACCACTGTCTTATGCGCCTCTGGTCGGACTTTCCTGTGCCCGGTGTCACGACATTCATAACCCGATCCAGTCGGCGACTAATTCCTGGCCGTTTCTGCGCATGCAGAATGATCGGGATCAGCTCTGTCTGGAATGCCACAGTCCGCGCAACCAGACCAGCCACACCTCCGGGACCCATCCGGTTACTATGTCCTATTCCTCCGCGATCAAAAAATTTGAGCGCTATACCACCAAATTCTATACGACACCTGTTAACGCGAATCCGGCTAATCAGACCTCTGCCATGAAGCTGAACAGCGACGGTGCGTTGCTTTGCACGACCTGTCACGGCGTCCATTACAGCGACTCCAGTAGTGCCACCTTTGACAATGCCAGTTCCGTGCAGCTAAATCGTCTGGTTCCCGGTGACGGCAACATTCTGCGTACCGAGATGCGCGGTGCCACACCAGCTGCTGTCAATATCTGCACCAACTGCCACAAGGGTAAAATTGCACATAACGGCAAGGGGCAGAATATCCAGTGTGCCGACTGCCACGGTGCCCATGTGGACGAAGCCGATGGCTCAAAACCCAATGTTTGGCTGATCCGGCGTTTCATGGTGTACTCCACCGGCAGTTTCAAGCGCGATAACCGTTCCCTGAACAAACCGACCTTCTTCCAGTCTACCTCGGTCAAAAATTACTGGAACGGGTCGGGCGTCTGCCAAGGGTGCCACAGCGTCCTGCCATCTGCAATTCCTGATCATAGTCAGCCAGGCGCCAATTGTAACCTGTGCCACAGCCACAACAGCTCCAGCGGTTCGTTTACCGCCGATATTCCAGGGCCTCATTTCAGTTCGATGAGCGGAAACAGATTACTCGCATCGTATGTGACATCCCGAATACAGTGCAGCAATTGTCACACGAGTGCTTCAAATAACATCGACGTTCGGGCAAGCTGGAAAAAGTCGGGTCACGCCAATGCAGCTTCCCCGGCCTGGAGTGCCCACGATTTCAAGCTGCAGAACGGCTGCGTGCAGTGCCATACCACGACCGGATTTATTGCCTATTCGAGTGCAAAGGTGACGGCAGCCTGGGGAGACCCCACGGACACGAGCAAAGAGGTGCTGGCCTGCAATGGTTGTCATACAGACAGCAGCAACGGTTCGCTGCGCAGTCAGGCGCTTGTCAGGCCGTATTTGAATGACGCATTTGTCAATCCGAATGCGGGGCCGTCCAATATATGTGCCGGGTGCCATTCCGGTACCGTCAGTGGCAGGAGCATCAAGTCGCTTACCAACTTTGAAACTGTTTTTGACGGTTCCCATTATCTGGCGGCAACCGGTGTGCTTTTTAAGTCCATTGGATATGAGTACAGCGGGAGGGATTACAGTAATAAAACCCACTTCAAACATGACAGGATTGGTATTAATAATTATACCGGTTACGGATTTACTACAGGCAGCAAAGGACCGTGCATTGCCTGCCATATGAGTACGCCGGACAAACACACCTTCTCCCCGGTAACCAAAGACGCCTCCGGAAATGTTACGGCGCTGACAAGCAGCATCTGCGGTGGCTGCCATACTGCACCGGCGCATCTTGATGCTGAACGAATGAACAGCCGCAAGCTGCGCTACCGTTCATCGTTGCTGGCTTTGCAGATGGTATTGGAGAACAGGGGAATTGTGTACAAGAAAGACAATGTTCCCTATTTTTTCACGGTTACCAAGAGCGCGTACACATCCTGGGGTACAGCGGATGCAATGGGCGCCGCATTCAATCTGCATCTGCTGACCCACGAACCGGGTGCCTATGCCCACAATATGATATATGCCAAACGGCTGATATTCGACTCAATAGATTTTATGGATGATGGTGTGCTAAACAACAGTGTCATTACAACAATCAACAGCCTGGATACGCTCGATGCGACCCAGAAGTCCGCTGCTGTCGGATATCTCACAAGCTCAAATTCTCGACCTTAAAATGGTATGCATATCCAAACAGAAAGGGCACCCGGTTTCGGGTGCCCTTTCTGTTTGGGATGTTTTGTGTGCAGCTAGAATTCCATCGGCATGGCCTTGACCTGTTTAGCGGTAAAGACCGGGCCGTCCTTGCAGACGTAAACGTTGCCAACATTGCAGCGGCCGCACTTGCCCAGCCCGCACTTCATACGGTTCTCCAGAGTGGTGTAGACCTGCTCGTCGGTAAAGCCCAGTTTTTCCAGTACCGGCAGGGTGAATTTGATCATGACCGGCGGGCCGCAGACCAGGGCAATCGTGTTGTCGGCTGACGGAGCAGCCTCTTCCAGGATGGTCGGTACGAAGCCGACCTTCCCGTCCCACTCGGGGCCATTGCCGCCCGGGTCGACGGTCTTGACCAGACGCACATCAGCGCGTTCCTGCCATTCCTGCAACTCACGCTTGTAGACCAGGTCCGACTCAGTACGGGCACCGTAGACGATGGTGATGTCGCCGAACTTGTCACGCCAGTCCAGACAGTTCCAGATCAGGGTCCGCAGGGGCGGCAGGGCGATGCCGCCGGCCACGAAAACCAGGTTCTTGCCGAAAAATTCCTCGATCGGGAAGGAGTTGCCATAGGGACCGCGTACGCCCATGGAATCGCCAACCTCCAGACGGCGCAGCTCCTCCGTAACCCGTCCCACGGAGCGGAAACAGCACTCGATATAGCCGCTGCGGGTAGGGGATGAGGCGATGCAGAAGGTGGACTCACCGGCGCCAAAGGCCGAGTATTCGGCAAACTGGCCGGCCCGGAAGGCAAAGCTTTCCTTGACCTTCTCATCCTGGAAGACCAGACGCAGGGTCCGGACATCGGGTGTTTCGTCGATGACTTCTTCGACGGTAGCCAGATAGGGGAGGTAGATGTTTTTGTTGGTGTGATCACACATGATAAATACCTCTGTTAAACACAGAGGCACAGAGAACACAGAGAATACCGGAAACTTTTGGGGAAAATCGAAGAGCAATTCGAATTGCTATCTATGCTTTTCCTTGGTTTAAGTCTTTGAAGATCTCTGTGTACTCTGTGTCTCTGTGTTATTCCTGTTTTTTAGAGATTTCTTCAACAATCTGGGCAATATCAATACCCACCGGGCAGATACGGATGCAGCGCCCGCAGCCGCTGCAGAGGGTCTGCCCGAACTTGTCGTCGTAGTACTTGAACTTGTGCATGATGCGGTTACGGTAGCGCTTGGGCTGCTGGTCGCGGGGGTTATGGCCCGAGGCGTGGTGGGTGAATTTCCAGAAGCCGCAGGCATCCCAGTTCTTGCGGCGTTTTCCGGCTTTTTCCGTGCCTTCATCCACGATATCGAAACAGTGGCAAGCCGGACAGACAAAGGCGCAGGCCCCGCATCCCACGCAGCGGGTGGCAATGGAGTCCCAGTCGGGATGTTCGAAGTTTTCATCCAGCCAGGCCTTGACCTTTTTCAGATCGAAGCCTTCCAACTGCGGTTCTGCCAACGGCAGCGGCTTGCCGGTGCCGACATCCGAGAAGAGTCCCTGGTGGGCGTTGATCAGCGCTTCGCCCTTTTCCGTGAAGCTCTCGCAGGCATATCCGCCCCCTTCCAGCGGGGTCAAAAAGAGATCGCTCCCTTTTGTTTCCGCGGGTGAAAGTCCCACAGCGGTACAGAAACAGGCGTCATCGGAGCTTGTACAGGCCAGGCCGACGATGGTCGTCTTCCGGCGGCGCTCCAGAAAGAACTCGTCCTTGTAGTCCCAGGAGAAAACCGCATCCAGAACCGGAATGGCCACCGCATCGCAGGGGCGCACCCCCACCAGGACCGTTTCAGGGAAGCGGGCCGGGTCGATATCCTTCAGCTCGACCTTCTGTCCCTCTTTTTCGTAGGACATGATGTCCTCGCAGACCGGGAAAAAGGCCTCTTTGGCCGAGCGGCGCGGCAGCTGGTCGGTGATCATCTCAGTCGAACTCGTGAGCGGCTCGTACAGCGGGGTGCCGGCGTTCATGCGCGGGGCAACAACACGGGTACCCTTTTTGATCAGGTCATCCAGCAGGGTATTCAGATTTTGCTCTGAGATGTATTTTTGCATTCGAAAACCTTTTCTTACCACGAAGACACGAAGAACACGAAGGAAGTCAAAATCTTAAAACGTTGCGGGTTTAAATCAAAAAGCTTTCTGCCGTTTTTCGTGTCCTTCGTGCCTTCGTGGTGAATAACAATCATTTTATAAACGACTGGTCGTCCTTCTCGGTGAACATGTTCAGCGGTCCCTTATCCAGAACATCGAAGCCGGCCTCATGGTCATAGAGCTCTTTCAACTCCTTGGCCATTTTACGGTTCAGCAGGTTCAGGGGGATATCCATCGGGCAGACGCGTTCGCATTCGGCGCAGCCGGCGCAGCGCCCCGCCAGATGCATGGCCCGCACGATATGCCAGGCGGTGTTGCCGGCCGGGCGGGGGGTTGTGTCGACCATCTGCGGCTTGTTACGGTCACAGAGACACTGTTCGCAGAAGCAGAACGGGCAGACCTGCCGGCAGGCGTAGCATTTGATGCACTTGGAGAACTGTTCTTTCCAGTAGGCCCAGCGTTCGGCGGGTGTCAGGGCCTCCAGGCGGGCTATCTCGGCGGCGTACTTCTTCTCCAGTCCGGGAGAGCCTGGGGTCTGGGCCGGCACGAAGTCGCAGCCGGTCGGCAGCTGGGCATCGCACTCGGTACATTTGGGGGCGATGCTTGCCGCTGTCAGCTCCGTGGCCGGATAGACTGTGGAGGCCAATACGCCGGCACAGGGTACCCCGATCAGGTAGAGATCCTCGCGCTTGAGCTGGGACTCACCCATCAGTCCGGTCAAGGCCTTCAGGTCACATCCCTTGACGACGATAGCGATGCGGCCGCTTTTGGGAATTTCTTTCTTGGCCTTGGTCAGGTAGACAACCAGGTTGTTGACGCATGCCGGGGTGAAGATCAGTTTGGCGGCATCGTCGGCCTGGCTGATCACGATCGGCTGGGCCGAGCCTGTGCGGCGGGCAGACGCATAGCCGACGACGGCTGAAACCTGTCCTTCGGAAAGGATGCGCCTGGCCTCGGACTGGATGGCCTCGGATACGGCGGAGTAGATGGATGTGTCGATAGTTGTCATAAAAACCTTTTTTCACCACGAAGACACGAAGAGCACGAAGGAAATCAAAAAATTTAAAACGATTCGGGTTTAAACCTAAAAGGCTTTTTGCCGTTCTTCGTGCCTTCGTGTCTTCGTGGTGAGACAAGTCTTAGATTTGGTTGTAAGCCTCTTTCAACTCCGGTGTGTTGATCGCCCCGGACCACTGTTCTTCCATAGCCAGTTCCTTGAACTCGGTCATCGGTCCCATGGCCCGAACCTTTTCGGTCAGGTCGGTAACCACCTCCACCCATTTACCACCTTCGGCAGCCGAGACCCAGGAGAACTGCAGGCGGTTCAGGTCGACCCCCACGAACTCCAGCAGTTTTCTGAAGACGGCGAAGCGTCGGCGGGCGTGGAAATTGCCGGCAATGTAGTGGCAGTCGCCGGGGTGACAGCCGGAGACCAGGACACCGTCGGCTCCCTGTTGAAAGGCCTTGAGGATAAAGACCGGGTCGATGCGGCCGGTGCAGGGGAACTTGAGCACCCGCACGTTTGATGGGTACTGCATGCGGCTGGTGCCGGCCAGATCGGCCCCGGCGTAGGTACACCAGGTGCAGACGAAGGCGATGATCTTGGGTTCGAACGCGTGTTTCTGTTTTTCTGAATGCATAGGAGCAAAACCTTTTCAACACAGAGACACAGAGGACACGGAGAAAACCAAAATCTTAAAAAGCTGGGCCTCACGGGGGGTAAACCTTAACGGCCTTTGCTTCTTCCGTTTTCTGTCTTTGCAGTTCTCTGTGTTCTCTGTGCCTCTGTGTTTAAATTGAATTTACAGTGCCTCTATCATTGCAATAACCTGTTCATCGGTGTAACCATCCAGCTCTACCGATTTGGACGGGCAGGTGGCCTGGCAGGTTCCACAGCCGGCGCAGACGCCCGGGTTGACGAAGGCCACCGTCTTGATCAGATTACCCTGACGGTCGCGGATTTCCTTCTCTTCCACGGCACCGTAGGCGCAGACCTTCTTGCATGCGAAGCAGCCGACGCAGCCCGATTCCTTGACCCGGGCCACGATCGGTTCCCGCTCCAATTTGTCCTTGGAGAAGAGTGTCATGACCTTGGCCGCCGCGGCACTGGCCTGGCCAACCGTCTCCGGGATATCCTTGGGACCCTGGCAGGCGCCGGCCAGGTAGATGCCGGCCGTGGCGCATTCCACCGGACGCAGTTTGGCGTGGGCCTCGGAGTAGAAGTTGTACTTGTCGTAGGAGATGCCCAGTTTCTGGGCCAGGAGTTCAGCACCCTTCTGGGGTTGGACAGCGGTGGCCAGAACGACCATGTCGGCCTCAATCTCAACCTGGACGCCAACGGCGATGTCGCTGCCCATGACAACGATCTTGTCGCCCTTCTGGTACAGGCGCGAGACCATGCCGCGGATGTAGACCGCCTCTTCCTCTTCGATGGAGCGGCGCCAGAATTCGTCGTAGCTCTTGCCGGGGGTGCGGGCGTCCATGAAGAAGACATAGGCCTGACCGTCGTGCACCTTGTGGTGGTAGAGCATGGTGTGTTTGGCGGTGTACATGCAGCAGACCTTGGAACAGTAGGAGATTCCTTTTTCTCTGGCCCGCGAACCGATGCACTGAATGAAGACAATCTGTTTCGGTTCCTTGCCGTCGGAAGGGCGCAGGATCTTGCCGCCGGTGGGACCGGATGCACTGGCCAGGCGTTCGAAGGTCATGCCGTCGATGACGTCGGGGATCTTGCCGTGGCCGAATTCGCCGTAGCCCTTGATGGGTGAGCCCTTGGGCTTTTCATCGATGGTGTAGAGGTCAAAGCCGGTGGCTACCACGATGGCCCCCACCGGTTCCACAACCAGGCTGTCCTCCTGCTCGTAGTCCACGGCACCCGGGCCGCAGACCTTCTGGCACAGGCCGCACTTGCCGGTCTTGAATTTGATGCAGTTC
Source organism: uncultured Geobacteraceae bacterium (assembly GCA_942493195.1). Taxonomy (GTDB): domain Bacteria; phylum Desulfobacterota; class Desulfuromonadia; order Geobacterales; family Pseudopelobacteraceae; genus CAIPTY01. The sequence continues at coordinate 2,534,691 of OW818669.1, read as the reverse complement.
TCCCGGTCGATGACCGGTGTGTTGGGCACCGCCTGGGGGAAGGGGACATAGATGGCCGGGCGCATGCCCAGGTTGCAGTCGAATTTGTTGGGAATCTTTTTGACCGGACACTTCTCCATGCAGACGCCGCAGCCGGTGCAGGTGTCTTCATGGACTGAGCGGGCCTTGCGTTTGATGGTGACCTGGAAGTTGCCGATGTAGCCTTCCACCAGCTCGATCTCGGAGTAGGTGTAGAGCTTGATCTTGGGATGGTTGGCCACGTCGACCATCTTGGGGGTCATGATGCACTGGGAGCAATCCAAGGTCGGGAAGGTCTCGGAGAGCTGAGCCATGTGGCCGCCGATGGAGGGCTCGCGCTCGACCAGGATGACCTCGTGGCCGCAGTCGGCGATATCCAGGGCGGCCTGGATGCCGGCAATGCCGCCGCCGATGACCAGGGCCCGTTTGGTGACCGGTACGGTGATGGTAGGGAGCACACGGTTCTTCTTAACCCGCTCAACCATCATGCCAACGATCTCGACCGCCTTGACGGTGGCCTCTTCCTTGTTTTCGTGGACCCAGGAACAGTGCTCGCGGATATTGGCCATCTCGCACAGGAAGGGGTTCAAACCGGCAGCTTCAACAGCCTTGCGGAAGGTTTTCTCGTGCATGCGGGGCGAACAGGCCGCTACGACAATGTGGGAGAGCTTCTGGTCCTGGATGGCCTTCTTGAGCAGGTTCTGGCCAGGATCGGAGCACATGTACTTGTAGTCAGTGGAGAAGGCCACGCCGGGCAGTTTACCGACCTCAGCCGCAACCCTCTCAACATCGACGGTCCGGGATATGTTTTCGCCGCAATGGCAGATGAATACGCCTATTCTTGACATTCATTTTTCCTTGTAGGGGCGACCGGCTGGTCGCCCGATTTTACACGGTATGTCATGGTGGGCGACCAGCCGGTCGCCCCTACAGCAGGTTTTTTTCCTTCAACAGCGGCATGGGGTTGACGATCATGGCGTCCAGGCCAAGTTTGTCCGGGCCGAGTCCGGCCGCCAGACCGACCAGCTGAGTCAGGTAGAAGACCGGCAGGCCGTAGTCCACGTTGTAGACCCCTTCGATCTCTTTCTGGCGGATGTCCAGGTTGCCGTGGCAGAGGGGGCAGCCGACCATAATGCAGTCGGCGCCGGCCGCCTTGGCGGAGTCAAGGATGGCGTTGGTCAGCTGGATGACGACGCCGGGACGCGAGAGGGTGAAGTTGGCGCCGCAGCATTCCATACGATGGGTCCAGGGAACGGTTTCCGCTCCGGCGGCTTCAACCACCCGTTCCATTATGGTGGGTGCTTCGACACAGTCCAGATTGGTGACATCGGTGGGGCGGGTCAACAGGCAGCCGTAGTAACAGGCTACCTTGAGGCCGCTCAGCGGCTTTTTCACTGCTGACGCCAGCCGCTCCAGGCCCAGATCCGTGGCCAGAATCTCCAGCAGGTGCTTGACCTTGATGTCCAGTTTAACCGGTGCGTCGATGGCCTTTTCGACCTGCTTGAGCTTGACATCACTTCCGGCAAGAACATGCTGGGTAGTTTTGAGACGTGAAAAACAGGCGGCACAGGCCACGGCCAGGTCGCCTTCAACCTTGTCAGCCAGTTCCAGGTTCTTGGCACACAGCGACAGCGAAAGCAATTCGTCCACGTTGTGGGCCGGGGTGGCGCCGCAACAGAACCAGTCGGGTACCTCGGTCAGGCCGATTCCCAGAACCTTGAAAAGCTCCCGGGTGGAGAGGTCATATTCACCGGCCGAGGCATGCAGGGAGCAGCCGGGATAATAGGAATACTCCATGATGTTGGGTTGGGTCACAGGGCCTCCCCTTTTTTGCGCATCTCTTCGATACGTTGAAAGATCTTTTCGATTTCGGACAGATTCTTGTTCTTGCTGTGGAACATTTTGAGTTTTCCCTTGGCCAGCAGCTTGGGACCCAGCATCAGGTCTTTCAGGAACTGCCCGGATTTGACATTAAATACAGCGGCCAGCCTCATTTCATACTGGCGGCCGTAGGTGCGGATGTTCTGCAGGAAGAGTTTGTTGGCCAACTGGACGTAGCTTTCCTTGGAAGCGCCTTCGGCGTCCCAGGAAAGTTTGCGCAGGGCATCCATGATGGAGGCCAGGTGAACCTTGTTGGGGCAGCGGGTGGAACAGGTTTCGCAGGAGGCGCAGTACCAGATGGAACGTCCGGCCAGGATGCGCTGCCACTGCCCAAGCTGCAGCAGGCGCACAACCCGGTTGGGCGGGTGTTCCATAAAGGTTCCCATGGGGCAGCCGGCCGAACATTTGCCGCACTGGAAACAACGGCGCACCGAGGTGCCGGAGAGGGCTTCGACCTTGCGGACAAAGTCGACGTCCATCGTCTCTTGGGAGATCAACATTTTTTTCTTTTTCACGATATCGTTTCCTGGCTTTCGATTAATGAGTCAATGTATACGATTTTAGCAAAATGCAGGCCATAGTTTTGATGTTGCATAATATCAAATAGATAGGTTGTTATGCGTGTCCGTTTTAGCCGTTCCACCTGTGATGTGGTGTGGTAATTCTACACAATGAAACCCTGTTTGTGGATATATTCACCACTCAGCTGTGTAGTGTGGTTGCCGTAAAATCATTGACGGTGATAAATTTTAGTGAAATTAAACTAAAACTCTTGTGCACAGCTTCTGTGTCCCTGTAATTCACTGAATTAATTAGCGCTGTGGAGAATATTTATAGCAATAGTAAAAATATTGTTTACATAATCGCTGTGAAAAAATCAACTGATTTTAATTGGTAAAGTTGTAAGACCAAGAATAGGATATAGGGGGCGGCAGATATTTGTCAACGGCAAAAATATAACCGTGGTGTATTTCATCGTGGACACGATGCTGTCGCTTGGATATGCCGGTTGCGCCGGTGTGGCGTGTTAAAAAGGAAGGGCACGAAGGTTGAATCCCTGCAAGTGCACCGCAGGAGGTAACGTTCAGGAAAGGAGAGGGGATGAAAACCGAGTCAGCCGGTTTCAGGGCGTGTCGCACGTTCCCATCTGGTGAGTATGACCATCGCTTCGCATGAGCTACTGCCACACATCTCTGTGGATGGCTGCAGACTGCCGCACACCTCCGGTCGCTGGCCGGAAGAGAAAATGCTGCAAAAGTTGTCGTCGGTTAGTTGGATGCAGCGTATTCCGGCCGGTTTCCCCCCGGGCATGCCGGGAATTGATGACGAAATGGATGGAGCGATGCAACAGGCGGCACATCCGGACCGGCACTCCATGTCAATCTCTCACGACAGTGCGGCAGGGGTTAAGCCCCTCGCAGGGAACGGCGGTCTGGCAGAGTCCACATCCGGTCTGGGTTACGCCGTATAGTAGGCCGACTTCTCGCGGGGCGGTGCCGTAGACATGTTCCCGGCAGATATTCTTGTCGTGTCCGTTCAGCGAAAGTGCGCCGACCGGGCAGCGTTTGACGCAGGCACCGCACACACCCTTTGCGTGATACAGGCAGTTGTCGCGCAATCCGGCAGATCGCAGGGTTACCGGCAAGGCCACGTTGGCTACAACACTTCCCAGACGATGGGCGATGCCCCGTTCAGTGATCAGGGCGTCATTCAGGCTGAAGGTGCCAAGCCCGGCAACGTAGGCCGCATGGCGCTCTGACCAGGAAGAGGCTATGCCGACGGCCGGATCATCCAGCTGATGCCATCCTGTTGCCAGTTGCGGGGCGCCTGCCAGAATCCCGCGATCGTGAAGCCACGTCACAACATGTTTGCGCAGGGCGCTATTGACCGTTTCGCCATGGGTTCTGGTCAGTGCCCATTCACGCGACGGATAGATTGTTTCAGGGCGGTTGCTCTCCCGAACAGTTTTGGTGATGGGAAGCACCCAGCAGATGACCGACAAGGGGCTGTCGGTCTGAACCTGCCCCATGGTGGCAATGATTTGCCGGGGTGTCCAGTGGAACGGTCCGATAACCTGCTGCAGTTCCATAAACAACGGATCATCACCGTCGGCGACACCAGCAATCGGTTCGCCATAATAATTATTTCCGCCGGGAAGCTGTAGATCCGGCCAGTCACGTACGAAGCGGCAGATTTCGTCATACAGTTCTGTGAACATGATGGTATCGCCTCTGGTCGAGTGTTGGGGTGTTCATACCTGGAAAAAAGTGCTACAGTTCGCACCGCATTCTTTCATGCGGACACACGGGATAAAATATCGTGTACCGGTGCAAATATAAAGGATTAATGTATGAAAAAGATCTCGTATGCTCTTCTGGCGGTTCTCATGTGGGCTGCATGTGTTGTTGCCGAAGAGGCTCCGGTATCCATGGAGCAGCTGGAGATGCAGGTGATGGAGCATTTCTCCGGCAAGATTCCCCACCAGTGGGGTGAATCGGTCAAAGGGGTGCGTACACGGCTCGTAACGGATGAGAAGGTTGTAGCATTGACTCTGGATGCCTGCGGTTCGCCCGGAGGCAAAGCTGTGGATGCGGCGCTGATGGATTTCCTAATTAATGAGCAGATCCCGGCCACACTGTTTATCAATGCCCGCTGGATTGATGCCAACCCGGTGTTGTTCAGAAATCTGGCCGACAACCCGCTGTTCGAAATTGCCAATCATGGCTATCGTCACAAACCGGCATCGGTGAATGGGCGCTCGGTGTATGGTATCAACGGCACCAGGGGGCTGGCAGAACTGGTGGAAGAGATCGAGCTGAATGCCCGCAAAATTGAAGCGATCTCCGGCAGCAGGCCTCGATTATTTCGATCCGGTACGGCTTATTATGACGATGTGGCGGTGGAGGTCTCCCGATTTTTGAAGCACGAGGTTGCCGGTTATTCTGTGCTGGGTGATGCCGGCGCGACCTATAGTGCTTCTCAGGTCAGGGCTGCCCTGCTCAAGTCTACCCCCGGTGATATTATCCTCTGCCACATGAATCATCCCGAAAGCGGTAGCGGTGCCGGTATCATGGCTGCGGTGCCGGAGCTGCGCAAGCGCGGTTTCAGGTTTGTCCGCATGTCGGAGTATCCCCTCAGATAGGAACAGAGATTGCAGATGCTCCATATCATTCAGAATGATCCGGAAGTCCCGCCCGGAAACATTATCGATTTCATCGAGGCCTGTGGCGTTGTCCATGTGGTCCATCATCCCTACCGTGCCGACCCGTTACCCGACCTGCGGGACATTTCCGGCTTGATTGTTCTGGGGGGCGCCATGGGGGCCAATGACGATGTACGGTATCCGTTCCTGCGTGATCTCAAGATTCTGATTAAACAGGTGGCGGTGGCTGGAAGACCCTATCTGGGGATTTGTCTGGGGGGGCAGTTGCTGGCGGCGGCCTTGGGAGCACGGGTCGCGTCCAATCGCTGGGAGGAACTGGGAAGCCTGGCGGTGCTTCTGAACGATGTCGGCCGTCAGGACCAGCTGTTTGCCGGAATCTCCGATTCGTTCGAAACCTTTCAGTGGCATCACGATAGCTTTGATCTTCCCGCAGAGGCTGCCCTGCTGGCATCTTCGCCTGCCTGCCCGCATCAGGCTTTCCGTTACGGTTCCTGCGCCTGGGGGACCCAGTTTCATCCGGAGGTGACTGAGCAGATCATCCGTAGCTGGTGTGCCTGGGATACGACGACATCCTGCCGGGTCGATGAATTGCTGGGCGATTTTAGGGCTATACAGGGTCGCTATCGAGAGATATCGAGGCAGTTGATGGAAAATTTTCTGAAAATATCCGGATTGATCTGAACTCAAGACTGCCGGTCTGGCCATCACACATCACCAAGGGAGAACCTGATTTATGACGGAGTGTATTTCGACGGACTACATCAAGCTGGACAGCTTCCTCAAGATGGTAAATCTGGTCGGATCGGGGGGGGAGGCCAAGATCATCATCGGAGATGGTCTTGTCACCGTGAATGGTCAGACAGAAACGCGGCGCGGGAGGAAGCTCTATCCGGGTGACCGGGTTTCACTGGATGGCCACGAATTCGTCCTTGCTCGAGCAGCATGAACTTTTTTTAAACTAACCTCAAATAAATTGACTTTTCAGCTCTTCTGACACTACAATTCCCGTTCAATTTTGCCCGTTTTCCGATATTACACTCAGGGGGCCTCACGCAGGAAACCCCGCCACAGGAGATGACAGATATGAATACACGCTTTCTTGATGCATGCTGGGGAAAACCGGTCGATCGTACACCTGTCTGGCTGATGCGCCAGGCCGGACGATATCTGCCGGAGTACATGGCTGTCCGTTCCAAGTGCACCTTTCTGGAACTGTGCAAAACACCGGAACTGGCTGCTGAAGTTACCATCCAGCCGGTTGATATTCTGGGTGTGGATGCCGCCATTCTGTTCTCCGACATTCTGACACCGGTTGAGCCCATGGGCATGAAGCTGGACTTTGTTCCCGGTCCGGTCTTTGAAAGTCCGATCCGCAGCATGGCTGATGTTGAGAAACTGCGCATACCCCAGATGGAGCAGGATGTACCCTATGTTCTGGAAACCCTCAAGATTCTGCGTCGCGAACTGGCCAACAAGGTTCCGCTGATCGGTTTCGGCGGTGCCCCTTTTACCCTGGCCTGCTACATGGTTGAAGGCAAAGGCTCCAAGGACTTCGCCCAGATCAAGCGTATGATGTACGCTGCACCTGAGGTCTATGCTGCACTGATGGAAAAGATTACCAGCATGAGCATCGAATACCTCAACGCCCAGATCAAGGCCGGTGCCCAGTGCATCCAGATTTTCGATACCTGGGGCGGAATCCTTTCTCCGGCCGATTACGAGCGTTATGTGCTTCCGTACACCACCCGCCTGATCAACGCCCTTAATCGCGTGGAAACACCGGTGATCCACTTTGTCAAAGGTGCCGCTACCATGCTGCCGATCGTCCAAAAAGCAGGAGGAGATGTCATGGGTCTGGATTGGCACGTCAATCTGGGCAGTGCCCGCGACACCCTTGGCACAAAGATGGCTGTTCAGGGAAACCTGGATCCGACAGTTTTGTATGCTCCCAAAGAGATCATCGAGCGGGAAGTCAAGCGCGTGCTGGACGAAAACGCCGGCCGGCCCGGTCATATCTTCAACCTGGGCCATGGCATTCTTCCCACCGTACCACCTGAAAATGCCATCTTCATGGTTGAGTGTGTACACCGCCTGTCACAGAAATAATTGATGTTCAGTACACTGCAGCCTTACCTGGGGTTCGCGCCCCGGTAAGGCTGTTTTTTCGAGGGCACACATGTCTGTTACTCTGAAAAATATCGTTGTATTTGTCACCGACCTGGCCCAAGCCAAGGCTTTCTACGTGGATCTGTTGGGTCTTCCCCTGGCCGGACAGAGCGAAATGATGATGGAGTTTTTCCCGGGGGCACCATCAACCATGGGAGTGGCGCTTGCCCTGCAGGACGAGGCCCGTTCCCTGGTCGGCCGCCACACCGGCATTACCCTCAAGGTCGAAAAGATCGAAGAACTGTGCGAAACCCTCTCAGCCGGCGGAGCACGTTTTGTCGAACCACTGGAATCCAGCCCGTGGGGAAAGATGGCTGTTATCGCCGATCCGGACGGTAACCAGTTCGCCCTGGTAAATCGCTGATATGCAAGTTATTAGCAATGATCTCCTCTATCAACTGAGCGAAGAGGCCGTGTCTTCGCCCCGTCTGCGCAAGAACTTCAACCTGCACCCAGCCAACGAATCCCGTTGCCACCGCCTGCTGAACGCCATTGAACCGGCCTCATATATCCGTCCGCATCGTCATCTTGATCCTGAAAAAGATGAGTCTTTCATCCTGATGAGCGGGAGTCTGGGGATCATTCAGTTCACCGATGACGGGGAGGTTTCCGAGAGTGTGATTCTGTCCCGTGAGAACGGAACGCTGGCGGTGGATATACCCAGCGGAGTCTTTCACACCGCCGTCAGCCTGGAAACCGGCACGGTTTTCTTTGAGGCCAAGGCCGGTCCTTATCTTCCTTTGGAGGAGGCAGAAATTGCTTCCTGGGCACCCCATGACAGTGATGCTGATGCTGTCCGGTATCTCGAATATCTGAAAATGCAACTGCTTGCCTGAGTCAGGTCGCACAATGAATGTACTGGCACGTATTGTCTGCTCCTTCCTGCTGATTTTCGGCGTTGTTCTGTCTGCCGACGCCGCACTTCCCAAAATGCGCCCCTACACCGGCATCGGCGTTTTGCTGCTGCCAACCACATCTGCAGAGCCTTTACCCCTGTATGAAGAACCGGCTCTGGCCCGCTTGGGAGAACTGCACGGTTCCAAGGTTCCTTCTTATGACTGGATTTTCGGCCCATCAAGGAATCTGCGACCCGTAATTGTCATGGGCCGCAAAGGCACCTGGTTGCGGGTTTCATACGATGATGCCGGAAGAGAAGGGTGGATCAACCCGAATCGTCAGATGAATTTCCAGGCCTGGGACCTGTTTTTTAAGGGCAATGTTTCACGCATGCTTCCCGGGCTTCAAAAAAAATATTACCAGGTGTATCTTCAGCCGGATTCCCAGCCCTCGACCGAGCTGTCGGCACAGCAACAATTCAAGGTGCTTCAGCTTGAAAACGACTGGGCCATGGTGCTGGTTGAGCAGAGCAACCTTGGTTGGCTGCGTTGGCGTGATGAGGACGGGCGCTTGATGATTGGAATTGTAACCGAGCCGAAGGTGCCGAAACCATGACGCTTCATCGCTTTTCACGTACGGAACATCTGGTCGGAGCGGTCGGCCTGAAAAAACTCGAAAATTCCGACGTGCTGATCTGCGGGATCGGTGGAGTCGGGAGCTATGCAGCGGAGGCGCTTGGACGGGCTGGTGTCGGACGGATTACACTGGTTGATTTTGATGATGTCTGCCTGACGAATATCAATCGTCAGATCCATGCAATGGGAAGCACTGTTGGCCAGGCAAAGGTTGAGGTCATGGCCTCCAGGTTACGCGACATCAATCCAGACGCTGAAGTCGTGGCGGTCAGGGAGTTTTTCTCAGCGGAGAATTCTGAACGCCTGCTTTCATTCCGGCCCGACTACGTCCTGGACGCCATCGATCATTTTACGGCCAAGGTGGCTTTGATCACCAGTTGCCGTGAACACGGAATTCCGGTTATCTCCAGTATGGGGGCGGCTAACAAGCTTGATCCCACCAAAATCCAGGTGGCCGATATCGCGGAAACCAGAAACTGCCGCATGGCGCGCAGCATGCGGAAGATACTCCGCAAGGCCGGAATCAACTCCGGTGTTCAGGTAGTTTATTCCACCGAGGAGCATCGTGAGCTTGACCATGCTTCTGCTTCTGCCTGTGGTTCAGACTGTATCTGTCCCAACAAGGGCGACCAGGTTTTCCGCTGCGAACACCGCCGGGTTATTCTCGGCAGCGTTTCCTACCTCCCATCCATCTTCGGTCTGACCATGGCCGGCGTTGTCATCAATTCCTTGCTGGCTAACATGGATTAACACAAAGTCGTAGCGGAACAAATTTGTTGAACATTTTGTTTTTGCAGCTATACTGTATACACTTTAATTATCACAACAGGAGGGGTCACATGGGGAAAGAATACACACTTCAGGAAGCTTTGGCGCTTGCCATCAGGGCTGAAAAAGACAGCATGGATTTTTACCGTAAGGCATCATCCGTAGCAAAAAATGAGCGCGCCAAAAAGGTTCTTGATCTGCTGGCCAACGAAGAGGTTGCCCACCTTAAAGCCTTTTTTGATCACTATAAGGGCACCGAATTCGGAGACCTCAAGTCCTACATTGATTCACCGGCAGACGAAAAGAACCCGACCTACGTCAAACTGATGAAAGCCATCGACGAGAACATTGCAGAGCAAAAAGCCCTTGAGCTGGCCCTGGTCGAGGAAAAAGACTGTATCGGTCAGTACACCCAACTGGCGCAGGGAGTTGTCGACCCGGCTGTGAGGGCGGTCTTTGAGCGTGTCGTCAAGGAAACCCAGGGACACTACGACCTGATTGAATCCGAGTATGCCCACATTATGGGAATGGTTCACGAAACCGATCAGGATACATTCGTCCGGGAATAATTCTATCGATTACAGTGTACACTCAAGCGGTCTGGCAGGTTGAATGTGTCAGGCCGTTTTTTTATTCCGGAGCGCTGGACAGCCGGGCAGTGTCATGGTAAGTGAAATGTAACAAGTCTTATTCAACGAAAAGGAGTCGATATGAAATCAGTATATGTGTCTGCACTGGTGTCTGTTCCGTTTTTCTGCAGTACGATCTTTGCAGCGGTTGAACCGCAGGGTGTCAAGAATATGGGTAATGTGAAGGGCGGAGATGTGACCCATGCCCAGAGCATCATTGATAAGAAGTGTACGAAGTGCCACAGCGGCAAAGTTGTGGAGGCGGCCATTTTTGCCAACAAGGATATGACGAAGATTCAGAAAGAGATGGAAAAGAAGGGTGCCAGTCTGAGTGCCTCCGAGCGTGATGTTCTGGGTATCTACTGGAAACAGCAGAACCCTTTGAAACAGCCCAAAAAATAATACATACAAACAATCAGGAACACAAAAGGCCGGGGAGACCCGGCCTTTCGTGTTTGAAACTATGATTGATTATGATGCTATTTGATGTATTTCGGGCCTTCTGCCTTGATGAAGTCAATCAGCTTTTGCACCTTGGGTGAAGGAGCCCCTACGGTCAGAAGAATAATCGGTTTGGATTTCATGGGAGGAGTTTCCAGCTTTTTTACACTTGCATCAGCCAGTGATGCTACCAGAAAACCGATTGCTTCCGGATTTGAGGCGACATTCAGGCGAAGGTCAGCAGCGGTGGAGGCATCCAGACCTTCAACGGATATTTTCTTTTTGTCCATGTAGGTGTCACTGAAGAGTGAGTTTGTGCCGGGGCTCAGATTGCTGACAATACAGAGAATCGGAGAATCCTTGCCGCCCACATCTTTCCAGTTGGTGATTTTACCGGAAAAGATACCGTCCAACTGCTCTTTGGACAATTTTGAAACAGGGTTGGCCGGATTGACGATGACAGAGTAGAACGTTGCATCGGCCAACTGAACAACTTTCAGAGCATCCCGATTTTTGAGCTGAATTTTCTCCTTTTCAATGACTCCGAACAACTCTTCCGGAGTATGTGCAGCGGTGGCTACTTCAATCTCACCGGAATCCAGTTTCAAAAGTGCAGCTTTGGAACCGGCCGCCAGGGCGTTGATTGTATGGCCGCTTGTTTTTTCAAAAGCTGCTTTGACCGGGTTGATAACCGTAGTGATGGAAGTCGATCCACCGGACAGCTTGATCTCGTCGGCTGTGGCAATCGAAGAGCCAAGTGCGAATATGGCTGCAGTCAGAAATACATACTTTTTCAACATGCTTAAATTTCTCCCTCTGTTTGGATTTAGTCGCATTTTATTTATTTGCCGATAAAAAATCCAGCAGCTTCTTAACATTGGCAGATGGAGCTCCCTTTGTAATCAATGTAATCGGACGGGCTACTTCAGGCGTTTCAGGTGAGCGCACCGTATCGTTGACAACAGCTTGGGGCCCGATGCCGACCGCCTCGGGATTTACTGATACTATCTGACGAATATCCGTAGCGGTGGTTGCGGCGAGAACCTCAGAGGCTGGCTTGGCGCCGCCCATGATGTTCTTTTCAAACATGGAGTTTGTTCCCTGAGTCAAGCTCCCCCAGACAACCAGTATCGGGCTGTCACTACCTCCGACCTCTTTCCAGTTGGTTATTTTGCCGGTAAAAATTCCAGTCAGTTGCTCCTTGCTCAGCTTTGCAACCGTATTGGTTTTATGAACAAGTACAATAACCTTGTCTTTGCCGATTGTTACGGCCTGGTAGGCTTTAGGATCGGCAACCGCAACCCCTTCCTTCTTCAGCAGCGCCAGCCAGTCATCAAAGGAGAGTCCGGCGGCGGCCGCATCGACGGAACCGCGCTCCAGATCGGTAAAGGCCTGTTTCGGGCCGCTGGCGGTAATCGAAAGGTCGAGGCCGGTGGCTTTCTCAAAGGCAGCCTCTGCCGGCTTAAGCACATTCTCCGTCGGAGCTGCGCCGGCACCAATTTTCACTACTTCAGCCATGGCCGGCACGCTGGCCGTCATCAGTGCTACAATACATCCCGCAAGAACTTTACGCATACGAACCCCCTTTTTATTCCAACGTTAGAGTCTGAACCAGCCAACCATCTGCTGCAAGTCGGCAGCCAGACGGGCAAAATTCTCGGAAGTCCCCTTGATTTCTCCCACGGACACAGTCAACTGCCGGGTTACGTCGTTGATGCCCACCATGGTGCGGTTGACATCCTCGGCAGTTGCCGACTGCTCCTCAGTGGCTGTTGCAATGGTCTGGACCATGCCGAAGACCTGCTCCACGTGGTTGACGATATCAGTCATGGAGACAAGGGTCGCATCGACGTGCTGGATGATGACGTCGATGGCCTGACGCTCCTTCTTCATGATGGATACGGAGGCCTCAACCTCATCATGCATGTCTTTAACAGTCCGGCCGATTTCATTGGATGATTCGATGGTGCGGTGTGCCAGCTGGCGGACACTGTCTGCAACTACAGCGAACCCGCGCCCCATATCGCCCGCACGGGCGGCCTCGATGGAGGCATTCAACGCCAGCAGGTTGGTCTGGTCGGCAATGTCCTTGATCATTTCTACAATTTCGTTAATAGCCTCAGATTTTATCCCGAGAGCCTCGGTTTTTTCGGCCGACTGGCGGACTATTTCTGCAAAGGAGAATAATTCTTTTGAGGTGGTGTCCAGCGCCTGCTGTCCCTGCATGGCGATCTGTTTCATACGTCCGGCTGACTCTGATGTGTTGATCGCGTTACCGGACACGTCCTGGATGGTCTGAACCATCTCGGTCATGGCCGTGACAGTTGTTTCTATGCCGTTGGTCTGGGTTTGTGAGTTGCGTTCCAGTTCGTTGGCAGTGGAGGCCAGTTCCTGGGAACTATTGGCAACGGTTGTGGTTGTATCGGTAATTCTGCCGACCATGTCGCGCAGGTTATGGACCATTTTTTCCATGGCACTCTGCACCTGACCGAATTCATCATTCCCTTTTTTGATATCGGAGATGTGCAGATTGCCGTCTGCAACGCTGTTGGCCACATTAACCAGTGTATTGAGCGGATTGATAACCGACCGAAAACCCCACACACCAAAAAAGGTACCTACGATGGCTGCAAGTGAGCCGATGGCCAACAGCAGAACAATGCTGGTTTTGACCATTTTATTGACCGCACCGATGGCCTTTTCCTGTTCACCTTTGGCTGCCGAGGCGGTTTCTTTTCCCTTTTCACCCTGCTTTATGACGATGGCCCGCAGCTTTTCTCCGGACTTCACGGTCTGCTCCGTGGCTGCAATCCGTTTTTTCAAGGCGGTGATGATACCCTCGTTTGCATACAGTTCGTTTCTGATTGCTGACAGCGATTGAACAGCAGCTTTCAGCAGCTTCAGCTCATCTTTGGCCCCAAGCTTTACCAGTGATTTTTCCACACTGCCTGAACGCTCAGTGACGCGGCTGAAGAGCGCCTTGATTTCAGGATCGATCTTTTCAATTTCGGCAGCAGTGCTGAGCGTAAAAAGTCTGTTGGTCTGGCCTTCCACCATCAGGCCGAGAGCGACCAGCTCCGAATTATCCAGCAGTATGGTGTTGGCGGCATTGGTCTGGCCGAAACTGGTTCCCTGTTTCTGGGTTTCCAGGCCGACTTTTTCCGATGAGAGAGTCGCTTCCTGCTCCAGCGTGAGGTAAAGGGCGTTCAGTTTTTCTGAAAGCTCCCGTCCCGATTCGACAGCCTTGTTCTTTGAGTCAACATCATCCTTGGCGGTCAGGGCGGCGGTCTGCAGCTTGATATATTCGTTCAGTTTGTCTGAAACGGCTTTGGTGTCGTTTTCTATGGATTGGGTTTCATTGCGGAAATCATTCTTGTCGATCCGGGCCAGGACCGAGTTGACCTTGCCCTTTGCGATCAGAACCGCCGTCGATTTCTGGGCGTTCTGTACGGTTACGAAAATCAGCTGCAGATCCTTGACCAGATTGCGGAGTTCTTCAACACTGCGCAGTTTGGCTGAAAAATTACCGGTGTCTTTCAGGGCCGCTGCAAAGCTGTTATTGCGTCCGGTCTGCAGGATGCGAATGCGCTTGTCCAGCTCTTTGAAGCGTGCGGACGATTCCTTCATCTGCTGGGAAACTTTTCCCGCGGCTTCGGTGGCAGCCTTTTCCGATGCGATCCGAGCATTGGCGGCATTGAAGAGTTCGGCAGCTATGCCGGCCAACTCCTCATCGGTACCCAGCTTGCTGTTGCTCATTTCTTCCAGAGCATGTTGGGATGATTTTACAGAGGCAATTGACTTTTCGGCCTCTGTCCTGAAGGTCTGGTATTCCTTCATATCACGGGCGGCATTGACCTTGACCAGATCGGTGATGGCTCCCTGCAGCTCTTTCTGAAACTCCACGGTTCGCATCTGGTAAGGGGTGCTTTTCTGGGTCAGATAGGAAAGTTTGCCCTTGATAAACGTCATGCCGAAGATGCTGGTGATGACGATCGACCAGACGGCGACGGCGCCTATAACCATGTTCAGAATCAGTTTGGTTTTGATTTTCATGGATACCTTCAAAGTGTAATTAGATGAGAAAATGTTTATAGGTAGAACGTCATATTGTTGGGTAGAACAATAGCATGGATACCGATAATATCAACCGGCATATTATGTAGACACGACGTTGCAAGATGTTTAAGAAAAATCAGCCCGTCTCGGCTGAACGAGAAGGGCCGACTTTTGATGATGGAAACGGGCTTTTGATTATGGCCCGGACAGTTCCAGAGGCGGAACATACTACCCGATCTTGAATTGTCCGACGATTCGTTTCAGATCTTCAGCAAGAATAGAGAGCTGGCTGGCGGCTGAGGCCGAATCACGGGCTCCCTGCGACGTTCTGGCCACGACTTCGGTGATCTGCTGCATATTGTGGCTGATCTCCGATGTCGTTGCGGTCTGCTCCTCGGCGGCAGTGGCAACCTGATGAATCTGGGCATTGACGTCATTGATCTGCTGGAGAATCTGTTCCAGTGCCCGGCCTGAATCAGCCGCTTTTTCACTACCTTTGGCAACTTCGCTGACCCCTTCCTCCATGGCAATCACGGCACCTTTGGTTTCCTGCTGAATAGCCTTGATCATTTCACCAATTTCCCGCGTGGCACGGGTGGTCCTCTCCGCCAGAGCCCTTACTTCATCGGCTACAACGGCAAAGCCTCGGCCCTGTTCGCCTGCGCGGGCCGCTTCAATGGCGGCATTCAGGGCCAGCAGATTGGTCTGATCAGCAATATCCTCAATGGTTCCGACGATTGCACCAATCTGGTCTGACCGGCTCCCGAGGTTTTCCACCGCAACGGCACTGCTCCTGACCCGCTCGGCGATACTGTTCATGACCTTGATTGTCTCATCGACCACACGGGCGCCGGAAACTGCAGCCGCACTGGCCTGTTGCGACCCTTCGGAGGCCATCTGGCAGTTATGGGCGATATCGCCGGACGTGGCTGACATCTCTTCTCCGGCAGTGGCAACAGTTTCGGCCTGTGAAGCCACCTCTTCAGCGCCCTGGGCCATTTGTCCCGCATTTGATTGCAGCTCTACGGCAGATGACGAAACCTGCTGGCTGGTCTGGGATATCTGAAAAATAATTTTTCTGATCTTTTCCACCAGGGAGTTGATTTCATCAGCCAGCAACGCAAATTCATCATGGGATTTTACGACAATCTGTTTGGTGAGATCACCTTCACCGCGGGCCAGGTCGGTGACTTTGGCGACGAAATCATTGAGTTTGCTGGTTACGGTAATTCGTATAACAATCATCAGGCAGATGAAACTGGCGATCAGGGCTACTGCGCCGGAAACAAGCAGCCAGAAGGTTGCCTTTCTGCTGGCTTCATAGCCCTGCTCGATGCTTGTGTTCAGTTCCAGAGCCCCAAGCATCTTTATATCTTTATCGTGGCAGCCCTGACAGCGTTCTTCGTTGGGCAGAGGGAGTACTGTTTCGAGGATATGGATGCCATTGATGGTCTGTTCGGACGTGACTGCCTTATTACTTTTCAACACATCGAATACGTGATTATCACCCTTTTTACCAGTCCCGCGCTCTTCTCCCTTCTCATTGAAGATGGCGAATGATACTGCTCGCTTCTTGTCAATCACGTCCTTGATGTAGGCATCCACCTTTTTCATATCGTCGGCCATCATGGCGTTATTAATATCATCTCCCATGACGTTGGCGAACGTCAGGCTGTTTTCGCGTTCCAGCCCGACAAGTGCCTGTTTTTCAAGATACAGGGCCGCTCCACCCACGATGGTTAGCCCGGTCATCAGGGCCAGGGTGGCAGCCAGAAGGATTTTGGTGGCAATAGAGGTTCTTCTGCCAGAGTAGCTATGGTGTGAGGATGAATCGTTGCCAGTCATTGTGTTCCTCCCGGTGGTTTTGTAATTGGTTCGGAAACGTGCGTCTGCTTGATGGATTGCTGTCTTAATGAGAGTACTAAATGTATACCACAAAATATGATAAATGCAAAAATATGCTCAAAAAAATCAGAACGTTAGATATCTGTTGATTCAAATAGGCATATGTCTGGTTTTTCAGATTAAGGTGGAAATGGTAGGAAGCTACCCGACCGGGTCAGCGATGCTGCCGCCTCAGGTAAAGCCTGATCCGGCGGTGCAGGAGAAACAGTGGTCACCGACCGGTATCAGGGTCCCGGAGGAGGGGCGCTGTGAGAGTGCAGAGATATGCAGGGGATTTTCACCATGATGCAGGCCAACGGCCAGATTGAAGTCGCAATCGTAAAGATATCCGTTCCAGTCCACGGAAATCAATGAACGGCACATCAGGCCCGGCAGGGTACAGGGGTTGAAACACTCTGACAGTTTTCGCTGGTATTCCTCCAGATTGCCGGAACGTTCCAGCCAGGTTCGGAAACGCCCCAGGGGGACATTTGCAAAGGTGAACAGGTTGTTGAAGGATATGCCGTAACGCCGGGACAGATCCTGGCGGAAGCGTCGCTCTGTCTGAGACTGGCCGGTGGGGAGAAAGGCTCCGGTGGGGTTGACAACCAGATCAAGTTCCAGGTCGGTACCGGCCACACCGTACCCCAGTTCGTTAAGCCTTCTGAGCATGGAGATGCTGGTATCCCAGGCGTTGGAGCCGCGTTGGGAGGTGGTTTGGGAAGCGTTGGTTGAGGGGAGCGAGGCAACCAGGACAACCCCCAGGCGGCGGTAGAGCTCCGGAAGTGCGGATGATCCGGGGAGCGCCAGGGCGGTCAGATTGGTGCGGACGATCAATCGGGATGTGAGCGGGGCCAGGTTTTCCAGCAGCCCCGGGAGATGTGGCAGCAGTTCCGGCGCACCTCCGGTTATATCGATGGTCTCGAAGCGTATGCGGGCAGCACAGGCTATTAGCTCCCCGCAGGTTTCCCGGCTCATCAGTTCCGAACGGTGCGGTCCCGCTTCAAGGTGACAGTGGCGGCAGGTCAGATCGCAGGCCAGACCGATATTTACCTGCAGAGTGGTGGTTTCTCCGCGACTCAACAGCAGTCCCTGCTGTTCAAGTTTTTGTTTGAAGGCGGATTCAGTCATAAACCTGATCTACAGAGACAGTTTCTCGGCAATTTTGCGCATCTGAACCCCATGCACCAGAGATGCACCGCCGCGAATAGCGGTTACGACGTGCAGTGCCTCGGTCATCTCTTCAAGATTTGAGCCTTTTTCCAGGCATCCCCTGGTATAGGCATCAATGCAGTAAGGGCACTGCACGGCATGGGCCACAGCCAGTGCAATCAGGGCTTTTTCCCGCTCGGTCAGGGCTCCTTCCGCAAAGACGGCTCCATAATAATCGAAAAATTTGCCGGCCAGTTCAGGTGCATCCTTGCCGATATCGCCGAATCTGGCCAAATCAGCAGGATCATAATAAGTGTTCATAAGACGCTCCCGATAGTTTTTAAAGCAGAACTGTTTCAAAACATCCGACCGGATGTCTAGTAGGCATCGCCTCAACAGTTGGCTATGGTATTGACCTCGTAGCCGTTCATCTGGAAGGAGAGCTTGAGGGCCGACCGCTGTTCCTTGCTCATACCTTCAAGGGCCGCCAGTACTCGCTCCTTTACCTTGGTTGACGAACAGATACTGTCGTAGAGCTCTTTCTGAGTTGCTTCGGGCAGGGTGGCATCCCGGGTGATTTTGACAAGATCACCGGATTCGCACAGCATCTGTCGCAGGGTATCGCTCTTGCTGGTCACGTAGAAATGTTTGGCATCCTTGTACACCAGGAAATTGGAACTGCTGCAGCCGGAAAGGATGCATGCTGCTGCAATGACTGCCGAGACGGAACGTATTTTCATATCAACGACCTTTCAGTAATGCGGAGATTTTAGCGCGAATCTGTGGTGCAGACCAGTCAACTTCTCCAATCAGTTTATCCTGAATGATACCGTTTCTATCAATAACGATGCTGACCGGTTGACCGAAAAGGGCGTAGGTGTCAAAATAGACATCCTGACGGCTGTCCATCAGCAGAGCATAGCTGATTCGAAGACGGTCCACCAGATCTTTGACCGGTTTGACCGACTTGTCCAGCGACACACCGAGCACGACCAGTCCGCTGCCTTTAAGGTCGCGCTGCAAGGCGTTCAGAGCCGGGATTTCAGCAACGCAGGGGGCGCAGGTCGTGGACCAGAAGTTGAGGATGACGACTCTGCCTGTATAGTCAGAAAGCCGGACTTTATTGCCGTTCAGATCGTTCAGGGTAAAATCGGGGGCGGGCTTTGCCAGCTGAACAGCCACCGCATTTCCGGCCGTCAGAACTGCCATGCCGACCACCAGCATGCATACCGCTTTTTTAAGAAATTTCATGCCTGCTCCTCGCGAATTTTGTTTCGACGCGCTTTAAACCTGCTGTACAGCGCCGGTATCAGAGCGAACAGCCCCAGAAGTGCGAATGACCCCAGCACGCGAGGAGAGGCGACTTCCTTCAGGGAGGTGATGGTTGCCAGACTTGCTCCGGCATTGACGAATACGAAACCACCCGGAATGATTCCCAGCAGTGTTCCAAGTACGAAGGTCCGCAAGGGCAGACGGGTTAATCCGGCCGCCAGATTGATCAGGAAAAACGGGAACAGCGGCACCAGACGCAGAAAGAGCAGGTAGTTGAAACCGCGCTGTTCCAGCTCGCGGTTAATCCCCTCCAGTTTAGCGCCGAATGAGTTCAGCACCAGATCACGAAGCAGGTAGCGGGTAGCCAGAAACGCCAGGGTAGCACCGACAGAAGCTGCACAGACAGCATAGACCGTTCCCATAACGGAGCCGAAAATAGCTCCGGCCGCCAGGGAAAGGATGGCGGCGCCCGGCAGCGAAAGTGCGGTCTGAATAATGTAGACCGCCATGAAGCCGGCCACCATGCCGACCCTGTGGGAGGCGTAATAATCCAGAAGGGCCTGACGGTTATTCTTGAGTGCCTCCAGGGTCAGAAATCGCCCCAGGTCGAACCAGAAAAAGAGTGTTACGGCCAGAGCCGCGCAGATGAAAATAATGATTCGTTTTGAGTTCACAACGCTATCTCCGCTGCCATTTCAGCCATCCGGCCAGAATGTTTTTCACCCTTGGTGTCAGGCGGGTTCTGTTATACAGGTCGGCCAGTTTTTTCACAACCTCGCCCTGGGTCGGGTAGGGGTGGATGGTTTTTGCAATCGAGCCCATTCCGAGTCCATTGGTAATGGCCAGGGAAAACTCGTTGATCATTTCTCCGGCATGTCGTGCCACGATCGTAGCACCCAGAATACGATCCGTCCCCTGTTTCAGGTGCACACGTGCGAAACCGGTGTCTTCGCCATCCAGAACGGCCCGATCAACTTCTGACAACGGTATGGTCAGGGTTGTCACATCGAACCCTTTGTCCTGTGCCTCCCGTTCATACACGCCCACATGGGCAATCTCGGGATCGCAATAGGTACACCAGGGGATTGTCAGGGATGACACCTTCTGGCGTCCCATAAAAAGTGCATTGGCAATCAGGATGCGGGCCAGGGCATCGGCTGTATGGGTAAATTTGAAGGGGGAACAGATGTCGCCGGCGGCATACACATGTGGATTGGAGGTCTGCAACGTATCACTGACAATCACGCCCGCCGTGTTGCAGCTGATTCCGGCCGCTTCAAGACCCAGATCTTCTATGTTCGGTGCACGACCCACTGCCACCAGAATTGCATCGGCAACCACTTCCAGCGTGCCACTGCCGTGCTCCAGCTGAATTACCCGTTCCTGACCCCGCAGTTCGACGGCGCGAATCTTTACTGAAGTACGTACTTCGATCCCTTCTTTGGTGAAAACACCCTGGAGAACTGCGGCTGCATCGCTGTCCTCCCGGCCCATGAGCTGAGCCGCCTGCTCCACGATGGTAACCCGGCTGCCGAAACGGGCAAAGGCCTGGGCAAGCTCACAGCCGATGGGGCCCCCACCAATCACAGCCAGTCGCCGAGGTAACTCGGTCTGGGAAAAGATGGTTTCGTTAGTATAATACCCTGTTTCTGACAGTCCCGGAATCGGAGGAGCCGATGCCCGTGCTCCCGTACACACCGCAGCTTTTCTGAATTGCAGCAGTTGTCCGTCGACTTCAAGGCTGTCTTGACTGACAAAACGCCCCTGACCGATAAAGACATCCACCCCCAGCTCATCCCTGAAACGTCGGGCTGAGTCGTGGGTGCTGATACGGGCCCGAAGCTGTCGCATGCGTTCCATAGCGGCACTGAAATCAAACGCAAGGTCAACGCCACCCCTCACACCGAACCGTTCAGCAGAACGGGCGTCAAAAACTGCCCGCGATGCCCTGATGAGCCCCTTGGAGGGAACGCAACCGACATTAAGGCAGTCGCCACCCATCAGGTGGCGTTCCACCAGTGCCACCTTCCCACCCAGGCCGGCCGCTGCCGCCGCACAGATCAGCCCGGCTGTTCCTGCACCGACCACCACAAGATTATAGCGGCCTACGGGCGCTGGATTTACCCACCCTGCCGGGTGCACATTCTCTGCCAGATCCCGGTTTTCAGGGGTGTCTGGCGATATGAGTGCAGTCGGGGTCATGGTGTTTTGACAAATGTCATGGCGGCTGAATTCATGCAGTAGCGCAGCCCGGTCGGTTTGGGGCCGTCATCGAAGACATGCCCCAGATGAGCATCGCAACGGGCGCAGACTACTTCCGTCCGCCGCGAAAAAAAGCTGTTATCTTCACGGGTTGCTATGTTTTCAGGCGCTATCGGTTGCCAAAAGCTGGGCCAGCCCGTGCCCGATTCGTACTTGTGCTCAGAACTGAACAGGTCGTTTCCGCAACAGACACATCGGTAAAAGCCGTGCTCATGATTGTTCCAGGTCGCACCGGTAAAGGCCCGCTCCGTGCCTTGTTCGCGGGTGACATGGTACTGCTCCGGAGACAATTGTCTGCGCCACTCTTCCGGACTCTTAACAACCTTTTCACTCATGATATACCCCTTGCCGGCCGATGAATACAGTCTCACCTGTGACGGTGACGGACTTGACCGCGATGTGCCTGCTACCGTCAGAGCGGCTGCCGGAACAGAGCTTTTCTGCTGGCAGGCCGCAATCAGACCGAAAAAACATGATATCAGAAACGTTCTGCGATTAAACATTGCGTGACTCCTTCCGCAGGGTTTCAATGCCCTGCCGAACCGCCCCACAGCTCCTTAAGCCGCCGGTCGCGTCCGCAACCGTTACGGTAGTATTTGTAGCGTAACGGATTCTTCTTGTAATACTTCTGGTGGTACTCCTCTGCGGCGTAAAAAACTCCGGCGTGTGTAATTTCGGTTACGATACTCTCCCTGAAGGGTTTACTCCTTTCAAGGTTGGCCTTTGACTGCAGTGCCGCGCGTTGCTGCTCCTGGCTGTGATAGAAGATGCCGCTTCGGTACTGGCTGCCCACGTCGCAAAACTGGCGATCTTTTACCGTCGGGTCGATGTTGTGCCAGAAGGTGTCGAGCAGTTTTGCGTAGCTCGTTCGGGCCGGGTCAAAGATGATCTGAACCGCCTCTGCGTGTCCGGTCCCACCGGCGGAAACCTGTTCATAGGTCGGGTTTCCGGTGTGTCCACCGATATAGCCGGACGTGACGGAAACGACTCCCGGCAGTTTGTCGAAGGGTGGTTCCATACACCAGAAACAGCCGCCGGCGAAAGTCGCCTTCTCGGTCGCACTGAACGACAGCGATACACCCGAGCCTAAGAGATACGCAGACAAAAAGAATATATGAATAATACGAATAATTGAATGCATGTCAACACCTCCGTACATAGTGACAGGGATTAACAGGATCATTTTTGTACTGAAAGTATAGCACGGGGCTTCGCTGAAGGGCTAGTACGAGATTACATGTTTTCCCATACCGATGGGCGTTAAAAATGGGGTGCTGGGTGGATTTTTCTAGAGTCTGAATCTGCGGATGGTCTGCTGCAGCTGTTCAGCCTCCCGAGACAGCCGGGAGGATGCGGCTGCGGTTTCGCCGGCACCGCGGGCGGTAGTTTGAACGGTGGTAGTTATCCGGGAGATATTCGAGGATATTTCGCTGGTGGTCGCGGTCTGTTCCTCGGCGGCAGTGGCAATTTGATTTACCTGCATGGTGACGTCGTTAATTTTGTTCAGGATCATTTCCAGGGCATCCCCGGATTTAACCGATAATTCAGTGCCCTTTTCAACCTCGTTGACCCCCTCTTCAATGGCTGAAACGGCCCCTTTGGTCTCTTTCTGGATGGCTTTGATCATTTCGCTGATTTCACGGGTTGCGCGGGTCGTTCGTTCGGCCAGGGCGCGGACTTCATCGGCCACTACGGCAAAACCGCGACCCTGTTCACCGGCCCGGGCTGCCTCAATGGCAGCGTTCAGAGCCAGCAGGTTGGTCTGGTCGGCAATGTCCTCAATCGTGCCGATAATCTGGCCGATCTGGTCGGAGCGGGATCCCAGCTCTTCAACCGTTGCGGCCGCGTCACGCACCCGTGAAGCGATCCGTTCCATCCCCTGAATGGTCTGTCTGACTACACCGGCTCCATCCCGGGCAGCATCACTGGCGAGGCTGGAATTTTCGGCGGCTGAAAGGCAGTTCTGGGCAATGTTGCCAGTGGTGGCAGACATCTCTTCACTGGAAACGGCAACCGTGTTGGTCTGGTTGGCGACATCGTCGGCACCCGATGCAATCTGGGCGGCATTATCATTAAGTTGATGCGCTGCGGTGGTGATGTTGTCAGAGGCCTGTGAGATCTGTGTGACAATTTCACGGATGGTGGTCTGGAGGCTGTTCAGGGAGCGGATAATGGTGCTGATTTCATTGTTTCGCAGTGCCGCAATGGGCTGGGAAAGATCTCCGTCGGTCATTCTGGCAAGATAGCCGATAATGCGTTTCAGGGCATCATTGATGGTCCAGTACAACAACCAGCTGAAAACTATCCCGAGGACAACGAACACTGCTGTTGAAATGATGGCCTGCGAGGTGCTCAGATGCCGTCCGGCAACGACAGCAATAATGATACAGAGACTGTAACAGGCACTAAGGAGAATAATACGGGTGCGTATCCTGAAACTCAGGTAGATATTCAGCAGAAAGCCCATGTCGTCATCTCCTCAAAATGTTTGTAGATATGCAGAGCGGTGCATGACTGAACGCGATGAAACCGGCCGTTTAGAACGGCAACAGGTCTCTGATTATTTTCTATCTCCTAAAGCATAATTGTCAAGTTTACGGTGTCGTATTTTTCGATATTTTTTACAGAGTCAGTGTTGTCTAAGGGGAATTATACTAAAATGTGTGTGAAACGCAAGCAGGGGCGGTTTGTTGCAATTCACTTTTCAGGTGTAACGTAGGATCACAGCAGTGACAGTGTTATTTATTGGGCAGCGGCATGGCTCTAAAACGGCAGGTCACTTGCCAACTCAGCCTGACACACGAACACGTAAGGTTGAGTTGGTTAACTGCTGATGGGCAAAAAAAGACCCTGGCAGCTTTGGAGAGTCTGCCAGGGCAAAGCTGAAGGAGAGAGGGTTTGTTTTCCTTCAGCGACAATCTGTATGTAATTTAAATGATTCCAGTGAGTTTGGCCTTTTTCCGTTTTGTATACCGCATATAACAATCTTGTCAAGTGTTTATTGTTATTAATGATTTGATGGGTGAAATAAAAAAGCACCCTGACATTTAAATAGTCAGGATGCTTTTTGTGTTTTGGTGGAGATGAAGAGGATCGAACTCTCGACCTCCGCCTTGCGAAGGCGGCGCTCTCCCAGCTGAGCTACATCCCCATTGTTTTATGATGTAAAGCTACCGTATTTTAAGCTTCACGGCAATGATCTTTGCATTTTTATTGTGCTCGTGCCCTGCAGGTGCCGCTGGTACAGGTGAATACATTGGATACTGTGATTACATTGCTGCCGGGACATGTTGCGGTGACCTTGACTGTCAGGGTTGACAAAGCTGTTTGCCGTCTATGGTGAAGCTGAAGGGGAGCGGGCTGCTGGTTGTGTTCTCAACGGTCAGTAGTAGGAAAAGGTTACATCGTTTTGGCGTATTCACCCAGGTATCATGTAGCGCGGTGGCTTTGATAAATTTAATAGTTTGTTTGTTCGAAATACAGTTCACACGCGCTTCTCAAAATCTACGGACCCACAACAATTCCTTCCATATTGATCCTGCCGTTTGCAATCCTAAGGATACCCTTAAGTGCTGTTGGCAGGCCGCTAAGGGTAGCGAAGTCAGTGGTGAAGCCACCTTTCAGTGCCACAACCTTGTTCTGGTCGAGGATCAGTTCTTCATCCATCTCCGTGTCCAGGATACGGAGAATATCGCCGGTGGTGGCAGCCGAGTAGGCCGAGGTCAGGGAGGCGTAGCCATTCGTCCCGATCTTTACTTTGGGTGTGGCGCTGAACGTTGCTGTCACCGTTTTGTGACCGGCCATCGTGAAAGTGCATCCATCGTTTCCGCTACAATCGGCCGCCCAACCGGCAAAGGTGGAAATGGCATCGGCGGATGGCAGCAGTTCAACGGACGTGTTCGCCGGGAATGTTGTCGTACAGGTTCCCGTTGTACAGCTGATGCCGTCCGGGTCGCTGCCCTGCGGGGTGCTGGTGATCGTACCGCCGCCGGTTCCGGCCAGCGTGACGGTGAGGGTATAGGCAGCCGGTTCTGCTACATTGATGGTGAAATTCTGGCTTCGAGTTTTTGCGTCGCTTGTGGCTTTAACCACACCGCTGTACTCACCGGCCGTCGTTGGTGTGCCGGCGAGTGTGCCATCAGGATTGAGGGTGAGCCCATCCGGTAACGCCCCACTTTCCAGGGCATAGCTGGGGCGGGGCCATCCTGTGGCTGAATACTTGAATAAATAGGGCGCCCCACGCTCAGCACTGGCGGGTGGCGGATCGGTGGCAAAGCGGACATTGGTTATGAACACATCAGCCACTGCCTGGGCCGACGGGAGCTGGTCGTCACGATTCATCAGTATAAACACAGACATGTTTAGGTCAGGATAGCGGTAGGATGCAGTTTTGAACCCAATCCATCGACCGGTGTGCCATACCCGTTTAATGAACCCATTAGCGTTCCATATACTGTCTGGCATCAGACCGCAGGTATAGGAGGGGTAGCCCAGCGTGGTATTGGAGATCTGCTTTCCAATATTTGCGCCGCTGGTAAAGCGCCCCGGTGTTTCCATAAATGTGATCAGGTTCTGGTCTTTGTTGCCGAGCTGATTTGCGTAAAAATTCTGATGCCACTTTGAAAGATCAGATATGGTCGAGATAACTCCGGTAGAGCCGGTGGCGGGGGAGGTTGTGGCGGCCGTAGACCAGAGCGCAAGTTGCTCATCATAGCCGTTTGGTTGGTTGCTCACCACCTGTGAGATGTTATCGTGAATGACGGTGTCATTCATGCCCAGTTTCAAAAAAATTTCCTCCTGAGCGAATTGACGGAATGTTGTGCCAGTAACCCTTTCGACAATTATGCTCAGCAGAACATAATTCATGTTGGTGTATTTCATGACGCTGCCAACCGGGAGTTCGGCTGGGACAATCCCATAGGGGCCTTCTTCCATTAGCCTGTTCAGCATATCATTGGCATTTTTGGTCTTATCACCGGTACCGACATCTTGAATGGCGCTGATCATGTTCAGGAGGTGCTGGATAGTGATGCCATTGAATACCGGATCCAGTTCGGGAATGTGGGATCGAATCTCATCATTCAGCGTAAGCAGCCCTTTCTCTTGGCACAACAGCACGCACATGGCAGTGAACTGCTTGGAGACAGATGCCAGGTAAAAGGGCGCTGACGTGGAGTTGGGAACCGCACCGGCCATATCTGCCATTCCGTATGCTCTCTGAAACACCAGCTTCCCGTCCAACATCACCCCGACGACACCACCAGGTTTGGCTGCATTGGCTCCTGTGGCAAAATAGAACTTACTGTCAACGCCGCTGCTGATGGTGGCATCAGCCTCCAATGGAGTTGCGCACCAGGCAAAGTGAGGCAGCAGGAACAATGCAAGGACAGCCCAGATGGAGAGGAGTCTGTATGGAACGTGTATGGTTTCCATGGTTTCAATTCCTCCATGCAGATGCCGGCAGTGCCGATCTTTGAACCGGTACTGCATAGAGCATACCGCAGACTCATTAAATCTGAGACAGACATAACCGACTAATATTCCGGTTGATATGCGTCGTCATGCAATCGAGGTGGTGTAGGTGTGGTGGGTTGTTGTACTCATTAAGGCCGCAACAATTGCGAGGTCGTTATCTAAAGTGTGCCAGCGAGAAGATAGGTGTAGCAGTTAATTGAGACGAAATTGACAATAAAAAAGGCCTACAGCAGTTTGCTCTCGGCCTCTAAATCGGTTTAATTTTACAGTGGTTAATAGTTTAACTATATCCGGGCGTTACATTGACTAGATCTCGGTCATTTAGTTGGTGTTTTGCTGCCAGCCCTTTGTTTGCTGGACTTTGAAGGTTTATGTATGTTGAACACATGTTCAATTAATTTACCCATGCTTTTTTGCTTCTGTTCAACCGAGAAGCGAGTATATATCTGGCTTGTAGCTACCTTACTGTTACGAAAATGATGCTGTACTGCGTATATATCTCCAGTGGCTTCATAAAGCAATGTTGCAGAAAGCCGTGGCGTTTGCGGAGATCATGAAAAAACTATTGCAGTTTCGGTTGACAATGAAGTTGATAGATCTCTTTCAAATAGGAAGCTTTGTCGGGTGTCCGCTTTTTATTATAGCCCGATACTGTAATCTTTGGTTCAATATGAACAGTACGGTCATTAATAAGGAATTCATGTTGTTTGAGAGCTCCGGCGATCCTCTTACGTAGATAAAGGGCTCCGGTATATTCGGTCATTGGCAATATTAAAAATGGAATTCTTACATTCCTTTGCGGAAAAATTCCAAGCACATCCAGACGCCTCTTCGGCAGAATTTTTAATAATTTAAGAAACTGGTTGGTTAGCTGGATATTTATATCGGGTGTTATTTCGATTCCTGTAAATGCCCGTAAATCAAAAACTTTATCATATGAAATCAGCAAAGTAGAAAACGGCGTATTATATTGTATATTCGAATAAATTTCGCGATTTAGAAAAATTATTGTGTTGCTGATGCTGTAAACACCCTGAGGAATTTCTAGCGATTGAGCTATTGCGGCTGTAGCACGTTGCTGAGCTTTTTTAACTATCGCATCGATTGCCTCGGAAGAGAAACCATTGGAAATCAAAATTGCCCGAATCTCTTCGGTAACACCAGTGCCCGCATGTCCATGTTCGGCGACCTGCTCAAGAATCGAAAGCATCATCTCTTCATTTGGCTTTTCTGAACTATTAAGATTCGACCTGATCCAGTCGCCTTGCAGGACTGAAACGGTTTTGGTGAACTGGTCGGCCAGTTTTTGTGCAACTTCTGAGACGGTACTCAAATCAACGTTCTGTGATTTCAGGCGGTCAAGTATTTCCCGCTCTATTCTTCTGACGGCGGCCTTTAGCATCACACCACCGCCCGGAGCTACCGCTTCAGGTGACTGCAGTGCCATGGCGCGACTCACCTTTTCGATATAATCGCTCAATACTGCCGACATCTGTTGATCATCAGCCTTGACGCCGCCTTTTTTTATTTCTGCTGCCAGTACGATCAGCCTGGCAGCTTCTTCCGGCGCCTCCCTGATGCCGTCGATCAGTTCATTCAAGGTGAGCCCGATCTGGTCCGATGCCTCAGCCATAACCTGCATCAATCCATCGCTATCAAGCTCTTTGCTCAGTTCCTTTACAAGTGACAGGTAATCGGACGGCGACATCCCTTCTGCGAAAAGACCATCTTTCAGTTGCGGCAAGAGATACTTCAGCTCTTTGATATCCGGTAGCATACGCCGGATAATCTGGGCCAGTCTCTTGACGGAAATCTTTCGGTCGCCACGGTATTCCTCTTTGATCAGCCGCACAATAACCTGGTAACTGATCTGATTGATTTCGGTAATAATCAGTTCATCAGCGGCAACCAGTTTTCCTGTTTCTCTTTGCAGTCTGACATTTTCAAGAACATTTTCCTTTAGTTTATAGATAGATTCGAGCATCTCGGCCGGAGTAAGGCAGATGCTTTCTTCTGGCTCTTCCGTTGAAGTGAGTTGGCGGTTGATGGATTTTAGTTTGGTTGAGATGAATTTGTCATAGTCGGCTTGAGATTTTTCAGGGTGATCAGAAGCTCCTGTTCGAGCATCCCCGTCCACATGTGCGGAATTCTGCAGAGACATGATCTCCGATAATTCCCTGAGAATTCCATCCGGATCGGCCTGGACAAAGAGGCCGGCAACAAGGGATTGCTGGCTGTCGAGAATCTGTTGAGTCTCCAAAAGGACGTCTTTATCAACGACAGCTTCGTCAAGAGTTACTTTCTGATACACGACATAATTGATCCTAACTCCTTTAATAGACTCTTTTTTAAGGTACTCCAGCATCGCTTCAACTCTCGTGAATTCAGACAGGGATCCCATCAGGTGAAACAATGCCTGAACACTTTCCTGGGATGCCTCCCTGTCAAAACTGACAGATTGGACACCCGTTTTAGTGAAGCGAGAGTTAATGCGCTGAATACTGACCAGTTTGTCCACGCAATGATTCTCAATAAATACCGAACCCCTTTCAACCGTTACCGTAATAATGCTTGTTGTGTCGAGCATTGGCTTCAGAACTTGAAAACAGGTTGTAGCACTGTCTTTGGTGGTCTGATGACTCCCTCCGTACATAAAAGCATTATTGAATGCCAGGTTAAATGCCCTGGCAAACTGTAATGCCTGCTTTATGTCGATAGTCGTTTCAGACTGTTCCATGTTACGTTCCTGTAGTAAATAAATCGACAATCCAGTTGATTCAACCCGCGATAAAGACTGCGCCCGTGGCCTTCCTGGCCGAATAACTTGACCAGAGTGACCGTACCGATATTTGCACCGAAATATTGAGAAAGGCAATGTCAATTTTATGTTACAGGGTAAAGCTATTCGAGGTGAGACGCAGACCACACATTTTGGTTATGTGCGCGCGTATCTGGCGGGGAAACAAAAAAACTTTAAGAATTTGCTAAATCCGATATAATTAACGCGAGCAACTCGTTATAAAAACGAATGTGCACTGTAGGCAATTTGCGAAATGAGCCTAAAACATGGACAGCTACCAGTTCCCACGGCAAAAGATACTATGTGATAATGCACCTTTCTCCTCTGAACTTTTACATAGTTTACTGGAGAAGGCCTACTCCGTTGATCCCGCTTTCACGGGATACCTGAGGTTTGGGGGGTTCGATTGTCTTCATTTTCTTTTATTCCTGAATGGATATCCCTATGCTGCCGCCAGATTCGCAGACAGTAAGCCGACCCGATATACTATCCAGGAACTTGGGGAGTATCTGACTAAATTCGCTGATGGTTTCATGTCCGTCACCCTCTGCGAGACGGATCTGCTCTTGCTGAGAGGCATGCTGCTCTTTCTTCAGGAAGAGCCGGAGGCCAAAGCACCTAGCTCTGATCTTGATTTAGAAAATATTGTTCAACAGATCGGCAAGGTTGGCACAGATGCAATGATCGCCCTTTGCCGGGACAAAAAGATAAATTATTTCTTTTTCAGTGGTGGAAAAGGGGCGCACGCTTATTATTCCGACCTGTCGTTTAAACCACCTGAAGGAATGACCCTGGACGAAGCGATGTTACTCTATGCATTTCAACCTGGTGCTAACGTTCAGGCCTATGTTTTCCGTAATATGGTTTTGTCTAAACCTGAGCATTTAAGCGAGTTTGACAAAGATTCGTTGTATAATCTTCTTACTGTCGGATATCTGAAAGACAGGTGTAGTGGTAGTGAAGAAAGATCGTCAATGCCCGCAAAGGAAATAATCGAGGTTTCCACCATGGAAAAACCGAAGATCCCGAGCGTCATGCTCCTTGTAGAGTCGGGACCTCTGCAGGGGGAGTGCTTTACGCTAACACTTCCTTGTACAATCGGACGCAAAGAGTGTGATGTGATACTGGAGGATCAGATTGTTTCTCGACGCCATGCAGAACTCAAAGTAGTCGGAGACAGCCTGGTAATTGAAGATCTGGCGAGTAAAAACGGCACTAAAGTCAATGGCAACAAAGTTACCACGAAGCAGCTTTTTCAGAACGATCTGATATCTATTGGACCGATCAATCTCAGAATCTCTATAAGCACCTGAGACGGATGTTTATATGGAGAGGTATTTACTCAACCAACCGGCGGCAAGGCTAAGGTTGCTGTCAGTATGAGGTGGTGAAATGGCCGCTGAATATTGTCCCGAAATGGACAGTTGGATTGATACATTGAATGAGGATTGTCAGAGTTACCTGTATTGTGTTGGTGGTGGTAGATAACTAAAAGGCCTCATTATTTGAGGCCTTTTATATGGGTGTGTAATTAAGTATTAAACATATATAAAATACAACTACTTACGACAAAGCTAGTTCTCGGTCATAAAGTGTTGCTCGTACAGATCTTCCAGCGACTGCAGGTGGCGACTTTCATCGGCATGGAGTTTTTTGAAGAGCGTACCCATGGGGGCGCCGGAACAGCCATCTGAAACCTTGCCGTAGAACTCCACCGCTTCCTTCTCCAGGTGTATCGCATAGATCAGCGCTTCACGTACACCGGAGTTGGGACCGAGTTCCTGCTTTTTCAGGATGTAATCAAGATGCATGGTCGGGATCGGCTGATCCATGGCGTCGCTGCCATCCATGCGCCCATCCAGCAGGGCTTTTTCCAACTGATGCTTGTGGTTCAATTCGTCCAGGGCATTTTCGCGCAGCAGTTCCTTGGCCCCTTTATGGGTCAGCTGACGGACGGCCGCCAGATAATTGCGAAAACCCTCTTCTTCCATCTTGATTGCCATTTCAACGGCTGCGTCGAATGTGTAGCACACCTGATTATCACTCATCTGATCATCTCCCTCTATGTGTCTGGCAATGTATGTATTGAATTATAGTCCGGCACTTTAGCGTAAATTGTATACACTTTCAAGGTTTCATTGATTGTGCCGGAGGTGAAATAACGATCATCGCTACGCCCCGCTTGTTATCTGCGCCATGCCTGATATACTGGCGGCGTTTTTTGGCTTGGTTGGTTGATGATCATGGCGGGTATTCGGGACGGGGTGCTAGTGTGAAGAAACGCGCAAAAAATGAATTCGATAGTAGTGTGAAAAATGATTCGGGGCAAGCGGGGGTGATTGTTTCCCACCTCGGTGTTGCTGTTGAGGTCCTGTTTTCAGATGGTGAACGCCGGATCATACGCGTCAAACGAAAGTCCGGCCACGTTGTGGGTGATGATGTGCTGGTGCGCGGAGAGGTCCTGGAGCGTCTGGAGCGTAGAACCGAACTCCGCCGCCGTGATGCCATGAAGGGTGTGCATTTGCTCGGATCAAACCTGGATGTGCTTGGTATTGTGGTCGCCGCACATCCTTTGCCGCCGGCCGGATTTATCGACCGGGCCATTGTGGCCGCCCGGTCTGCTGATTTACTGCCGTTTCTGGTCATTAACAAGTGTGATCTGGAGTCAACCGAAGAGTCGATTGTGACATTGACTACTCTTTATGAAGGCTCGGTAACCGTATTCCCGTTGAGCGCAACAACGGGCACCGGGCTTGCTCCGCTGCGTGAGTTTCTGGCTGCCGGGCATCGTGGTGCCTTTGTGGGAACCACCGGAGTGGGGAAAAGTTCGCTGTTGAATGCCATCTGCCCGGATATCGATCTGAAAGTTGGCGGGTTGAACCAGCTGAATTATAAAGGGTGTAATACCACGACCGTCTCGACGCTGCATGCGCTGCCCGATGGCGGCGAGTTGATCGATACCCCCGGTTTTCAGGATTTCGGTCTGGTTGATATCAGTGTGGAGGAGCTTGCCCGCTACTATCCCGGGTTTGAGAAAACCCATGAGGTATCCTGCCGCTTTCGTAACTGCCGTCACAGAAGCGAACCGGGGTGTGCCGTGCTTGAACTGGTTGCCGCTGGGGAGATTTCGGAGGAGCGCTATGCTACCTACCAGGAACTGCTGGATGAGGTGGAGGCCGGTGAGCTGGAGAGCCGGCAGCGGGAGTGGAAAAACTGAATGGTTGTCGCTGGGGTCTGTTTTTGGATTTTTGCCTCCCCTCCCGCAAGGGGAGGGGGGACGAAATAATAATCCGAGAAATTATCTTGAATTGATACACTTCGTTCAACCTAAAACGCCCCGCATTCATAAGGAAGCGGGGCGTTTTAGGTCGTTATGCCAGAACTGTTACGCTTCGGCTTCGATAACCTTGGCCGAGGTGATGAAAACCGGCTCGACCGGCACATCACCGTGACCGTTTTTGTTGCCGGTCTTAACGGCGCGGATCTGGTCAACCACTTCCATGCCGTCGATTACCTGACCGAAGACGCAGTAGCCGAAGCTGTCGGCCTGTTTGCTCTTGTGGTTGAGGAACAGGTTATCCACCGTGTTGATGAAGAACTGGCTGGTAGCCGAGTCAACCACTGCGGTGCGTGCCATGGCCAGTGTGCCGCGGGTATTTGAAAGGCCGTTGGTGGCTTCGTTCTTGATGGCAAATTTCGGTTTTTTCTGCTCGAGATTTTCAGTCATGCCGCCACCCTGAACCATGAAATCCTTGATGACGCGGTGGAAGATAAGTCCGTCGTAAAAGCCTTCCTTGACGTAGCCAAGAAAATTTCTGACGGTAATGGGTGCTTTTTCCTTGAAGAGTTCAATGGTGATGTTACCCATGGATGTTTCCAGTAATACCTGCGGATTCTGCTCTGACATAACCAACCTCCGGAAAATGATGTTAAAAAAATATGCCTGAGACTACTACCATACAATTACAGAAAACTAAACCGTTTTGAACATTGCAAAACAGGGTGTGCTGCGTTAAGTTGACATACTTTCATTTTAGGAGAGTTTATGAAACGTTTGATTGCCATATGTGCTGTCAGTCTCCTTCCCCTCTCCGGTGTTGCGAGCGCTGCCCCCCTTTCTTCGGCTGTTTCAGAATTGCAGGTCCGTTCCTCCCATGAGGTTGGTTCAGTTGCGCCGGCGTTCACCATGGATGCGGTGGATAATCTGGAATTCAGGAAAATCAGTCTGAATGATTACCGTGGAAAATGGGTGGTGCTGTTTTTCTATCCCGGCGATTTTACCTTTGTCTGTCCAACGGAGATCAAAGGTTTCAGCAAGGCGGTCGGGGAGTTCAGAGCTGCTAACACGGAGATTCTGGCAGCTTCCGTAGACAGTAAATTTTCACACATGGCCTGGATCAAAAGCGGGGCCCTGGATAAACTGGAGTTTCCGCTGCTGTCCGACCTCAGCAAACAGACCGCCCGTGCCTACGGTGTGCTCGATGAAGAGACCAGTTACGCCCGGCGCGGCCTGTTCATCATCGACCCTAACGGGGTGATCCAGTATCGAATCGTTCACAGCGACAAGGTCGGGCGCAGTGTTGAAGAGACCCTGCGGGTACTGAAGGCCCTGCAGACCGAAGAACTTTGTCCACTGAACTGGAAACCGGGCGACAAGACTCTCAAGAAGTGAGCGTCTTACATTTGCTGATTATACCTGTCTTGACTGGAGTGTACGTATGAGGAAATTGTTGGTTTCCGGATTAGTCTTTCTGACATCATTGATCGTTGGGTGTGGTTCCACAGGGACTCCTACACGACCCAACGATTTTGTTCCCCTGACTTCGATACAGATTCAGGCGGTTTCTTCAACGATCGCCGCAAAGACTTCCATCCGACTTGTTGCAATTGGTGATTATTCCGGACAGTTTACGCGTGACATATCGGATCAGGTCGTCTGGTCAAGTTCTGCACCGGCTGTAGCCGGGTTTGCAACTGCTTCGCAGGCGGGCCGGGTGAGCGCCGTCAGCAACGGTAATGCCACTCTGACGGCGATGTCCGGAACAATTTCAACGGCATTCAATTTGACAGTGAGTGGAGCGACTATTTCCACCCTGAGTATTTCTCCCGTTACCCCAAGCGTGGCCAAGGGATTGTCTACCCAATTTACAGTGAGTGGCACATTTTCCGATTCTTCGATTCAGGACCTGACGTTTGATGCGGTCTGGTCATCCGCTCCCGGAACCTTTGCAACCGTCAGTAACGACCCTGCCAGTAAAGGGCTTGCCCAGACACTTGCCGAGGGGACCGAGACGATTACGGCAACATTTGACGGCATGTCGGATGTTGCCCTACTGACGGTTACTCCCAAGGCTCTGCAAACAATTACTGTCTCGCCCGCCGGAGCAACGATCGCTGGCCTGGCGCAAACCTTGAATTTTAAAGCCAATGGCTTATATTCGGATGGAACCAGCGCAGACATTACGTCCCTTGTAGCGTGGGCTTCATCCAATACGGCTGTAGCGACAATTGTTGCAACGACTGGAGTTGCCACCAGCGTTGAGGCAGGAACCAGCACAATCAGCGCAGCACTGGATGGTGTTACAGGAACACAGGAGCTGACGGTTAAAGTCCTTGATCTGAGGATTAGTCCGGCCAGCCCGGTTCTGGTTGTGGGGGGGACTACCAGGCTTACGCTTACCTCCACACCTCCCGGTGGAACTGCATCGGATGTGACAACTGCAAGTGAATGGACATCCAGTAATCCCGCAGTTGCAACAGTTGGAAACGTCTCGCCCAATAAGGGGCTTGTTACGGCGGTCGCTGTCGGGTCATGTATCATAACAGCGGCGCATGGCGGTCAAATAATGACAACTACTGTCATTGTTCAATAACTGTCTGGAATCCATTTCGAATTTGAGAGGCAGATGCAATGAAAAATAACGTATTGATTTTGATTGGTCTGGTCATTTTGCTTGGAAGTGCCGGTACGGCATTGGCACAACATTCCGGCCCCTATGTCGGTGGCTTTGCCGGCGGGAATATGCTCAGTTTTTCCAGGGGGAACGACAGTGCCGGGAAGTTCACGTTTGAATTCGATCCCGCTCTGCAGTGGGGTGGTGTGCTGGGGTGGGATCTGGTGCCTGGAAGCCGGCTCGGTGAGGGGCGGCTTGAGGTGGAATACGCCCACCGCAGCAATCAGCTCAATAAAGTAAGTTTTAAGGACGGAAGCATTACAGCAAGCGGCAAGGTCATTGCGGACAGTATTATGCTGAATGCCTATGCATTGTCACGCGACCGACGGGCCTGGTCACCCTATGCTGGTTTAGGATTTGGGGCGGCCCGTATCGAGGCTTCTGATTTCAAGGTGTCAGGCAACCCGATGGCCAGCGGGACTTCCACCGTTTTTGCCTATCAGGCGGCTGTCGGGGTTGACTATGCTCTGACGGAGAATTTCAGCCTTGATCTCGGGTATCGCTTTATGGGGACGATCCCCCCTGAATTTACTGAAGTGAATGGACTGAAGTTGAAGATGGACTACTACAGCCATAGTGCCATGCTCGGCTTTCGCTTTGGCTTCTAAGCAGCTTTATTGACCATTCCGCAGTTTTTTATTTTCAATCGTTAAACGCCCGATCTCAGCCTTGAGACGGGCGTTTTCTTCTTTGAGCTGCTCAAGTGTGGCGGGGATGTGCGCTGCTACAGGTTCTGTTGTAACAGCCGTTTGGGTGACTGCTTTGGTCGGTGACTCGATGGATGTTGGTGTCGGGGGCGCGACAGGGGTGGCGACACCCATCTTTTGCGGGGGCGAGGGTTCCGCAACTGTCTCTGGTTTTC
This sequence comes from uncultured Geobacteraceae bacterium, assembly GCA_942493195.1. Classification (GTDB taxonomy): domain Bacteria; phylum Desulfobacterota; class Desulfuromonadia; order Geobacterales; family Pseudopelobacteraceae; genus CAIPTY01. The sequence goes on along the minus strand of OW818669.1, from coordinate 2,498,436 downwards.
CGGCCCTGATGATTTCGGCGCAGGCTCCTCCCGCGAATTCCTTGACCTTCTTGCGGGTGGCAAAACATCCGCTGGGGTTGAGCAGATATTTGAGTCCTCTGCAGTCGTCGACTTCCCTGGTCTTCAGGACTTTCTCTTCTTTCATGCAGGTTTCATAGGTGGTTGCAGCCCGGACAGTTCCGGGGACGAGGGAGAGCAGAATCGTGGCAATAAGCAGATTTTTCATGGGTGCGGCTCCTTGCTGTAATTGCTTACTGGCAGCGATACCATAGGCGGTATTCGGCCTTTTTTGATTTTACAAGCTTCTTGGTGCTGGGGCCGGAGATGGCATTGTTGGCCACAATCTCTTCCACCAGCCCCACATCGACCTCTTCTTCGCGGGTGATCTCAAAATTTTTGCCGCACTTGGCTTCCATCAACATCCGGGCCTTATCGCGGTTGGCCCGTTCCTGACTGCCGTTCTCTGTGACCGGCATGGCGATGATGCCGCTGTCGCGCTCGACCAGGATATTGCGGGCATGGCCGGTAATGCCTACGCATCCGGCAATGGATAACATCGAGAGTGATAACGAAAGCAGGTATGGGATACGCATAATAATCTTTCGGTGGAACTTAGTAGATTCTTGCTTCGTCGCATAGCGACTGACTGACGGTAGCCGGGGAATTTATTCCCCGGAAATTGCAGGTATATTTCAGTTCGTCACGTACGTGACGAATGAATATCCGGCATTTTGATCCGTGGGATAAATCCCACGGCTGTCATCAAACGCCCCTACAGGGCTGATGTAAAGACCTAACGGACAACGTTGGGTTGAACGGAATATCAACTATTCGGAAATCTACTACACATACAGCCTGGTTCCTGTGGAACGATCCTTGACGCACGGCCAACTTATTGTTACTGCGAAAATATTGCAAGATATTTAAAGCGTGTGAGCAGCGTGACAACCGTCTCGATTAGGCCTCATTCGTCCGATATGGAGCTGATTACGCATGCGGCTGTCTTGCTTTCTTTCCATTTACCGGCTGGTGTAGTACTATGCCTCCCCCCCATCCTGCAGACGTGGAGTTACAATGAAGTTGACAGAAGATCAGATCCGGGCATTGATCCCGCATATTACCGAATCATCCGGCCTGAAAGCATTCCAGGTGGAGCACACTATCCAGCTATTGCAGGAGGGTGCCACGGTTCCCTTCATTGCCCGGTATCGCAAGGAGCAGACCGGTGAGTTGGATGAGGTCCAGATCCGGACGGTTGAGGAACTGTTCAGCTACTGCTGTGAGTTGGAGGAGCGCAAGGCCACCGTTCTCAAATCCATTGACGAGCAGGGCAAACTGACCCCCGAACTGCGCCGGCTCATCGAATCGTCCCGCCTGAAAACCGAGGTGGAGGACCTCTATCTTCCCTATAAGCCTAAGCGCCGCACCAAGGCCACCATTGCCCGTGAGCGGGGACTGGAGCCGCTGGCCGATCTGATTGCCGCCCAGGAGCTGACCAGCGGAACAGTTGAGCAGGTGGCAGCCCCGTTTGTCGATCCCGAAAAAGATGTACCCGATACTGCGGCAGCGCTGGAAGGGGCCGGTCATATTCTGGCTGAACGTCTGTCCGATAATGCCGATGCCCGTGCCATGGTGCGCCGTTTGACCGCCGAGCAGGGTGTGATGGTCGCGCGGGTCGCTACGGCCTTCAAAGAGCAAGTCACCAAGTTTGAGATGTACTACGATTATCAGGAAGCGCTCAAAGCGGTTCCATCGCACCGCATGCTGGCCATGCGGCGCGGCGAGAAGGAGGAGGTGCTTTACCTCTCCATCACGGCGCCGGTGGAGCAAATTCTGGCCGGCCTGAAATCGCGCCTGATCATGCGGGAAAGCATCTTTGCCCCGATCCTGGGAGTGGTGGCTGAGGATGCCTACAAGCGCCTGATTGCTCCTTCCATCGAGGTGGAGCTGCGGCTGGAAAGCAAGGACCGGGCGGATGAAGCCGCCATCCAGATCTTTGCCCGGAACCTGCGTGAACTGCTGCTGGCCCCGCCGGCCGGCGGCAAGCGGGTGCTGGGGATCGATCCCGGCTTCCGTACCGGTTCCAAGCTGGCGGCGGTCGACGGAACCGGACGCTTTCTGGAGCATGTCACCGTCTATCCGCACATAGGGGAGGGGCGCATTCCCCAGGCCCGCCAGGATCTGTTGCGGCTGCTGGAGAGTCACGGCATTGAAATGGTGGCGGTCGGCAACGGTACCGCCGGGCGGGAGATGGAGATCTTTGTCAAGGAGACCCTGGCCGGTGTCGGGCGTTCCCTGCCGGTGGTTTCGGTCAGCGAGGCGGGCGCCAGTGTCTATTCGGCTTCCGAGATTGCCCGCGAAGAATTTCCCGAGCTGGACCTGACCGTGCGGGGCGCCATCTCCATCGCCCGCCGGCTGCAGGATCCGCTGGGTGAGCTGGTCAAGGTCGATCCCAAGAGCATCGGTGTCGGCCAGTACCAGCATGATGTCAACCAGACCATGCTGAAGAAGGCCCTGGACGGGGTGGTGGAGTCGTGTGTCAATTTCGTGGGTGTTGATCTGAACACGGCCTCCTGGGCGCTGCTCTCCTATGTTTCGGGAGTAGGGCCGGCTCTGGCCAAGGCCATTACCCGTTTCCGCGACGAGAACGGTTCCTTTGCCGCCCGCAAGGCGCTGCTCAAGGTGCCACGTTTCGGAGCCAAAGCCTTCGAACAGGCCGCCGGATTCCTGCGCATCCGCGATGGAAAGCATCCCCTGGATAACACGGCGGTGCATCCCGAGCGCTACACTCTGGTGGAGAGCATGGCGGCCGATCTGGGCGTCTCCCTGGCACAGCTGGTCTCCGATCCGGCGCTGGCAGGCAGGATCGATCTCAAGCGCTATGTGACCGCCGAGGTCGGCCTGCCGACCCTGAACGATATCATGGAAGAGCTGAAAAAACCGGGGCGCGACCCGCGCAGCCAGTTCCAGACGGCCTCTTTCCGCGATGACATCCGTGAGATCAACGATCTGCAGACGGGGATGATCCTGCAAGGGGTTGTGACCAATGTGACCGCCTTCGGTGCCTTTGTGGATATCGGCGTGCATCAGGACGGTCTGGTGCATATCAGCCACCTGGCCAACCGTTATGTCAAGGATCCCAATGATGCTGTCAAGGCCGGCCAGGTGGTCAAGGTCAAGGTGCTCTCGGCCGATGCCCAGCGAAAAAGGATTGCGTTATCGATTAAAGAGGCTCAGGTTCAATAATATCCCTTTTCCCGGGGGGAGAAGGAACTAAAGAGACAGGTCAGGAGTTAGTTGAGATGGAAGATAAAAAGAGTACTACCAGGGTATGGCGTCTGGCCGCAGATTCGACCGCTGAGCGTTTATCTCCCCTTGCCGTCAGTGCTGAGCAGCCGTTCGTGAAAGAGGATGCCTCGCCGCAGGTTGCGCGGGATGCCATTGTCAAGGATATGATGAGGATTTTCGACGGTCTGATGGGCTGCACGACGAAACGCCGCGGGGTGAATCTGGATTTTCTGCATTCGCACAAGGCCAAGCCGGCCAGCGGTACCCAGCGCAAACTGGAACAGGAGATCTATCGTCTGATCAGGGGACTGGTGGAGTCGAATTCCGAAAATACCGGATTCGCCCTCAACGTGCTCTTCAACAATTGCACCTACTATTACAACAAGGCTGCCGTACCGCAGGCTTTCAACACGTTTCTGACGGCAATGCTGGCGTATTTGGAAGGGCATGACTGTCTGAATGTCTGCCCCGAAGAGATGGTCATGCTGCAGTCGCTGCTGGAACGGGGGTAGTTGGAGATTCAGAATTCTCTGCTTGTAAATCAAGGAGAGCTTATACTAAAAAAATTAGATTGTGCGCTTGTCTGAAAACACATATTGTGATCCTGCTGTTGGCGTAATTTGCAAATATAATGAAGGGTTGTGGAGTTATTGCAATGTTTGAAAACTATAAGTTAATTTTCAGGTTGCATGCCCTTACCAGGATGGCACAAAGGGGTTTTGAGCCTGCAGATGTGCGAAAAGTTCTTAGCAGTGGTGTACCGATAGAACAATACCCGGATGATTTTCCTTACCCCAGTTGTCTTGTTATGGCAACGGTTGGTGGACGTCCTATACACGTCGTTGTAGCGATGAATGGAGATTCACAGGAAGTAATTATTGTTACGGTATATGAGCCTGATGCGCTGGTTTGGGGTGATGGCTATACCAGGAGGTTAAGATGAAATGCATTGTCTGTAAGCACGGTGAAACGGTTGATGGTGTTGCTACCGTTACCATTGAGCACGAGTCTCTTACCTTTGTAGTCAAGAAGGTGCCTGCCAGGGTTTGCAGTAACTGTGGCGAAGAATATGTTGACGAAGTCATTGCCTCGCAACTATTCAAAACTGCGGAAGATGTCGCAAAAAGTGGCGCTGAGATAGATGTGCGCCATTATCTGAAGGCAGCTTGAGCTGATTTCGCCATAAACTTTTGGCAATTTCAGGAAGCGTGCTTTCCGGTCTTTTTTGATTGTTTCAATTGCCCCAGAAAGACCGCATGCCGCAGGCCGCCCCGTCCGGGGCGGTCGGTGGTTACGGTAAAGCCAGCACTCTTCAGCCGGTTGTCAAAGCTCTCGTCATAATTCTCTCCCCACACGGCAACAACCCCGCACGGTTTCAAGGCTGCACGCATGTTTTCTATGGCACGACTGCCATAGAGCGGGTCATCGCTGTGATGCGTTTTGGCATGGGGACCGCGGTACAGGTCCAGAACGATGGCATCAAAACGGGCATCTCCGCCATTTACGGCACTCTTTCGAATGCGGTAGGCAACATCGACAATCTCTACGCTGACCCTGGGGTCATTGACGGCGCTGTCCGTCAGGGCTGCCAGCGGACCCCGGCACCACTCCACCACGGTCGGGTTTAATTCGGCCACGACAACCTGGGCGGAGGGAGGCAGGGTGTCCAGCACGGCCCTGAGGGTAAACCCCATCCCCAGCCCCCCCACCAGAACCCGCGGTTTTTCACTATCCCGCAGATGGTTGCAGCCCAGCTGCCCAAGCACAACTTCCGAGCGATTGGCCAGGCTGTTCATCAGCACCTGGGAGCCGATCATAATCAGGAAATCACGCTCGCCCCGCTGGCGCAGTTCAAGTGTTCCTTCGTCGGTAGGTATACTTTCAATGGTTTTCCACGGTTGTGCCATGTTATTCAGCCTTTCTGGTGTCAGTCTGGTTCCGCCATCAACAGGCGATTTTTCGGGGTGATATCACCCGGTATCAATTGGGTCACAACCCGGTAGCCGCCGGCCCGCAGGCGTCCGGCCCGCAGTACATCCATGGCCAGGGGGCCATCCAACCACCCCTGCAGGCCGCCCAGGTCAGCTCCGTTAAGGTCGTGGCAGCAGGGGAGCAGCGCAATTCTGGTCCTGGCAGCCATGGCCCGTTCCAGGATCAGATCGCTCAACCCTCCGCAGGCGTGGGCCGACACCACCAGGTCACCCTTTTCCAGCGCAATGGATTCGATATCTGCCTGCAACAGCTGCACTCTTCCGGCCAGTCTTGGCCAGGTGGCTTCCAGCACGCTCTGCAATTTTGCGGCACTGTCCGGCAGGCGCCGGTCAACAGCCATTGCTTCCGATGAACTGTCGTCCAGCAACAGGAGCAGATACGCCAGCAGTCCATGTCCGCAGGCCAGGTCGATTACCCGGCCACCGCGAAAACGGCGCCGCACCCGGCGGGCCACCTCCCAGGCTTCGTACAGCTCTTTGCGCGGCAGGCAGCCGGCCGTGCAGACCGTCCGGGCAACGCGATCAAAGAGGGTATCGCCGGGGAACTGGGGCAGCAGCTTTTCCGTCAGGCGGTTTTTTGATGAGCGATCCACGGGTCAGCAAACCTCAACTATTTCCAGCTCGGTGCGATCTTTGCCGATACCTGCCGTAACCAGTTCCCCTGTTAATTTGCCACACAGTTTCCGCCCCAGCGGGGAGGCCGGCGTGATTACAACGATCTCCTGCTGTTCATAGGGAATCTTCAGGCCCCCTTCCAGCGGACCGATGAAAACGATTCGGGGGGTGCCGTTCTCGCTCTCCAGTGTAATCAGTGCCGTCAGGCCGATGGGGGTGGAATCATCAAAGGTCTTCAACTCCAGCTGTTTGTAACACTCCACAGCCCGTCTCAGTTCCTGGGCGCGGTTGGCCTGCCCCTGGGCCAGATAGGAGGCCTCCAGCGCCAGGGTCTCATATTTGTTGTCGGGGATGTTTTCCTCGTGGGTAGAGGCTTCGTGGGCGGCCAATGCAGCGTTGAACTGGATGGAAAGATCATGGCTGAGCTGCCGGATAATGAGTTGAAGGATGTCAGTCTTGTTCATGGTTCGTGTGGTCGGCCTTTGTCGGTGGGTCTGAAAACGGCAAAAATTGACCTCGGTCATAATTATGTCCGAGGTTGTTGGGTACGATGTCGCACAGCATACCATCTGCAGCTGAACGACAGGAGAAAATAATGTGTGATTGTGGATCATCCCGTAAGCCGGGGATAGGGCCGTTTGCAAACGGCAGGGATCTGGTTGAGTTCGTTTTGAATGCCCACGGCGGTTCGGTGGCTGTATCGGCCGTTCCCAATGGCGGCCTGGCCAGTGCCTGTCAGGGGTGCGGCACAGCTTTTGTGCTTGAGACCTTTGTTACGGCCTGCCCGGCCTGTGGCGGGGTGCATGCCGTCTCGCCGCCGCGCGCCAATGACCCGGCGGCCATCCAGTTTGCCGGTGCTGATTTCGTGCTGCCCCAGGCTGCGTGATTGTCGTTTTCGGCAGGAGATGTAAATCCTGACGGGCTCATGCAAATCCGCAAAAATAGAGCATCTTTAGTATTCCCTCCCCCCTGGCGGGGGAGGGTTAGGGTGGGGGGAGTTTGCTTTGAAGTCTGAGCACGTTGCAACTTCACCCACCCCCCAGCCCCCCTCCCGTCAAGGGAGGGGGAGTTGATTTCTATAACACGGAGCTTTCTGGTTGACGGCCGCGACCAGTGCCAGCTTTGCGTTGCGATCCAGTAACTTGATCTCACGCTCCCTGCGGCTGGCAGAGCTGCGGGAGTGGCCGGTCTCGCTGAAAACGATCTCCACCGGCCGGCGGGCACGGAAATATTTCGCCCCGCTACCGGTGGCGTGCTGGGTGAAACGGCGCGGCAGATCGGTGGTGATACCGGTGTACAGGGAATCGTCGGAGCAGCGAATGATATAGACCATCCAGTTCATGTCAGGGTGTCGAGACGGTTTTGATTGTGGGGAGCAGCGTACGGTCCAGTTCGGCCATGTGTTCGACGCCGAGACTCTCCAGTGCCTTCCGCATCCTGTCTGCATCGGCAATCAGGGTTGCAACATCAACCCACTGGCATGTTTCACAGACCTTCACCAGATACGTGCAGCCGCCATTGAGAAGGCTGACAGCCCCGCCGAAGTTGCCGTTACGCCAGTGGTGCAGCGCCACCGCAATCTGAATGATCCCCTGATAAAAATCTCGAACCTCACCCTCCGATCCGATCCAGAGATCTTCCACGGTCTCGTGGCATTCGAACCACTCCTGCTTATTGAATTCACGGATACCCTGCAGCAGCTGGCCAGAAGGGGAGTCGTTGCACAATGTTGTCATGGCTGGATCAACAGCGAAACCGGCTTCTCCAGGAGCGCCCGCAGTGCGGCCAGGAAGCGGGCCACATAGGCGCCGTCAACAGTCCGGTGGTCGCTGGACAGCGTGATCCGCATGGTGGCGGCCGGCACCAGCATGCCGTTGCGAACGATGGCCCGATCGGTAACGGCTCCCGCAGCCAGGATGGCGGTCTGTCCCGGCATGATCAGGGCGGTGAATTCGTCCACCCCGTACATTCCCAGATTCGAAACCGAAAAACGACCGCCGCTCAGCTCCTCGGAGGTGAGTTTTCCGTTATAGCACTTGTCCACCAGTCGGGCGGCTTCCTGTTCGATTTCTGCCACGGAGAGGGCATCACAGCGCCGCAGTGTCGGCATCAACACGCCATCCGGCAGGGCGACGGCAAAATTGATATGCATCCCCCCCTCTGTCGGGCCCCCGTTGCACAGCAACGGAAAATGCTGCAGGGCGGTGGCACAGGCCTTGAGCAGCAGGGCGTTGTACCCAATAGGATGGGTGTTTTCTTTCAGCTCTTCAACGATCTCACGGCAGGCATCCATATGGATTTCCACCGTGACGGTGAAGTGCGGGATAGTCTGCCAGGAGCGGCTGACGGCTGTCGCTATGGCCTGACGCATGGAGCTGACGGCAGTGGGCTCGGTAGCTTCTGATTCCGGTACGCCCGTTGAAAGTGGGGGAGGCTCGGCTGCCGGGCGTGACTGAATGGCGGAACCTGCCGCAAAGCTGGCCAGATCCTCCTGGGTGATGCGCCCCTCGGGACCGCTCCCCTGTATGCGCCCCAGGTCAATGCCCTGATCGCGCGCCAGCCGTCGTACCAGCGGTGAGGCCTTTTCATGGTCCGTTTCATGTGCCGGTGGCAATGGTTTCGGGCTTTCCGTGACTATCGCGGTCTCCACTTTGGCTGATTCTGCCGTCGGTGCCGGGGGGGGCTTCGTTGCTAGCGGTTGCGCTGTTTCGGTCAGTTCCTCCGCTTCACCGATCAGGCCAAGCACCGTGCCGACCGGAACCAGTTCACCAGGCTGTGCCATCGCTTTCAGCAGTATGCCGGAGCTGAAGGCCTCCAGTTCCATGACGGCCTTGTCGGTTTCCACCTCGGCAATGATGTCGCCCCGTTCGATGCGGTCACCAACGTTCTTGCGCCAGCCGGCGAAGAGACCTTCGGTCATGGTGTCAGACAGCTTGGGCATGGTGATTTCTTTGGCCATGGGAGTCTCCTTAACGTTCGAAATTGCAATAAAGCAATAAAGTCCCTTCCCCCTTGGCGGGGGAGGGTTAGGGTGGGTGGCTGCTACAAAATCGGGAAGTTGCTACTTCACCCACCCCCTAACCCCCTCCCGTCAAGGGAGGGGAATTATCTGTTCCGCCTGTTTCTTGTATGGCGCCAAAGTCGATGTTACCTTGACTCCACAGGAGAAAGTTAGAGGGCGCCTTAATATCTCCCGTTCACAACATCCCTGACCGCCTGCTTGATATCCTCAACCTGCGGGATACAGATCTTCTCGATCTTGCGGGAGTAGGGCATGGGGACGTCCAGGCCGGAGACCCGTTTGACCGGGGCCTGCAGGTGATCGAAGCAGCCCTCGTAGATGCGCGAGGCGACCTCACCCCCCAGACCGCAGGTGCGCCAGCACTCCTCTACCACGACAGCCCGGCCGGTCTTTTTCACCGATGCCAGGATGGTTTCTTCGTCCAGAGGGGCCAGACTGCGCAGATCAATTACCTCGCAGGATATACCCTCTGCCACCAGTTCCTGGGCGGCCTGCATCGCCAGGATTGTCATGCGCGCGTAGCCGACAATGGTGACGGAACTGCCGCTCTGCCTGACTGCGGCCTTACCGATGGGAACCAGAAACTCCGGGTCGTCCGGGACCTCCCCCTTGCTGTTGTAGAGCAGCTCGTGTTCCAGGAAGATCACCGGATTATTGTCGCGAATGGCGCTTTTCAGCAGCCCCTTGGCATCGGCCGGTGTTCCCGGATAGAGCACGTGGGCGCCGGGGCAGTGCATGAACATGGTTTCCAGGCTCTGGGAATGCTGGGCGGCCAGCTGGCTGCCGCCGCCCCCCGGCATGCGGATGGTCATGGGGATATGGGTCTGGCCGCCGAACATGGAGCGGATCTTGGTCATGTGGTTGACGATCTGGTCCATGGCCAGCAGGGCGAAGTTGACGGTCATAAGCTCGGCCACCGGTCGCAGGCCGCCCATGGCGGCCCCGACGGCAACACCGATGATGGTGTTCTCCGAGATGGGGGTGTCCTTGACCCGTTCTTCGCCGAACTCGGCCAGCAGGCCCCGGGTAACCTTGAAAGAGCCTTCGTACAGGGCCACGTCCTCCCCCAGTACGAATACGGACGGATCGCGGCGCATCTCTTCCTTCAGGGCCAGATTCAGTGCGTCTCTATAGGTCATTTCAGACATGGCTAAATTCCTTTCAAAGCATTACCACAGAGGACACAGAGGAAAACGGAGGAAAACACTAATCATTTTGGGTATCGTAGTTTCCATATCCTGCCCCTTTTATGTGCGTTCCACAAAATGGACAATAATAGAGATGACCACCTTCGGGAAAATACCAATCTGTTTCATCATTACTTTCAGATCTAGAAATTAAACCTTCCTGTACTGCATCACCAAATCTTTTGCAGCACACTTTATCCTTTGGTTTCATATTCTCTGTGTCCTCTGTGGTTTAAGCTTTTAACGCATTTAAACGTAAATATCCTCCCACACCGAGCTATCCTCCGGCCAGGGTGACTGTTCCGCAAAGCTTACCGATTCATCCACCGTGGTCCGGCAGCGGGCTTCAACGGCATCCAGCTGTTCACGGGTGGCAATGCCCCCTTCGAGCAGCTGTTTGGCAAAATTGGGGAGTGGATCACGGGCCTTCCAGACTTCATGCTCTGCGGCGGAGCGGTATTTGGCCGGGTCGGCCATGGAGTGCCCGCGGAAGCGGTAGGTGGTAGCCTCGATGAAATAGGGCCGCCCGCTTTCCCGCACCTTCTCGGCACCGTACTTGACGGCCTTGTAGACGGCGATCACATCCATGCCGTCCACCTTTTCAGAGGGGATGTCGTAACCGCAGGTGCGTTTGTGGATGGAGGCCAGGGCCGAGGAACGGTGTACTTCGGTGCCGATGCCGTAGAAGTTGTTTTCGCAGATGAACAGGACCGGCAGCTGCCAGAGCTGGGCCCAGTTGAGGGATTCGTGGAAGGTGCCCTGATTGACGGCGCCGTCGCCGAAAAAGCAGGCGGCGATGCGGTCCTCCCCGCGGTATTTTGCGCTGAAGGCCAGGCCGACGGAGATCGGGAACTGGCCGCCGACAATGGCGTAGCCCCCCATGAAGTTAATGCTGGGATCAAAAAGGTGCATGGAGCCCCCTTTGCCTTTGCAGATGCCGGTGGCCTTGCCGAACAGCTCGGCCATGACCCGCCGAGGGTCGGCCCCGCGCACAATGGCCTGGGCATGTTCGCGGTAGGCCGAAAGGATGTAGTCATCCTTGTGCAGGCCAGCAGTGGCACCTACGGCTACCGCCTCCTGGCCGCTGTAGAGGTGCAGGAAGCCGGTAATGTGCCCTTTGGCATACTGCTCGGCACATCGTTCTTCAAATTCCCGGGACAGAAACATCTGCTCGTACAGTTTCAGAAGTTCCTGGTCCGGCAGTACCATCCGTAATCTGGTTTCCATGGTATCCTCCACACATCCAGCCTGTGTAACGATTATGGTAACTTTTGCCGTTAGTATGCCAGATTCTGCTGCTCAAAAAAATATAATTCGGATAATTACAGTCCTGTTAGTGTCGGCTTTTGGTTCAGGCCCGTCTGGGGCTGCTGGGTATCCGTGGTTTTCTGGCATTTTGTTTGGTAACGTCCTTCACGGTGATCTGCCGATCACCCAATAGTGCGCCATTTAATAAACCGATGGCTTCAATCGCCTCATCCTCTGTTGACATTCTGACGTAGCCGCAGCCCCGTAAATCGCCACTGCCGGAGTTTTTGACCAGATGGACCGACTGAACCGTACCCGCCACGGTGAACAGTTTTCTGATCTCTTCTTCCGTGACCGTTTCGGAAAGCTGACCTATAAATACTTCAACGCCCATGGCTATGACTCCTTTCAGCTTAGTGGGGGGGACTGATGGACATCCAACAGGCATCAGACCTTTTTGACGAATCCGGATTTCAGTTGCATGGCGCCAACGCCGTCAATCCGGCAGTCGATGTCATGGTCGCCCGAGACCAGCCGGATAATCTTGACCTTGGTGCCGACCTTGACGACCGCTGATGAACCCTTAATTTTCAGATCTTTGACGACGGTAACTGAGTCTCCGTCTTTCAGGACATTGCCGAAGGCGTCGCGTACCACTAATTCGTCAACGGTCACTTCCACGGCAGCTATCGGCCATTCGTGGGCACATTCCGGGCAGACATAGTTGAGGCCGTCTTCATAGGTATATTCCGAACTGCAGGTGGGACATTTGGGGGGTGTGCTCATGGTGGTATCCTTTTCGATATGATAGTGCCGTGCTGAGTCTGCAGAAAAGCCGGCGCAGTATGACAGATTCTGCCCGGCAACTGAACACAATTTAAGCTGATTACTAACGATCTACCGCTATTCCCTTCTCCCTGAGGGAGAAGGTGGCCGAAGGCCGGATGAGGGGGCCGCCGCGCGATATCTAGCAACGTTTCCCCCTCACCCTGGCCCTCTCCCTCAGGGAGAGGGGATTGATTTTGCCGCCATAGCGGGAGAATGATTCTACTCAGCAAAATTAAAATGCAGTCAGCCGGTCGTAAGGGCTGATTACTTGACTTCTGTTTTATGAGGGTCTTTACTGAATACAGACCTCTGATTCACTTCACCTGGAGGATTCGCCATGACGCCCATTCCGCGCTATACCCCCCCGGATTTCAGTTCCCCAGCATTATCGCTTGCCCCCGCGGTTCGCACGGTTGAAGCGGCCGCCGACGGTGTTCTGCCTGATGGTTTCCATGCCACCTCAAATCATCCGGAATATGTTCACCTGGGCAACGGGCAGTGGCTGCTGGCTCGCGAAAGTCGCATGGATGCCGTGCTGGTCGTACGGGACGCAACGCTGGATGTGGTCGAACCTCGCCGGGTCAAAAAGGGCGACATGGTGGTGCTGGGGCGTAGCGAGAACGGTGAGGAGGGGGTCTATGTCCACACGACAGGTTTTGAGTCTGCCACACTTACCAGCGACAAGTTTGCCTTCCGCACCCGCGGCACCCGGGAGACCCCCTTTTCCCGTTCCTATGATCAGCTCTACGATGTTATGCGCCATGACCGCATGAATGGCTATATCGTCTGGGTGCTGGGACCAGCGGTGGCCTTCGACCGGGACAGCCGCGATGCCATGGCATTTATGATTGAGCATGGCTACTGTCACGCCCTGCTGGCCGGCAATGCCCTGGCGACGCACGATCTCGAGGCAGGCCTGTTTCGTACCGGGTTGGGGCAGGATATCTACACCCAGTACATTCAACCGGGGGGGCACTGCAACCATCTGGATACCATCAATTTGGTGCGCCGTCATGGTTCGATCGGTCGGGCCGTTCAGGAACTCGGTCTGCATGACGGCATCATGGCGGCCTGTGAAGGGCGTGGAGTGCCGTATGTGCTGGCCGGTTCCATCCGTGATGACGGGCCGCTGCCGGGAGTCATCGGAGACGTATATCAAGCCCAGGATGCCATGCGTATCCATGCCCGCAAGGCTACGACGGTAATTGCATTGGCTACGCAGCTGCATACGATCGCTTTTGGCAATATGTTGCCCGGTTACCAGGTCGTTTCGGGTGATGAACTCCGCCCGGTCTTCTTCTATGTGGTCGATATGACAGAGTTCAGTGTGGATAAGCTGGCCAATCGCGGCTCGGCTCAGGCGGTGCCGATCCTGACCAACGCCCAGGATTTTATGGTCAATCTGCGCCACAATTTAGTGTAATCCGTTGTACGAGGTGTCGCATGGACAAAGTAATTCAAATCATCGGCGTTCCGATCGACCTGGGACAGAACAAACGCGGCGTGGACATGGGGCCGGCGGCCCTGCGGTATGCCGGACTGACAGCAGAACTCGCCGACCTGGGCTATCAGGTCCATGATGCCGGCAATATTCTGGTGCCGATCAGGGACATGGTTTCCAACGAGGAGGCGCAGCATTTCCTGCCATCCATCCGCAGTACCTGCCAAAACGTTTACGCAGCAGCGCAGCAGGCTGTGACATCAGGCCAGATCCCGATTTTTGTGGGGGGCGATCACACCCTGGCGATCGGATCCATCGGCGGGGTCAGCCACCATGAAGCGCACGGACTACTCTGGATCGACGCCCACGGCGACTTCAATACGCCGCAGACCACCATTACCGGCAATATCCACGGCATGACCCTGGCGGTGCTGATGGGGGACGGCTATCCAGAACTGGTGAACGTGGGGCGCAGCGGAGCCAAGCTGGCACTCGAGGACGTGGTCATGATCGGCATTCGCGATCTTGACCCCCTGGAGCGTGACCGGCTGCGGGAGAGCGGTATCTCAGTGTATACCATGCGGGATATCGATGAACGCGGTATGGGGGTTGTGGCCCGTGAGGCCTTGGAGCGCCTGGCCCATCGTCAACGGCTGCATGTCAGCCTGGATATGGACGTCCTGGATCCACAGGATGGCCCCGGAGTCGGAACCCGTGTGCCGGGGGGGATTACCTGCCGTGAGGCCCAACTGCTGATGGAGATCATCGCCGATACGGGACGCTGTGCAGCGCTGGATATCGTCGAGATCAATCCGATTGTTGACCACCATAATCAGACCGCCCGCCTGGCAGTGGAACTGACGGCCTCGTTGTTCGGCAAACGGATCATATAGGTTGGAAGGGGGATGGGTATGGCAGACTACATGGTCACATGCAGTTCCTGTGGAGCGCTAAACCGGATACCTGCCGATAAACAGGGCCTGGCCGGACGGTGCGGCAGTTGCCGGGCGGCGCTTCTGCCGCTTTATTTTCAGCCGCACCAGCTGAGCGACCGGAGCTTTGATGACTTTGTAAGTCGCTACCATGGCCCGGTCCTGGCCGAGTTCTGGGCCCCTTGGTGACCGCACTGTGTTTCATTCGCACCGGCGGTGCGAACAGTTGCCGAACGATTGGCGGGAAAAGCGGCAGTCGTTCAGATCAATACCCAGGATAATCAGAGCCTGGCGGGGCGTTTCAACGTGCGGGGCATACCGGTTATCATGCTGCTGAAAAACGGCCGGATTGTGGATCAGCTGGCGGGGAATCAACCCGTAGAAGTTGTGCTGGACTGGTTTCGAAGGCATTCATGATGTCATTCGGCACAGCATGAAAGGCGGCTGATGTCCCGGTCGAATCCCTGTGCGCAGAGCTTGAGCCCTTCGCCGATGGAGGGATAGACGTGCATGGTACTGGCCAGGTCGGATACGGTTGCCCGCAGGCGAAGGGCCAGCGCCGCTTCGTTGATCAGCTCGGCTCCCCGGTGACAGACCAGATGGACCCCCAACAGTCGTCCCGACTCCTTTTCAGCGATCATCTTGATTACACCGGATGTCATACCGGTGACATGTGCCTTGGGGATGGCGTTAACCGGCATGGTGTTCACGATGATCTGGAATCCGGCCAGCCTGGCACCTTCTTCCGAGTACCCCACCATGGCTGTTTCCGGATCGGTGAAGATTGCCATGGGGGCTGCCAGATAATCCATGGCGCAACCGCACCCCTGATTAAACATGTCATCGACGGCCACAATCCCTTCCCGGGCGCCGACCGTGGCGATCATCATTTTGCCAACCACGTCACCAGCAGCCCAAATCCCTTCCACCGAACTGCGCATGAAACGATCCGTCACGATGAATCCCTTACGATCCAGTGCAACCCCGCATTCCTCCAGTCCGATCCCGGCCGAGGCCGGGACGGTACCCACCGCCAGCAGCAGGGCTTCGCAGGTGTATTTGTGACGCCTGTCAGCCAGATCGGCATAGACGACATTCAAGGCCCCCAGTCGGTCGAGGGAGCAGAAACTGACCCCGGTTACGATTTTAAGTCCTTCCCGTTCCAGAATGCCCCGGATTGACGAAGAGAGTTCCGGTTCCACGGACGGCAGTATTCGCGGGCCATGTTCCAGGATCGTGACCCGTGACCCCAGGCGGTGATACATCTGCCCCAGTTCCAGAGCAATCACTCCGCCGCCGATGATAACCAGCGAGGCCGGCAGTTTCTTGAGCAGCAGGGCACTGCGGCTGGTGTAATACAGGCATTTGTCCAGACCGGGCAGGTCGGGGATGCGGGGAGCACCGCCTGTGGCAATCAGGACGCGCGGCGCGTGGTAGGTTGCGTCGTCGCACTCGACAGTCTGGGGATCAACCAGTCGGGCGGTGCCTTTGACCAATTCAAGGCCCTGCATGCCCCCCAGTACATCCAGATAACGATCCTTGCGAAGGGTGGCCACAACCCCCTCACGGTGCCGGAAGAGCCTTTCGGCGTCGACGCCCTGGAGAGTCACGTCAGCGGTAAGACCTACAGAACTTCCCAGGTGCGACTCATGCCTGAAAAGCGCCGCATGGATCAGGGTCTTGCTGGGTATGCAACCCCAGTTGATACAGGTCCCCCCCAGCACGCTCTTTTCGAACATCAGAACCCGCGCTCCGTACCCGGTGGCACGCAGAGCCGCCGCAAAGGCCGTCGACCCGGAACCGAGAATGATCAGATCCGATGTGGTTTCCATGTCTGTCCGCCTCGCATGACTACTTGCATGCTTTCCGGTCTATGAATCAACGGCATTGCCCCGGGTTTCGACATCGTAGATCTCCATCAGGGTTTCCGGGGTAAAGGCGCAGACGTTTGTGCGAACTCCGGTTTTCCCCTTGTGGATCCATTCCACACGATCCCCCTGAGAGCTATGCATCAGCGTCACGCGCGAACCACCGATTCTCCTGACCTCATTCCACATATCATCCAAGGTCAAGAGATCAATCCCGCCGATTTCCTCAGACCCTCCAGTATTCTCGATGAACCGGTCGATCAGGTCATAATCGAGGAAATCCTCTTCTTTTCTCCACCATTTGACAAAGCAGTGATTCTTCGTCCGCCGGTCATTCAGGGCGGCAATTATCTCCGAGCCTCTCATGGCACACCTCCCACATCCATCATTGTGCGGTACACACTTTTTGATGATCTCACTACGGTTTCATTATACGCTTCAATAACAAATCTGGTTACTCAAAAAAATTTGTAACTATCAGATGCAGCAAACAAATAAGCAGCATTCTTAACTTTAGTAGTCAATTAAACATCCAATAGAGTATACTCAAGTAAAAGGAAGTCAATCGGGTGCAGTGTCGTATCAAGGAGGCGGGTTATGCTCTCGGTACTGAATGCCATAGTGGTTACATCCCAGATGATGGCAATTTTTTTCTGCGCATTTTTTGTTGTCTACCTTGTAGCAGTTGCGTTGCTGCCGCTGGAAAAAGGTCTCTCAAAGTTTGTGTGGGATCACAGCACTACTTCCAAGCACCCGCAGGGTAAGAACTCATTCCGTGAGTTCAGTCAGCGGCACCGCACGTAGGAATGTTTGGTGGTATTTGCCATCGGCATGGAAAGGAGAACACAATGAACATCCTGGATTGCACCATAAAAATGAAACGGGAAACGCGGGCGCATTATGAGCGTTTGGCTGATGCGGTACATGAAACAGGATTGAAACAGCTGTTTACGATGCTGGCAGCGGCTGAGGGCGAGCATATCGATAAACTGGAAGTGTTGAGCAGCAATGTGGATAAAGTCGGCGGTGCCGCCTTCAATACGCTGGACGAGAGCGTCTGTGTCTTCAGCCCGCATATTGATCCCCGCCATTTGGCAGAAGCACTCAAGGATGATCCCGATGCCTATCTGCATGTTGTACAGGAGGAAAAGGATGCGATCGAGTTCTTCGATCGACTGAAGGAGCAGTCCGATAACGATCAGATGAAGCGGGTGTGCCAGGTCCTGGCCGACAAGGAGCGTGAACACCTGACCGCACTTGAAAATATCTATTTCTTTGTGGAAGAGCCCAGAAGTTATCTTGAGTGGGGCGAATTCAGCAACCTTAAACAGCTCTGATTGCCGGAAAGGGGAGTGATGATATGAATGCCAGTTTCTATGACCGGGTCTGTTACCGGACGGAACAGCGGGAGGAAAATGTCCTGTTGATGAATCTGAAAAGCGGACAGCTTGGATACTCGTTTGGTTGCACGGTGGCCGGCGAAACCGTTCAGGTCAAGCTGATGAACGGTGAGTTGGATTCGTGGAGTCGCGATGAGTGTGTGGAATCGTTTTCAGAGCCGTTCTGAGTGACCGCAGCAGTCAGCCCGCCGAGTGGCGCATTTTTGTTCACGCACTTCTCCGGCGGGCTGTTTTTTTTGTTAAGGTTTGGCCTTTGACAGGGTGTGGCACAACAGGCACTGATGTTTTGGTGGATGCTGGGGTGAGAGGGGGCTTGCCGAAGCGCTATGACAGGTAGTGCAGCGCTTTTCAACCTCTTCCCGGCTTCCACTGCTGTGGATGGTCTGGTAAAACTGCCGGTGGGTGTCGTTGTTCGGGATGTGTCCTGCCTTCCCTTTGCCCGTGCGGGTCAGCAGGAATCCCAGCAGTGCTGCGATAACAGCAATGAATATCCAGTCACGTTTTGATATCTTCATGGTTCTCTCCGCTGCATGCTTCCTTAGCTGTGGTCATCTGGGGCGATCGACTCGTCCCGTTTCCGGTTGAAAATCAACGATGCACCAATTGACAGTGTCAGACAGGTGAATATAACCAGTAACGACACCTGTATGGGGATATGGACACCCAACTCAGTTGCGATCATTTTGCCGCCGACAAAAGCCAGGATAGATGAAATACCAAGCTTCAGGTACGCGAACATTCCCATGACGCTGGCCAGCAGGAAGTAGAGCGCCCGCAGTCCCATGATGGCGAATATGTTGGAGGTAAAGACGATGAACGGGTCAAGTGTTACCGCAAAGATGGCCGGGATGGAGTCGATGGCGAACAGCACGTCGCTGCTTTCCACCATCACCAACGCCAGAAACAGCGGGCTGGCCAGCAGTTTCCCTCTGCGACGGATGAAGAACCAGTCGCCATGCACACGCTTTGTAATCGGGAACATTTTGCGTGTCAGTCTGACCAGCAGATTGTTTTCGGGGTGGATTTCCTCGGCATCGTTTCCAAAGGCCATTTTCCAGGCGGTAAACAGCAGCAGCGCTCCGAAAAGGTAGAACATCCAGTGAAAGGCCGACAGCAACTCTATGCCGACGAAGATAAACAACGCCCGCAGGACCAGTGCCCCGATAATCCCCCACTTGAGAATGCGGGCCTGGTGTTCTCCCCTGACCTTGAAATAGCTGAAGATCATTATGAAGACAAACAGGTTGTCGACCGACAGGGATTTTTCAATGACATAGCCGGTGAAAAACTCCAGCGCCTTGGTTTTCCCCAGGAAATGGTAGATCCCGATGTTGAAGATCATTGCCAGGGATATCCAGATAATGCTCCATACCAGCGCCTGGCGGAAGGAGATCGTATGGGCCGTGCGGTTCATGCCCAGGTCGATTGCCAGCATGATGACCATCAATACGCCAAAGGCACCCCACATAATGCTCTGCTCTGTCATCCATTCCCTTTCTTCATCTGTTCTATACGCCTTTTAACAGCGGTCAGCAGTTTTCTGGCCCAGACATATTCCGTTGCCAGTATGGCCAGGCCGACCGGAATAACCACGACGGCCGGCCCCGGCAGGACGATCATGGCAACCCCGGCGGCCAGAATCGTGAAGCCGACTACCGTGACGATCAGTCGCCTGGCTTGCACCAGCGTTTGTACAATATGATGTCTCACGAAGTTGCACCTGAATCCTAGTCGAACAGTTCCTCAAGGAACGATTTTTTCTTGTAAGGTTTGTGCCCATGGCCGTGATGTTGTCCGTGACCGTAGGCAGGGGGCTGGCCATGGCCGTAAACCGGTTGCTGCTGAACGTATACCGGCTGCTGTGGCGGAGGCGGAGCCGCTGCAGCAGCCGGTGCATCAGACCGTTCGATGATCTTATCCAGTTCTCCCCGGTCCAGCCAGACACCGCGGCATTCAGGACAGTAGTCGATTTCAATACCCTGCCGCTCGCTCATAACCAGATTTACTGTGTTGCATACAGGACATTTCATTGTGTCTTTTCTCCTTTGTATGTGGTCGTCACTATTCTATTGTGATGGTGCTTGAACTTTTACCTGGCACTGCGATTCAGAACGTCTGGACCTGAACAGCCCATAGTAACGCCATGAGTGCCAATCCCAGCAATAATTTTTTCATACGATCTTCCTCCTGCGAGTAATAACACGAAATGCGGATTCATTTCGAAATTTCATAAAGCAACGCCTACATGCACAGTCTGCGCTGTTTGGCACGCCAGAGGTCGATGGCTTCGCGCATGATTTCAGTTATGCTTTTGGAAGTTGTCTTGACCATCTTCTCCAGCGTCCTCTTTTCATCATCGTTGATGCGCAGTGAGATTACGTTTTTCAATTCATCGGTTTCCTTCTTTTTTTTCTGGATCTTCCGCTCTCTGGTGAATAGATGCTTGTTGTGTGACATAGGTTCCTCCTGTGTGGTGTTGTTGGGGCGTGCGCCCCTGTTGTGAGTGTGTGACTCAGTTTCTGCCGGTTGTCATGGACTCCAGCCGGGCAATCCGCTCCTCCATGGGGGGGTGGGTCGAAAAGAGCGACATCAGGCCGCCGCCGGTCAACGGATTGACAATGAACATATGGGCTGTAGCAGGGCGGGCATCCTGCAGCGGTATGGCCTGTGACGCGTTATGCAGCTTGCGCAGGGCTCCGGCCAAGGCCAGTGGTCTGCCGCAGATTTCTGCCCCGGAGCTGTCGGCCAGGTATTCGCGGGAGCGGGAAACCGCCATCTGGATCAGCATGGCGGCAATCGGGGCGATGATCGCCATGGCCAGCGAACCGATCAGCCCGCCGGCACCGCCCTCTTCGTCATCACTGCGGCCGGCACCGAACATGGCGCCCCACTGCAGCATGTTGCCGATCATGGATATGGCCCCGGCAAAGGTGGCGGCAATGGTTGAAATCAGGATATCCCGGTTTTTGACGTGGGCCAGTTCATGGGCCATGACCCCTTCCAGTTCCTCTGTGGAAAGAATGCGGAGGATCCCCTCTGTGGCGGCTACAGCAGCATGCTGGGGGTTGCGCCCGGTTGCAAATGCATTGGGTGAGTTGTCCGGAATGATATAGACCTTTGGCATGGGAAGGCCGGCTCGAACGGCTAGACGTGCGACCATGTCATAAAATTCCGGATGTACGTCGCGGGTAATCTCCTGGGCATTGTACATGCGCAGAACAATCTTGTCCGAGAACCAGTAGGATCCGAAGTTCATGGCGGCTGCCATGAAGAAGGCGATGAACATACCGCCTTTGCCGCCAATGGCGGCGCCCATGAAGACCAGCAGGATGGTGAGGAGGGACAGGAGCAGGGTGGTTTTGAAGGTGTTGATCATTGTGTGTAGCCTCCGGCGTTGTGATATGCGCCGGAGGTAATAAAAAAGACCCTTACCCACGGCGCTGAATACGCTTTGGATAAAGGTCTTGCTTGCGAACTGAATCGTTCCCGGTCCGAGTCTTGCGACTGTGCTGACGAACACGGGATCAGCCATGTCTCCGGCTGATAGCTACTCCCCTTTATGACGAACTGACTCTACAACATTTTCGAACGATAAATCAAGTTACAGTTGCGTTACGAATTGATTTTTTAAGAACCTCATGTGGTGTGAGGTGGCCGGGGTTTGTGAGACAGCCTGAGGGGTGAAATAAGCAATGTACCGATGTTGATGTGGTTATTGGCTTCAGGCCGCCAGCTTCAGTTGTTTGATTCCCCGGAAATAAGCCTCATTTGGTGTCTGCTTGTCAAGTGAGGAGTGTTTCCGATTGTCGTTGTACCAGTTGAACCAGTATTCCAGGTCTTTGGAAAGCTCTGTTCCAGTTTCGTATGTTTTGAGGTAGATGCGTTCGTACTTCAGGGTGCGCCAGAGTCTCTCGATGAAGATGTTGTCTTTGAAGCGCCCTTTGCCATCCATGCTGATCCTGATATTCCAGGTCTTGAGGACGGAGGTGAAAGCCTCGCTGGTGAACTGGCATCCCTGGTCTGTGTTGAAGATCTCCGGCGCACCGTACTTGAAGAGCGCTTCTTTCAGAGCCTCGACACAAAACCGGGTATCAAGCGTGTTGGACAATCGCCAGGAGAGAACCTTTCTGGTGGCCCAGTCCATGATTGCTATCAGGTACATGAATCCCCGTGCCATGGGGATGTAGGTGATGTCAGTTGCCCAGACCATATTGGGTCTGTCAATGGTCACTCCCCGCAGCAGGTAGGGATAGACCGGATGCTTTGGCTGTCGTCTGCTGGTACCCGGCTTGGGGGCTAGAGACTCGATGCCCATGAGCAGCATCAGGCGACGAACACGATCCCGACCGACAGGATGTTCCCCTGTTGTCAGGTGATCCGCCAGAGAACGGCTGCCCATCCAGGGTTGTTCCATGTAAAGTTTGTCAATCCGGCGCATCTGTTCAAGATCGCCAGAGCGAAGACCGGATGCCGGGCCACGATAGTAGCTGGCACGGGGCACATTCAAAAGCTCGCAGCGGCGCTCAACAGAAACTTCGGGGTGGCCGGTGGCAATCACCTTTTGTTTCTGCGCCCGGTCAAGTTCAATCCGGGCAGATTGGACAAAAAATCGTTCTCAGCCTTGAGCTTCCCGATTACACGATGAAGCTCGGACACTTCGGCATCATGATTGACCTCTTTCTTCTTGCCCTTGCCGAAGAGGTCAGATGAGTTCTCGATCAGCTCCTGTTTCCAATTGCTGATCTGGCTGGGGTGGACCTTGTACTCGCTGGCAAGCTCTGCCAGGGTCTTTGACTCCGACAGGGCGGCCAAGGCAACCTTGGCCTTAAATTCTGCGCTGTAACGGGTGCGGTGCTGCATGGAACCTCTCCTTTCAAATTGGATCGGTTCATTGCTTACACGCCTGTCTCAAAAAGCGCAACCACTTCAGTGATTGATCTGCCTGAACCGCTTGGTCCTGTTCAATATTTGATGTCATCCACGCTTGCATTCGCTTTTCAGTGTATCAATCTTTATTCCGATTTCCCGCGAGAGTTGTTCGATCTCATCATAAAGTTTCGAGGCCTGTTGTTTGTCCCCCGAACTGCTGGCATTGACTGCATCCTTT
Organism: uncultured Geobacteraceae bacterium; assembly: GCA_942493195.1. GTDB lineage: Bacteria > Desulfobacterota > Desulfuromonadia > Geobacterales > Pseudopelobacteraceae > CAIPTY01. Next base: position 2,475,509 of record OW818669.1, on the reverse strand, counting down.
GCCAGAGAATGGATACGTGCGTGGGGTGATTCGATTGACCGGAAACTGGAAAGTGTTCCGCACTTTTCAGTCCCTTCTGAGTCGTACCATTTTCCAAAGCGGCAGGTATGATGGTCCGGCAGTTGATCGGCCTTCAGATCAACATCGCCCTGCAGAAAACCGCTGATCTTTTCTACGAACATACGGTGGTCGGCCTTTGCTATATCCAGAATCATCAGTTCTCTACCGGTTGTCTTGAATCCGGCAGTGCAGTCCCTCAGCTTTTCCCCTGTTTCCACCTGGCGATTCAGCTCGCTCTTCAGAGAAACGGCAATGGATTCTATATCCTTGGCAATATGGGCAGTCTGTTCCACATTATGACTTACCTCCGTCGTGGTTGCCGACTGTTCCTCAACGGCTGTTGCCACCTGTGCAATCTGATCACGAAGTGAATTGACCGATCCGAGGATGGTTTGCAGCGAATTGCCGACCGCGCTGATTGCATGGGTTGTTGCAGCAACCTCTGACGATGCGTGTGCCATTGAGGTTGCGGTCCTGCTGGAATCTCCCTGCACCAGCGAGATTCGTTCAGAAATTTCGCGGGTGGCTTTTATGGTTCGTTCGGCTAAGGCCCGTACTTCGTCCGCAACTACGGCAAATCCTCGCCCCTGATCTCCGGCACGTGCCGCCTCGATGGCAGCATTAAGAGCCAAAAGATTGGTCTGATCGGCGATATCCTCAATAACCGAGACTATTCCGCCGATTTCCCCGACTCGATTATTCAACTGATCGACTAGTGTGGCCAGTTCATTGCTGGCAGTGTTGACACTATTGACCGATGCCACCGCGCTATCGGCTATCCGTTTTCCCTCACTGGCGGTTGCCAAAGCCTGATCGGCAACCTTGGCAGCATCGCTGCAGTTTCTCGATATGTCGTTAATTGTCAGGCTCATCTCTTCGGCAGCGGTTGCAACCTGGACCGACTGCTCGGCCTGTTTACACGCATTGGTATACGTCCGTTCAGCTTTTGGCTTCAATACGTCGATGGAGTGGATCAATTCCTGAATTGAGGTGAGCACGTTATCGATAATATCGTGAAATGATGCCACGGTATGGTTGACCGCGTTGCCCAGTTCCGCGATTTCACCGGATTCGTGGCTGTTGTCAATGCGGGCCTTCAGATTTCCATTCTCCATTTCCCGGATGACGTCAACAACAGCTCTCAAGGAGGCAATAATCGATCTGCGGATAAATAAGAGCACAACAATCACGCCTATGCTCACAATAGTGTTGACCAAAGTGGCCCTGTTGAGGTTTGAAATAACGGCGGTAACTGTTCCCATGGCTACGTTCATCAAGGCATCGCTGTCTTTCTGGTTTTTTTCCGTAACCAGTGCAACGCTTTTGATAACTGCATCACAGGCTTTGTCATACTCATCCATGAGCCGGTCACCTTCGACCTGATTTTTCTGATAGGCATCAAACATGGCGATGCCGGTGCTGCGCATGGCCGGCAGCTTCTCTTTGATTGTCTGCAGGTGTTTGAGGTGTTCGGAGTCGTTGCGGTTGGCCTCGATCAGTTTGTCGGCTATTTCCATTGCGGAATTGTATGCCGGCTGGGCCTCATTTTCGATAACCGTGCGGTCGCGGGTCAGCGACGCATCTGTGATGAACTGCCAGACGTTGGCCACCTGAAGCTGCATTTCCTTGGCAAGCAGGGACTCCTGGCTGATGGCCTTGTATTCTGCGAGTCTTTTGTGGGCATTATGCAGCTGTGTGTTGGTGACAACCGCCAAAGCCCCGCCAAGAATTCCGACGAAGACCGTCATGAAAACTGAAATGGTCAACGATCTGTTAATGCCCAGTTTCATATGTGCTGCCTCCAGTGTTGCAATTCATTGGCTTCATAGCATCTCAGAATAGTGATCTGTCAAACCATGGAGTGGCAGCCATGGCAACCGGTCGGCCCTTCCTTATAGAGATCATGGCAATCTATGCAGTTCTTATGTGCCCACTGCTTCCCGAAATTGTCGATTTTACCGATCTGCTGCTGCCCGTGACATACCCCGCAGATGCCAACCCACTCTGACTGGTGTTTGTCGTGGTTGAATGCGACTCCCTTTTTCAATGCAATGATTTCTCCGGCAAAAGCGGATGTGGATGCCAGCAGCATCAGAATGAGCAATGTTTTCATGGAGACCTCCTACAGTGTGATTTGTATAATTAAAAATACTAAATGCAATAGGTGTTCCATACTATATCAAAACAAACATTAAAGTTTGAACTGCCGTACCATCCGCTGTAGTTCCTCGGCATTACCATTCAACTGGGCCGCAGCGGTGGCAGATTCGTGAGCGCCATGGGAAGTTTGCTGAACAACATCGGTAATCTGCTGCATATTGCTGGATATCTCGCCGGTTGTAGCGGTCTGTTCTTCAGCCGCCGTTGCTATCTGATTGATCTGCATGGCAACAGTATTGATTTGCTGTAGGATGGCCTGCAGTGCCTGCCCTGACTTTTCTGCTTCCACTGAGCCGGTCTCAACCTGCTGGACACCCTGTTCCATGGCAGTAACGGCCCCTTTGGTTTCCTTCTGAATGGCCTTTATCATTTCACTGATTTCTTTGGTTGCTCTGGTTGTACGTTCCGCCAGAGCGCGGACTTCATCGGCGACAACCGCAAAACCACGCCCCTGTTCTCCGGCCCGGGCTGCTTCAATGGCGGCATTTAACGCCAGAAGATTGGTCTGGTCGGCAATGTCTTCAATGGTACCGATAATGGCACCGATCTGATCCGAGCGTTCCCCCAGATTTTCAACAGTTTTTGCTGTTTCCTGAACTTTTACGGCAATCTGCTCCATGATAACCACGGTTTTATTAACCACGTCTGCACCTTCACTGGCTGTGCGGGATGCATGGCGGGCGCCTTCTGCCACCATCTGGCAATTCCGGGCGATGTCACCAGATGTTACCGCCATTTCTTCACCGGCCGTTGCGACCGTACTGGCCTGGGCAGCGACCTCTTCGGCGCCGGTGGCGATATGTTCGGCCGTGGAATGGAGCTGGTTGGCAGCGGCTGCCACTTGGTTGGATGTGCTGGATATCTGGTTGATGATGCCGTGCAGTTTTTCGACAAACAGGTTGAACCAGCGACTGACCTCACCCAGTTCATCTTTTGAATCAGCTGTCAGCCGTTTGGTGAGGTCTCCTTCGCCCTGGGCAATGTCCTGAAGCATATCCCGCATTTTACTGAGTGGTACTGTTATGCTGCGTGTGACCAGCAGCGCAAATATCAGGGCTGCCAGAACGGCAATCAAGCACGCGGTGAGCAGGCCGAATTCGGCAGCCTTATAGGTGGCTGTTGCAGATTTATAGTTACGATCCTTCTCTTCATCTATGTGCTTATGAAGGTCAGCAAAGGCCAGTTCTATGGATTTGAAGGCCGGTTCCCACTGGTTTTCAAGAATTTTATCGGCCTCGGCCTCATCCCCTTTGAGGGCAAAGGTCATGACGGTGTTGTTAAGCACTGCCAATTTTGCGGTCGCTGTCTTGATCTTTTCGATCAGATCCTTACCTGAGGCAGTTGTATTCAGCTCTTCCAGTTTTTTGAATCGATCCCGGTAACGAGTGCGTTGCTCTTCGATATACCGCTGCTCTCTGGTTCTGAATTCATGATCAGGGATGGCCACGATCATCACAACTGATCGGCAGACATTCTGAATCGATTCCAGGCTGTCTGCCGAAGCCTCTACAATCGGCATGTCAATTGTTGAAACAGTGTCAACGGAATTTTTGATTTTTTTGAGTTCAGTAAAAGCGAATACTGCCATTGCAACAATCAATACTATGAGGCTCGCAAAGCCAAGCCCCAGTCGGACTCCGATTGTAAGATTTTTCATATTCAGATGATTCTCCTGTTATTCCATTTAATTACATCATTTCATATGCCCGTAAGGGGCTTGATTGCGGCAAGATCCTTCTTGAGTTGATGCTTTAAGGCGGAAGGGCTGAAGGGTTTGAGCAGAAAACGCGTAATCTGGCGATCCTCAAGCGCCCGACTGATTTCATCATGATTAACATAATTGCCTGACATGAGGATTCGTATGCTATGCGGACACAAGATGTGAACCTTGCGCAAAAAATCCAGGCCGTTCATACCTGTCAGTGTCAGGCTGGATATGACAACGTCGAAGTGCCCGAAAGAGTTCAGGCGGCTCATGGCCTGTTCTGCCGAATATGCAGGGACTACATGAAAACTGTCGTCAAAGCATGCTTTTATGAAATCCTGAATGAGAACCTGGCTGTCCACAACAAGGATGGTGTGCTTTGATGAACTGTGTTCTGTTCTGTTCATACTTCACCGTGTGGTTCTGGAAGGGTTTTACTAATGTGTTACAGTTTACGATCTCATTAAGGGGCAATTCTAGTGACTACGGAACCGGCTGTCTATTGGGGGAAACCCTTAGAAACGGAGATAATACGGAAAAATGTGTGAAATGTTTTCGTGTGACGGGTGGGGGAGAGGCAGATTTGGCGGAGGTTTTGGCGGAGATGTCGTGGGTAGTGTCTGAAAATGAGCGTGGAAGCGCCTCTAACCGTTCTGCTCAATGATCAGAGCCCAGCGGGCCAGGCTGGCCGCGTTGGATGCTTCAAGCTTGCTCATCAGGTTCGCCCGGTGGGCTTCTACCGTTTTCACGCAGACCCCGATATTTTCGGCAATTTCTCTGGAGGTGCCGCCACGCCCGACCATCAGCAGAATCTCTCGCTCACGTTTGGTTATTTTCCGGAGCAAGGCAAGCTCTTCAATCGTGGCGGCGGCAACCTGCTGGTGGTTGAAAGCTTCAAGGCGCCGGAGGCGACCGGTAACTGCAGACAGCAATTCTTCTGCGGAGAACGGCTTGGGCAGATAATCATCGGCCCCGGCTGACATGCCGCGCCGGACGTCACATCGCTCGCCCAGTGCCGTAACAAAGATCAGGGGGATTTCGGCCAGCAGATCGTTTTCGCGTATGGTTTCAAGGACGGAATGGCCATCCATGCCGGGCATCATGATATCGCACAGGACCAGATCCGGCCGCCTATGTATAAGCTGATCCAGTCCGGCCCGCCCGTCGGCCGCCGATTGTACTTCAAATCCTTCCATCTGCAGGATTGTCTCCATCATGCTGCGGTATGCCGGGTCATCTTCTATGATCAGAATCGAGTACATGGGACTGCTCCTGACAGGGTTTTATGTACGGCAGTTCTATCGGTGTGCTTTGACAGCCGGGATTGCAACGCTCATGGTTGTTCCCATGCCTGTGCTGCTGGTAACCGTGATGGTGCCATGCATATGCGCCAGGGCTTCCTGGACAATGGAAAGTCCCAGTCCCAAGCCACGCCGTCCCTCCACATTGTCGCTGCGATAAAATACCTCAAATATCCGGGATTGATCATCCCGGGGGATGCCGATGCCGGTGTCGCTGATCTCCAGCAGCACCTGCCGGTCGTTTCGACGGACCAGTAACGAAACCCTGCCATCGGATGGAGTATAGCGGAAGGCGTTTGTCAGCAGGTTTTCCAGTATGCGCCGGAACAGGATCTCATCCAGCAGGACCGTGCCGCAGTCCTGGGCGACATGCATCTGGAATTGGTGCCCCGTGCTCCAGACCGCTTCCACTTCGGCCGCGATGGTCCGGCAGGCTTTCTCCAGATCCATCCGATGCGGCACGTTTTCACGTGTATCAGTTCCACAATGGTTGAATGCGATGACTGAATTTATCAGGTTTGACATCTGGTGGGCAGCACTGCGGATATGCTCGTTTTGTTCGAAACGTTTCTCCACGGTGAGACGGTCCCAGTAACGGTCGAGAATGTCGGTGCTGCCGGTAAGCAGTCCGAGCGGGGTGCGGAACTCGTGGGCAACGGTGCGCAGGAGGCGGCTCATGGTCTGGTTGGTGGTGGTGGCGTTCTCCAGTGCCTTGCGCAATTCATCTTCGAGCTGTTTGTTCTGGGAAATCTGCTCGTTCAGATATTTGAATACGAAAAAATAGAGTGACGGAAAAACAATAAACGACAGCAGTACGCCATCCAGAAGAGCCTCCGCAAAAAACTCCATGGGGGGCAGGTATCTGATACCGGTCATGATCAGGATTTCTGCGATGATGATCGTGCCCGCCGTCGTCAAGAGCAGATAGCTTGGTCTTCTGAAATACTTGATTGCGTCGGCTGGTTGCTGCTGTTCTGGAAGGCTTCGGTGCGGCGAATCGAATTTGTCTGCTGTACCCATCGTATCCTCCGCTGAGGTGCCTGTGCGGGATGTTATTTCATGTCCACATTTTTTATGCCGTCCGGACGCCAGCTGGGGGGGATGACATGAGAGCCGGCCGCAGCCTTGCCGGGCAGCAGACTGCCGAAGGTGACAGCCATCTCTCCGAAACGCTGATTGACGGCGTCCATGGCCCGGGTGGCCTCCAGCTTTCTGCGATCTTCGACAAACAGGGGCAACTGCTCTGCCTGGTGTTTAAGGTTGGAAAGGGTGACTCCCAGCAAACGGACAGGCTGCTCCAGTTCGACACTTTCCAGCAGTCCCAGAGCTGTTTTGTAGATGTCATCGCTCAGGTTGATGTAGCTCTGCACAGTGGTCTGTTTGCCCCAGGACGAGAAAAAGTCGGCATAACGCACGTACAGATGGACCGTTTTTCCGGAGACGCCATAGCGCCGTGCCCGCCGTCCGACCATCTCGGACAGCTGCAGCAGGAACCGCCGGATTTCTACAGGATCATGGATGTCTTTGTCAAGCGTGCTTGAATGTCCGACGCTTTTGACGTTATCCTCTTCCCCGAAAGCGACTACCGGAGAGTGGTCGATACCTTGTCCCATCTCCTTCAGGCGTCTGCCGACAATACCGAATTTGCGGGTCAGGCGGGCCTCGTCACAGCGCCCCAGTTCACCGCAGGTATAGATGCTCATCATATTGAGATGCTGTTGCATCTTTTTGCCGATGCCGCACAAGACCTTGATGGGCAGGTGTTCCAGGATTTTGGCGATGTCAGCGTGTGGAATGATGACCAAACCATCCGGTTTTTGCAGATCGGAGGCCAGTTTGGCCAGCAGTTTGTTGGGGGCGATGCCGATGGAGCAGGTGATGCCGAAGGAGTGTCTGATGCGGGCCTTGATCTGGTAGGCGATGTTTTCCGGGCTGCCGAAGATCCCCAGGGAGTGGGTGACATCCAGCCAGGACTCGTCAATGGAGAATGCCTCCACTTCAGGGGTAAAATCCCTGAAAATCTCGTTTATCCGGGTGGAGGTGTGGGTATACATTTTATTGTTGCCAATCACGATGATCAGTTCGGGACAGGCCCGTTTGCCCTCCCAGATCGCCATGCCGGTCTTGACCCCTCTGGCCCGGGCTTCGTAGGAGCTGGTGGTGATGACTGTCCGTCCCTGACCTCCCACCACAGCGATTGGCTTGCCGCGCAGTTTCGGGTTAACCTGTTGCTCAACCGAGGCAAAAAAAGCATTCATATCCACATGTAAAATGGTGCGGTGTTTCATGGGCATTCCGAGCGGAGTGCGTTCAGTGTCCAGGTCTGGTCACTGGTGTTGTAGATCAGTTCATAGAGGGCTTCGCCGTCGGATACGGCGTAATGCATGCGGGGTACTTCACCGAGCCGGTCCCGCCAGAAATAGGTGGTCTCCTTGACCTCGTGCTTACGCCGGTTCAGTTCGAACCACTTGGGGGTGACTTTCCCTTCGGAAGAAAATATGACCGCTACGCGGACCGGTTTCATGATTCGCATGATTACACCAGATCACGATAGATGCCGACCACCTTGCCGACAATTGATACCGGAGATGATGTTTCGCAGATGATGATCGGCTGGTAGTCCGGGTTTTCAGGCTGCAGGCGGATGTGGTCGGCCTCGCGCAAGAAGCGTTTCAACGTGGCCTCGCCATCCACCAGGGCCACGACGATGTCGCGGTGCTGGGCTGTCACCTGGGGGCGGATCAGGGCCAGGTCACCTTCGCGAATTGCCGCGTTGATCATGGAATCACCTTTAACCTTGAGGAAAAAGGTGCCGCCGGAGCGGGCGGCGGTGCGATCGATGGAGTAGTATTCCTGAATGTCCTCCTCAGGCGGTTGGGGGATGCCGGCCCGGACGGTGCCGACTATCGGCAGGAAAAGGGAATACTGTTCTTCACCCTGTGCCGGGTAGCTGGATTGGGGTGATGTCAGCCGGATACTGCGGGAGTTGCCGGGAGTCCGGGTGAGATAGCCTTTTTTTTCCAGAGCAGCCAGGTGGCGCATAACACCCATGTTACCTGAGACCTTCAGATGGCCGGCAATCTCCTGTATGGTTGGAGCGTAACCGGCCTGTCTCTGGTAGAACTGGATGAAGCGGTAGACAGTTTTCTGGCGGTCGGTGAGTTCACGCATGGCAGAGCCTCGATAGTAGTTACTAAATAATACCTATCATCGAGGTCCCGGTATTGTCAAGCCGGTTGTGCGCGCGTCCGTGTTCAGGCGATCCTGGTCATCAGGTGGACCGTCTTTTCGGCGATCAAACCTTCAACTGCACTGATGTAGGCTTTGAAATGGGGGGAGTTCATGTGTCGTTCCAGCGCAGCCTGGTCTTCCCAGGTTTCGTAGAAGACAAACAGCCCAGAATCCTGGTTATCTCGGTGCAGGGTGTATTCGATGCACCCCTGCTCCTGGCGGGTCGGTGCAATGAGTTGCATCAACTGCGCTGTGACCGCCTCGACGGCGTCCGGTCTGGCGACAACTTTTGCTACGACGGTAAGGTGTGATGACATATGTATCTCTCTTTCCAAGTGCTGGCGGGTGTGCTGTTTCAGTCCTTTTTTTCGTGGGCCTTTTTGCCATGCACACGCTCATAGGCCTGGCAGAAAGGGCAGATGGCTGTCTCCATATTTTTTACGAGTGTGTAGGCCAGCCCTTTCTGGCTGTGGCGGGCATGACGGCAGACCGGGCAGAGTTCGCACAGGCGTGCCAGTCTACGGTCCAGCGGGGTGACAGTTCCGTTGTTCATGGCAGTAGTTTCTTTCCGACGGAAAATGCATTGCCCACAAGCGGTCCCACGCTGTGGTACCCCTTGTGGGCGGTGTCATAAATGAGAGGCTTGATTTTCATGATATCGGGCTGGCCGTCTTTTCCCAGCACATCCAGTTCGGCCTTTACGTCAATAATTTCGCCGATGAACTGGGTGTGAATACCAATTTCCACGGTGTGCAGCAGTCGGCATTCCAGTGTGATCGGGAACTCTGCCGCGTAAGGGGCATCCACCAGATCGCTTCCGATCGTCGTCAAGCCGGCTACGGCGAATTTATCGGTGTCGCGCCCCGAGGAAATGCCAACATAATCTGCTTCCGTGATTGTGGATTCATTGGCGATACCGACGGTAAAGGCCTTGCGCTCCACAATGCCGTCATAGGAGTATCTTGCCTTGCGCAGTGACACCGTTACACAGGGGGGATCGGAGCAACAAATGCCGCCCCAGGCCGCGTTCATCAGGTTTGGTTTCCCGTCATGGTCGTAGGTTCCCACCATCAGAACCGGTGTGGGAAACAACAGGGTTTTCGCTCCCAGTGATTTTTTCATACGTACCCTTTCTCGTTCGTTCAGATTTCGCGTCAAACATTTATGGCTGCTGATTATTACCAGAATCGTATCCGCTATTCCATGGAAAATCAGATACGGGATTTTACAATTACAGCTATTCATTTCAACGAAAGGACAATGTCAAAATAACTTTTTCGATACAGATAGTTGCATTATGTCGATTTTATGAAATAATCCCTTGCATAAGAAAGTCGAGAAGTAGAGAATGAAAACGTTAGACATTGGTTAGTGTACTGCTTCAGGGAGGTGTTCACATGGCAATTGCAGCATTGTCACCCAACAGTGTTATGGCCAGCCCGATTCAAGCCAATCCGCAGGTCAAGAGTGACATGCAGACTTCGGCCCCCCAGGTTGCTCAGGATGCACAGAAGACGGCAAAAACTGCCCAGACAGATACCATAACTATTTCTGCACAGGCTTTGAAAATGGCTGACGAGAAGGAAGCAGCAGCTAAAGAAACCACCAGAAAAGATGATGAACAGCGCCAAGCGCAGATGGTGCAGGATGACAAATCAGCTGCCGATAAAAAAAGTGCGGTTCAGCGAAATGCACTGAATGCATATGTGATCGCTGCCAATAAGTAACCCGTTTTTAACAGATACACAGCGGCGCATAAACACAAAGAGGAAACCGTTTAAGGTTTCCTCTTTTGTGTTTAGGCATTACGGGTCGACTTCAGACCTTTGTATTCACAGCTGCCTTGGATTTGGAATCGGCTTCCTTCATAAGCAGCATCAACTCGGAAGGGGTTTGGTAGACCAGGCGGTTGGCAGTATCCAGATACTTGGTGATCAACTCACCCTTAAGATCGTAGACAAACTCCACCTTGGCTGCGGAGCGGTTGGACACCTCTTCTTTGCTGACCGGTCCACGTTCCTGCTTTTTTGCATCCCTTTGCTCCGCCTCGGCCAAAGCCTGCTGCACCTGAGGTGATAAACTGACAGTATCCCCGGTGTTCGGCTTATTATCCTTTACCACAGCCTCACTCTGTGGAACCGGCATCGCCGGGACAGCTTCCTGGCGCGTTGGATGGGGTGTCCCATTCGAAAGAAGCGAGATAGTCTGTGTCGGACTCAGTGCCACATCTGGTGTCATGACCAATCCCCCCCTTTCAAAAGTTAGAAGCTCAAAATGTAACTTCCCTGTTAAATACTAACCCTAATATACGATCTTTACAATTGCTTTTACACATATTTTATGCATCTTTTTAAGCTGTTCGGGAATCTGCAGTGAAAATAAGGATCTTTATAGGGAACCTGGGCCGTCCGGGACTCCGGGCACGTCGAGATCAAGATTGTTTGTCTTGTCATTGTGGGTGGGTGGGGGGCGGATATTGTTTGAAATCGCCTTTTATTGAAAACCGTTTTCAATAAAAGGCGATAAGATTATAGTAGAGGCATGGGAGCGTCTATCCGTTTAGAGGATGTTTATGAGGTCGTAAGCCATGTCAACCGAGGCACAGGTCGCCATGTTGATGTTACGTCTCCTGCTTGACGAACCGCAGGAACTGCAGAAAGTTCTCGATTACCTGAAAAGTCAGGTTGTAGTGAGGAAGGCTGTTCTTGAGGTTGGAAATCACGAACTCGCAAGTCGGGAAGAAATATTTCGGGAATTTGAGGATAGATTCGGTTTGGTAATCGATATTTCCGATGATGGGGCTGAAGCCGAGCATAAACCGTTGCTGTCTGAGGGTATGAAAAAGCGGATGATCGGTTTGCCGGGCGGTGCGAAGTTCAGGGTGGGATAGTACAGCAGGCATGGTTGTTACATACGAAGGAAAAAGTGTGCGGCGACAAAACGGCGGAGGTTTGGTTGCGTCCGTTTTTTGTTTTATCACCTGATTGGTCAAGGAGTCTGAAATGCAGCAGACAGCGGAGTTGAACATACCGACGGGGAAACGTACCCAGTTTAGCTCAATTACGGTGGCGGTGGCGGATCTGGTAAAGCAGAAGGAATGGCTTGACGGCGTGCTGACGATTTTTATTCCGCATACAACCGCCGGTGTAACGATTAACGAAAACGCTGATCCGGATGTCGCGCGCGACATGGAATGGTTCAGTGATGAGCTCGTTCCACAAAACCGTAATTTCAGGCATTCTGAAGGTAATTCCGATGCCCACATCAAGGCCAGTTTTTATGGATCATCGGTTCAGGTAATTATCCGGGGTGGGCGGTTGTGGTTGGGAACCTGGCAGGGAATATATCTGTGCGAATTTGACGGTCCTCGCACCAGGAAGGTATATCTGGCTTTTAGCGGATCGCTGTAATCTGCAGCGCAACCTTTCCGGGCTGCCTGCGCCTGTCCGGTTTCTGTTTAACGGAGTATCACTGCAATTCTTCCAAGGCGTTTTCCAGCATGGATATATGCCCTTGGTCATTATTCATCATTGATTTGAACATGCGGGAGGTATTTTCGTCCTCGAAGCATGCAATTGAATACATATGGTACTCTGCCATTGCGTACTCCAGATTGATCGCATAGCGGTATGCATCCTTCAAGGTCGGGGTTGCCCTCTGGACAGCTTCATTCGCAACCGCAATTTTTTTAAGGATGGCGGCTGCCATTTCCAGGTTGGTTTTCAGATGAGTAATGTTGCAGCCGCTCAGCCGCATGCCAAACCGGAACTGTTCGCCGTGGCTGTCCTCTTCCTTTGCCGTTTTTTCCCAAAGCTCGCTGGCCTGCGTATTGTCCGAATAGACCCTGGAGAAGTGCCTGTAAAGTTTTGAAACACCTTCTTCGATTTTTAAGCAGATCTCTAAAATTTCAGCATCGGCAACGCTGAGCCTAGCCATTGTACATCTCCTTCCACGACGTGTTCTATCGACAACGTTTATTCGTTTTCAAAACCGGTTGAGTTGACAGAGAATGTCAGGATGCACCTATTTCCATAAGGTAGAGCCGTATATCTACCGAATAATTCTCATTACATGTAGAGATTAAATCCACAACCTTTTCATGCAGTCCCCTGGCTCTGTCATTCTCTGTTGAAATTCGCGGATCATTTTTTCGGGCAAATATCATAACCCTTACATCAGAACCGACATCACGTGTACTTGCCTGAGAGAAAATCAGCGAAATCTGTTCCGGCTTGACTTTTGCCAGATTCCCACCCGGTACTTCCAGTATCGCTGCAATCGCTGCTGGCAGCTTTTCAGCCAGCATATCAAGTGCTACGTCTTCTACATGAGATTTGTAAACGATTGATGCGTTCATTTAATTGACTCCTGTCGTAAAAATGGGCTCAGTTCAATTTCACCTTAATCCTAACACCGATTCCATAAATATCAATTACGGCAGGCCAATAAATGGATATTGGACACCGAAACAAAATAAAAAAGCCCCTGAAAAATCAAGGGCTTTTTTATGTAACCGGATTGCTCCGGATTGCTTTCTGGCGGAGAGGGTGGGATTCGAACCCACGGTACGTTTCCGTACACTTGATTTCGAGTCAAGCACCATCGACCACTCGGACACCTCTCCGCAAACGGATGAGCACCATACCCCATAATAGTTGAAAATTCAAGTCTGGAAGCTTGCGTGCTCTCAGGCAGCTCAAGCGGGGCACTGCAGGGTGAAGGAGTTGAGAATGATGTGCTGTGTACTATGTCCGGACAGGATGCTTTGAAAGAGTACAAAATCGCGCACCTGCACCGCTGGAATTTCGGGAGCAACCGGGCGGGCAAGATAGTGCCTCAGGTCATCCGATGCCGGTGGTTTGATTCTGGCCAGGGTGATGTGCGGGGTGAACGGGCGGTCTTCAATCATGATCCCGCAGGACGCAACCGCCTCTTTGACCTGCAGTGCCAAATGCTCCAGTTCGGCTTGTTTTTTCAAGCCCATCCAGATAACCCGGGGGGCATCAGGGTGCGGGAAACAGCCGATTCGGTTGAATGTGAGCGAAAATGATGGCACGGCGATTGTTTTCAATGCCCGACAGAGTGCCTCTGGCAGATGTGATTCCACATCGCCCAAAAAACAGAGTGTCAAATGCAGCTGCTCAGGCGGAACCCAGCGTACACCTTGCATCTCTTTCCGAAGGCCGGCCACTGCTTGTATGGCCGTGTCCGGTAATGGTATGGCGATAAAGAGACGCATGATCCCCCATCAAAAACGGTGATATCGATGACACAGCCGCATGTGTTGAATGCCGGCTAGGTCTGCGGTAAAGAGTGCTGCTGCGCTTTTTCCTGTTTGAGACCCCGATGAATCCCCATCTGCCGGCCGTCATCCTGCCCCTTGGTATAAGCGTCCGCGTTAATATAGCTCCTGCGGGAATGCATGGTGCGGATCGGGCCGATCTGGCTCATGGTCTGCCGAATCAGAGCCTCCTTGACCGGAACCAGTGCGCTGGAGGTAACGGGGGTACAGCATTTCTGTTCCGTCAGGCGTGATGAGACGGTGGATACGGCTCCCAGGTAGTATGATTGGCGGCGCAGTTCACGGTGTCGTGCGGGGATCGAGTTGACAGCGTGCTGTTTCATGTAATCGCTGCAAAGCCTTCGGATGGTCCGCTCAAGGTATTCAAAGGTATAGGCCGCCACCGGGGCATCGGCGCCGACACCGATGAACGTGAGTTTTGCGGTGGCCGGGTGATGGACAGCCTGGCAGTCAAAGGCGCTGCAGACACCGGCGCTGAGATGTCGCAGCCATTTGGGAAGGGTTTTGGAGGACTGTAATTCGACCCGCTCCGCGCTGTCCGGTTTATGTGTTGCCTGGATGTCGGCCATCCCCAGGTTGTGTTCCGAAAGCAGGCGTTGGGCATGGGCCGCCGCCAGGGCGGCTTCGTGCTCATTGCTGGAGTTGGCCAGGGCCAGCAGTTTTTTGATCTTTTCGATGATCGGTGATGGTTCCATTGTCGGTGTTCCCGTTCTAGCGGAGTCCCAGGCGTGCCAGGAATTTCCCGAGATATTTGTTGAGAAGGTTGTTGCGTGAGAAGAACGGAATTGGCGGTGTCTTACGGGTTCCAATGGCGGCCAGTTCGCGTTCAAGTCCTGGACAACTCCCAAGGGTCATGCCGTGGCGGAAGGCGTTAAGCGCCTCCAGGGTGTTGCCGGTAAGCCGGTACACCTTTCCAAGGTAGAGATAATGCAGCGGGCTGTCAGGTTCATGTGCAATGGCACCCCGGCACAATTCCAGACCGCGGGTGAGGTGCCCGCGCTCTTTGGCTATGCAGAAGCCCAACCGCGAGTGCCAGTGGGGATCGTTCCAGATGGCCAGGGCCCGTTCAAGGCAGGCCAAAGCTGCCAAAACATTGTTGCGTTCAAGCTCCTGCTCTGCCCGGTCGAATTCCTGTTGGGCTCTGGCGCCGGTTTCCGGGTCCATTTGTACCTCCAGTCAGAATTGTCACGTCTCTCCGGATAATTTTTCTGGTTTTAATGCGCCACTGCCTTTTCTGTTACGCCGTACAGTCCGGTCAGCATGTTTTCTGCCGGGTGGTCCACAAGGGCAGCGTTTAGTGAACCGGATTCCTCGATCTGGCTGAAAAGTCTGATGATCCGGTGTGTCGTTACATCGGACAGTTCTTGCAGAGAACAGTGCTGGAGCTCACCTGTGACCGGATGAATCCATTCGATTGGTTCGGTCGGGGTGAATGGACTGCGCGACCAGGGAAACAGCGGGTAGAACAGGTGGCGCCGGTCACTGAAAGGTGCCCCCCAGACGGCCGACAGAAACAGGGCCGCCAGTTTCCAGAAAGTGCTGTCGTACATGGCCTGGATGCGGCCATGAAGCGCTATGGACTCTTCCAGGGCCTCCCGCGGCAGTCGGCCGTCGGGGTCAAAAATCAGGCTGCAGGCTTTGATAACGGTTTCACAGGTGTCGGGATCAAGCAGGTCAGCCGCATGTGATGGTGCAGGTATTGTGCCGTTCCGAAGAAAACAGACGTCAATGTCGGTCTCAATCCGGTAGTGCCGGCCGATTCCGGCCGAGCCGGTCAGGGCATATACGAGGGGATGAAAGACGATGTCAGCTTCCATGTGTGCGATTACACCTAGAAAACAGGCCAGGGCATCCGGGGGGAGTCCGTCGGAATATACCGATTCAGCAGCCATCAACGGTACAAAGCTGTTGCCGGATGAGTCGTGAAAAATGTGAGAAAGTGCCAGCGCCGTCGGGGAATAGGGGCCGCGGTACAGGTGCAGCAGGGTGTCGGGAAGGACGGCGCCGAAGCGGTAGGCTGAACGATTGCCGGCTATGGCCGCTTTCAGACGGCTGTTGACCGGCAGACCGTCAAAAGCCCGGTCGGCCAGCAGCCAGTGGGTCAATTCTTTAGGCATATCTGTTCCGTTTCATGTGGTTACCCTTGTGCTGCAACGTACTGTCGCACCAGGCGCCGCTCATAAAAATAGCGGATGGAGAGCGGCACAAGGGCCGCCAGAAAAATCAGACCGCACCCCAGCCATTCCAGCGGTTTAAGCTGTTCTCCCAGCACAAACATCCCGGCCAGCAGACTCCAGACCGGGTCCAGGGTGTAGACCAGTCCGGCCCGGGTGGGGGTGACGTAGCGCTGAAAGGTGTTCTGCATGGTAAAGCAGATGATGGTCGGGAAAATAGCGCAGTAGACAATCGTCATAACCGCCGTTGATGATGCGGTGAAGGCTGGAATCGGAACGGTCAGGGATGCCAGTCCGGATATGACCGCTACCGTGGCAAACTGCACCATGGAGACCAGATAGACGTCGTCGTCTTTCAGGACCTTGGAGACCGTAATGATGTGGCAGGCGATGAAAAAGGCGCAGACCGTGGAGATCAGGTCGCCACGGTTGAATCCGGCTCCGCCGCTGGTGGCCAGCAGCCAGATGCCGACCACAGCCAGGGCGATACCGATCAGGTTGATCCGGCCGACCCGGTCACGCCAGATCAGCTTGGTGATCAGGGGGATAAAGAGCACGAACAGATTGTTCAGAATTCCGGCCCGGGAGATGCTGGTGCCCTGGACGCCGAAGACAAAGCTGAGGTTAGTCAGCCCCAGGGCCAGCCCGACGATCACGCCGCGCTGGAGAACTCCCCGGTTTAAGCCGGCCAGCCGGCGGGCGAAGACGACCAGCATGATCAGAGTGGCCAGCGTGAAGCGGGTGAACACAAACAGGGAAGGGGGGATTTCCCGCAAGCCGATTTTGGTGAAGAGAAAGCTGCCCCCCCAGAAGAGGGTCGTCAGAATCAGATAAAAGTATATGCGTCCCTGGGAAGGGCGGTCGCTATCGCTCAAAAGGTGTGTCTCCATTTATGGGATCAGTTCATCCAGTGTTGCGATGTGTACGTCGGTCAACTCGGGCCAGCGGAAGCTGCCGGTTGCATCGACATGTACCGTCAGGGCACCGGCCGATCTGCCGGCCTGCAGGTCGTAGTGGTAATCACCGACCATAACGGTCGCGGCCGCTTCCGTACCCCAGAGCCTGGCCAGGTGCTGGATGCCGTCCGGCTCCGGTTTAGGGGTGGCGTCATCTCGCCCAAGCACATGCTCCGGGGCGAAGAAACGATCCAGCCCGATCAGCCCCAGGGTTCTGATGGCGTTCTCACGGGTATTGCGGGTCAGGATGCCCATTGTGGCGCCCCGCTTCCGGAGGTGTTCCAGCAGCAGCCGGGCCCCGGTGGCGGCCTGGGTGGCAGCGGCCAATCGTTCTTCGATCTGCTGCAGGCGGTCGTGGAGTATCTGGGAATCCCGCACAGGCAGCGATGACAGGTGACCGAGAATATCGGATCCGTCGGGGACCTCCAGCTCGTGCCGGATGGCGGCAAAGTCATGAACGGCCACGGTCAGGGTGCCATCCAGATCGAAGACCCAGTGGGTGTAGGGGGCGCATGCTGCTGACGGTCTAGCGGTCATGGTGTTCTCCGGTGGTGAAGTGGACCGCCAGCCAGACCGTTGCGACGGCCGGGTCGGTCCAGGAAACACGGTGTCGATAGCCGGCCGGTATCAGAAGGTGGTCGCCGGGGGAGAGGCGTCGGGCGGTTGATTCATTGTCAAACAGCAGCTCCGCGCCGCCGGCCAGCAGCAGAACCCACTCGTCCTGTTCCTGATCGTACCACTCACCGTCCGGAGTGGCCTGGCCGCAGGAAACAATCCGCTCGATCCGGACCGCAGATGACTCTGCGATGGTTTCGAAGCATTCGGACTGTATGGCCGCCGGCAGCTTCTCCAGTATGTTGTGAATCGTGGGCACGGCCATTACGTCTTCTCTTCTCTGTACATTAAACGGGGGGCAATGCCCGGTGAAATTACATCGATTAGGCGGAATTACAGGGCGTCTGAATCCGTCGGGGGAACAGGCTGCTCCGGGGGTGGTTGTACGGATTCTTGCGGTGCTTCCGGTGGCGGCTCGACGGGCGGATCCTGTTGCGGTGGTGGTTCCTCTGCTTGAGGTGCTTCGGCCGCCGGTTGTTCGGGCTCCTGGAGCGGCTGCTCGGGGATGCTCTCAGCCGGTGGAGCGACGGTTTCAGGCGCTTGTTCCTCTAGCGGCTGCTGTTCCTGAACCGGCTGAGCCTCACCCGATTCGGGGGGCGGGGCGGGGGCCTCTTCCTCGGCGGCCCGGACGGCCCGGTTGTGTGCCCGCTCTTCTGCATCGGCCCGCAGAGTTTCCAGTTCGGTTGATAGTCTGGAGTTCTCGCTGGTCAGGGTTTTGTTCTGCCGCATCAGGGCCTGTTTATCGGTCTGCAGGGCGGTTACCTGGGTCAGCAGTTTCTCCATGTCAGTCTTCAGGTTTTCCACTTCAGTGGCTGCAGTCCTGGCTTCGGCCAGATCCAGTTGTAGGTCGGCCAGTTCCAGCTTGTGCTGGGCAATGGCCGTGTTTCCGGCCGCGGTAGCAGCTTGGGCAGCGTTTCGATTGGATTGGGCGGTTTCAAGCAGCTCTTTGGCCGCTGTACCGGTTTTACCGCTCCGCAGCGTGGCGAGCCGCTCGCTGATCTGTTTGATCCGGTCGGCAGGGCTCTTGGGGACGTCTGCGGCAAACAGGGTTGAGACGGACATCATCAGGATGAGTGCGGCTGTTGTGGATGTAATGCGCATACAGTGTGACCCCTGAAGAGAGTAAAATTTTGGTGATTATAAGCCCGAATTCAAAATCCGCAAACAGCAAACTATAGATATCGCTGAATTATGGAGAAAACCATATGTTCAAAACACTGTCAAAATTGGTAATTTTCAGGATCTGAAACGATAAAATATCTCTACTTTATAACAGCTTTACATCATACAAAAACCAGATATTATTGGGTAAATTAATAATTAAGTTGAAAAGCCCATACGGGTGGATGTATATTTTGCAAAACCGTGTTACATCATAAGGTATTCAGCAGGGCTTTACGTTTCGAACATTGTCCATCTCCGAGTCGCACCAGCCTAAGGAACCGGGTTCTAGGGTGTGCGACCTGCGGGTGCCGCGGGAAACGGCGTCACCCTCCCTTAGCACGTCAGAGATTATTTCCCCCATGGTTTTGGCCGGAAAATATTTTTGTTGACGGGCTATCCCGATCATCGGGATCTGAAAAGGGGATGGTTGGAATCGAGAAAGTGCGATCACAACCACGCCTAAAAGGAGGGAAACAACCTATGGCTGTTTCGAGACGTGACTTTTTGAAGCTCTCCGGCACCGGCCTGGCGGCCAGTCTGGGGATCAGCTTTGACCCGCTGGAGGCCAAAGCCGATGAACTGTCCATCCAGCACGCCAAGGAAAGCACAACCATCTGCCCGTACTGCTCGGTCGGTTGCGGCATGATTGTGCATACCCTGGGGGGCAACGTCATTAACGTGGAGGGTGATCCGGATCACCCCATCAACGAAGGTTCCCTTTGCCCCAAAGGCTCCTCCGTTTTCCAGCTGCGCGACAACAAGGCCCGTGTCACCACGCCCATGTACCGCGCTCCCGGAGCCAAGGAGTGGAAAGAGGTCTCCTGGGAATGGGCCCTGGACGAAATCGCCAAGAAGACCAAAGCCACCCGCGATGCTTCCTTTATCCCCATCAGCAAAATCAAGATCAAAGAGAAGGTCGGCGGCGTAGACGTCGAGAAGGAGATCGAGGCCGTGGTCAACCGTACCATGGGAATCGCCTCGGTCGGTAGTGCCGCGCTGGACAACGAAGAGTGCTACCTGTACCAAAAATTTCTGAGGGGGTTAGGCCTGGTGTATATCGAACATCAGGCCCGCATTTGACACAGCGCAACAGTTGCGGCTCTGGCAGAGTCGTTCGGACGCGGTGCAATGACGAACCATTGGATAGATTTCAAGAACGCTGACGTAATCCTGATCATGGGGGCCAACCCCGCCGAAAACCACCCGGTTTCCTTCCGCTGGATCCTGAAGGCCAAGGATGCCGGTGCCAAGATCATCTGTGTTGATCCGCGCTATACCCGCAGCGCAGCCAAATCGGACCTGTACGCGCCCCTGCGTTCCGGCACCGACATTGCCTTCCTGGGCGGTCTGATAAACTACATCCTGCAGAATAAGCTCTACTTTGAACAGTACGTGCGCGACTACACCAACTCGGCCTACCTGGTCAACGGTGATTTCAAGCTGCCGGGCGAGCTGGCCGGTCTCTTTTCCGGTTATGACCCCAAGAAGCGCAGCTATGATGCCAAGGCCTGGTCCTTCCAGAAGAATACCGATGAGAGCATCAAAAGCGATCCGACCCTGCAGGATCCCAATTGTGTCTTCCAGCTCCTGAAAAAACAGTACAGTCGCTACACGCCGGAACTGGTCTCCAAGACCACCGGTACACCCAAAGAAACACTGCTGGAGGTCTATAAACTGTATGCCTCCACCGGCAAGCCGGACAAAGCCGGCACCTCGCTGTACGCCATGGGATGGACCCAGCATACCGTCGGCACCCAGAACATCCGGGCCATGTCCATCATCCAGCTGCTGCTGGGCAACATGGGGGTGGCCGGCGGCGGCATAAACGCCCTGCGCGGCGAGTCCAATGTCCAGGGTTCCACCGACCACGGCCTGCTGTTCCACATCCTGCCGGGCTACATGCCGGTGCCCTCGGCCGACCTGGCCAGCACGGCCGCCTATATCGAGAAGCACACCCCTGTATCCAAGGATCCCCAGAGCGCTAACTGGTGGCAGAACCGCAACAAGTACCTGGTCAGCTATCTGAAGGCCATCTACGGGCCTAAAGCCACTAAGGAGAACGACTTCGGCTACGCCTGGCTGCCCAAGCTTGATCCGGGCATGAACGCCTCCTGGC
Organism: uncultured Geobacteraceae bacterium; assembly: GCA_942493195.1. Classification (GTDB taxonomy): domain Bacteria; phylum Desulfobacterota; class Desulfuromonadia; order Geobacterales; family Pseudopelobacteraceae; genus CAIPTY01. The sequence continues at coordinate 2,454,725 of OW818669.1, read as the reverse complement.
TGATGATCTTCGACAACATGATCAAGGGCAAATTCAAGGGTTTCTTTGCCTGGGGGCAGAACCCGGCCTGTTCCGGTTCCAACTCCACCAAGGTCCGTAATGCCCTGGCCAAGCTGGACTGGATGGTGACAACCAACCTGTTCGATAACGAAACCGCCTCGTTCTGGAAGGGGCCTGGCATGGATCCGGCCACCGTCAAGACCGAGGTGTTTTTCCTGCCGGCAGCGGCCTCCTTCGAAAAGGAGGGTTCCATCACCAACTCCGGCCGCTGGGCCCAGTGGCGCACCGCCGCTGTCAAACCGCTGGGGCAGTCCAAGCCGGATGCCGAGATCATCCATGAGCTGTTCCAGAAACTTAAGGCCATGTATGCCAAGGATGGCGGGGCGCTGCCGGAGCAGCTGACCAACCTGACCTGGAACTACGGCTTCAAGCGGGCCGACGGCACCATCAAGAGTGTCGATATCCATGCCGTCGCCAAGGAGATCAACGGCTACTTCCTGGAGGATGTGGAAGAGAAACCCAAACCGCTCAAACCGGGCGAAAAGGCCCCGCCTCCTCCGCCACCGGGCACCCCCAAGAAGATGCTGGGTAAGAAGGGGGAACTGGTGGGTGGCTTTGCCAACCTGCAGGCCGATGGCACGACCTCGTGCGGTTCCTGGATCTTCTGTCAGAGCTACAACGAGAAGGGCAACATGATGGCCCGGCGGGTTAAAAAGGATCCCACCGGTCTGGGGATGTTCCCGGAGTGGGCCTGGTGCTGGCCGGTCAATCGCCGCATCATCTACAACCGGGCCTCCTGTGATCCAGCCGGTAAGCCCTACAACCTCAAGAAGGCGGTGGTCTACTGGAACCCGACTGCCGTGCAGCCCACCGGTGCCCTGGGGGCCTGGGTGGGTGATGTGCCCGACGGTCCCTGGCCACCCATGGCCGATGGCAAGGAGGGGCGCAAACCCTTCATCATGCGGGCCGACGGTGTCGCCGCCATCTTCGGGCCGGGGCTCAAGGATGGCCCCTTCCCCGAGCATTACGAACCGGTGGAATGTCCGGTGCCGGAGAACTTCTTCTCCAAGCAGATGAACAACCCGGCCAGCAAGATCTTCAACGATGCCAGCATCAAAGAGGATGTGCTGGCTACCTGTGATGTGCGCTTCCCGTTGGTGGCCACCACCTATCGGGTCACCGAGCATTGGCAGACCGGCGTCATGACCCGCAACACCCCCTGGCTGATGGAGCTGCAGCCGCGCCAGTTCTGCGAGATCAGCCTGGAGCTGGCCAAGGAGAAGAGCATCAAGAATGGTGATGTCGTCGAGGTCTCTTCCGCCCGCGGCAAGATCGAGGCGGTTGCCATGGTGACGCCGCGCATGAAGCCCTTCAAGATCGGTGATCGGATGGTGCATGAAATCGGTCTGCCCTGGTGCTTCGGCTGGCACACCCCCGGCGTGGGCGACGCCGCTAACCTGCTGACCCCCACCGCGGGGGATGCCAACACGATGATTCCCGAAACCAAGGCCTTCATGGTCGGGATCGCGAGAAAGGGGTAAGTCATGGCCGATACGATCAACCAAACTGCCCGCAAGGGTTTTCTCGTGGACACATCGCGCTGCATCGGCTGCCGTTCCTGTCAGGTGGCCTGCAAACAGTGGAACAAGCTGAGTGCCGATACAACCGCCAACCAGGGGACCTTCGAGAATCCTCGGGACCTGACGCCGGCGCTCTACAACCGTATCAAATTTGTAGAATCGGAAACCTCCGGCAAGGTAGCCTGGCAGTTCGTCAACGAGCGCTGCATGCACTGCGGTGATGCCGGCTGCATGAAGGTTTGTCCCTCTCCGGGGGCCTTGTATCGCACCAAGGACGGCATCGTGGCCTACAACAAGGAGAAGTGTATCTCCTGCAAATACTGTGTTTCGGCCTGCCCCTTCAACATCCCCCGCTACGATGCCGACGACAAGGTATCCAAGTGCCACCTCTGTCTGGATCGTGTCGGCGGCGGCATGACGCCGGCCTGTGCCAAGGCCTGCCCGACGGAGACCCTCAAATTCGGCAAACGGGCCGATCTGATTGCCAAGGCCACCGCCGCCAAGAAGACCCTCTACGGGGTGGATGATCTCAACGGTCTGGGGGTGGTGTATGCCCTGGAGGGCCCGCCGGAACAGTACGGTTTGCCGTCCACACCGCGGATTCCCATGTCGATCTTCCTCTGGAAGGATGTTATCAAGCCGCTGGGGATCCTGGGCTTCTGGGGAAGTATCGGGGCTGTGCTGCTGCATTATGTGACCATCGGGCCGAAAAAGATTGAAGAGGGCAACGGAGAGGGAGGACACCATGATTAGCAGATATATTGACCGGTTTTCCACCAAGGAGCGCGTTCTACACTGGTTCGTGACCCTGGCCTTCTTCTCGCTGCTCCTGTCCGGACTGGGGCTGTATTCACGCCTTTTTACCGGCTATTTCAACCTGTTTGGCGGTGGTAATAATGCCATATTTATCCACAAGTTTGCAGGAATCATGTTTTTTATCAGCTCCCTGATGCTGTTTCTCCACAATCGTACCAAGGTGACGGAATTCAATGATGATGACCGGGAGTGGATCCGCCAGGGGGGCGGGTATCTGACCCAGGAGGACACCCACCTCAAGGTCGGCAAGTTCAACGCCGGCCAGAAGATGTTTGCCGTGTTCATTGGCCTGGCCACCATCACCCTGGGTGTTACGGGCATCTTCATCTGGTTTCCCCTGTCCTTTCCGCGCTGGATCGTACAGATTTCCCTGATGCTGCATGGCCTAATGTTCGTTGGATCGATCATGTTTGTGGTCGTGCATGTCTATCTGGCCACCATCGGTAATCCGGGAACACTGGAGGCCATGTTGTGGGGGCGGGTGACACGGGCCTGGGCCAAACATCATCATCCCAAATGGTATAAAGAGGTTAGCGGGGAGAATCAGTAAAACTGATAATTTTTGAGTAAAGTTATGCTATGTTGTTGGCGGCCTTCGGGCCGCTTTTTATTTACCTATTACCCTGGATGGAGATACTATGCCGATTACCGAACAGAAAATTGCGGCGCTGCAGCAGGCCGCTCTGACGTCGCCGGAATACGCCGGCATCACACCGCTCTTTATCGCACTCTACCAGTATATCTCCGGTTGTGAGGGTCAGACCGGCATTGCGGTCAACCTTTCCGGCATCAACCGCAGTGAGCGGACCGGAAACGGCTTTCCGTTGATTTCTCCGGGTGATCTCTGCTTTGACCGCGAAATGCTGATTACCTTTCTGATGGGGATCGTGTCGGTTCTGGAACAGCATGGCCAGGAAGGCGATCAGGAGCTGGACCGGATTGCTCAGGGGCTCTCATCGGGACAGCTTGAACCTGAAGCGTTGCTTCTGGCGATTCTGGAGCGCCGCCGTGCGCCCCTTGACGAAGCAGCGGTGAGTTGCTGTGTACCGGCGCCGCTCTTGGAATATGTCTTCGAAATTCCATTGAAAACGGCACTGGAACTGACGGCAGCGGAATGTTCCGATGCCGATTTCGCTAATTGGCACGAGAATATCTGCCCGGTCTGCGGCGCCCGCCCTGCCATGGCGGAGTTGACCGGTGAAGAGGGGCGCCGTCGCCTTTCCTGCTCCACCTGCTTCTGCTCCTGGTCGTTCAAAAGGATCCAGTGCCCATCCTGCGGCTGTGAGGAGGTTGAAAAACTTTCCTATTTCTCGGCCGGAGACGGGCCGACCAGGGTTGATACCTGCCGGGCCTGCAGTCGCTACATCAAGACCCGTGATTCACGAAAAGGGGGGAACGATGTGCCGCTGGAGGTGGAAGACCTGTTGACGATGCATCTGGACCTGCTGGCTGCTCGGGAAGGTTTTGAGCGCGGGAAGTAACAACGAGGCACTTGCAAAACTCTCAACCATTGCTCCCCCCTCCCTTGACGGGAGGGGGTTAGGGGGTGGGTGAAGCTGCAACAGTTCGCATTAATTGCAACTTACCCCCCACCCTGACCCTCCCCCGCAAGGGGGGAGGGGACGTATGCGATCTTTTCTTGAAACTCACAATGTCCGATTTCTGCTGTACACCGGGAACGTTCCATGTCTGAAAAACCAAAACTGGCCATATACTGGGCGGCAGCCTGCGGAGGCTGCGAGGTTGCCGTGCTGAATCTGGATGAGAAGCTTCTGGATCTGGATGCGGCCATGGACCTGATGTTCTGCCCCTGTCTGATGGATACCAAACGCAAGGACATTGAGGCGTTGCCTGACGGGGCCATTGCCGTGACCCTTTTCAACGGGGCGCTGCGCTCCGAAGAAAATCTGGAAATGGCCCACCTGTTGCGCCGCAAATCGCAGCTGCTGGTGGCCTTCGGTTCCTGTGCCAAGGGTGGTTGTATCCCGGCCCTGGCAAATTTTTCCTCCAAGGATGACCTGCTGACCACCATCTATCGTGATTCACCTTCCCTGGATAATGCCGGCGGGATCATACCGGGCGGCACGACCTTCTTCCCGGAGGGGGATGTGTATCTGCCGCCACTGTTGGGTCGGGTAAAGCACCTGGCCCAGGCGGTGGAGGTTGATTATTACATCCCCGGCTGCCCCCCCGAATCGCAGCAGATCTGGAACGTGATTGAGACCATTCTGTCCGGCGAACTACCATCGCGGGGGAGCAGCATCGGTTGCGGCAATCTGACGGTTTGTGATGACTGCGACCGGACCAAGGGTGATAAACGCATCCCGGCCTTTCGTCGCAATTATGAGTTCTATCCCGACCGCCAGGCCTGTCTGTTGGAGCAGGGGCTGCTCTGTATGGGGATCGCCACCCGCAACGGTTGTGGGGCCCCCTGCACTAAGGCCAACATGCCGTGCAGCGGCTGCTACGGCGCTCCGGAAGGAGTCGCAGATCAGGGGGCAGCGATGGTAGCGGCACTTGGTTCGGTTATGGATATCGGTGACACCACCGGACTATCGGAGGAGGCCATCGCCGCACGGGTGGATGCCTTTCTGGAGAACATCCCCGATTATGCCGGACTGTTCTACAAATACTCATTGGCCAGCTCCATCCTGGGAGGGAGGCGATGAGCCGCATTACGATCGATCCGATCACCCGCCTGGAGGGGCACGGCCGCATCGACATCTTCTTGAATGATCAGGGGGTGGTGGAGAACGCCTGTTTCCAGATTCCGGAGCTGCGCGGTTTTGAACAGTTCTGCGTGGGGCGCATGGCCGAGGAGATGCCGGTTATCACCAACCGGATCTGCGGGATCTGCCCGGAGGCCCATCACTTGGCTGCCAGCAAGGCCCTGGATGCCGTTTTTGGTGCCGAGCCGCCACCGGTAGCCAAGAAACTGCGCGAACTGCTCTACATGGCCTTTTTTGTGACGGATCACACGACTCATTTTTATGCCCTGGGTGGTCCGGATTTTATTGTCGGGCCGGATGCTCCGCCAACGGAGCGTAATATCCTGGGGGTGGCCCGTAAGCTCGGGCTGGATGTGGCCGGTGAGGTAATCGCCTGTCGCAAACGCAACCATGAAATCATTGCCTTTCTGGGGGGCAAAACAATCCACCCGGTGGCCGGAGTGCCGGGTGGCTGGAGTCGGGCCATAAGCGGTGAGGAACGTGCTCTGATTGAGGCCACGGCCCGCAAGAATATCGAGTTTGCCCGTTTCTCCCTGTCGATTTTTGAAACGATTATCCTCAAGAATCCGGTCTATCGGGAGCTGATCACCGCTGATACCTATCTGCACCGCACCTATTCCATGGGCACCGTGGATGCTTCCAATCGCACCAACTTCTACGACGGCATGATCCGGGTGGTGGACCCGGAGGGGCAGGAATTCGCCCGATATAACCCGGCGGAGTATCGCGAGCATATTGCCGAACGGGTGGAGCCCTGGACCTACCTGAAATATCCCTATCTGAAAAAGGTCGGCTGGCAGGGATTGACCGACGGGATCGATAGCGGCGTATATACGGCTACGCCCTTGTCGCGGCTGAATGTCTCCGAAGGGCTGGCGACACCCCTGGCAAATGAGGAATACCAGCGCATGTACGAGACCTTCGGATGTACGAAGATTACCGCCGCGCGCTACCAGCCGATCCACCATCGCATGGCAACCCACTGGGCACGCCTGATCGAACTGTTGTATGCCGCGGAGCGGATGCTGGAGCTGGCGCTCGACCCCGAGATCACCTCTCAAGAGACCCGCACCATTCCTGATCCGTCCCGCTTTGTCGGCGAAGGAGTCGGCTCGGTGGAGGCACCGCGCGGAACCCTGACCCACCACTATGTGACTGACTCCCGTGGGGTGCTGACCGGCGTCAATATGATTGTTGGCACCACCAACAACTATGCCCCCATCTCCATGTCGATCAAACGGGCCGCCGAGAAGCTGATCAAGTCGGCCGAGCCGGAGGAGGGCATCCTCAATCGTATCGAGATGGCCTTCCGGCTCTATGACCCTTGCTTTTCCTGCGCCACCCACTTTCTGCCGGGTAAAATGCCGCTGACGGTACTGCTGCGCGACAGTTGGGGCGAGATCCAGCGAGAACTGCGGAGGAAGGGATGAACAGTGGAACGGTTATCATCGGGATGGGCAATCCGCTGCTCTCCGACGACGGGGTCGGGATTGCCGTGGCCTGCGCCGTGGCGGAGCGCCTGCGTGGTCATATCGATCTGACGGTGAGCGAACTGCACACCGGTGGCATCCGCCTGATGGAGGCCATGGCCGGATTCAAAAGGGCGGTGGTGGTCGATGCCATGCTGTGCGGTGCAGCGCCCGGCACAGTCCGTTGTTTTGATCCAACAGATTTTGTCACTACCAAGAATACCTTTTCCAGCCATGATACGGATTTTGCAACCGCCTGTGAGCTGGGGCGCATGGCCGGCGTTCCCCTGCCGGAGCGGGTCTCCTTCTGGGGCATTGAGGCCCGCGAATTTGATCTGTTTGGTGAGATTTTCACCGCTAAGGTCGCTGCTGCAGTTCCGGTGGCAGTAGAGCGGATTGTTGCCCAGTTGGTGGAGTGGGAGGGGATGGCATGAAAACCGGTGTCTATTTCTGCAACTGTGGTAATTCCATTAGCGACAAGATCAGCTTTCAGGCTGTGGCTGATGCCGTCGACGCTTTTCCGGAGCGCCCTTATGTGCGTTCCGTGGATTTTATCTGTTCGGAAGAGGGCAAAAAGCAGTTCGAGGAGAGCCTGCGGACTGAACGGCCCGACCGGGTGGTGGTGGCGGCCTGCTCCCCCCGTGATCACGAAGCGACCTTCCGTCATTGTCTGGCCAATGCCGGCATGAACCACTATCTGCTGCAGATGGTTAACATCCGCGAACAGATCGCCTGGGTGACGGAAAATCCGGTCGAGGCGACGAACAAGGCGATTGCCGCCATCCGTGGGGCGGTCAGCCGGGTACAGCTGCAGCAACCGCTGGAAAAACAGCAGTTGGAGGTCTGCCCCGATGTAATGGTGGTAGGTGCCGGTCCGGCCGGCATGAAGGCTGCCTTGGCCCTGGCGGAGGCCGGTCGCTCGGTGGTGTTGGTGGAGCGGGCTCCCTTCATTGGCGGCCTGCCGGTCCGATTTGAAGAGCTCTTCCCCTCCCTGGAGTGTGCTCCCTGTATGCTGGAGCCGCTGATGGGGGAACTTCTGCATGGTGAATATCCCGGTACGATCGAGTTAATGACCATGGCGGAAGTGCTTCAGGTGACCGGTTTCTACGGAAATTTTACGGCCAAGATCCGGCAAAATCCACGCCATGTTTCGCTGCGGGACTGCATCGGCTGCGGTGAATGCAGCGTCGCCTGTCCCGCCGCGACCATGGATGAATTTAACGGCAGTGCCAGCCAGCGCAAGGCGATTGACTTCGCCTTTTGCGGTGCACTTCCCCATGTACCCTTCCTGATGGAGGATGTGTGCATCCGTTCAAAGGGAGAGGAGTGCCGGGCCTGTAAGGATGCCTGCCCCGTGGGAGTGGATGTTGTGAATCTGGATGAGGCGGACACAGTCGTGGAACGGAAAATCGGGGCGATCATTCTGGCCACCGGCTCCGTTCTGTACGATGCCTCCAAAATCCCCGGCCTTGGTTTTGGAACGTTGCCGGATGTACTTGATGCCCTGCAGTTCCAGCGGATGCTGTCATCCAGCGGACCGACCGGCGGGAGTATTGTTACTGCGTCCGGCCGCACTCCCGCATCTGTGGCGATCATCCATTGCGTCGGCAGCCTGGATGAAAACCATAAGCCGTACTGCTCCGGAATCTGCTGTCAGTACGCCTTCGCATTCAATCACATGATCAATACCCGACTTCCCGGGGCGACCATCACCCATTATCACCGCGAACTGGTCATGCCGGGCAAAGAGGCGCATAACCTCTTCCGTCACGTCGCCCACAGCGGACAAACGTGCCTGAAACGGTACAGCGGAATTTCCGACCTTGCTGTCACGTTGGGTGATGATACGCGGTTAGCGGTGAGCGCCGGCGATGAAATGCAAGGCGTCGATATGGTAATCCTCTGTCCGGCGGTTGTTCCGGCCGGTGGTGCCCGGGACCTTTCTACACTGCTTGATCTGAGTTGTGATCAGTTCGGGTTCTTCCGGGAGCTGCACGGGCGTCTGGACGCTGCGCAAAGTACCATGAAAGGCGTTTATCTGGCGGGCAGCTGTCAGGAACCGATGGATATTCAAAGGGCCATGCTGTCCAGTATGGCAGGGGTTGGTCACGCCTTGGCAGGGCTGCAGCCGGGGCGTGTGATCGAAATCGAACCGTGCGTTGCGGAGGTTGACGAAACCCGCTGTTCCGGTTGTCGGCTCTGCATATCGGTCTGCCCGTACCATGCAGTTTCCTTCAAACAGGATCAAAGGGTCGCATCCGTTTCCGCTCTGCTCTGTCGTGGATGCGGAACCTGTGTGGCGTCCTGCCCGGCCGGAGCGATCGGCGGGCATCATTTCAGCGATGCCCAGATCATGGCTGAAATTGAAGGGGTACTGAAATGACGGCAGGTACTGCATTTGAACCAAAGGTAATCGGGTTCCTTTGCACCTGGTGTTCCTACGCGGCAGCCGACAAGGCCGGGAACCAGCAGAAACCGTATCCTTCCAACGTACAGGTTATTAGGGTCATGTGCAGCGGACGGGTTGATCCGCAATTCGTGCTCTCGGCATTTGTCAAAGGAGCGGATGGTGTTATAATTCTGGCCTGCCGTCCCGGTGACTGCCACTACAAAGAGGGAAGCTGCCGCGCACTGCAGCGCCACCGCATGCTGCAGAGGGTGCTTGAACCGTTCGGGATAGAAAGGGAGCGCTGCCGGCTCGAGTATGTGTCTGCAGGTGAAGGTGAACGCTTCAGCACTCTGATAGCCGATGTTGTTGAAACAATCCGCAGGGTGGGGCCGCTTGCCCTGATTTCGAACGAAAACCGGCGCGATGTACGCCCGGTTCAATAATGATAGTCCACCTATAAGGAGATGATATGGAAACAACTGTACTGGATGCACGGGGGCTAAAATGTCCGCAGCCGACCCTCAAAATGACGGTTCTGGCTGTAAAGATGAAACCGGGCGACATTCTGGAGGTCCTGGCCGACTGTCCGACCTTTGAGAAGGATGTACGTGACTGGTGTTCGCGGGCAAAGAAGGTTTTGCTGTGGGTTCGGGACGAGGGAACAGCGAAGAAGGTTCAGATACAGTTCTGATAAGATTGATCCCAGAAAAAGCGTTTGAAACACAGAGACACGGAGAACACAGAGTAAAATCTGATGGTTATTGAAGAACAACAAGTTTTATGGTTCACCCAAAAGGATTTTCTGATTTAACCCTTAAACCTTTGGTTTCTCTGTGTTCGCAGTGACTCTGTGTTATTGGACTGCCGTTTTCCGGTTGAAATTATTTCCGTGCAGCAGAGTGCAACATCTCGGCTGCATGGGCCAGGGCCGAGTCGCTGATGGTTTCACCCGCCAGCATGCGGGCGATTTCGCGGGTACGTTCCGCTGCATCCAGTACCGTAATCCCGGTAGTGGTACGGCCGTCACGGACCCGCTTTTCGACACGCAGATGCTGATCGGCAAAAGAGGCCACCTGGGGCAGGTGGGTAATGCAGAGCACCTGTTGACGCCCCGCCACGTTTTTCAGTTTTTTTCCCACCAGTTCTGACGTCGCCCCGCTAATCCCCGTATCCACTTCATCGAAAACCAGTGTGGGAACATCCCCCTCCGGCAGGATCTGCTTGAAAGCCAACATCAGGCGCGACAGCTCGCCACCCGAGGCGATCTTGGCCAGGGGGCGGGGCGGTTCGCCCGGGTTGGGGGAAAAAAGGAACTCAACCCGCTCGAAACCGGTTAAGCGTGGTTCAGACAATGGCTCCAGGGCCGGTTCAATCACAGCACCCTTCATGGCCAGCTGATGGGCTTCCCCCTCCAGCGCCTTCTTTAACTTTGCCGCCTGGGCAGTGCGCTGGGCGGTCAGTCTTTGTCCGGTCTCCTCCAGCAGTTTCCCCAGTCGATCCCGTTCGTCTTCCAGATGCTGGCGATCATGCTCATGTCCGCGCAGCTCCTCCAGTTCCGTGTCGATCTGCTGTTTGAAGGCCAGTACCTCTTCCAGGGTGGCGCCGTACTTGCGTTTCAGTCGGTTGAGCTGGTCAAGGCGGTCTTCGGTCTGCTGTAATGCCGCCGGGTCGGATTCGATGCGCGATGAATAGCTGCGCAGGCTCATGGCGCTGTCTTCCAGCTGCAGGTAGGACTCTTCCAGGGTCGTGGCCAGAGGTTCCAGGGTATGATCAATGGCGGCGATTTCCCGGATGGAGCTGCTGATACGTCGCAACTGTCCCAGAATAGCGCCGTCGCCGCCGTAGAGTATCTCGTAGGCGTCACCGCTGACGCTGCCCAGCTTGCCGGCACTGGCCAGGAGCTGGCGCTGCTCCTCCAGCTCCTCTTCCTCTCCGGCCTTTACATTGGCGTTTTCGATCTCCTCGGATTGGAAGGAGAGCAGATCAAGGCGGCGGGCATTCTCACGCTCCTGTGTATCCAGATTATCCAACTGACCAACGACAGAGCTGTGGGCCCTGAAGATGCCGGCAAACTCCTCACGGAGGGCAGCGGTGCCGGCGAAGGAATCCAGCAGAAGCAGCTGATTGTCCAGTCGCAGCAGGGTCTGTGATTCATGTTGGCCGTAGATGTTGATCAGGTTGCTGGCAATGTCGGTCAGGAGGGCCAGGGTAGCCATGCTGCCGTTGATGAAAATGCGGTTCTTGCCGGAGCGGGAGATGGAGCGTTTGATCAGCAGTTCCGTGCAGGTTTCAAGACCGGCTTCTTCCAATGTTTTCTGTACCCCGGGGCGGTCAGAGATATCAAAAATCGCCTCGACAGCGGCTTCATCCACACCGGAACGGATCAGATCCACGGAGGCCCGTCCCCCCATAATTAGGCCGACTGCGTCGATGATGATCGATTTTCCGGCGCCGGTTTCCCCGGTCAGCACGGTCAGGCCCGGCTGCAGGGAGAGGTGCAGGTTATCGATGATGGCAATGTTCGTTATGGAAAGGTCGGTCAGCATTTAAAATCCTTACACAATGAATCCACCACGGAGGCACGGAGACACAGAGAATATCGGAAAAAAGCAAACTCTGATTAGAAGGTGATCTGTTTGTCGTATGCTTTTATCTGTTTGATTATTTATGCAGAAGCCCCCACAGATTTTGACTTTCTCCGTGCCTCTGTGTCTCCGTGGTGGGTGTTCAGGGACCTTATCGTTCTCCCCATTTAAGCTTGGTCCTCAGAATTTCAAAATAATCGCGACTGCGGGACATGACCAGCGCCGTTGTTTTCAGGGCCTTGCGGATTTCAACCGAATCCCCTTCTTGCAGTTCGAAGCCCACCTGGCCATCCAGGGTCAGGTAGACCTTTTCGTCGAAGGATGAGGTTACGGTAACGCAGATAGTCGATTCGTCCGTAACCACAATCGGCCGGTTGGTCAGGGTGTGCGGGCAGATCGGTGTGATGACGATACAACTCATCAACGGATGGATGATCGGGCCGCCGGCTGACAGGGAGTAGCCGGTGGAGCCGGTGGGGGTGGAGACGATCAGGCCGTCGGCCTTGTAGGTTGTCAGGAAATGCCGGTTAACCCTGGTTTCCAGATCGACAATCCGGGCCAGGGCGCCCTTGTTGATGACCATGTCGTTGAGCACATGGCAGTGCTCCAGCTCTTTCCCCTCCCGGTGCAGGGTCACTTCCAGCATCATCCGTTCCGAGACGCGCGGATTTCCCTCCAGCACCTTTTCCAGGCGGGTGTAAAGCTCTTCGACGGTAATCTCCGTCAGAAATCCCAGGCTCCCCAGGTTGACCCCCAGGATCGGCACATCCTTGCCGCTGAACAGGCGAGCGACGGAGATCAGGGTGCCGTCGCCCCCCAAAACTACCACCAATTCAGCCTGGTCGAGGATTTCCTCCTCGTTCATGGTTTTGTGATAGGCCAGCTCGCGGATCAGCTGCGGTTCGGGCATGGGGATACAACCATGCTCTTCAAGCCAGTTGATCAGGTCGGCGGCGACCCCCAGACAGCGGGGATCGTGGACCTTGGCGAATATGGCGACATTCTGGATTTGCATGGTTAGTCCTGTTATTGCCTGATCCTGAGAAAAGTTACGCCCATTTCAGCGCTGGTTTGCGATGATGCTGCACACAGTCACGCAAATAACTGTTTATAAGATTTTGATACGGGATTCCAAGCTCTTGTGCCAAGTTTTTGAAATAAAACAGTGCATCCTCATCAATTTTCAGTTTCACTTCTTTCTTCAATAGTTTGGTGTATGGGTTTGGTTTTGATTTGGAAAAATCATATTCTTCTTTCATTGTTTAAACCTCCTATACATTTGCGACTCATGACGGGTCGACTTTCTAACTGAGATAATCCTGATAACGTGATCATCTTCTCGGTAACAATGACAGACCAACAGCAAGCGTGGTTTGAAGCTCATGCCGAGAAGCAAAAAACGTTCTTCATCATCCGAGTTATCCTCATCTGCAATCAAACGTGCATGTTCATCGTAAAAAACACCCTTTGCCTCAGCAAAAGAGATGCCATGCTTTTCGAAATTGATTTTGGCCTTTTCTTCATCCCAGACAAATGAAAGCATACGTTACCTATTTCAGCTTTCTGATCTTATCCAGACTATCTTCCAAGACTGCCTTTTTCTCGGTTACTTCCGTCAATTTCTGGCGTTCCTTGGCAACTATCTCAGCCGGTGCCCGATCCACAAAGGCCGGACTTTCCAGCTTTTTGGAGAACATCTCGATCTCTTTGTCGATCTTGCCGATCTCCTTCAACAGGCGTTCTTCTTCAGCCGCCACGTCCACCAGACCTTTGAGCGGTACGTAGATCTGGACGTCGCCAGCTACCTGAATAGATGCATCATCCGGTTGTTCGATGCCTTGGCCGATTGCCAGATCTGAAACCCGCGCCAGACTGATGATCGAGCCTTCGTTATGCTTCATCAGGCGCAGACTCTCTGCGCTGCCGCAGGAGAGAATTACGGCAATCTGCTTGGAGGGGGGCACTTCCATTTCGCCGCGGATGTTACGGATGCCATTGATGACCGCCATGATGCGTTCCATGTCGGCGGCTGCTTCAGGGTAGCTGCAAATTTCGCAGGCTTCCGGGAAGCTGGCCTGCATGATGGTTGGCGTGGCCTTGTGGCCCGGCAGGGCCTGCCAGATCTCTTCAGTGATGAACGGCATGAAGGGGTGCAGCAGGCGCAGCAGATTTTCCAGGGTGTACCAGAGCACGTACTGGGTTGCCTGCTTGCGCTCCGGTGTGCCGTTGTAGATGTCCTGTTTGGAAAGTTCCAGGTACCAGTCGCAGAATTCGCTCCAGGTGAACTGGTAGAGCGCCATGGCGCTTTCATTGTAGCGGTAACCGGTCAGGGTCTCATCCACGAGCCGGGCGGTTTCGTTCAGACGGTGCAGGATCCATTTATCCCCCTGGCTCAGTTCCAGTTTGTCCAAGCTCAGGCCGTCGGGGGTGAAGCCTTCCAGATTCATCAGGGTGAAGCGGGCCGCATTCCAGACCTTGTTGCAGAAGTTACGGTAGCCGGCGATACGCTCCTCAGCCAGCTTGATGTCGCGCCCCTGGGCGGCGAATGCGGCCAGGGTGAAGCGGAAGGCGTCGGTACCGTACTGCTCGATGATCGTCAGCGGGTCAATGACATTGCCCTTGGACTTGGACATCTTCTGGCCATGGGCGTCGCGTACCAGGGCGTGGATGTAGACATCCTTGAAGGGGACCTCATCCATGAAGTGCAGCCCCATCATCATCATGCGGGCCACCCAGAAGAAGAGGATGTCGAAGCCGGTCACCAGAGTGGCGGTGGGGTAGAAGGTTTTTAGTTCGTCCGTGTTTTCCGGCCACCCCATGGTGGAGAAGGGCCACAGGGCCGAGGAGAACCAGGTATCCAGTACGTCGGTTTCCTGGCGAAGCTCGTCACTACCGCACTTGGAACATTTTGTGGGATCATCCATGGCAACGGTGATCTCACCGCAGTGATCGCAGAACCAGGCCGGGATGCGATGACCCCACCAGATCTGGCGCGAGATGCACCAGTCACGGATGTTCTCCATCCAGTCGTAGTAGGTGTTTTCCCACTGTTTGGGGAGAATGCGGGTTTTGCCGCTCTTGACGGCATCCAGGGCCCGCTCTGCCAAGGGGCCAACCTTGACGTACCACTGTAGGGAGAGGTACGGCTCCACCACGGTCTTGCAGCGGTAACAGCCACCCACCGACATGGCGTGGTCGTCGATCTTTTCCAACAGGCCGGCCTCTTCCAGTTCGGCCACGATGCGGGCCCGGGCGGCGAAGCGATCCAACCCTTCGTACTGGTGTCCGGCGGCGTTGATGACGCCCGATTCGTCAAAGACGTTGATCTTGTCCAGACCGTGGCGCAGTCCAACCTCAAAGTCGTTGAAGTCGTGGGCTGGGGTAATCTTGACCACGCCGGTACCGAACTCCAGCTCCACATACTCGTCGGCCACAACCGGTATCTCGCGGTTGATCAGCGGCAGGACGACCTTCTTGCCGATCAGATGTTTATAGCGCTCGTCGTCCGGGTGCACCGCCACGGCGGTATCACCCAGCATGGTTTCGGGGCGGGTGGTGGCAACCACCACGAATTTTCCCGGTTCGCCGGCCACTGGGTAGCGGATGTGCCAGAGGTGCCCCTTGTGGTCTTCGTGCTCGACCTCAATATCCGACAGGGCCGTATGGCAGCGCGGACACCAGTTGATCAGGCGGTTGTCGCGGTAGATCAGGCCATCGTTGAACAGCTTGACAAAGACCGTGCGCACCGCCTTGGAGAGGCCCTCATCCATGGTGAAGCGCTCGCGTTCCCAATCGCAGGAGGCTCCCAGGCGCTTGAGCTGGCCGATGATCTGGCCGCCCGATTCGGCCTTCCACTTCCAGACCCGCTCAATGAATTCTTCACGTCCCAGATCATGGCGATCTTTATTCTCGGCGGCCAGTTGCCGCTCCACGACATTCTGGGTGGCAATACCGGCATGGTCGGTGCCTGGCATCCAGAGTACGTTGTATCCCTGCATCCGTTTCCAGCGGCAGAGGATATCCTGCAGGGTATTGTTGAGGGCATGCCCCATGTGCAGGGCGCCGGTGACGTTGGGTGGCGGGATGACAATACTGTATGGCTTCTTGTCGGAAGTGGCTGCGGCATGGAAGTATCCCTTGGCTTCCCACTCTGCATACCATTGCTTTTCAACGTCGTGCGGTTCGTACCCTTTGGCCAGTTCTTTGCTCATGTCTGTTCAGTTACCTTTTCCCGTTTGTGTGTGTAAGGGAGCCACTATAAAAAAAACAGGGGGATTATGCAACATCCCCCTGAAAAAATTCCGTTATTTGTTTGTAGACCGGTTACTGCGGGTGGATATGACTTATAATCGTAATTAACGATTGAAATATATTTATCTATTGGTAGAATGCATGCAGTGTTTGTGCAGTACCAATCCAAAAATGGAAGGTGGTGACAACATGGACAAAGAACAGATCAAAAGTCTCGTAGCAGGGCTTGGAATTGCCAGCCTGGTGGCAGGTGTTTCGATTGCTGCGCCGACCCACGCCGCCCAAAGCGGTTGAGGCGGTGGAGCGGGCGCCGGGAGCGCCCCCAAGGACAAGGCCGAGGTGACTGAAAAGGCACCGGCAAAGGCCGAGAAGAAGGATGTCAAGAAGGACAAGAAAGCGAAAAAAGACGTCAAGAAAGATGCTGTCAAGGATCAGAAGCAAGGTGACAAGCCGAAAGAGACGCCCGGCAAGAGTGGTTGAGGCGGTTCATCCAAGTAGCGCGGTCGCGCTGCACAGCATCCGGAAGGCGGATTGACCATACATAAGATGTCCGGTACTATCATGTCATGAATTCTTTATCAAAAATTTTTCCCGCCTGCAGGGCGCTTCTGGGCATCAAGTCCTGGACGTGTATCACCGGTGGAAATGACATGGAGCCGGCCAGCTTTCCGGATTATCTGCACAACAACGGCGAGCCCGGGACAGCATCATATCTGCCCGGGCTCGCCCGTATCGAACTGGCCCGTTTCAAAGCAGCTTCCACCGAATGTCCCCCGGTTGTTCATGATGCCTTACAGATTAATCCCACCCTGAATATTACCTCCGTTGAACATACCGGCCTGCTTGCGCTGCTCCAGCGGACAAAACGGCGTGACCGTTCCAGGGTTGAGCCGGGCGCTGAGATCGTCCTGAGCTGGAAAGATCCGCGCAGTGGAGAGTTGAGCACCCAGGTGGCGGAGCAGAGTGATCTGCTGGCCATCAAACTGGTAGTGGAGGACCGCGATCTTGATGCTGCTGCCCTGGAAGCTTCCGTCCCGGTGGATGTCCTGGATGCCGCCATACGTGAGGCGGTCTGGAAAGGGCTGATCCTCTCGCCCCCTTCGAAACTGCGCCGTGAAACCAGCGAGGATGCTGCCACACCTGCTGAGGAGTATGGGGCGGCCGAGGTGTTTACCTTGCAGTGGCACCTGACCCAGGAATGCGACCTGCATTGCCGACACTGTTATGACCGCTCCAGCCGCAGGGCCTTCCCGTTTGAACGGGCCCTGACTCTGATGGATGAGCTGCGGGCCTTCTGCCGAAAGCGCTTTATCCGCGGGCAGGTCTCACTTTCGGGCGGCAATCCACTGCTGTATCCACACATCTTTGATCTGTACCGCGCCGCGGCTGAACGCGATTTCATGATTGCCATTCTGGGCAATGCCAGCGATCGCGCCACCATTGAAAAGCTCCTGACCATCAAGATGCCGGTATACTACCAGGTCAGCCTGGAAGGTCTGGAGCAGCATAATGACGAGATCCGCGGAGCGGGTAATTACCGTCGTACGGTAGATTTTCTGCGAACCCTTAGTGATCTGGGGGTTCCCAACATGGTCATGCTGACCCTGACCCGACACAATCTGGACCAGGTGATTCCACTGGCGGAAGAGCTGGAAGGGATCACCGGCGGCCTGGCCTTCAATCGTCTGGCTCTGTTCGGGGAAGGCGCCAGCCTTGAGCTGCCCACACCCGACGAATATCACGCGTTTCTTGAGTCGTACGTGACCGCCATGGCCAGCCACCCGGTGCTGAGGCTCAAGGACAGCCTCTTCAACATAATTTTTGAACGGGACGGCAACGGCCTGTTCGGCGGCTGCGCTGGATATGGCTGCGGGGCAGCCTTCAACTTCGTTTCCATCCTGTCCGACGGCGAGGTCCATGCCTGCCGCAAATTTCCATCCTCAATTGGCAACATTCTTACCTCGAATCTTGAGGATGTCTATTCCTCCACACAGGCACAACGTTACCGTGCCGGCAGTAGCTCATGCTCCGGTTGTTCTCTGAATGCTGTTTGTCGCGGCTGCCCGGCAGTAACCGCCAGTCTGGGGCAGGACCCCTTCACGCAGATGGACCCCTTCTGTTTTAAAATCCAGCCATAGATGTTCCAACGGCCGATCACCCGTTGCATATCCAGATTTGGAACATGATCTTTCCAGCCCGCTGATTTCAGGAATTTACAGTGATCGGCAAACGCCTGGATGGACTCTCCATAATTTTAATGTTACGTCTTGACTCTGGGTGTTTGCCTGCTAGAATCTGTACAGTTTGCGTTCATACACCTGTGGGGGAAATGACCATGTTTAAAAATCTGTCCATCAGCAGCAAAATGATTCTGACGTTTATGATTGTGATCCTGCTGACTGCGGTGATCGGTGTGTTTGCGGTTGTACAGAATAATCGCCTTACGCGGATTGGAAGCCAGACAGCTGGCAGTGATATTCCGAGTATTCACTCGATAACGCTGATTCAGAGCCTGTTGGGGAGCCATCGTCGCGGTGAGACTCTGATGCTGCTTGCAACTGAGAAAGAGGTTAAGGAAAAATATGTAAACCGAAACGATGATTCGGCCGAGAAATTGACTAAAGAGCTGGTAGTTTATGAAAAGCTGATAGATACGGATGAGGAGAAAAAACTCTTTTCCGAATTCAAATCGGCCTGGAGTGCCTATCTTGCGGCATACCCTAAAATAAAAGAGACCGCATTTCAGGGGGGGAGTGAAGAGGAAAGGGCCAAAATTATTCTTGGCGAGTCCAGTAAAACGTTCAACGTGGCTCTGAAGGCGCTGGACGGACTTGAGAAGATCAATATTGATCAGTCCCAGAAGAAGAGTGATGAGGCGCTATCAATCGCAAAATTTACGACCATATGGATTGTTGTTTTACTGGTTGTATGTGTCGTAATCGGTGTGCTGGTTGTAATTCTGTTTTCACGAGCTCTGGTTGCTCCATTGAAACACCTGTCGGCTGACGCCGAAAAGATCGCCTCCGGTGATCTTGGTGTCGAAATCCAGGTTGATTCGGATGACGAGATCGGTCAGCTTTCCCAATCCTTTGAGAAGATGGTCAACAACCTGCGTGAGATGATCGGCACCCTGGCGGATTCGTCCTCCCAGGTGTCCGAATCCTCGGCCGAGATGCAGTCCAACGCCGTTCAGATGGCCGACGGTGCCGAAGCCGTTGCCGGCCAGGCCATCACCGTTGCCACCGCCAGCGAGGAGATGTCTGCCACCTCCGGCGACATCGCCCAGAACTGCCAGATGGCCGCTGAAGGCGCCGAGCGTGCCAACCAGGCCGCCGAGCACGGCACCGAAGTCGTCGCCAAATCCATCTCCGTCATGCATCGCATCGCCGAGCGGGTACAGTCCTCCGCCAAAACCGTTGAGGCCCTTGGTCGTCGCTCCGACGAGATCGGCGCCATCGTCGGCACCATCGAAGACATCGCCGACCAGACCAACCTGCTGGCTCTGAACGCCGCTATCGAAGCCGCCCGGGCCGGAGAACAGGGGCGCGGTTTTGCTGTCGTTGCCGACGAAGTCCGGGCCCTGGCCGAACGTACCACCAAAGCCACCCGTGAAATCGGCCTGATGATCAAAGCCATCCAGTTGGAAACCAAAACCGCAGTTTCAGCCATGGAAGAAGGTGTCAGCGAGGTGGAACTCGGAACAGAGGAGGCAACCCGCTCCGGTGAAGCCCTGCGCAACATTCAGGATGAAATCAACTCCCTGCATATGCAGGTTCAGCAGATAGCCACCGCCGCAGAAGAGCAGACCGCCACCACCAGCGAAATCAGCAGCAACATCCACAACATCACCGACGTCGCCCAGAACACCGTTGAAGGCGCCCGCAAAACCTCTGACGCCGCCCAGCACCTGTCACGGCTCTCCGCTGAACTGGAGCGCCTGGTCGGCCAGTTCAAACTCTCCGAATCGGGCAAACTGATCGTCTGGAGCAAAAGCTACAGCGTCGGCGTCAGCCAGATGGACCGCGAGCACCAGCGGCTGATCGACATCATCAACAACCTGTACGCCGCCATGCGCTCCGGCCGCAGCCGCGACGCCATCGGAACCATCCTGGACGAACTGATCGACTACACCAAGACCCACTTTGCCCACGAAGAGAAACTGATGCAGGAATCGAACTACGAAGGTTTCGACGAGCAGAAACGCTGCCACGTCTCACTGGTCAGCCAGGTTGTGGAAATTCAGCAGAAATACCATGCCGGCACCGCTCTTGGCCAGGAGGTCATGACCTTCCTGAAGGGGTGGCTGATCAATCATATCCAGGGGCTTGACAAGAAGTACGGCCCTGTTATGAACAAGAAGGGCATCAAGTAGCCAGCAGGACATAGCTTCAGACGCAGACGGCCGCTCCGAATAATCGGGGCGGCCGTCTGACGTTATGATATTCGTCGTTATCCGAAATAAGCTCAATTGGCCTCTACATGATTTCCACACGACTCGTGAGTAAAATATACTCGGCCATCGCTTGACCGATGGTGATTATCGGCTACACTCTTTTTTGATAGGTATTTTACAGCCAGGGGGGCGTTACATGTTTAAAAAACTGAACGTTGGAGCCAAAATCATCATTACGATTGTGGTCATCATTGCCATATCTGCAATGGTGGGAATTGTTTCGCTTTCCAAAATTTCCGGGGTCTCCGCCAAAGCGGATGATATCGGTACCAATCTGATGCCGAGTGTCACAACCCTGGCAAAAATGCGCAATGCGGTTGACACGTATCGTCGTTCGGAGCTGCAGTTTTATCTGAAGAACAGTGAAGAGGATTTTAAAAAATATTCGGATCGCATGGTGAAGATGCAGGATGAACAGAAAAGTATGAAAGAAACGCTGGGTAAACTGCCGTTGACGGATGAAGAGAAAAAACAGATTGGGGCATATGATGCTGCCTGGCAGAGCTACGTTGCCACCGCCAGCAAGGCCTATAACCTGATCAAGGAAGGCAAGCCTGATGAGGCCCAGGCGGTAACGCGCGGCGAGGGCAAGAAAGCCTATGACCTGGTCAATCAGATTCTTGGAGAACTGCAGACGTTCAACCAGAAAGAGGCCGATGATGAGCTTAAGGCGGTCCATGCTGCAACGTCGTCCACGCTGATCTGGGTTGTTTCGCTGTTGATTATCAGCCTTGTTGTTGGAATTACTCTGGCATTGATGACTTCACGGGCCATCAGTCAACCGCTGAGAAGGCTGACTGATGACGCCGAAAAGATCGCCTCCGGTGATCTTGGTGTCGAAATCCAGGTTGATTCGGATGACGAGATCGGTCAGCTTTCCCAATCCTTTGAGAAGATGGTCAACAACCTGCGTGAGATGATCGGCACCCTGGCGGATTCATCCTCTCAGGTGTCTGAATCCTCAGCTGAGATGCAGAACAATGCCGTTCAGATGGCCGACGGCGCTGAAACTGTTGCAGGCCAGGCCATCACCGTTGCCACCGCCAGCGAGGAGATGTCTGCCACCTCCGGCGACATCGCCCAGAACTGCCAGATGGCCGCCGAAGGCGCCGAGCGTGCCAACCAGGCCGCCGAGCACGGCACCGAAGTCGTCGCCAAATCCATCTCCGTCATGCATCGCATCGCCGAACGGGTGCAGTCCTCCGCCAAAACCGTTGAGGCCCTTGGTCGTCGCTCCGACGAGATCGGCGCCATCGTCGGCACCATCGAAGACATCGCCGACCAGACCAACCTGCTGGCTCTGAACGCCGCTATCGAAGCCGCCCGGGCCGGAGAACAGGGGCGCGGTTTTGCTGTCGTTGCCGACGAAGTCCGGGCCCGGGCCGAACGTACCACCAAAGCCACCCGTGAAATCGGCCTGATGATCAAAGCCATCCAGTTGGAAACCAAAACCGCAGTTTCAGCCATGGAAGAAGGTGTCAGCGAGGTGGAACTCGGAACAGAGGAGGCAACCCGCTCCGGTGAAGCCCTGCGCAACATTCAGGATGAAATCAACTCCCTGCATATGCAGGTTCAGCAGATAGCCACCGCCGCAGAAGAGCAGACCGCCACCACCAGCGAAATCAGCAGCAACATCCACAACATCACCGACGTCGCCCAGAACACCGTTGAAGGCGCCCGCAAAACCTCTGACGCCGCCCAGCACCTGTCACGGCTCTCCGCTGAACTGGAGCGCCTGGTCGGCCAGTTCAAACTCTCCGAATCGGGCAAACTGATCGTCTGGAGCAAAAGCTACAGCGTCGGCGTCAGCCAGATGGACCGCGAGCACCAGCGGCTGATCGACATCATCAACAACCTGTACGCCGCCATGCGCTCTGGCCGCAGCCGCGACGCCATCGGAACCATCCTGGACGAACTGATCGACTATACCAAGACCCACTTTGCCCACGAAGAGAAACTGATGCAGGAATCGAACTACGAAGGTTTCGACGAGCAGAAACGCTGCCACGTCTCACTGGTAAGCCAGGTTGTGGAAATTCAGCAGAAATACCATGCCGGTACCGCCCTTGGTCAGGAGGTCATGACCTTCCTGAAGGGGTGGCTGATCAATCATATCCAGGGGCTTGACAAGAAGTACGGCCCTGTTATGAACAAGAAGGGCATCAAGTAGCCAGCAGGACATAGCTTCAGACGCAGACGGCCGCTCCGAATAATCGGGGCGGCCGTCTGACGTTTCAGAGGAAAGTGCGGTTGTCAGGCGCTGATGCGCAGGAAATTTGCTAGAAGATCCATACCGGATTCGGTCAGGATTGATTCGGGGTGAAACTGTACACCCCAGATCGGCAGCGTTTTGTGACGCAGTCCCATGATCTCACCGTTTTCGACCCAGGCAGTGACTTCAAGGCATTCCGGCAGGGTTGAACGCTCAACGATCAGCGAATGGTAGCGTGTGGCCTGAAAGGGATTCGGCAGGTAGCTGAACAGCTCTTTGCCGTCGTGGTGGATCGGGGATGTTTTGCCGTGCATGAGGGAAACGCTGCGGATGACATTTCCTCCAAAGGCAGCCCCGATGGACTGATGGCCAAGGCAGACCCCCAGGATCGGGATTTTTCCGGCAAAATGCTTGATGGCAGCTACCGATATGCCGGCTTCTTCCGGCGAACAGGGGCCGGGGGAGATGACGATGCGGGCCGGTTTCAGCTCCTCGATCTCCTCCAGGGTGATCTTGTCGTTGCGGTGTACCTGCACGTCCTCTCCCAGCTGTCCAAAGTACTGGACAATGTTGTAGGTGAAGGAGTCGTAATTGTCGATCATTAGCAGCATTATGCCAGTCCTTTTTCTGCAATCTCGATGGCCCGGCGAACTGCCATGGCTTTGTTGACGGTTTCCTGCCATTCGGCGGTTGGATCGGAATCAGCCACAATACCGGCTCCGGCCTGCAGATGGACCTTGCCGTCCTTGATGACCAGTGTGCGGATGGCGATGGCCAGATCCATGTTACCGGAAAATGAGAAGTAGCCGGCCGCGCCGCCGTACACTTCCCGTCGCACCGGTTCCAGTTCATCGATAATTTCCATGGCCCTGATCTTGGGAGCTCCGGAGAGGGTGCCAGCCGGGAAAGTGGCCCGCACCAGATCGTAGGCGTCTTTGTTGGGGTCCAGTTTTCCCTGGACGTTGGAGACAATGTGCATGACATGGGAGTAGCGCTCGATGACCATCAGTTCGGTTACATCTACGGAACCGGTCGTGCAGACGCGGTTCAGGTCATTTCTTCCCAGGTCCACCAGCATGACGTGTTCGGCCCGTTCTTTCGGGTCGGCCAGCAGTTCATGTTCCAGGTCAAGATCCTCCTGCGGTGTTACCCCGCGGGGACGGGTTCCGGCAATCGGGCGGAGTTCAACGCGGTCACCCTCCTTGCGTACCATGACCTCGGGAGATGCGCCGGCAATAACCGTGTCGTCAAGGCGCAGGAAAAACATGTAGGGGGAAGGGTTCAGAGTGCGTAATACACGATAGATATCAAGCGGGTCAGCCGACAGTTCTCCGCTGAAACGCTGGGATAGGACTATCTGGATAATGTCGCCGGCACGGACATATTCCTTGGCTTTTTCAACGGCTGCTTCGAAGGACGGCTGATCGATATTGGATGTAAATTCAACGGATTTGCCGCTGGAATGGATGGCATGAGCAGTCTGGGGAGCGCGCAGTCGTGAGATTATTGCGTCGATTTTATCCGTGGCCATCCGGTAGGCCTCATGCGGGGAGACGGTGCCGTCAAGGTGGGCATTGGAGACAACCTTGATCTTTTGACGCATGGTATCAAAGATGACAATGGTATCGGTAATCAGAAAATAGGAATCATAAGCATCCAGCACCGCCGGTTTTTTTGTCGGGAGCGATTCAAAATGACGCACCATGTCATAGCCCAGGTACCCAACGGCACCACCGAAGAAACGGGGCAGGCCTTCAACTTCTACGGGAGAATATTGGGACAGCAATTCTTTTACAGCACCAAGGGGATCGGTTGATGTGAAAGATGAAACTGTTCCGGACTGAATCAGTTCTACCGTTGATTCCTTGGAGCGGATTATCAGGGAAGGGGTGGAGCCGAGGAAGCTGTAGCGGGCCCATTTTTCACCACCTTCAATGCTTTCGAGCAGGAAAGAAAATTTCCCGTCGTCCAGTTTCTTGAAAGCCGAGACCGGGGTATCCATATCGGCCATGATTTCGCGGTAGACCGGGATCAGGTTGCCTCGCGACGTGAGGGCCTGAAATGCTGAAAATTCGGGAAAATACATCAATTAACTCCATTGCTGCGCAATGCGTAGGATGAAAAACAACTAGCACAGGCTTCCGGGAGAGTCAAGCGCCGCAGGATCAAATATTTATGCATTATTTGCCGTTTTCATTTAAAAATTTCGTGGTATAGTTTCCACATTAAAACGCCAAGGGGTACAGCCATGAAACAGTCCAACATCCTTCTGGAAAGTGACACCAATGAGCTGGAAATTGTTGAGTTCAGAATCGATGAGACCGACTGGCATGGAAACGTGATTCCCTGCTACTACGGTGTAAATGTTGCCAAGGTGCGCGAAATTATCCGCCTGCCTCAGATTTCCAGAGTGGTGAACGCCAAGCCGGGTGTGGAGGGGATGATCCAACTGCGCGACAAGGTTATTACGATCATTAATCTTGCTCACGTGCTGGGAAAACAAACTGGTGATCTGATTGCAGACCGGGTGGTGGTGCTGGAGTTCAATAATTTAATGGTGGGTGTGATGGTCCATTCGGTCTCCCGGATTTATCGGATTTCCTGGAAAAATGTGGAGCCTCCCGCCAAGTCGGTGCATAGTGAGCAGGTGACCGGTCTGGTCAAGATGGATGACAGAATTATCCTGCTGCTCGATTTTGAAAAAATTGTGGGCGAACTCTGTTCGGAGAGTGCCCTCAGACCTCTTGATGATATCGAACTTATGGAGCGGGCCGGTGATGCAAACCGCTCGGAGAAAACCGTCCTGGTAGCTGACGATTCGACTTTTATCAGAAATACTATGTGCGGTACCCTGCGGGGTGCCGGCTATCGTGTCGAAGAGGCCGAGGATGGTTCTGTGGCGTGGGAGATGATTCAGCAAAAGCTGGCCCAGTGCGAAAAGGATGGTGTTGACATCAGGCATCGTCTGAGCCTGCTGATTACCGATGTGGAGATGCCGCAGATGGACGGTCTGCATCTAACATCGCTGGTACGCAAGAGTGATGGTCTCAAAAACGTTCCAATCGTGATATTCTCCTCCCTGGCTTCCGATGACAACAAACGTAAGTGGGTTGGACTGGGTGCCAACCATATTCTGACCAAGCCTGATCTGCCGAATCTCGTCCGGGTAGCAGATGAACTGGCTGTTTTCTGAGGGGCATCCATCTGAACACTTCCCGTTAGCGAAGGATTTTTTCTTGACACAAAATTGAAAGCTGTGATTTAGTGGGCCACATGAAATCAACTCGCATCTTTAGCACTTATTCCTTTTACTTCTGGTTCGGCTTTTATTTTAAGCCGTCTGCCCGGGTAGAGGTGTAAGCGCTAGGACCAGCGATCACATCACAACCACAAACCGGGGCGGACGGAAGTCACCCCGGTTTTTATTTGTCCTGTACCCCGGTACGGACATGCGGACCGGGGGAAAACCTTCCGGTCTTTTTTGTGGAAAAGGAGCAGGGGATGATTATCGTAATGAAAGCAGGCGCATCGAAAAAGGATCGTGACGAAGTGGTTAAAAGGATCAAGGAGCTGGGTTACAAGCCCCACATCATCCATGGTGAAACCCGCGATGTTATCGGCGCGGTTGGTGATGAGCGCGGTAAATCGGTGCTCCAGTCGGTCGAGTCCATGCATGGGGTGGAAAATGTGGTTCCGATTCTGCAACCCTACAAACTGGCCTCTAAAGAGGTCAAGAAGGAGGCCAGTACGGTGCGGATCAGTGATGATGTCGTGATTGGCGGCGACCGGATGATCATGATGGCCGGCCCCTGTTCGGTTGAGAGTGAACAGCAGATCATCGAGTCGGCTGTTGCGGTTAAAAAGGCCGGAGCCCATGTCCTGCGTGGTGGGGCGTTCAAACCGCGCACCTCACCGTACTCCTTCCAGGGTTTAGAGGAGGAAGGGCTCAAGCTGTTGGCCAAGGCCCGCGATCTGACCGGGCTCCCGTTTGTTACCGAAGTTATCAATCCGGAAACGGCAGACCTTGTGGCTGAATACGCTGATATTCTGCAAATCGGTGCCCGTAACTCCCAAAACTTCGCGCTGCTGAAAAAGGTCGGCCAGTTAAAAAAACCGGTCCTGCTGAAGCGCGGCATGTCCATGACGATTCAGGAGTTTCTGATGAGCGCCGAGTACATCATGAGCGAAGGGAACCAGGGGGTTATCCTGTGTGAACGCGGTATTCGTACGTTCGAAACTGCGACCCGCAACACCCTGGACCTGTCAGCTATCCCGGTCTTGAAGGAAAAAACACACCTGCCGATCGTAATCGACCCCTCACACGGAACCGGAAATCACCATTATGTGGCACCCATGTGTTATGCCGCGGTAGCCGCCGGAGCAGATGGCCTGATTGTGGAGGTGCATCCCGATCCGGAGCACGCCTCAAGTGACGGTCCCCAATCTCTGAAACCGGTAAAATTTGAGGCTATGATGGAGAAATTGAAGCTGTTCGCAGATGCGGCGGGCAGGACTTTGTAGGCAGGAGCGTAAAGAGGGGGCAGCTATGCCCCCTCATGCTTCAGTGTCGGGATACAGCTTTTCAATCTGCTGGAAAGAGTCGACGCAATCAAGGAAGACCGTCACGAGTTCCGGATCGAACTGCTTGCCGGCCTCATCCCTGATAGTGTTCAATACCTCATTACTATCCCAGGCATCTTTATAACAGCGGCGACAGGAGAGCGCATCATACACATCCGCCAGTGCCACGATCCTGCCGAAGAGCGGAATCTCTTCCCCCTGTTTGCCGCGAGCAGTGCCGTTTTCAGTTTCATAGCCGGGCAGCGGCTGCTGGGTGTGGGGATCGATGAAGCCGGGATATCCTTTGCCATCCCAGCGCTCGTGGTGATTGAGTGCCACAACGCTGGCTGATTCGTCAAAATCCGAATAGATATCCGAGAACAGATTGGCACCGAAGAGCGTATGCAGTTTCATGGTCTGGAACTCTTCCGGGGTGAAACGCCCCGGTTTCTTGAGGATCATATCCGAAATGGCTACTTTGCCCACATCGTGCAGCATTGCTGACATTCGCAGCACATCACGGTTTTTGTCGATTTCATTCTGCGGAAGTCCTTTTTTTTGAGCCCAGGCTTCATAGAGTGTTACGGAGTAGGAAGCAACCCGGTTGACATGAGGGCCGGTCTCCTTGGGATCTCTCATTTCGGCCATTTTGTTCATGCGCAGAATTATTTCGCGCGTCATTTTAGCCCGTTCCACGGCGTTGGCGGCATTATTCGCAAAGTACATGATGATTTCTTCGTCATCACGGGCGAATGGAATGGTATTTCCTGAATCGTTCATGGCATTAATCAGCTGCAGTACGCCGATGATTACATTACGAAAATTTTTGAGGGGAATTGTCAGCATGGAACAGGTCCGGTATCCGGTCCGGTCATCATAGGAACGGTTAAAGGAAAACGGGTATTCCGTGGTAAGAGAATAGACATCGGCAATATTGAGGATTTCACCGTTCGCGGACACATAGCCGGCGATGGATGTGTTGCTGATTGGCATGGTAAATGTGGAATAGGGGAGCTTTCTGCCGGGGGGTAGCTTTTTCAGCATTGTGTCGTTTTGGGCATAGCTGAAGGTCAGGTTGTCCCCCTCCTTGATGTAGATCGAGCCGGCATCGCAGTTGGTGTACCTGCGCGCTTCACTCAGAATTTTCTCCAGCAGCAGATCGATGTCCTTGATCTGCGATATCTCTAGTCCGCGGTTGAGCACTGTCATTAGTTTGCTGTTACGGTCTTCCATAGTGATCTCCCGGAAGCATTTATAGACGTATTCTATCCTGTTTTACGAATATCACAAGTAGAACAAACCCTGTTTTTATCAAGAATCCGAACTGCTTTTTGGCGTTGCAGAGAGACGGTATTTGGACTACCATCCAACTCCATTTTAGAATCCGGGGGAAGTGTCAGATGTCCAAATAAGGTCTGACACTTCGGTGGAAAGAAACACAATCCTCGCAAAAAAATTTCATTCTTACGGAGAACAACCATGGAACAACTGCAACTGACGCCCCTGAACAGCCGGCATCGTGATTTGAAGGCCCTTATGGCCCCTTTTGGCGGATGGGATATGCCGATCCAGTACGAAGGCATCATCGCTGAGCACGCCTGGTGCCGAAATCAGGCAGCACTCTTTGATATCTGTCATATGGGTGAATTTCTCTTTAAGGGCGATTTCGAAGCGGGCGGTCTGGAAGATGTCTTTACGTTCTCGCTGAAAACAATTCCGGTGGGGCGTTCACGCTATGGATTTCTGCTCAATGAGAATGGGGGCATCATCGACGACCTGATCGTATTCCGCATGGCGGAAGACCATGCCATGATTGTGGTTAATGCCGCCACGGCTGATAACGATTTTGCCGTTATCAATTCGCGCCTGCGTGGCGGAACATTCACTAACATCACCGCAGCAACCGGCAAACTGGATATCCAGGGGCCGCTCTCCCGTGATGTTCTTGTCCGGGCATTCGGTGATCAGATTGCTGCCATTCCCTATTTCAAATTTATCGGCATGAATATTCTGGGCGTCGATGCCATTGTCAGCCGCACCGGTTATACCGGTGAACTGGGCTACGAAATCTTTCTGCCTGCAGAGAAAACAGCAGAATTGTGGGATCTTCTGCTGAAGGATGTTCGGGTCAAACCGGCTGGCCTGGGTGCCCGGGATGTACTGCGGCTGGAAGTCGGTTACTCGTTGTACGGCAGCGATATTGACGAAGGGATTACTCCCCTGGAGGCGGGACTGGAAGGGTTTGTCAATTTTGACAAGAATTTTGTTGGCAAAGAGGCCCTGTTGCAGCAGAAAACCGCTGGACCGGCACGGCAGAAGATCGCCTTCCAGGTGACCGGCCGTCGTTCTCCGCGACATCACTATGAAATCGTGTCCGGTCAACAGGTCGTCGGAAGTGTCACCAGCGGGGTCTTCTCACCCATGCTGTCATGTGGGATCGGCATTGGTTTTGTCGGTGGCGGAGAGTATCCGGTCGGTGCTCCGCTCACAATTCAGCATGAACGCGTCAGTATGGAAGCTGCTGTTTGTGAACTGCCGTTTTTCAAGGGTGGATCGTTGCGGTCGTAATTTCCTGGTACTTGAATAAGTCACAAAAGGCCCCTGCATCTACAAACCATGCAGGGGCCTTTTGTGTTGTGGGGAGTGGATACTCAGTAGGTCATGCTGGCGGCGTTAAGCAGGCCGATGGCCACAGAAAAGAATGCCAACAGGGTGGCGGCGGCGATGTGGTTGTTTTCAATTTCACGAACCATGTCCTTAAAAAATATGCGTACCATGCCAAAGACAGTCAGCTGAACAACCATGGCCACAACGGCCCAGATCATCATGTCGATGAGTCCGACGCTGTGAGTGATGGCGCTGTGTAAGGGCAGGATGAAACCAATCAGCGCACCGCCGAAGCTGACAGCCGGTGCCACATGCCCCTGGCGGACCAGTTTAAGCTCATCGTAGGGAGTGATCCAGCAGTAAACCTGGCAGAAGGCGATGACAAAGCCAAGGGCCGCAACGAAATATTTACAGAAACCGACAAACCCTGACAGTGATTCCAGCAAGGTACTTTGCATATCAACCCCCCATATACGGATAGTTAAATTATTTTTCGGCCTGCCTCGCAGAATCCGTGCACGTGCAAATTATTTCCCGTTAAGGCTTCAGAAAATAATTGTTACGCCTGAAACAGGTGCGGTACAAAACGACTGCTGTTTGTTGTCACTTCCTGACGATCCTCCCGAATGCCAATTCCGGCCGGTTCTCCGTAGATTACCCATGACCCGATGACCGGGAAGTTACCGGCAAAAGAGGGAATGTGTGCCAACTCCTGGAAAATCTGCCCTTTGTTGCCGTAAGACCCATCGTATTCTGTTCTGGATCCGTTGCGATGGATGCAGATATTGCCCCCTTCGCGGGAGAGCAGTGGCTTGGAGACGTAGTTGTCACGGAAATGATCTGCATCAAAACTCGCTTCCAACAGATTCGGGTGCCGCGGATTCAGTTCCCAGAGGATTGGCAGTATCCCCTTGTTGCTGAGAATCATTTTCCAGGCCGGCTCGATCATGAGCAACCCGCTTTGCTGAAGGTAGCGGCCAAAATATTCACTCATCAGCCATTCCCACGGGTAAAGCTTGAACAGGCTGGCAGTCGGGTTATCGAATGTATCGACATACTGGTTGTTGACGGAGTCAAATCCCAAATCCTCAATGAATATCAGGTCGGTCTGTATTCCTGCCTGAATGGCCGTGTCACGAAGGTATTCAATATTGCCCAGATCTTCCGGAGCGTCCTTGACGCACCCGAAGTAAAGCGGTTCTTCGATATGCTGCCTCAGATCCCGCCATCCCGCGATCAATTTTTCGTGAATAGAGTTAAACTGGTCCGCTTCCGGGAACCGCTCGTTAAGCCAGAACCATTGAATGACACTTGCTTCCAGCAGGGCAGTCGGAGTATCGGCATTGTATTCAAGCAGTCTGGGCGGCGTGCGGCCATCGTAGGCAAAATCAAATCGTCCGTAGATTGATGGTTCGTCGTTCTCCCAGGAACGCTCAATCAGTGGAACGGCCTGGGGGGGAATCATCAACCGTTCGTACAGTTTGTTGCTGATGACATGCTCCGTTGCCGCAATACACATTTCCTGCAGTTCAGTGGTGGCTTCCTCCAATTCGTCAATCTCGGTCGTGTTGAAGGAGTAATAGGCAGTTTCATCCCAGTATGTCTGGGCTTCAATGGTGTGGTACGTCAGGCCGTACTCTTCCACTTTTTTCTGCCAGTCAAACCGGGGAGGAGTTACAATCCGTTCCATGCTCAGCCGCCCGACGAGTGAAATCCGCCCAGGCTACCGAATCCGCCCCTGGATACACTCATAGTACGGATCGAGCGGCTCCCCTGACCGCCACTTAGAACTGTTCCGGAGCGGAACCACGGGCCGTAAAAATAATGGGCGTTGGAACGGTGGTCCGCACTGGAGGCGGGGACTTCTTCACAGCTTTTTGGATCATTGTTCCAGTCGTCAAGGCAGTCTTGTTTACTAGTGTAGAGGTGGCGTTGTTCTTTCTTGCCGCATCCTGTCATTGCGAGCGTGCCTATCAGAACAAGCGTAATCTGGAGTGTGCTTCTGCGGCGCATGGGTAACTCCGTTGCCGATGGAAATGGTGCGGCTGATGAATGTCTTCCGGGTAGTGTACCGCGGTTTGCAAATTATTCCAGTGCTGTCAAAACCTGTGAAAAATTAATATCCAGTTCAGAAATAAGTGCGGGAATGGATTCAAGATTGCCCTCCCGCAGGGCGTATTCTGCCGAACGGGCTGTTTCACTGAGATTTGTTGCGCCTATATTGGCAGCTGCGGACTTTATGGAGTGGGCATGGCGGGTAGCTGTGGCAATATCTTTGCCGGAAAAGGATGATTTGAGCTCGGAAATGATCCGGGGAACGTCATCCCGGAAAATTTCGCAAATTTCTACGTAGAGTTCCAGATCGTGTTCGATTCGTTCCAGGGCAGACTGTTTGTCGAGTATCATGGAGATCTTCCACGTTTCAAGGTTTAGATTTATGCTATCCGGTCTTACATGTTTCAGTTTATAAGGTAAAATAGCAGCAATTGCAACAGGGACATGCCCCAGGCATGTTGATCATGTTTGAACAGAGGCAGGGGCCGACCATGGGGAAAAAGCAGGTTGTTATCGTCGGAATGGGGTTTGGAGGCTTAAGTGCCGCGAAAAAACTGGCCGGAAGCAGTTTTGATGTAGTGATGGTTGATCGTCATAATTATCACCTGTTTCAGCCGCTGCTCTATCAGGTGGCTTCAGCTGGCCTGGAGCAGGAATCGATTGCCTATCCGGTCAGGGCCCTGGCCCGCCAGTGGAAAAACAGCCGTTTCCGACTGGGCGAGGTCACGGGGGTGGACTTTGCCCGTAAAAGTCTGCTGCTTGAAGATGGTGAGCTTCCGTATGATTATCTCGTAGTGGCGGCTGGAAGCCGCACGAACTTTTTTGGCATCCCCGGAGTGGAACAGAATGCCTTTGATCTGAAAAAACTTACCCATGCAGAGGGGTTGCGAAATCATATTCTGTTGCTATTTGAACAGGCTTCAAGGGAAAAGGATCCGCAGCGGCGCAAGGCGTTGCTGACCTTTGTGATTGTGGGCGGTGGACCGACCGGTGTGGAGTTTGCCGGGGCGCTGCAGGAGCTGTCCCAGCATGTTCTGTCCCTTGACTATCCGGAAATCAGCCCCGGAGAGACCCGAATCGTGCTGGTTGAAGCAGCAGGCTCACTGTTGACGGCCATGCCTCCTGAGTTGAGTGCATACGCCTGCGAACGGTTGCGGGCCATGGGTGTTGAAGTCCTGCTTGATACCCGTGTGATCGGTGCAGAACCAGACAGGGTGAGTTTCCACGACGGTTCTTCCATCCAGTCCCACACCTTGTTCTGGTCTGCCGGAGTTGCAGCAGCCTCACTTGCCGACAGTCTGGGCGTTTCCCAGGCCTCCGGGGGGCGGATTGTCGTTTCACCTGATCTCAGCCTGGCGGAACATCCGGAGGTATTTGTCATCGGTGATATGGCTTGTCTGAAACAGGGATCGGGACCGCTTCCCATGATGGCTCCGGTTGCCAGTCAGCAGGGGCGCTATGTTGCGGGTGCCATTGAGTCCAGGGAGTCCGGTCAGAATTTTGAACCTTTCCGTTATGTCGATAAGGGTGCCATGGCAACCATTGGAAGGAGTTCGGCCGTAGCCGTCACAAATGGATTTAAACTGTCTGGATACCTGGCCTGGTTGGCCTGGCTGGTACTGCATCTTTATTACCTGATCGGTTTTAGAAATCGTCTGCTGGTGCTTATGAACTGGGCTCTCTACTACTTTTTTCATGAGCGTCAGGTCCGCCTGATTACAGCAGAATTGCACCATGGAAAAAACTGAAACGGAGCGGGAGTCGATGTATGCATGAAGCCCTGATGTATGAGAAGCAACCCGATGGCAGAGTGCAATGCAATCTGTGCCGCCATTGCTGCATTATTAGGCCGGGTAGCCGAGGCATCTGTCGGGTCAGAGAGAATCGCGGGGGCGTATTGTACTCACTTGTCTACGGAATGGCAGTGGCCGAACATATTGATCCCATAGAAAAGAAGCCGCTGTTTCATGTTCTGCCCGGTTCTACCACCTATTCGATTGCCACGGTAGGCTGCAATTTCCGTTGCCGTCACTGCCAGAATCACTCAATCGCCCAGTTTGATCCTGGAGTGGAAGGATATGTGGAGGGGCACTTCGTTTCACCGGCCGAAATTGTGCGGAGGGCCGTGGAGTCAGGCTGTCGCTCGATTTCCTATACGTACACTGAACCGACAGTGTTTTATGAATATGTGCTGGAAACTGCACGATTGGGACAGGCCGCTGGCTTGAAGAATGTACTTGTGACTAACGGCTACATTACCCGTGAAGCGCTGGAGACTCTTGCTCCGTTCATTGATGCGGCAAACATTGATCTGAAAGGTTTTGACCCCCGATTTTATGAGAGTGTGGTTGGTGCCCATCTGGGTCAGGTGCTTGACTGTATCAGGGACTACCATCGCCACGGAATCTGGATTGAAATCACAAGTCTGATCATCCCGGGAGAAAATGACAGTGACGAACAACTAAATGGCATGGCTGCTTTTTTGTCAGAAGATCTGGGGACACATGTCCCGTGGCATATATCCCGTTTTTTCCCCCGGTACCGGATGACAGACCGGGCCCCGACCGCGCCGGATTCTCTGGAACGTGCTGTTATGGCAGGTAAAAGACACAATCTGCAGTACCTGTACGTGGGGAATATTGCCGGGGGACTCGAAGATACCTTCTGTCCAAGCTGCGGAAGTCCTGTAATTGAACGTCAGGGTTATCGTATTCTGGCAAATCGTCTGAAAGCCGAATCATGTCAAAAATGTACCACCCGGATTGCCGGTGTATGGTGAAGTTTTACCCCTCCACGAGCTCCTTGACTTTGTCGGCCGGTTTCCCGTATTGTCGTTCAGATTTTTACTCACAGAACCTCGGTCCGGAGAGTCGTGACACGTGAAAGCAATTGTTGTCATTCCCACCTATAACGAACGGGACAATATTGTCCGGTTGGCAGAACTGGTCCTAGCTCAGCACCCCTCCATCCAGATTCTATTCGTTGATGACAACTCCCCTGATGGAACAGGTGCCCTGGCTGATGATCTCGCCTCACGGAACGAGCGCATCCGGGTGATACATCGTCCCGGCAAGATGGGGCTGGGTTCCGCATACTGTGCCGGCTTCAAGGCTGCTCTGGAAATGGGGGCTGATTATCTGGTGGAGATGGACGCGGATTTCTCCCATGATCCCGCCATACTCCCGGTTTTTCTTGAAACCATTCAACGGTGCGATCTGGTTATAGGCTCTCGTTATCTCAACGGTGTCAGTGTTGTCAACTGGCCGATCAGGCGTTTGATGCTCAGCGTTTTTGCCAGTCTGTATACCCGTGTAATTACAGGATTAGAGGTCAAGGACTGTACCAGCGGTTTCAAATGTTTTCGCCGGTCCACCATCGAGGCGATCGATCTGGATACGGTCGGATCCGACGGTTATTCATTCCAGATCGAAATGAATTATCGCTGTATGGAACGAGGGCTCAAGATCGTTGAAGTGCCGATTATTTTTATAGACCGGCATGCGGGCAGTTCCAAGATGTCAAAAAAGATAGTCCGTGAGGCGATCCTCCTGGTCTGGAAACTGAAACTGGGATCACTTCTGCGGAAGATAACCGGTAAAGGGCAACGCAATGCCAAATGAACTCTGGGCTGTGATAACGCTGTTCAGCCTGGCGGGGTGGATATCAACCGTTCTGGTGTTTATTTTTAAGGCGTTTCCTGAACGCGGCATGTTTGACAGAAAGCAGGCCAAAACCTGGGGAAGCATCGTACTGGTGTTTTACGGTGTCTGGCTATTGGGGATGTTTATGGCTTGATGGAGATTTTTCGTGACGGTAATGCATGCGTCGTTGCTAAGCTGATTAATCAGCTTATGTGAGCTGATAAGCCCCGAACCACAGGCAGTTTGCCCGTGGTTTTTGTGTTTTGTTTTTGGTGAGGATATGGTAATACTATCAACTTATGTCACTTTTTACCTGCAAGCTGGGCGCGTCAGACGGCAAAATCATATATCGCGAATTCGAGGCTGTGGAACCGGAGATGCTGCGGAAGAGTCTCGAGGACCAGGGTTTCTTTGTTTTTGAGGTAAAACGCAAGCCGTTACAGTTTCTATTCGACAAAGGGCTCAAACGTCGCAGCATTGACAACCGGGCACTGTTGACATTCAATCAGGAATTGCTGGTGCTTATCAAGGCCGGTATGCCGATCATGCAGGTCCTTGACGCAATTCTCGAGCGCCATGACAGCGGAAAGCTCGCTGAAATCCTTCGCCAGGTGCGAGAAGATGTGAAGGGCGGCGCAGCGTTTTCTTCCGCCCTGGAAAAACATGGCAGGGCTTTTCCCCCCTTGTATGTAGCTTCAATCAGGGCCGGTGAAAAAACCGGCGACCTCCCCCGGACAATCAGACGCTATATCCTGTACCTCAAACGCGTTGACGGAATCCGCAAAAAAGTCGTTGCTGCCCTGTTTTATCCTTCAATACTGGTTGTTTTTGCCGGTATGGCGATCACGTTGCTACTGTTGTACGTCGTTCCGACGTTTGCCCAGGTATATACCGATGCCGGTTCGCAGTTGCCGTTGCCGACCCGCATGCTGATCGAGCTGACTTCCTTAATGCGGAAATTTTCACCAATTGTAGTGGTTCTTGCTGTTTTTGGCGTTGCCGGATATCGTCGTTGGGTTGCTACAGATTCGGGACGCTACACGGTTGACCGATTCAAGCTTACGGTTCCACTGGCCGGGGATGTTTTTACCAAGTATTCCGTTGCCGGCTTTGCCCGGACCCTGGCAACCGTTCTGGGGAGCGGCATACCGATTATCGAGTCGCTGCGCATGTCCATCGGAACGCTGAACAACCGCTTTATGGAAAAAAAGCTTTTTGAGGCGGTTCGGTTCATTGAGGAGGGGGGACGGCTTTCAACCGCACTGGAGCGCATCAACATTATGCCTCCCCTGGCTCTGCGCATGCTCGGTGTGGGCGAAACAACCGGATCTCTGGAGGATATGCTGCTTGATATCTCCGATTATCTGGAAGATGAACTGGAAGAGCGGATGCACATGCTGACTACTGCCATTGAGCCGGCCATTATGGTGATCATGGGTGTGGTTATCGGCGGCATAATTGTTGCTATGTACCTGCCGGTATTTAAAATCGCCGGCACCGTAGGATAGGGAACCCGATGCAGTCATACAGACGCAGAAATATTGGCACAATTCTGATCGATCGCGGCAGTCTGGCTCACGATAAGTTGCCGGCGGTTGTGGAACAACTGGCCACCAGCAAGGAACGTTTCGGAGAGATCTGTATCCGCCAGGGTTTTGTTAACGACGAGGAGTTGGCGATGGCTCTGTCGGAGCAGTTCAACCTTCCGTACGTGAACCTGGCTGATTTCAAGATGGATGAAGAGATTCTCAACGCTCTCCCGCCTGAATCCATCTACCGTTATCATTTCGTGCCGCTGGAAATGGCCCCGGATGCGCTTGTGGTAGCTATATCCGACCCATCCGATGTCATCAAGCTGGACGAACTTGAGTTGATGCTGGACCGGCCGCTTCAAATAAAAATAGCCTCTGAAACGGCTATTGCTTCGGCATTGAAGGCCGGTGAAGGTGCCCGAAGGGTGCTGCGGGAAGTTTCGGAAGACTTCATGCTCCAGCTGGTCAAGGAAACCGACCGCGGAGAAGAGGTCCTCTCTGTTGAAACGCTATCCGAGGATACCAGTCCGATCATAAAGCTGGTCAATACCACCCTTCTGGACGCTCTTAACCGGCGGGCCAGCGATATTCATATAGAAACTGGCCATGACGGGCTTGTTATAAAGTACCGTATCGACGGTGTCCTTTATATGGCTAACGACCCGATTGATATTCATTTTCAGGCGCCGGTTATTTCACGTCTCAAGGTTATGAGCGAGCTGGATATCTCCGAACGTCGCATTCCGCAGGACGGCCGCTTCAAAATCCGGTTTGCAGCCAAATCGATCGACTTTCGTGTGTCGATTATGCCCAGTTCCTTTGGCGAGGATGCGGTTATTCGAATTCTTGATAAGGAAAGCATTGCCAATGATATGAAAGGGCTATCCCTCGAAAATCTGGGAATCAGCGCGAGGGAGATCAAGCGGTTGCGCAAGAAGATCCGCGAACCGTACGGCATGGTCCTGGTGACCGGCCCCACCGGTTCGGGCAAGACAACCACACTGTATGCGGCTTTGACAGAAATCCAGACCGGTGAAGACAAGATCATTACTATCGAAGACCCGGTTGAATACATGCTGCGCGGTATTCTGCAGATTCCGGTCAACGAGAAGAAGGGATTGACATTTGCCAAAGGTCTGAGATCCATTCTGCGTCATGATCCGGACAAGATCATGATCGGTGAGATTCGCGACTCTGAAACTGCCCAGATTGCCGTCCAGTCTGCTTTGACCGGTCACCTGGTGTTCACTACCGTCCATGCCAACAACGTCTTCGACGTTATCGGGCGCTTTATCCATATGGGTATTGATCCCTATAACTTTGTATCGAGTCTCAACTGTGTTTTAGCCCAACGTCTGGTGCGCAAGGTTTGCCACAAATGCCGCAAACCTGTGGTGCATTCCGACGAAGTGCTGCGGGAGGGGGGGGTGGACCCGGAACTGGTACGCGGGATCACCCTGTACGAAGCAAAGGGGTGCGAAGAGTGTAACAACACCGGTTACCGCGGTCGTGCAGCTATTGTTGAGCTGCTTGAATTGAACGACCGCATCCGGGATATGATCATCGGCAAGGTTACTGCAACCCAACTGAAGCTTGCCGCCCGTGAGGAAGGGGTCATGTTCCTGCGTGATTCTGCAGTAGAAAAGCTCATAAACGGGGATACCACACTCAAGGAGATCAATCGCGTCACGTTTGTAGAGTGATGTGACTGGACCGATTATGCTGTTTGGAAGAAAATCACTGGGAGTTGAAATTAATCCGGCCGGCATTACCTGTGCGTTGCTTAGCGGATCTGCTGCATCGCCGCAGCTGGAACGTGTATCCTATGCCCCCATGGCACCCGGAGCAGTGCGGGTCTCATTGCGTGAGCCGAACGTTGTTGATCCCCAGTCGTTCTGTGATGCGGCCCGAGCCTCCCATAACCTGTTGCTGCACAGTGGCAGCAGACTTTCAGTCTCTCTGCCTGATTCTGTCGGGCGGGTTATGATGCTGGATGTGGAAGGTCGATTCAAGAGCCGGGCTGAAGGCCTGGACATCATTCGCTGGAAGCTCAAAAAGAACATTCCGTTTGAAATCGCAGACACCCATCTGGATTATCAGCAGCTGGGCGTGCGTGAGAACGGCGATATGGTGCTGATGGTTGCGTTGGTGTCGCGGGGCGTCGTTGGCCAGTATGAGGAACTGCTTGTATCGGCTGGCTTCTCTCCTGCCAAAATAGACTTCAACTCGTTTAATCTGTACCGGGCTTTTGAAACCAGGCTGTCGCCACAGGATGATTATGTCCTTATATCGTTCTACGACGGTACCCTGAGCATCCAGATTTTTGCCCAGGGCGTTCTGGAGTTTCAGCGTGCAAAGGAACTTCCACGCTCCAGCGGTGTTGACAGTCGGGTGTTCATGGAGATAAACAGCTCCCTGATGGTTTATAGTGACCGCTACCCGGAACGTGAAATCAAAAATATATCCTGTGTGGCCCCACATGCTGTTGCCCGAGAATTCTGCGGGCTGGTTGAAGAAGTCACCGGGACCGCTCCGACACTTCTGGAAATCAAATCGGTAGTCAAATCCGCTGACAGCGCTCCGGCGGACCAAGAGTCACTTTTTCCCTATTCAGCCGCAATTGGTGCCGCCTTGAGGAGCCTGTGATGTATTTTTCCATCAATCTAGCCACCAGGACATATCTTGACCGCAGACTGGTAAATCGCGTCGGGGCAGTGCTCTTCATTATTTTATCCCTGCTGCTGGCCTGGAATGTGTACCGAATCGCCTGGAACAGTGGCGAACTACGTCGTTTGAAAACCGACATCACCGCCTACGAAGCCAAACTCAACAGCCGGCCCAGCGGTGTCTCTGAGACGGACTACACACAGCTGCTTTCCAACATCAAGTTCTACAACGAAATAATCGAACGCAAGACCTACAACTGGCTGGGATTGTTGGAACAGTTGGAAAATGCCACTCCGGACGGCATTTCTCTGTCAAGTGTGACACCTGACAGAAAATCCGGTGACATCAAGATCGAGGGACGAGCCAGGACCTTCGCCAATCTGAAAGCCTATTTAGATAAACTTGAGGAATCCAAGGTGTTTACCGCCATTCTGCTGCAATCGCATGTAAATATCGTATTGGGCGAACAAACCAAAGGACTGCAGTTTTCCATCACATGCAAGGCGGTCCAGCAATGAAACAGGCCATCCAGGAACTTATCCGTCAGAAGCGCACCTCGTTGACTATTTTGGCTGCGCTGCTGCTGTTCACCATCATTCTGTCTCTGTTTAACGGCTATTATCTGGCCCCCAAAATTATCTCTGCCCAGACGTCGTGGAATGATCTGCGCCAGAGAGTTGCCGTTGCCGGCAAGGCTGATGTCGCTTCCGTGTATCGCCGCGGTATTGATGATCTTAAGAAACTGACAAACCGGATACCGGTGAAACGGCAGTTTGCACGAGTAATGGGAGAACTGCTTGATAATGCTACCAGTAACGGAGTCGTCATCGGGACAACCACCTACAAGCCCCAGTCCGTCAAGGGGCAGCAGGATTTACTGGTATACAGTCTGTCCATGTCGGTCAGCGGTAGCTATGCGGCGATCAAAAGTTTTCTGGGGGATCTGCAAAAAAACGGAGAGCTGGTTGTGATTGACAGCGTTACCTTTGCCAACAGTGATCCCTTTGAAGAAAATGTCGTTATGGATATCAAGGCCAGTATCTATCTGCAGGGCCGGGAGGGCGCATGAACAGGCAGAAAGTAGCCCTTCTCGTCGCACTTGTCCTGCTGGTTCTGGCCGTTATCTGGAGCTATTATGCGACGCCGCGGTATAAAACCGTTGCACCGGGAACTACGCCGGTGCCGAAAACAGCAACGGTTCCTAGGGCCAGCACCGCCACAAATGGCACCGCCGCAAAGCCGACAACAGTGAATGCTGCCAAACCGGCAGTTGGATCCGATGAACGGATCCTGAAACTGGATCTTCTTGATCGCGAACAGTCGGGCTTCAAGGGGTATCGCCGCAATATATTCAAGCCGGTCTTTGCCGACGAAATAAAACTCATGAAGCAGAAGGCTTCCGCTATCAAGCCGTTGCCGCTACCCCCCGTGGCCGTTGTAGCTCCGAAGCCGGTTCCGGCCGTTCCGCCGGTCGACCCGAAGGCGGCTCAGCGGGAAGAAATGAAAAGAACCCTGGCACAGTTCAAGTTTCTGGGTTTTTTGAAAAAAGACAACGTTAAAACGATATTCCTTTCCAAGGACAAAGAGA
Organism: uncultured Geobacteraceae bacterium; assembly: GCA_942493195.1. Taxonomy (GTDB): domain Bacteria; phylum Desulfobacterota; class Desulfuromonadia; order Geobacterales; family Pseudopelobacteraceae; genus CAIPTY01. The sequence goes on along the minus strand of OW818669.1, from coordinate 2,413,591 downwards.
TTGTTCTTGTCCGTAAGGGTGAGCGCTTTGCCAAACGTTACGAAGCCATATCCATTACTGATCAAGCGCTGACAATCAGGGTGAACGAAACCGGAGAAGAGATTGTCATTCCGTTGACCGAAAACAAGTCGCTTGCTGCAGCCCTTAAATAATGCGAACACAGCACCAGAGGAGACGCTACTGATGCGCAATCTGATTCATTTGATCATATTCAGTCTATTAATAAACATCCTGTCGGGATGTTCTGCCGGTCGAACCGCCTTCAGCAAGGGGGAGACCTTTGAGGCACAGGGCAATTATGAAGACGCCATGTACAGCTACGCTGAGGCCTTTCGCAAAGAACCGGAGGCCGGTGAGTATCGGGCCAAGTTTTTTAAAACAAGGATTCTGGCTGCTGAAAATCGATTCAAGATGGGTATAGAGCAATATGATCGTGGTGATTATGTAGGGGCATTGGCAGAGTTCCAGACCGCCTACGGTATTGACCTGACTCAAGGGCGTTTCAAACAGAAGGCAGATGAAGTGGTCAGACTCCGGGACGGTCAACTTGCATATCAGGAAGGGCGTGATTTCGAGAAGGCCAACAAGCTCAAGGATGCCCAGCGTGCCTATGCGGCCGCCGTTGAACTACATCCGGAAAACAAGGAGTACAAGGCCGCTCTGAATCGTATTCTTGGTCTGCGTAAAAGCAAACTGGAGGGTTTTGAGCTGTCACTCAAGTCGTCCAAGCCGATTACCCTCAAGTTCAAGGATGCCCGTATCAAGGATGTCTTTACGATTATCACCCAACTGACCGGCATCAATTTTGTCTTTGATGAGGGGGTCAAGGATCAGCCTATCTCCATCTACCTGGAAAACGCCACCTTTCAGCAGGCGCTGGATCTGCTGACCAACATGAACAAACTGCGTACCAAGATACTGAACGAAAGCACGGTCATCATTTACCCCAAGTCACCGGAAAAGGATAAGCAATACGATGACCTGACGGTGCGTACCTTCCATCTCGGCTACATGGATGCCAAGAAGGCGGTAAACCTGATCCGGACCATGCTGCAGGTCAAGAAGATCCATGTGAACGAGGAATCAAACTCGCTGATCGTACGTGATACCCCGGAAGTGGTTGAGGTGGTGGAGAAGATTATCGACGCCAATGATGTGCCCGATCCGGAGGTGGTACTGGAAGTAGAGGTGATGGAGATCACCGATAAGAATGCTCAAAATCTTGGGCTTTTACTGAGTAGTTACAATGTTCAATTGGGAGCATTCAAGGGCGCCACTCCACTGTCAGGTTCACTGAGTACGGTAACTACTGTGCCTGCAACAGGTACTGGCGGCACGGTAACGGAAGCGGCAAAGATTGACAACCTGATCAAGGCTTTCTCAGTTGGAGGTTACAGCGGCTTTTTGACCGTTCCAAGCGCCCAGTATAATTTTGGGAAGACGATCACCAAAGGCGAAGTGCTTTCGAATCCTAAAATCAGGGTAAAAAACAAGGAAAAGGCCAAGTTCAACGTGGGGCAAAGGGTGCCGATTACGACGACGACACTGAATGGCACACTGTCGCAAGTCAATGTGCAGTACGTTGATGTCGGTGTCAAACTCAATGCCGAGCCTAACATTCAGCTGAATAATGAAATTATTATCAAGCTGAGTCTTGAAGTGAGTTCGATTCTTTCCAAAGAGGTAGTCGGAGGCTCATCCAGTCCGACGTCGGTTGTTACAATTGGTACACGTAACCTCGATACCGTTTTGAGTCTAAAAGACGGTGAAACCAGCATCATTGGCGGACTTATCCAAAACACGCAGAACAATACAGAACAGAAAATTTATCTGTTGAGTGACATTCCTTTGATTGGCCCACTCCTGACAAATCATGATAAAACCAAGGATAAAACCGAATTGGTTCTGGCGATTACGCCAAGACTGGTAAGAAGTGTGACCGTGCCGCAAAGCAGTCTGATGAATTTTGGATCGGGCAAGGAAGATGATCCTACCTTGCAGAAACCGATGGCATCTTTTGACCAGGAACCGGTGTACGACGCGCCGGCTAAAACAGAATCTAAAAAGAGCACAAAAACTTCGAAATCCTCCACAGTCCCGGAAAAGTCAGCACCGTCCAAACCGTCCGCACCCAAAACCGAACCGGTAAAACCGGCTTCCGGCGTGAGCGAATCGGTAAGGCCAGAACAGGGGACTCCGGCCAAGGTACAAGAGGGCGCACCTGCTAAACCGGCACTGAAACCGGCTGCCGACCCGGTAAAATCGCCATCTGCTGCCACGTCGACCCCGGTCGGACAACCGTCAGAAGGAACAGCTGTTGCTTCTGTGCCACCCACCCCGGTTACGCCGGTCCCAATACTGCCGGCTCCGCCCAAGGCCGTTTCAGCGAGTACTCCTGCACGTGGTCTGATACAGCTGGCGGCTCCGGCGACAATCAGTCTTGGACAACAGTTCTATGTGGATGTCAAGTTGGCCGATATACAGGATCTGGTTAACGGTACCTTTGCCATGACTTTCAATCCGATCTTTGTGGAATTTGTTTCGGCTGCAGAAGGGACATTTATGAAACGGGATGGTAAACCGGCGACGTTTTCAGCAACACCTTCCAATGGTCAATTGTCAGTCACCATTGCCAGAGGAGCGATAGTCGGTGGAATATCCGGCAACGGCACCATCGCCTCCGTGCTGTTCCGTGCAAAAAACAAAGGTCCGGCCAGTTTTGGTTTCCGCAGTGTGGCTTTCACCAACTCCGAAGGTGCAACCCAGGAGATACTGCCGTTCAGTACATCCGTTGATGTGCGCTAGCCTGGTGTGATGGATACGCAATGAGTGGCAAGCGGTCATGTTCATTGATCAGTAACCGAAATGGCTTCACGTTTCTGACAGCCATCTTTATGGTCATGATAATTGGTATCATGCTCGGTCTGACCGGTCAGTCCTGGAAAATGATCATGAAACGTGAGCGTGAAAAGGAACTGCTGTTCCGTGGCAGCCAGATCAAGGAAGCCATCGAGAACTGGTATAATCCGCAAGGATATTCAGCCAACGGGGTCAGACGGTCCGGTCCCCCGCGCGCCCTGACGGATCTGAACCACCTGCTTGACGACCCTACAACGTCATCACACCTGCGTTATTTGCCGCATTCCTACGCTACGGAATTGAATGACAAGGATGAGAAATGTAAACCTGATTGTCCCAAGATCAAATTATTCCAGGACCCCTTGACCGGCAAGGAGTGGGATATTATCAAGTGCGATCCTGGTGTGCGAAGTAGTGAAATCTGCGTAAATATCGTAGGTGCAAATGCAATTATCGGTGTTGCCAGCAAGAGCAAAGAAAAACCGGTTAGATCACCTAAGAGTTTCAAGGATACCGCCCTTGAAAAGATGGGATTAGGTACAGCCTTGATTCCTGCACTTGGCACGGTACAAACGACGCAATCCGTTGCACCATTTGCTGGAGCCGGCGAGACGGTTCAGTCACCATCAACACCAACCGACACGGCCGTTACCGGAAAAATTGAAAAATACAGTGAATGGAAGTTTGTAGCCGATTTGACCAATGATCACAGTAAGCTTTACAAGGCGTATCGCGAGGGATGGTGACCCTGCACATGGAAAAGCCGGATATGAAGAAAACATGTTGAAATCGTTGAAAAACCGCTGCGGGGTGTCCTTGCTGGAATTGGTCGTGACCATCACCATTCTGGGCATTCTGGCGGCTGGTGTGATGCCGTTGGTGCGCAATACCACCATTCGTACGAAAGAGATAGAGACACGTCGTAACCTGCGAATCATCCGCACAGCCATCGATGATTACAAGAAGACCTATGACAAGAGCCCGGACGGGCCGCTGAAAACCGGCAGCGGCTATCCGAAGGACCTGCAGGAGCTGGTGGAAGGCAAGGATTTCGGGGACGTAAAGACCGGTAAAATCAAATTTCTGCGCAGGAAGGTTCTAAATCCGTTGGACCCGCGCAGTGCCGAAGATGATAAACAATGGGGCTGGGAGTTGCGCTCCTATAAGGATAAACCGAATTCTTCAAAGTGGGGCGGGGAAGATGTGTTTGATGTATATGCCCCGCAGGAGGGAACAGCCCTCGATGGAAGCAAGTATAAGGAATGGTAACGTGACCACTGCTCAGGAACATACGGATGTACAATCTGCAACAGCGGTTACGGGTCTCAAACGGCGTGATCGCGGGTTTACCCTGGTGGAACTGATGATCGTTGTCTCCATTATCGGAATTCTGGCCGCCATTGCCGTGCCTAATTACCAGTGGAGTATCGTCAAGGCCAGGGAAGCGGTACTGCGTGAAACGTTGTACAATTTCCGCACGGTTCTGGACCAGTACTATGCTGACCAAGGCAAGTATCCGGATACACTCGAGGATTTGAAAAGCAAGCAGTATCTGCGTGATATTCCCAAAGATCCCTTTACCGGCAATAATGAATGGGAAACCGTGGCGCCACCGCCGATGCCGGAGGGCGCTTCGGGAGGTTCATCCGCTTCGAGTAGCAGTAACCCCGGTAATGTCTATGATGTTCACAGCAAGTCCGATAAAGTCAGTCCTACAACGAATACACCCTATAGTGAATGGTAGCGGCATGATCCAACTCCACAATGTATCTCTGGCATATCAGAAGGATGCCACCGCGCTGAACGATATCACCATGCGGGTCGAGAAGGGTGATTTCGTTTTTCTTACCGGACCTTCCGGTGCCGGTAAGACAACCCTGTTACGTCTGTTGTATGGCGCTTTGTCGCCAACTCGCGGTCAGGTTCTGATCGATGGCAAGAATATTTCACACATGACGCCAGCCCAGATCCCCCTCCTGCGTCGTTCCATCGGTGTGGTCTTTCAGGATTTCAAACTGCTGCCATCCCGTACGGTTTTTGAGAATGTGGCCATCACCCTGGAGGTATTGGGGTGGGGACGGGTTGATATCGGCAAAAAGGTCATGCACATTCTCAAACAGATGGGGATGGAGTCCAAGATCAATCTTACGCCCCAGCGTCTGTCGGGCGGTGAACAGCAGCGAGTTGCCCTGGCCCGTGCGCTGGTCAATGATCCCAAGATCCTGCTGGCGGACGAACCGACCGGCAACCTGGATGAGGCCAACAAGAATCAGATCCTCAACATTTTCAAAGAAGCCAATGTGCGCGGCACAACCGTGGTGGTTGCAACCCATGATCGCCGCTTGATCGATCATGCCCACAAGCGCCTGATAATTCTCAATAACGGAGAAATCCTTGAACAAGTGGAAAAAGAAGAACATACCGGCGAGCAAGCCTGCTAAACGTCCTACCCTGGCGGGTGAGGGCTTTAGTGGCCGTTTGGGGTACTTTTTTACCCGGGCCGTTGCCAATGTCAAACAGAATGCATTTGTCAATGTTGTGACCATCGGCACGATTTCGCTTGCACTGCTGATCGTGTCACTGTTCCTGCTGGTGTTCGTCAATCTCGAAAATGCTGCCGATAACTGGAGCGAACGGGTCCAGGTGACGGTGTATTTCGACCATGAATTGACAACTCAGGAACTGGCAGATTTTCGAAGCAGGATTACGGCCATTCCCGGAACATCCAAGGTCGGCTATGTCTCCCGGGATGAGGCCCTTAAGCGTTTCAAAGGTCGTTTGCGTGGTCAGGAGACCCTGCTGGAGGGGGTCCGTCCCGAGGTTCTGCCGACCTCTCTTGAAATTGCCCTCAAACGGAGCAACCGGGATACCAAAGGTGTCGATGCATACGTGACACTGCTCAAGCGGATACCGGGTATCACAGAGGTGCAGTACGGGGAAGAGTGGGTCAGGCGCTTCAATACCTTCCTCAATTTCATGCGTATGCTGGGGGCTCTGCTGGGATCATTCCTGGTTGTGGCTGTGCTGTTCATTGTTTCAAATACCATTAAATTGACCATCTACGCCCGTCGGGAAGAACTGGAAGTCATGTCGCTGGTGGGCGCCACCCGCTTTTTCATCAAGGCTCCCTTTTTGATCGAGGGGATTCTGCAGGGAGGAGCCGGTGCCCTGATTGCCATTCTGCTTCTAGTGGGCCTTTATGAAGGTTTTTTGCATAATGCCGGCAGTTTCCTGACGTTCAATCCGGCCTCGTCCGGCCTGGCATTTCTGCCGCTTGAATACGTGGGGGGGGTACTGTTGGCAGGTATTGTCCTCGGTTTTATTGGAAGTTTTACATCTCTGAAGCGTTTTATCTCTGTCTGAAGTATGAAACTGCTGATCTGCATACTGCTGTCACTGACAACAGCTGCCGTTGCCCGTGGCGAAAGCCCCCGTGATGAGTTGAAGGGGGTCAAACAGCAGATCCGGGCAAAAAAACAGTTGATTTCGAAGACCCGCAAGGTTGAGGCGGTGGTTTCAACGGAATTGCTGGAGATAAACAAAAACCTTGAACAGAAGGAATCCGACCTTGGCCGTTTGGACCGCGATCTTCAGGGGGTTGAGTCCAGCCTGGGGCGTACCGGCCAGGAAATTGTCCGTGTCAGCGATGAGGCCAACTGGAAAAAAGTGGAGATTGACCGCCGTTTGGCATCTCTGTACAAGGCCGGTGAACTGGGGGCTCTGCGGATGTTTTTTTCGGCCGAATCTTTTCCTCAGATGGCGGAGAATATCCGTTACATGCGATCTATCCTGGATAATGATAGAAAAATCTTTGCTGATTACAATCTGAAAATTGAAGAGCTTCGCAAACTGAAAACAGATCTGGAACGTGATGCGGCCAAGAAAGAGCGCATCAAGGGCAGCATTGCCGCAAAGAAACTGGAGATTGAAGAGGAAAAAAATAAGAAGGCCGCGTATCTTGTCAAGGTGAGGCAGGACCGTAGCAGTTATGAAAAGTCACTGAAGGAATTGCAGGCCAATGCCGCTCGACTCCAGACCATGATGGAGCGGCTGGATGCGCTGAGCCGGCGCAAGCTCTCTTCACGTCACGAAAAACCGGGCAGCAAACCGAAACCGCTGGCCGAGCTGCCGCCGGTACCGGACCGCGGCTTTGCCTCCCAAAAGGGGCGCATGTCCATGCCGGTGCGAGGAGAGGTGATTGAAACATATGGAAAGCACAAGCATCCTGAATTCAATTCGTTTACCTTCAGTAAGGGGCTTTCGATTTCAGCGGCTTCGGGCAGCGATATCAAGGCTATTTACGAAGGCAGTGTGATTTTTGCTGATTATTTCAAAGGATATGGCAATATGCTGATCATCGATCACGGCGGGGGCTATTTCAGCCTGTATGCACACACCTCTAAAATCCTGAAACGTGTGGGGGCTGAGGTGGCGCGCCATGAATCCGTGGCCACTGTGGGTGATATGGATTCCACCAAGGGACCTATGCTGTATTTTGAAATTCGGCATCAGGGCAAACCGGTGGACCCCGCCGGTTGGGTACGCTAAAGCTAGTATCACGTATATATGACAGAACTACCAATTTTGGAGGAATCAAATGGCAACACCAGGCGGTAACAGAAAAAGAGTTGTAGTGGGTTTTGCGGCCATCGTCGCCCTGCTCGTCATTTTTATCGGTATCAGTACCCAGAGACGCTGCATTGCCGAGGGCAAAGGGAGCGACTACGAGTCAATCGAGCTTTTTACCGATGTCATGGCGATTGTAAAGAAGAGCTATGTGGAAGAGGTTGATACCAAAAAACTGATCTACGGTGCGATCAACGGTATGCTGTCATCACTTGATCCGCACAGTTCCTTTATGCCGCCAGAGACCTATAAAGAGATGAAAATTGATACAAAAGGGGCCTTTGGTGGCCTGGGTATCGAGATCAGTATCAAAGATGGTGTCCTGACAGTTATTTCACCGATAGAGGATACTCCTGCCTTCAAGGCCGGCATCAAAGCCGGAGACCAGATCTTCAAAATTGACGACAGGTTTACCAAGGATCTGAATATCAATGAAGCGGTCAAGCGTATGCGCGGTCAGAAGGGGACCAAGGTCATACTGACCATTATGCGTGAAGGTTTTGATAAACCTCAGGAATTCTCTCTTGTCCGCGATATCATTCAGGTGAAAAGTGTCCGTTCAAAACTGTTGACGGACGGTTATGCCTATATTCGTATTGCGCAATTCCAGGAAAAAACCGATGAAGATCTGGCTAAATTCCTGAAAAGTCTGAAGGAAGAGAATAAAGGCGAATTGAAGGGCTTGATCCTTGATATGCGTAACGATCCGGGCGGATTGCTTGATCAGGCCGTCCGGGTGGCCGAACACTTTGTGGACGATGGGCAGATGATTGTCTACACCGAGGGGCGTGAAAAGGATTCCAAGATGCAGTTTACCGCCAGAAAGGGCGGAAAAGAGCCGAAATATCCGATGGTCGTTCTGATCAATGGCGGTAGTGCCAGCGCGTCCGAGATCGTAGCCGGTGCTCTGCAGGATCATAAGCGTGCGATTGTCATGGGAACCCAGAGTTTTGGTAAGGGATCCGTGCAGACCATCATTCCGTTGTCGGACGAATCCGGCCTGCGCTTGACAACCGCCCGTTATTTTACACCCAAAGGCCGTTCCATCCAGGCCAAGGGCATTACCCCGGATATCGTCGTAGAGCGTCTGGATCTGCCCAAGCCTGCCGGCGACAAGAAAGACAGCATGCATATCCGTGAGAAAGACCTTGAAAATCACTTTGAAGGTGAGGATAAAGGCGCTGCCAAGGATGTCAAAAAAGACGAAAAGAAAGATGAGAAGAAGGACGACAAAAAGGACAAAAGTGTTCCAGTGAAACCGGAAGATGCCCTGGCTAATGATTATCAGGTCATGCGCGCGCTCGACCTTCTCAAGGGGTGGGAAATACTGAAAAAGATGGGCGATAAGTAGAACCGTTGGCCCGTTCTTCAAACAATAAACCCTCCAAAAAAACTTCGGGCGGCAGCCGTTATGCCGCCCTGGTTTTTCTCTTTCTGATACTACTGGCGGTTGGCGGTTATCTGTTATTCTCTCCGACACCTCCTGAACCGACTTCTACTGCTACAAAGGTTTTTCCTCCGACAGTTTCCCTTCCGGCTCAACCTGTGCCGATACCGGTTCAGCCTCCTGCCGCGACCGGCATAATTCCTGATACATCACTGCCGCATTACCAGCCGCCGCCTGTTAACATTCCACACGTTGTGGATGAAAAGCAGAGGCCGGCAGTAAAACCTCCCAGGGGTGCGCTTGTTGCTATCATTATCGATGATATGGGTACGACCATCCAGGAGGCTAAATCCCTGGCTGCCATCGGCGTCCCTCTGACTTTCTCGATTATTCCGGGACTGCGCAGCTACCGCGAGGTAGCCGGCTTTGCCGACTCCAGCGGTATCGAAACCATGATACACGTTCCCATGCAATCGAAAGGATGGCCAGGGCGCAAGCTTGAGAACAATGGTTTGCTCGTATCTATGGAAGCTAAAGAAATTGCGGAGCGGGTGGAAGGTTTTGTCCGTTCAATGCCCAAGGCCGTGGGTGCCAACAATCATACCGGTTCGGAATTTACGGAGCATGAGGACAAGATGCGAGCGGTTTTGAATGTGCTGAAGGGGCGGGGACTGTTCTATGTGGACAGTGTCACGTCGCCCGAAACCGTGGGGGAAGATCTTGCCAGGGAATTGGGAATGAAATCAGGGCGGCGCCAGGTTTTTCTGGATAATGAACAGAATGAGCCCTATATCCTGGGACAACTAAATCAGGCCGTGCGTCTTGCTAAACGGAGCGGAAGCGCTATTGCCATCTGTCACCCCCATCCCGTCACCATCAAGACACTGGAAGCGGCACTGCTTGGTCTGGCTAAACAGGGCATTACCTTCGTACCTGTTTCCCGTCTGGTAAAGTAAATAGTACCTGTTCAGGAGACCAGAGAGGCGCCGATATGCTCCTGAATCCTCTGAATGGTGCGGTAACGTTCGTCGTGCAGAACTTCATCCGGGTTGGCAGGGTTAACAGGATGGACCGCCAGCCAGGCGTTGTCGCGCAGCTTCCCCTCGTAGCCGGCTAAAGCTTCGTTCAGGAGCAGATACAGCCTACTGTTGATCCCATCCAGCATTCCCTCGGAAAATCCGCTTAACACGAGATCCTTCTGGAAAATCTGTTCGCCGGCAACGCTGAATTGCCGGTAGTCGAGGGTCGTTTCATTCTGTGAGGACTTCGGCAGCAGCAATGAAACCGATTTGGCTGCCTTGTCTGCCACAACCAGGCGTGCCGCACCGAAGGCCTGTGAGTCACTGGTCATGCCATAGAGAGCTGCGCAGAGCATGTCAGTAAAGCACGTGTCGTGAAGAAAACCCCGCAGGTTGCGGTCCGATGTCTCATAGTAGAATCCTCGCCCGTCCGGTCGCTCTGACAGCAAAGATCCGCAGATCAGGCAACGTTCCGCCAAACCTTCCAGTCGCGCCAGATAGGATTCCTTCTTTTTCCCCTCTTTTTCAGCGAGCCAGGTGTAGTACAGGCAGGCTCGAGATTCGGGAGTGTTGTCAAAACTGTGCAGAATATCACGGCTGATTTCGGTAAACTGTCCGTGCACGTCGGTTCCGCGAGCATGGGTAAGAATCGGATAGATCTTTCCGTCTGGATTCGTATTAAGGCTCTCGACCTTGGGGCTTTTGGAAATATAGGTGTCAAGGCAGCGGTAACCACGGTTGGCGGCGAATGCCCGCAACAGTGTCTTCTGATCTTTGAACATGCCTTCAAATTTGATGCGTTCGTCAACCAGGCAGGGAATCAGTGCCAATGATTTCTTGTCGATACCACGTTGTTCGAACAGTGCAAAAATATTGCGGCAGTTATCGAGGCTGGGCATGTCCTTGACCGGTATCAGGACCCGGTCGGCGGCATACAGGGCATTCTGGGTCAGAATATTCAGGTCAGGGCGGGTGTCAATGATGACGATTCCGGAGATGCCGGACTCGGCCAGCATGCGCGTCAGGGTCATGGGACCTTTGAAACGTTCGTGGATATCGCCAAGTTCTGTGGATGAGGGGATGTAGCCAACTCCATACTGGCCAATGTGGACCACCTCCGAAGCCTTGGCGCCCATTAGCATGTCATGGACATCACCCTCCTGTTGCTGACCTTTCAGCTCGAACATCCGGTCGATTGTAAAATGGTTGTCGAACGAAAAGATGGTGATCGGCAGCTCTTCACGCATGGCTTTGAGGTAGATTGCGAGGTTTGTTGCCAGGGTGGTTTTGCCGACACCCCCCTTTTCGGATGAGATGGTTATTATGTAAGGGTACGCTTGCATTGGTGGTCTGCCGCCGTAGGGAGAATAGTGAAATATCCATCAGGATATCGGAAGGCGATAGTAGTCAATTTGATGGTCATGGTCAACCGCTTTGCTATAATTCTGTATCGGTGGCTTGAACTGCGAATAAATCTGGTGTGATAGAGAGTCTTTTGCCTTGCCGACGGCGTGGTATGAGTGGTATTTTGTTCCGAATTTGCGACTGAATGGGAGGGTTTTTGTGAGTGTGCTTCGATATTTGACTGCCGGTGAATCCCATGGGCCGCAGTTGACCGCAATTATAGAAGGGCTTCCGTCCGGCCTGAAGGTACAGGTTGATAATATCAACCGTGATCTGGCACGTCGTCAGAAAGGATACGGGCGAGGCGGCCGCATGAAGATCGAAACCGATTCGGTTGAGATCCTTTCAGGCGTGCGCTGGGGGGCAACATTAGGATCACCGGTAACGTTGTCTGTCAGAAACCGTGACTGGGAAAACTGGCATGAAAAAATGTCACCGCTTGAACAGTTCCAGGATGATTCTATTGCGGTCACCAGACCCCGCCCGGGGCATGCCGATCTGACCGGTGCCATGAAATACAACCACTCGGATGTACGCAACATCCTGGAACGCTCCAGTGCCCGTGAGACGGCTGTGCGCGTAGCTGTTGGTGCCTTGGCGAAACAGCTTTTGAATGCTTTCGGGATTCAGGTCGGCGGATTTGTGACAGTCATTGGCGGCATTTCAGCCACTCCTCCCTGTCTTCCATATGAGGAACTCTGGCAGATTGCCGGTGCTTCAGAGCTATTCTGCTGCGATCCATTGTTTGAAGAACCCTTGAAAAAGGCTATCGATGCCGCTAAAGCGGCCGGAGATACCCTGGGTGGCGTGATTGAGATCCAGGTGCTCGGGTGCCCTCCGGGCCTGGGCAGTCATGTGCATTGGGACCGGAAGCTGGACGCACGTCTGGCAATGGCATTGATGAGTATTCAGGCTATCAAGGGGGTTGAGGTCGGTTTGGGATTTGGAGTGGCTGAACGCCCCGGATCTAAAGTTCACGATGAGATTTTCCATGACGTGGAACAGCTTGAGACCGGTGCCTTGAGTCCGATTTACCGTACGACCAATAATGCCGGGGGCATTGAGGGTGGTATGTCCAATGGTGAATCGATAGTGCTGCGTGCTGCCATGAAGCCGATCCCGACTTTGTACAAGCCGTTACGTTCAGTCGATCTCCTGACTCACGAACCGTTTGAGGCGGCGGTAGAACGTTCTGATACCTGTGCCGTACCGGCCGCACTTGTGGTTGCCGAGGCGGTTGTGGCAATGGAGATTGCAGCGGCATTCCTTGAAAAATTCGGTGGGGATTCCATGGTTGAAATCCGCCGCAATTATGAAGGCTACTGCGGACAAATTCGCAATGTCTGAGCGTCCCGTCATTCTGACCGGCTTCATGGGGAGTGGCAAAAGCACGGTCGGACGTCTGCTTGCTAATAATCTGGCATGCCCCCTTGTTGATCTGGACACTGTTATTGTGGACGCCACTGGTCGCTCTGTTAACGAGATTTTTGCCCAGGATGGTGAAGCGGGCTTTCGGTTGCTGGAGAGCAAATACCTGCAGCAGGTCCTCCGGAAAGGCAGATCTGTGATTGCAACGGGAGGCGGAGCAGTTCTTTCGCCTGAAAATCGCACTTTGATGCGTAGTCGCGGGATTGTTGTTAATCTGATGGTCTCGTTACCGCAGGTGCTTCAGCGGCTTAACGGGGCCACAAACCGGCCGCTTTTTAACTGCAAGGATACTGAAGAACGGGTGAAATCTCTCATGGAAGAACGTAAACAATTTTACGCAGATGCTGATATTAGAATTGACACGGATGGTAAATCCGTAGAAGATGTGGCGGCAGAAATTCTGAGGTTTGTGAAGGGATTACGCACGTGTCCGTGCTGACGGTAAAGCTTGCTGATCACAGCTATGATATCCTGATCGGGAGCGGTATCCTGTCAACTCTGGGTGACTGTTGCGTCAAAGCCGGACTTGCTTCCCGTTCGGCAGTTATCACAAATCCTACAGTCAATGCTCTTTACGGAGAGACTGTCCGGCGATCACTGGTCGCTGCCGGTTATACCGTTTCGATAATTGAAATCCCTGATGGTGAAGTTTACAAAAATTCGGAGACACTGTCCGGCGTGTATGACGCCCTGATCGAAGCCGGAATTGACCGTTCATCATTTGTTGTAGCGCTGGGTGGCGGAGTTGTGGGGGATCTGGCCGGATATGCTGCTGCCACGTATTTGCGTGGTGTCCCCTTTGTTCAGGTTCCGACAACATTGCTTGCACAGGTGGACAGCAGTGTGGGGGGTAAGACCGCGATTGATCACCCGCGCGGCAAGAACCTGATCGGTGCCTTTTACCAGCCCCGTCTGGTGCTGATTGATGTAAAAACACTGACAACCCTTCCGCTGCGTGAGTATCGTGCCGGTCTGGCTGAGGTTGTCAAATACGGCGTTGCTTTGGATCGCCCGTTTTTTGAATATCTGGAAAACCATGTAAATGATATTGTTGCCATGGAGCTGGGCTGCCTTGAAACTGCCATTTACCGCTGCTGCCAGATCAAGGCGGAAATCGTCGAACAGGACGAAAAGGAAACCGGACTGCGGGCGGTACTGAACTATGGCCATACACTTGGACATGCATTTGAAATGTTGGCAGGATTCAGCAATCTCGTGCATGGTGAAGCGGTTACTATCGGCATGGTACTTGCCGCCCGTATATCTCAAACCATGGGTCACTGTTCGGAAGCGGAGATTATTGCAATAAAATCTTTGCTGGAACGGTTTGGACTTCCCTGTGAACCACCGATAGTCGAACGCCAGAAATTGCTTAAGGCTGTGATGACCGATAAAAAGGTCTCCGGCGGATCAATCACGTTCATCTGTAATCGCGGCATTGGAAATTTTGCCATGGAAAAATTATCGCCTGAAGAATTGCTTACCTTAAGTGGCCTGGAGGTGTGTTCATGAAGAAGAAAGATGCTTCATTCTGGTCTGACATCAAGACTCTCGACGAGCGCTTGAAGAAGGACCCTGAATCCTTTTGCTTTGCGCGCCTGTCAGAAATCTATCTGAAGGTCGGCCTGGTTGCTGATGCACTGCATACCGCACGTGCCGGTGTTGCCAGACACCCTGGTTATCTGGCCGGTCAGCGGGCATTGGGCCTGGCATGTAATGCCAGCGGCTTGCAGGATGAAGCCCGTGCTATTCTTGGTCACGTAACAGCGGCGATTCCAGAAGATGTTGACGCTCAGAAGATCCTGGCTGATCTGCATGTTACTTCCGGTGATCTTGATTCGGCGATTCGGGCATATGCAACGGTTTTGGAGTTCAGGCCAGATGATAAGATTGCTTCAACCGAACTGGAGGCGCTTCGTCAGGCCGGCGGTACGTATCCTCCGGTTTCCCGGCCTGAGGCAATAGTTGCCCCGCCTGTTTTTGCAACAATTGCAATAGAAGAAGATGAAGAAATCATCGAGCTGAGCGATAGTGATGTCTACGAAGAACAGATCGAAGAGACGGTTGCAGAGTCCTCTGAATTTGGTAGCGGCATTGCGGTGCCTTCTGATCGTCATGATCCCCTGTCTACATTGACGCTTGCTGAGCTTTATGAAAAGCAGGGTTTCATCTCCAAGGCACTCGATATCTATCGTTCCATTCTTTCCGACGATCCGGCTAATGCTCAGCTCTTGGCAAAGGTAGCCGAACTTGAAGGTGGTGCACCTGAAGCAGAAAATGTCACCGAAGATGAAGCATTGACAGACTTTGAAGAAGAAACAGAAATTACAGAGCGGGTATATTCTGCTGCTGCATCTGGTGCTGTGGAAAGCGACGTTTTGCCAGCGGTTGCAGAGTCCAGTGAGGATGAGTTTATTTTCGAAGCCCCCGCCCTGGAAAATACGGAGTCCGTATCAGAATCCGGCGTGGATGTACCTGAACCAATATCAGGCTTTGACGCTACAGCCTTTGAATCAGAGCAGGTATCAGATTTTAATGCAGATTCTTTTGAGCCGGAAACGATCTCTGCGGAGACGTTTGATACAGTTACTCCTGATATCCCGGTCAGTGAGGAATCTGAAAGCACAGTTATGTCTGATTTCTCTGTGCCGGCAATGTCGGATATGGCTGCACACACCGTCGAACCGACTGCATTTGCTCCGCTTGCAAATCAATCCGCTGACAACGTGTTGGAAACTTTGGACAGTTGGCTAGAAAACATCAGGAGGATCAAGGCATGTCGCTAAGAGAAACACTCAAGGATATTGCTGAAAATGTCGAAGGTGCCTTGGCTGTAATGATTATGGCTTATGACGGGATCGCAGTTGACGAGGTCAGCGTAGAGCAGACCGAATTTGATATGCAACTTCTATCAGTTGAATATGCAACGGTGCTCAAGGAAATTAGAAGATCGGTTGAAGTTATCAAGGCTGGCGATATGGAAGAGGTTTCCATAACCACCGACCAGACATGTGTTGCCATACGCGTACTGAATGATGAGTTGTTCATAGTTCTGATTATGAAGCGTGATTGTAATTTTGGTAAAGGTCGTTACATGTTGCGCCTCAAGTCAGAAGAGCTGGCCAATGAACTGGCTTGACCATGAAAATCATCGTTCTGCATGGTCCCAATCTTAACCTGCTTGGTCAGCGGGAGCCCGAAGTTTACGGAACGCTCACACTGGCCGAAATCAATCAAGCCATAGGGAGCCTTGCTGGTGAACTCGGTTGCGGAGTGGACTTTTTTCAATCCAACTCAGAAGGAACGCTGATTGATACGATTCACGCAGCGTCTTGTGTCTATGACGGGATTCTTATCAATCCTGCTGCTTACACCCATACCAGCATCGCTCTCCGTGATGCTCTTGCCTCGGTCGGGTTGCCTTTTGTTGAAGTTCACCTATCCAACATACACAAACGTGAAGAGTTCCGCCATGTCAGCATGACAGCCCCTTTGGCAATAGGTCAGATATGTGGTTTTGGTTGTGACAGCTATCTGCTTGGGTTGCGTGCAATTTTTAGCCATCTTAAAAAATGATGGTCCCCGGCAGTTTCTGCCATTATCTCAGTACATTCAGATTTTATTGCCGATAGTCAAAAACAGTTTGTAGAGTTGGTTTCATTTATGCTAAAAAACAGGCGCTCTCGTCTTATCCCGTTCTTTGATGACAATAACCTGGATGCTCTGTTGTTCACAAATCTCACGAATATTAGATATTTGTGTGGGTTCAGTGGATCTGAAGGAGCACTGCTACTGACCCGCATGGATGGTTGGTTCTTGTGTGACTCGCGGTATACTACCCAGGCCGCAATCGAGGTGCAGGATGCTCGGATCAGGGAGTTCTCTGCAAAGTACGAAGATATCTGCGCATTGATTAATGAGCAGGGGATTCGACGCATTGGATTCGAATCATCCCATACGGTGGTCTCTGATTTCAGGCGCTTGACAGAACGTCTGCCTTATTGTGATCTGGTCGGAATCGGTCCTTCGCTTGATGCTATCCGGTCCTGTAAGGATCAGAGTGAGTGTGAGCGTTTGACAGCTGTTGCAGCGTTGGCATCCGACTCGCTGCAGTCTGCTCTTGGGAAACTCAGGCCGGGCATCAGTGAATCAGAATTTGCAATGGTTTTGGAATTTGAAATGCGCACAAGAGGAGCCGAATCTCGCGCCTTTGATTTCATTGTTGCATCTGGTGTGCGCGGCGCATTGCCGCATGGACGTGCCTCGGATAAACTGCTCTGTTCGGGAGAATTGGTGACAATTGATTTCGGGGCTGTTAAGGATGGATATCATTCCGACGAAACCGTGACGATTGCATTAGGACAGCCGGATACCCGGGCGCGAGAAATTCACGCCATTGTTAAGGAAGCCCATGACAGGGCTATCGCAGCAGTCAGGCCGGGTGTCGCATGCCGGGATCTGGACGAAATTGCCCGCAGCTACATTCGGGAGAATGGGTTCGGTGAGTATTTTGGACACGGTCTGGGGCATGGTGTAGGACTTGAAATTCATGAAAAACCGGTAGTTTCTCCCCGCAGTGATGCCGTCGTAGAAGAAGGGATGGTGTTCACTGTTGAACCCGGAATTTATGTTCCCGGTTATGGAGGAGTGAGAATTGAAGATACAGTACTTGTAACATCCGATGGTTGCAGGTTGCTGACACAAGCCCCAAAAGATCTGATTGAGCTATAGGCTCATTGAAATTAACGCTGAAAAGACACCATGGCAGGTAAAGGAGACTTACGATGGACATCAAGGATTTGAAGCAGCTGGTAAAAATGATTACAGAAACTGACATTACGGAATTTGAACTTGATAATTCAGAGGAAAAAATTGTTATCAGGCGAGGCCCTAAAACCGAGTATATTAATGTAGCCGCTCCGGCAGCACAACTGTATGCATCGGCACCGCAAACTGCTGCTCCTGCCGTTGCCACAGCATCTCCGGCCGTATCTGCCACCCCGGCTGCTGAAAATGGTGAAACAGTGAATTCTCCGATTGTTGGCACTTTTTATCGGGCCCCTGCACCGGATGCAGTTTCCTATGTGGAAATTGGTCAGGTTGTGGAAAAAGGGCAGATACTCTGTATCGTGGAAGCAATGAAACTCATGAACGAAATCGAAGCGGAATTCCGCTGCAAGATCGTAAAGATTTGCAAAGAAAACGCCCAGGCTGTTGAGTTTGGTGACCCGCTGTTTGTAGTCGAAAGGGCATAGTATGTTCCATAAAATTCTTATCGCAAATCGTGGCGAGATTGCAGTACGCGTCATCCGGGCCTGTAAGGAGATGGGTATCAAGACGGTTGCTGTCTATTCGCAGGCTGATGTTCATTCTTTGCACGTTAAGCTCGCTGACGAAAGTGTCTGTATTGGTCCGGCACCCAGTGCCCAAAGCTACCTTAACTTTAATGCTATTATTAGTGCGGCCGAATTGACGGATGCCGAAGCTATTCATCCTGGCTACGGTTTCTTGTCGGAGAATGCCAATTTTGCTGAAGTCTGTGAAAAATGCGGCATTACATTTATCGGACCTTCTGCGGAAAGCATGCGGATAATGGGTGACAAGATCAGTGCCCGGCAGGCGGTCATAAAACAGGGTGTTCCCATTCTTCCAGGTACCAAGGAAGGCGTTCATACGGTTGACGAAGCTGTCAAGATTGCCAAGGAGATCGGTTTTCCGGTCATTATCAAGGCAACCGCCGGCGGCGGTGGTCGTGGAATGAAAATTGTCCATTCACAGGCTGCGCTGCCGAATGCTTTTGCAACTGCCCGTGCAGAAGCACAGTCGGGTTTTGGAAACCCTGAAGTTTATATTGAGAAGTATTGCGAACAGCCACGCCATGTGGAAATCCAGATTCTAGCCGACAAACATGGCAATGTAATTCATCTTGGAGAGCGTGATTGCTCAATCCAGCGCCGGCACCAGAAACTGATTGAGGAGGCACCTTCCACTGTCGTCACTCCTGAAATCCGTAAAGCGATGGGTGATGCTGCTGTGCGAGCTGCCGCCGCAGTCGGGTATAACAGCGTCGGGACAGTTGAGTTTCTGGTAGATAAAAATAACAAGTTCTATTTTATGGAAATGAATACCAGGGTTCAGGTAGAACATCCGGTTACCGAAATGGTTACGGGCGTCGATATCGTTCGCGAACAGATCCGCTCTGCTGCCGGTATCCCACTGCGCTACAAGCAGGAGGATATCCAGATCAGAGGACATGCCATAGAGTGTCGAATAAATGCCGAGGATCCTTTCAAATTCACCCCCTGTCCCGGTAAAATTACGGCTTACCATCCTCCTGGTGGGCTTGGTGTACGTGTCGATTCCTTCGTTTATGATCAATATTCGGTTGTCCCTCATTACGATTCATTGATTGGCAAGCTGATTGTTCATGCCGATACGCGTGATGAGGCTATCAAACGAATGGCTCGTGCCCTTGATGAATACATGGTTGAAGGGATCAAGACGACTATTTTCTTCCATAAACGCATTATGGCCAACAAGGATTTCATCGAGGGAAATATTGATACGTCGTTTCTTGAAAGAATTGTATTGGAGTAGCTTTTATGGACTTCCCTGAAGAATTGAAATACTCGAAAGAACACGTTTGGGTCAGGATAGAAGGCGGGAGTGCAATTATCGGAATTACGGATTTTGCCCAGGAAGAACTGGGTGTTATCTCCGGTGTAGAACTTCCTGATGAGGGAGATGAAGTTGAACAGGATGATTCAGTCGGTTCCATTGAAGCCCGTAAGACAGTAGCTGATATCTACGCCCCCTTCAGTGGTGAAGTGCTGAACGTCAATCAGGAGGCGCTGGATAATCCCGCACTATTGAATGATGATCCGTACGACGGTGGCTGGTTGATCGAGGTTGCTATCAATGACCGAGAAGAACTGAAGAGCCTTATGTCGGCTGATGATTATGCCGATTATGTGGAAAACAGGGATTAGAAATTGTTTGAAATGTGTGTTATAAAGGGCGAGATTGATATCTCGCCCTGTTTTTTTTGAAAGGATATTGACTTGAAACCTGTCGTTATTACCATGCTTATTCTCGCCTGGCTGCCATCAGCTTCTATAGTATATGCCGTTCCGTTGTCGCTCTCATTAAGTGAGGCAATTCGAATGGCTGCTGAGAAAAACCTCGATGTGCGTGCCGAATTTTATAACCCGGCGCAATTCGAGGCTGAAATCCACAGAAACAGGTCCATATATGATCCACTCGTGATTTTTGATACCGCCTATGCCGACTCCACTTCCCCTGCGATTAGTCCTGCTGCAAATGTCAGTGGTCAGGGATTTGATCTTGATGCATCGCTGTCGCAGCTGCTTTGGACTGGTGGAACCGCTTCGGCTATATTCACCAATAGCTACTCCAATACAGATACGCCCGGCGTTGCAGTGCCTGATTACTGGCAATCCAAGATCGGTGTGGCGCTCAGCCAGCCACTTTTAAAGAATGCAGGGCGAGAAAGTACCGAGATGAATATAACCATATCGCGCCTCTCTAAATATGCCTCCATGGAGAACCTTAATACCCGGCTTTTAAATACGGTCGCTCAGGTGCGGATTGAATACTACAATCTCTACAATCTTCAGGAACAGCTGGAAGTAAAAAAAGTTTCGTTTGAGCTTGCTCGTAAAATTCTGAGCGAAACGAAGGCTCGGGTTGCTGCCGGTGTGCTGCCGGCCATGGAAATCCTGAATGCTGAATTTGGTGCCGTCTCTCGTGAAAAAGAGGTCAACGACGCCGAAAAATCGCTCAGCGACCAGTTGGATGTGCTGCGTGTTCTTTTGCAGATGAACAATCAGAGTGATATTGCTGTTTCGGATGTTCCTGGCCGTGAGCCTTATACCTTTTCTGAAGAGGAAGCCATCCAGAGTTCGCTGAACCGTCCCGATATCAAGGCGCTAAAACGTTCACTCGAAATTGCCGAACTACAGACACGGATCTATGGTCATAACATTAAACCAGACCTGAGACTGAGTGCTCAGGCTGGAATCACGGCAAAAGACCGTACCTACTCTCGTGAGATGGAGAAAATAGGGACGCTCGACTCACCCTATTGGTCAGTTGGTCTAAATCTCACGTACCCGCTTGGAAACCGAGCAGCTGAGAATGACTATCGCAAGAGCAGACTCAAGACCGAGCAAACGGCACTGCAGATCAAAAGTCTCGAAGAGAATGTTATCAAGGATGCGAAAGCCGCAATACGCAGTGTAGCCAACGGGTATAAGCAGATAGAGGTGGCTGAAAGAGGGCGTGCTTATGCAGAAGAGCGTCTGAAAGCTTTCATCAGAAAAAATGAAGTGGGTCTTGCAACAACCAAGGATGTTCTTGATGTGGAAAACGACCTGGCAACTGCCAAGAGCAATCTGATTTCTGCAATCGTCGGATACAACAATGCTTTAACGCAGCTGTGGCAGGTTACTGGTGAACTGCTTGAACGTGAGGGGATCCGCGTTGTTGAATCAGATGTTGACAAATTTTACTCAGCCATTCCCTGATGATCCGGATCGGACGTATATCATATGCCAACTGTACGCCTATTTTCAGTGCTCTCCAGAATAGTCATCCCGATGAAGCTTATCAGTTTGTCAACGGAGTACCAGCCCAGTTGAACTCCATGCTGTCTGCCGGCTCCATTGATGTCTGTCCGTCATCTTCTTTTGAGTATGCACGTCATTCGCGAAAATATTGTATTCTCCCGCAGCTCTCCATCAGCAGTATCAATGCGGTGGGGAGTGTTCTGCTTTTTTCCCGAATTCCATTAAATGAGTTGAATGGCAGCAAAATCTTGTTGAGCTCCGAATCTGCGACCTCGGTTAATCTTCTAAGGATACTGCTTGGGAGACGATTTGGTTTCAAATGCAGGTTTGAGGTATATCAAGGTTGCCTTGACGAGGCTTTGGGTGAGGCACCTGCGTTGCTGTTGATCGGAGATTCGGCACTACGGGAGTCCCTTCACCGCCCGGATCTTTTTGTATATGATCTGGGACAGCTCTGGACTGAATGGACCGGCCTACCGTTTGTTTTTGCCCTCTGGCTTTGTCGGCGGGAGGCTGCCATCACTCATCCTGCAGAGGTTGCTCGACTGGCTGAAGAACTGGTAAAAGCTAAAGATCGTGCGCTGTGTACTCTTCAGACGATTGCGGAGCATTCAGCAGATGCTGTGTGGATGGGGGTCGAGAAGTTGGCCGCTTATTGGCGTGATAATATTTCTTATGACCTTGACGACCGACATTTGGAAGGGCTGCAACTTTTCTTCAGATATTGTTGTGAATCCGGGTTGTTAGAGAGCGAACCAGACCTGTGTTTTTTAGATAATTTTATTCAAAAGGAAGCATAACGTGGCAAACAGAGACGCAAAACACGCATCACTCTGGATGAGTTCGCTTTCCAAGACAGTCAAGGGTGTTTTTGACCCTTTGCAGCGCCAGACAATGGAGCGTCTTGAGGATCAATGTACCCGGGTTTTGCTTGTTGCAAGAACCAGGTGGATTCTACTTTCCGTTCTTGCTCTGTATGGTGTGTGTGCCGGTGTCAGCTTTTCTGTGAGCCGGCAAGGCTACAGTTTCAGCGTTGAACAAACGGTTTACCTTTTGCTGGCCGTCTGTGCCGTTGGATTTTACAACATCATTCTGAGCAGATCGTGTCACACACTGCAACGCTTCAGAAATCTTATTCATGTCCAGGTTGTTCTTGATCTTGTTTGTGTAACCGTGCTGATTCACTTTACGGGGGGAATCGTCAGTTGGTTCTGGCCGGTGTATCTGCTGGTAACTCTTGAGTCTGCTTTTCTGTTTGATGGACGTCGTGATGTTTGGTTAATCGGTACGTTCGGTTCGGTTCTGTATGGCGGGTTACTCCTGTTTGAGGGCCTTAATATTCTGAAACCGTTGGCCATGCCTTTCATTGATGCTTCTTTGTTTCGTGATGTGCAGCTGCAGGTGCTCCAATGGCTGTGGGTTTCCGGAATGAATGCGGCTGTAGCATTTATAGGCGCATTTCTTATGGGAGTTCTTCGCCACGATCATGCTCGTGTGGTTGAGAGTGAAGAGGCTCTTCTCGGTTTCATGGATTCAACCAATGATCTGATTTTCTGTTGCAACGGTGACGGGAGTATCATCTATGCGAATGCAGTCTGTTACGATCTGCTCGCACTACCACGCGACAGTCAGGCCGGTATCCCTCCTATTTTTGATTATGTCGTTTCGGATATGCGGCAGGTATTCAGGGAACAGTTTACACGGCTTTCCAGAGAGGGCAGCTCGATACAGATTGAGCTGCAGATGTACGCCAATGGAGAAGAATCCATTCACGTTGAAATGAGTTTGTCGGCCAACAGACAGGACGGTGAGATCGCTTCTGTCTGGGGAGTTTGTCGAGATATTACCGAACGTAAAATTGCTCAACACGAACTATATAAACTGGCTCATCATGACATACTTACCGGACTGCCCAATCGTATTCTGCTGGAAGACAGGGTCCAGCAGGCCAAGGCTTTCTCGCATCGTATGAATACACCTTTTGCGGTTCTGTTTCTTGATCTGGATCGTTTCAAAATTATCAATGATACCTTGGGACATTCGGTGGGTGACGAACTATTGCGGATGGTGGCGTTGCGCTTGAAGCGTACATTGCGCGAAACCGACACGGTTGCCCGAATTGGTGGTGATGAATTTATCATTCTGCTCACCAATGTGAAGGATCGTACCGACGTGGCCAGTCTTAGCGAAAAAATCCTGAGGTCACTTGTGGCGCCCTTTGTTTTGCGTGACCACGAACTTTTCATAACCACCAGTCTGGGGGTCTGCATGTATCCGGATGATGGTCAGGAAACAGAAGATGTTATGAAAAAGGCCGACATTGCCATGTATCATGCCAAGTCATTGGGCCGAAACAATGTTCAGTTCTATAACGATGACATGGATCAGAATGCTTCACGCCGTTTTGTTATTTCGAACAGTCTGCGCCGTGGCTTGGAACACCAGGAATTCAGGGTGTATTACCAGCCCAAAGTTGACGTGATCTCTGGTTGTATTGTGGCAATGGAGGCACTGGCTCGCTGGGAACATCCTGAACTGGGACTACTGTCGCCTGTTGAATTTATTCAGCTGGCTGAAGAAAATGGCTTGATTATGCAACTTGGTGAGTGGATTTTGCGGGAAGCCTGTCTGCAGAATGTCAAGTGGCAGGGGGAAGGGATCACTGGTCTGCGGGTGGCAGTGAATCTATCCGGCTATCAGTTGCAGCACACCGCTCTGCTGGCAACCATACGCAGGGTCCTGAAGGAAACCGGTATGTCTGCCGATCTGCTTGAACTCGAGATAACAGAGAGCGTAATCATGCAGAATCCGGATTTTATTGTATCGGTTCTGTCAGTGATCACTGAACTGGGAATTCATATCTCGATTGATGATTTCGGAACAGGATATTCTTCCCTGGCACATCTGAAGCGTTTTTCTGTGAACACCTTGAAAATTGACAAATCATTCGTTCGAGATGTGGATTTAAGCTCTACGGATGCGGCAATTACGACAGCAATAATTGCCATGGGCAACAGCCTGAATCTGAATGTGATTGCGGAGGGGGTAGAAACGCAGGCCCAGTATGATTTTCTTAAAGACAATAACTGCGATCAGGTTCAGGGTTACCTGTTTTGTCGACCGTTGCCTCCGGGGGAGTTGGTGGAGCTGTTGAAAAAGAATCAGCAGCTGAAGGCAGAGAATATTTAAGAAATTTTCGAAATTTTTGTTGTCTGTACATAATCGTCCAATATTCTGGCGTGATCAAAGCAAAGTTCTTTCGGCAGATTATCAAGTGAAAAAATTTCAAGGCCGGCGGCATCATCGTCGGCCTTGGCAATTCCGTGCCCTCTCGCAACAAACACCGTTGAGATGGTATGCATCCGCTCATCTCTGGATGGGTCGGAATAACATCCCAGCAGTATCAGGTTGTCCACGATCAATGATGTCTCCTCCCGAGCTTCCCGTATTGCTGCATTCTCTAGGCTTTCTCCGTAATCAACAAATCCACCCGGAAGTGCCCACCCAAAAGGAGGGTTTTTCCGTCGTATCAGGACAATCCCCTGCCCGGTTTCGATAATAATATCGACTGTGGGGAATGGATTTCTATGTTTCTTTACTTCAGCCCCGCAGTTCTTACAGGTTATCGAATCATACGACATAGACCACTCCCCACAAAAAAGGGGGGATGTATGGACATCCCCCCTTGATGACAGATAAATGAGTCGAAATTACTTCTTCTTGCTGCCGCCAGAAGCCTTTTTTGAAGCTTTGAGCGGGTTGACTTTTGTATCATCAACCTTGATTTCAATTTTTACGTGCGTAGCAAAATTGCAGATTCCACTGTTCCACTTTTTGGCAGGTGCTGGGTATGCGCTGCAGACCTGACCGATTGAACCGGTCACAATGCGCTCACATCCCTCACAATTTTCCACAATCGTCTGGCAAGAACCTTCTGTGAAGTTACAACCTTTTTTACCCCAAAAGGTACATTCGGTACCTGGAAGTACTGTCTGACACTGCATGCTTCTTCCTCCTGAAAGTGTTCTGAACTGAAAGGCAACTCTAACAAGTATGGATGAAAAAAGTCAACAGGAAAAATCCTTTATAGAAAGGCTCTTTGACTTGACGGGTGGACGCCGGTGTACTATTGTAATGCGACAAATGCTGTCTTATTGTGATGAGGAGGATTCATAAATGACGCGAATTGCCTTTGGAACATCCGGTTGGCGCGGTATTATGTGTGAAGATTTCACCTTCGACAACGTCAAGGCCGTCATTCAGGCGATTGCCGACAACCTTGTTGCGGCGGGGGAACAGCATAAGGGTGTCGTGATCGGGTGCGATACCCGTTTTATGGGTCAGCGCTTTGCACAGGAAGCGGCCCGGGTGTTTGCCGGTGCGGGGATCAAATCTTTTCTGTGTGACCGGGATACACCGACTCCGGTTATTTCGTTTGAAATACTTCGACGTGGTGCTGCCGGCGCGGTCAACTTTACGGCCAGCCATAATCCCCCTGAGTACAACGGCGTCAAATTTTCACCTTCCTGGGGGGGGCCGGCTCTCCCGGAAACTACCAAGGATATCGAGCGACGTGCCAATGAAATGCTGGGAGAGGTTTGCTACAAGGAGCTGCAACTTGATGTTGCCTTGCGAAACGGTTTGGTTGAGCGTATAGATCCCAGTCCGGCATATCTGGCCGATCTTGAAACCAAAGTTGATTTTGATGCAATCAAAGGTATCGGCAAACTGGGAGTCAATGCTCTGTACGGCACCGGTCGCGGCTATCTTGATGGTCCGCTGATCGCACATGGAATCAGCCATACGATTATTAACAATAAGCCAGATCCTTATTTTGGTGGACATCCGCCCGAGCCGGCAGAGAAACATATCCCTGATTTCATCACTCTAGTTAAAAATGACCCGGCTATTAGGCTTGGAATTGCCACTGATGGCGATGCGGATCGTTTTGGTATACTTGACGCTGATGGTTCTTACATCGAACCCAACTATATCATTGCGCTGCTTCTTGATTATCTGATACGCGTACGAAAACTGGAGGGGGGCGTTGCTCGTTCTGTGGCAACCTCCCATTTGATCGATGCAGTGGCAAAAAAACACGGTGTGCCTGTTTTTGAGACACCGGTAGGTTTCAAATACATCGGTGAACTGATCAGTCAGGATAAACTGGTAATTGGTGGTGAAGAAAGCGCCGGGCTTACGATCCGCGGCCATGTGCCGGAAAAGGATGGTATTCTGGCATGCTTCCTGGTAGCTGAGATGGTTGCGAGGGAAGGCAAGACGGTACGGGAATTGCTTGATAGGCTGTATGCTGAGGTCGGCAGGGTGGTTACGCGCAGGGACAACCTCAAGCTGTCTCCGGAATTGGAAGAGGCCTATGCAACCAAGGTAGATGAACTCCCTTCTGAAATAGCCGGCACAAAGGTGACAGAAGTAATCAGAATCGACGGTACCAAACTCCTGTTGTCTGACGGCAGCTGGCTGCTCTTCCGCAAATCAGGAACAGAGCCGGTTGTGCGGCTCTACGGCGAGGCTTCCAGTGAGGCCCGTTTGACCGAGGTGATGACGGCCGGCCGCAACTTTATTCTGAACTAATCCATATTCGTATTCTCGCACCGATTGGGGGATACAGACCGAAGGAGTAACTCATGTGGGATTATACACCAACTGTTAAGGATCATTTTCTCAATCCGCGTAATGTGGGCGATATTCCCGATGCCGACGCCATTGGAGAGGTCGGCAGCCTCGCGTGCGGTGATGCGCTCAAGTTGTATCTCAAGCTGGATGAAAACAAGGACAAGATTGTCGATGCTAAATTTCAGACGTTCGGTTGTGCCAGTGCCATAGCCTCTTCTTCAGCCCTGACTGAAATGGTCAAGGGAAAGAACCTCGACGAAGCTTTGGCCATCAGCAATCAGGATATTGCCGAATTCCTCGGCGGGCTTCCTGAAGAAAAGATGCACTGTTCCGTTATGGGGCAGGAAGCCCTTGAGGTTGCAATTTACAAATACCGGGGCATGGATATCCCCGAGCATGACAGCGAGCACGATCACGGTCATGCCTATCCGGATCATGAAGGGACGGTCGTATGTAAATGCTTCGGCATCACGGACACATTCCTGAAGAAGGTCATTGAAACGAACAAACTCACAACCGCCGAACAGGTAACCCACTTTACCAAGGCCGGCGGTGCCTGTGGCGGCTGCATTCCCAAAATCAAGGAATTGATCAACGAAGTTCTGGGGCAGGCTGAACAACCGCGTACCCGCCCGGAAAAACTTTCGAATATGAAGAAGATGCAGCTGATCCAGGAGGTTCTGGAAAAGGATATCCGGCCATTGCTGTGGGCCGATGGCGGTGATCTTGAATTGATCGACATCGATGGCGCCAAGGTTCAAGTCGCTTTCCGTAAAGCCTGCGCCGGTTGTGCCTCGTCCGGCAATACCGCGCGCATGGTGGAGCTGAAGCTGCGCGAGTTTGTGGCCGAGGATATTGTTGTTGAGGAGGTCTCGGCATGAAAGAAATCTACATGGATAATAACGCCACAACCAAAATGGACGAGGCTGTTTTTGAAGAGATGCGCCCATATTTTTGCGAACTGTACGGCAATCCCAGCTCGATGCATTTTTTCGGTGGCCAGGTGCAATCCAAGGTAGATGAGGCTCGTAAACGGGTCGCCGCGCTTTTGGGAGCCTCAGCCGATGAGATTATCTTCACGGCCTGTGGAACCGAGAGCGACAACGCTGCAATTCGCTCAGCTCTGGAGATTTATCCGGAAAAGCGCCATGTGATTACGTCCCGTGTCGAACACCCGGCCGTCCTGACCCAGTGTCGCAATCTGACGCAGAAGGGTTACCGGGTAACTGAGATCGGTGTGGACGGGGCTGGTAACCTGGATATGGATGAGTACAGAAATGCCGTCGATACTGATACCGCCATCGTTTCTCTGATGTGGGCCAACAACGAAACCGGTGTGATTTTTCCGGTAGAAGAAGCTGCCGCCATTGCCAAATCAAAGGGTGCTCTTTTTCATACGGACGCGGTCCAGGCGGTCGGCAAAATTCCTATCAACATGGCAGCGTCGCAGATCGACATGTTGTCTGTATCCGGTCACAAGCTCCACGCTCCCAAAGGGATCGGAGTACTATATCTACGCCGTGGTTCCCCGTTCCGCCCGTTCTTGGTGGGGGGGCATCAGGAGAAGAGTCGCCGAGCGGGCACTGAAAATGCGGCGGCCATTATCGCCCTTGGAAAGGCATGTGAACTGGCCGGCCAGTATATGGAGACGGAGAATACGGATGTCAAGGCTCAGCGGGATCGCCTGCAAAATGCATTAATGGCGGCGATTCCCCATGCCCGTATCAATGGTGATGGTGCCGAGCGTCTGCCAA
This sequence comes from uncultured Geobacteraceae bacterium, assembly GCA_942493195.1. GTDB lineage: Bacteria > Desulfobacterota > Desulfuromonadia > Geobacterales > Pseudopelobacteraceae > CAIPTY01. Next base: position 2,384,889 of record OW818669.1, on the reverse strand, counting down.
ATACGACCTCGATCGCCTTTGAATTTGTGGAAGGGGAAGCGATCCTGATGCTGCTGTCCGAGTTGGGGATTTGTGCGTCTTCGGGCAGTGCCTGTACCTCCGGATCACTGGAACCCTCCCATGTCCTGCGCGCAATGGGTGTGCCTTTTACCTGTGCTCATGGTTCAATCCGTTTTTCCCTATCCCGTTTTACAACGGATACTGAAATTGATACGGTTATCCGCGAGATGCCTCCGATTATTGCTCGGTTGCGCCAGATGTCGCCATTTGGTCGAGAATTTCTGAAGGGTCAGGTTTGAATTGACTGAATAGTGAGTGTAACGCGGGGCGGCCATGGGATAGTGGTCGCCCCTTTTTGCTGGTGAATTGTATAGAACTTGCTAAAATATGCGCCGATCATTCAGGTGACAGATGGTGATGAAACAAATTTCTCAGGAGCATACAGTATGGATATACGTATTCCGGAAGTTGGTGAATCGATTCGTGAAGCCCTACTGGCAAAATGGTTCAAGAAACATGGCGAGCCGGTCAAAAAAGATGAGCCCGTATGCGAGATTGAAACCGACAAGATTACCCTGGATATCAATGCCGATGTTTCCGGGATATTGGAGGTACTGGTCACTGAGGGAAGTACGGTAAAGATCGGCACAGTCATAGGTTCAATCTCCGAAACGGCTTCAAATGCGGATAATGCAGCTACCGCTCCGGTGGGACTGCGCGGGGATGTTTTGAAAGAGATCGCCGCTTCTCCCTCGGTTCGCAGGGAAATGCGCGAGAAGGAGATATCCCCTGATTCTGTCACAGGAACAGGCAAAGGGGGGCGGATCACCCTGGAAGATCTCTTTACGCGTATAGAAGGTACTTCCAGGGTAAAACCGGTTAATGGTCTCGAAGAGGGGCCTATGGCGGAGCCGCCACCAGCTGCAGCACCTGTTCATACCGTTCCCGAATCTGAAAAGCCCGATGCACCGCTGCGGGAGGCGGCTTCGGTTGGTAGTGAGGAAGCGCCATCGTATGAAGCTCGTCGTGAAGAACGTCGACCTATCTCTCCGATCCGCAAACGGATCTCGGAACGCCTGATTACCGTTCGTCAACAGACTGCTATGCTGACGACCTTCAACGAAGTTGATATGTCGCGCGTTGCAGAGTTGCGGTCAATGTATCGTGAACGCTACAAGGCGCAGCATGGCAATTCGCTGGGGCTGATGCCGTTCTTTGTAAAGGCCTGTGTTGAAGCATTAAGGGCTTACCCGGTAGTAAATGCACATATCGATGGAAATGCTTTTGTCTACCATAATTTCTATGACTTCGGTATTGCAATTGGAAGTGAAAAAGGGCTGGTTGTGCCGGTTGTACGAAATGTGGATGTCATGAAGCTGTATGAAATAGATCAGGCTATTCTCGATTTCAAACAGAAAATAGCCACCAATCGTGTTTCAATCAGCGATCTGAGTGGTGGAACCTTTACCATCAGTAACGGAGGTGTGTATGGTTCCATGCTCTCCACGCCCATACTCAACACCCCGCAAAGTGCTGTTCTGGGAATGCATGCGATTCAAGACCGGCCTGTTGCACGTGACGGTCTTGTCGTGATCCGTCCGATGATGTACCTGGCACTCTCTTATGATCATTGCATTATCGACGGACGGGAAGCGGTAGCCTTTCTGAAAAAGGTCAAGGATTATCTTGAAAATGTTGATGAACACGTTGTCACAGGGTGAACGGTCGTGCTGAACTTGATCAGGCGCATAGTCATTCTGCTGCTGATGCTTCTGCTACCCGTATACGCATTATCCGGAAGCGTTGAGGGGCGACTGGCATATCGCAAAGGGGACTATGCGACTGCTCTGAAGGAGTTTGGTGACAAAAATCAAGCTGGACCGGTGGGGTCATTTTTTTTGTCACTTATGCATCTTCGAGGAAATGGCGTCCCGAAAAACGAAACACTGGGTATCGAACTTCTGCGTTTTTCAGCGGAAGAGGGGTATTCGGCTGCTCAGTATCAGCTGGGTCAATACTATCTCTATGGGCATGGTGTTCCGAAGAATAAAGCAAAGGCAGTGTCCTATCTCCAGGCGGCTTCGACCGACGACTATCGTGCGATTGTTCTGTTGAAAATCCTGAAAAAAGGTAGTCAGGGTGAAAAAAAGGATCTCGGACGCGTCGTCGCCGAGGTCAGGCGCAAAGCTAAGAGTGGCAACCCGCAGGCACAATATACCTTGGGGTTGATGTATCTTGTCGGTGATGGGGTGCCGAAAGACGAGCGTGAAGAGTTACGCTGGTACCGTGCAGCAGCTGCAAAAAATGCCAGGGCAGCTTTCATGCTCTCCCTGATGCACCATTATGGAGAAGGCGTTCCCAATAATCCGGTGGAGGCTGTCAGGCTTATGCGCCTGGCTGCCTCGCAACATGATCACCGGGCCCAATATTATCTTGGAACCTTTTATTACAACGGCGCCGGTACCCTGATTGACCGTGCTACCGCTGCTGGTTGGTTCAGATTGTCGGCCGAAGCAGGTTTTGCGGATGCCCAGCTGGCGTACGGAATGGTGTTGCTTGCGGGAGACGGGGCAAACCAGGATAAAGGTCAGGCAATTGAATGGTTAACCAAGGCGGCTCAACAGAACAATGCCCGTGCCAAGGGGATCGTGAGGGAGTTGTTGATATACAGTACTCTCCCGTCCAATGGCGCGTTGCTGGATTCATCAAAGAACCCCGGTCTTTCCGTCAAGCGAATGGGTGATAGTCAGCTACGGCTTGAAGGGAATGGAGTAATTCTAGATGAAGGCAGCTTTGGGCTCAAGTTCTCTCTCCCGACCCTGCATGATGCCTATGCACCACAAAATCAGAATAATTCCCAGCCGATCTGGGATAAACTGCAGGGGGGGACGCTGGATATAATTATCCGAGTTCCCGAATAGATCTTGCCCACAATTTTTCACGTACTCTAAATTGATACATACAGGAGGTTCCGGATGTCCGAGGATATTCTCTATGATCTGATCGTTGTTGGAGCAGGACCGGGCGGGTACGTAGCAGCGGTCCGTGCAGCCCAGCTGGGGATGAAGGTGGCCGTTGTCGAAAAACGTGATGCGCTGGGTGGTGTATGCCTGAATGAAGGTTGTATTCCCAGCAAGGCCCTTCTCGACTCCAGTGAATTGTTCGCCCAGGGCCGCGATAAATTTGCAGGTCACGGAATCGCAGCTGACGGTCTGCGGCTTGATCTGGCTGCCATGATGCGCCGCAAGGATGACGTGGTCAAACGACTTACAGATGGTGTTGCCTACCTGTTTAAGAAGAATGAAATAACTCATTATTCCGGTACGGCATATCTGAATGGTCTCAATGTGACGGGAGTGCATGAGGTTTCCGTTAATACAAAAATGCAGCTGAGCTTGCCGGGTGGAGCTGAGCAGACTTCGGGTGATTCAGCCGGTATTCAGTTGTTGCGCGGAAAACGGGTGTTGTTGGCGACCGGAAGTGAGGCGGCTCCATTGCCGACGGCACCATTTGATGGCCAGGTGATTGTTTCGGCCAGAGAAGCGCTGTCATTTGACAAGCTACCCGAACATCTCATAGTTGCCGGTGCCGGCTATATCGGCCTGGAGCTGGGCTCGGTCTGGCGCCGTCTGGGGGCTTCGGTGACGGTCATCGAAATGCTGCCCCGTATTCTCCCTGCCATGGACCGCCAGGCCGCCGACAGTTTGTATCGCTCCTTGCGCAAGCAGGGCATCCAGTTCAAGCTGGGGACTCGTATTGCCGGTATCAGACGTATTGGAGCCAAGGCGATTGTGGAGTACAATGATGGCAGCGGTGCCGAAGAAATCGACTGCGACCGGGTTTTGGTGGCTGTCGGGCGTAGACCGTTGACAGGTGGTATGGGGCTGGAGGAATTAGGAGTGGCCCGAGATGAGAATGGCAGGGTTACGGTGGATGGCGATTACCGGACGTCAATCGCGGGGATTTTCGCGATTGGCGATCTTGTTGCCGGGCCGATGCTGGCCCACAAAGCCTCGGAAGAGGGCGTTGTCTGTGTGGAGCGCATGACCGGACAGCATGCGGTTGTCGAGTATGAGTACATCCCCGGTGTCTGCTATACTTGGCCGGAGGCGGCCAGTGTTGGCCAGACGGAGGAGCGGCTTAAGGAACAGGGAATTCACTTTAAGGCCGGGCGTTTCAATTTTGCCGCACTTGGCAGGGCACGCTGCATGGACGAGACAGAGGGATTCGTTAAGATTCTTGCCCATGCCGATAATGACAGGGTTCTGGGTGTTCACATTGTCGGCCCGCGTGCCTCGGACCTGATTGCAGAAGCAGTAACCGTTATGAGCTTTGGAGGAACGGCACGTGATGTGGCGCTGATCTGCCATGCCCACCCGACCCTATCGGAAGGGCTCAGGGAAGCGGCACTGGATGTGCACGGCGAAGCAATTCACGCCTGACCAAGAAAGGGAGGACGTCATGACAAAAAATCTTACAACTAAAATATTGGAAGCCCACCTGGTCGAAGGCCAACTTAAACCAGGGACAGAGATATCAATAAAAATTGACCATACCCTGTTGCAGGATGCCACCGGCACCATGGCCATGCTGGAGTTTATTGCCATGGGTTTGCCGCGGGTGAAGGTCGGATTGGCAGCTCAATACATCGACCACAATCTTTTACAGACCGATTACAAGAATGCCGATGACCACGCTTTTCTTACGTCAGCGGCCCAAAAATTCGGCGTGCACCTCTCTCGCCCCGGCAACGGTATTTCCCATCAGGTACATCTGGAGCGATTTGGGGTCCCCGGCACGATTGTTCTGGGGGCCGACTCCCATACTCCAACGGCGGCTGGGTTGTCCATGATTGGCATTGGAGCAGGCGGTCTTGATGTGGCTTTGGCCATGGCTGGTCACCCCTTCAATTTGCCGTGCCCGACGGTCTTTGGTGTGAAGCTGGTCGGTCAGCTTCCCGAGTGGGTTTCGGGTAAGGATGTTATTCTGGAGTTGCTACGCCGCCATACGGTTAAAGGAGGAGTGGGCAAGATCTTTGAATACTACGGCCCCGGTGTGGCTACGCTTTCGGTCACGGATCGCGCCACTATCGGAAATATGGGTGCAGAGCTGGGTGCAACTTCGTCGGTCTTCCCCTCCGACAAGCGGACACAGGAATTCCTGATCTCCCAGGGGCGTGGAGAGGGCTGGCAGCTGATGTCAGCCGATGAAGGGGCGGTTTACGACGAGTACGACGAGATTGATCTTTCGAGTCTGGAGCCGCTGATTGCCTGCCCCTCGTCTCCGGACAATGTTGTTACCGTGCGTGAAGTTGCCGGCACAAAAGTGGATCAGGTCATTGTGGGCAGTTCGGTCAACTCATCGTATCGCGATCTGATGACTGTCTGTAAAATCGTTGCCGGTGCCCGGGTGGCCCCCGGGGTTCACTTCCATGTCAATCCAGGCAGTCGTCAGGCCTTGGAAAATGTTGCCCAGGATGGAGGAGTACTGATGCTGTTGATGGCAGGTGTCAGCATCCATCAGTCCGGTTGCCTGGGATGTATCGGCATGGGGCAGGCGCCTGGAACCGATCAGATCAGTTTGCGCACGTTCCCGCGAAATTTCCCGGGGCGTAGTGGAACTAAGGGGGATAAGGTTTACCTCTGTTCTCCTGAAACCGCGGCGGCATCGGGTCTGGCCGGTGTGATTACCGACCCGAGAGATCTGGGTAAACGTATGCAATGGCCCGGTGTGCGCAATCCCGATGCGTATTTGCTTGATGATTCCGGCATCATATTTCCACTTGAAGATAGTTCGGATGTGGTCATCACAACCGGCCCCAATATCGTGCCGTTTCCGGACTTTAAGCCCTTGCCGGAATCTCTGCAGGCAGAGGTTGTTATCGTTCTAGGCGACAATATAACGACTGACCATATCATGCCGGCCGGAAACAAGGTGTTGCCTCTGCGCAGTAATATTCCGGCCATAAGTGAGCATGTGTTTGAACAGGTTGACGCGGATTTCCCCGCCCGGGCCCGGGCTGCCGGAAATGGGATAGTTATAGGCGGAGAGAACTATGGACAGGGCTCTTCACGGGAGCATGCCGCCATTGCCCCACGTTTTCTGGGTATCAGGGCGAAAATAGTAAAAAGCTTTGCACGTATCCATAAGGCCAATCTTGTCAATTTCGGTATTTTACCGCTGATCTTCAGGAATCCTGCGGATTGTGAATATTTTAAACAGGGTGACCGGGTGGAGTTCCCGGATGTGAAGCGCCTCATCGCAGGCGGTGCGGTCGAAATACCTGTTTCAATCAACGGCAGAGAGATCGTGACGATGCTGGACGTTTCGGAGCGGCAACGGCAGGAACTTTTGGCTGGTGGTACGTTGAATTTTGTAAAGAACTCTTATAGTTAAAGGAGACGGCATGTCACGATCGACCCGTAAAACTAAAATAGTAGCAACCGTTGGTCCGGTGAGTTCATCGCCCGAGATGATCCGCAAGCTTATGAAGGCCGGCGTGGATATCTTTCGACTGAATTTTTCCCATGGTGAAAACACTCAGAAGCAGGAACTGATACATACCATTCGTCAGGTTTCCGATGGTCTGGGGCGTCAGGCCGGGATTCTGGCGGACCTTCAGGGGCCAAAAATTAGAACTGGAAAAATGATGGGCGAAGGAATGGTGCTCAGCAAGGGGCAGGATGTCGTCATAACAACGGATGATGTGCTTGGCCATGACGGTATTATCCCGACCATTTACCGCTCGTTGCCGCGGGATGTACGTCCAGGATCAAGAATTCTGCTGGATGATGGTCTCCTGGAGTTGAAGGTTGTCGGAGTTGAAGGGGAGTGTGTGCGTTGTCTGGTCGTGACAGGTGGGCTCCTTAAAAATAACAAGGGTATCAATTTACCGGGAGTTGATGTTTCGGCCCCCTGTCTGACGGAGAAAGATCTGATCGATCTTGATTTTGCGCTTGAAGCGGGGGTTGATTTTGTCGCCCTGTCGTTTGTGCGCACCGCCAGTGACATTCTTGAGATCAAGCAGATTATTGCGGCAAAAGGTAAAGATACGCCTGTTGTCGCTAAAATAGAAAAGCCGGAAGCACTGCGAAACTTCAAAAAAATATTGGAAGCGACCGATGCGGTTATGGTGGCCCGTGGTGACCTGGGAGTGGAAATTGAGCCGGAGAAGGTGCCGATCTATCAGAAAAAAATCATCCAGGCATGCAACAAGGCCGGTAAACCTGTTATCACGGCTACCCAGATGCTGGATTCCATGATCAGAAATCCGCGCCCCACTAGGGCCGAGACGTCTGACGTAGCCAATGCCATAATTGACGGAACCGATGCAATAATGCTGTCGGCTGAAACGGCATCGGGAGATTATCCCATAGAATCCGTAGAAAC